>NZ_LMOC01000013.1:0-16701 GCF_001423465.1 Pseudomonas sp. Leaf129 | reverse complement strand
GCCCGGCAGGGCCGGGCTGGGGAGGTCGCCACCTTCGCCGTGGCCGCCGAAGGTGGCCCGGCGGCTGCTTTAGGCTTGGATGCGCGTCCATGCGCTGGCCACGTCCCTGTGGCCTCTGGTGATGACTATCTCCAGCTTCGAGAGCCGTGGCAGTTCTGATAGCAGTTGCTGTAGCACTGCCCAGCATTTGGATCGAAGATGTTTTGAATCGTCGAATCACCACCTTCAATGACTGCAAGCAGCTGCCGAGGATCAAGCCGCAGCGTCTGTCCGTCTAGGCTCATCACATCACCCAGGGCGACTATGTGTTGGTCGATGGCCGACGCAGCCTCATGTCGATCAAGCACAGCTTTTGCGTAGTCCTTCGCAGATTGAGACGCCATGTCAGACCTGAGATGTATGGGCACGTTGGCATGCGCCATGGTCGCGGCAGATGCGATCACAGCTGAAGTAATCGCGTGGTGGTACTCCATCGCTGCTGCTCCCCTGCAGGGCAGGGAAGGGGGCTGTTAGCGCTCATAGCCATTCTCCGCGTCGCGTGGTCTACGGCCCTTGCCGGGTGCGCGGTCGTCGTCATGGCCTGATCCCCTGACTTTTCCACCCGACAAACCTTCAAAAATCTTTTGAAGTAGGATAGTAATAAATTGAATAAATGCTTCAAGTAAATTCTTTTCTACGACCATGCCTTTTTTATAATCATCGTCGGAATCGCCATTGTCGAAATCAATAACTTTGCCAATTCTGGATTTAACTAAGGCATCCCATACTTGGTCGGTTACTTCTGGTTTTGAAATCAAAATAAACTCTCGGCTGCCGGGCAATTTTTCAAACCTATCCACTCCTTCAATAAACTTGTCTGCAAGTTCATCGTGGTCAATTTTTTGATGTACTTGTGCAAAAGTAATTTTGTCTTGTTGTGATAATCTTTTGAAATCGCTCATTGTGTAACCTCTCTTATTGTTGGTGCTGCTTTATTTACTTCATTGAGCAAAGCACTTTGCAATAGTGCTTCGCGTCTAAGATCTGATTTGTACTGATCGAGTGCCAGCGACGTAGCCACAGCTTTTAGTTCTGCCGCCCGGCGCTGGGCTTCAGCGGGTGGCACATAGTTGTCAGTACATGAGTTGGTGACAGCGCATATCCACTCTTTACTACCTATGTGCTTATCGTCGAAATCGTCGTAAAGCTCGACCCTCCCAGGAGCGCGAGTGCCACTGCCAGTGATGGTGCCGTGCTGGGCGATCTGTATTGCCTCCAGACTTGATCTTGCTTGTTCTCGTGCGTTCTCTATGCGTACGTCTTCGACTACAGCATGTGCGTACTCTGGCGATCCCGGTAGTAAGCTTGTGACGTGGGGAACTGCTATCTGTGAACCTGCGGCTAGATCATTTTGAAGCTGTAAAGCTCTGTATTCATCAGCAGTCAATGCAGAACTGGTAAGCCATAGTTTTGGATCTTGGCACTTGCCATCAAGCTTTGCGCACTTGTCGATTATCTCAGCGGCTATTTTTGTATTAACGCTATTTATGTCTTGCACGCTGACTTCTTCGCCTTTGTTCATCATGCCACCGCCGGTAGCCGCCGAATACCTCGCAGCACGTTCTGTGGCCTTTCTGTCTATCTGATCGGCTTCGGCGCATTCAGCATCATTGAGTCCAACAGATACAGCCAAAGTATCGCAAGCGTCCTTGGCTGGCTGGACACGTTCTAAATGCTCTAGGTTTTGACGCTCTTCTTTTCCTTTGTCCAGTCGTGCCGTTGTGTTTGCGAATCCATTGTTTATGGCATCTACACCCATTTGCGCTGTATCACCAATGGCTTTTAGCTGGGCGGCATTAACGACCATATTTTTTGCTGATTCGACCGTTCTGTTGAAATTATCAAAATATTTTTGCTTGAACGAGGCTTCATCACTCACCAGCATGTCAGCAAATGAAAATTGCGAAAGTACCAATAAAATCAAGGAAACAGTGATTTTTGGCGCTCTCATAATTGTCTGTCCTCGTTCTTGTTTTTAGACACTATATATGTGAGTCACGAAAAATAAAACTTGCAAGTGTGCGATTGGAAGGCGTGGAATAAGAGCAAACAAGGCTCCTCCTCAACATGTTTCACATGTTGAGACCTTGCTGGGCTTTGCCCAGACCCAATGGGGTTCCCCCATACCCCTAAAGGCAAAACAAAAAAACACAGGAGCAGGACAATGGAACGAGTAATCCATTTACAAGCAAAACTCTCTAAAAAGCAGCATGCGTTGCTCAAGGTCAAGGCAGCCAAAGCCGGCATGGGGCTCGCAGAGCTCGTTGTAGCCATGATCGAGAACAGAGAAGTGGTTGAATCTAAGAACGACCTCAAACCAGCCCTGAGAGAGTTTAACGGGTGGTATGGGCGGCTAAATTCAAATATCAACATGATTGCGAGGCACGCAAACATATATAAGCAAAATGCAAGCTCAGACTTGATATTGATGCGGCTCAACGAAATTCGGGAGGACGTGCGGCTTATAACAAAAAAGGCAAACAGCTTGCAGCCAAAACGCGGGAGACCTCGCAATCATGATTAATGGTCTAGCAATGCAAACAACTGGCGCACAAAAGGCCGTGGACTACTTAACGGGTGGCAGCTATTACGACAAAGAATCCAACGAATGGAAGGAACGCGATCCTGCGCCAGTCGTCCTGGAGGGTGATCCAAAATCATTTGTACAAGCCTGCGATGGCCTGACGTTTAAAAATAAGTATACGTCGGGAGTTTTGAGTTTCAGTCCAGAAGAAACCACATTGATTAATTCTACGCCGGGCTTGAAAGATGAAATACTGCAGGACTTCAAGGGTTTTGCATTTGCCGGTATTCCTGACGATTGCCGAAATATGTTAGCTGTCCAGCACACACACACCGGCAGGCTAGAGATCCATTACACAATTCCGCGTGTAAACTTAGAAAGTGGTAAATATTGGAATCCGTTTGAGCCTAATTATGATGGTAAACGCGGTAAGGGTAATAATCAAAAGTTTCGCGAACAAAATGACGCATATATAGATCATGCCTGTAATAAATTTGGGTTGCAAAATCCCCGTGATTTATTGGTGGCAAGAGATATAAATATCAGTTCCTTTGATAAAGAGGCGACAAGTAAACGAGACGTGCATAAATTTGTCTCTGATCTTGTTATTAGTGGCCATATAAATTGCCGCGAAGATATTGAGAAGTATCTCAAGCAGGCAGGTGGAACTATTACAAGGAGTAGCGCCGATTACATATCAGTAAAGTTTGGTGACGATCAAAAAGCCATGCGCTTTAAAGGTGGAATATATGACAAGAATCAATTTGGAGCAGATGCAATCAGCAAAAGAGAGTTACATGCAGGACAAAGACCGTCAGAGGAACTTACTGGACAAGAATTCAAGAGAGTCATGGAAGAACGAACGGAAAGAGTCGAAAGCCGTCATGGAAAAACAGAAGTTGATGCTGATCGAGACCAAGGCCGCAGTAAAGAATTTGACCCAGAGTTTAGCGAATACACAGACGCTATTGATGAGCTCGAAAAAGCATCTGAGGATATCCCTGATATCAAATCTGCTGTTACTGATTTTGTTAATAGCAATAGTAGTGCTATAGCGGACTACAAAGATGCGGCGGCGGGTATTGAATCTGGCGTAGATATTTCTGATATTGCTATTGCAAAAACAGATGATCCCGTGATCCGGTTTTTTCTCCAGCAGTTTAAACAGTACGCGCAGGCAGAAGCTCAACGGGCTATGGCCGCATCTAAGAAACTCTGGGGATCGGCTTTCGCATCGCCAGAGGCAGACAAGTTATTAGTAGACAGGGTGGGCACGATCTTTAAAGCGATACTCGGAATACAGACCGGCATCGATGTTGATCGCCCTGGGCGTGCGTTTGATTGCAAAGCACTGAGCCACGGTGCTGCGAAAGCATCAGATCTCGCACAGGAGCGCGCATATTTGCTCGAGCAGCGGCGACAGGAGCTCATACAGCAGGCAGTGGCGGCTCAGACGGCATCGAGCACGCAACAGCATCAGCGGCAACAGATCGAGGACGATAAAGCCGGGCATGATCGAGACCGGCCTCGGGTGCCTAGCTGGAAGCGTGGCCGCAACGAAGAAGACGACCGCGCAGGCCCTAGACCGGGTGGACGCTAAATTTTTTCGTTCCAAAAGGCTTGGAATTGCTGGGAAATTGGAAAGGTGATGACTAGCCAGCGGCAGAATCGGCTAGCGTAGGAATTGAAGAATTTGCTATAACTCAATGATTGCTAAGCCAGAGCCCCTTATGACGAGGGCAGGCAATCGAGATTCGGAGTCGTGGAACACCAGAAACACAAAGCCCCGCGTTAGCGGGGCCTTGAGGACAAACAAAAAAATAGACCTGAGATCCAGTACGTACCAGCTTGGCGGCCCGGAGACGTACTGAATCTCTTCAGATCTGGAGTCAGTATATGCGCATATTCAGCGCTTGTTCAACCCGTGGCCGCCGCCATTCAGCAGAGATGCTGACAGGGCGGCGCCAGTGGATCAGCTAGAACTTTTCGCGGCCCCTCGGCTGCCTTACCGTCCCCGCTGCGCTAACGTGCTTCCCGGCCCTCTGGAGATCCAGAAATTGGCCGTGGCTTTGGCTTATCGTCATATCCAGGTCAACCCGCCAAACGCGATTTTCTGGATTGTCATCGACATTGACGAGCCGGTCATTTCTGACCCTATCTCTCGCCAGATGAAAGCAATCTTTGACGGAATGGTGCCCCTACCGAATTTCCTTGCGGTTAATCCCGAAAGTGGCCGTGCGCATGCGTACTATGCCCTTTCGCGGGCTGTTGCTAAGGGCGATCACACGTCAATCAAAGCCATGCGCTACGTCGCTGCCATCGAGGCAGCGCTGATTTTTGCGTTGGGCGGTGATCCCCAATACGCGAACATGATCGCAAAGAACCCAGTCCATCCGGACTGGCGTCGGGTCGATCTGCGATCAGAACCGTACACCCTTCACGAGCTTGAAGACGGCCTCGATCTGTTCGTGCCAGACAAGTCGTCTCAGCGAGAAGAACTCAAGAATGCCGGTGCTGCTGGACGCAATGTCACCGTTTTTGATCGTCTTCGGTTCCATGCGTACCAGCACGTCATGATGTACAAGTCTGACGCTGATTACATGACATGGAAGCGCTACCTTTCGGCACGTGCAGATGACTACAACGACTCAGTGCCTGCACTGCCGGCAAACGAAGTCAGGCACATCGTCACGAGTGTCGCTAAATGGACGTGGACACACTACACCGGCACGTTGAGCAACGAAGCTTTCAGCGAACTCCAGGCATTCCGTGGAGCACGTGGTGGACGCATCAGCGCACGAGTGCAAGCAGAGCAGGCGGACAAGGAAGGCACGACTGTAGCGGCAAAGATGAAAGCCGTCAGGGCTTGCAAGAAAGCAGACGATACCAAGCCAGCCCAAGCTATCCAGCTGCGCGCAGAAGGGGTGTCTGTTGCTGAGATTGCACGCAGGTTGAAAATCAGTCGACCGACCGTTTACGTATACCTAAAATCTGTAAAGTGACGAAGCCATAGTCAGACAGGGCCCCCCACCCATGCGTAGGTGCGCATACACACATGCATGTATGCGCACACACACGTACATGCACACACATACACACCTGCGTACGTACACATGCACGCGTAGGTATACAGAAAGAAAAATAGAAATAGGCCTCAGTAGCTCACTGCGAATGCCACGCAGATAGCTCTAGCTCGCGAGCATGGGTGGGCCACACCTTTACACTTTGGTACCTCGCCAGAGGCCATCAGGTGCGCATAGCGGCGATTTTCAGCTGCCACCCAAACTACCCTAGCGGGTGGCTTGTGGCGTGTTCTATACGCGCTTGTAGGGCCTTGCAGTGGCCTTCTTAGAGCCTGCTTTTTGAGGTCATTCCGCTGACCGGGTGCTGTCTGTCACAATGCGGGCCATCAGTCCCTTACTACTGCCCCGGCCTGCTCCGGCTCTGGATTCGTTCTTGTCAGAACTGCTCAAACTCAAAGAAAACGTGCTTGTGGCTTACCCTGACGGGGGTTTTAGCTTCGGCACGATTCCAGACATGCCAAAATTCTACCTTCCCGGCGGGGAGATCTATCTGCGTGTGGGTGTTCACCGGCGTGCAAACAGTGGTTTTGGCGTGATTCACGTATGGGAAGCCCATCAAGCAGATCTGCTCAAGCATGGCTGCACAACCATCGATGGTGTAGCCGCGCACATCGCAAAAATGATTGTCCCAGGAGCGCAGATTTACTGTGAATTCAAAGAGCAACGCGGTGGCAATCGCATTGCAGTGCTCAGAACGGCAACGGGAACGCTGATCCTTGAGCCACGTCATGAGCGGACGGGTTTCGGATACTACGTTGTGACGTGGTATCCCCAGCGCCGGGCCCATGGCACGTTGGTAGGGCAGGTTTCGCGACCGCCTAAATCTGTCCCGGTGACTGTCGAGCCAGAACCAACGCAGAAATGAAAAAGGCGCCCAAATGGGCGCCTTTTCAGTGTTCTAGAGGAGTAGTCGCAGCGATCCTTTAGCTCCTGGCCATCACTGGCCGTGGGTTCAGAATCCGACCGGCTATGCCCGTCGTCACTACTTCAGAGAAACCAGCTTTCTCTGCTGCCAAAAATGCGAGGGGACGTATCACTGGTGTCCAAGCTCGACGAATGCGCAGTTGCAGTCCTCGTTTACAAGCATAAACAACCTAACACTTGTGTCAATCAAATTTGATGAATGAGCGTGATTTTTCGGGGCTTTCCGTGACCCCTGATGATGCCGATTCAGAGTGCTGATCGAGCACAAGCACAACCGTAGCTCCTGCCTTATGACGTGGCCGTCGATCAGTCGAAGTACATCAGCGTGCCATCAGGGCACAGACAATGGCGCCTCCCGAAGTGATACAGGCCGTCCGGCTGCTGTGTCTTCCCGATGACTTTGATTCGGTCGTACCCGTCTGTCAGCCACTCCACACCATCCATGGTGGTCAGCTCGAATTTTTGATGATCGTCATCGACGATAACCGAACCTAATTGGCTGGGAAACGAGGCCAGCGCGTCATGCAATCGCAGGGTGTTTTCCTGTTGTGCATATTGAAAAACGTGGTGCCAGGTGGTGAAGCACTCGGTACCGATATCGCTCAAATCAAAATTCATGCTTGGACTCTAAACGGTGGGCCAGTTTGCCCAGAAATCAGGAAAAATTTACCCTGTAGGTCATGCTCGGTTCGTGATTGAACAACATGTCTTCAAGCTCTACAGCCAGCTTAATCACGGAGCTGGTGGATCTGCTGTCGGCTTTCAAAAATTCGATAGCTTCTCGGATTTCGTCCGCAGTCACAGGCTTGCTTTGGCCGTTACCGGATGACCCGGCGTCAAATGCTCGAGCACCAAATGCGTCATAAACCACACCGTTGGCATACCCGAAAAAAAACTTGGTCTGATCGATGCTGGATGTGCAGGAAAAGTCGTGAGCTATGGCTAGATAACCTATTTTTGAGAGGGTACGGCCCCGAAAATGCGGGGCCAAAATTACTGAAGGGCTTAGCGCACGCTGAAGTTGTGCGGCATGCTGTCATCGTTGTCGATCATGTCCTGCAGCTCGCACCGGCTACAAATCCTCACGCTTGGCGAACGGGTATCCTCACCACATGTCCTGCATGAGCCCAGGTCATCCATCGGCTCATATTGCCCATCATCATCAAACATCTTTTGATGCCCTTTTCGGTTTGTCTGCGTTTAAAGTTCGACGGTCAGTTGCTTGGCGCCGGTCGTGCTGCAAAAGCGTTCCAGCGTGTCCAGCGAGGCCCAGAGCCTTACATCTTGTCGACGGCTGCGGACTGAAAGCCAGTGCGTCCCTATTCGGCCTTGCAAAGCCCACTTGCCGCCCTCCTGACGCACGGCGCGAAGGTCGCGCAAAGCTCCGGTTTCCCAGAGCTTTGCAACGTGGTCAGCATCAATCGTTTGTGTATTCATTTGGGTTAATCCAGTCCTCGTAAGCAATATCGAGAGTGCGGCCAGCATCTGGCCCTGCGTGCGCGCCGCTAGCCAGCTGGGCAGAAAGCCAGGTCAACAAAACATCCCTTGAGTACGGGCATGGGCTGTACTCATGCAAGTCGTCAGCGAGATACGCAAGACGGTCTTCAGGGCTCATGTCGATATGACGTTTTGGGATGGTTGGCATTACAGTGACTTCCTGTTGCTGCGCGTGCATGTTCGGCTCTCCGGCCTGTTCGTGTTGGACGATGCGCACGCTAACCAAAACATATGGAAGTGGCAGCCGTTATTCTGCTTTTGGTAACCGTTTTAACCAGATCTGGTTAACAGAAACCTGTGAACCGGTACGGCCGATTTAACAATAACTCCGTTATATTCTTGTTTGTATACATAGCTCATATGCATTATTAAATATATTGCCAATGAAGTTGATAATAATTAATTATTTACATTCACTAAAAAAGCTATGAAAAAGATAAGTGTTATTAATTTAAATCCATTGATATAAAACAATACTGAATTTAATCAGGTTTGCAACGAAACGGATTTTGTGACTTATAGTCCGTGTACTTATAGTCGGCAATTGCGGGATAATAAATTAAATATTGAGTTAGCTAGTAATGACCGACAGTCTCGTATTGCGAACTTCAAAAACAATTAAACATTTCAGGATTATTAATAAACTGAGTCAGGAAAAACTTGCTGAAAAAGCAGGATTAGATAGGACGTACATATCAGGAATAGAAAGGGCTAGAAGAAATATCACGTTGGACTCGTTAGACAAAATAATTACAGCGCTTGAAGTAGATAAAAAAGCGTTTTTTGAATACGTTTTGCAGGAAGCAGTTGATGACATATCTGATAAATAGCAAGGCAAACACTAGCTTTATAACGGCTTCTGGGCAAGTTGAAACAATAGGCACGGAGATTTTTGAGCGAGCCTTAGCTGATGTGCAATTAGTAATTGAATCATTAAACGATATTCCAGTGGACGTGTTCTCGATTCTGGGCATGAGGAACTTATCCGCTTTCATCGGCGAGCTGTTTGCAAAAAGTTTGGTAAAAGAATCTGAAAATCGATATGTCGGAAATCCTCACCAAGATGGATACCCTGACCTATTGTTGATGGATGCCCATGGCTTAAATTTATATGAGGATATCCGATTAAAAAACGGCTTAAGGGATAAATTCCCATTTAGCCCGTTTGCCAACGGCGGTTTAGAAATAAAAGCAACATGTGGTGATGTTCCTACGCCGGCTAAATGTGCCAAGTTAAATATGACTAAGCCGCATATAGGCGACACTCGAATAAGCCTCATGACAGGTTACACCTGGAAAGCACATCATAGGGAAACTAACAATTTAGTTGGTATCTTGTGGGACTTTTTTAATGGTGTACCAAAAATTGTAGCAGTATTTTTTGGTTCAGACCTAAGCCCTGAAGATTGGGGTGCAATTGTTCAACCAAAAGAAGGTGGTGGAAGAACTACAAGCGTTTCCATCATGAAAAGAGAGGGAATTGGAAAGATGTATCGGAATTGGATTGCAGTTGAAGATGACCGCAGATACATAGATTATATAAATCGTTATAACCGTGGTCACCTCATATAATGCTAAACAAACAGCTCTTGCTGATGATTGCTGGTAAGAGCTTGTTTCTGAAAGGTATTTTTACGATCTATATTGTTTTTATTATCAGCAACAGAGGCAATAAAGGCGAATATTTGCTCTAAGCCTTTAGGTGGAATGCTTTCGCCAATAAGTTCTCTTATAAGTTTATCACTGACTTTTTTTCCATCTGCCCGGCGCCAGTCAAATGAATAGTCTGCAATAGTATGCAGCTTCATTGCTTCATACAAAGACAAAACTCTATTTTGCTCAGGGTGCAATTTATTATCGCTGCAGGCATACGACAAGTTTCGGGTCAAGGTGCTAGCTGGTGAATTCCAGCTCATGCGCTTGTAAGCACTGGTGAAACCTTTCATTAATCGGTATTGACCTTCTTTTTTTACCCAGGGACGAGGAAGTAACGAAGAACATTTTAAACAGTAAATAGGCGTTTCTGTACTGGATCGGTTAATCCCCTCCAGGTTTCTCGAAGCTTTATGAGAAGGATTAGCGTCATACCGACAAGCAGGGTTTATGCACTGATTATCAAAAGCACTTTTCTCTGTGGCTGTATTACTAACCCACAAGTATTTTTCTTCATCCAGTAGTGGCACCCTGTGGTATGGAATCTCTTTGTGTTCTGCGTTTTTTGCTGAAGAAGCGTCAAGTGGCGGAGTATCATATATGGCATCGCGCACAGTGACCCACTTAGCCTTATTAATGCCCAGCTTGTTATGGGTTGTGGGGGGGAGTAATGTCCCGTGTATGTCGAAGTGCGCTTTTAAATTTTGGTTTTTAGTGAAAATTGATATGAGTCGCTGTCTACTTTGAGGCACCCCATAATCAGCAAACTCTACAACATTTACAGAATGCGTAAATTCAGGCCCTAAGGATCTGCCAATAAGGTCAATAATATTTATTAAGTCATTTCCGTTTTCAGGATCTGGAATAAATGTGTTTTCCATTTCTGGCACATTTTCCATAACTAACGTGTGTGCTTCACTTTTTTTGAAAATCGCAATGGTTGGCAACACCAGGAGGTTTCGAGGATCGACCTCAGGCCTTAAGCCTGCTCGTGACAAATTTAATAATTTACCACGACCGTTCTTTGACATTCCCTGGCAGGGGGGCGTTGCAAAGACCAAATCAAGACGATCAGATCCTAATAATCTTTTGGTTTCACTTAGTATTTCATCCTGTTTTTCCCAAATGTCTCCAATGATCATATGAGATTCTGGAAAATTATACTTGAATACTTCAGCACGTTCGGGAATTAATTCATTCGCAACAAGTACATCAAAACCCGCGTGGCGTAATCCTAGGTCACCTATTCCGCCACATGCAAAAAGACTTATTGATTTCATTGTATAAACCTAGATATTGATACTTATAGTCTACATTAGGCGTTGGTGGATTACAACTATTTCCTGCTATCCAAAAACATCACCGAATGAGCTTATGATATGGATCAAAACCGTACTCGCTCGATTTCATCCAATGTGATCTCGTCCCGACGCCGATCATACAATTGAGTGGTACGGGTCGACGCATGATTAGCCATCGCTGCCGCATTCTCCAACGTACCACCATTCTTTAGGTACGCTGTGATCCCCGTGGCCCGGAACGAGTGGTTGCCAATCGGCGTCTTGATCCCTACTGCCAGGGCCCGCCGACGCACCATCGCATGCGCGTTGGCCTGTGGTAGTGCATTCGGGCTCAGCTGCCCGGTACCCCGCCCCAACGTGCGAAACAGCGGCCCCTTTGGATCGTTGTCTAAACCGGTCTCTACGAGGTACGCCTGCAAGTACGCCTCCAGCGAATGATGACAGGGCATGGCATGTTGCTTGCCACCTTTCTCCCGTAGCCGTACCCATAGCCGCCGATTTTGCGTATAGACGTCCTCGACCTTCATGCTCAACGCCGCGCCAATGCGGGCAAACGAAAACACCATCAGCGCAATTAACGCCCGATCACGCAAACCTGCCGGTGTGCTGTCATCGATGCTGTCTAGCAACTGCCGAGCTTCGGACGGCTCGAGCACCGGCGTCTTGCCGGTGCGGGCCGCATGACTGGGCCCGCGCACCGACGCCGCCGGGTTATGCGGTACCACCTGCCCGACTACAAGCCAGTCGAACAGGTGCCGGATCGCGGCCAGCCGTTGCTTCACCGAGGGGGCTGCCAGTCTTTGCTGCTGCAGCTCGATCCAGGTCGCCACATGCAGAGGGCTCACTGCCGTGATCGAGGCTACCCCCACGGTGCTGCACCAGGTCAAAAACTCGTTTGCTGCGCGAGCATAGGCGCGCCGTGTGTTGAGGTTGCGGATATTGGCCGTGAAAAACTCCAGGAAGCGCACTCCCGCGCGCTCGCCGGCCTGGCTGATCAGAGCCGGAACCTGCGCCGTGATCGAGCCCGTTAGGACAATTCCGCTCATGGCAGCTCGATCCCCAACTTCTCCTTGAGCATCTGCTTGCTAATAGCCTTGCCTAAGTCCAAGAGCATGTCGAGGCCCGCCACCCCCGCTTTCTCAGCACCCGCCTTGGTACGACGCCAGACCTCGCCGTCGCGAACGGTATCAAGAAACTCGTGACCTCTATAGGTGAGCCGCATGGGCTGCCATTCGAAGTGGTTCATCCCGCCCAGACTGATCCCGGCCAACAAACCTGCCTCGGCTAAAAGCATGACGTGATACGACACCAGGCCCGGATCTCGATCTTCGAGTTTCAGTACCATCCAGCCAAGGGGAGGCTTTTCATGAGCTTCGACCGCGAGCAGGATTTCGCGCACCAGGTCTTTTTCGAGCCTCATCGAGGTGTCCCTTCCTATATGTGATAAAGGACATTATCACATATAGGAAGAGTCGGAGAGCGCGCTCCCAAGGAGCCGCAGTATCGTCAAAAATAATCATATGAAATATCATAAAATAATCATTGAAAGTATCATATTTGTTCGGTAGTTTGGGCCCATACCAACTGAGGGCAGATACGATGAGCACATCCTGGCGTAATCGATTTGAGAAAAACTTTATTTCCCCCGAGAAAAAGCTCGGCCTGGACGAGATCCTGGAGGAAGCACACGACGCCTATCTGGGCTGGATGGCCGCTTCACTGACGGCGTTCCACAGCGATTTTGATGAAAACCAGGTTGACCAACTGGATCGGATTTTTCAGGGAGAAAGTCGTATTCGTGCGATTGCCAAGGACTGCTATGACTACGCCGTCAACGGACGTATCAGGCTTGCCAAGGATGAGCAGGAACAGGAGCACATGAATGATGACTGGGTCTGCCTAGCCATTTTGGTGTTGTCCGCACGTCCTGGCATCGAAGAGTTTTCGCTCACCGTCAGAGGTCGTGCAATTGGGGTACCGGTGAAGCTTGAGCAGCTCCTGTTTCATGCGCAGATACGGGCCCTGCTGGACTTCTCGGCCGTCGATGGATTTGACGAGGATTCGGTGCCGCCTTTCTTTAATCAGCCTGTGACGGGCTACCTGACGCTAAAGGAAATTGCGCTACTGGGACAGATGTCTGAGCGTGCCGTGCGCAATGCCGCCCAGCCTACGGCGGCGGATCGTCTTCAGACTCGCAAGCAACAGAGCCAGACGGTGGTCGACGCCCAGGAGGCGTTGCGCTGGTTGAAAGGGCGCCGGGGGTTCATCGCCACACGCGCAGATTGATACCCAAACTCAAACCTATCACCACCGCAAAAAGGACATCGTCATGAGCCTTGAACAATTCAGCAAACTGATTTCCGCCTCCACCCACAACTTTTCGCACCCTCTGCCAGCAGAGCTTCTACTGGCATCCGAAGGCGACCTGCAGACCTTCTATGCCCCGTTTGATCACATCAATTTGGGGGCTCGGATTGTGGTGTGCGGCATCACGCCAGGCTTGCAGCAAACACGTCTCGCCCTGACAGAAGCTGGTCAGCAGCTCCGCCTAGGCACCTCGGTTCAACAGGCGAAACAAGCAGCCAAAGACACCGGCAGTTTTGCCGGCCCCCTGCGAAACAACCTGGTCAGGATGCTGGATTATGTCGGAGTCCATAAGCTATTGGGCATCAACAGCTGTGCACGCTTGTTCGACACCCATCGGCACCTGCTGCACTCCACTTCGGCACTGCGCTACCCGGTGTTTGTAAACGGCAAGGATTACAGCGGCAGCCCCAGCATGCTCAGTCGTAGCAGCCTGCGGCACCAGGTGGAAACGCACCTGGCGGAGGAAATTCGGGTACTGGGCCCGCAGTGTCTCTACGTGCCGCTCGGGCCCAAGGTCACCGAGGTCTTTCAGCACTTGCAAGCTAAAGGCCTGCTGAAGCCGGAGCAGCTGCTGGATGGACTGCCCCATCCTTCTGGCGCCAATGCGGAACGCATCAGTTATTTCCTCGGCGGTAAGCCTCGCGAAAAGCTGTCCAGCAAAACCAATGCCGCCACGCTGGATACCGCCAAGGCACGGATCCTGGCCAAGCTGGCCACCCTGCGCAGTACAGGCGTCATGAACTGAGTTCGCGATCAGGTTCCGCGTGCCACCAGGAGCGGATCTCACCGGCAATGTAGCAGTCACCGCCTGGGGTGGGGCGGAAATACCCCCCTCTCGTCTCGCTGGCTAGCCCAGCTTACTGCTCAGCAGTGCAGCGGCTCTGGTATTCAGAGCCGCTTTTTTTGCGCTATGGCGCAAGCAGCATCTAGAGGTTACTGCTGAATTTTTATCTCTACGCCGCCATATTGCGAGCCTAAATCAATGGAGCCGCGATGGTAAATTTCGATACGACCACTCGTGATGAACATGAATAGCAGGATGATGACCTGCACCAAGATAATTTTGAGAAGGGTGTCCTTAGCGAACAGCTTGGATAGAAGCTTTTTCAAAGCGGATATTCCTTTCCGAGTAATGCGCGAAACTTGCAAGGGTAATTCGTGAGGTGGCGTTAGGCCATAAAATAAAGTCAGATTTACCATAAATTTCGTTATGCGAACTCTCGCGGGCACTTAGCCATCACCTCCCTTCCTAGCCGCAGCCGTGCGGCTGCAAATGCTCGCTTCGCTCCGCACGATCCCCCTGCAGGGCAATGGCCTAAAGCAAAGCAAAGTCGCCTGCGGCAGCGGGCACCTGCAAGCCAGCGGGCTTTGCCCCCTGACTTTCAGCCGCCTTCACAGAGTGCGTTCATTATAAGGATACGCATACATAATCATGTTAGGTACGCATGCGTACCTAAAAAAACAACGCATACAAATGTTGACAAGGTACGCATGCTTTTATTAAAATGGTACATATGCATAAGTCAAAGGAGACCGCATATGCGTATCAAAGCGAAAGGCCAAAGGCTGCAATTGCTTCGTACTGAATACGTCCCAGAGTTGAAGCGTGGCAGGGATGTAATGATTGGGAGCTTGAGCAAATACGATGCAAGCGTGCCAGAGGATGTAAAGTCGCTGCTCGATGCGGACGAGCTACAGAAGCTTGAGGCATACATAAAGGAACGTCGTGAAGCGAGTACCGTGATGATGCAGGGCTTCGCCCTGGATACGCTGCCATCGAAGCTCAGAGACGCCATGGAAGGCCTTAAATCATTGGATAAGGTTGCGGCTATGAAGCCCGAGCGTGTTGCTGAAATATGGTCTGCTCTCGATGATATGCGGGCAGCACTGAGAAAAGCAGGGCTGCCTAGACCAAAATCGGAGTAATATGTAGGCACAAAAAAAGGGGCATGATGCCCCTTTCATTATTCATAATTATGAATTCAGATTTATGAATTCATATCAGTAGCCTTCTTTCTCTAGTATCTCCCGAATGATACCGCTTACAGTCTTCGGCCCTTCTCCACCACGCTTGTTTTTAATAGCGGCATCTTGAAGCTTTTCAATCATGCTCGGTGGCAAACTAATGCCAATAGCCTGCGATTTTTTATCGGCCTCAGAATCAATTTTATATTCGTTCGGCTTTTCTTTTTTCCTGCCGTAATCTTTTTCGGCTAACGCGTCTGCCAATTGGGCAGCTTGCTTGTCGACCTGCTGTGGGGTCGCCTGAGCGCGTCCTGCCGCCGATTGGCTCTTAGGCTTCACCATGACCAAACACCTCCCCTACCAGTGCATAGACTTCATCAGCGGCGGCTTGATTGCCGACCTCGATTACAGACAGCCCCTCTGCGGCAGCGTCCTTATATGCCTTTCTGTAAAAGCCCACGGCATCGAGCACCTGGAACTCTGGGAATTCCTTCAAATAGCCTAGGAATTCCGACCTCTCTTTAGCTTTGACGCTCGCATTTGTTGACGCCATTGCGTGATAGATCAGCACGACGAGGTCGGGGTTAAGATCGCGGATCTTGACCACCTGCTCCTGCAATTCTTCCAACGTGTCCAGATCGAACTGACTGCATTGATGCGGGGCTAAGATTTTGTGTGCAACGGTCGCTCCGGTGATCAGCTCGCGACTGTTTCTGCCAGCAACATCGACGATGACGTATTCATATTTTTCGTCAAGGCTTCGCAAGGTTGATGCGATGTTGTCTCTTTTTTCGATAAGAGTGATCGAAGGTTTTTTGTCTCCTGCTTCGCGCTCAGCATGCCATTTTGCCGAGGTGCGCTGTGGGTCTGCATCTACCAAGCAAACCTCGCTACCAGCTTTTGCGAGGGCTACAGCAACGTTTGTAGCGGTAGTGGTTTTGCTTGCCCCGCCTTTGTTGCACCCAACGATTAAAATCATCTAAGACGCTCCGCCAAGAGTGTAAATTAAGAATTCATAATTATGAATTACGATTTCATGATTCATATTCTAGCTGAAGCACGCAGGGTGTCAAGTGATGTATGCGTTTTTTTTAATGGTACGCATGCGTTCTTATTAAAAGGTACGCATACGTCCTTTTTCTATTTGTGTATGCGTACCCTGTATGTGAGTGTATGCGTTCCATTAAGAAGGTCATATGTAGGATGATTTATGTTTTGGCTATGAAAAAGCCCGGCAGGGCCGGGCTGGGGAGGTCGCCACCTTCGCCGTGGCCGCCGAAGGTGGCCCGGCGGCTGCTTTAGGCTTGGATGCGCGTCCATGCGCTGGCCACGTCCCTGTGGCCTCTGG
>NZ_LMOC01000012.1:0-100248 GCF_001423465.1 Pseudomonas sp. Leaf129 | reverse complement strand
TGAAGACCGAAGCACTTCCTCACTGCCTGAACGACTAACTCATTGATTAACAAGGCGTTTATCGTTTCGGCTGCGCCGGAAGTGGGGCGAATTATAGACACTTCGAATTCGCCGTCAAGCCCTTGTTTTGAATTATTCGATTTTTAGCGTAATGCGG
Organism: Pseudomonas sp. Leaf129; assembly: GCF_001423465.1. Taxonomy (NCBI): domain Bacteria; kingdom Pseudomonadati; phylum Pseudomonadota; class Gammaproteobacteria; order Pseudomonadales; family Pseudomonadaceae; genus Pseudomonas; species Pseudomonas sp. Leaf129. Next base: position 100,091 of record NZ_LMOC01000012.1, on the reverse strand, counting down.
GCGAAAGCCTTCTTGCCGGCCTGTACAACATGAGTTGCGCCCAGCGGGAAGATGAATGCGCGGTCTACCACAGCACCGTCGACGCGAACACTTCCGGCATTGAGAAGATCGCGCGCGCCTGCGGCGTTCTTGACCAGCCCTGCCTTATTAAGGATAGCCGCTATAGGCATGTCTTCAGCGGCTGCGACATCCACTTCCGGCAAATCTTCTGGCAGCTCACCCTCCTTCATGCGGTTGCCCGCTGCCTTATGGGCGCTCTGTGCCGCTTCCTCGCCATGGAAGCGCGCAACGATCTCTTCGGCCAGCTTGATCTTGATGTCACGCGGATTGGCACCGGCTTCCACATCCGCCTTGAAAGCGTCGATCTCATCCATGCTGCGGAAGCTGAGCAGCTCGAAGTAACGCCACATCAGTGCATCGGGAATGGATACCAGCTTGCTGTACATGATGCCGGGCGCTTCCTGAATGCCCACGTAGTTGCCCAATGACTTGGACATCTTCTTGACACCGTCCAGACCTTCCAGCAACGGCAAGGTGACGATGCACTGGGCATCCTGACCATAAGAGCGCTGCAGCTCACGCCCCATCAACAGGTTGAATTTCTGGTCGGTACCGCCCAGCTCGACGTCTGCCCGCAGGGCAACGGAGTCATAACCCTGGACCAGGGGATAGAGGAACTCGTGAATCGCGATCGGCTGGTTGCTGGTGTAGCGCTTGTCGAAATCATCGCGCTCGAGCATACGGGCCACGGTGTACTGCGAAGCCAGGCGAATGAAGTCAGCTGGGCTGAGGACGTCCATCCAGGTGGAGTTGAACGCCACTTCTGTTTTGGCAGGATCCAGGATCTTGAACACCTGGGCCTTGTAGGTCTCGGCATTCTCCAGCACCTGCTCACGCGTCAGCGGTGGACGTGTGGCGCTCTTGCCACTGGGGTCGCCGATGGAGCCGGTGAAGTCACCTATAAGGAAGATGACCTGGTGACCCAGCTCCTGGAACTGTCGCAGCTTGTTGATCAGCACGGTGTGGCCCAGGTGCAGATCCGGGGCGGTGGGATCGAAGCCTGCCTTGATACGCAGGGGCTGACCGCGCTTGAGCTTCTCGACCAGTTCGGATTCGACCAGCACCTCTTCAGTGCCGCGCTTGATCAGCGCCAGCTGCTCTTCAACAGACTTCATATAAGGTCCTACAACGCTCGGATTCAAAAGGCTCAACGATACAAGATCACCGGTCAAATACAAGGCGCGGGCACAGATGTGACTCATTGGCGCCAAGCAAACGTCTGCGAGCTTGCTTTGGAGGGGTTTTGGTTATATTTTATACAGTTATTTCATCTTCATCATGTCATTCATCTCATCTTTCCATCTTTAAAAGTCAAAAAATCACCTATGACCAAGCAACCGCCTAAAGCGCCGCCGCTTTATCCGAAGAGCCACCTTGTGGCTGCCAGCGGCCTGGCCGCCCTCCTCAGCCTTGCCTTGCTGGTATTTCCTTCCAGTGATGTAGAAGCAAAACGCACGAACATGAGCCTGGAAATGCCGGCTCCCGTCGAACAGCTCAAGGACGCCGAACAAGACACCCCGGTTGCCCCGATCGCCGAACAGGCAGCCCCTGCACCCTTTGCCCAGATTGAAACGCCTGCCTCGACCGACACCGAGCACGCTGCACAGCCATCCGAGCATCAAGCCCCCCACGTTGCTACAACCAAGGAAGCACCCGCTGCCAAGGAAGTCGCTGCCGCGAAGAAAGAGCCGGGACATCGTCAGGTGGTGGTTGCCAAGGGCGACACGCTTTCCACGCTGTTCGAGAAGGTCGGTTTGCCGGCGTCGACCGTGGCCGACGTCATGGGCAGTGACAAGAAGGCCAAACAGTTCACTCAGCTCAAGCGTGGACAACTGCTGGAATTCGAACTGTCGCCGGAAGGCGAATTGCTCAGCCTGCACAGCAAGGTCAGCGACCTGGACACCATCCGGCTGACCAAGGCTGGCACGGGTTTCGCCTTCGAGCGTGAAACCAGCAAGCCGGTGACTCGTGAAGCGTATGCCCATGGCGTGATCAAGAACTCGCTGTCGCAGTCAGCGGCGCGTGCCGGGCTGTCCCATAGCCAGACGATGGATATGGCCAGCATCTTCGGATATGACGTGGACTTTGCTCAGGATATTCGCCAGGGCGATGAGTTCGACATCATCTACGAGCAGCGTGTACTCAACGGCAAGGTCATCGGTACCGGCGGCATTCTCGCTGCGCGCTTCACCAACCGCGGCAAGACCTATACCGCAGTGCGCTATACCAACAAGCAGGGCAACAGCAATTACTACACCGCCGATGGCAACAGCATGCGCAAGGCGTTCATCCGTACCCCGGTGGACTTTGCCCGCATCAGCTCGCGTTTTTCGATGGGCCGCAAGCATCCGATTCTGAACAAGATCCGTGCGCACAAGGGCGTTGACTATGCTGCGCCGCGCGGTACGCCGATCAAGGCGGCCGGTGACGGCAAGATCACCTTGGCCGGTCGTCGTGGCGGCTATGGCAACACCGTGATCATTCAGCACGGCAACAGCTACACCACGCTGTACGGACACATGCAGGGCTTCGCCAAAGGCATCAAGACCGGTGGCAGCGTCAAGCAAGGCCAGGTGATCGGTTACATCGGTACCACCGGTCTGTCGACAGGTCCGCATCTGCACTACGAGTTTCAGGTAAACGGCGTGCACGTCGATCCTCTGGGCCAGAAGCTGCCAATGGCTGACCCGATCGCCAAGTCCGAGAAACAGCGCTTCAACCAGCTGAGCCAGCCGCTGATGGCGAAGATGGACATAGAGCGCAGCACCCTGCTGGCGAGTAAGCGCTGAGCCATGGCGTACTACCTTGGGGTCATGTCCGGCACCAGTCTTGATGGGCTGGACATCGCCCTGATCGAGCAGGATCAATCCACTCGGCTCGTGGCAACACACTACGTGCCCATGCCCGAGGCATTGCGCAGCCAGCTACTGGAACTGTGCGCCAGCGGGCCGGATGAAATCGCTCGAGCTGCCGTCGCCGAGAACCAGTGGGTAGCACTGGCAGCCGATGGCATCTCTGCCTTGCTGGCCTCACAGCATCTTGCACCTGCCGACATCCGTGCGATTGGTAGCCACGGACAGACTGTGAGGCACGAGCCAGCTCGGGGCTTCACCGTGCAGATCGGCAATCCGGCGTTGTTGGCGGAGCTGACGCAGATCACCGTCGTGGGCGATTTTCGCCGACGCGATGTGGCCGCCGGCGGTCAGGGTGCACCCTTGGTTCCAGCCTTCCACGAAGCGCTGTTCGGTGCCGAAGGCGAGGCGCGTGCGGTGCTCAATGTGGGTGGCTTCAGCAATCTCAGCCTGATCGGCGGCAATCAGCCAGTAAGCGGTTTCGACTGCGGACCTGGCAACGTGCTGATGGATGCCTGGATTCAGCTCAAGCGTGGCCAGAACTATGATCGAGCAGGCGCCTGGGCAGCGACCGGTACGCTGCAACCGCATTTGCTGAGTGCTCTGCTAAGCGATCCATTCTTCGCTGGCAGCGGCCCGAAAAGCACGGGGCGCGAGGTATTCAACCTGAGCTGGCTGCAACGACACCTGGATAGCCTTCCTAAGTTCGACGACGCCGACGTTCAAGCAACGCTTCTGGAGCTGACCGCGCAAAGCATCGTACAGTCGCTGCGTGTCGCCCAGCCGAGCACTCATGCACTGCTGGTGTGCGGTGGCGGGGCTCACAACCAGGCCCTGATGGCGCGACTGCAAGCCTTGCTGCCGGGAACTCGGGTCAAGAGCACGGCAGCGGCGGGTGTCGATCCGGATTGGGTCGAAGCCATGGCTTTTGCCTGGCTGGCTGATTGCTGCCTGCAAGGCGTTGCGGCCAATCGGCCTAGTGTGACCGGCGCGCGAGGCCTGCGAGTGTTGGGCGCCATCTACCCGGCCTGAAGCTGGATACCTGAAACGCAAAACGCCGTGCAATTGCACGGCGTTTTTCATGGGCGCTGGCTCAGATCGAGAAGGACTGACCGCAACCGCAGGTGGTGCTGGCGTTGGGGTTGTTGATCACGAATCGCGAACCTTCCAAGCCTTCCTGGTAATCAACCTGTGCGCCGGCCAGGTATTGGAAGCTCATGGGATCGACCACGAGACTGACGCCTTCGCGCTCGACGATGGTGTCGTCTTCGGCGACGTCTTCATCGAAGGTAAAGCCATACTGGAAGCCCGAGCAGCCGCCACCGGTGACGAAGACGCGCAGCTTGAGACGATCGTTACCCTCTTCATCGACCAGGGTCTTGACCTTGATGGCAGCCCCTTGGGTGAATTGCAAAGCCATGGGGGTAAAGGATTCGACGCTCATGTAGAAGTTCTCCCGGCGTACGCCGTCATAATGCTCAATGGCGGCATTATCCTCTTCTCCTACGAAAATGGTCAAGAATTAGCCAGTAGCTAAAGCAGAGAGGCCCGCAACGCGGGCCTCTGGGCGATGCTGCGGAAATGGTCAGGGCAGCATGCCGGCGTGGGACAGACCGAAGCGTTCGTCCAGACCGAACAGGATGTTCATGTTCTGCACGGCTTGGCCCGACGCGCCTTTGACCAGGTTGTCGATGACCGAAAGCACGACCACCAGGTCGCCACCCTGGGGGCGGTGCACGGCGATGCGGCAGACGTTGGCGCCGCGCACGCTGCGGGTTTCGGGGTGGCTGCCGGCTGGCATGACGTCGACGAAGGGTTCATCGGCGTAGCGTTCTTCATACAGCGCCTGCAGATCGACCGACTTGTCGACCACCGTGGCATACAACGTGGAGTGGATGCCGCGGATCATGGGTGTGAGGTGGGGGACGAAGGTCAGACCCACCTCGCCACCGGCGGCGCGACGCAGGCCTTGGGTGATTTCGGGAAGGTGACGGTGGCCTTTGACCGCATAGGCCTTCATGCTTTCGCCAGCTTCGCAGAACAGTGAACCTACGCTGGCGCCGCGACCCGCGCCACTGACGCCCGACTTGCAGTCGGCGATCAGACGCGTGTTGTCGGCCAGTCCAGCCTCGAGCAGCGGCAGGAAGCCCAGCTGGGTGGCCGTCGGATAGCAGCCTGGCACGGCGATCAGGCGCGCCTGGCGGATCTGCTCGCGGTTGACCTCGGGCAAGCCATAGACGGCATCGGCCAGCAGCTCGGGCGCACCGTGCGGCTGACCGTACCACTTGGCCCACTCATCGGCATCCTGCAGGCGGAAGTCGGCGGACAGGTCGATGACCTTGGTACCTGCTGCCAGCAACTCGCCGGCCAGGGCGTGGGCGACACCGTGGGGGGTGGCGAAGAACACCACGTCGCAGGCACCCAGGGTCTTGATGTCCGGGACGCTGAACGCCAGGCCGTCGTAGTGACCGCGCAGGTTGGGGTACAGGTCGGCAACCGGCAGGCCAGCCTCGGATCGGGAGGTGATGACCTCTACCTGCGCCTGCGGATGCTGCGCCAGCAGACGTAGCAGTTCGACTCCGGTGTAACCCGTGCCGCCGACGATACCGACCTTGACCATACACTGCCCTCTTCACGATGCGACTGGAAAGCCTTCGATGATAGGGGCCTGGGGCTTGAGTCACAACCGTTGAGATGACTCGAACGCCGACAGACTCTACTATCGACGCTACCGTGAACCTGAGAAGACCGAAAATGCTTTATCTATGGATCAAGGCTCTGCATATCGTCAGCGTTGTCTGCTGGTTTGCCGGGTTGTTCTACCTGCCTCGCCTGTTCGTCTACCACGCGCAGAGCGAGGACACCGTCAGCCGCGAACGCTTTGCTGTCATGGAGCGCAAGCTTTATCGCGGCATCATGACTCCGGCGATGATCGCCACGTTCATCTTCGGTATCTGGCTGATTGCACTCTCGCCGGGCTGGATGAGCCAGGGATGGATGCACGCTAAGCTGACCCTGGTCATATTGCTGACCGGCTACCATCACGTGTGCGGTGCGCAGATGAAGCGCTTCGCACGTGGCGAGAACAAACGCAGCCATGTGTATTATCGCTGGTTCAACGAAATTCCAGTGCTGATCCTGCTGGCCGTTGTGATCCTGGTGGTGGTCAAGCCGTTCTGAGGTCACGCACAAGCTGCGAGCCCAAACGTGAACGCGCGCGGTAGAATGTCCATATGAAACCGCGCCAGCTTGCCTGGCGGGGGTATGGAGAATTCGATGACCCGTTATGCCATGATCACAGGCGCGTCGGCAGGCTTGGGCCTGGCCATGGCCGAAGCCCTGGCCAGGCGTGGGCGCAGCCTGCTTCTGGTAGCGCGCCAGCGTGACCAGCTTGAAATCATTGCCGCTGAACTGACGCAGCGCTTTGGTGTGGAAGTATTGTTTCGTGCCTGCGACCTGGGCGAACCCCTGCGGCTCTCGGGGTTTCTGTTGGAGCTTGAAGAAAGCGAACGCCAGATCGACCTGTTGGTGAACTGCGCGGCCGTACGCTCCTATGGGCACTTTCTGGCTCAGGACTGGAGCCAGGAACAGGATCTGATCGAACTGAACGTTCTAGCCCTCACCCGCCTCTGTCACGCCTTGGGCAATGCCATGGCCGTGCAGGGCGGCGGGCAGATTCTCAACGTCGCCTCGCTGGCCGCCTTCCAGCCCGGCCCGTGGATGAGCAGCTACGCGGCGAGCAAGGCCTATGTGCTGCATCTCTCCGAGGGACTGCGCGAGGAACTCAAGCAGACCGGGGTAAAGGTTTCGGTGCTGTGTCCTGGGCCGGTACGCTCCAGCCAGCGGCGCATTCCGCGCTTGGCGAACAGTTCGCAGGTGCTGGATCCCGAGCAGGTAGCGCTGCAGACGGTGCGAGCGCTGGCCCGCAATCGCGCGGTGATCGTGCCCGGGCGGCGCAATGCCTGGCTGGCCAGGGCTCCGCGCCTGGGCTCACGGTGGCTGACGCGCATCGTGAGTGGATGGATCAACAAGGCTTTCGCCCCCCATTGAAGCTGGCAAGGCTGGGCGCTGGGCACAAGCCTCAGTACACTGAACCTTCGACTGCCATGGAGATGCATTGTGGATACTTTGTTTACCAAGATCATCAACCGGGAGATTCCGGCCAAGATCATCTACGAGGATGACCAGGTACTGGCCTTCCACGATATCGCGCCACAGGCCCCGGTGCATTTTCTGGTGATCCCGAAAAAACCCATCCGCACGCTCAACGACTTGACCGAAGACGACAAGGGCCTGGCTGGACATATCCTGTTCACCGCCCAGCGGTTGGCCAAGGAGCTGGGTTGCGAAGAGGGCTTTCGAGTGGTCATGAACTGCAACGAACTGGGCGGTCAGACCGTCTACCACATACACATGCATGTACTGGGACAGCGCCAGATGAACTGGCCGCCCGGTTGAGCGGCATTCATGCAGGCCAGGTTTTCAACGGAGGTGCCCATGGCTACCCAGCGTCACTACTCGCCCATTGATCGTTTGCTGCTGCAGGCCGATACGGCCATGCGCACGCTGTTACCGTTCAGCGGACATCCATCGCGCCCCTCGCCGGCGCTCGTCCAGCCCGAGGTGACGATGGACAAGCAGCAGAGTCGGCACGTGGCCGGCCTGATGCGCATCAATCACACCGGTGAGGTCTGCGCTCAAGCGCTGTATCAAGGACAGGCCCTGACCGCGAAGCTGCCCCAGGTGCGCAAGGCCATGGAGCATGCGGCCGAAGAGGAAGTGGACCACCTGGCGTGGTGCGAGCAGCGCATTCGGCAACTGGGCAGCCATACCAGTGTGCTCAATCCGTTGTTCTACGGCATGTCGTTCGGTATCGGCGCGGTAGCGGGCGTCATCAGTGACCGGGTGAGCCTGGGTTTCGTGGCGGCGACCGAGCATCAGGTGGTCAAGCATCTGGATGAGCACTTGCTGCAACTGCCCGCCGAAGACGTCAAGTCGCGGGCGATCCTGGCGCAGATGCGCAGTGATGAGCAAGCCCATGCCGAATCGGCCCTCGACGCAGGCGGGGCCAGGTTTCCGGCGCCGTTGCGCTTTGGCATGAGCCTGTTGGCCAAGGTCATGACCAAGAGCACCTACCGGATTTGATTGTTTGCGGCAGGTAGAACAGGGGCGCTCGATGAGCGCCCTTTTCGCATGTCCTTGAAGTCAGCCCAGCTCGACGATTTCGTAGTCATGAGTGATGTCCACGCCGGCGCGACCCAGCATGATGGATGCCGAGCAATACTTCTCTGCCGACAGCTCCACTGCACGCTTGACCTGAGCTTCTCTCAGGCCGCGGCCCTTGACCACGAAGTGCAGGTGGATCTTGGTGAAGACTTTCGGGTCTTCGCTAGCGCGTTCGGCTTCCAGAAAGGCTTCGCAGCTTTCGATGGGCTGGCGCGATTTCTTGAGGATGCTGACCACGTCATAGTTGCTGCAGCCGCCCAGGCCCAGCAGCAGCATTTCCATGGGGCGCACGCCGAGGTTGCGGCCGCCGCTCTCGGGAGGTCCGTCCATGACCACGACATGGCCGCTACCTGACTCGCCCAGAAACATGGCCTCGCCGGCCCACTGAATACGCGCCTTCATCTTTCCGGACTCCCGTGTTCATAAAGCGGGTGAGCTTAACACAGCGCACCTGTAACAATTCGCGAGGTCGAAACGGTCAAATCCCACGTTCTGCAGTCAAATGCCGTGTGACCCCACTATGCGTCTGATAAACTGACGCCAATGTACTGGCGTATTGCCGTGATTCATGCAAGATCGATTGCCCTTTCCGGAACCAAGCCATGACTGCTGCCGCGCACAAGATCAAGAACCTCGAAAAGCTGCTTGCGCAAGGTCAGCGCCATCGATTTGCCGCGAAGACTACGCTGATCGCGGCCGGTGCACGGGATGACATGCTTTCATTGATTCTCAAAGGCTCGGCAACGGTGATGATCGAAGCCGAGGAGGGTCGGGAGTTGGTGATTGCCTACCTCAATCCCGGAGATTTCTTTGGTGAGCTGGGCCTTTTCCAATCAGTCCATAGCACACAGGCACACGATGCCTGTGTACGCGCCAGGACCGAATGCGAAGTGGTGCAGATCAGCTATGCGGCGTTTCGCGAGTTGGCGCAGCAGGAGCCGGACATGCTCTATGCCGTGGGTGGGCAAATGGCGCAACGTCTGCGCGACACCACGCGCAAGGTGGGCGACCTGGCGTTCTTCGATGTGACTGGGCGGGTAGCTCGTTGCTTGCTGGATCTGTGCAAGCAGCCCGATGCGATGACCCACCCCGACGGTATGCAGATCAAGATCACGCGTCAGGAAATCGGCCGCATCGTGGGTTGTTCACGGGAGATGGTCGGACGGGTTCTCAAGGACCTGGAAGAGCGCAGCGTGGTCCACGTGAAGGGCAAGACCATGGTGGTGTACGGCACCCGCTGACCGTCAGGCTCAGGCCAGTGCCGTCAGCATTCGGGTATAGACGATTTGCAGTTCGTCGATCAGACCCGAGGCGGGGTGACGCTCGTGCAGTGCTATATGGCTGGAAGCCTTGACGCGCTGCTCCAGCCCACACTGCTGATTGAACAGATTGACGGCGGCCGCCATCGATTCGCGCTCGTCCTCCATCAACATCGCTCCGTGAACCAATACCACCGGACGCGTGCCGCTCAGGCCCTGGCGCCAGCGCTGTGCAGTGCCCACCCATTTGCGGCCGTCGAGATTGACGTTGAAGCGGCCATCGCAGAAGGCGCCTTCTATTTCGCCCAGTGACGCGCTGCCACCCAGGCGCTCGAGGGCGTCGAGCAAGGGCTGGCACAGGCGGCGGTAGGCCGTTTCGATACGGTGCTGATCACCTTCCTGCTGCGGGGCCACGTACACCAGCGCAACGTTGATGGTCGAGGGCGACTGTGGCACCGGTTCACCGCCAGTCTCGCGCAGCAGCACAGGCCAGCCGCTGGCAGCCGATGCGAGGCTGGCCTGCTCGAAGCCATCGAGGCGGCTCATGCGTCGCGGCATCACCAAGGTGCGATCGGTCGGGCACCAGAACAGCAGGCCCCAAGCCTGCTCGCCCTTGCAGACGCTGCCGAGCAGATCCTGCTCGGCGCGCAACCCCTGTTCCGTAGGCAAATGCTCAAGCATGAGGGGCGATACTCGTGTGAGGTGAAGGTCAGGAAGACCGTTGGCTCAGGGGAAGAACAGCCGCTGCAGTTCCACGCCTGGATCTTCGGCCCGCATGAACGCTTCGCCGACCAGGAACGAGTAGACCCCGTTGATTTCCATTAGCTGGACATCGGCGCGGTTGAAGATGCCGCTCTCGGTGATCACCACGCGATCACGTGGAATACGCGGCAGCAGGTCCAGGGTGGTTTCCAGGCTGACGTCGAAGGTGTGCAGGTTGCGGTTGTTGACGCCGACCAGCGGGGTGTCCAGGGTTTTCAGCGCGCGCTCCAGTTCATTGCCGTCGTGGACTTCGACCAGCACGTCGAGGCCAACGCCCTTGGCGACAGCGGCCAGCTCGGCCATTTGCGCATCCTGCAGCGCCGAGACGATCAACAGGATGCAGTCCGCCCCCAATGCGCGCGCTTCGACCACCTGATAGGGGTCGATCATGAAGTCCTTGCGGATCACCGGCAGCTGGCAGGCAGCGCGCGCCTGTTGCAGGTACAGGTCCGCCCCTTGGAAATAGTCGATGTCGGTCAGCACCGACAGGCAGGTAGCGCCGCCTTTCTCGTAGCTGGCGGCGATGTCGGCGGGTACGAAGTGCTCGCGGATGACACCTTTGCTGGGCGAGGCTTTCTTGACCTCGGCAATGACCGCCGGCCTCTTCGAAGCGGCCTGGGCGATCAAGGCCTGGGCAAAACCACGCGGCGCATCGGCTGCGGCGGCAAGGCGCTCGAGTTCGGCCAGGCCGACTCGCTCGCGGCGCTCGGCCACTTCCTGCGCCTTGCGCGCCAGTATGTTCTCTAACACCGTAGGCACGCTCATGCTTCGTTCTCCTGCTTGAATACAGCGGTAAAGGCACCCAGCTCCTCGAGCTTTTCGCGGGCCAGGCCGGTATGCAAGGCATCGTGCGCCATGGCCACGCCCTCTTGCAGGCTGCTCGCCACATCGGCGGCGTACAACGCTGCGCCGGCATTGAGGACGATCATTTCGGCGGCTTTCTCGCCATGTTCGGTCTTGCGTCGACCCAGCGCATCGCGGATCAATTCGAGCGAAGCCGCCGGGCTGTCGACCACCAACCCGTGCAAGCTCTGGCTCTTGATGCCCAGGTCTTCGGGCTCGACCCAGTATTCGGTAACTTCGCCATCCTTGAGCTCGGCGACGAAGGTTGGCGCGGCGAGGCTGAACTCGTCCAGACCGTCGCGCGAATGCACCACCAGTACGTGTTTGCTGCCCAGGCGCGCCAGCACTTCGGCCAGCGGTCGGCACAGGGCCTGGGTGAACACACCGACCACCTGATGCTTGACGCCTGCCGGATTGGTCAAGGGCCCGAGCATGTTGAACAGGGTCCGCAGGCCCAGATCACGGCGCGGGATGGCGGCGTGTTTCATGGCGCTGTGATGAGCCTGGGCGAACATGAAGCCGATGCCGACGCTGTCGATGCAACGGGCGACCTGAGTGGCGTCCAGATTGAGGTAGACGCCGGCAGCTTCGAGCAGGTCAGCGCTGCCGCTCTTGCCCGAGACCGCACGGTTGCCATGCTTGGCCACCGTGCAACCGGCCGCCGCGACGACCAGTGCCGAGGCAGTGGACACGTTGAAGATGTTGGCGCCATCGCCACCGGTGCCGACGATGTCGACCACCTTGTCCAAGGTCCGCAGTTCGACCTTGCTCGCCAGCTCGCGCATCGCCGACACGGCGCCGACGATCTCGTCGATGGTCTCGCTTTTCATGCGCATGCCCATCATGAAGGCGCCGATCTGCGCTTCGCTGCATTGGCCGGTCATGATGTCGAGCATCACCGTGCGCATTTCCTCGGTGCTGAGGTCCAACTGGCTGACGATACGGGTCAGCGCGCTTTTGATATCCATGGGTATCCCTTAGCCCTGGCGGCTGCCGCCGGTCTGCTTGAGAAAGTTGGCGAACAGCTCGTGGCCTTGCTCGGTCAGGATCGATTCGGGGTGGAACTGCACACCCTCGACATTCAGGGTCTTGTGCCGCAGGCCCATGATCTCGTCCACCGTGCCGTCTTCGTGTGTGGTCCAGGCCGTCAGCTCCAGGCACTCGGGCAGGGTCTGCGCCTTGACTACCAGGGAGTGATAGCGGGTGACGGTCAATGGGTGGCTGAGACCTTCGAATACACCCAGGTCGGTGTGGGTGATCGGGCTGGTCTTGCCGTGCATGACCTGCCGAGCGCGCACCACGTCACCGCCGAAGGCCTGGCCGATCGACTGATGGCCCAGGCAGACGCCAAGGATGGGCAGCTTGCCGGCAAAGTGGCGAATGACGTCAAGAGACACACCGGCTTCGTTGGGCGTGCAGGGTCCGGGCGAAACGACGATGCGCTCCGGGGCCAGGGCCTCGATTTCGGCGATGGTCAGTTCATCGTTGCGGATGACCTTGACGTCAGCGCCAAGCTCGCCCAGGTACTGGACGACGTTGTAGGTAAAGGAGTCGTAATTGTCGATCATGAGCAACATGGTGCTTAACCTCTCGAATCTGCTGACGGGTCACCGGTTGTCTGGAACCGGTGAACACTGGCTTGCCGGGTCCGGTATCAGTCTGGCGATTGCTCGGCCAGGGCCACGGCCTTGAACATGGCGCGACGCTTGTTCAGCGTTTCTTCCCATTCCAGGGCAGGCACCGAGTCGGCCACGATGCCGCCGCCAGCCTGCACGTGCAGTTCACCGTTCTTGATGACCGCGGTACGGATGGCGATCGCGGTATCCATGTTGCCGTTCCAGGCGAAGTAGCCGACCGCACCGCCGTAGACACCGCGTTTGACCGGCTCCAGCTCGTCGATGATTTCCATGGCGCGGATCTTTGGGGCACCGGACAGGGTGCCAGCCGGCAGGATGGCACGCAGGGCGTCCATGGCGGTCAGACCCTGCTTGAGGTGGCCGGTCACGTTGGACACGATGTGCATCACGTTGGAGTAACGCTCGATGACCATCTTCTCGGTCAGCTTCACCGAGCCGACTTCCGATACCCGGCCCACGTCGTTGCGGCCCAAGTCGATCAGCATCAAGTGCTCGGCGATCTCCTTGTCATCGGACAGCAGATCGACTTCCAGCGCATGGTCTGCTTCTTCGGTCGCGCCGCGCGGGCGGGTTCCGGCAATCGGCCGTACCGTGATCAGGTCGTCCTCGACCCGTACCAGCACTTCGGGCGAGCTGCCGACCACATGGAAATCGCCGAAATTGAAGAAGTACATGTAGGGCGTTGGGTTGAAGCAGCGCAACGCGCGGTACAGATCGATCGGTGCTGCCTTGAAGTCGATGGACATGCGCTGCGAAGGGACCACCTGCATGACGTCGCCTGCCAGGATGTATTCCTTGATGGTGTCGACGGCGCCTTCGTAGTCCGATTGGGTGAAACTGGAACGAAACACCGGGTCGGCAGCCTGCGGACGATTGAAGTCCAGCCCGCGGCGCGGCGCGATGGGCTGGCGCAGGCGGTCCATCAGGGCTTCGAGCTGATCGCGGGCCTGCTCGTAGGCATCGGCCTGCGCAGGATCGGCCAGGACGATGGCGTGCATCTTGCCGGCCAGGTTGTCGAACACCACCACCGCATCGGAGACCATCAACAGGATGTCCGGAACGCCCAGCGGATCCGGGTTCGGGCACTGGCCCAAACGCTTCTCGACGTAACGCACGCAGTCATAGCCGAAATAGCCCACCAGGCCACCATTGAAGCGTGGCAAGCCAGCGATGGTCGGCACGTTGTAGCGGGCCTTGAAAGTCTCGACGAAGGCCAGCGGGTCTTCGACATCGCAGGCTTCGATCTCGACGCCGTCGCAGGTCACGCTGGCATGGTAGCCGTGCACGCGCAGGACGGTGCGGCACGGCAGGCCGATGATCGAGTAGCGGCCCCATTTCTCGCCGCCCTGCACCGATTCCAGCAGATAGGAATTGGGCTGGTCGGCCAGTTTCAGGTAGATGGACAGGGGTGTGTCGAAGTCGGCCAGGGTTTCGTGGGCCATCGGGATACGGTTGTAGCCTTCGGCGGCCAGGCGCAGAAATTCTTCGCGGGTCATGATTCAGCCTCGTGATGGAGGGGTCGAACGGTCTGTGGGCAAACGCTGGAACGGGAAAGTCAGGCGCGCCAACGCCAGCGGGCCAAGGCCTTGATGACTTTCATCCAGAGTTTGCGAGTGACCACCACGATGGAATCTCTATGAGCGGGGGAGTTGCCGTGGGCCAACGTTATCCCAGTGGCCGGATCGAAGCAACCAGGCATCAGTGCGCGCAGATCGTCGATCACCAGTGCCGGTGATTCCTCCGCGATCGGTCGGCCATGGTTGTAACCGTAGCTGAGCGCGATACAGGTCACGCCCGCGGCCTTGGCGGCTTGCACGTCACTGCGCGAATCGCCGACGAACAAGGCGTGCTGCGTCTTGACCTTGGCCATTTTCATGACGAACAACAGGGCTGCCGGATCGGGCTTCTGCTGGGGTAGCGTATCGCCGCCGATGATCCACTTGAAATAGCGTCCCAGGCCCATCTGGTCCAGCAAGGGCGCGACGAAGCGTTCCGGCTTGTTGGTGATCAGGGCCATCTTTACGCGTTTCTTGTGCAGCCATTTGAGGGTTTCGTGAACCCCCGGGTAGACCTGGGTCAGGCCATGGCTTGCGGCATAGGCCGCTGAAAACAGCTCGAGGGCGTGTTCGGTGTCCGCCTCGTCGATGTGCTGGTGATCGATGCCGCCTGCCAGCGCACGGCGAACCAGCACGCGGGCACCGTTGCCGATCCATTCGCGCACGGCTTCGATTCCGGCCGGCTCACGGCCCAGCTGGGCCAGCATGGTATCGACGGCTGCGGCCAGGTCAGGCACCGAGTCCACCAGGGTGCCGTCCAGGTCGAACATCACCAAGCGCGGCAGACTGCCGGGAAACAGCCGCTCCAGCGCGCTCATGAGCGGGCCAGCGTCAGTTCCGTGCGCATTTGCTCGATCACGTGGCGGTAGTCGGGCGCGTTGAAGATGGCCGAGCCGGCGACGAAGGTGTCGGCACCGGCTGCGGCGATCTCGCGAATGTTGCCCACGTTGACGCCGCCGTCGATTTCCAGGCGGATGTCGCGCCCGCTGGCGTCGATCAGGGCGCGTGCTTCACGCAGTTTGTTCAGGGTGCCGGGAATGAACTTCTGGCCGCCGAAACCGGGGTTGACGCTCATCAACAGGATCATGTCGACCTTGTCCATGACGTATTCGAGCAGGTTCAGCGGGGTTGCCGGATTGAAGACCAGACCGGCCTTGCAGCCGCCTTCGCGGATCAACTGCAGCGAGCGGTCGATGTGCTGAGTCGCTTCAGGGTGGAAGGTGATGTAACTGGCACCCGCCTCGATGAAGTCACCGATGATACGGTCGACCGGGCTGACCATCAGATGGACATCGATGGGCGCACTGATGCCGTACTTGCGCAGCGCCGCGCAGACCATCGGGCCGATGGTGAGGTTGGGGACGTAGTGGTTGTCCATCACGTCGAAGTGGACGATATCGGCGCCCGCGGCGAGTACGTTATCGACTTCTTCGCCCAGGCGGGCGAAATCCGCAGAGAGGATGGACGGGGCAATTGCGAAGGGCTGCATGGCGCACCTATTCAGGCTGGAATCACGGTGGCGCGCATTGTAGCTCAGGTGCGATGGGCGGGCGAATCGCGCTGGAACGCATTGCAGAACCGGGGGCGGAGCAAAGGGGGAACATTCGCTGTGAACGACCTTTGCGTGGATGGCACTAAGCTATAGGCTTGGAATTTCAACCGGTGTCGAACACAAGAATCATTGATCTGGACGGAAAGTACCGATGAAAGCTGTTCACATCAGAGCGGTCTGCCTGGCATTGCTCGTTCCGCTGCACGGCTTTGCGCTGGCCGAGGACGCCGCACCGGCGAAGGGTGCGGCGGATGTTCGTCAACCTTTGCCTGAGCGCAGCGTCGAGGATGCCCAGGCACTGGAACGTCAACTGCCTGCCAGCGAGCAGCAACAGTTGCAGGCCGGCAGCGACGAGTTCCTGTCGCTGTGGCGTCCAGCCAATACTGCCGATGCGCAGGGTACGGTCATCATCGTGCCAGGTGCCGGGGAAACCGCGGACTGGCCGCAGGGCGTGGGGCCGTTGCGGCGCAAGTTGCCGGACGCGGCGTTCAACAGCCTGAGCCTCAGCCTGCCGGACCTGGTCAGCCAGATGCCTTCGGCCAGGCCAGCCGAGAAGCCGCCATTGCCGGTGACTACCGAAACCCAGGCGACGCCGCCGGACGCCGGCGCCGGGGTGGAAAAGGCCACAGCGCAGGATGCCGAAGCGGCCAGCCCCGAGGTGCAGTTGCAAGACCCGATGAAGGTGGACGCCGAGCGCATCTTTGCGCGCATCGAAGCAGGCATCGCTTTCGCCCAGCAACACAACTCGCGCAGCATCGTATTGGTAGGTCATGGCAGCGGTGCCTACTGGGCGACCCGCTACATGGCCGAACGGCAACCTGCACACGTCCAGCGACTGGTGTTGGTTGACACGCGCACGCCGGACAATGCACCCCAGCAGATCGACGAGTTGGCCGCATTGCTCAAGGTGCCGACCACGGACATTTTCTACAGCGATCGTCAGGCGGCGGCCGCTGCTGCGCAACTGCGTCTGCAAGCCAGCAAGCGCAACAAGGGCGCGGTGTATTCCCAGGTTTCGCTCAAGTCGCTGCCGGACAGGGATGCACAGGCCGAGCAGTTGTTCCGGCGGGTCAAGGGTGCCTTGAGCGCACAGTAGACGATTGCGCGCTCGCCAGCGGACCGGCCCATCAACGCAGATCGCGGCGCTCGCGGATCAGGCTGTAGGCGTTGTGCAGCTCACGGGTGCGGTCGGTCGCCTCGCGAATCTGCGCCGGGGTTGCGCCACTGCCGACCAGCTTGTCGGGGTGATGTCGGCTCAAGAGGCGCCGGTAGGCGCGCTTGATCTGATCCGGCTCGGTGGTCGAGGACACTCCCAGCAAACGCATCGCTTCTTCGTAGGCACCGCCACGCTTGGTCACCGGTCTGTGGCGCGGCTCGTAGTCTTGCCCAAGCCCCTGCACGCGCGCCGACGACCAGCCCAGCCACTTGCCCCAGGTGACCACCAGCTCGCGTTCGGCGGTTCCGGCGCGACCATCGGCCCAGACCATCCGCCAGCAGGCACGCAGCATGCCTTCGGCGGAATTGGGTTGATGCTTGAGGCGCAGCAGGTGCCCGCGCAACTGATCACCCCCCGCCTTGCCCCGATTGAATGCACCGATGGCGCGGCGACGTGCCTGCTCGTTGAGGTTCAAAGAGCGCATTTCCAGGCGCGCCTGCTGGATATGCGCCGCGAGCACCTGGCCTTCGGCCTTGGCCACCCGGCCCAGCAGGACGAACAACAGCTCTTCGTCGCGCAGCACCGACTTGCCCTTGAGCCGATCCAGCAACTCCCCCCAGGTCTGTAACCTGAGATGGCGATCCAGCGCTTGACCAAGCACCAGGCCTAGCAGCGCGCCTGGAATGTCGGCAATGGCATAACCTGCCGCTGCGCCGGCTACCGTTGCGGGCCACAGCATATCAACCCCGCTCGGCCAGGAGCCGATCCAGGTCGCTCAGCCGCTGCGGCGTGCCGACGTCGATCCACTGACCCCGGTAGTGCTCGCCGGTCACCTGCCCCACGTCCATCGCGCGGCGCAACAACGGCGCGAGCTTGAAAGCGGTTTCGCCATGGCCGTCGAACAGCTCGGGGTCGAGCACGGCGATGCCGCTGTAGGTCAACCCGGGCTGGTCGCGCACCTGGCCTTCGAGCAGGGTGAAGTCACCCTGCGGATGCTGGGCCGGGTTGTCGACCAGTACCAGATGAGCCTGGCCCGCCAATGGGCCGCGCAATTGGCTGAAATCGTAGTCAGTCCAGATGTCGCCATTGACCACCAGAAACGGTGCATCACCCAGCAGCGGTAACGCCTGACGAATGCCGCCGCCGGTTTCCAGCGGTTCGGTCTCGCGCGAATACTCGATGGCCACACCATAACGAGCGCCGTCGCCCAGGTAGTCTTCGATCTGCTGGCCCAGCCAGGCGTGATTGATCACCACTTCGTTGAAGCCCGCCTTGGCCAACGCGAGCAGGTGGTATTCGATCAACCGTTTGCCACCGACGCTCAGCAACGGCTTGGGCGTGGTCAGGGTCAGCGGGCGCATGCGCTCGCCCTTGCCTGCCGCCAGGATCATGGCTTTCATGAGGACACTCCAAGGCTTTTGAACAGTTGACCCAATTCAGCCAGCTCGGGACGCCGCGCCAGTACCGTTTCTATATAAGAGAAGAAACGCGGTACGTCGGCCAGGTAACGGGGTTTGCCGTCACGATGGCAGATACGGGCGAAAATGCCGATCACTTTAAGATGGCGCTGCACGCCCATCAGGTCGCTGGCACGGCAGAACTCGGCGAAGTCCAGCTGCACCGGTATGCCCTGCTCGCCTGCCTGCTCCCAGTAACGCTGCAGCCATGCCTGCACACGCTCCTCTGGCCAGCTGAGAAAGGCGTCCTTGAACAGGCAGGTGATGTCGTAGGTGACCGGGCCGTAGACCGCATCCTGAAAGTCCAGCACGCCTGGATTAGGCTCGCTGACCATGAGATTGCGCGGCATGAAGTCGCGATGCACCAGTACCTTGGGCTGCGCCAGGGCGCTATCGATCAGGCGCGTGCTCACGCGCTGCCAGGCCGCCAGTTGCTCGGCGTCCAGCTGTTTGCCCAAGGCCTTGCCAACGTACCATTCCGGAAACAGTTCCAGCTCGCGCCGCAGCAGCGCCACGTCGTAGCTGGGCAGGTCGCCGCTGGCCGGTAGTTTCTGCAGCGCCAGCAAGGCGTCGATGGCGTCGGCGAACAGCGCTTCGGCGTTGTCCGCATCGATCACGTCCAGGTAGGTCTGGTGGCCAAGATCGCTCAACAGCAGGAAGCCACGTTCCAGGTCCTGGGCATGAATCTGCGGCACATTGAGGCCGGCAGTCGCCAGCAATTCGTCGATTTTCACGAACGGCGCGCAGTTTTCCTGGGGCGGTGGCGCGTCCATGACGATAAAACTGCGACCCTGGCCCTGCCAGCGGAAGTACCGACGAAAACTGGCATCGCTACTGGCCGCAGTCAACGTGGCCGGGGGTACGGCGCCCCATTCACGAGCCTGGAAGAGTTTCTCCAGTTGCTCGTCGAGCCATGTTTTGAGGTGTTGCAGGCGTACATCTTGATCAGGCATTGCAAGGGTCTCCGACGGCGCTAGCCGTCAAGCGGGTCATGCTTTATTATCCAGCATCTTTTTCAGACCATCGAGAGGCGTGCGGCCCCCCCGCGGGCAAGATGGCACGCAGGAAGCCCGGACTAATAAGATGGCATTGAAATCCCCCGCGTTTCGTAAAAAATTTCCGTTGCTGGTCACTGGCGGTTTGCTGGTGATGCAACCCATGGCCACCCAGTTCGTCTTTGCTGCAGAGCAATTCGACTGCCAAGTTTCCGCTGCCGGCGCCTGGGACTGCAACCCCAAGGCCCCGGCTGCGCAGCTGCCGCCACGCCCCGTGCACGACGGCGCGGCGGTGGCAGGCAGTGGCGGCGGCTCTTCGCGTGAAGAGAAGACCGTCGGCCCGGTGGCCGTCACCCAGAGCAAGGGCCGTGGCCTGACCTCGCGCAGCGCCGACTACAGCCACTTGGACTGGGTACCGCGCAGCAAGCTGACTGCCGCGCAACTGGCCGAAACCGGGCCGTACTGCTCCGGTGCGTACATCGAACCCGTGCGTCCCGGCATGAGCGACAACACGCCCAAGAGCGAGTCTCCGACCTTCATCGGCGCCAAGGCTTCGCGCTACCAGACCGAAGAGCAGATCGCTTCGCTGGCCGGTGACGTGGTGATGCGCCAGGGCAGCATGCAGATCGAGGCCGACGAGGCCAGCCTGCATCAGGCCGAGAACCGTGGCGAGCTCAACGGCAACGTCAAGCTGCGCGACAACGGCGCGCTGGTCGTGGGCGACCACGCCCAGGTCCAGCTCGACACCGGCGAAGCCCAGGTCGACAACGCCGAATACGTGCTGCACAAGTCGCGCATCCGCGGCAGTGCGCTGTACGCCAAGCGTGCCGAAAACGCGATCATCCGCCTCAAGGACGGTACCTATACCACCTGTGAGCCGGACAGCAACGCCTGGCAGCTCAAGGGCAACAACATCACGCTGAACCCGGCCACCGGTTTCGGCACCGCGACCAACGTCACCCTTCGCGTGAAGGATATTCCGGTGCTGTACACGCCGTATATCTACTTCCCGATCGACGACCGTCGCCAGTCCGGCTTCCTCCCGCCGTCCTTCGCCACCGACAGCGACAGCGGCTTCACCCTCGTCACGCCGTACTACTTCAACCTGGCGCCCAACTACGACGCCACGTTGTATCCGCGCTACATGGCCAAGCGCGGCGTGATGATGGAAGGCGAGTTCCGCTACCTGACCAAGACCAGCGAAGGCCAGTTCGGTGGTGCGTACCTCAACGACGAGAACGACGATCGCCGCCTGCAGTCCGACTACGACAAGACTCGCTGGATGGTCAACTGGCAGCACAAAGGTGGTCTGGATTCACGCCTGACCACTGAAGTCGACTACACCGACATCAGCGATCCTTACTACTTCCAGGACCTGCAGTCCGACCAGATCGGCGTCGAGCGCCACGACTGGATCAACCAGCAGGGTGCCCTGACCTATCGTGGCGATACCTACACCGCACGCTTGAACGTCCAGGCGTACAAGCTGGCGACCGTGGCGGACATCACTCCGTACAACCGCATGCCGCAGATCACCTTCAACGGTGCACTGCCTTACCATCCGGGTGGTCTGGACTTCACGTACAACAGCGAGATCGTTCGTTTCGAGCGTGATCTGCGCACCGGTACGTTCATCAACGAAGATGGTTTCAGTGATCGCCGTATCGACAACAACGTCTCCGGCCTGGCCCGTGCCAACGGCAACCGCCTGAACCTGGAACCTGGTGTGGCCCTACCGCTGAACTGGAACTGGGGCTTCGTGCGTCCGTCGCTCAAGTACATGTACACCCAGTACGACCTGGATCTGGACAGCCGCGGCAAGAACACCCTGCTGGCCGACGAGCGTTTCAGCAGCTCGCAGAACCGTGGTGTACCGATCGCCAGCATCGACAGCGGCCTGTACTTCGATCGCGACACGCAGATGTTCGGTACCAACTTCCGCCAGACTCTGGAGCCGCGCCTGTTCTACCTCTATGTACCTGAGGAAGACCAGACCGACATTCCCGTGTTCGACACCTCGGAAACTACCTTCAGCTACGGTTCATTGTTCCGTGAAAACCGCTTCACCGGTACCGACCGCGTGGGCGACGAGAACAAGCTGTCGCTGGGCGTGACCAGCCGCTGGATCGAAGACAACGGTTTCGAGCGTCAGCGTGTCAGCGTCGGTCAGGCCCTGTATTTCCGGGATCGCGAAGTGCAACTGCCGGGCGTCGACTTCAAGACCCGCGACGATGCACAGGCCAACGTTTCGCCGTACGCCCTGGAATACGAATACCGCTTCAACCGCGACTGGCGCTTCAGCTCGGATTTCAACTGGGATCCAGACAGCCGCAGCACTCGTTCGGGCAGCGCGATGTTCCACTACCAGCCTGAAGACAACCCCAACAAGGTGGTCAACCTGGGCTATCGCTACCGCGACGACACCGTGCACTACGATTCGGCGACCGGTCGCTGGACCTTCGGTGGCGACTACGGTCAGCCGGGCGATCCGAACTACGTGAAGGACTACTACAAGATCCAGCAGCATGACTTCTCGGTCATGTGGCCGATCGTGCCGCAGTGGAGCGTCATCAGCCGCTGGCAGTTCGACTACAACCGCAACCGCACGCTGGAAGCCTTCGGTGGTTTCGAGTACGACAACTGCTGCTGGAAGATGCGTCTGATCAACCGTTACTGGGTTGACTACGACGAATACAGCCAGGCCGCCCCGCAGAACGAAAAAGGCGACCATGGCATCTTCCTGCAAATCGTGCTGAAGGGCCTCGGTGGCGTGGTAGGCAATAAGGTTGAGGGTTTCCTCGACAAGGGCATTCAAGGTTATCGTGAACGTGAAGACCAAGCTATGTGATCTGCTGCGCCCAGTCGTGCTGGGCGCCATGCTGCTGGGCACCACGGCGCACGCCGCGGTGCAACAGCTGGACCGTGTCGTGGCCATCGTCGACAACGACGTGGTCATGCAAAGTCAGCTCGACCAGCGCGTCAAGGAAGTGCAGCAAACCATCGCCAAGCGTGGCGGCAGTGGTGGCGTGCCTCCCGCCAGCGTCCTGCAACAGCAGGTGCTGGAACGCCTGATCGTCGAGAATCTGCAACTGCAGATCGGCGAGCGTTCCGGCATTCGCATCACCGACGAAGAACTCAACGGTGCCATCGCCACCATCGCCCAGCGCAACAACATGTCGACCGCGCAGTTCCGCGCCGCATTGGCGCATGACGGCCTGTCGTATGACGATGCGCGCGAGCAGGTGAAGCGCGAGATGATCATCAGCCGCGTGCGTCAGCGTCGCGTGGCCGAGCGCATCCAGGTGTCGGAGCAGGAAGTGAAGAACTTCCTCGCCTCGGACCTGGGCAAGATGCAGCTGTCCGAGGAACTGCACCTGGCCAACATCCAGATCCAGGTTCCGGAAAGCGCCAGTTCGGCGGCCATCCAGGCAGCGGCCAGCAAGGCCGAAGATATCTATCGCCAACTCAAGCAGGGTGCCGACTTCAACAAGCTGGCCATTGCCAGCTCGTCGAGCGAGAACGCCCTCGAAGGCGGCGACATGGGCTGGCGCAAGCCGGCGCAATTGCCACCACCTTTCGATCGCATGCTGAGCACCATGCCGGTTGGTGATGTCACGCAACCAGTGCGCACGCCTGTGGGCTTCATCATCCTCAAGGTGCTGGACAAGCGCGGCGGCGGCGTCCAGACCGTCGACGAAGTGCATGTACGCCACATTCTGTTGAAGCCGAGCGAGATTCGCAGTCCGGCGCAAACCGAAGAGCTGGCGCGCAAACTGTACGAGCGTATCGAGAACGGCGAAGACTTCGCCACCCTGGCGAAGAATTTCTCGGAAGATCCAGGCTCGGCACTCAACGGTGGCGACCTGAATTGGGTCAACCCACAGTCGCTGGTACCCGAGTTCCGCGAAACCATGGCCTCGACACCAGTGGAATCGGTCTCGCGTCCATTCCAGACGCAGTTCGGCTGGCACGTTCTGCAGGTACTCGGCCGCCGCGCGACCGACAACACCGAGCAGGCTCGCGATCAGCAGGCAATGAACGTGTTGCGTAACCGCAAATACGACGAAGAGCTGCAGACCTGGATGCGCCAGATCCGCGACGAAGCCTACGTTGAAATCAAGCTGCCTGGCGCCGACCAGGCCGCACAGTGACACCCAAGCGTTTCGCATTGACGCCCGGCGAACCGGCGGGCATAGGTCCTGACCTATGCTTGTTGCTCGCCGCGCAACCCCAGCCTCACCCCCTGATAGCCATCACCAGTCGTGACCTGCTCGCCGAGCGGGCCGCGCAACTGGGGCTGGCCGTCAGTCTGCTGGCAGTCGATGCCGACGCCCTCCCCGACCATCCTGCGCCCGCTGGCAGTCTGTACGTATGGGATACACCGCTGGGCGCGCCTGTGCGTACAGGTGAGCTGGATACAGCCAATGCCGCGTTCGTGCTGCAGACCCTGACCCGTGCGGCCCAAGGCTGTCTCGACGGTCTGTTCGCAGGCATGATCACCGCGCCGGTGCACAAGGGTGTCATCAACGACGGTGGCATCGCGTTTTCCGGACATACCGAATTCCTCGCCGACCTCACCGCGACCGAACAGGTAGTGATGATGCTGGCCACCGGCGATCTGCGCGTGGCGCTGGTGACCACTCACCTGCCGCTGCGCGACGTAGCCGACGCAATCACCTCCGAACGCCTGGAGCGGGTCACTCGCATTCTGCATGCCGACCTGCAGGGCAAATTCGGCCTGGCTCGCCCGCGCATCCTGGTCTGCGGCCTCAACCCGCACGCCGGTGAGGGCGGCCACTTGGGTCGCGAAGAAATAGACATCATCGAGCCCACCCTGGAGCGTCTACGCACCGAGGGCATGGATCTGCGTGGGCCGCTGCCTGCCGATACGCTCTTCACTCCCAAATACCTGCAGCATTGCGACGCGGTGCTGGCGATGTATCACGACCAAGGCCTGCCCGTACTCAAGTACAAGGGCTTTGGCGCGGCGGTCAACGTCACCCTGGGGCTGCCAATCATCCGCACCTCCGTGGACCATGGCACCGCCCTCGACCTGGCCGGGACCGGCAAGGTCGATACCGGCAGCCTGCGCGTCGCCCTCGACACCGCCTATCGAATGGCCGAGACATTTTAATGACCGAGCAATACCAACACCGGGCGCGCAAGCGCTTTGGTCAGAACTTTCTTCATGACGCCGGCGTTATTGACCGTATCCTTCGCTCGATCCATGCCAAGCCCGGTGAACACCTGCTGGAAATCGGACCGGGCCAGGGCGCGCTGACCGAAGGCCTGCTGGGCAGCGGCGCGCAACTGGACGTCGTGGAACTGGACAAGGACCTGGTGCCGATTCTCAATCAGCAGTTCGCAGGCCGTGACAACTTCCGTCTGCACCAGGGCGACGCGTTGAAGTTCGACTTCACCAGTCTGGGTGCCGAGCCCGCTACCCTGCGCGTAGTCGGTAACCTGCCGTACAACATTTCCACACCGCTGATCTTCCATCTGCTGCACAACGCCCATCTGATTCGCGACATGCATTTCATGCTGCAGAAGGAAGTGGTCGAGCGCATGGCTGCAGGGCCTGGCGGTGGCGACTGGGGTCGTCTGTCGATCATGGTTCAGTACCACTGCCGCGTCGAACACCTGTTCAACGTCGGACCCGGTGCGTTCAATCCACCGCCCAAGGTCGATTCGGCCATCGTGCGACTGGTGCCTCATACCACCCTGCCCCATCCGGCCAAGGATCACCGCCTGCTCGAACGTGTCGTCCGCGAAGCGTTCAACCAGCGCCGCAAGACCTTGCGCAATACCCTCAAGGCGTTGCTGCCCAATGAGGCGATCGAAGCGGCCGGCGTCGACGGCAGCCTGCGGCCCGAGCAACTCGACCTGGCAGCTTTCGTACGCCTGGCCGATCAATTGGCCGAACGAAGCGACGCGCTCTGACCTCTAACGTGGACCACGCGTTGGTCCACAGGCCCTCTATTTGACCTAGACTGACCTGAACCGGCCGACGCCGGCTACATTCGCTCTCGTTTTCAAGGCCTTTTGCATGTCCGATCCTCGCTATCAGATCGACGTCAGCGTCGTGACCCGTTTCCTGCCCGAACAGTCCCAACCCGAGCAGCATCGTTTTGCTTTCGCCTATACCGTGACCGTGCTCAACAACGGGCAACTGCCGGCTCGCCTGCTATCACGTCATTGGGTGATCACCGATGGCGACGGCAAGGTCGAAGAAGTCCGTGGCCCGGGCGTGATCGGCCAGCAACCGCTTATTGCTGCAGGCGCGAGTCATACCTACTCAAGCGGTACGGTCATGGCCACCACCGTGGGCAACATGCAGGGCAGTTATCAGATGCAAGCCGAGGACGGCAAGCAGTTCGAAGCCGTAATCGCGCCGTTTCGCCTCGCCGTGCCGGGAGCTCTGCACTGATGGCGGTGTACGCAGTCGGTGACTTGCAAGGCTGTCTGGAACCCCTCGAGTGCCTGCTGCAGCGGGTCGCCTTCGACCCGACGAAAGACACCTTGTGGCTGGTGGGTGACCTGGTCAATCGCGGACCGAGCTCGCTGGAAACCCTGCGCTATCTGTATGCCATACGCGAGTCGGTGGTCTGCGTGCTGGGCAACCATGACCTGCACCTGCTGGCGGTAGCTCACGACGCCGAACGACTCAAGCGCGGCGATACTCTGCGCGAGATCCTCGAAGCGCCAGACGGCCCGCAACTACTCGACTGGCTGCGCCGCCAGAAGCTGCTGCACTACGATGAGCAACGCAATACCGTTCTGGTTCATGCCGGGATTCCGCCCCAGTGGTCGCTGCGCAAGGCCCTGCGTCTGGCCGCCGAAGTCGAGACGGCCCTGCGTGACGACAACCTGTTTCAGCCCTATCTGGATGGCATGTACGGTAACGAGCCGAACAAGTGGGACAAGGAACTGCAGGGCGCCGCTCGTCTGCGTGTGATCACCAATTACTTCACCCGCATGCGCTTCTGCACCGCTGACGGCAAGCTCGACCTCAAGGGCAAGGAAGGCGCCGACACCGCGCTGCCCGGTTACGCGCCCTGGTTCGCGCACAAGGAGCGCAAGACCCGCGACCTCAAGATCATCTTCGGCCATTGGGCGGCCCTGGAAGGTCGCTGCGACGCGCCGGGCGTTTTCGCGCTCGACACCGGTTGCGTATGGGGCGGCGCGATGACCCTGCTCGACGTCGACAATGGCGTGCGCCTGTCATGCCAATGCACCGACCAGGGCGGGGCAATTACACCCGAACCGATGCCTGCGGCAGATTTCCCTCCCCCCGGCGACAAACGCTAGAATGGATGCCCAGCCCAGGAGCCTGCCCATGACCGAATTCCAACGCATCCCTCCGCAACAAGCCCACAGCCTGCGCGAACAGGGTGCCGTGGTGGTCGACATCCGCGATCCGCAGACCTTCGCGGCCAGCCACATCACCGACTCCACGCACCTGGACAACCACTCGCTGCACGATTTCATCAAGGCAGCCGACCTGGACAAACCGCTGGTCGTGGTCTGCTACCACGGCAACTCCAGCCAGAGCGCCGCCGCCTATCTGGTCAGCCAAGGGTTCTCCGACGTCTACAGTCTGGATGGTGGCTTCGAGTTGTGGCGCACCACCTTTCCGAGCGAAACCAGCCAGGCCTGAATCCTCGGCGGCGGGCAAGGCGCGACGAATTTTTTTTCGCGCGCCGACGCCGCGCCCCACGGGCCTTCCCGGCATCGGCGCAAAGCCTTACCGAGACTTAATTGCGCATCCGCCCTTGAAGTCCCCGATTACCAACTATCCTTTAGCTCAGGCCATCCATAACAGGGGAGAGCCGGTACACCGGCGCGCGGGTCAATCGGTAAAGACTACATGGGTGTTCTGGGGGGTATACGGCCACCAAGGGGTTCAGGTGACCGCCAGCATCAACTGAGTGATCCGACGTCGGCTCCACGTATCGAGCGAGGTGACGTCATGAGTATTTTTAGCCACTTCCAACAACGCTTCGAATCCACACGCCAGGAAGAGCTCTCATTACAGGAGTACCTCGAGCTGTGCAAAAAGGACCGTAGCACCTACGCCTCCGCCGCCGAGCGGATACTGATGGCGATCGGGGAGCCCGAATTGCTCGATACGTCGACCAATTCCAGGCTGTCGCGCATCTTTTCCAACAAGGTGATCCGCCGCTACCCCGCCTTCGAAGACTTCCACGGCATGGAGGAATGCATCGACCAGATCGTGTCGTACTTCCGCCATGCTGCGCAGGGTCTGGAAGAAAAGAAACAGATCCTGTACCTGCTCGGCCCGGTCGGTGGCGGCAAGTCGTCGCTGGCCGAGAAGCTCAAGCAGTTGATCGAGAAGGTGCCGTTCTATGCCATCAAGGGCTCGCCGGTGTTCGAGTCGCCCCTGGGCCTGTTCAATGCCACCGAGGACGGCGCGATCCTGGAGGAAGACTTCGGCATTCCGCAGCGCTACCTGAGCACCATCATGTCGCCTTGGGCGACCAAGCGCCTGGCTGAATTCGGCGGCGACATCAGCCAGTTCCGCGTGGTCAAGCTTTATCCTTCCATCCTCAACCAGATCGCCGTGGCCAAGACCGAGCCGGGGGACGAGAACAACCAGGACATTTCCGCGCTGGTGGGCAAGGTGGACATCCGCAAGCTGGAGGAATACCCGCAGAACGACGCCGACGCCTACAGCTACTCCGGTGCCCTGTGCCGCGCCAACCAGGGGCTGATGGAGTTCGTCGAGATGTTCAAGGCGCCGATCAAGGTGCTCCATCCGTTGCTGACTGCCACTCAGGAAGGCAACTACAACAGCACCGAAGGTCTGGGCGCGATTCCCTACTCCGGCATCCTGCTTGCGCACTCCAACGAATCGGAATGGCACAGCTTCCGCAACAACAAGAACAACGAGGCGTTCATCGACCGGATCTACATCGTCAAAGTGCCGTACTGCCTGCGCGTGAGCGACGAGATCAAGATCTACGACAAGCTGCTGTTCAACAGTTCGCTGTCCAAGGCCCACTGCGCACCCGACACCCTGAAGATGCTCGCCCAGTTCACCACCCTGTCGCGGCTCAAGGAGCCGGACAACTCCAACATCTACTCGAAGATGCGCGTGTACGACGGCGAAAACCTCAAGGACACCGATCCCAAGGCCAAGTCGATCCAGGAATACCGCGACACAGCAGGTGTGGACGAAGGGATGAATGGTCTGTCGACGCGCTTCGCGTTCAAGATCCTGTCCAAGGTGTTCAACTTCGATCCACACGAAATCGCCGCCAACCCGGTGCACCTGCTTTATGTACTGGAGCAGCAGATCGAGCAGGAGCAGTTCCCTGCTGAGGTGCGTGAGCGCTACCTGCGCTTCCTCAAGGAATACCTGGCTCCGCGCTACATCGAGTTCATCGGCAAGGAGATCCAGACCGCGTACCTGGAGTCCTACAGCGAGTACGGCCAGAACATCTTCGACCGTTACGTGCTGTACGCCGATTTCTGGATTCAGGATCAGGAATACCGCGATCCGGAAACCGGGGAAATCCTCAATCGCGTGGCCCTCAACGAAGAGCTGGAGAAGATCGAGAAGCCGGCCGGCATCAGCAATCCGAAGGATTTCCGCAACGAGATCGTCAACTTCGTGTTGCGCGCCCGCGCCAACAACAATGGCAAGAACCCGACCTGGCTCAGCTACGAGAAGCTGCGCGTGGTGATCGAGAAAAAGATGTTCTCCAACACCGAGGATCTGCTTCCGGTCATCAGTTTCAACGCCAAGGCCAGCAAGGAGGACCAGCAGAAGCACAACGATTTCGTCACTCGCATGGTCGAGCGCGGCTATACCGACAAGCAGGTACGTCTGCTGTCCGAGTGGTATCTGCGGGTCAGGAAGTCGCAGTGATCGCGCGGTAAGCTTCAGGCAGCGAAGGGCCCGGACGGACATGACCGTCCGGGCGCCTCGCCGCTCTCGACTTGTGGCTTGCAGCCAGGCTGCCCGGAGGCCTAATGAGCTATGTGATCGACCGACGCCTCAATGGCAAGAACAAGAGCACGGTGAACCGCCAGCGATTTCTGCGGCGTTACCGTGATCACATCAAGAAGGCCGTGGAAGAAGCGGTCGGCCGCCGCTCCATCACCGACATGGAACACGGCGAGCAGATCAGCATTCCCGGTCGCGACATCGACGAACCGGTGCTGCATCACGGCCGTGGTGGCAAGCAGACCGTGGTGCACCCCGGCAACAAGGAGTTCACGGCCGGTGAACACATCGCTCGCCCCCAAGGCGGTGGGGGTGGCGGCAAAGGGCCTGGAAAGGCGGGCAACTCCGGCGAAGGCATGGACGAGTTCGTGTTCCAGATCACCCAGGAAGAATTCCTCGAATTCATGTTCGAAGACCTCGAACTGCCCAACCTGGTCAAGCGCAACCTCAGCGGTACCGACACCTACAAGACGGTACGCGCCGGGATAAGCAACGAGGGCAACCCCTCACGCATCAACATCATCCGCACCCTGCGTTCCGCCCACGCGCGGCGCATCGCGCTCTCGGGCAGCAGCCGCGCCAAGCTCAAGGCGGCCAAACTCGAACTCGAACGCCTGAAGATCGAAGAGCCAGACAATTTCGGTGACATCCAGGCCCTGATGGGGGAAATCGAGAAGCTCAGCGCCCGCATCCATCGAGTGCCCTTCCTCGA
The DNA here is from genome assembly GCF_001423465.1 of Pseudomonas sp. Leaf129. Classification (NCBI taxonomy): domain Bacteria; kingdom Pseudomonadati; phylum Pseudomonadota; class Gammaproteobacteria; order Pseudomonadales; family Pseudomonadaceae; genus Pseudomonas; species Pseudomonas sp. Leaf129. The sequence goes on along the minus strand of NZ_LMOC01000012.1, from coordinate 70,054 downwards.
CACCTTCGACGTGAAGTACAACCTGCTGGTCAAACACCCCAACCCCAGCTCCAAGGCGGTCATGTTCTGCCTGATGGATGTGTCCGGCTCCATGACCCAGGCGACCAAGGACATCGCCAAGCGGTTCTTCATCCTGCTGTACCTGTTCCTCAAGCGTAACTACGACAAGATCGAGGTGGTATTCATCCGCCACCACACCAGCGCCCGCGAAGTCGACGAGGAGGAGTTTTTCTATTCTCGCGAGACTGGCGGCACCATCGTTTCCAGCGCGCTGAAATTGATGCAGGAAATCATGGCGGCGCGCTACCCGACCAACGAGTGGAACATCTACGCGGCCCAGGCCTCGGACGGCGACAACTGGAACGACGACTCGCCCATCTGTCGGGAAATCCTCACCAAGCAGATCATGCCGTTCGTGCAGTACTACACCTATGTGGAGATCACGCCGCGCGAACATCAGGCGCTGTGGTACGAATACGAGCGCATCAGCGATTCGTTCGCCGATACGTTCGCCCAGCAACAGCTGGTGTCGGCCGGGGATATCTATCCGGTCTTCCGTGAACTCTTCCAGCGCAGGTTAGCGACATGACCGCCAGAGAGCAGAAGCGTCAACCCATCTCCACGGGCTCGGAATGGACGTTTGAGCTCATCCAGACCTATGACCGGGAAATCAGCCGCATCGCCGAGCGCTATGCGCTGGACACCTACCCCAACCAAATCGAGGTGATCACCGCCGAGCAGATGATGGATGCGTACGCCTCGGTCGGCATGCCGCTGGGCTATCACCATTGGTCCTACGGCAAACACTTTCTCAGTACCGAGAAATCCTACACGCGCGGTCAAATGGGGCTGGCCTACGAGATCGTCATCAACTCCGATCCGTGCATCGCCTACCTGATGGAAGAGAACACCATCTGCATGCAGGCGCTGGTGGTGGCTCACGCCTGCTACGGGCACAACAGTTTCTTCAAGGGCAACTACCTGTTCCGCACCTGGACCGACGCCAGTTCGATCATCGATTACCTGGTGTTCGCCAAGTCCTACATCATGAAGTGCGAAGAGCGGCATGGTATCGATGCCGTGGAAGACCTGCTCGACTCCTGCCACGCGTTGATGAACTACGGTGTCGATCGCTACAAGCGTCCGTATCCGATTTCCGCCGAGGAGGAACGTCGCCGCCAGGCCGACCGCGAGGAACACCTGCAGCGCCAGATCAACGATCTGTGGCGCACCATCCCCAAGGGCGCCGACAAGAACCGCGAGGAGGACAACGCCCGGTTTCCGGCCGAGCCGCAGGAGAACATCCTGTACTTCATCGAGAAACACGCGCCGTTGCTCGAGCCATGGCAACGCGAGATCGTCAGGATCGTGCGCAAGATCGCGCAGTACTTCTATCCCCAGCGCCAGACCCAGGTGATGAACGAAGGCTGGGCGACGTTCTGGCACTACACCCTGATGAACGACCTCTACGACGAGGGCCTGGTCACCGACGGTTTCATGATGGAGTTTCTGCAGTCGCACACCAGCGTGGTGTTCCAGCCGGGTTTCGACAGCCCCTACTACAACGGTATCAACCCCTATGCGCTGGGTTTTGCCATGTACCGGGACATACGGCGCATGTGCGAACACCCGGACGACGAGGATCGCCGCTGGTTTCCCGAGATTGCCGGCAGTGACTGGCTGTCGACGATCAAGTTCGCCATGAGCAGCTTCAAGGACGAGAGCTTCATCCTGCAGTACCTGTCGCCCAAGGTCATTCGCGACCTGAAGCTGTTCAGCATCATGGACGACGACCAGCGCGACGAACTGCTGGTGCCGGCGATCCACGACGAGAACGGCTACCGCACGATCCGTGAAACCCTGGCGGCGCAATACAACTTGGGCAACCGCGAGCCCAACGTGCAGATCTGGAGCATCGATCGACGCGGTGACCGCTCATTGACCCTGCGTCATCAGCAACACGACCGCAAGCCGCTGGGCGAATCCACTGAGGAAGTGCTTAAGCACCTGCACCGTTTGTGGGGCTTCGACATCCATCTGGAGACGCTGCAGGGCGATCAACTGGTCAAGACGCACCACGTGCCACCGCGCAACGAGCACACGGACGGCAGCCATGGGCGGGCGGACCTCAACGTCGTGCACCTCTGAGCCCGGTGCACTGGGCAAACCTTCGGTGGCTTGGTGTTATCCTTCGCGGCCATCGGAGGTGTTGCAATGAAGATCTATGAAGTGGGCGGCGCGGTGCGCGATCGCCTTCTGGGTATACCTGTCACCGACATCGATCGCGTAGTCGTGGGTGCCAGCGCCGAACGAATGCTCGCTGACGGGTACCGGCCGGTCGGCAGCGATTTCCCGGTGTTTCTGCATCCGCAGACCGGCGAAGAATATGCCCTGGCGCGTACCGAGCGCAAAAGCGGGCGCGGCTACGGTGGTTTCGTGTTCCATGCCAGCCCGGACGTCACTCTGGAAGAGGACCTGTCGCGGCGCGACCTGACCATCAATGCCATGGCCGAGGACGACGAAGGTCGGATCATCGATCCCTACGGTGGCCAGCAAGACCTGCATGACCGCCTGCTCAAGCACGTCTCCCCCGCTTTCATCGAAGATCCCCTGCGCGTATTGCGGGTTGCACGCTTCGCTGCCCGCTATGCCGGACTGGGTTTTCAAGTGGCCGAACCGACCTTGCAATTGATGCGTCAGCTGAGTGAATCGGGCGAGTTGCAGGCCCTGACGGCCGAACGCAGTTGGAAGGAAATTTCCCGGGCGCTGTTGGAAGCGCACCCACACGTGTTCATTCAGGTGCTGCGCGACTGCGGAGCGCTGGAACAATTGCTCCCCGAAGTGGACGCGTTGTTCGGCGTACCGCAACCGCCTGCTCATCATCCGGAGATCGACACCGGGGTGCATACCTTGAGCGTGCTGGAACAGGCGGCGCGGCATGAGCAGCCGCTGACCGTGCGCTGGGCGTGTCTGCTGCACGATCTGGGCAAGGGCACCACGCGACCCAGCGAGTGGCCGCGGCATATCGCTCACGAGCAGCGCGGCGTGAAGTTGATCAAGGCGGTCAACGAGCGCTTTAAGGTGCCCAAGGATTGCCAGGAACTGGCGGTGCTGGTCGGTGAATACCATACCCATGGGCATCGGGCTCTGGAGCTCAAACCGTCGACCTTGCTGGAGCTGTTGCAGAATTTCGACGTGTACCGCCGTCCCCAGCGCTTCGAGGAGTTCATCATGGCGTGCGAAATGGACGCGCGTGGACGGTTGGGGTTCGAGGCACGGGAATATCCTCAGGCGGATTATCTGCGCGGTGCGGCTGCAGCCGCGCGGGGGGTGGCGGTACAGCCGCTGGTTGCTCAGGGGTTCAAGGGGCAGGCGCTGGGTGAAGCGTTGAAACGGGCGCGGTTGGAGGTGTTGAAGGAGTACAAGGCGGGCGTTTGAATGGGGATGGTTGAGGGTGGCTTGGCGGGCCTCTTCGCGGGCAGAGGCCCGCTCCCACAGGGAAGTGGGATCACCTGGGGCTCCCATGGGAAGTGTGACCACCTGGGGCTCCCATAGGGAAGTGAGATCACCTGTGGGAGCGGGTCTCTGCCCGCGAAGAAGGCGCAAGCGATCTAAAGCGTGGCAGGGGTCAATTGCTGTCCGCGCCATTCGAAGGGGACAGGCGCCAATACCTGATCGATAATCGCCTCGCGCCACAACTGGCCAAGACTCACGCCTGTACCCGGATGCACCAACTCTGGCGCAATCAGCGCCAATGGCCACAGGACGAACGCGTTTTTCAGAATTTCGGCACGCGGCAATATCAGCCCATCGAAGTTGCCGACCAGGTCGGCGTACAACAATACATCGATATCCAGCGGCAGCCCCTTGCGGTCCGGGGCGTAGCGGCCATTGTCGGCCTCGATGAATTTCAGCCGGCGGTCCAGCTCCTCCAACGGCAGATCGGTCAGCGCGGTGACCACCAGGTTGAAGAACGGGCCGCTCTTGATACCCACCGGCTGGCTTTCGAATACGGCCGAGCAACGCAGGTCCACGAGGAACGCGGCCAATGCGTCGAGCCCGGCGCACAGATGGCGCTGACGATCGACGTTGCTGCCCAAGCCCAGATAGATTCGATTCAGCGACATCCGCGCTCGATCTCCACACCCACACCCTGCGCCGCCACGACGGCACCCGGCTTGGTGACTTTGAGCCGCAGCCAGGGAATACCGAATTCGCTCATCAGCAATTGGGCAAGGCGCTCGGCGAAGGTCTCGACCAGCTCGAAGCGCGCCTGGGCGGCAAAGGCCTGGATGCGCTGCGAGACGGTCGCGTAGTCCAGCGCGAGCGTCAGGTCGTCGCCCGCGGCAGCCGGACGGTTGTCCCAGGCGAATACCAGGTCCAGACGCAGGCACTGACGAATGTCACGCTCCCAATCATAGGCGCCGATCACCGTGTCGACTTCCAGGCCTTCGATAAACACTCTGTCCAAGCACTTCACTCCGCAGCACGACAAGGGCGCCTGGCGCCGTTAGAATCAAGGGTTTCCCTACCCGGAAATAAAGCATGTTCTGGTTGCTGGCGCTTGGCGCCTACCTGCTCGGCTCGCTGTCCTTCGCTATCGTGCTCAGCCGCGCGACGGGCACTCCCGACCCGCGAATGAGCGGTTCGGGCAACGCCGGCGCGACCAACATGCTACGCCTGGCCGGTAAAAAGCTCGCCATCCTCACTCTGCTGGGCGACTTGTGCAAGGGTTTGCTGCCGGTACTGATTGCCGCGCAAGCCGGGATGACGCTCGCACAGCAAGCCTGGATCGGGCTCTGCGCGGTGATCGGCCACCTGTTTCCGCTGTATTTCCGCTTCAAGGGCGGCAAGGGCGTGGCCACCTCCGCCGGCCTGCTGCTGGGCCTGTACCCGCCTGCCGCGCTGCTGGCCATGGCTGCCTGGGCGCTGACCTTTCGGCTCACGCGCACCAGTTCACTCGCAGCCCTGATCGCCACGCCACTGACTTTGCCGCTGCTGGCCTGGCAACGCCCAGAGACACTGCTGCCCCTGAGCGTGCTGACCATCCTGATCATCTGGCGTCACCGCGGCAACCTGCGCGATCTGTTCGCTGGCCGCGAGCGGCACTTCTGAGCAGGCTGGCCGGCGCGTTCAGAGCGCTGGCAATTGCTCCATCGGCCAACGTGCCTGGACACTGATGGCCAGGGTTTCCTGCTGCCCGGCCAACAGACGCTGACATCCAGCATAGGCGATCATGGCCCCGTTATCGGTGCAGAACTGCGGGCGGGCGTAATAGACGTTGCCACCCAGCTCGCCCAGCATCTTCTCCAGGCCTTGGCGCAATGACTGGTTGGCACTCACCCCACCGGCGATCACCAGGCGCTTGAGGCCGGTCTGCTTCAAGGCCCGGCGGCATTTGTAGGTCAGCGTATCGACCACCGCCTGCTCGAACGCCAGAGAGATATCGCAGCGAGTCTGCTCGCCGTCGTCGCCAGCGCTGCGGCACTGCTGCCAGGTGTTGAGCGCGAAGGTCTTCAGACCGCTGAAACTGAAATCCAGGCCGGGACGGTCGCACATCGGCCGTGGGAAGGTGAAGCGCCCGGCCACGCCCTGTCTGGCCAGGCGGGCAATCTCCGGGCCGCCCGGGTAGTTCAGGCCGATCAGCTTGGCAGTCTTATCGAAGGCTTCCCCGGCCGCATCGTCCAGGGTCTCGCCGAGCAAGGCGTACTGGCCAATGCCGTCGACTTGCACCAACTGCGTATGGCCGCCGGACACCAGCAGGGCGACGAACGGAAACTGCGGCGGTTGCTCTTCCAGCATGGGTGCCAGCAGATGGCCTTCCATGTGGTGCACGCCCAACGCCGGTATGTCCCAGGCGAATGCCAGCGCCTGGGCGCAGGAGGCGCCGACCAGCAGCGCGCCGACCAGACCGGGGCCGGCGGTATAGGCGATGGCGTCGATCTCGGTGGCCGCGCAGTCGGCCTCGGCCAATACCTGACGGATCAGCGGCAGCATGCGCTTGACGTGGTCGCGCGAGGCAAGCTCGGGCACCACCCCGCCATAGGCGCGGTGCAGGTCGATCTGGCTGAACAGCGCATCGGCCAGCAGGCCGCGTTCACTGTCGTATAATGCGACACCGGTTTCGTCGCAGGACGTTTCCAATCCCAGTACTAGCATGGCCAGGCCTTGTGGAGCTGTATTCGAAGGCGCGCATGATAGTCGTCGAACAGGGCACCGACCAGCGGTTTTCGATCAGAGGCTTTGCATTCCTGCTGGGTAAGGGTTAACATCCGCAACCCTTAAAAACCGACGTACTTATGCGCGCTTTTGCCATGAGATGTCGACCCCGGTAATGAATGAAGGTAGCTCTGGATGCCAGCCGTCAAAGTTAAAGAGAACGAACCCTTCGACGTAGCTCTGCGTCGTTTCAAGCGCTCCTGCGAAAAAGCCGGTGTACTGGCTGAAGTTCGTAGCCGCGAATTTTACGAGAAGCCGACTTCGGAGCGTAAGCGCAAGGCAGCAGCCGCTGTCAAACGTCACGCCAAGAAAGTCCAGCGCGAACAGCGCCGCGCCGTTCGTCTGTACTAATACACAGACGTTCGTCGCAAGCTTCTGCCTTGCCCGGCCCACAGCCGGGCTGCCGGCAGTTGCCGTAGTACCCCGCCTCAAACGTCAGAACTGGCTTCATTGCCAGATCGTGCACGTCATCCTGACGAGCCTTGCAAGGCTGCAGACGAGCACACTTATTCCGTTGGTAACGCCCTCCTTCGACTGCTGCCCAAGGCGCCGTTGAACGCAGAGACGTTTCCGACATAGAAATCAGCGCTGCAAAACCTGCCAGACCGATTTCCAATGGGTACACTTCCGCTCCTGGGCTGCTGATAAAGAGAACGCCATGGCCGGGCTGATTCCCCAAGGCTTCATCGACGACCTGCTCAACCGCACCGACATCGTCGATGTGGTGCAGTCACGTCTGCAAATGAAGAAAGCCGGCAAGAACTACACCGCCTGCTGCCCGTTTCACAAGGAAAAGACCCCCTCTTTCAGCGTTAGCCCCGACAAGCAGTTCTATTACTGTTTCGGATGCGGCGCTGGTGGCAACGCCCTTGGTTTCATCATGGACCACGACAACCTGGACTTTCCCCAGGCCGTCGAGGAACTGGCCAAGGCCGCCGGCATGGAAGTGCCGCGCGAAGACAGCGGGCGCAACAGCAAACCGCGCCAGCCGACCGACTCACCGCTGTATCCGCTACTGGAAGCCGCCGCAGAGTTCTATCGCCTGGCGCTCAAGGGGCACCCGCAACGCCGGGCGGCCGTCGACTACCTCAAGGGCCGCGGCCTGTCCGGCGAGATCGCGCGCGATTTCGGCCTGGGTTTCGCACCGCCCGGCTGGGATAACCTGTTCAAGCACCTGAGCAGCGACAGCCTTCAGCAGAAAGCCATGATCGATGCCGGCCTGCTGGTGGAAAACGCCGACTCGGGCAAGCGCTACGACCGTTTCCGCGACCGCGTGATGTTTCCCATCCGCGATAGCCGCGGGCGGGTCATCGCCTTTGGTGGCCGGGTCTTGGGTGACGACAAGCCCAAGTACCTGAACTCTCCGGAAACCCCGGTGTTCCACAAGGGCCAGGAACTGTACGGCCTGTACGAGGCGCGCAAGCACAACCGCAACCTCGACGAGATCATCGTCGTCGAAGGCTACATGGATGTCATTGCCCTGGCCCAGCAAGGCTTGCGCAACGCCGTCGCGACTCTGGGCACGGCCACCAGCGAGGAGCACCTCAAGCGTCTGTTCCGCGTGGTGCCCAGCGTGCTGTTCTGCTTCGACGGCGACCAGGCCGGCCGCAACGCCGCCTGGCGCGCGCTGGAAGCTGCGCTGCCGAGCTTGCAGGATGGGCGCAAGGCGCGCTTTCTGTTCCTGCCCGAAGGCGAAGACCCGGACACCCTGGTGCGCGCCGAAGGCACCGACGCCTTCCGGGCCCGCATCAACCAACACGCGCAGCCGCTGGCGGACTATTTTTTCCAGCAGCTGACCGAAGAAGCCGATCCGCGCTCGCTGGAAGGCAAGGCGCACATGGCGACGCTGGCCGCGCCGCTGATCGACAAGGTACCAGGCGCCAACCTGCGCACCCTGATGCGCAATCGCCTGAGCCAGATCACCGGCTTGAGTGGCGAGGCCGTCAGCCAGCTGGTGCAAAGCGCGCCCCCAGCGCCGACGCCCAGCCACGATCCGATGGCCGATTACGATTCGATGCCGGGTTATTCGCCGGACTTCAGTGACTTTCATGCGCCGCCGGCCTTCGAACCACAGCAACAATGGACATCGGCCAAGACGTCCGGCAAGAAATGGGAAGGCAAGCCGTGGAAAGGCAAGGGCAAGCGTGATTTCGAACCGCGCCCGCAGCCACGCACGCCGGTGACGGTGGAGCCGCCCACGCTCAGTGCACTGCGCACTCTGCTGCACTATCCGCAACTGGCGGAGAAGGTGGAGGATGTCAGTCATTTTGCCGACGAGGAACAGCTGCACGCACAACTACTGGTGGCACTGCTCGAAGCCCTGCAGAAGAATCCCAAGCTACGCTCTCTGCAGTTGATCGCGCGATGGCACGGTACCGAACAAGGCAAGTTGCTGCGCGCATTGGCCGAGAAAGAATGGCTGATCGATGCCGATAACCTTGAACAACAGTTTTTCGACACTATAACTAGCTTGTCCGCTCGCCAACGCGAGCGTTGTCTCGAGCATTTGCTCAGGAAATCAAGACAGAGTGAACTGAGCGCAGAGGAAAAGAATCAACTGCGCGAGCTCCTCAGCCGCAATGTTCACGCACAAACCCCGACCTCAACTGGCGCGTGAGGTCCTAGCTCGGGTATAATCCTCGGCTTGTTTTTTGCCCGCCAAGACCTTCAGTGGATAGGGTGTTATGTCCGGAAAAGCGCAACAGCAATCTCGCATCAAAGAGTTGATCACCCGTGGTCGTGAGCAGGGCTACCTGACTTACGCGGAGGTCAACGATCACCTGCCCGAGGATATTTCAGATCCGGAGCAGGTGGAAGACATCATCCGCATGATCAACGACATGGGGATCAACGTATTCGAGAGTGCTCCGGATGCGGATGCCCTTTTGTTGGCCGAAGCCGATACCGACGAAGCGGCGGCCGAAGAGGCCGCTGCGGCGTTGGCAGCGGTCGAGACCGACATCGGTCGCACGACCGACCCGGTGCGCATGTACATGCGCGAAATGGGTACGGTCGAGCTGCTCACGCGTGAAGGCGAAATCGAAATCGCCAAACGTATCGAAGAGGGCATCCGTGAGGTGATGGGCGCGATCGCGCACTTCCCCGGCACGGTCGAGCATATCCTCAGCGAATACGACCGCGTGACCACCGAGGGTGGTCGCCTGTCCGACGTGCTTAGCGGCTACATCGATCCGGACGACGGCATCGCGCCGCCGGCCGAGGTGCCGCCGCCGGTCGAGAAACCGGCCGACAAGGCCGACGCCAAGGATGACGACGAAGAAGAAAGCGACAGCGACGACGAGGAAGAGACCGAGAGCGGTCCCGATCCGGTCGTGGCCCAGCAGCGCTTCGGCGCCGTGTCCGATCAACTCGCCGTTACCCTGAAAGCGCTGAAGAAGCATGGCCGTCACAGCAAGCAAGGCATCGCCGAGATGCTCGCGCTGGCCGAGCTGTTCATGCCGATCAAGCTGGTGCCCAAGCAGTTCGAAGGCCTGGTGGAGCGCGTTCGTGGTGCCCTGGATCGCCTGCGTCAGCAGGAACGCGCCATCATGCAGCTGTGCGTTCGTGATGCTCGCATGCCGCGCGCCGACTTCCTGCGCCAGTTCCCTGGCAACGAAGTCGACCAGACCTGGAGCGATGCTCTGGCCAACGGCAAGGCGAAGTACGCCGAGGCCATCGGTCGCCTGCAGGCCGATATTCAGCGCTGCCAGCAGAAACTGAGCGCGCTGGAAGCGGAAACCGGTCTGACCATCGCCGAGATCAAGGACATCAACCGTCGCATGTCGATCGGTGAAGCCAAGGCTCGCCGGGCGAAGAAGGAGATGGTCGAAGCCAACCTGCGTCTGGTGATCTCGATCGCCAAGAAGTACACCAACCGTGGCCTGCAATTCCTCGATCTGATCCAGGAAGGCAACATCGGCTTGATGAAGGCGGTGGACAAGTTCGAATACCGTCGCGGGTACAAGTTCTCGACGTACGCCACCTGGTGGATTCGTCAGGCCATCACCCGCTCGATCGCCGACCAGGCGCGCACCATCCGTATTCCGGTGCACATGATCGAGACCATCAACAAGCTGAACCGCATTTCGCGGCAGATGCTGCAGGAGATGGGTCGCGAGCCTACGCCGGAAGAGTTGGGCGAGCGCATGGAGATGCCCGAGGACAAGATCCGCAAGGTCTTGAAGATCGCCAAGGAGCCTATCTCCATGGAGACGCCGATCGGTGACGACGAAGACTCCCATCTGGGTGACTTCATCGAAGACTCGACCATGCAGTCGCCGATCGACGTGGCCACCGTGGAAAGCCTCAAGGAAGCCACGCGCGAAGTGCTGGGCGGCCTGACGGCACGGGAAGCCAAGGTGCTGCGCATGCGCTTCGGCATCGACATGAACACCGACCACACCCTCGAGGAAGTCGGCAAGCAGTTCGATGTCACCCGTGAGCGTATTCGTCAGATCGAAGCCAAGGCGCTGCGCAAGCTGCGTCATCCGACGAGAAGCGAGCACCTGCGCTCCTTCCTCGACGAATAAGCCTCAGCGACGAGCACCACCAGAACCCCCGGCCTTGCCGGGGGTTTTGCGTGATGGACCCATGACCCCAAAGTTTGTTCGCCCCCCTCTTCCCGCTGGCTGCCGCGCCCGACTACACTGGCCCTTCCTGCGATGGTCCAACGAGGCTGCCATGCATCGACTGCCGGCACTTGTGCTGCTGACTTCGCTCGCCGGGGCAGCCATCGCCGACACTTTTTCTCCCGCTGGTTACCCGTCTGGGCTGGTTGAACATCCGCCTTTGCTTGCGAGTGTGGCCGAGGCGCGCCCCCTGCTTGCCGCGGCGCCAGACGCCAGTGTGCCAACGACGCAGCAAGCCTCGTCGGCCAATGCTGCGCCCGCCCGTGACTGGTACTCCGCCCTGATCTACGGCCTGCCCGGCCTGGTCATGCTGGTCATTGCCCTGGGCGTGGTGATCCGCATCAACCGTCGCCTGACCTCGGAAATCAGCCAGCGCATCGCTCTGGAACGTGAGCTGCGTAGCAGCGAATACCATTACCGCGGCCTGATCGAGAGCCTATCGGCCATCGCCTGGGAAGCCGACACGACCGACTACACCTACAGCTACGTCTCACCCCATGCCGAGGCGCTGCTGGGCTACCCGTTGCAGAGCTGGCTGGAGCCCGGTTTCTGGCAGCGCATCCTGCATCCGGAGGACGCGAGCTGGGCGCGCGATTACTGCGCCGAGCAGACCGCTGCAGGGGTGGGGCACTCCCTCGAATACCGCGTGATCACTGCAGACGGTCGCAGCCTGTGGGTGCGCGACATCGTCAGCCTGATCAAGCATGACCAGCGACCGGTGATGCGCGGCCTGATGATCGACATCAGTGAAACCAAGAAGATCGAAGAAGCCCAGCGCCTGTCCGAGCAGAAGTTCGCCTCGGTGTTTCGTCAGTGTCCCGACATTCTGGTCATCGCGCGGCTCAGCGACGGCTCCCTGCTGGAGGTCAACGAAGCCTTCGAGGAACAGATCGGCCTCAAGGCGGCACAGGTGGTCGGACGGCGCGCAGCGGAGCTCGACATCTGGGGCGTGGACGGCGTCGCGCCGCGACTGCTCAAGCGCCTGCAGGGCGGCAGCATCCGCAACCTGGAGATGACCTTTCGCCGCGACAACGGCCAGCGCTTCACCGGCCTGCTCTCGGCCGAGCCGCTCCAGCTGGAAACCACGGCGGCGATGGTCGTGGTGGTGCGCGACATCAGCGAGCTCAAACAGACCCAGCAGCGCCTGCAGATTTCCGAGGAGAAGTTCGCCAAGGCGTTCCACGCCTCGCCCGATGGCATGCTGCTGACCCGGCAGAGCGACGGCTTGCTGATCGAAGTCAACGAAGGCTTCAGCATCATGACCGGGCACAAGAGCAAGACATCCCTGGATCGCTCGACCCTCGAACTGGGCATCTGGGCCGATCCCAACGAGCGCAAGCGGCTGCTGGACAAGCTGCAGCGCCAAGGCTTCGTTCGTGACTTCGTCTGCCGCATCCGTCGTATCGATGGCCAGGTGCGCCTGTGTGAGGTGTCGGTACGGCCGCTGCCCATCGGTGGGGACGCCTGCATGCTGACCATTGCCCGGGACATTACCGAGCGCCAGCAGATGCAACACAAGCTGACCCTGGCGGCGACCGTGTTCGAGAGCACGGCCGAGGGCGTGCTGATCACCGACACCCAGCAACGCATCAGCATGGTCAACCGCGCCTTCACTGAGATCACCGGTTTTTCCGAACAGGAAGTGCTGGGCGAAACCCCTCGCCTGCTCGCCTCGGGCCAGCACGACAGTGCGTTCTACATTGCCATGTGGCATCGCCTGGCCGCCGAAGGGCATTGGCAGGGCGAGATCTGCAACCGGCGCAAGAACGGCGAGCTGTACCCCAGTTGGTTGACCATCAGCTCGGTACGCAACAGCGAAGAGGCCATCACCCATTTCGTCGCCGTGTTCGCCGACATCTCCAGCCTCAAGCACGCTCAGGCGCGGCTGGACTATCAGGCGCACCACGACCCGCTCACCGGCCTGCCCAACCGAACCCTGTTCGAAAGCCGTCTGGCCGCCGCCCTGGCCAACCAGACCGAAGCCGGTGGCCAAGGCGCGGTGCTGTTCCTGGATCTGGACCGCTTCAAGCACATCAACGACAGCCTCGGCCACCCCGTAGGCGACCTGCTGCTCAAAGGCATCGCCCAGCGCCTCAAGGAACAGGTACGCGACATCGACACCGTGGCGCGCCTGGGCGGCGACGAGTTCATCATTCTGCTGCCGGGCCTGGCCCACGCCAGTGATGCGGAGCACATTGCCGCCAAGGTCTTGGCCTGCTTCGCGGCGCCCTTCCAGGCCGGTGACCATGAGTTCTTCACCAGTGCCAGTATCGGCACCAGCCTGTATCCCCAGGACGGCACCGACGTCGCCACCTTGGTGAAGAACGCCGATGCTGCCATGTACCGCTCCAAGGCCAAGGGCCGCAACCGCGTGGAGAGCTACACCCGCGACCTCACCACTCAGGCGACCATGCGCATCGCGCTGGAGCACGAGCTGCGTCGGGCGATCGAGCGCGACGAACTGAGCCTGAGCTACCAGCCCAAGTTCAGCATCGACTCGGATCTGCTGGTCGGTGCCGAAGCGCTGATCCGCTGGAAGCACCCCAACTTCGGCGACGTGCCGCCCGAGCAATTCATTCCGCTGGCCGAAGAGAACGGCATGATCCTGCAGCTCGGCGATTGGGTGCTGGAGCAGGCCTGTCGGCAGCTGCGCGAGTGGAAACAGCTCTACCACGAGTTCGGCCCGCTGTCGGTCAACCTGGCCGGCGCGCAACTGCGCCAACCCAACCTGCTCAAGCGCATCGAAGGCCTGCTGGCCGACAGCGATCTGCGCCCGCAGTCGCTGCAGCTGGAGATCACCGAAAACTTCATCATGAGCCAGACCGAGGAAGCACTGGTGGTGCTGCATCAGCTCAAGCGCCTGGGTGTGCAACTGGCCATCGACGACTTCGGCACCGGCTACTCGTCGCTGAGCTACCTCAAGCGCCTGCCGCTGGACATCCTCAAGATCGACCAGTCCTTCGTCCGCGGCCTGCCCGACGACCCCCACGACGCCGCCATCGTACGCGCCATCATCGCCCTGGGCCGCAGCATGCAACTGACCGTCATCGCCGAAGGCGTGGAAACCACCGCGCAGCAAGCATTCCTGGCCCGCGAAGGCTGCGAGCAGATCCAGGGCTACCTCGTCAGCCTCCCCCTGCCCCCCGACCGATTCGCCGCGACCTTTCTTCGTATGCGCCTTACAGATTTTTCGGATAGCACTCCCTGCAATCCATCGCTATAATCGGCGGCCTTCTGGGGCCTATAGCTCAGTTGGTTAGAGCAGGGGACTCATAATCCCTTGGTCGCAGGTTCGAGTCCTGCTGGGCCCACCAAGATTTTAGAGCCGCGCTTTGCGCGGCTTTTTTATTTCTGGCGAGATCATTCCAATACGATCCCGTGGTGCAACGCTGCAAGGTGAATTCTCGACCCAGCATGGAGGAGGATTCATGAAAGATTTTCGACTTGTGATCCCTTGATCAAATCGGCGAACGCAGCTTTCGACGCCACTGAAACATCCTGAACCAATTTATCCGTTGACTCCTCTATCTGGACTGTAACGCCAGCGAATGTCCTGTTCTCTCAAGGACGCGGCTGCCGATGCGATCTCATAGACCATTTGGATAAACCCCCATGACACAGACACCTCTGCTCATCGGCTTCGTCATCATGTCGCTTGCCTCCTTGGCTATCTATGCCAAAGGTGCTCACCGCGGGCCGCTGCGCGGCCATACGCTGATCCATGCAGCTGTGCCGTTCATCGCCGCTACGGCGTATCTCGCCATGTACCTGGGTGTCGGCAATCTGATCAAGCCGGACGACAGCATCACTTATGTCGCTCGCTACTTCGATTGGCTTCTGACTACGCCCCTGCTGTTGGCAGGCGTTGTCAGCTCGGCGTATCTGGGGGCTCGCGAGCGTGATGGTCAGGCCGGTTTCGTGGCGTCCATCGTGACCTTGGACGTGATGATGATAGTGACAGGCCTGGTTGCCTCCCTGGCGCTCTATGGCACCATCAAATGGGTCTTCTTCGCCTGGTCATGCGTCGCATTCGTCGGCGTGCTCTATCTGATCTGGAAGCCACTGGCGGCGCTTTCCGAAGCGTCTCCGGCAATCGGCGCGGCCTATCGTAAAAACAGTGGTTTTCTCACCGTGCTCTGGCTGATCTACCCCGTTGTCTTTGCCGTCGGACCGGAAGGCATCTGGGCGATCAGCGATGCAGCGACCCTCTGGATCATTCTGGTACTCGACGTGCTGGCCAAGGTTGTCTACGCCTTTACCTCCGAGCGCAATCTGCGCGCGGCGCTTGTTCATTCCGGCGCCTGAAAATGAACCGGAGCGGCTGGTTGGCATTGCTGTTGACCGCCGCAATGGCCAGCGTAGACGAGGGATTGGGACAGCTGACGTTTGCGCTGGCCGTAGGGCTGGGCTTGGGGCTCCTGCACGGCGTCAGCGACCTACACCTTGTGGCACCAGCCCGGCGCTGGGGTTTTTTGTGCGCTTATCTGGCGGTGGCTCTGGGCTGCCTGGTCTTTTGGCAACTCGCAAGCGGGACGGCACTGCTGCTGTTCTTGCTGCTCTCGGTCTGGCATTTTGTCCACGAGGATGAAGTGTTTTCCGATCGGCTGACTTCGCTGGCATTGGGCGTTTTCATCGTCGGTGGCCCGGCGGTGATGCACGAGGCAGAGGTCACTCGGTTGCTGGCGTTGAGCATGGGCTTGGGCGAATCCAATGCCCTCGCAGAGTGGCTGACGTGGTTACTCGCCGCAGTTGGCAGCATGGCGCTGCCGATACTGCTGCTGGCTTCATGCCGACGACGCTGTCTTTGGTTGGCGATCACCTTACTTGGGGTAGTGCTGGCACCCCCGCTGGTGGGCTTTGCGCTGGGTTTCTATCTACTGCATGCCGCGCCCCAGACCCGGGTTCGTCAACGAATGCTGGGCGTACCTGATTTAGCGGCCTATCTACGGCTCACCTGGCCAATACTATTGGGCGCAGCGCTGTTCACCTTGGGTGGTGGCCTGCTCTTCCTCCTCCAGGAGCACACTGGCATCCGTGCCTTGTTCGCTGTGCTGACTGCCTTTGCAGTGCCGCACATGCTTGTCCTGCCGCGCTTTTTGCCCGCAACTGGCACTGCTGGCCAATCCGGTGAGGGAACTCGACTCGTTGGGAGATAACTTTCCGAGGAGCATTGAAGGCATCATCGACTACTTCGATCACCCCATCAAAACAGCCGATTGGCCTTTTCCCACCCCGCTCCGTAACGTGACCACCCGGTGCGACAGATGCGCGCACCGCCTGAGCTTGTCGTTCCCCCTGCTCAGCCCACGATCACGCACGAGCCCGCCATGTCTTTGAATACCCCGCAGCAAATTGCCGAAATTGCCGTCGAAAGCGGCGTCAAGAAAGCTCACCTGAGCCTCTCTTCGTTGATGATCCTTGGATTTCTGGCGGGCGCTTTCATCGCCTTCGGATTTCTTCTCGACATTCATGTGAGCACCATGATCCCCAGTGATTGGGCGTCGCTGGGTAACCTGCTGGGCGCTGTGGTGTTTCCGGTGGGGTTGATTCTCGTGGTGCTGGCCGGCGGCGAGTTGTTGACCGGCAACATGATGAGCCTGCCCATGGCGCTGTTCGCCGGGCGTATCGGTTTGAGCCAACTGCTGCGCAACTGGGCGCTGGTGACGCTAGCCAACCTGATGGGCGCGCTGTTCGTCGCCTACTGTTTCGGGCACTTGGTCGGGCTGACCGAAGGCGCCTTCATGGGCAAGACCGTGGCTATCGCCAATGCCAAGGTGTCGGCCAGTTTCGAGCAGGCGTTCATTTCCGGTATTGGCTGCAACTGGTTGGTGTGCCTGGCGGTGTGGCTCAGCTACGCGAGCAAGGATGTGGTCGGCAAGGTGGTGGGCATGTGGTTTCCGGTGATGGCTTTTGTCGCGATCGGCTTCCAGCACGTTGTTGCCAACATGTTCGTCATACCGGCGGCGATCTTTGGCGGGGCGTTGAGCTGGGCGCAGTTCGCCGATAATTTCGTGCCGGTATTCCTGGGTAACGCCGTTGGCGGCGCGGTCTTCGTCGGCTTGGCCTATCATGTGGCGTACTTCAAGACGGCAACCGGCTCCGAAGCGTCGTCCACGGCCAGTGGCGCGCAAACGCCGAAATAATCCAGCCAGGCTGGATCAGTACTGTCATCAAGGTTGAGAAATGGACTTCACACCTCTCATCGCCCAGCTCTGGGGAACGCTGAGCTGGGCGCTACCGCTGCTGTTGCTGATCACGCTGTTCAAATCGCCATGGGCCAAGGGTCATATCGGCGAGTTGTTGGTGCGCCTGTTTGCGCACTGGCAACTGGACGGGCAGATCTACCGCCGCTTGCATAACGTCACCTTGAACACGCCTGACGGCACGACGCAGATCGATCATGTGTTTCTCTCGATCCATGGCATTTTCGTGCTGGAAACGAAGAACATGAGCGGCTGGATTTTCGGCACTGAGCAACAAGCGCAGTGGACGCAGAAATTTCCCAGGCGCAGTTTTAAATTCCAGAATCCCCTTCGGCAGAACTACAAACACCTGAAGGCATTGGAAGCTGCTTTGGGTGTCAGCCCTGCACACCTGCATTCGGTCATCACGTTCGTTGGGGGCAGTACGTTCAAGACCCAGATGCCGGCCAACGTGACGCGGGGCATTGGCTTCATCCGCTATATCAAGTCGTTTCGGCAGGCGGTTTTCAGCGAGGCTGAAGTCGATGAGATGTTGCAAGCACTGAAGACCGGGCGTCTGGCACCGAGCCTTGCGACTCATCGCGAACACGTGCAACACCTCAAGCGTCGCAGTGATCCCACCGCTGAACGTTGTTGCCCGAAGTGCGGCAGTGCGCTGGTCATTCGCACGCGGAAAACAGGAGCCAATGCCGGGCAGCAGTTTTGGGGATGTTCGGCGTTTCCCAAGTGTAGAGTCATGCAAAATCTCTAGGGTGCTGCCCTCCACTAGACTCCGCATCGAGAAGCGAACTACCCAAATGTTTGCCTGAAGGGATCGGCACTTTTCTGTATTGCGGTGACCACGTGCTGCGCTTGCTCCGTCACCTCACCCGAGCTCGCCAGCACCTGCTCCAACGCCTGCAGTTGCGTGCGGATAACTTCTTGCGGCTGCTCTACAGCACAGAGCTGGGCGAACTCCAGCAGCCCCTGCCGCGAGGCAAACATGGATTTGTTGCCGATCAGGTCCAGTGCCAATACATCGTCAGGGATATAGGCTGTGGTGTTGACGATGTCGTAGGCGGGTGCAAGTCGTGCATCGCCTAGGGCGGGATTGGCGTAGAGCAGTCCGAAGTTTTTCAGATGAGCATCGCCGTTGCCGACGATGCAGCTGAGAGTCACGATAGCGAATAGCTGAGACAGTGAATGCTCTATCCGGTCAGGGGCGCAGAACATCCGGATAGCTCTGGCAATGGACGAGTAGCTCTTGCTGTACTTCTGTTCGGCAGCCAGGCCCATGAGGGCTGTCATGTCCTCGAAGCCAATGGGGTTGAGCTGCTCGTCCCGATCAAAGCGGCGCATGACGAACAGTTTGGTGTTATCGGACAAGTAGAATTCCGGCACGACGATGCCGGCTGCTTTGGCCACGGACATGCAGAGAAACTCGTTGATCGCCAGGCCAGGGAATTCATCTCGGCCGCTCTTGATGATCAGTTCCGACGTTTTCGAAGTGAATCGCTGCGGAGCGTGGTTTTGATGCTCAGGTACCAGCACCTTGGGTTGCACCCCTGAGATGCCGGCACGCAGGATGTACCGATCAACCAGGCTGGCGAAGATGTCCTCGGCACCATCCCAAGCGAGGATCTCATCCAGCCTTTCTCCGGGGAACTGTTGGCGTTGCAACAGCGCATCGACTTCCGGCGATTTGACTGCGACTCGCCCGATGGGCGAACTGCTGCCTGAAAGTGCCAGGAGTAGCATTGGATCGACGTTTGTCACCTTGGCCAGGCGATTACGCAGTTGCTCCAGCACGTAACCCTCAGGCAGATTCATCTGGAAGATGGGATGAAGTTCGCGATGGCGGTAGTCATCCATACGCGGGGGCATGAGCAAACTGATCGCCCTGTGGGCACTAGCGTCATGGCGATAGCGGAAGATGTAGTCATCTTCGCTGCGCATCACTCTTCCGCTCTCTCCTTCCGGGGTTGAAACCTGCAGTAGGGACGGCATCAGTCGAATATCCCGTGAATTTCATCCAGCGTGGGCAGCACGGCAGGTTTGACCGTGAGTTCGCAATTCAGCGCAGCGAGCACGCGTGCATAGGCAGTCATGCCGACCGAGTGGTCGCCCTTCTCGATCGCAATGACCTTCTGCCGAGTTACAAAAGCCAATGCGGCGAGCCCGGCTTGAGTCATGCCACGATTGAGGCGGCGTTGCCGGATTTGCGCGCCCAGACGGGTAGCAATGAGCTCGTAATCCATGTTCTGTATACGTGACAAATTGAGGTCAATGTAACGTATACCTAACCCTTGTGAAAATAAAGCTTCGCCTGACACAAAGTGCAGCCTTTAGGCTCCCTGGAAACACTCACTTTGCCTGCAGGCGAAACCCCAGCAAATTTTCCTGCAGCCGGTACTGCTCGCCAATGTTCCCGCAAAAGCTGGTGCGTGGCAGGAACGCGCCCGCGCCGTTCAGGTAGGGCGGGATGTCGGTGCTCTGTTCGCAGCCTTGCAGGATGCGGCCGCGTAGCGCGCCGTTGGCCTGGGCCGAGCGCAGGGCGCCCAATGGGGTCGGGTCGGCGACGACCAGGGCGCCGGGGGGCACCAGGGTTTCGTAGGTGCGGGCGAACTGTTCTGCGGAGCGGTCCTGCAAGTAGGGCACCAGGTAGTAGCGGATATCGTTGCGAAACGGCAGCGCTTCGGTGTGAGTCGGCAGCTTGACCCAACCATTGGCGTGCAGCCCCCACATCGACAGCATGGCCGCCGGCCCGGCCACGACCGAAAGGTAGAGCACGGCGACGCCGAAGCGATTGCCAGGCAGGTACCTGGCCAAGTGAACGACGCCCAGGATGCTGGCCAGGGCGATGCCGGGCAGGAACAGGGTGAAGCGGTCGAATACGCCGTAGGACACGGCGAACAGGAAGTTGAGCAGCAGCGCGGCCCACAGCACTTGCAGGGCGCGGGTTTTCGGCCATACGAGCAGGCCAATGAGTTGCGGGCCGATCAGTGACAAACCCAGCAGCACCACGGCGTTTTTTTCGTGCCACATGTCGTCGAAACGCCACAGCGTGTCGTTGCGGCCGCCGGGAATGATCGCCAACTGGTCAGGACCGGCCAGGTAACGGCGAGCGATCTCGAACAGGCTCATGCCGCTGTCCAGGTCGCCGATGACAGCGGGCAAAGCGGGTGCAAACCCCAGCGCAATTGCAGGCAGGACGAGCAGCAGGCGCAGTCTGTGCTGCATGGCCAGATGCACGTACATCGGCAACAGCACCACCAGCGTCAGCGGGTGTATTGCCAGGGCCAGTCCATTGAGCACACCGATGGCCAGCAAGCGAGCGGTGGTACCCAGTCGTGTCGGTGTGGCGAAGCACAGCCAGTAGGCGCCGATGATCAGGACGGCATGCAGCACATAGGGCTCGGCCTTGGTGGACGCCCAGAACACGGCGTGGGCCAATACCGTTGCCGTGGCCGACAGCAGCGCCAGATGGCGGGATGCGCCGACGCTGACCGACAGGCCATGCACGACCAGCACCAGTGGCAGCAACAGGATGGCGTTGAGCAGGCTGAGCAGGTGCATGCCCAGCAGCGCGTGGACGACACGGCTCACCAGGGCGTGGAACGGATGACTGACCGGCCCCAGGGAAGTGCTGAAGAACGAGCCGTGGGCGGCCTCGGCAAGCATCAGGCCGTTGTCCATCCACTGAATCGGACCACTGCTGGCCAAGAAGCTGGCGATCACGGCGCAGGCCAGCATCAGAGCAGCCACTACGGTGGGCAGGTGCATGCCACGGGTTGAACTCATGTTCCTTGCTCTCCATGGCCGCGAGCAGCGGACTGTTTGGTCAGGGGATGAAAGGGGCGTTGTTCGGCAGGCGAACTATAGAGGGATTAATTGTTTTGCCACTTCAATTTAATCAATCCACTGCACTGCGTCTGCCGTTCGCCTGACGCCAGAAACAGCAAGTTGCAGCGGACTTTTCATCCGTTGCGTCAAACTTTCCATTCAACTAACGCAACGAGGAGCAACAGCGGTTGAAAGACCTGAAGGATCGCCCTTGGCAACATTGCTTTGAGCCGGGCGTCGATAAGTGGCCTAATGCGCCGCACTGACTTGCCTATGGAGCCCCCGCCTTGTCCGACCGTCACCCGCTTGCCCTGGATTCCATAGATCGCCAATTGATTGCCGCGCTGCAGCTCAATGCCCGCGAGAGTGTGGCGATGCTCGCGCGCGGATTGGGCATCGCGCGCACGACGGTCACGGCGCGGCTGGCTCGGCTGGAAAGCTCCGGGGTCATCAGCGGGTACGGTGTGCGGCTCGGCCAGCACGCGTTGGACGGCGGGCTGCAGGCCTACGTCGGCATCACCGTGCAGCCACGCTCGGGCAAGGACGTGATACGGCGCCTGAGTGGCATGGCGCAGGTGCAGCAACTGTGCGCCGTGAGTGGCGAGTTCGATTACGTGGCCTGGCTGCGCACCGACTCGCCAGAGCAACTGGACCAACTGCTGGACCAGATCGGCAGCGTCGACGGGGTGGAGAAAACCACGACGTCGATCATCCTCAGCAACAAGGTCGACCGCCGGGATTGACCCCCCCGCTTTGCACAATGCAGCGCCGACACGTCTTTACGACCGATAAAACGTCAGATCGACGACACTTTGTGTCTTATTAACCTCATCACCCTTGCCTAGAATGAACCTGCGTTTTCCTCGTTCAGCCAAGGTCCCGCCATGAGCCCAACTTCGCGTCACCCCGCCGACGGCAAGAAGCCCGTCACCGTATTCGGTCCGGATTTTCCCTTCGCCTTCGACGACTGGATCGAGCATCCGGCCGGGCTGGGGGTGATCCCCGAACACCACCATGGTGCCGAAGTGGCCATCGTCGGCGCCGGGATCGCCGGGCTGGTGGCGGCCTACGAGCTGATGAAGCTGGGGCTGCGGCCCGTGGTCTATGAGGCTTCGAAAATGGGCGGACGGCTGCGTTCGCAGAAGTTCGAAGGCACCGAGGATATCGTCGCCGAACTGGGCGGGATGCGTTTCCCGGTGTCGTCTACCGCGTTCTACCACTACGTCGACAAGCTCGGCCTGCAGACCAAGCCCTTCCCCAACCCGCTGACCCCAGCCTCGGGCAGCACGGTGATCGACCTGGAAGGCGAGACCTACTACGGCCAGACCTTGGCCGATCTGCCGGCGCTGTTTCAGGAGGTCGCGGACGCCTGGGCCGACGCGCTGGAAGAAGGCGCCCGTTTCGGCGATATCCAGCAGGCGATCCGCGACCGCGACGTGCCGCGCCTCAAGGAGCTGTGGAACACCCTGGTGCCGCTGTGGGACGACCGCACCTTCTATGATTTCGTGGCCACGTCCAAGGCTTTTGCCCAGCTGTCGTTTCATCACCGGGAAGTGTTTGGCCAGGTGGGTTTCGGCACCGGCGGCTGGGATTCGGACTTTCCCAATTCGATGCTGGAAATCTTCCGTGTGGTGATGACCAACTGCGACGATCACCAGCATCTGGTGGTCGGTGGCGTCGAGCAGGTGCCATTGGGTTTGTGGAAGCATGTGCCTGAGCGCTGCGCCCACTGGCCTGCCGGCACCAGCCTGGCGTCGCTGCACCGCGGCGCGCCGCGCGGTGGAGTGAAGAAGATCGCCCGGGCCGCAGATGGCCGCTTTGCGGTTACCGATCACTGGGACGACACGCGGCATTACGCGGCGGTGCTGACCACCTGCCAGAGCTGGTTGCTGACCACTCAGATCGAGTGCGAGGAAACGCTGTTTTCGCAGAAGATGTGGATGGCCCTGGACCGTACCCGCTACATGCAGTCCTCGAAGACCTTCGTCATGGTCGACCGGCCGTTCTGGAAGGACAAGGACCCCGAGACCGGCCGCGATCTGATGAGCATGACCCTCACCGACCGCCTGACCCGTGGCACCTACCTGTTCGACCACGGCGACGACAAACCGGGGGTGATCTGCCTGTCGTACGCTTGGATGAGCGATGCCCTGAAGATGCTTCCCCATCCTGTGGAGAAGCGCGTCAAGCTGGCCCTGGATGCCTTGAAGAAGATCTACCCGAAGGTCGACATCGCCGCGCGCATCATCGGTGATCCGATCACCGTGTCGTGGGAAGCCGATCCGTATTTCCTCGGCGCCTTCAAGGGCGCCCTGCCCGGCCACTACCGCTACAACCAGCGCATGTATGCGCACTTTATGCAAAGCGCGTTGCCTGATGCACAACGCGGTATCTTCATCGCCGGTGACGACGTGTCGTGGACGCCGGCCTGGGTCGAAGGCGCGGTGCAGACGTCGCTGAACGCGGTGTGGGGCATCATGACCCACTTCGACGGCTACACTCACCCGGAAAACCCCGGGCCTGGGGATGTTTTCGATGAACTGGGGCCCATTGCCCTGTCGGATTGACCGCTTCCTTGATCGCAACAGGAGCCCGCATGCGCATAGCCTTGTACCAATGCCCGTCCCAACCGCTCGACGTCGAGGGCAACCTTGCCCGCTTGCAGGCGCGCGCCCGTGAAGCTGCACAGTGGGATGTCGAACTCTTGGTACTGCCGGAGATGTTTCTGAGCGGCTACAACATTGGCGCGGGCGTGGCCCGCAACCTGGCCCAGGCCAGCGACGGTGCCAACGCCGAACAGGTCGCGCAGATCGCTCGGCAATTCGGCCTGGCCATTGTGTACGGCTACCCGGAGCTGGATGAACAGGGCAACGTGTACAACTCGGTGCAGTTGATCGACCGCACCGGTGAGCGCCTGGGCAACTACCGCAAGACCCACCTGTTCGGCGACGCCGACCGCGCCATGTTCAGCGCAGGCGAACAGGCACCTGCGGTGCTCGAGCTCAATGGCTGGAAGCTGGGCCTGCTGATCTGCTACGACCTGGAGTTTCCGGAAAACGCGCGTCGATTGGCGGCAGCAGGGGCGGAGCTGATTCTGGTGCCCACCGCCAATATGGTCCCCTACGGATTCATTGCCGAGGTGACCGTGCGCAGCCGGGCATTCGAGAATCAGTGCTACGTGGCGTATGCCAACTATTGCGGCAACGAGATGGAGTTCGAGTACTGCGGGCTGAGCAGCATTGCCGGTGCCGATGGGCAGCAGATTGCCAAGGCAGGTCGGGATGAGGCGTTGATCGTCGGCACGTTGGACAAGGCCTCCCTGGCATCGGCGCGCAGTGCGTTCACCTATCTGAACGACAGGCGGACCGAGCTTTATTGATGTTGCCGATTTGTAGGCGGGGTCCTGGACCCTGAAAGCTTGACTGGGGAGTGTCTGACACACCGGAGTGTCTTTTCGCGGCCGCTAACCGCGCCTACGAGGATGGGGGGTGTGGCGGGACGGGGTGAGTGAGTGAGTGAGTGATGTCAATAAACCATCATGGGCGTGCTTTGTGGCCCATGGTGGTTTTTTTTTGACGACGGTAAATAGTCGTCTTTTGTGTGAATTTTACTGTTCTACCCCGCTTGCGAAATGATCGGGCCCAGTAACTGCGCGGGTTTGCGGTCCACTGACGGGCTCCCCAGCTGGAAAACTTCAAAAACGTCAAAGAAAGCAGCAATATGCCAGCGCCAAAAATAAATTACCTTATAAATCAATGCCATATGTAATTCTTCCAAGGCGATCCCAATCGGCGCGCTATTTTTGACGAAAGCAATTGACAGTCCTCCCGCCAAAGCCGATATATCACCCCATCTGCCGCCAACACAGCAGTTGCAGCGACGCCGAAGAGTGTCGCGCAGACCCGACGACTACCCCATTGCCCTGTAAGCGCTGACCTCAATGAGCGGTCCGCGCCGTGTGCTCTGGCCTATGCAGTCCGTCATGTTCATTGCAGTACGCGAAGTTGGAAGTTGCACATTTCAAGGATCGTCGAGTACGAACCGGGCGGTAGCTTTGCCCAAACACAGAGAACGTTAGTTATGGCGTTCAATCAACCGCGTGTCCAAGGAGGGTTCTTCCTCATGTCACATTTGTTCAACCTGGATGAAAACACGTCGAGCCGCCTGGCGGTCGACATGAATGAACAGGGCTATGCCGTACTGGAAAACGCTTTGGCGCCCTACGTGCTGGAAGAACTTCGTGCTTATGTGGATGACCAGGCCGCGCGCCATAACCATCAGTACTTCGCCTATCACGGCAATGCGCCGCTGGTGGGCAGCCGCTTGGCGGCCACGGCGATGTCGAGCGAGTTTCGCCAGCACCTGGCGCGCCTACATGAGCAGGGCCAGGGCCATGCTGCGCCCAGCGACCAGGTGTTCCCGGTATTGCGTTGCGTGCAAGGCCACAGCGGCCTGAAGGAATCCAACGCGTTTCACTTCGATGCCACCCTGCTGACCATGCTGGTGCCGATCTTCATCCCCGAGCAGGGCAAGGATCGCGGCGACCTGGTGCTGTTTCCCAACCTGCGCAAGGTGCGGGGCAGCGTGCTGTTCAACGCTGCCGAAAAAGTGCTGTATCAGAACCCGCTGTGCCGACGCCTGATGGGTTGGTGCATCGAGCGCGGCTGGCTCAAGCCGCTGTTGCTGCGCATGAAGCCTGGCAACGTGTATTTCTTCTGGGGCTACCGTTCGCTGCATGCCAACCAGCCGTGCGATCCGGCGCACCGGCGTGCCACTGCGCTGTTCCACTACGGTGACCCTCATGCCGGCAGCCTGACCACACGGATGATCCTGCGACTCAACCAGCACCGCGCCCGACGCGCAGTCGCCCGCAGCAAAAGTCAGGCGTCCTGAGCGGACAATAACGTGTTGGATACCACGGGAATGGCGAGCCGCCAGGGAGCAGCGAATGATCAACGTAACCAAGGCCTATCTAGGCGACATCGACAAGTTCAAGGCCTATGTGGACCGTATCTACGCGTCCCACTGGCTGACCAACCACGGTCCGCTGTGCTGCGAGCTGGAGGAGCGCCTCAAGGATTACCTGGGCGTGCGCCACTTGATCCTGACCAATAACGGCACGCTGGCGCTGCAAGTGGCCTACCGCGCCCTGGGCCTTTCCGGTAGCGCCGTGACCACGCCGTTCAGTTTCGTGGCCACCAGCAGCTCGCTGCACTGGGAAGGTATTCGTCCGGTGTTCGCCGACATCGACCCGCATACGTGGAACCTGGACCCGGAGCAGATTCCAGGCAGCCTGCAGGCCGACACCAGTGCCATCGTCGCCACCCACGTGTTCGGCAACCCCTGCGCGGTGGAACGCATCGAAGAGATCGCTCGTCAGTACCGCCTCAAGGTGGTGTACGACGGCGCCCACGCCTTTGCCGTGAAGCACGCCGGTCAGTCCGTGTACCACTGGGGCGATGCCAGCACCCTGAGTTTCCATGCCACCAAGTTGTTCCACACCATCGAGGGTGGCGCGATCGTCACCAACGACGATGAAGTCGCGGCGCGGGTGCGCAAGCTGTGCAACTTCGGCATCACCGACGTGGACAAGATCGAGGGCCTGGGCACCAACGCCAAGCTCAACGAATTCTGCGCCGCCATGGGGTTGAGCGTGCTCGACGACATCGACAACATCCTCGAGCGTCGCGCCGAGATGGGTCATTACTACCGCCAGCGCCTGGGTGGCTATCTGGACCTGCAACGCCAGGCCGACGACAGCCAGGTCAACTACAGCTATTTCCCGGTGGCCTTGCAGAACGAAACTCAGGTGCTGGCCATGCGCACCGAACTGCAAGCCGGCGGCATCAATCCACGGCGTTATTTCTACCCTTCGCTCGACACCCTCGAATATCTGCAGCCGCAAGCGGTCCAGTACCAATCGCGCAGCCTGAGCGAGCGAGTGCTCTGCCTGCCCATCTACCCCGGCCTGGCGCGGGCGACTCAGGACCAGGTCGTCGACACCCTGCTGCGCGGCCACGAACTGAGTTACCCACAATCCGTTTCATGGGCCACCGCTGTATGAAAACAGGCATGAATTCGTTGAACCAGGGCACGCGTCGATGAAGAAGCTTTCGGTCATCCACAACACGGCCCTCAGCTACCTGGGCCAAGCCTATGCGCTGGTGATCGGCATCTTGATCATGCCGTTCTACCTCAGCCATCTGGGCGCCGAGGCCTATGGCTTGATCGGCTTCTATGCCGTGATGCAGGCCTGGCTGCTGCTGCTCGACGCCGGTGTGTCGCCGTCGCTGGTGCGCCAGATCGCTCATCACCAAGGCAGCAGCGACAGCGCAGCGGCCAAGCGTATCGGCGGCTGGTTGATGCGCTCCTTCGAGCTGGTGTTTCTGCCCATGGCACTGATGTGCGCGTTGGGTGTGTACCTGGCCAGCGACTGGATGGCCGCCCATTGGCTGCAGGCCCAGGCACTGGAGCCGCAGACCATCGTCAACTGCGTGATTCTGATGGGGGTGATGGTTGGCCTGCGCCTGTTCGCCACGCTGTACAAGAGCGGCCTGCAAGGCCTGGAGATGCACGCCTGGTTGAACAACGCCAACGTGGTCATCGCCACGCTGCGCTACTTCGGCGGCCTGGTGCTGGTGACCTGGGTGTCGCAGGACGCGCAGGTGTTCTTCGAATTCCAGCTGTTCGTGGCGCTGGTCGAGACCTTGATCTTCGCCGCCAAGGCCTACCGCCACTTGCCCGCACCGACCCCGTTGAGCGGGTTCAACTGGGCGCTGGTCAAGCCGATCCTGCCGTTCGCGGCCAGCGTATCGCTGACCGCCGTGGTGTGGATCGTGCTGACCCAGCTGGACAAGGTGCTGTTGTCCAAAGTGCTGCCGCTGGCCGAATACGGTTACTTCTCGCTGGTCGCCCTGCTGACCACCGGGATCATGATGATGATCAATCCGCTGGTGCAGACCCTGCTGCCGCGCATGACGGTACAGGTCGCCGAAGGCCGTGAAAGCGACATGCATGCCCTGTACCTGGGCGCCAGCCGCTTCGTCAGCACCTTCCTGTTCCCCCTGGCGGCGATCATCGCGTTCCATGCCGAGCCGCTGTTGTTTGCCTGGAGCGGTGATACACAGGCCGCTCAGTGGGGTGCACCGATTCTGTTCTGGTACGCCCTGGGCAGCGCCATCCTGGCGGTCAGCGCGTTCCAGTACCACCTGCAATACGCCTACGGCGAAATGCGCCTGCACATCGGCTACAGCGTGGTGTCGGCCGTGATCAGCGTGCCGGCGATGATCATCGCGGTGTATGGCTGGGGCGCCCTGGGCGCGGCCGTGACCTGGTTCATGCTGCGCCTGGTGTCGTTCGCGCTGTGGCCACAAGTGGTGCATCGGCGCCTGGCGCCGGGCCTGCACCGGCCCTGGTTGCACGACATTCTGCGCATCAGCCTGAGCACCGTGTTCGGCGTGCTGCTGACCCATCCGTTGTTCAAGGCCATTGCCGGCGGCTCCAGCGACCGCCTGGTGATCTTCGTCGCCCTGGCCGTGTGTGGCGTGCTGACCCTGGCCCTGGTGGCCGCCACCTACAAACCACTGGCCCTGCGGGTCTTCCTCAAGTTGAGCAGAGCGAGCGCCGAACGATGAAACGGACCGAACAACAGATCATGCAGGCCTGGCCACAGGGGCAGGAGCCGTTGCTGTCGATCACTTGCCCGGCCTACAACCAGGTCGACTACATCGAGCAGACCCTGGACAGCTTTCTGGCGCAACGCACCACGTTCGCCTTCGAGATCCTGATCAACGACGACGCCTCCAGCGACGGCACGACGCAGATCATCGAGCGCTACGCCGAGCAGTACCCGAACCTAATCAAGCCGGTGATTCATCAGCACAACCAGTACCAGTTGGGGCGCTGGTGCTTTCCGGCGCTGTTCAACCGGGCCCGCGGCAAGTACATCGCCTATTGCGAGGGCGACGATTACTGGATCGACCCGCTCAAGTTGCAGAAGCAGGTGAACTTCCTCGAAGCCAACGCCGATTACGTGCTGACCTACCACGACGCCATGGCGTTCGACAGCGAAGGTGAACGGGGCATCCAGCTGACCGGCAAGTACCAGGCCGATGCCAGCGCCATGGACCTGCTCAAGGCCCGCCCGATCTCGACCCTGACCACCTGCTTTCGCAACGTGCTGCACGAGCTGCCCCGCGAGCTTGCGCAAGCGCCGGTGCTGGATCTGTGCTGGTGGTCGATGCTCGGTGCCCACGGCAAGGGCAAGTACCTGGCTGACATCGCTCCGGCACGCTACCGCCTGCACCCTGGCGGGATCTTTTCCCAGCGCCCGGGCCAGAACAAATTGCAGATGACCCTGCACACCTACGCGTGCCTGGCCAACTACTACTTCCGCCAGGGCGACCGCGTGCTCTACGAGCACTTTCTGGTGCAGGTGTCCGGCATGTGTGTGGCGGCGATCCGTCCGGTACAGAAATTCCGCGCCCTGCTGCATGTGTCGGGCAATGTCAGCCGCAACCTGATACGGCGCCTGACGCCGGCCGCGGCGAGGGGCTGAAGACGACATGATCAACAAGGTTCTGGTGATCTGCATCGGCAACATCTGCCGCAGCCCCATGGCAGTGGCGCTGTTGCGTCACCACGCGCCGCACCTGCAAGTCGAATCGGCGGGCCTGAGGGCCTGTGTCGGCGAAGACATGGACAGCCTGACCGCACAGGTACTGGCCGACAACCAAGTGCCACGGCCGGCGCACGCTGCCTGCCAGCTGACCGACGAGCAGGTGCGTTGGGCCGATCTGATTCTGGTCATGGACCAGCGCCAGTTGCGCAGCATCACCGACACGGCCCCGCATACGCGCGGCAAAACGTTTCTGATCGGCAAGTGGCGCGACGATTTCGAAATCGACGATCCCTATCGCCGCCCCATTGCCGCCTTTCAAAGGACCTACACCGAATTGACTCGGTGTATCGAAGGCTGGCTGCCCTACCTGAGTTCCGAGGATCGACAAAGATGACCGCGATGAACCGTTCAAACCTGGAGTACTACAAGGACACCCAGATCGATCTCGCGACGATTCTTCGGACCTTGTTCGATCACAAGAAACTGATTGCCGGGGTCGTGGCCCTGTTCACGCTGCTGGGTGCTTTCTACGCCGTGGTCGCCACGCCGGTGTACCAGGCCAACGCCATGATCCAGATCGAACCGAAGAAGGTCGGTCTGGATGCGACCCCACAGCTCAACACCAAGCCGTCCTCGGTATCGGAAGCGGTGACCGAGATCGAGCTGATCAAGTCGCGTACCGTGCTGGGCCAGGTGGTCAGCGACCTCAAGCTGGATGTGGTGGCCACGCCGCGCTACTTCCCGGCGATCGGGCGCTACATGGCGCGCGAATTCACCCCGACCGGCAACCAGACACTGGCCGCGCCGCTGTTCGGTCTGGAGGCATTCGCCTGGGGCGGCGAGAAGATCGACGTGTTCAACCTGGACGTACCGGCAAACCTGCTGGGCGAGCGCCTGACCCTGATCGCCGGGCCGAACGGCACGTATCGCCTCGTGGGTACCGACGGCGCGCCACTGCTCAGCGGCCGTGTCGGCGAGGTCAGCCAGGGCAACGGCGTGACCCTGCAACTGGCCGAGCTCACCGCTCGCCCCGGCACTGAATTTCGCCTGGTGAAGAACCGCCTGCTCAACACCTCGCTGGACTATCAGCAGCGTCTGCGCGTGGCCGAGTCGGGCAAGGATTCGGGCATCGTCTACCTGAGCATCAACGACACCGACCCGGTCCAGGCCAACCGCGTGCTGGATGAAGTCAGCCGCCTGTACGTGCGCCAGAACGTGGAACGCAGTTCGGCCGAAGCGGCCCAGCGCCTGGATTTCCTGCGCTCGCAACTGCCCGTGGTGCGCAAGGAACTGGAAAAGTCCGAAGAAGCCCTGCACGCCTTCCAGATGCGTACCAAGTCGGTGGACATCACCCTTGAGACCAAGGCCCTGCTCGACCAGATGGTCGCCTACGACGCCCAACTGTCGGAGCTGCGCCTCAAGCGCACCGACCTGGATCGCCTGTACACCCGTCAGCATCCCGCGTCGGCAGCGTTGAGCCAGCAGATCAGCCAGATCGAGTCGCAGAAGACCTCCCTGCAAGCGCAGATCAAGGGCCTGCCCGAGACTCAGCAGGAATTGCTGCGCCTGACCCGTGACATGCAGGTGACCACCCAGACCTACACCCTGGTCCTGAACAAGAGCCAGGAGCAGGACATCATCCGCGCCGGCAACATCGGCAACGTGCGCATCATCGACAAGGCCGACAGCAACATCGAAGAGCCGGTCAAGCCGATGCGCGCGGTCATCGTTCTGGTGGCGATGCTGTTGGGCACCCTGGTCGCCGTGGCCATCATCTTCATCCGCCAGGCGTTCTATCGCGGCGTGGAAAACCCCGAGGTGATCGAGAGCCTGGGCATGCCGGTGTACGCCTCGCTGCCGCTGTCGCGCCAGCAGGAACGTTTGCAGAAGAAACGTGGCAAGGGTGTGACCAACCGCGAATCGCGCTTGCTCAGCGTGGCCGCGCCGAGCGAGCTGGCCATCGAGTCGCTGCGCAGCCTGCGCACCAGCCTGCACTTCGC
The DNA here is from genome assembly GCF_001423465.1 of Pseudomonas sp. Leaf129. NCBI lineage: Bacteria > Pseudomonadati > Pseudomonadota > Gammaproteobacteria > Pseudomonadales > Pseudomonadaceae > Pseudomonas > Pseudomonas sp. Leaf129. Next base: position 38,562 of record NZ_LMOC01000012.1, on the reverse strand, counting down.
GATGATGGAAGCACGCAACAACGTGCTGATGATCACCAGCCCCATGCCCGGCGTGGGCAAGTCGTTCGTCAGCGCCAACCTGGCGGTGATCATTGCCCAGGCCGGCAAGCGCGTGCTGCTGATCGACGGCGACATGCGCAAGGGCTACCTGCACCGATCCTTCGGCCTGCAGCCCAAGCACGGGCTGTCCGACGCCCTGGCCGCGCGCCTGGGCAACACCGAGGTGATCAATGCCACCGAAGTGGACAACCTGCACCTGATCGCCTGCGGCTTTGCCGCGCCCAACCCTTCCGAACTGTTGATGCATGACAACTTCAGCAAGCTGCTGCGCGAGCTGTCGCCGCATTACGACCTGGTGATCATCGACACTCCGCCGGTGATTGCCGTGACCGACGCCAGCCTGATCGGACGCCAGGCCGGGACCACCCTGCTGGTCGCTCGCTTCGGCCAGAGTTCGGTCAAGGAGATCGAGGTCAGCAAGCGTCGTCTTGCGCAGAACGGCGTGCTGGTCAAGGGCGCGATATTCAACGGCGTGATCCGCAAGGCGTCCACCGCCGAGTACGACTGCGCTGCCTACGGCTACGACTATTCGCCGAGCAAGAAGTGATCGCCGATCCAGGCAGGAGTCTCCCGATGCCCCGCACCGTTGCAATGATGCAGCCTTACTGGTTTCCCTATTTCGGCTATTTCCAGCTGATCGCCGGCGCCGATGCCTTTGTGCTCGGCGACAACCTGCAGTACGTACATCCGGGTTGGGTCAACCGCAACCGGCTGCTCAGCTGTGGAGCACCGGCCTTGTTCACCTTGCCGCTGAAGAAGGACCGCTCGGACCTGGCGATCAACCAGCGCGAGCTCAGCGACAGCGCCCCGCAGGTGCTGGGCAAGCTGCTCAAGACGATTGCCATGAGCTACTCCCGGGCGCCTTACCGCGACGACGTGCTGGCGCTGCTCAAGCCGCTGATGACCTGCCCGGAACGCAACCTGGCGCTGTACCTGGAGTACTCGCTGCGCAAGGTCTGCGAATACCTGCAGATCGACACGCCGATCCACGTCGCCTCCACCCTGCCGGTGGACGAGCGCCAGGTGCAGGACAAGCAGGACCGCGTGGTGAAGCTGGCCCGCCACTTCGGCGCGCAGCGCTACCTCAATCCTATCGGCGGCACGGCGCTGTACGACGAAGAGTACTTCGCCCGCCACGACCTGGAGCTGCGTTTCCACCGCATGGACGAGCTTTGCTACACGCAGTTCAAAGACCCGTTCGTGCCCAACCTGTCGATCATCGACGTGCTGATGTTCAACCCCGTATCACGGATTCGCCAATGGCTGCCGTGCTACAGCACGCTCAAGCCGAGCGCTGCACAGGACACCCGCAGGGTGGCCACCAGTCCTTCCGTCCACGCCATCGAGATGCGCTCATGAACGACTTCGACAGCAATGCCAACTGGTACCTGATCCAGACCAAACCGCGGCAGGAAGCCCGTGCCGAAGAACATCTGCTGCGTCAGCAATACGAGTGCTTTCGCCCGTTGCGCGCCGCCCCTGCCCTGACCCGCAGCCGCCGCGTGGCCGACGAGGACTTGTTCCCCGGCTACCTGTTCATTCGCCTGGACTGCAACGACAACTGGTACCCGATCCGCTCCACCCGTGGCGTGTGCCGCGTCGTCGCCTTCGGCGGCATGCCGTGCCCGGTACCGGACAGCCTGATCGCCAGCATTCGCCAGCGCACCCAGGCAAGCGCCGCGAACGCGGTGCGTTTCACCGAAGGTGAAGCGGTGCGAGTGCGCACCGGCGACAGTGAAGTGCAGGCCATTTTCCTCTGCGAGGACGGCGACGAACGCGCCGTGATCCTGCTCAACCTGCTGCAACGCGAGCAGCGTATCAGCCTGCCGCGCAGCAGCCTGCAGCGGCTTACCGCGCACGCCTGCTGAGCGGCGCACCGACATACGATGCTTCAGGAGAGCAGTTCGATGAATGCCAAGACCACCCTGGTGACACTGACGTACGGCGACCGCCTTTGTTACCTCGAAGCGCTGATCGAGCGTTCGCTGGCCTCCGCACACATCGAACGGGTGGTGGTGGTGAGCAACGCGTCACGCGCCGATCTGAACTCGCTGCGCACGCAATGGCCGACCCAGATCACCGTGATCGAGCTGCCCAGCAACACCGGTTCGGCCAATGGCTACAAGGTCGGTATCGAGGCGGCGTTGCAACAGGGCGCTGAATACCTGTGGCTGATGGACGACGACAATGCACCTACCCTCGGCGCTGTCGAGACCCTGCACCAGCGGCTGCACGAGTGCGAGCGCATCGTGGGCGTGGACAAGGCGGCCGTGATCGGTTTTCGCCCCAACCACCAGGCCGACATCGCCGCCGGGGTGCCGCATCGCTATGCGATCCAGTTGCGCTCCAGCTGCTTCGGTTTCCACATTGCCCAATTGCCCTACAAGCTGTGGCGGCGTACGCCCTGGGGAAAACCGGCCGGGCGCAAGGCGGCCAGCAAGCCCTTGGTGCAACTGCCCTTCACCACCTATGGCGGTCTGCTCGCGCACCGCAGCGTGTTCCAGCGCATCGGCCTGCCGCTCGAAGACCTGCTGCTGTATGCCGACGACACCGAATACACCTGGCGCATCACCGCCAGCGGCGGGCAGATATTCCTGGTGACCGAGGCGCTGCTCGACGACCTGGAAGAGTCGTGGAATGCCAAGGCCCGCACCAACAACATTTTCGAGAGCTTCCTGCTCGGCAACTCGGACCTGCGCGCCTATTACACCGCGCGCAATCAGGCCTGGTTCGACAAGCACGTGTGGGCTGGCTCGACGCTGCTGTATCGGCTCAATCGCTCGGTGTTTCTGCTGTTGCTGCGCTATTTCGCAAAAAGGAGCGGTTCGGACCGACGCCTGGGCTTGCTCGAACAAGCCATGCGTGACGGGGAATCGGGTCGTCTGGGCATTCATGAATCCTACCCACTATGAAGATACTGTTCCTAAGCAGCCTGTACTCGCCGCACGTCGGCGGCGGTGCTGAAATCGTTCTGCAACGCACGGTCGAGGGCATGCAGCAGCGTGGCCATCAGGTCTGCGTGCTGAGCACCGGCCCCGATGCGGGCCTCAAGCATGAATACGTCAAGGGCGTGAAGGTCTACCGCGCCGGGCTGCTCAACACCTACTGGCACTTCAGCGAGCAGCGCCCCGGCGCATTGGCCCGGCTGGGCTGGCATCTGCGCGACAAGTACAACATGGGCATGCGCACCTACCTGCGCGAAGTGCTGGCCGCCGAGCACGTCGACCTGGTGGTGTGCCACAACCTCAGTGGTTGGTCGGTGTCGGCCTGGGACGAGATTTCCGCCTCCGGTTTGCCGCTGGTGCAGGTGCTGCACGACATGTACCTGATGTGCCCCAGCAGCAACATGTTCAAGAAGAACGCCGCCTGCAAGGTGCCCTGCACGCTGTGCAGGCACTTCCGCCAGGGCCATGCCGAACGCTCGGCCCAGGTTGACGCGGTGGTGGGGGTCAGCCAGCACCTGCTGGGCAAGCTCACCGACGCACGCTTCTTCCGCAACGCTTCGCAGCAGGTGATCTACAACGCCAGCCCGAAGATCGACCCTGCACCGTCGCGTTTCACCCGCATGGCCCAAGGCGAACCGTTGCGCTTCGGTTACCTGGGCACCTTGTCCGAGCCCAAGGGCCTGCGCTGGCTGATCGATCAGTTCAAGCGATTGCCGTTCAACGCCACCTTGCAGATCGCCGGGCGCGGGCAGCTGGACTACGAGCAGGTGCTGAAGCTTGAGGCCAGCGGCGAAAACATCCACTTCGTCGGCTATCAGTCGCCGGAGACCTTCTATCGGCAGATCGACGTGGCCATCGTGCCTTCGATCTGGAACGAGCCGTTCGGCCTGGTGGCGGTGGAAGCCTGCGCCCACTCGGTGCCGGTGATCGCCAGTGCCCGCGGCGGCCTGCCGGAGATCATCCAGGACGGCGTCAACGGCCTGCTGTGCAACCCCGACGAGCCACAGACCCTGGGTCTGGCGATGCTGCAGCTGTACCGCGACCCCGAGCTGCGCGAACGCCTGGGCGCCCAGGCGCGAAACAGCGTCGAGCACCTGCTCGACCAGGAACGGATGCTCGACAGTTATCAACAGCTGTTCCTCGATGTTCTGCAAAGAAGAAATGTCCATCATGAAATCAGCCCTGTCACTCAGTCGCTTTGAGGCACCGGCGACACGACTTGCGATGAACAAGTCGACGCTGGTGGTCTGGACCGCGATCGCCCTGCTGCTGGTCGAGACGTTTTCCGGTGCGCTGCGCTATTACTTCGACCAGGCCGGCATCTCGGCCTTGCTGTACCTGCCCAAGGTGCTGTGCGTGGGCTTGTTCGCCCTGGAATTGACCACGCTCAAGACCCACCGCCTGTTCTGGATCCTGTTGCTGGGCCTGGTCGTCTCGGCCGGGTTGGGCATGCTGCACGGCGCGGCCCTGGTGAACCCGCTGTTCGCCCTGTTCGGCTACATTCCGCTGCTGTTCGGGCTGGTCTGCGGGGAGCATCTGGAACAGCGCCGCAAGCTGCTGGGCTGGGCGATCGGCCTGTGCCTGCTGGCGACCATCGTCGGCGTGTACGCCGACAGCCTGTTTTCGGTGCCCTGGAAAGGCTACAGCTACAACCTGGGCGACCAGGAGCTGACCGGCAACATGACCTGGGCAGCCGACGGTATCGACCGCCCGGCAGGTTTCGCCCGGATGTCGACCACAGCTGCCACCCTGACCGCGGTCTTCACCCTGTATCTGTGCGCCTTCACCCGCTCCAAGGTGCTGCTGCTCGCTTTGCTGGGCGTGGCGTTCGTGACCATTCTGGTGACCACCAACAAGTCCACCGCCGTGGCGCTCATCGCCGTGTTGCTGGTGATGCCGTTCTACAACCAGCGCCTGCTCTGCCGAGTGGCCTTCGTCGTACTGATTGGCATGGGCGCCGTGCTGCCGCTGGTTGGCCTGTGGACGCCGCTGGATCCGAGCCTGGCCGCCAGTGGCGCCGAAGGCAGCCTGGTGTCGCTGTACGACCGCATGATCAACACCTGGCCGCGCCTGGCCGATGAAGTGGCCCGCCGCGACTGGAGCTGGACGGGCGGCGGCCTGGGCATGGTCGGCAGCGCGGTGAACATGTTTCCCGTGGACAACGTCAAGTACCCGGCCGTGGCCGACAGTCTGTTCATGTACCTGTGGGCCAGTTTCGGCGTCATGGGCCCGGTGCTCTACGCGCTGCTCCTGCCGCTGCTGATGACACTGCGCAGCAAGAACAGCTGGATGGCTCGCGCCCTGTTGAGCATTTCCCTGTGCGTGGTGGTGGTGGGCTGGACGACTGACGTGCTGGAAGTGCCGGTCTGCGGGATCTTTCTGGGCATGGCCATCGCCCATGCCCTGCGCCGCAAGGCCATGCCTGTGCAGTGGTTGATTACCGAGCGACGTCGCAGCAACCGTGATGACTACCCCGATGGCCTTCAACTGACGTGAACCTTTTTATGCCCAGATTGCTGCAACGTATGGTTTGGTTACTGCTGGGGCTGTTCACCCATGCGAACACCAAGGCCGCCGACACTTTCATCGTCGGGGTCGGTACCCATCTGCTTCATTCGAGCGCGCCGGTGGCACGGCCGACCTTGCTCATGAAAGAGGCTGGCATCACCTCGGCCCGCGATGACCTGTTCTGGTCAACAGTAGAACTGGAGCCCAAGCGCCTGAACTTTCCGATGGGCTGGCAGCGCTATCTGCAGGCCCTGCGCGAACGGCAGATCGGCAACATGCTCATCCTGGGCTACGGCAACCAGTGGTATGAAAAAGATGCGAAACCGCGCAGCCCGTTCGTGCGTGATGCCTTCGCCAATTACGTGAACTTCATCAGCCGGCGCCTGCGTGGCAAGGTGGACTTCTACGAGATCTGGAACGAATGGGACCTGGAAGACCCGACCAGCGAAGCCTTCAGCCAGGACTACGCCACGCTGATCAAGGAAACCAGCGTGCTGGTGCGCAGCAACGACCCAGACGTGCGTCTGGTGGCCGGCGCGGTGACCACACAGGGCCTGCAGGAAGGCTTCGCCGACCGGCTGGTAGAGGCCGGTGTGATGGACGATCTGGACGGCTTATCGCTGCACCCGTATGTCCACTGCCGCAAGGACCATGCAGGCAACACCCCGGAAAGCTGGATCAAGTGGCTGAGCGACATCTCCAGCCGCCTCGACGCCCTGGCCGAGCGCCCAGTGCCGTTGTACCTCACGGAAATGAGCTGGCCCAGCGCCGACGAGCCTTGCGGGGTCAGCGAAACCACCCAGGCCGCGTACCTGGCGCGAGGATTTTTCCTGGCACGCATTCATCCGGCGATCCAGGGCATGTGGTGGTACGACCTGCTCAACGACGGCCGCGATCCCAAGGAGCGCGAACACAACTTCGGCCTGCTCGACAACGATCTGAACCCCAAGCCGGCGTACACCACGCTCAAGGCGATTGCACCGTACCTGACCCAGTACCGCTACGACGCCAAGCACAGCGTGATCAGCGACACGCTGTACCAACTGCGCTTCGCCAAGGGTGATGAACAGGTGCTGGTGGTCTGGGCGGTGGGTCAGTCGCGGCCGGTACGGATCCAGTCCAGCGCCCTGCTGCAGGGCGGCGCGCGGCTGATCGACACACGCCAGGCCGGGGTGGGCATGCGCGAAAGCGAGAACCCGTGGGATTGCGGTGAGCACTACTGCACCACCGTGGTGACCGCCTCCGAGTTCCCCAAGATCATTAGCCTGGGCAAAGCCAATTGGTTGTTCACCCAGTAGAAAACGCGACGCCCGCAGGAGCGGGCCTTAATTGCGGTGCACCTTGCGCCGCCTTCGACCGCGACCGTTGGACGCGGCACTACCTCTAGCAAGCGCGTGAGCCAAGGATGTTCCGATGATTGTCATCAATGCACGTTTTCTGACCCAGGAGCTGCGCGGGGTGCAACGGTTCGCCGAGCAGACCTGCCTTGCCCTCAAGCGTCAACGTGACGACCTGGTGTTCGTCACCTCGCCGGGTGTGCGCATGCACGAGACCGCTCGGCTGCTGGATGCCCAGGTCGTAGGGACGCGTACCGGCCACCTGTGGGAGCAGCTCGACCTGCCGCGCTACCTGCGCAGCCAGGGCAACCCCTTGTTGCTGTCGTTGTGCGCCACCGCGCCGCTGTTCTATGGCAATCAGATCGCCACGCACCACGACATCACCTACGTGCGTCATCCACAGAGCTACACCTGGCAGTTCCGCACGGCCTATCGGCTGATGACACCGCTGCTGCTCAAGCGTTTGAAGACACTGATCACCGTCAGCCAGTTTTCCAAGCGCGAGATCGGCGAGTTCTACGATTTTCCGGCGCAGAAGATCCTCGTGGTGCCCAATGCCGTGGGCGAAGAATTTCAACCCGGTGAACCACTGCAGGCCGGTCCGCGCTATCTACTGGCAGTGTCCTCGCCCAGCGCGCACAAGAACTTCAGCCGCATGATCCAGGCGTTCCTGCAGCTCAAGGGCTTCGAGCAGGTGGAATTGCGCATCGTCGGTGGCGGCGGCGCGGTGTTTTCCGACCCGAACCTGGAAGCCCTGGCCAACAGCGATCCACGGGTGCGCTTTCTCGGGCGCCTGACCGACACCCAGTTGATCGAGCAATACCAGGGCGCGGCGGCCTTCGTGTTTCCTTCGCTGTACGAAGGCTTCGGCATTCCGCCGCTCGAAGCGCAGGCTTGCGGTTGCCCGGTGCTGGCGGCCAATGCCGCCTCGATCCCCGAGGTGCTGCAGTCCAGCGCGCTGTACTTCGATCCACTGGACGTCGAACACATCAGCCGGGCCATGGCGCTGGCCTTGAACAGCCTGACCATCCGCCAGCACCTGCGCACCCTGGGCCTGCAGAACGTGTCGCGGTTCAGTTGGGACGCATCGGCACGGCTGATCAGCGACCGAATCGACACGGTCCAGACGCGACGTCCGCGCAGTGCCGCATTGACCCAGCCGTCGCCCGGCAAGGAGCACTCATGACTCGCCTGGGGTATCTGGATGCCTTGCGCGGCATCGCCGCCCTGCTGGTGGTGGTCTGTCACTTGTGGCAGCCGTTGCTGGGCCCCGGTGCGCTGCCGTATTTCTGGCTGGACATCGGCAAGCTGGGCGTCATCTGGTTCTTTCTGCTCAGCGGTGTGGTGATCCCGTTCAGCCTGCAACCTGGCCCCGGCGGCGCACGTCGCTTCATCGTCTCGCGGGTGCTGCGCCTGTACCCGGCCTATTGGCTGTCGCTGGCGCTGTACATCGGCATGCTGGCACTGACCGGTGAAACCCTGCCGACTTGGCAGCGTGTGGTGGCCAACGTCACCATGCTGCAAGCGGCCATGGGCGTCGAAGACGTGATGGGGTTGTACTGGACGCTGTTCATCGAGTGGCTGTTCTACGCACTGTGCCTGGGCCTGATGCTGATCGGCCGCCTGCGCAGCACCGGCTTCCGCACCGCCTGCGCCCTGGTCCTGCTGGCCGCTGCGGTGGGCATGGGCATGATGCGCATGCTGCTCGAACGCAAGCTGCCGGTGGCCTTGCCGCTGGGCCTGTCGCTGATGCTGTTCGGTTCGATCTGGCGCGACTGCCTGCTCGGCCAGGCCGATGCCCAGGTGCGGCGCTGCGTGAAAGGCCTGCTGCTGGCCTATGCCGTGGCCCTGCCGCCGACCTTCTACGCCGCCTACGGCTTCGATGCCGGCAACGGCGAGTACTGGTTTCGCTACTGCTTCACCTACCTGTTGGCCATCAGCAGCTTCATGCTGCTGACCCAGCGTATCCGCCTGCATCAACCGTTGTTGCTGTGGCTGGGCACCATCAGTTATTCGCTGTACCTGCTGCACCCGAGCATGGAGCTGTTGTGCCGTTACCTGCTGGGCGTTCCCGGTCGTTCGTTGTCGGTCACCTTGCTTGCCACCGCGCTGTCACTGCTGGCCGCGCACGTGAGCTATCGCCTCGTCGAACTGCCTTTTATCCAGTTGAGCAAACGACTCAACACCCGTGCTCGTCCCAGAGCGCCCCTCATTCCCGAACTGCAGGTGCCCTATGAAAATAGCAATCGTCCATGATTGGCTTGTCACCTACGCCGGTGCCGAAAAGGTCCTGGCCTCGATGCTCAAGATCTGGCCCGACGCCGACCTGTTCTCGGTCATCGACTTTCTCAGCGACGAAGATCGCGTGCACCTGGGCGGCAAGCGTGCCACCACCACTTTCATCCAGCGCCTGCCCAAGGCCCGCACGCGCTACCAGAAATACCTGCCCTTGATGCCCATGGCCATCGAGCAACTGGACCTGTCCGGCTACGACCTGATCCTGTCGAGCAGCCACGCGGTGGCCAAGGGCGTGCTGACCGGCCCCAACCAGTTGCACATCAGCTACGTGCATTCGCCCATCCGCTATGCGTGGGACCTGCAGCACCAGTACCTGCGCGAGGCCAATCTGCTGGCCGGTATCAAGAGCAAGGTGGCACGGATGATCCTGCATTACATGCGCATGTGGGACCAGCGCACCGCCGCCGGTGTCGACGAGTTCATCAGCAACTCGCAGTTCATCGGCCGACGCATCGACAAGGCCTATCGCCGTCCTTCGACCGTGATCTATCCGCCGGTCGATACCACCGGTTTCAACCTGCAGACCGAGAAGCAGGACTTCTACCTGACCGCCCAGCGCATGGTGCCGTACAAGAAGGTGCCGATGATGGTCGAGGCGTTCAGCGCCATGCCCGACAAGCGCCTGATCGTCATCGGCGACGGCCCGGAAATGGACAAGTGCCGTGCGGTGTGCGGCCCCAACGTCACGCTGATGGGCTACCAGTCGTTCGAAGTGCTGCGCGAGCACATGCAGAACGCCCGCGGTTTCGTCTTCGCTGCCGAAGAGGATTTCGGCATCAGCCCGGTGGAAGCCCAGGCCTGCGGCACGCCGGTGATCGCCTTCGGCCGCGGCGGCACCCTGGAAACCGTACGCGGGCTCAACGAGGACAACCCGACCGGGGTGTTCTATTACCAGCAGACCGTGGCGGCGCTCACCGCCGCCATCGAGACGTTCGAAAGCCAGGCATCGCGTTTCAACCCCCGCGCCTGCCGCGAGAACGCCCTGCAATTCGCGGAAAAGCGCTTCGAACGGGAAATGCGCCAGTTCGTCGAGAACCGCTGGAACGAGGCGCGCCTGGGTGACGCCTTCGATTGCAACCCCGTATTGGGCCTGGCCGACGCCGGTCTGCTGCTCGCCGCGGCCCAGAAGCTCTAGGCCACACGAAAAGACTTCACCGCCACACCGCTGTTCCGAACCTCCCAAATACCGTGTGAGAAGTCCGATTCTCCAAGGAAGATTGCAATGAAACGAACTGTATTCGTAGTCGCGTTGTTCGCCGTGCTGCTGCAAGGATGTGTGTTTTCCCCAGGGCAACACATGACGCCCGAGGATGCCGCCGATGACATCGGCGAAACCGGACCGGTCACGGTCCTGCCGATCAACGCGCAGACCGTCGCCCAGCATCAGAACCAGTACCGGCCCGAACCCGTACCGGCCGCGCTGTATGCCTACAAGCCAGGCGACTATCGCATCGGCGCCGGCGATGGTCTGCAGATCACCGTCTGGGACCACGTCGAGCTGAACTCGCCGACCAACCAGGAACCGCGCGCCCAGGGCACGCAGATCGTACGCAACGACGGCACCGTGTACTACCCGTTCATCAACTCCATCCAGGCCGAAGGCAAGACCGTCAGCGAACTGCGCAATGACTTGCAACGCGCCCTCTCGCGCTACCTGACCGACACCCAGGTGGACGTCAACGTGCAGAACTACGCCAGCCAGCGCGTGGTGTTTTCCGGCTCGTTCAAGAACGCAGGTCCCCAGGTGCTGAACAACGTGCCGTTGTCGCTGATCGAAGCGGTCAGCCGTGCCGGTGGCGACGATGGCAGCGGCAACCTGGCCGGGCTGATCCTCAAGCGCGACGGTCACGAGTACCTGCTCGACATCGACACCCTGAACCGCAAGGATTCCAAGCTCAACGGCATCTACCTGAAGAACGGCGACCAGTTGCACCTGGGCAACAACCGGGCGAACAAGGTCTACGTGCTCGGCGAAGTCAATTCGCCCCAGGTGATGACCTACGGCACCAGCACCTTCACCCTGCTCGAAGCGCTGGGCAACGCCGGCGGCCTGTCCCAGGAAACCGCCAACGCCGAGGCCATCTACGTGATCCGCGGCGCCCAGGAGCGCGCCCAGCAACCCGCCACGGTGTTCTACCTCAACGCCAAGAAGCCAACCGCTTTCCTGCTCGCCCGCCAGTTCGACCTGCAAGCCTCGGACGTCGTCTTCGTCGGCCCTTCGGACATCACCCGCTGGAACCGCTTCATCAGCCAACTGCTGCCCTCGGCGTCCGTGGTCGCTACTGGCAATGCGCTGAGTCAGTGATCGGGCGAGAAACCACTATGAAGTACGTGCACAACGGTTGATTTCTGGCTGGGTACGTCCAGAGTGCTGAATGGCTTGTGTACGCTTGCCGATCCTTGCATACTTATTTTGCGACCTGGTCGCGCTCAGGGTGGTTACAGGGATCTTCGGATCGCACCCCGCTGCTGCTGCAAAGCAGTTCGTCCATGACGAGGCGACAGCGACCTGCCCTACCGCAACGCACGCTGTTCGGTAGCTGAGATCCCCTCCTCGAGAGGGGATCGCTGTTTCTGGCCTGGTCATTTCTTGTGTCGATTTCTGACCTCTTTGGGACACAGCCCCTTAGGTTTGCTTCTGGTCTGCATTGCGATCTTGAAGATATTGAAACCCTTCCTGTTGACTGGGAAGTCGACGCCTTCACCCCTACGGGCGAAAAATGCACTGGTCACGTGCATTCTCAATAGCCGGTGCTCGTGAAAAAAAGCCAGACAGATCTTGTAGAGCTCAAGCTTGCCGGTAGCACTGTTGAGCATCTTCATCGTAAAGAAGCGCTCATCCCTGGTTTGATGAATAAGGGCGCCTTGATCAAGCTTTTCCAGTAAGCCCCTGAGTTTCTTGGACGCTTCATAGCGTTCCAGACATACCCTGCGTTCGTGCCGACCATCGGGGTATGCAAAGGCTATGGCGTACTCGCTGTTGTCATCGGTGAAGCAATGCAGTCCGTAGGTAACCACAAATTCCGGCGAAAGCTTTTCGCCTTTGAACATTACCGCATGGCATGACAAATGGCCCATGGCGTAACGTGTTCCCGCGTGCTCGAGGTCGTCCCAGACCTGAATCGAATCTACCTGATATTTTTTCAAGCTCGCTCCTGGAGCAGTGTCAAACCTTGATGCTAACCGAATCCAATCCTGAAATTTGCGCGCAAGGGGGACTCTGAACCCTCCAGCTTGAGCTCGCTCATCGTTCGGGCCAGCGTCGTTCCTGGCCTGCAGGTCGGTAACGTTTTGAATCAGCCTGCTACTAGCGATCAGACGCACTGAACGCTTGGGCAAGCGCTCCACTCCAAGTCTTGCCCGGGCGCTCATTGCCAGCGTTTCGCGTCGACGGGTATTCGAATCATCTGCCCACACCAGGAATCCCCATGACTGACCCACGCAACGTTGCCCACGACAAGAAAGTCCAGCAGGAAAAGAAGAACCACGGCGAAGAGATCGCACCCAACGCCGAGCACGCGCCACAGCCAGGCATGAAGCCGGCGCTCAAGCACGACGATGAGCAGCAGGACGAGCAGGATGACAAGGCTTGAGCCTGTCTGTGAGCTGAGTTGAAGACCGTGGTCTGGCGGTGCCGGTTCATGTCGGCGGCCGCCACATCGCCTCCCGAGATGTGCATTTCTCCGCAATCCGCAAAAAAGCTCGTTTTGTCTGGAAAATCCCAGTGCGAACGGCTCCCCCGCCCACCCCCAAATCCGCTACGATTACGCCCTACAGCCTGACCGCTCAAAGGGAATTGACATGCCTCAACCTTCACTGCCGGCCGCCGAACACGTGGTGCTGGACAACGGCCTGCACGTGCGCCTGCATCATGAGCCCCGTCTAAAGCGTGCCGCCGCCTTCATGCGCGTTGCCGCAGGCAGCCACGACGTACCTGCCGCCTGGCCGGGTCTGGCCCATTTCCTTGAACACCTGTTCTTTCTCGGCACCGAACGCCACAGCGGCGACCACGGGCTGATGGCCTTCGTGCAGAATCACGGCGGGCAGATCAATGCCAGCACCCGCGAGCGCTGCACCGACTATTTCTTCGAAGTGCCGGTGAATGCCTTCGCCGGTGCGCTGGAACGTCTCTGCGACATGCTCGGTCATCCGCGCATGACCCAGGCCGAGCAACTGCGCGAACGCGAAGTGCTGCACGCCGAATTCGTTGCCTGGTCGCGCGATCCCGAGGCACGCCACCAGCAGTGGTTGACCAGCGCGCTGGACGCCGAGCATCCGCTGCGGGCCTTCCACGCCGGCAATCGCTACAGCCTGCCGGTGCCGCGCGATTCGTTCCAACAAGACCTGCGCAGCTTCTACCGGCGCTTCTACCAGACCGGACAGATGACCCTGTGCCTGGTCGGCCCGCAACCGCTGGAGCAGCTGCGTCCCATGGCAGAAAAGGCGGCCGGTGCGCTGCGTTCCGGCGACACTGCTGAACAGATCGCCCCACCACCGCTGGTGGGCATGCCGAGCGAAGCGGTCGAGCCGCCGGACAAAGGCCGTTTCAACCTGCTGTTCGCCTGCGAAAACCTGCCCCGCGGCGCCACCCAGGCCCTGGAGTTCCTCGCCACCTGGCTGGGCGCCAGCCAGCACGGCGGCTTGTTGGCCGAGCTGCGCCGTCGGCAACTGGTGCAGACCCTGGAACTGAGCACGTTCTATACCTTCGCCGACCAGGCCCTGATCAATATCGAATTCAAGCTCACGCCGGCAGGCGAAACGGCGACCGCGCTGATCGGCCAGCTGTGCTTCGATTGGCTGGAGTTCTTCCAGGCCCACGACGACTGGCAAGGCCTGCGCGAGGAATTCCGCCTGCTCAACGAGCGCCGCTTGCAGGTCGCCAGCGCCTTGGAGCTGGCTCGCCATCACAGCGATGAAACGCCGTGCGAGTTGAGCCGACAGGCCTTGCAGGCGTTGCGCGAGATTCTCGAACACCTGCGTCCCGAGCATCTGTTGCATCCACTGGCAGCCGGTCCGGAACGCGACCTGGCCGGTCGCTGGCGACTGCCGCCGCGCAACCGCTTTCTGCGCCCCAGCCGCCGCCCGGACCATCCCGTACCGGATCCGCAAGGTCTGGCCTATCGGGACGGCGCTTCGGCGCACAGCCATGAAGCCGCTCTGTACCTGCGCTGGCGGGTCAATGCCTCGCGCCATCAGGGACTGTTCCGTACGTTGCGGGACAGCCTGCGCAAACTCACCGAAGAAGCACGCCAGGCCGGTGTGCAGATGGCCTTCAGCAGCCTGGGCGACGACTGGCAACTCAAGCTGAGCGGCGTGCAGGCGCCCATCCCGGCGCTGCTGGAGCAAGCCCTGGAGCTGCTGGCCATACCGGCCCCGGAGGTCTGGCACCAGGCCGGGCAGGAATCCGCCAGTACCACCCTGACCCCCATCAAGGAACTGCTCAAGCGCCTGCCCGACCACAGTCTGGGCTATTTCCATAGCCGCACCTCCGACGAAGACCTGCGCCCCCTGGCCTTGCAGAAGCTGTGGGGCGCGGCGCGCTGGGATGGCCTGGCCGTCGGCATGAACGACGGTGAACGCAGCGCCCTGAACAATGCGTTGCGCAAGATGCCCGGCACCGCCAGCCCGCAGCGGGCTCAACCGCATCCGGCTCAATCGGGGCGTAGCTGGAGTCATGTGCCCTGCCAGTCGAGCGAACAGGCGCTGCTGTTGTTCTGCCCGGTGCCGAGCCAGAGCATCGCCGACGAAGCCGCCTGGCGCCTGCTGGCGCAGCTGTGCCAGACCTCGTTCTACCAGCGCATGCGCGTCGAGCTGCAATTGGGCTACGCCGTGTTCAGTGGCCTGCGCCAGATGGCTGGCCGTACGGGTCTGGTGTTCGGTGTCCAGTCGCCCCAGGCACCGCTGGCCGATATCCTGGGCCATGTGCAGACCTTCATCGAAACCCTGCCAACCCTGATCGATACCCTGAAACCCGCTGCGCTGGACACTCAGCGCGAAGAGCTCGCCAGTCGCCACGAGCGCTCGCAGATGGACCTGCTGCCCTTGGCCGAGCTGCTCTGGCAAGCCTGTCAGGCCGGCCATGGTGCCGACTACCTGAGTGCCCTGCAGCGAGCCGTGCGCGAACTGCGCCCGGACGACCTGCACCACGCGGCGCAGCAACTGGCCAGCGGCACCGGTGGTTGGCTGTGCCTGGCGACGGGACCTGCGCTGGAGCCTTCGTGGGTGCCGGCCCAGCGATCGTTACCGGGCAGGTAACGGACTTTATCGAATAAATACCCATAGGCGGCTTTCTTATTTAGTAACATAGCGCCCCAAGGAGCATTGAACGTCCTACGGTCGGGGCGGACTAATGCTACAAGCCCATCAACCCAGAAGGAGATCTCTTATGTGGACCAAACCTGCTTACACTGATCTGCGCATCGGCTTCGAAGTCACCATGTACTTCGCCAGCCGCTAAGCTTCAGTTGCAACGCAACGCCTCGGCCAGCCACTGACCGGGGCGTTTTCATTTCCAGGCTTGACGCTGCGAGTTCTCCATGCATATCCAGATTCTCGGCTCCGCCGCCGGCGGCGGCTTTCCCCAGTGGAACTGCAACTGCACCAATTGCAGTGGCTTTCGCGATGGCAGCCTGCGTGCCCATGCGCGCACGCAATCGTCCATTGCCCTGTCCGACGACGGGGTGAACTGGGTGCTGTGCAACGCCTCGCCGGACATCCGTGCGCAATTGCAGAGCTTTGCGCCCATGCAGCCGGGCCGTGCCCTGCGTGACACCGGGATACAAGCCATCGTCCTGCTCGACAGCCAGATCGATCACACCACCGGCCTGCTCAGCCTGCGCGAAGGCTGCCCACATCAGGTCTGGTGTACCGACATGGTGCATCAGGACCTGAGCACCGGTTTTCCGCTGTTCAACATGCTCAGCCACTGGAATGGCGGACTGGACTGGCAACGCATCGAACTGACAGGCAGCTTCGTGATTCCGGCCTGCCCGAACCTGCGTTTTACCCCTCTGCCGTTGCGCAGCGCCGCGCCGCCCTACTCGCCCCACCGTTTCGACCCGCATCCGGGTGACAACCTGGGTTTGATCGTGGAAGACACCCGTACCGGTGGCACGTTGTTCTATGCGCCGGGTCTGGGCCAGGTGGACGATGCCCTGCTCGAACGCATGGCGGGCGCGGACTGTCTATTGGTAGACGGCACCCTCTGGGATGACGACGAAATGCAGCGACGCGGTGTTGGCACCCGCACCGGACGCGAAATGGGCCATCTGGCGCAGAACGGCCCGGGCGGCATGCTCGAAGTGCTCGAAGGGCTGCCGCGCCAGCGCAAGGTGCTGATCCACATCAACAACACCAACCCGATCCTGGACGAAGACTCGCCACAGCGGGCCGAACTGGCCCGGCGCGGTGTCGAAGTGGCGTTCGATGGGATGAGCATCGAGTTGTAGTGGCGTGTCAGGGAGGGCCTCTTCGCGGGCAGAGACCCGCTCCCACAGGGTTCAATGCAGCCCTTGTGGGAGCGGGGCGGGCGGCGAGCCCTCTGCCCGCGAAGAGGCCCTCACCTACAACACATTCCCCACAAGGATCGATGCAATCCCTGTGGGAGCGGGGCGGGCGGCGAGCCCTCTGCCCGCGAAGAGGCCGGCACTGACAACACATTCCCCGGGAGAACCACAATGTCCGACACCCCCATGACCCCCGCCGAGTTCGAGCAGGCCTTGCGTGCCAAGGGTGCGTATTACCACATCTACCACCCCTATCACGTGGCGATGTACGAAGGCCGCGCGACCCGTGAGCAGATTCAGGGCTGGGTTGCCAACCGCTTCTACTATCAGGTCAACATCCCCCTCAAGGATGCCGCCATCCTGGCCAATTGCCCGGACCGCGAGATTCGTCGCGAGTGGATCCAGCGCCTGCTCGACCACGACGGTGCCCCCGGCGAAGACGGCGGCATCGAAGCCTGGCTGCGCCTGGGCCAGGCCGTGGGCCTGGATCCCGACCAGTTGCGCTCCCAGGAGTTGGTCCTGCCCGGCGTGCGTTTCGCTGTGGACGCCTACGTCAACTTCGCGCGGCGGGCCAACTGGCAGGAAGCGGCGAGCAGCTCGTTGACCGAACTGTTCGCACCACAGATCCATCAGTCGCGCCTGGACAGCTGGCCCGCCCACTACCCGTGGATCGACCCGGCCGGCTACGAATACTTCCGCACTCGCCTGGGCCAGGCCCGGCGCGATGTGGAGCACGGCTTGAGCATCACCCTGCAGCACTACACGACGGTCGAAGGCCAGCAGCGTATGCTGGAAATCCTGCAGTTCAAGCTCGACATCCTGTGGAGCATGCTCGATGCCATGAGCATGGCCTACGAGTTGAACCGTCCGCCCTATCACAGCGTCACCGACCAGCGCGTCTGGCATAAGGGGATCGCCCTATGAGCTTCGACCGTCAAAGCACGCCGAAATGGCGCCAAGGCTACCGCTTCCAGTACGAGCCCGCGCAGAAAGGCCATGTGCTGCTCTACCCCGAAGGCATGATCAAACTCAACGAGAGTGCCAGCGCCATCGGCGGGCTGATCGATGGTCAGCGCAGTGTGGCCACTATCATCGCCCAGCTCGAAGAACAGTTTCCCGGCGTGCCCGAACTGGCCGAGGACATCGAGCAATTCATGGAGGTCGCCCGTGCACAGCACTGGATCGAACTTGCCCAGCCTGCCACCCACGCCTGAAGTCGGCCTGCCGCTTTGGCTGCTGGCGGAGCTGACCTACCGGTGCCCGCTGCAATGCCCGTACTGCTCCAACCCCCTGGACTTCGCAGCCCAGGGCAAGGAATTGAGTACCGAGCAGTGGTTCAAGGTGATGGCCGAAGCCCGCGAGATGGGCGCGGCCCAGATCGGTTTCTCCGGCGGTGAACCGCTGGTGCGTCAGGATCTTGCACAACTGATCGGCGAAGCCCGGCGCCTGGGGTTCTACACCAACCTGATCACCTCGGGCATCGGCCTGACCGAGCAGAAGATCGCCGACTTCAAGACCGCTGGCCTGGATCACATCCAGATCAGCTTTCAGGCGAGCGACGAGCAGGTCAATAACCTCTTGGCCGGCTCGAAGAAAGCTTTCGCGCAGAAGCTGGAAATGGCCCGTGCGGTGAAGGCCCAT
This sequence comes from Pseudomonas sp. Leaf129, assembly GCF_001423465.1. Taxonomy (NCBI): domain Bacteria; kingdom Pseudomonadati; phylum Pseudomonadota; class Gammaproteobacteria; order Pseudomonadales; family Pseudomonadaceae; genus Pseudomonas; species Pseudomonas sp. Leaf129. The sequence continues at coordinate 20,268 of NZ_LMOC01000012.1, read as the reverse complement.
GGCTATCCGATGGTGCTCAACTTCGTCACCCATCGGCACAACATCGACAAGATCGACCGCATCATCGAGCTGTGTGTGGCTCTTGAGGCCGACTTCGTCGAACTCGCCACCTGCCAGTTCTACGGCTGGGCCGAGCTGAACCGTGCGGGCCTGCTGCCTACCCGTGAGCAACTGGTACGCGCCGAGCGCATCACCAACGAGTACCGCGCCAAGCTGGAAGCGGCCGGCAGCGCCTGCAAGCTGATCTTCGTCACGCCCGACTACTACGAAGAGCGCCCCAAGGGCTGCATGAACGGTTGGGGCAGCATTTTCCTCACCGTGACCCCCGACGGCACCGCGCTGCCCTGTCACGGCGCGCGTCAGTTGCCTGTGGAATTCCCCAACGTTCGCGATCACAGCTTGCAACACATCTGGTACGACTCTTTTGGCTTCAATCGCTTCCGCGGCTATGCTTGGATGCCCGAGCCCTGCCGCTCGTGCGACGAGAAAGAGAAGGACTTCGGCGGCTGCCGCTGCCAGGCCTTCATGCTGACCGGGGATGCTGCCAATGCCGACCCGGTGTGCAGCAAGTCACCCCACCATGGCGTGATTCTGCGCGCTCGCGAAGAAGCGGAACACGCCACCCAGACGATCGAACAACTGGCCTTCCGCAATGAACGAAACTCTCGCATCATCGCCAAAGCATGACCGCTTCAGCGCCTCCCAGGCCGTCGCCGCCGGGACCGATTTCGCCGAACTTCGGGTCGGCCCCGCCGGCGTGTTCTGGAACGAGTTCCGCCCCCAGGATGGCGCTTGCCGTGTGTGGACCGAGCGCGACGGCGTGGCAACGTGCCTGACACCCGACGGTTACAGCGTGCGCAGCCGCGTCTACGAGTACGGTGGTGGCTCGTTCTGCCTGGCGAATGACGAACTGGTGTTCGTCAACGAGGCCGACCAGCAGCTGTACCGTCAGCCGGTGACCGGTGGCCTGCCGCAGCCTTTGAGCTTCGGCCAGATGCGCTACGGGGGGCTGGAATATGCCGCAGGCCAGGTATTGGCGGTGGAGGAAGACGGCGACACGCATCGTCTGGTGGCCATCGACCTGGCCAGCGAGCGCCATCGCGTGCTGGCCGAAGGCGCCGATTTCTACGCATCACCGGCGCTGAGCCCGGACGGCACCCGCCTGGCCTGGATCGAATGGGATCGGCCCCATCAACCCTGGACGCAAACGCGCCTGATGTGCAGCGAACTGGCGGCTGTCCCGGAGTGCGTGGCCAGTGGTTTCAGCCTGCAGCAGCCGCGCTTCGATGAACAGGGGCGGCTGTACTGCCTGTCCGACGCGCAGGGCTTCTGGCAACCCTGGGCCGAGGTCGGCGACGACTGGGCGCCATTGCCCGCCGCCAAGGCCGATCACGCCGCGGCCCCTTGGCAACTGGGTGCCTGCACCTGGTTGCCGACGAGCGACCAAGGCTACCTGAGCAGCTGGTTCGAAGCAGGCTTCGGACGTCTAGGCCTGTGCGATGGGCAAGGCCAGTGTGTGGACTACACCGGCGAGTACACCCGCTTTCGCGCGCTGGCCATGGACGCCGATCACCTCTACGCCATCGCTGGCTCGCCGGTGCAGCCATCGGCGGTGATCGCCATCGACCGCCATGACCACAGCGTACGCACCCTGGCGGGCGGCTATTCGCCTTTGCCGGCCGAGCAGGTCAGCCTGCCGCACCCGCTCAGCTACCCCAGCGGCGGCGAACAGGCACACGGCTTCTTCTACGCGGCACAGAGCGACGAGCGGCATCCGCCTCTGGTGGTGTTCATTCACGGCGGGCCGACGTCGGCGTGCTATCCGGTGTTCGATCCGCGCATTCAATACTGGACTCAACGCGGCTTTGCCGTCGCCGACCTCAACTATCGCGGCAGCAGCAACCATGGCCGCGCCTATCGCCACGCCCTGCATCTGCGCTGGGGCGAAACCGACGTGCAGGATGCCTGCGCTGTGGTCGAGTACCTGGCCGCTCAAGGCCGCATCGATCCGCACCGTGCGTTCGTGCGTGGCGGCAGCGCGGGTGGCTATACGGTCTTGTGCGCTCTGGCGTTCGCCAAGGTGTTCCGCGCCGGCGCCAGCCAGTACGGGGTCAGCGATCCGGCTGCCCTGGGGCGCGTCACCCACAAGTTCGAGAACGATTACCTGGACTGGCTGATCGGCGACCCGGACGTCGACCACCAGCGCTACGCCGACCGCACGCCGCTGCTGCATGCGGACCGAATCACCGCACCGGTGATCTTCTTTCAGGGAGAGCTGGACGTAGTGGTCGTGCCGCAACAGACCCGCGACATGGTGGCTGCGTTGGAGGCCAACGGCATACCCGTCGAGGCGCACTACTACGCCGAAGAACGGCATGGCTTTCGCAACGCCGCGAACCTTGCACATGCGCTGGAGCATGAGTGGCGGTTCTATCTGCAGGTGATGCAGGAGGACGACCGCGGACTGGTCGACCTGCTCTGAACGGGTGCCGGTGCGGTCGTCGAGTGGACGAACGCACCGGCAACAACGTCGTTACTTTCTGCTGGCGATGATGTACACCGCGTGGATGATGCCGGGGATGTAGCCCAGCAACGTGAGCAGGATGTTCAGCCAGAAAGCGCCACCGAAGCCCACTTGCATGAACACGCCGACAGGCGGCAGGAGGATGGCGAAAATGATGCGAATGATGTCCATGGTGCAGCTCCTTGAGGTCGATGCATAACAGACCTCGGGCCGCCCTCGGCGTTCCGCGGGGCGCTAAAGCTTGGCGTCGAGGGCATCGAGCAGGCGCTTCAACGCGCCTTGGTTGGCGCGCATCACGGCCAGCCCGGCCTCTCCGCTGCGCACCGCATCACGCGGCAGCTCTATCCACTGTCGCACTGCCGTTGCCAGACCCTGTGCGTCGTCGACCTCGACCAATGCACCAGCCTCGCGCAGCATCGCGCCGATCTCGAGAAAGTTGAACATGTGCGGCCCGCTCAGCACCGGCTTGGCCAGCGCGGCAGGCTCCAGCGGGTTGTGCCCTCCATTGGCCACCAGACTGCCGCCGACGAACGCGATGTCCGCCAGGGCATAGAGGAACAGCAACTCGCCCATGGTATCGCCCAGCAGCACTTGGGTTGCCGCCGTGACCGGCTGATCGAGCGAGCGCTGCACCGTGGTGAAACCCTGGGCCTTGCACAACGCATGAACTGAAGCGAAACGCTCCTGGTGCCGCGGGACCAGAATCAGCAAGGCATCGGCGTGGCTGGCGAGCAACTGACGATGGGCGGCCAGGATCACCTCATCTTCACCCTCGTGAGTGCTGGCGGCGATCCAGACCGGGCGTTCGCTGGCCTGCCACTGTTCGCGCAACCGAGCGGCGCGGACAGGCACGGTAGGGTCGACGTTGAGATCGAACTTGATCGAGCCGGTCACCTGCACACACTCGGGGCGTGCGCCCAACGCCAGAAAACGCTCTGCCTCGACTTGTGTCTGCACCGCCAGCAGGCTCATTTCCGCCAGCATTGGCGCGGTCAACCGAGAGAAACGTGCATAGCCCCTGGCCGAACGCTCGGAGAGCCGGCCATTGGCCAATGCGACCGGAATGCCGCGCCGGGCGCACTGATGAATGTGGTTGGGCCACAGTTCGGTTTCGATGATCACGGCCAGCCGCGGACGTACGTGGTCAAGAAAGCGGCCAGATGCCCAGGGCAGATCGTACGGCAGGTAGCAATGCTGGATGCGCGGCTCGCCAGCGAACAGTGCCTGGATGCGCTCCGACCCGGTCGGGGTCATGCAGGTCACGGTGATGGGCAGCTCGGGATGGCGCAGCAGCAACTGGCGGATCATGGGTGCGGCGGCAATGCTTTCGCCCACCGACACGGCATGCACCCAGATACCCCCCGGCTGCATCGGCGGCAAGCGGTAGGCGAAACGCTCGCTCAGGCGTTGCCCGTAGGCCGGCGCCTTGCGCGCGCGCAACCACAGACGCACGGCCAGCAACGGCAGCGCCAGGTGAAACAGCAAGGTATAGAGAGTTCTGTTCATGGCGGCGAAGTGTACTCAGGTCATGATCCTTGACCAAGTGCCCGCCGCAACCCTGCGAACCGATTGCCCGGCGATCACTCGAAATGGACGAACCCGCGCCGGCCGTGCATCGCCTAGAATGCCTGCATCGAACAGGAGCCCCACCATGAACGCCTACGCTTTTCTTGCCATCGCCATCTGCGCCGAAGTGATCGCCACTGTCTCCATGAAGGCGGTCAAAGGGCTCAGTACACCGCTGCCGCTGTTTCTGGTGGTGGCCGGCTATGGCATCGCGTTCTGGATGCTGACCCTGGTGGTGCGCACGGTGCCGGTGGGCATCGCCTACGCCATCTGGGCGGGCATGGGCATCGTCATGGTCAGCATCGCCGCCCTGTTCATCTACGGGCAGAAGCTCGACCTGCCGGCCATGCTCGGCATGGCGCTGATCGTGCTGGGCGTGGTGGTGATCCAGCTGTTCTCGAAAACCACCGGGCACTGAGGCTGTATACTCCCCCGCCTGTCCTAGCCTGCGAGGTCTGCAATGCCGTCTGAACTGTCCACTGATATCGTCATCGTCGGCGCCGGTGTCGCCGGGCTCTGGCTCAACGCGCGGCTGCGCGCCCTGGGCTATTCGACGGTGCTGGTGGAGAACGCGCGCCTGGGCGGCGGGCAGACCTTCAAGGCCCAGGGGATCATTCACGGCGGTGCCAAATACGCCCTGCACGGCGCGCTGACCGGCGCCTCCGAAGCCATCGCCGACATGCCGCGGCGCTGGCGGGAAGCGCTGGCTGGCCAGGGCGAACTGGACCTTTCGGGCGTGCGCCTGCTGTCCGAGGCGCATTATCTGTGGTCGCCGGGCACGCTGGCGGGCAACCTCACCAGCTTCTTCGCCAGCAAGGCCGTGCGCGGCCGGGTCGATCAGGTCAAGGGCGAGCAGCTGCCGCCCGCGCTGCAGGACCGCGCGTTCAAGGGCAAGGTCTATCGCTTGGCCGAGCTGGTGGTGGATGTGCCTAGCCTGGTCGCTCGGCTCGCCGAGCTGGCCGGCGATGGGCTGCTGGCGGGCGAGCGGATCGAGCCACTGTATGACCAGAACCGGCTGGCCGGACTGATCGTCGACGGCCGGGTGATTCGCGCCCAGCGCGTGGTGCTCAGCGCCGGCGAAGGCATCCAGGCCCTGCTGTCGGAACTGGGCGTCGAACAACCCACGATGCAGCGGCGGCCACTGCACATGGTGCTGGCCAAGGGCGCCAACCTGAAACCCTTGTACGCCCATTGCCTGGGCGGCGGGCCGAAGCCGCGCATCACCGTCACCACCCATCCGGGGGCCGACGGCCAATGGGTCTGGTACCTGGGTGGCGAGATCGCCGAAGCCGACGGTGTGGCTCGCGATCCGGCCCAGCAGATCGCCGCTGCCCAGAAGGAAATCGGCCAGTTGCTGCCGTGGGTCGATCAAAGCCAACTGCGCTGGGCCACCTTGCGGGTCAATCGCGCCGAGCCCGCTCAATCCGGGCTAGTGCGCCCGGACAATGCGTTTCTGGCAGATCAACCCGGCTTGCTGGTGGGTTGGCCGACCAAGCTGGCCCTGGCGCCGGATTTCGCCGACCGCGTCATCGCTGCCCTGCAGCGCGATGGCATTGCACCGCACAGCCATGCTCCCCTGCCAGAGCTGCCCAAGCCGGCCCTGGCCACACCTGTCTGGGATGAACTGCTGCCATGAGCCTGCCCACCCTGCACGACCTGCACCGCCCGCTGGGCGACACCGGCCTACGGGTTTCCCCCCTGGGCCTGGGTACGGTGAAACTGGGCCGCGACCAAGGGGTGAAATACCCCAACGGCTTCACCATTCCCGATGACAGCGCCGCGCGCATGTTGCTGGGCCAGGCACGTCAGCTGGGCATCAACCTGATCGACACCGCGCCGGCCTATGGCATCAGCGAAGAACGCCTGGGGCCGCTGCTGCGGGGTCAGCGACAGGACTGGGTGATCGTCAGCAAAGTCGGTGAAGAATTCGAAGGGGGTCAATCACGCTTCGACTTCAGCGCCGAGCACACGCGGTTCTCGGTGGAGCGCAGTTTGAAACGCCTGGAAACAGACTTCATCGATCTGCTGCTGGTGCATTCGGACGGCAACGATCTGGATATTCTCCAGAGCTGTGAGGTGTACGAAACGTTGGCGACGCTGAAGGCCGAAGGCAAGATTCGCGGCTTCGGCTTTTCCGGCAAAACCGTGCAGGGCGGGCTCAAAGCCCTGGAAACCGGGGACTGCGCCATGGTCACCTACAACCTGAACGAGCAATCCGAGCGCCCGGTGCTCGACTACGCGGCCGCCCACGGCAAGGCCATTCTGGTGAAAAAAGCGTTGGCCAGCGGTCATGCCTGCCTGGCTCCGGGTGTGGATCCGGTGCGCGCCAGCTTCGAGCTGCTGTTTGCTCACCCTGGGGTGGCCAGTGCTATTGTCGGAACGATAAATCCGCTGCACCTGTCCCACAACGTAGCGACAGCCGCTGCCGTGCTACTCAGGAATTGACGCCGCCGACGCGGCCGACCCCGACGCAAGAAGGAGCCGTAATGCCGCGTACCCTGACCCGAAAGAATCCAGGCAATTTCAAGACCCTGCCCCTTGCCGTCGATGCCACGCCCGAAGCCCTGAGCTATGAAGCCGTGGGCATGCCGTTGAATTTCGCCCAGACCCTGGAGCGGCGCAAACCGGTCGAGGTGAATGACAGCGAACGCTTTCGCGTGGAACTGGCCAACCTCGGCGTGTCGGTCCGGCTGACCCTGAACTGGCGTGGGCGCGACTACTGGGTGCTGGTGCGCCAGCGCCGCGAAGACCGCGGCGACGTCGTGCTCAAGCTGATCTCTGGCTATGTGCCGGCTCATGAAGTGAACCTGCCGCTGCACACGGCCATTCAGGAAATTGCCGAAGAATGCCTGCTGGAGACGTCGGAAGGCTGGCTGGGTGGGCGTTTCAACGACACTTGGCTGCCGACACCGTATGACCAGGTCTTGCGCTATCAGGAGAAATTGCCCTTTCGCTTGAGCACCCGCTCTGGTGCAGCGCGGCCGGTGAAGTGTGGCAGCCTGAACCTGATCGAACGGCCACGAGCGTATGTGCATGTACCGACGGCTTCGTTGCAGTTGGTGTACGACCTGCGTCTGGAAGTGCCGCCGCAGGCCAAGGGGCTGAGCCTGTTCCACGTCGAGGAGCGGCTGGAAAAGGGTGAATTGATCACCCGCCTGAGCCGCAGCAAGCCTGACCTGTACCTGATTCCTTTGAAGGACGGGCAGCCGGTCGCCGAGCTGTACACGTTGAAGAAGGACAAGCTGCACGCGGCGGGCACACGCGGGGTTTATCTGGCCGAGAGCTTCGCCGCACAGGATGGCTGGCTGGTACGCGACGAACGTGTGCGGTGGCGTGACTGGGTGGCGGAAAAAGGCCTCGCCATCCCGAAGAAGCCCCGCACCAGCCTGGAGAAATTCAAGGTCAAGGCGCGAGTATTGGTGCGCAAGGTGCGCAGCGGTCTGCACAAGTAATCCCATTGTCCCGACCGGCTACCGTCGTGCGGTGTGCCTGGGAAACCGCGGTGTGGCCGGACGCGGCTTGCGCCGCTGCTACAGGGGTGTGGGCCGGAACCGGGGGGTGGCACTTGCGGTGTGCCTGGGAAACCTCGGTGTAGCCGGACGCGGCTTGCGCCGCTGCTACAGGGGGTGGGCGGTGGATGCGGTCTCTGTAGCAGCGGCGCGAGCCGCGTCGGCGGTGGACGCGGTGCATTTGCGGGAACGCGGTAAAACCCGACGCTTCAACGGCTGCGGATTTTCTCGACGATGGCGGTGGTCGAGCTGTTTTCCACCAGGCCCAGCACTTTCACCGTGCCGCCATAAGCACTGACGATGTCGGCGCCTACCACCTGATCCACCGAATAATCACCGCCTTTGACCAATACATCCGGACGCACATGGGTCAGCAGGTTCTCCGGTGTACCTTCGGCGAAACTGATCACCCAGTCCACGGCCCCCAGCCCCGCCAACACCGCCATGCGCCGGTCGACGCTGTTGATCGGTCGCCCCGGCCCTTTCAAGCGGCTTACCGAAGCATCATCGTTGACTGCCACGATCAGACGATCACCCTGGGCACGGGCCTGCTCCAGGTACGTCACATGACCGGCGTGGAGAATATCGAAACACCCATTGGTGAACACGATGCGCTCGTTGTGCGCCCGCGCATCGTCGATCGCCAGCAGCAACTGCTCCAGGCTCAACACGCCACGCTCCGAACCTTCTTCGCGCTGGATCGCCCGGCGCAATTCAGGCGCGCTGATCGCCGCGGTCCCCAGCTTGCCGACCACGATACCCGCCGCCAGGTTGGCCAGCGCCACGGCATGGGGCAGTTCTTCGCCCGCCGCGATGGCCGCCGCCAGCGTGGAAATCACCGTATCGCCGGCGCCGGTCACATCGAACACTTCACGGGCCCGCGCAGGCAAGTGCAAGGCCGGATGCTCGGGGCGCAACAGGGTCATGCCGTGCTCGCCGCGGGTCACCAGCAAGGCGCCCAAGTCGAGGTCGCGCATCAGCGTGGCGCCCTTGGCCACCAGGTCCGCTTCATCGGCACAGCCGCCGACGATGGTTTCGAATTCACTGAGGTTGGGCGTGATCAGGCTGGCCCCGCGATAGATCGAAAAGTCCTTGCCCTTGGGGTCGGCCAGCACCGGGATATCGCGTGCACGCGCCGCCTGGATCAACGCCTGGTGATTCCTCAGGGCGCCTTTGCCGTAGTCCGACAGGACCAGCACCTTGACGCCGTCGAGCAACGCGTCGACCTCAGCGGCCAGCGCCGCTGGGTCGGTGGCGAACGCTTCTTCGAAATCGATGCGCAGCAATTGTTGATGGCGGCTCATGACCCGCAGCTTGACGATGGTCGGCTGGTGGGCAATGCGCTGGAACACCGCGGTCACGCCGGCGGCCTTGAGGCTGTCGCTCAGGCTGTCGGCGGCTTCGTCGGTCCCGGTCACGCCGACCAGCGAAGCCGGCGCGCCCAAGGCTGCGATGTTCAACGCGACGTTGGCGGCACCACCAGGACGGTCTTCGATCTGCTCGACCTTGACCACCGGCACCGGTGCCTCCGGGGAAATGCGCGAAGTACCGCCATGCCAGTAACGGTCGAGCATGACATCGCCGACCACCAATACAGGGGCCGATTCGAATCGCGGCATGGATAACTTCATGGGCAACCCACATACAAAATGAACAGGGCGGCGATATTAACACGCAAGCACCCGATAGGCCCGCCCCTGCCCTTACTGTGGGAGCAGGGCGGGCGGCCGAGCCCTCTGCCCGCCAAGAAGGCGACGCGGTAGGGCAGGCAGATCGCGGTGAAGCCTTCGCGGGCAGAGACCCGCTCCCACAGTCCCACTCCCACAGCCCAACTCCCACAGTTCCGCGCTCACAGTTCCGCTCTCACAGACCACGTGCCGTGCCCTGCCCCGCAGAGCAAACAGGGGGTCAGGTGATGTCGGTTTTCGCCGGTTCGTCCAGGCCCATGGCGTGAAGGCGAGCGTAATAGCCGTTCTGCGCGAGCAACTGGGCGTGGGTGCCGCGCTCGACGATGCGGCCCTGGTCCATCACCAGAATCTGGTCGGCCTTCTCGATGGTCGACAAGCGGTGGGCGATCACCAAGGTGGTTCGCCCCTTCATGACGTGGTCCAACGCTGCCTGGATATGCCGCTCCGACTCGGTGTCCAGCGCCGAGGTCGCTTCGTCGAGAATCAACACGGGTGCATTCTTGAGCAGCGCCCGAGCGATCGCCAGGCGCTGGCGTTGGCCACCGGACAACAGCACGCCGTTCTCGCCGACCTGCGTGTCGAACCCTTCAGGCAGGCGATCGACGAACTCCTTGGCATAGGCATCGGCCGCGGCCGCCACCACGTCCTCGCGCGGCGCGTCGGCCAGATCACCGTAGGCGATGTTGTTGGCGATGCTGTCGTTGAACAGCGTCACGCTCTGGGTCACCAGCGCAATGTGTCGACGCAGATTGCGCAACTGATAATCGGCGATCTCCACACCATCGAGCAGCACTTCGCCTTCGTTGTGATGATAGAAGCGTGGGATCAGCCCGGCCAAGGTCGACTTGCCACTGCCCGACCGCCCTACCAAAGCGATCATCTGCCCTGGTTTGGCAGTGAAATTGATGTCGTTGAGCACCTGCCGATCAGTGCCGGGGTAGGTGAAGTTGAGGTTGCGCACTTCCAGCAGGCCACTGACGCGCTCGCGTTCCACCGTGCCGGTGTCCAGCTCGGGGGCAACGTCCAATTGCTCGAAGATGCTTTCTGCACCGGCAACGCCCTTCTGCACCGTGGAACTGACTTCGGACAGCTGGCGTATCGGCTTGGGCAGTAAACCGGCTGCAGTGATGTAGGCCACCAGATCACCGGCGGTGGCGTCGCCACGCATGTACAGCACCAGAAACATCAGCACGGCCATCGCGGTGTAGATCACCAGCTGCAGCATCGGTGTGTAGATCGCGCCGGTCTTGGTCATGCGCAGTTGCTTGTCGGTGTTGCCCTGGCTGGCCTTGGCGAAACGGGTCTGTTCGTAGCCTTCGCCGCCGAAGCTGCGGACCACCCGGTAGCCCTGGATGGTTTCGGATGCCACGTGGGTCACGTCACCCATGGCGACTTGAATCTTCTTGCTCTGCTTGCGAAATTTCTTGCTCGTGCTGCCGACCATGACCGCAATCAGCGGCAGGATGGCAAGCATCACCAGGGTCAGTTGCCAGTTCATCCAGATCAGGTAGATGAACAGGAACACCACCGTCAGGCCTTCGCGGATCACCACCTTGATGGCATCGGTCGCAGCGCCCGTGACCATGGTCACGTTGAAGGTGATGCGCGAGATCAGGTGGCCGGAGTTGTGCGTGTCGAAGTAGCGGTTGGGCAGCACCAGCAGTTTGTTGAACAGCTCCACGCGCAGGTCGTGGACCAGCCCCAGCGATACCTTGGCCAGGAAGTAGTTGCCCAGGTAGGAACCCAGGCCCTGCCAGGCGGCGATCAGCACGATCAGGATCGGCACCGCCTGCAGCAGTTGCAGGTCGCGCAGGTAGGGCACGTTGGGAAACAGCACCGCTTCGGGATTGCTCAGGCCGTCGACGAAGTACTTCAGGATTCCGGCCAGCATGGGCTGGGTCGAGGCGAAGATCACGAAACCTAGGATACTGATCAGGAACATGCCCACGTAGGGGCGAACGTAGCTGAGCAGTCGCAAATAGATTTTCAGGCTTGAATCCTGTTCCGCTGGGCGCGGTGAATCACTCATCGTCTAACTCACTGTTGGCGTAGAACGGGAACTTTATCACAGGGGCGGATCAGGGATCGCAGTGCAGCAGGAACACAGCGCCGCGCCTTTCGCGGGCAGAGCCCACTCCCACAGCACAGTCCCTTGTGGTATCAGGCTCTGCCCGCAAAGGGCTCCCTGCACCGTCCCCTGTGGGAGCGGGGCGGGCGGCCGAGCCCTCTGCCCGCGAAGGGCGCGCTGCGGTAGGCTTGGCGGTAGAACATGCCGCCGCTTTTGGGCATCATGCCAACCGCCCTCTTCAATCAAGGCTTTATCACGATGCAATGCACCCGCCTTCCTCAGGCCGCTTTTGACACGCTGACCGCTGGCGCCAAGGTGTTGGAGGCCGACAGCCATGGCGCGAAAGTGTACCTGCTCGCGGACGGGAACATCCTCAAGCTGTTCCGTCGCAAACGCCTGTTTTCCTCGGCGCTGTTGCGTCCTTATTCGGCACGTTTCATCGCCAACGCCCAGCGTCTTCAGCAACTGGGCGTGCCCACCTTGAAGGTGCTGCAGCACTACCGTCTGGACAAGCCCGGCATGACGGCCGTGCTGTACGAGCCCTTGCCCGGCAGGAACCTGCGCCAGTTGATGGACACTGCCGAGTTCACCTGGCAGGAGAGCCTTGAGCCACTGATCGCCCTGGTCCGCCAGTTGCACCGCTGCGGGGTGTATTTCCGCTCACTGCACCTGGGCAATGTGATCGTCACGCCCGAAGGGGCATTGGGCTTGATCGACATGGCCGACATGAGCTTCACCCGTGGGCCTTTGTCCAGGCGCTTGATCAAGCGCAATCTGGAGCATTTCTCCCGCTATCTGGAGCGCGAGCGATTGACCGCGTGTTTCCCGTTGGCAGAGCTGAACAAAGCCGTTCTGAAATAACACCAGGCCCAACGCAGTATGGCCGGACGCGGCTTGCACCGCTGCTACAGGGGATCGCGGTGCCCGCCAGAAATCCGCACCACCCGCATCAGCGGCGCACGCGGTGTCCCCGCAACAACACAACCCCTGTAGCAGCGGCGCAAGCCGCGTCGGCGGCCCACGCGGTGTACCTGCAAGAACACCGCCTTGCTCAACGTAACGACCCCGCCCTACACGTCCCTGCGCCAGAACAACTCATGACTGCGCACTGCCTTGCGGAAGAATTCGTTCTCACCGGTGGCCGGCCAACGTCGACCCGCCAGCAACCACTGCAGCCAGCGCCGCACGCGACGTTTGAACGGGGCCGGCGGTTGCAGGTCGTGCATCATGCCAAGCGCCATGGCCTTGTCCATCTGCACCGTGGTGCTGACCGGCAGGCTGCACGGCACCAGCCGCTCGCGGGCATCGAAGAACGGCGGCAGGGCCACGCCCTCGCCTGCACTGCCCATGGGCCAGCGGTCGTTGTCATGCAAATGATTGGCATAGCCCAGCAGATGGCGTGGCGGGTGTGCCAGCCCTTCCAGTGCCTGCAACACCGCCGCCTGCGCGCAGATGTGGTCGGGGTGCGGATCGATGCTCGCGTGCGGCATCACCAGCACCTCCGGTTGCGCACGCTGCAACAGCTCGCGCAGGTCCGCCACCAGATTGTTCCAGGTCGGCGCGCCGTCGGCGTCCGCTGGCAAGGCGAAAGGGTTGAGCTGGCGGAACGGGCGGATATCGTTCATGTCCGCCTCACGCGAACCACACGGCTGCTCGGGCGCCGCCTGCATGGCTGGCAGTTGCAGACAGAAATACCCCAACTGCACGCACTGATCGGCCGGTACCCCAGCCCAGCGCGGTACGGCCAGACTGTCCCAGGCGCGTAGCCGTCCCTTCAGGCGCGCTGCATCAGCCGACGCCAGACCCATCGCCTGATAGTACTCGGCTTCGATCTCCCCTGCCGTCACGGTCACGATCCAACTGCTCGCCGCCCGGCTGTACAAACCATAAGCCGCCAACTCGGCGTCGTCGGCATGGGGTGCGATGACCATGACCCGCTGCTGGGTGAAATCCGGATGCTGGAAGCGCCACAACCGCGGTTCCCCGACGATCCGACAGAAACGCCCACGCACCCGCAGGCGGCCCTGGTTCAGTTCGTCAGCAAAGCCGCTCAGGTTCAGATAGCGCAAACCATCGACACCACGCTCGAACGTCTGCCGGTCCGCCAGCTCGACGCCCTGCAGTTGCAGGCACGGATCCAGGAATCGACCCAGCCAGGACGCTTTCACATCCACGGCCAGAATCAAGGTATCCGCCGCTTCCAGACGCTCCGTGACCTGCAGCAGGTCGCCGTTCAGGCTGACCCCGGCCAGCTCCGCGGTGCTGTCGAAGCTGTAGGCGTAATCGTCGCCGGGGGAATAGAACAAATGATCGGCAAACCACGCCTCATGGGCCACCCAGGCCAGCACCAGCAGGGGCAGCGGCAACCACCAGGCGATCAGTACCCCCGCCAGCAGCATTACCGCCAGCCCAGCCAGCAGCACACGCCGCTTGTTGCGCCGATGCCGGGCGAGCAACGCCTGCTTGCGGCTCATGCCTGAAACACCGGAACGGGGTTGCACCAGCGGTCCTTGTATTCACGATCGGCCCGGCCGAACGAGAAACGCAGCGGCTTGTTCACCGCGCGGGCCTGTTCCCAGGCACTCTGGGTATTGAGATAACTGAGCACACTGCCCGGGCTGAACGCACGGGACTGCGGATCCACACCACCATTGATGTACTCCACACTGACCCATTCCGGAGCCTCGACGCGGTACACCAACTGGATGGCGATGGGCGCATCGTCCAGCAGCAGCACCGACCCGATCATCAGCTCGCGCAGCAACTCGATGACCTCGCCCATGCGCTCGGCACCGGTCGCGGCAAAACCCCAGCGCCGCTGGAACAAATCACAGTAGATCGCCGCCAGCTCGCCACTGCTGAACTCGGCGACCGGCTTCACCACCCCGCCCGCCTCTTCCAGCAGACGCAGTTCACGGCGCTGGTTGTAGCGAAACTTCTTCGACAAGTCTTCCGGCGTGCGCGCCATGGCCAGGCTTTCGGCCTGCGCCTTCAAGCCGCTGAAACGCCCCTGGTTCAGTTCGGACAGGTAACGGCCATGGTGGCGCAGCGGCGCCTGAGCATCCTTGGCTGCCGGCAGGATCAACTCGGCATTGCCCAGATCGTACAAGCCCTTCTTGCCGTGCTGCTTGAGCACGTCCTTGGACAACGCCAGGTGACGACCCCAGGTGGGTATTGCCGCGACCAGTTCACCCGCGTGTTCCCAGCCCAGATAGCGCACCGGGATGCCGGCCAGCGCGGCCAGGCGCTCGACCACCAGTGGATGAGTGGCCACACTGCCGCCGAACTGTGTCCAGGCGTGGGCGTAGCTGGACGCATCCAGCGTTTGCCAGCCCCGCTCGCGCACGCTTTGCAATCTGTTGAGCATCATGTTTGCGCCGTCAGTGCCGTGACCATCGGCAGTTGCCAGAAAGCCCTGCGCACCGCGCGCTCGCAGAAGCGGGCGTCCAGGCGTTCGGCCATGAGCATTTCGTACCGCGCACGCTGGTAGCGATCCATTGTGGCCATGTGCTCCAGGCCCTGGGCCAGACGTTCGGCATCACCCTGCGGGAACAGGATACCGGCACCTTCGACGATCTCCGGCGCAGCGCCGCAGGCCGCCGCCAGGAGCGGCACATGGGCGACCATGGCTTCGAGCAGGACCATGCCCGAAGGCTCGTTAGTGGAACTCGAGGCGAACACATCGAACGCCTTGAAACACAGCCGGGCCTGCGGCACTTGGCCAAGCAACCGCACTCGCTCGGCGATACCCAGCTCCACGGCCAGGTCCTTGAGGTGCTGTTCCTGTTCCCCGGAGCCGATGATCACCAGCAGCGCTCGCTCAGACAGCTTTGCCAAGGCCAGGGCAAAACCGCGCAGCAAGGTGGCCTGGTCCTTGTCCGAATGCAGACGGCCCACGTTGCCAACGATCCAGGCATCGGGCGCAAGGCCCAGGGCCTGGCGGGCTTCGGCCGCCGGCAGCAATCGCTTCTGCAGGGTGAAGGTATTCATGCGGGTATGGAGCGTGGCAATACGCTCCGATGCCCAGCCAGGCAGGCAGCGGCGAATGTCGTCGCGTATCACATCGGACACACCCAACAGCCCCAGGCGTCTGCGGAACAACTGCACAAACAGCCGGCGCGAACGGCGCTGATAGGCACCAAACGCATGATGCACGCCAATCACCCGCAGCGAAGTGCCCAACAGGGCAACGTAGACAGGCTCGAACTGGTGCGCGATGCAGAAAGCAAATGTTCGCGCAGCGGCAATCTTGCGCAGCTCGCCGATGGCACCGCGCTTCAGACCGGCCAAGGCCTCGGCGCTGCAGGCCATGAACAGCACTTCATCGCTCTCGCAGTCGGCGGCCACCCGAGCATCGGCTGCGCCGGTCAAAAACACGGTGGTGACCCGATAGCCACGGCCCACCAACACGCCGGCGTATTGACGGGCGCCTTCGAGAAGCAGCCCGTCATAGCCGTGGCAGATTTGCAGTACATGACGCTCAGTCGAGCGTGTCATAGGCTTTGGCGCCCTCTTTGACCACCAGAATGTCTTCCATGATCAGGTACTGCAGGTCCGAGCCGTAGAACATGTTCAACGCATCGGTCGGCGAGCAGATCATCGGCTCGCCACGACGGTTGAGCGAGGTGTTGAGTGACACACCGTTACCGGTCAGCTCTTCCAGGGCCTTCATCATGTCGTAGTAGCGCGGGTTGTATTCGCGCTTGAGCACCTGGGCGCGCGAGGTGCCATCTTCATGGACCACTTCCGGCACACGGGTCTTCCATTCTTCGGCCACCTCGAAGGTGAACGTCATGAACGGCGCCGGGTGATCGATCTTGATCATCTGCGGCGCGACGGTGTCGAGCATCGAGGGGCAGAAAGGCCTCCAGCGCTCGCGGAACTTGATCTGATGGTTGATGCGGTCGGCCACGCCCGGCACGCTCGGGCAACCAATGATCGAACGACCACCCAACGCGCGTGGGCCGAACTCCATGCGCCCCTGGAACCAGGCCACCGGGTTGCCGTCGACCATGATCTGGGCGATCTGCTTGGGCATGTTGCCGAGCATGCGGCCCTTGGGCTTGTTCGGATGGCGCGCGCAGGCGGCGATCACGTCTTCGTTGGTGTAGGACGGGCCCAGGTACACATGCTCCATTTTCTCCACGGGCACACCGCGGGCATGGGACACATAGGCCGCCGCACCCACCGCCGTACCGGCGTCGCCGGAAGCAGGCTGCACGAACAGCTCCTTCACGTCCGGGCGGGCGATGATCTTCTGGTTCAGCTTGACGTTCAGCGCACAGCCGCCGGCGAAAGCCAGCTTGCCGGTCTGCTTGAGCACATCGCCCAGGTAGTGGTCGATCATTTGCAACGCGAGCTTCTCGAACAGCGCCTGCATGCTCGCCGCGTAGTGGATGTACGGCTCGTCGGCGATGTCGCCTTCGCGTTTCGGGCCCAGCCACTCGATCAGCTTGGGCGAGAAATAGAAGCCCTTGCCCTTCTCTTTATAGCGGCGCAGGCCGATGACGTTGGCGTAGTCGGTGTTGATCACCAACTCGCCGCTCTCGAACGAAGCCAGACGCGAGAAATCGTACTTACTGGCGTCGCCATAGGGCGCCATGCCCATGACCTTGAACTCGCCGTCGAGCATCTCGAAACCGAGGAATTCGGTGATCGCGCCGTACAGGCCGCCCAGCGAATCCGGGTCGAAGAACTCCTTGATCTTGTGGATCTTGCCGTTCTCGCCGTAGCCGAAGAACGTGGTGGCGTACTCACCCTTGCCGTCGATACCCAGGATCGCGGTTTTTTCCTGAAAACCCGAGCAGTGGTAGGCGCTGGAGGCGTGAGCCAGATGGTGCTCGACCGGCTCGATCTTGATCTTCTTCGCGTCGAAGCCCAGTTGCTCCAGGCAGAAGACGATCTTGTTGCGGTAGCGCTTGTAGCGACGGTCACCCATCAACAGCGCATCGAGGGCGCGGTCCGGGGCGTACCAATAGCGCTTGGCGTAGTGCCAGCGGGCCTTGCCGAACAGGCTGATGGGCGCAAAAGGAATGGCCACCACATCGACGTCCGACGGCTTGATGCCGGCTTGTTCCAGGCAGAACTTGGCCGATTCGTAGGGCATGCGGTTCTTTGCATGTTTGTCGCGCACGAAGCGCTCTTCTTCGGCGGCGGCAATCAGCTTGCCGTCGATGTACAGGGCCGCGGAAGGGTCATGGCTAAGGGCGCCGGACAGGCCAAGAATCGTCAATGCCAAGGGTCTAGCCTCTTTGAACGGAAGTAGATGCGCGGGCGGCCATCGAGGGCGGCGGGCGGCGAAAGGCGGGGATTATAACGTAATAACCCCACACCCAGCACGCCCCCGCCAATCCCGATGCGCGCGGCAACACGCAAACTCATTGCTTGATGCGATAGCACATTGCACGCGCCTTGGTGTTCCAGTCGAAAGGGCCTTCCTGGTTGGGAGCTTCGGAAGTTTTACTGACGGTCAGGTTAGTGGTCTGCGAGCCTGGATTAGGCGTTCCCGTATGGTGCTTGAACGTACCGCTGGATACGAACTGCGTGGACATGGCCGACAGCATGTCGCGACCCAAGGTGGTGCCGTTGTGGGGAATGGCACGGTTTTCGGGCGAGCCTTTGATCCAGTCCAGCGCCCCTTGGTAAGTCATCTCAGACTCACTCGACTGGTAGAGGTTGTAGTTGTTGCTGCACGTCACTGCATAGCTTGCACTGCTTCCCAGTGCGTCGGTGGCAGTGATACGAGTGCTGCCATTGGCCTGACTGATCACATGACCTTTATCGTCCACGGTAGCCACACGGGTATTGGCCGAGCTGTAGCGAATGGGAGGGGTGCCACCCGTGGCCTTGCGTGTTGATGTGACCTTGGCCATGTAGCTGCCCGTTTCTCGCCACCAGGCAGGCGAAGAAGCTTGGTGTAAATGCACACCATCCAGAACCATCGTGCCCGTCTTGATCGTGAGGTTGGTAGCCCTTGTCACCGCTCTGGCCGGTGAAGTCAGGCCGCCACCATAGAGGGCCGTCACGGCCAGCGTATGCGCGCCGACGGGCAGATCGGCAATTCGATGCGTCCAGTTGCCATTACTGTCTACGGTCGCCTTGCCTACCGAGATGCCGTCACGGAAAATCTCGACCTGCATGCCCGGGCTCGCCATTCCCTCGATGTTGAGGACGGCATCGAAGGTCGAGCCGCCGTCTCCGACATTCCCGCGCGTGTCCCACGCTCGTGTAATGAATGGCTTGATTTCCACGGGTACGGGGCGAAGGCTGCCCACAGCGAGCGTGATCTCGTCGGAAACCCATTGTTCGTCCCCGCGCACCACGGCCGAGACGATTTTGACCATCCCACCGTCGTTGGGCACCAATGCGGAAGCAGGTACCGTAAAATCGACATGCCCGACAGCATTGCCCGACACCGGATCGATGTCTGGCGTCCCTGCCCCTGGCGTGCCGAACAAGACAATCGCCACCAGGTCGCTGGGCAGTAGGCCGCAAAAGTACACCCGTACCGTAGCGCCGTTTGGCACCGACGTTAAGTCAAGCGTGGGAACGGCTTCCAGTACCACCGGTACCATCAGCCCCATGCTGCGCGTGTTCGCTACCGATCCGCCGGCGGAACGCAGGCCGGCAAGTACCTCGGTCATTCTTTGGATAGACGTAGTCATGTTCAGTCCTCGATGGCGTGCCACAGTGGGCAGGGTCTATTTGCTTTCTTTCGCTCGGCATGCAGACGTACTGGGTGTGTCGGTATCCTTGACCGCCTGGTCGGCGGCCGCGAAGCTGAACGCCGACGCCTGCCCATCGCGCAGAGAAAGACGAACCAGCGGCAGGAACTTTGCGGTGCAGTTGAAAAAGTCGCGTTGGATGACTCGCGCACTGGCCAGGCCAGAGCTGGCGTTGCGCTCCACGTGGTAAAACACGGCTTCCAGCGGCAGTTGTTCGTGCAGGTTCTGCCCCCATAACTGCAGCATCAACTCATTGTGATAAGGCCGTTCCTCGCCAGGTCGCACGAAATTGGCGCGTGCCGTCAGGCTCAAGGCGAACGTCGCTTGACTGGATCCCAAGAACGAGCATTGATGCTCGTTACGTGCGGAGAACGATCCAGATCCACCGGCGGCCTGATAGTGTCGCTTCCAGGCATCCAGCGAAGTGACCCCCTGGCTGGAGCAGTAGCCGCTTTGCGAGGGGTAGCTGGGGTGGGCGCCACATCCCTGATTGGCACGATGCCAACTGGCGGCGTCGCTTGGAAAAGCACACAGGACCCGGATGTACTGCCTGGCGGCTGCGCTTGCACTGTCGGGGTTTTGAAAGATGATGCCCTGCACGTTGTTCCAGGCCAGGTAGGTAATGCCAAGGTCTTTGCGCACGAAGGAGAACGATACGGCGTTCTTGGAGATGGCGGTGGCACTGGGGTTCCAGGAAAGGAAGCTCCCGCTGTCCACGGTGCGAAGCAGCACGCCGTTACAGTTGTAGGCGGGGCGTCCGCCACAATCGTTGCGCGTGTCCTTGTAGCGCGCGTCGAGCTGAGCGGCAGTTGCCTGCCCGCTCCCGGCGAAGTTCGAGGTCACTCGTATTTGAATCGGAGCTGACGGCACAGGAGTGCCGACTCCGGCTTTTTTATACGTGTACAGCACCGGCACCGTCTTGCCGCTGTTCTCCGTCACCCAGGACTTGGGTATGGCGAAGTCCACCGGCGTGGCGCGATCGACCACTGGCTTGATCTCGGTATTGCGTGAGGGCGAGCCGCCCCAGGTCACGCGCACGGTATCGCCCGGCAACATGCCCGAGTGCACCACTCGAACCGTGGCACTGGCGCCTAGGGTAGCGGGGTCGAGCGTGCCATTCGCCTTCGCTTCCAGGACCCTGAACACTGGACTGACCACGGGCGCGCTGGATGTGATGCGCAATGACATC
>NZ_LMOC01000011.1:0-167479 GCF_001423465.1 Pseudomonas sp. Leaf129 | reverse complement strand
TGCCTGAACGACTAACTCATTGATTAACAAGGCGTTTATCGTTTCGGCTGCGCCGGAAGTGGGGCGAATTATAGACAGATCTGGAGGTGCGTCAACCGTTAATTCAAATCTTTTTCGAGGTAGCTGGTTTTCGCCCCGCTAGATGGGGAATACGCCGCGCCACGGCAGGAACTCGAAGCAGCATCAGGAATGCGCCGACAGCCGCGTAGATCGACCACTCCTCCAGGTCTGCACGAACGATCCAGAGGAAGTGCAGCAACCCCAGCCCCAGCACTGCATAGATGAGGCGGTGTAGTTGCTTCCAACGGCGACCCAGCCGTCGTTGGCTGTAGCGGTTGGACGTCACGGCCAATGCCAGCAGACACAGGAACGCCAGGCTTCCGACGATGATATAGGGACGCTTGCTCAGCTCGACGCCAAGCTGCCCCCAGTCCAAACCAAGCACGAAGAACAGATAAGCGGCCAGATGCAAGCACACATAGGCAAAGCACCAAAGGCCCAATTGACGGCGTACGGCTATCCAGCCCGGCCAACCAGACAGCTTTTGCAAAGGAGTCATGCACAGGGTGATCAACACCAGAACCAAGGTGCCCAGACCCAAACGATCGACAAGCACCTTGCCCGGATCGGGCCCCAAGGCAAATATCCACGCCTGGTACAGCCACAATAGCGGCCATACGCAAGCGACCACGAATACACTCAAACGCCAGAACGGGTAACGCATCAGTAGTTTTTCCGCAGATCCATGCCGGTATAGAGGGATGCTACTTCCTCACCGTAGCCATTGAACATTGCCGTCTCGCGGACGTTGGGGCTGAAGAGCCCACTGGGCAGGCGCCGCTCGCGAGCCTGTGTCCAGCGTGGATGGTCAACTCCCGGGTTCACGTTGGCATAGAACCCGTACTCGCTCGGTGCAATGTTTTCCCAGGTCGTCTCTGGCTGCTCGCTGACCAGGCTGATTCGGACGATGGACTTGATGCTTTTGAACCCGTACTTCCACGGCACCACCAGGCGCAAGGGTGCGCCGTTCTGGTTGGGCAGTTCGCGGCCGTACATGCCGACGCCGAGAATCGCCAGCGGATTCATCGCTTCGTCCAAGCGCAGGCCTTCTACATAGGGCCAGTTGATCAAGGCGAAGCCAGAACGCTGGCCAGGCATGGTCTTGGGATCCTGCAAGGTTTCGAAGCGGATGTACTTGGCTTTCGAAGTGGGCTCGACCTGCTTGAGCAAGGCCGAGATGGGAAAGCCGATCCAGGGAATGACCATGGACCACGCCTCGACGCAGCGCAGCCGATAGATTCTCTCCTCCAACTGATAGGGCTTCATGAAGTCTTCGAGGGCATAACGCCCTGGCTTGGCGACCTCACCGTCTATCACGACCGACCAAGGTTCGGTTTTCAAGGCGCCAGCATTGATTGCCGGATCACCCTTGCCGGTGCCGAACTCATAGAAGTTGTTGTAGTGGGTGGCATCCTTGAAAGGCGTGATCGCCTCGCCTTGCACGGTGACCGCGCCCCAGCGGGTTTGACCCAACTGGTCATTCAGCCAGGCAGGCGCACTGCTGGTGTCGACGCCTTCGTAGCGTGACGGGTCGGCAGCGGATGCCCAGGAAGGAAGCGCCGAAACGGCCAAGGCTGTTGCGGTGGCGCCCATGAGCGAGCGGCGGGAGAGATAGATCGATTCGGGGGTGACTTCGGACTCTTTGCAGTCCGAAGCACGCGGTAGCTTGATGAGCATGGTGCCTCCGTAGCCTTGGCTGTATTCAACATACCAAGAGACTACGGATTATGCGTGAAATTGAATTTAGTCGGCTTTTTTGTGACGACGCATGCGTAACAAATACTGTATCGGACCTGACGCTGCATAGGCGAGGAAGATCAACAGCAGAATACGGGGCGGATCGCTGAACACCACCGCGAACACCAGCACGACCGCCAGAATGGCCACGAAGGGTACGCGCCCCTTGAGATCCAGCTCCTTGAAGCTGTTGTACTTGATGTTGCTGACCATCAACATGCCAGCAGCAGCGACCAGCAGGGCGACCAGGAAGGACATCTTCGAACCCTGGATGCCGTAGTCGCTGAACGCCCATACGAGCCCTGCAACCACACCCGCCGCTGCGGGACTGGCCAGACCGATGAAATAGCGTTTATCGGCCGTACCGACCTGAGTATTGAAGCGTGCCAGACGCAGCGCCGCGCCGGCGACGTAGATGAAGGCCACCATCCAGCCGACCTTGCCCATGTCACCCAGTGCCCAGCCGAAGGCGAGCAGTGCAGGTGCGACACCGAACGCGACCATGTCGGAAAGCGAATCGTATTCCGCTCCGAAGGCGCTTTGGGTGTTGGTCATGCGTGCCACTCGGCCATCGAGGCTGTCGAGGACCATGGCAACGAAGATGGCGATGGCTGCGTAAGCAAAATACTTGCTGGCTTCGGCAGCATTGCCGGCGCTCTGGGCGCTGATCGAGTTGATGATCGAGTAGAAGCCCGCAAACAGGTTCGCCGTGGTGAACAGGTTGGGCAGAAGATAGATACCGCGGTGCCGGACTTTACGTCCTTCGGCGTCATGCCCTTCTTCGACATGCTCATCGATCGGCAGGAGGCTTTCGGCGTCAGGAGCCTTGTTTGGCTCTTGGGGACGTTCGCTCATGGACAATACCTTGCAACGGTGTGGAAAGTTTCGACAGGCGTCTGGGTCGAGGGTTCGACCGCAAAACGTTGCAGCTTTATACCAGAAGCTTGCCACCATAACGAAAAAACGCGGCCGGGGCCGCGTTTTCATCGCTTGGAACTGTATCAGTTCTTGGCTTTGTCGACGATCTTGTTGGCAGCGATCCAAGGCATCATGGAACGCAGCTGCTCACCGATGACTTCGATGCCATGAGCGGCGTTGTTGCGGCGCTTGGCGGTCATCGATGGGTAGTTGGTGGCGCCTTCGTTGATGAACATCTTGGCGTATTCACCATCCTGGATGCGCTTGAGTGCGTTGCGCATCGCCTGGCGGGACTCGGCGTTGATGACTTCAGGGCCGGTCACGTACTCGCCGTATTCGGCGTTGTTGGAGATCGAGTAGTTCATGTTGGCGATACCGCCTTCGTACATGAGGTCGACGATCAGCTTGAGTTCGTGCAGGCACTCGAAGTAGGCCATTTCCGGTGCATAGCCGGCTTCAACCAGGGTTTCGAAGCCGGCCTTGACCAGTTCCACGGTACCGCCGCACAGAACGGCCTGCTCACCGAACAGGTCGGTTTCGGTCTCGTCCTTGAAGGTGGTTTCGATGATGCCGGTACGGCCACCACCCACGCCCGAAGCGTAGGACAGCGCGACGTTCTTGGCGTTGCCCGATGCATCCTGGTAGATGGCGATCAGGTCAGGGATACCGCCGCCCTTGACGAACTCGGTACGAACGGTGTGACCCGGCGCCTTGGGTGCAATCATGATCACGTCCAGGTCGGCGCGTGGCACGACCTGGTTGTAGTGAATGGCGAAACCGTGGGAGAACGCCAGGGTAGCGCCCTGCTTGATGTTGGGCTCGACTTCGGTCTTGTACAGCTGGGACTGGAATTCGTCCGGGGTCAGGATCATGACCAGGTCGGCACCGGCAACGGCGGTAGCGACATCGGCGACTTTCAAGCCGTGGGCCTCAGCCTTGGCGACAGTAGCCGAGCCCTTGCGCAGGCCCACAGTGACGTCGACGCCCGAGTCCTTCAGGTTGCATGCCTGGGCATGGCCCTGGGAGCCGTAACCGATGATGGCTACTTTCTTGCCCTGGATGATCGAGAGGTCGCAATCTTTGTCGTAGTAAACTTTCATTGAATATCACCTGTTATCTAGGCCGTTTCGGCCAGTCGCCAATTGAGTTAGATGCTCAGCACTTTGTCGCCACGAGCGATACCGGTCACGCCACTGCGCACGGTTTCGAGGATCGAGGCGGTGCCGATAGACTGCAGGAAGCTATCCAGCTTGTCGCTGGTGCCCGTCAGCTGAACGGTGTAGACGCTACTGCTGACATCAACGATCTGCCCACGGAAGATGTCCGTGGTGCGTTTGATCTCGGCGCGTTGGGCGCCAGTGGCCTTGACCTTGACCAGCATCAGTTCGCGTTCGATGTGAGCGCTTTCCGACAGGTCTACCAGCTTGACCACCTCGATCAACTTGTTGAGGTTCTTCGTGATCTGTTCGATCACTTCATCATGCCCTACCGTGGTCAACGTCAGACGCGACAAGGTCGGGTCTTCGGTGGGCGCCACGGTCAGACTTTCGATGTTGTAGTTGCGCTGCGAGAACAGCCCTACCACGCGCGACAGGGCGCCGGGTTCGTTCTCGAGCAAAAGTGAAATGATGTGCCGCATAATCAGGTCCGCTCCGTCTTGCTGAGCCACATGTCGCGCATCGAGCCGTCCTTGATCTGCATCGGATAGACGTGCTCGCCGACGTCGACCTGGATGTCGAGGAAGACCAGGCGGTCGGTCATGGCGAAGGCTTCTTCCATTTTCGGCTTGAGGTCCTTGAGGTCAGTGATGCGCATGCCGACGTGACCATACGCTTCGACCAGCTTGACGAAGTCGGGCAGCGATTCGACGTAGGAATGCGAGTGACGACCGCCGTAGCTCATGTCCTGCCACTGGCGCACCATGCCGAGTACCCCATTGTTGAGCAGGATGATCTTGACCGGCAGGCCGTACTGCAGACAGGTGGACAGCTCCTGAATGTTCATCTGGATACTGCCCTCCCCGGTCACGCAGGCAACGTGGGCCTCGGGAAAGCTCATCTTGACACCCATGGCCGCCGGGAAGCCGAAGCCCATGGTGCCCAGGCCACCGGAGTTGATCCAGCGATTGGGTTTGTTGAACAGGTAGTACTGCGCCGCGAACATCTGGTGCTGGCCCACGTCCGAGGTGACGTAGGCGTCGCCCTGGGTGACCTCGCACAGCGTTTCGATGACCTTCTGCGGCTTGATCTTGGAGCCATCGCCCTTGTCGTAAGGGAACAGCCCGTTATCGCCACGCCATTCTTCGACCTGCTTCCACCAACTGGCAACGGTGTCCTTGTTCGGGGCTTCACCGATGTCTTTCAAGGTTGCGAGCATTTCGGTCAGGACGCTGTCCACAGGGCCCACGATCGGCACGTCTGCCTTGATGGTCTTGGAGATCGAAGCCGGGTCGATATCGATGTGGATGATCTTGGCGTTCGGGCAGAACTTGGCCGCGCCGTTGATCACACGGTCGTCGAAGCGGGCGCCCACGGCCAGGATCACGTCGGCATGGTGCATGGCCAGGTTGGCGGTGTAGCTGCCGTGCATGCCGAGCATGCCGACGAACTGACGATCCATGCCCGGATAGGCGCCCAGGCCCATCAGGGTGTTGGTCACCGGCAGGTCGAGGATCTGCGCCAGCTCGGTCAGGGCGGCAGAAGCACCACCGAGAATGACGCCACCTCCTGCGTACATGACCGGACGCTTGGCGGCCAGAAGCATTTCCACGGCCTTGCGAATCTGGCCGGAGTGACCGCGGACCGCCGGGCTGTAGGAGCGCAGCTTGGCTTTCTTGGGATAGACGTATTCGAATTTTTCGGCCGGGTTGGTCATGTCCTTGGGGATATCGACCACCACAGGGCCAGGACGACCGGACTGCGCCAGGTAGAAGGCCTTCTTCAGGACTTCGGGGATCTCCGAGGCGTGCTTGATCATGAAGCTGTGCTTCACGATGGGACGGGAGATACCGATCATGTCGGTTTCCTGGAACGCGTCGGTACCGACCAGGGTGCTGGCCACCTGACCCGAGAGGATCACCATCGGAATGGAGTCCATGTAGGCAGTGGCGATACCGGTAATGGCGTTGGTGGCACCCGGACCGGACGTCACCAGTACCACGCCGGCCTTGCCGGTCGCGCGGGCGTAGCCATCGGCCATGTGAGTTGCGGCCTGCTCGTGCCGGACCAGCACGTGCTCGACTGCGGGTTCCTTGAACAGGGCGTCATAGACATGCAGGAGGGCACCACCGGGGTACCCGTAGATGTGCTTAACGCCTTCGTCGCGCAGGAAGCGGACGACCATTTCAGCGCCAGATAAAAGCTCCACGTTGTTCACCTCTAAAACGCCAGAATACCGCTCCATGGGAACGGGTCTTAATAGGTTTACTGCCAGCAGAGCATGAGCGACGGTGGTCGCCGACGTACGTCAGCACTGACTGAGCAAGTATTGGGAGCACCCAAGTGTCACGGGCTTTCCCACCCAGCGCGAGGTAACGCGTTGCGGGTATTACGGGTCGGCGCTGGTGTGCGCCTGTGCTCTGCTGTGTGGGTCTGCTTCTGGCAGTCCCTGTACAGCGGACTTTGGATTGTTGTGATTCGTCTGCTGCAAGTCAAGTGATGCGTGCATTTTATTGCGCACCTGCACCCAAACGGCGCAATAAACCCTGCCTGGCTACTGAGCTATGGTAGTTTCATGCGTAACCAACCCTCAGAGAAGGCGCCATGCGTTCAACCGTTGCCGCAAGTTTGCTGCTGTTTGCCCTGTCCCCATGGGTGATGGCAGGACAAATCTACAAATGGGTCGATAGCCAAGGCGTGACGCATTTTGATGCACGACCGCCCAACGGCGTTGAGGCGACCGCCGTGGAAGGCGTGAAGCCGGTAACCCCGCCCGAGCCAATTTCCAACGACGCGGTGATGAAAGCCAGTGGCGAGGCCGAGCAACGCCGGATCGACCGCAAGGTGAAGTCGCAAGTGGCCGACGAGACGTCGCGGCGCAACGAGTTCTGTACGGGGGTCAGGACCAACCTGGCGCAGCTCAAGAACAACCCGCGGGTGGTTCAGCAGGTCAATGGCGAGGTCAAGCGCCTGACCGAGCAGGAGCGTCAGGCGAAAATCGAGGAAGTGCGCAAGGTGATCGACGAGCAGTGCACGTAAGGGTCTAGCGTACCTGCCCGATCAGCTCGTCGAAGCGCGCCAGACTGGCGCGCAGGCCGCGGCTCTGGTCGGGACGATCGGCGTAGACCATTTCGGCCATTGCCAGAATGCCCGAGGCGTTGGGCAGGGGAAGATCCTGCTCGATGATGGTCTTCATTCGAGGCAGGAAGATCCACTGCAGCCATTGATCGAAGTCCAGGGTATCGACGCTGAACGGCTCGACGCTGGCCAGCGCTTCGGCGCTGGGTGGCACATCCTGCCACCAACCCTGCTGACGTAATTCGCGTTCGATCAACAGCAGATGCTCGGCGATCGCGAGAAAACGATCATCCATCACGAAGCGCTCTTGGCTTTCTGGCGAGCCAGGTTGGCGCCCGCCGCATCGCCCTGCTTGTCGCGCGACTGGGCAATGATGTTCCACAAGCTCGCCTGCAGATCGGGACGACCATTGGCGTAGGTCAGCGCTCGGCGGGCCAGTTGCTCGGCCTGGGCAGCGTCACCCTGGGCCAGCCGCACTTGCGCCAGCTTGTACAGCACCTGCGGCTCGCGCGGTGCGATGCGTTGGGCCCGCTCCAAGCTGGAGGAAGCGCCGTTCAGATCGCCGCCACCCTGCTGTTGCTGAGCGGTGGTCAACAGTGCCAGGACCGGGCCGTCCAGTTGTTCGTCGGCGGACAGGCCGCTACTGCTGCTGGCCCGCGGAATTCCGCTCGGAGCGCTTGCAGGCATGTTGTAGGTCGTGCTTGGCGCCGCCGGCGTATAGGCCGGCGCCTGACTCACGGGCGCCGAGCTGCTGGGGCCGGGCACTATCGGGCCGGGCGTGATTGGCCCTGTGCTGATCGGCGCACTGTTGCCTGGCGCAGGAAAGCTCTGGATCGGCTGCGAGCCCGCCCCTTGCGGCACCATGACGACCACGCCGGAATCTTCGGTGATCGCCTGGGCCTGTGCCTTTGGACGAACCACGGTGGTCTGGCGGAAACCGCCGGTGCGCGATACCCGTTCGCCATTGGTGACCGCGGAGCCAGAATCAACCACTGGAATGGAGCCACGTTCCACGCTGGCGCAACCGTTGAGCAAAGCTAATGCCGTCAAGGCAGGAAACCACCACTTGTTCACTTCATTCCCCTTCGCTTAGTTCAACCAGCCTTTGACCCAGTCCATCACCGAATCGTCGGTGGCCGGATTGGCGCCGCCGCATGCGGTGCCTGGAGTCGGTTCGCTGCCACGAATATACGGCATCTGCACAGCGTTGGGGCAGCTTGCGTCCGAGCCCTGTCCGGTCTTGGCGTCGACCCAGGCTTGCACGATGTTTTCCGGCACCGGTGTATCCAACGGCAGCGGATCGGCTTTCTTCATGAAGCTGGTCCAGACCTGCAGCGCACCGGTGGCGCCGGTGAACGGCGTCTTGCCGTTGTCGTCGCGGCCCAACCAGACCACGGCCAGCACGTCCTGGCTGAAGCCGGCGAACCAGCTGTCGCGCGAGTCGTTACTGGTGCCGGTCTTGCCGGCCAGATTCAGATTGCTCGGCAGCACGTTGTAGACCGAACGTCCGGTGCCTTCGCGCATCACCCGCTGCATGGCGTTCTGAATCAGGTAAATGGAGGCCGGGTCGAAGCGCTGCTGGATCTGGAACGGGTAGCGCTTGAGCGGCTCGCCTTCGGCCGTGAGTACGCTGCGGATGCCCCGCATCGGCGTATTGAAACCGCCATTGGCCAAGGTCTGATACATGGTTGCCACCTGCATCGGTGCCAGGCCGCCCGCCCCCAGCAACATCGACGGGTAGGCGGGCCAATCGACCTGCACACCCAGCTTGCCGAGGGTCTTGAGCACGTTAGGCACGCCCAGATCCAGGCCCAGGCGGGCCGTCGACAGGTTGTAGGAATGGGCGAGGCCCTGATACAGGAACACCGTGCCATTGGAATTGCGTTCGTAGTTCTGCGGCTTCCAGATCTGACCGTCTGCGCCCTTGACCGAAAACGGTACGTCCTGCACCCAACTGGTCAGAGTGTATTTGCTAGGCTGCTCAAGCGCGGTCAGGTACACCGCCGGCTTGATCAGCGAGCCGATGGGGCGCACTGCATCGAGCGCACGGTTGAAACCGGCGAAACCCGGTACGCGGCTGCCGACCAAGGCCTGCACTTCGCCGCTTTCGGGGTTGGTCACGACCATGGCCGCTTCGACTTCATCGGCGCCTTTGCGCCCGGCCAGGCGTTTGAAGGTGTCGGTAACCGACGATTCAGCCTTCATCTGCAGGATGGGGTCGAAACTGGTGAAGATCCGCAGGCCTTCTTCGGTCAAGTCTTCGTCGCGATAATCGTCGCGCAACTGGCGCTTGACCAGGTCGAGGAAGCCGGGGAACGAGCTGTCGGCCAGGCTGCCGCGCTTGGTCACGCCCAAGGGCATCTTCTTGGCGGCGTCGACCGCTTCCTGAGTCGCTACGCCCTGCTGCGCCAGCAGGTCGAGCACCAGGTTGCGTCGTTCCAGCGCCCGCTCGGGGTTGCGCCGCGGGTTATAGGAGGACGGGCCTTTGACCATACCCACCAGCAATGCCACCTGGTGCAGCTTGAGCTCGGACAATGGCTGACTGAAGAAGAACTGGCTGGCCAGACCGAAGCCGTGCACGGCGCGCTGGCCATCCTGGCCGACGAAAACCTCGTTGAGATAGGCCTCGAGGATTTCACCCTTGTCATAGTGCAATTCCAGCAGCACCGCCATCATTGCTTCGGTCAGCTTGCGGGTCAGGCTGCGCTCGTTGGTCAGGTAGAAGTTCTTCACCAACTGCTGGGTCAGGGTACTGCCACCCTGGCGCATGGCGCCGGAGGAGGTATTGACCCAGATGGCGCGGGCGATGGACTTGGGCGAGACGCCAAAGTGGTGGTAGAAGTCGCGATCCTCGACGGTCACCAGGGTGTCGAGCAGATAAGGTGGCACCTGATCGAGCTTGATCAGAATGCGGTCCTCGAGGTTTTTCGGGTACAGGCCACCGATCAGCAACGGTTCGAGACGCACTACTGCGACCTTCTTGCCACCGCTGCCGCTGAGTTCCGAGACGTAATCGCCGGAGAACTTCACACGCACGGCCTGGGGCTGTTCCAGCCCTTCGTAGAACTGGAAGCCACGGGTGTTCAGGTCGACCGTATTGCCATTGACCGAGTCGGTGCCCGGACCATCGACGGTGGTTTGCCGACGGTAGCCGAGCGCGTCGAGCTCGGTCAGGAAATCATTCTTGGCCAGTTTCTGGCCGACGAACAGCTCGAGCGGCCGGGCGTACACCTTGGCCGGAATGGTCCAGCGCTTGCCGGAGAATTTCTCCTGGACCACGGCGTCCAGGTAGACGGCAAAGCCGGCGAGGATCACCAGGCCTACCAGGCCCAGCTTGAGGCCCCAGCCGAGCCAGGTGCGCAGGCCGCCAGATGGGGGTTTTTTAGAGGTACGGGAAGATCGGGTTCGAGTCATGGCGGCGGATTATACGCACTTTGATTTGTCGCGGGCAGGGACCGTTGGCGATTTGCATCACCGCACACACTGGCCATAATGACGGCCTTGAAATCATCCCAGCCTATGAAGGATCGCCTGTGAGCCAGACCCTGATCGCCGCCCTGCAAGACCCGGCCCTGTATCCGCATCCGGTGGAAGGGTTCCAGGTCATCGAGACGCACATTTCCTGGGTGATACTGACCGGCCCCTACGCCTACAAGATCAAGAAACCGATGAACTTCGGCTTTCTGGACTTCTCCGAGCTGGCCGACCGCGCCCACTTCTGCGCCGAAGAGCTGCGCCTCAATCAGCGCCTGACATCCGACCTGTACCTGCAGGTGCTGCCGATCACCGGCAGCGCGGAAGCACCTGTGCTGGGCGGCGAAGGTGAGCCGATCGAGTACGCACTGCAGATGCGCCAGTTCGAGGGTGGCAATCTGTTGAGCACGCTGCAGGCCAACGGTGAACTGACCCAGGCGCATGTGGATTCGCTGGCACGGCAGATTGCCGATTTCCATCGTGCGGCCCCCGTGGTCGCCGATACGCACGAAGCCGGCACGCCGAAGGCGGCGATGGCTCCGGTCGAACAGAACTTCGAACAGATTCGCCCGTTCCTCACCGACAAGGATGACCTGGCCCAGCTGGATGCCTTGCAGGCCTGGGCACAAAGCAGTTATGTGCGCCTGGAACCGCTGCTGGCGCTGCGCAAGCAAGAAGGGTTCATCCGCGAGTGCCATGGTGACATCCACTTGGGCAACGCTACCGTCATCGATGGCGAAGTGGTGATCTTCGACTGCATCGAGTTCAACGAGCCGTTCCGGTTCACCGACGTCTATGCCGACATCGCCTTCCTGGCCATGGACCTGGAAGACCGCGGTCTGAAGAGCCTGGCGCGACGCTTCATCAGTCATTACCTGGAACTGACCGGTGATTACCAAGGCCTCGAACTGCTGAACTTCTACAAGGCCTACCGCGCGCTGGTGCGGGCCAAGGTGGCGCTGTTCAGCCTGTCACCGGACGCCACCGGTGTGCAGCGCGCAACGACGCTGCGCCAGTACCGCAACTACGCCAACCTGGCGGAAAGCTACAGCGCCATCCCTTCGCGCTTCCTGGCCATAACCAGCGGCGTATCGGCAGTGGGCAAGAGTCACGTCGCCCTGCGCCTGGTCGAGGCGCTGGGTGCGATCCGCCTGCGCTCGGACGTGGAGCGCAAGCGCTTGTTCGGCACCCAGACCGCCGAGACGGGCCTGTATGACGTCAGCACCAGCGAAGCGACTTACCTGCACCTGCACAAGCTGGCAGAACACGTGCTGCGCGCCGGCCTGCCGGTGGTGATAGACGCGACGTACCTCAAAGCCGAGCAACGCGCGGCAGCGGCGCAGATCGCCGAGTCCACCGGGGTGCCGTTCCTGATCCTGGATTGCAACGCGCCGGCGGCGGTAATTTCCAGCTGGCTGCAGCAGCGTCAGGCCCATTCCGACGACCCTTCCGACGCTACCCAGGCGGTGATCGACGCCCAGCAAGCGAGCCGCGAACCCTTGAGCGAGTCCGAGCTGCTGCAGACCCGTCGCGTGGAAACCCATGAAAGCGGCAGTCTGGACAAACTGGTGGAGCAGATCCGCCAACGCCTGCCAGGGCTGTAACACACCTTAGCGCTCGATCCGACCAGACCGGCCACGCGGCACGCCGGTCTGCCGCCGCTACACTGTTTGCTGCTGCCTGCCCCATCGTTCCCCCTCTCATGCCTTGGCCGACGCCAGGAGGTTTGATGACCGATGAACTTCTGGCCCTGAAGAATCTGGGCAAGACCTCCGCTCAATGGCTTCATGCTGTCGGTATCCACAATGCTACCGACCTTCGCCGGGTGGGCGCCGTACAGGCGTACTGCGCGGTGAGGCATCGCGGTTTTCGCGCTTCGAAGGTGCTTCTCTATGCGATCGAGGGAGCGTTGCGGGATGTGCACTGGAACGAATTGTCATGCGAACGCAAGCAGAGCCTGAACCGTCAGGTCGCGGCCCTGCTGCCTCCGGGCAGGTTCTAGACCCATTTTGCACAGCCGACGCAAATAAATGCGCAGAGCACTTGACTCTTAAATGAGAATCGTTATGATTATCACATCCAGTCGCGAGACTGGTGATCTCTGGAAGGCCCTTGGTTCGGACTTTCAGATGTCTCCTCATCAGGCTAATCACGGTTATTGACCCGGCACTTTGCCGGGTCTTTTTTTGCCTGGAGATCCGTGGCGCCCTGCCCCGCGAGGGTTACAGGATCACCGGCAGGCAACGGTCGATGACGATCTCGTGCGAATCCAAGTGCACGCCATAGGCCAACACCTCGACACCGGCATCCACCGCCTGGCGCAACGCCAGCGCGTAGCCTGCGTCGATCTCCGACGCCGGTCTTACGGCGTCCACGCCATCGACGTTGACGCAATACAGCTGCACAGCGCGCACGCCGCTGCGGGCCAGCGCGGCCAATTCACGCAGGTGCTTGGCGCCTCGCTGGGTCACGGCATCGGGGAACGCTGCGATGCGGCTGTCGGCGAAGCCCAGGGTTACGCTCTTCACTTCGACCCATGCGGAGCCATCCGGGTAATCCAGACGGAAGTCGATACGACTGCGCTCCTGGCCATAGGGCACCTCGCGCTTGAATGCAGAGAATCCGGCCAGCTCCGCTATCCGACCGGCGATCAACGCTTCCTCGACCAGCGCATTGGCCCGCGCAGTATTGATGCAGGCCAATCGGCCCTGCGGCGTTTCACTGATCTCCCAGGTACCCGGCAACTTGCGTTTGGGGTCGCTCGAACGCGTAAACCAGACGCGACCGCCGGGCATCATGCAGTTGAGCATCGAGCCGGTATTGGGGCAGTGAATGGTCAGCCGCTCGCCGTCTTCAAGCTCGATGTCGGCGAGAAACCGCTTGTAGCGCTGGATCAGACGCCCTTCTTCCAGGGCCGGTGAGAAGATCATCTCGCCTGCCAGCTTTGCAGGCCACGAGCGATCCGCGCCACGGCCTGTTCCAGACGCGGAAGGCTCTGGGTGTAAGCGAAGCGGACATGGTGACCCGCTTTATGCCGGCCGAAGTCCAGCCCCGGCGTGAAGGCCACGTGCTCGGTTTCCAGGAAGTGTTGGCAGAATGCGAAGGCATCGTCGCTGAATGCACTGATATCGGCGTACAGGTAGAAGGCGCCTTCAGGCTCGACGGCAATGGCGAAGCCCAAGTCGCGCAGCGCAGGCAACAGATAATCGCGGCGCTGGCCGAATGCTTCGCGGCGCTGTTCGAAGATCTCCAGCGTGGCCGGCTCGAAGCAGGCCAGTGCCGCATGCTGCGCCATGCTCGGGGCGCTGATGTACAGGTTCTGCGCCAGTTTTTCCAGTTCGGGGATAGCCTGAGGGGGTGCAACCAGCCAGCCGAGGCGCCAACCGGTCATCCCGAAATACTTGGAAAAACTATTTAGGACGAAGGCATCGTCATCCACTTCCAGCACACTGGCGGCGGTCGTGCCATAGGTCAAACCGTGATAGATCTCGTCGACCACAAGATGGCCCTGGCGATCCTTCACGGCCTGGCTCAAGGCACGCAATTCGTCGCGATTCAGTAACGTGCCGGTGGGGTTGGCCGGGGACGCCACCAAGGCTCCGACGCTGTGCTCGTCCCAGTGCTGCGCCACCAGTTGGGCGTCGAGTTGATAGCGCTGTGCAGGACCCACCGGGACCAGTTGGGCAGCGCCTTCGACCAGGCGCAGGAAGTGCCGATTGCACGGGTAGCCGGGGTCGGCCAGAAGCCAGTGCTTGCCGGGATCGACCAGCAGGCTGGCCGCCAGCAGCAAGGCGCCCGAGCCGCCTGGGGTGATCATGATGCGCTGGGGGTCGATGTCCAGGCCGTAGCGCTGTCGATAGAACCCGGCGATGGCTTCGCGCAGCGCCGGCAGCCCCCGTGCAGCGGTGTAGCGGGTATGCCCGGCGGCCAATGCGGCCTGTCCGGCAGCAACGATGGGGGCGGCCGTGGTGAAGTCCGGCTCGCCGATTTCCAGGTGGATCACATCGTGCCCCTGGCTCTGCAGTTCATTGGCCCGGGCCAGTAGCGCCATCACGTGAAACGGTTCGATGGCGCGACTGCGTGCGCTGTAGAGCGGAGCCATGGGGATTCCTTGTGGCAGCGAAAAAAGCCGATTCTACCGAACCTTCGCATCGAACGTTTCACCGAACGCGCGATCGAAACCCACCACATCGTGCCTGCGACGCAGGCGTTCCAGGCACGACAACCGGGAGTAGCGCGTGCTGGTTCGATCTGGTAAGTTCGCCGGCTTGCAGTCGCAGGGCCGGCGGGTGCCGGAGAAGGATCATCCTGCGCAATGGATTAGTAGAGCGAGAGGCGGTTGATTCATGCCCACCAATGAAAAGCAACAAAACACTGGCAACTTGTCCGGTTTCGCTCCCTACGTTCCGACGAAGGGCGAGGAGTACATGGGCAAGCCGATGCGTGCTCACTTCACCAAGATCCTGAACAAGTGGAAACAGGACTTGATGCAGGAAGTGGATCGCACAGTCGACCACATGAAGGACGAAGCCGCCAACTTTCCTGACCCGGCCGATCGGGCCAGCCAGGAAGAGGAATTCAGCCTCGAATTGCGCGCTCGCGATCGCGAACGCAAGTTGATCAAGAAGATCGACAAGACGCTGCAGTTGATCGAAGACGAAGAGTACGGCTGGTGCGAATCCTGCGGCATCGAAATCGGCATTCGCCGTCTTGAAGCACGTCCGACCGCCGATCTGTGCATCGACTGCAAGACCTTGGCGGAAATCAAGGAAAAACAGGTCGGCAAATGACCTGTCGACAAAGGGGCGCCACGGCGCCCCTTTGTATCTGTATTGCCCGTAGAATCCTGCGCCCATGACAACCCCTCCTTATATAGGTCGCTTCGCCCCGACTCCGAGCGGCTACCTGCATTTCGGCTCCCTGGTGGCCGCCCTGGCGTCCTGGCTGGACGCACGCGCTGCGGGCGGTCGCTGGCTGGTGCGCATGGAGGACCTCGATCCGCCGCGGGAAGTCGCCGGTGCCCAGGCAGCCATCCTCCAGACGCTGGACAGCTACGGGTTGCACTGGGATGGCGAGGTGGTCTATCAAAGCCTGCGTCATGACGCCTACCAGCAGGTGATCGACCGCTTGCTCGCGCAGGGGCTGGCCTATGCCTGTACCTGCTCGCGCAAACAGCTGGAACCCTATCAAGGCATCTATCCCGGCACCTGTCGCAATGCCGGGCACACGACCGAGGATGCAGCCATCCGCGTGCGCGTTCCGGAACTGCTGTATCGCTTCGAGGACCGAGTGCAGGGTGCGTATTCGCAGCATTTGGGCCGCGAGTCGGGGGACTTCGTCATCCGTCGTCGGGACGGTCTGTATGCCTATCAACTGGCTGTGGTGCTGGACGATGCCTGGCAGGGGGTGACGGATATCGTTCGCGGGGCTGACCTGCTGGATTCGACACCGCGCCATCTGTATCTGCAGGAGTTGCTGGGGTTACCGCAACCGCGGTACCTGCATGTCCCTCTGATCATCCAGCCCGATGGCAACAAGCTGGGCAAAAGTTACCGATCTCCTCCCCTGGATCCGGATCAGGCAGCTCCCCTGCTGGTGCGTGCCCTGCGCGCGCTGGGCCAGGAACCTGAGGCCGATCTGGCCGACGGCAGCGTGCAGGATGTGCTGGGCTGGGGCGTGGCGCATTGGAACAGTGATGCGATCCCCCATGTGCGCACGGTGGCAGAGGCACAACTGGGCGAGTGATCTGCAGCCGGGTCATGCCCGCCCCTTCGCAGCGACACGCCGATCCGCTACCATCGCCGCACCGTTTTTGCACACGACCCTACCCCGAGGCCAGCATGTATATCTATCGATTGGTCCTGCTTCTGGTGGTGGGGATCTACCTGTTCTCCCCCGCCATCATGGACTGGTGGATCGAGCCCACCGGTGCGTGGTATCGACCCTACCTGCTATGGCTGATTCTGATCGTGGTGACCTTTATCCTGCAGAGCCAGCGTGATGCCGATGAGCTTTAGCCTTACCCAGATGTTGCTGGTCAGCGCGGCCTACCTGCTGGTGCTTTTCGCGGTAGCCTGGGTCAGCGAACGCGGCATGATCGCGCGGGCGATCATTCGCCATCCGTTGACCTACACCCTGTCACTGGGCGTCTACGCCAGCGCCTGGGCATTCTATGGCACGGTTGGCCTGGCCTATCAGTATGGCTATGGTTTTCTGGCCTGCTACCTGGGAGTGTCCGGCGCCTTTCTGCTGGCGCCGGTGCTGCTGTATCCGATACTCAAGGTCACGCGCACCTATCAGCTGTCATCGCTGGCCGACCTCTTCGCCTTTCGCTTTCGCAGCACCTGGGCCGGCGCGCTGACTACCGTGTTCATGCTGGTCGGCGTACTGCCACTGCTGGCGCTGCAGATTCAAGCGGTTGCCGATTCCATCGGCATCATGACCGGCGAGCTGGTGCAGAATCGAGTGGCGCTGAGCTTCTGCGTGCTCATCACTTTGTTCACGATCTTTTTCGGCTCGCGTCATATCGCGACCCGCGAGAAGCACGAGGGACTGGTATTCGCCATTGCCTTCGAATCGGTGATCAAGCTGATCGCGGTGGGCGGTATCGGCCTGTACGCCCTTTACGGTGTATTCGACGGGCCGCACGATCTGGAGCAATGGTTGCTGCAGAACCAGACCGCGCTGGCATCGCTGCATGCGCCCCTGCAAGAGGGGCCTTGGCGAACGCTGCTGCTGGTGTTCTTCGCGTCGGCGATCGTCATGCCGCACATGTACCACATGGTCTTCACCGAGAACCTCAACCCCCGTGCGCTGGTCAGCGCCAGTTGGGGGCTGCCGCTGTTCCTGTTGCTGATGAGTCTGGCGGTGCCGCTGATCCTCTGGGCCGGTCTGCGCCTGGGCGTCACCACAAACCCGGAATTCTTCACGCTGGGGGTCGGCATCGCCGCCAACAGTCAGGCGCTGGCGCTGCTGGCGTACGTCGGCGGGCTCTCTGCGTCCTGTGGGCTGATCATCGTCACCACCCTGGCACTGTCGGGCATGATGCTCAACCACCTGGTGCTACCGCTGTATCAGCCGCCGGCCGAAGGCAATATCTATCGCTGGCTGAAGTGGACGCGTCGAGCCTTGATCGTCGCCATCATCATGGCCGGCTATGCCTTCTACCTGCTGCTGGGCGCCAAGCAGGACCTGGCTCACCTGGGTATCGTCGCCTTCGTGGCCACGCTGCAGTTCCTGCCGGGTGTGCTGTCGGTGCTGTACTGGCCCACGGCCAATCGACGCGGATTCATCGCCGGTCTGTTGGCGGGCATGGCGGTCTGGATGGTGACCATGCTGCTGCCGCTGATCGGCAACCTGCAAGGCTTCTACATTCCGCGCTTGAACATGATCTACGTGCTCGACGACACCAGTTGGCACATGGCAGCCATTGCTTCGCTGGCGGCCAACGTCTTGCTGTTCACGCTGATCTCGCTGTTCACCGCTGCCAGCACCGAAGAGGTCAGTGCCGCCGAAGCCTGCGCAGTGGACAACGTACGCCGCCCGCAGCGCCGCGAGCTGCACGCCGCCTCGCCCCAGGAGTTCGCCACGCAGCTGGCCAAACCGCTGGGCGCCAAGGCTGCCCAGCGGGAGGTGGAACAAGCCCTGCGCGATCTCTACCTGCCCTTCGACGAGCGACGGCCCTACGCCTTGCGCCGTCTGCGTGACCGGATCGAGGCCAACCTGTCCGGCCTCATGGGCCCCAGCGTGGCCCAGGACATGGTCGAGACGTTTTTGCCCTACAAGTCGGGCAGCGAAAACTATGTGACCGAAGACATCCACTTCATCGAAAGCCGCCTGGAAGACTACCACTCGCGTCTGACCGGCCTGGCCGCAGAGCTCGATGCGCTGCGTCGCTACCACCGCCAGACCCTGCAGGAGTTGCCCATGGGCGTCTGCTCGCTGGCCAAGGATCAGGAGATCCTGATGTGGAACAAGGCCATGGAGGACTTGACCGGCGTGCCTGCCCAGCACGTGGTCGGCTCGCGCCTGGTAACGATCAGCCAGCCATGGCGCAGCCTGCTGATCGACTTCATCAACGTGCCCGACGAACACTTGCACAAGCAGCGCCTGGCTCTGGATGGGCAGACCCGTTGGCTGAACCTGCACAAGGCCGCCATCGATGAGCCACTGGCACCGGGCAACAGTGGCCTGGTGGTGCTGGTCGAGGATCTGACCGAAACGCAGATGCTCGAAGACAAGCTGGTGCATTCCGAACGCCTGGCCAGCATCGGCAGGCTGGCGGCCGGAGTGGCCCACGAGATCGGCAACCCGATCACCGGCATCGCCTGCCTGGCGCAGAACCTGCGCGAAGAGCGCGAGGAAGACGCCGAGATCACCGAACTGAGCAGCCAGATTCTCGAACAGACCAAGCGCGTGTCGCGCATCGTCCAGTCGCTGATGAGCTTCGCCCATGCCGGTGGTCACCAGCACAGCGATGAGCCGGTCAATCTGGCCCAGGTGGCCCAGGATGCCATTGGCCTGCTGGCCCTGAACCGCCGCAACTTCGAGATCCAGTTCTACAACCTGTGCGACCCCGAGCACTGGGCTGTGGGCGATCCACAACGTCTGGCACAGGTGCTGATCAATCTGTTGTCCAATGCGCGGGACGCCTCGGTGGCCGGCGGCGCGGTACGCGTCAAGACCGAGGCGAGCGAACAGACCGTCGACCTCATCGTCGAAGACGAGGGCAGCGGCATTCCCAAGAACATCATGGATCGGTTATTCGAACCGTTCTTCACCACCAAGGATCCGGGCGAAGGGACAGGACTGGGGCTCGCTCTGGTCTATTCCATCGTTGAAGAGCATTATGGACAGATCACCATCGACAGCCCGGCCGATATCCAGAGCCAGCGCGGTACCCGGATTCGGGTGACATTGCCGCGTCATGTCGAAGCGACGTCCGCTGTGAACTGAGACCGTCGAGAGAATAGAATCAATGCCGCATATTTTGATCGTCGAAGACGAAACCATCATTCGATCTGCCCTGCGTCGCCTGCTCGAACGCAACCAGTATCAGGTCAGTGAGGCCGGCTCCGTGCAGGAAGCGCAGGAGCGGTTCAGCATTCCATCGTTCGACCTGATCATCAGCGACCTGCGCCTGCCCGGTGCGCCAGGCACCGAGCTGATCAAGCTGGGCGAAGGCACTCCGGTACTCATCATGACCAGCTACGCCAGCCTGCGCTCGGCTGTCGACTCGATGAAGATGGGCGCGGTGGACTACATCGCCAAGCCCTTCGATCACGACGAAATGCTCCAGGCTGCCGCACGCATCCTGCGCGATCGGCAAAACGCACCGGCGGTGGCCGTCGAACGGCCGGCAAACAAGCCAGGCGCCGACAAACCAGCCGCGCAGAACGCCAATGGCGATATCGGCATCATCGGCTCGTGCCCGCCCATGCAGGATCTCTACAGCAAGATCCGCAAGGTCGCTCCGACCGATTCGAACGTGTTGATCCAGGGCGAATCGGGCACTGGCAAGGAACTGGTCGCTCGGGCCCTGCACAACCTGTCCAAGCGTGCGAAGGCGCCGATGATCTCGGTCAACTGTGCCGCGATCCCGGAAACCTTGATCGAGTCCGAACTGTTCGGCCATGAGAAAGGTGCCTTCACCGGCGCCAGCGCCGGGCGTGCCGGACTGGTCGAAGCGGCCGATGGCGGAACGCTATTTCTCGACGAGATCGGCGAGCTGCCCCTGGAGGCTCAGGCACGGCTGCTCAGGGTCTTGCAGGAAGGCGAGATTCGCCGCGTGGGCTCGGTACAGTCGCAGAAAGTCGACGTTCGCCTGATTGCCGCGACTCACCGCGACCTGAAAAGCCTGGCCAAGCTGGGCCAGTTCCGTGAGGACCTCTACTACCGCCTGCACGTGATCGCGCTGAAGCTGCCGCCATTGCGCGAGCGTGGTGCCGATGTCGGCGAGATCGCCAAGGCGTTCCTGATTCGCCAGAGCGCCCGGATCGGACGTACCGACCTGCGTTTCGCCGCCGATGCCGAGCAGGCGATTCGGCAGTATTCCTGGCCGGGCAACGTGCGCGAACTGGAAAACGCCGTCGAGCGCTCGGTGATCCTCAGCGAGAGCGCCGAAATATCGGCCGAACTGCTGGGCATCGACATCGAGCTCGCCGATCTGCAGGACACCGACGACTTCGTCGGCCTGCCTTCCCAATCGAACGGGGCGAACAACACCGCTCACGACCCCACCGAAGATCTTTCCCTGGAAGATTATTTCCAACACTTCGTGCTGGAGCATCAAGACCACATGACCGAGACCGAATTGGCGCGCAAATTGGGCGTCAGCCGCAAGTGTCTGTGGGAGCGTCGGCAACGCCTGGGCATCCCGCGACGCAAGTCGAGTGTGGCCAGTGAAAGCTGATACGTTTCAGCTCTAGCCCGCGGGTTTCGCGGCTTGACGGGTAGCCGTGACAAACTGTTACCCTAGGCCTGCGACGTAACAAAACACGGTTCCATCGGTAACGAATCCCGGGTCGATTCTGACCCTCGGCCACCGGCCTTTTACCCGCAAAGCCCCGTTCTACAGGGACTCGCAAAAGTTGGCATGGGACCTGCTATATCTCTGGTACAAGAACAACAACAAGCAAGCAAACCCATAACAAGAACAAGACGAATCGACTCACGCATAACAAGAACAACACGGCGGAGGCGCAGCTAACTGATTCTTTTGGAGAGGCGTTGTTTTTGGGGAAACCCGCAGCCAGGCAGAGAACTACAACAACTGCTTTGAAGCAGAAGCCCGAACTGGTTGGATCACCGCGATCATCACAGCACAGCGACCAAAGCAATCCGTTTGCTCTTGCTCCCGAATAGGGAGCCACCCCCGAACCCAGGTTCGGTGGACAGGGCACTCAACAAAAACAAGAAGCCCGACAAAAAATAAAAACAGAGCACGCAACTACTTCTTGGGGAGCTTCGGCTCCCCTTGTAGTTTCCGGCTTTTGTCCTGCCGCTTGCGCCGACCGGCGCTGCCTCCTACACCATCCCTCGACTAAATGCTAGAATCCCCGCCCATCATGCGGTCGTTCTTCGTATATGGCCGAAAATCCCTTCAAACAGTGCATCCCATGCTGAAGAAGCTGTTCAAGTCTTTGAATACTCCCGCGCGTCACCCGCAGCACCGGCGCACCACGCCTGAAGTGCTCAATGCTGGTCAACACTCGCTGCAACGCAGCCAGTTCAGCCGCCACGCCGTGGGCATCGTCGAGCGCCTGCAGAGCGCGGGTTATCAGGCCTATCTGGTAGGCGGTTGCGTACGTGACCTCATGCTGGGCATCGTGCCCAAGGATTTCGACGTCGCCACCAGCGCCACGCCCGAGCAGGTCCGTGCCGAGTTCCGCAACGCGCGCGTGATCGGCCGGCGCTTCAAGCTCGTACACATCCATTTCGGCCGCGAGATCATCGAAGTCGCAACCTTCCGTGCCAATCATCCGGAAGAAGATGACGAACAGGATGTCCATCGCTCCTCAAGCAGCGAAAGCGGGCGCATCCTGCGCGACAACGTCTACGGCACCCTGGAAGACGACGCCCAGCGCCGCGACCTGACCATCAATGCCTTGTACTACGATCCGGTCAGCGAACGGATCCTGGACTACGCCAATGGCGTGCACGATGTGCGCAACCGCCTGATTCGCCTGATCGGCGATCCGACCCAGCGCTATCAGGAAGATCCGGTGCGGATGCTGCGCGCCGTGCGCTTCGCCGCCAAGCTGGACTTCGGCATCGAGAAGCACACCGCTGCGCCGATTCGCGAACTGGCGCCGATGCTGCGCGAGATACCCTCGGCACGCCTGTTCGAGGAAGTGCTCAAGCTGTTCCTGTCCGGCTACGCGGCCGATACCTTCGAGATGCTGGTCGATCTGCAACTGTTCGACTCGTTGTTCCCGGCCACCACCCAGGCTTTGGAAGACACGCCGACCTACACGCACACGCTGATCAGCGAGGCGTTGCGCAACACCGACCTGCGCATCAAGCAAGGCAAGCCGGTCACCCCTGCCTTCCTGTTCGCCGCCCTGCTCTGGCCGGCGCTGCCAGCGCGGGTACTGCGCCTGCAAAGCCGCGGCATGCCACCGATCCCGGCGATGCAGGAAGCAGCGCACGAGCTGATTGCCGAACAGTGCCAACGCGTCGCCATTCCCAAACGTTTCACCATTCCGATCCGCGAGATCTGGGACATGCAGGAACGCCTGCCGCGGCGCAGTGGCAAGCGCGCCGACCTGTTGCTCGACAATCCACGTTTCCGCGCCGGCTACGATTTTCTGCTGCTGCGCGAAAAGGCCGGCGAAGAAACCGATGGCCTGGGCGAATGGTGGACCGACTATCAGGACTGCAACGACAGTGAACGCCGCGACATGATCGCCGACCTGGGTGGCAAGGACGAGTCCGGCGCGCCACGCAAGCGTCGTCGTACCGGCGCCAAACGCAGCAAGCGTGGCGAGGCCGACGAATAAGCATGGTGCGGGTACACATCGGGCTGGGCAGCAATCTGGACAGCCCGCAACGGCAACTGTGTGATGCCCTACAGGCCATGGCTGGGCTGCCGGATACCCGACTGGTCGAAGCCTCATCGTTCTATACCAGCGACTCACTGCTGCCCGGCCAGCCTCGCTACACCAATGCCGTGGCGGCACTGGACACCGAGCTGCCGCCACTGGCATTGCTCGACGCACTGCAGGCGATCGAGAGCGATCAAGGCCGTGAGCGTGGCGAGCGCTGGGGGCCGCGCACCCTGGATCTGGACATCATCACCTACGCTGATCGGGTGATCGACGAACCTCGCCTCAAGGTACCGCACTATCATCTGCACGCACGTGCATTCGTGCTGTATCCGTTGGCCGAGCTGGTTGACGAGGGCTTCATGCTGGCGGACGGCCGCAGCCTGCGCGCGCTTCTGGCTGCCTGCCCGTTCGTGGGGCTGGAGAAGCTGTAGCGCCGGTGAGGCCTCTTCGCGGGCAGAGGGCTCGCCGCTCGCCCCGCTCCCACAAAGAACGTGTTGGATTGGGTTACAGGCATAAAGAAGTGGTTTCCACATGGACTTGGAGATTGGGCTCCAGGCACAAATAAGTGACTTCCGCGCGGACCTGTGGGAGTGGGCTCTGCCCGCGAAGAGGCCTTCAACCCAATTGACTTCCCCGGTCGTGCTCACGACTATAGGCGGCCCGTTGCACCCTGAGGTGCCAAACGGCGCGAAACCAACGTTTATGCGTGGGTTTCCAAACATCACGACAGATGATGTTGTGTCGACACAGCGCCAGTCCGAGGATTCTTTTCATGCCCGAAATCACCCTGACCACCCTGCAGAGCCTCAAGCTCAAGGGTGAAAAGATCACCATGCTGACCTGCTACGACGCGACGTTCGCCCATGCCGCCAGTGCGGCGGGCGTCGAAGTGTTGCTGGTGGGCGATTCGCTGGGCATGGTTTTGCAGGGGCATGACAGCACATTGCCCGTGACCGTTGCCGACATGGCCTACCATGTGGGCAGCGTTAAACGTGGCAACCAAGGCGCATTCATCGTGGCCGACCTGCCTTTCATGGCCTATGCCACCAGCGAGCAAACGCTGGCCAACAGCGCTTTGCTGATGCAGGCCGGGGCACACATGGTCAAGCTCGAAGGGGCTGCCTGGCTCGCCGAGCCGGTCCGCCTGCTCGCCGAGCGGGGTGTTCCCGCGTGTGTACACCTGGGCCTGACCCCACAATCAGTCAACCTGCTCGGCGGCTACAAGGTGCAGGGACGCCAGGATATCCAGG
Source organism: Pseudomonas sp. Leaf129 (assembly GCF_001423465.1). Lineage (NCBI taxonomy): Bacteria > Pseudomonadati > Pseudomonadota > Gammaproteobacteria > Pseudomonadales > Pseudomonadaceae > Pseudomonas > Pseudomonas sp. Leaf129. The sequence continues at coordinate 143,257 of NZ_LMOC01000011.1, read as the reverse complement.
CACGCCAGATGCGTGCCGATGCCATCGCCCTGGAACAGGCCGGCGCGGCCATGCTGCTGCTCGAGTGCGTGCCCGTCGAACTGGCAGCCGACATTGCCCAGGCGGTAAAGATTCCGGTCATCGGCATCGGCGCCGGCAGCGCGGTGGATGGCCAGGTGCTGGTGCTGCACGACATGCTCGGGTTGTCGTTGAGCGGCCGCGTGCCACGCTTCGTGAAAAACTTCATGACCGGGCAGAGCGATATTCAAGGCGCCCTACGCGCCTATGTGAACGCCGTCAAGGCGGTTGATTTCCCTGCACCTGAACATGGATTCGCCTCATGAACACCGTCAAGACCGTCCGTGAACTGCGCGCCGCCGTGGCCCGCGCCCGTGGCGAAGGCAAGCGTATCGGCCTGGTGCCGACCATGGGCAACCTGCACAGCGGCCATGCGGCGCTGGTCGCCAAGGCCACCCAGCGGGTCGATTTCGTGGTGGCCAGTATTTTCGTCAACCCGTTGCAGTTCGGACCCAGCGAAGATCTGGACAAATACCCGCGTACGCTGGCTGCCGATCAGGAGCGGCTGGTGCAGGCAGGCTGCAGTCTGCTGTTCGCACCTTCGGCTGCCGAGATGTACCCCGACGGCATGGCCGGGCAGACCCGTGTGAGCGTTCCGCAACTGTCCGAAGGTCTGTGCGGTACCAGCCGTCCCGGCCACTTCGAAGGCGTGGCGACGGTGGTCAGCAAGCTATTCAACATGGTCCAGCCGGATCTGGCCGTCTTTGGTCAGAAGGACTATCAGCAACTGGCGGTCATTCGGGCGCTGGTGCGCGATCTCAACATGCCGATCCAGATCATCGGTGAGCCGACCGTGCGTGCCGAAGACGGCCTGGCGCTGTCGTCGCGCAATGGTTATCTGAGCGAAGAACAACGTGCCCAGGCACCGTTGCTGTACCAGGTGCTCAGTCAGGTGGCGGCACAGATCAGCCAGGGTCGTCGCGACTATCCGCTGCTGCTGGACCAGGCCAGGCAGGTCATTGCCCAAGCGGGCTTCGTGCCCGAGTACCTGGAAGTACGCCACGCACTGACCCTGCGGCCGGCCACTGCCGATGACCGCGATCTGGTCATTCTCGTCGCGGCGAACCTGGGTACCACGCGATTGATCGACAACCTGCACCTGGACCTCGATCACGACCCTCAGCACGGCTGAACCGCGACCGCTCGAAAGTCGTTCACGCACCGGCCACTAGGCGCAGACAGAATGCGCGCGGCGGTTTAAGGTGGTGCAGCGTCCGAACCGTGCATTGGCAGCCGATCAGTGGCCCGCAATGACCCTGGCCGCCTGTTGGATCTTTTGATGCAACAGGCACGCAACCGGCCGAGCGTTCCAATGTCCAAAGGCAGTTCAAGAAAAAGGAAATTTGCAGCGATGGCGTACTACCGAACCCCGCACGATGTGACTACCCTGCCCGCTTGGCAGGCGCTAACCCAGCACCGCGCTGCCATGAAAGACTTCAGCATGCGCGATGCCTTCAACGCCGACCCTCAGCGTTTCGAGCATTTCTCCCTGAGCGCCTGCGGCCTGTTCCTCGACTATTCGAAAAACCTGATCGATACGCAGACCCGCGACCTGTTGGTCGAGCTGGCCAACGAAGTGGATCTGCAAGGCGCCATCAAAGCGATGTTCGCTGGCGAGCTGCTCAATGCTTCCGAAGGTCGCCCGGCTCTGCACACCGCGCTGCGCCGTCCAGTTGGCGACAAGCTCAACGTCAATGGCGTCAACGTGATGCCGGACGTGCACAAGGTTCTCAACCAGATCACCGAGCTGGTCACGCGCATCCACGACGGCCTGTGGCGCGGCTATACCGAGAAGCCCATCACCGACGTGGTGAACATCGGTATCGGTGGCTCCTTCCTCGGCCCTGAGCTGGTCTCTGAAGCCCTACTGCCATACGCGCAGAAAGGCGTGCGCTGTCATTACCTGGCCAACATCGACGGCAGCGAATTCCACGAGCTGTCGGCCAAGCTGCGTGCCGAGACGACCCTGTTCATCGTTTCCTCCAAGTCGTTCAGCACCCTGGAAACCTTGAAGAACGCCCAGGCCGCGCGGGGCTGGTACCTGGCACAGGGTGGTTCGGAAGCCGAGCTGTACCGTCACTTCATCGCCGTGTCGAGCAACAATGCCGCCGCCGTGGAGTTCGGTATCCGCGAGGAAAACATCTTCCCGATGTGGGACTGGGTGGGTGGGCGCTATTCGCTGTGGTCGGCCATAGGCTTGCCGATCGCCATGTCGATCGGCATGGCCAACTTCAAGGAGCTGCTGTCAGGCGCCTACACCATGGACCAGCATTTCCAGTCGGCACCGTTCGAACAGAACATGCCGGTGCTGCTGGCCCTGCTGGGCGTGTGGTACGGCAACTTCTGGGATGCCAAGAGCCACGCGATCCTGCCGTACGACCACTACCTGCGCAACATCACCAAGCACCTGCAGCAATTGGATATGGAATCCAACGGCAAGAGCGTACGCCAGGACGGCACGCCGGTGAATATCGATACCGGCCCGGTCATCTGGGGCGGCGTCGGCTGCAACGGTCAGCACGCCTATCACCAGCTGCTGCATCAAGGCACTCACATGATCCCGGCCGACTTCATCGTCCCGGTGGTCAGCTTCAACCCGGTTGCCGACCACCATCAGTGGCTGTTTGCCAACTGCCTGTCGCAGAGCCAAGCGCTGATGCTGGGCAAGAGCCGCAGCGAGTCGGAAGCCGAACTGCGCGAACGCGGCATGGCCGAGGAAGACGTACAGAAGCTGGCGCCGCACAAGGTCATTCCCGGCAACCGTCCGAGCAACACCTTGGTGGTCGAGCGCATCAGCCCACGTCGCCTGGGCGCGCTGGTTGCAATGTATGAGCACAAGGTGTTCGTGCAGAGCGTGCTGTGGGGCATCAATGCCTTCGATCAGTGGGGCGTGGAACTGGGCAAGGAACTGGGCAAGGGTGTCTACCAGCGTCTGATCGGTGAAAACGAAACGACTGCCGAGGATGCCTCGACCCAAGGCCTGATCAATTACTTCCGCGGCCGTCACCGCGGCTGACCCTCACTCGGTCGCGACGCTGCTGGCCAGCGCCGCGACCGTGCGATCCCTCGCGGCACCGGGCAATTGAGGTAGAATTGCCACTCTCCTTTTTTCGTCAGGCACCGTGCATGCCCGCTTTGATCCAGGCGCTGCGCGCCGCCCTCGACGCTCGTTCGTCATTGCTCGACCCATTGCATGAACAGGGTACCGATTGCTATCGCCTGTTCCACGGCAGCCAGGAAGGGGCCGGTGGTCTGACCGTCGACCGCTATGGCCCGCAGTTGATGGTGCAAAGCTTCCACCAGACGCTGGAGCGTGAAGAACTGTTGGCCTTGCACGGTGCGGTCGAGAAGCATCTGCAGACGCCGCTACTGCTGGTGTACAACGACCGGTCACGGGGCAATTCGCGGATCGATCGGGAAGACACGGTGTATCGCGCCGAAGACGCCGCGCTGGTCGACTTGGTTGGACGTGAATGGGGCCTGAACTATCGCGTGCGTGGCCGTCATCCTGGCCAGGACCCGTTGCTGTTCCTCGACCTGCGCAATGCGCGTGGCTGGGTCAAACAGCACAGTGCCGGCAAAAGCGTGTTGAACCTGTTCGCCTACACCTGCGGCGTTGGCTTGAGTGCAGCGGCAGGCGGTGCCCGTGAGGTGTGCAACCTGGACTTTGCCGAAGGTAACCTGGCGGTCGGTGCCGAGAACGGGGCACTGAACCCGGAGCTTGAACCCATGCAGTTCGTCCAGTCGGATTATTTCCCGGCCATACGCCAGTTGGCCGGCCTGCCGATCACCGCGCGCCGAGGCCAGAAGCTGCCTGCCTACCCGCGTTTGCAGCAACGTCAGTACGATCTGGTCTTTCTCGATCCACCGGCCTGGGCAAAAAGTGCATTCGGTACGGTCGATCTGCTGCGCGATTATCAGAGCCTGCTCAAACCAGCGATTCTCGCCACCGCCGAGGACGGTGTACTGGTCTGCTGCAACAACCTGGCGAAGGTCAACCTGGACGACTGGCGCGATCAGGTGCTGCGCTGCGCCGAGAAAGCCGGTCGACCTGTACGTGAATACTCGGTACTGGCGCCAGCCGCTGATTTTCCATCCAGCGACGGTCAGCCACCCTTGAAGACGCTGATCCTGAATTTCTAATTTTCCTACATCAACTGGTGAAAATTCCATGACTTACGCGGGCTGAGTCATAGGAACCACATTGACGTGCCATACTCCAAGCACCTCCGATCACGTCAGATGGCCCCATTTCCATGTCCAAAGGATTGAAACGCACCGCTGCCACCCTAGTGGCGCTGGTTGCGCTGGTTGCGCTGTACGCGATGCTCGGTTTCCTGATCCTGCCCGGCGTAGCGCTGCAGGTAGCCAATCAGCAGCTAGCGGCCTACTCCACCGTGCCTGTACAGTTGCAGCGGCTGGAGTTCAATCCGTTCAGTCTCGAGCTGACCCTATGGGGGCTGAAGATCGGCGAGCCTGGCGCCGAACAGATCGGTTTCGAGCGGCTGTACGCCAACCTGCAAGTGGACAGCCTGTGGACCGGCGCCTTGCATCTGGTCGCAGTGGAACTGGACAGACCGCAGACTCAAGTACTGTTCGACAAAAGCGGCAAACTGAACCTGAGCGCTCTGTTCAAGCTTCCGGCCAGCGATACCGCTGCCGAGCAGGACGCGCCTTCCAAGCCCTTCGCCTTGCGCATCGGCAGCATCAAGCTGGTCGATGGGCGTTTGCATTTCAAGGATCTGCGCCCCAGCCAGCCCATCGAATTTCTATACGACTCGATGAATCTGGAGCTGCAGAACCTCAGCACGCTGCCAGACGATCATGCCGACATGACCCTGGTTGCCAACAGCCCTCAGGGCGGTCGTATCGACTGGCGTGGCCGGATCGGCCTGAGCCCGGTGTCGTCCCAGGGATCGCTGAAGGTGACCGATGCGCAGATGAGCGTCTGGTGGCCGTACGTGCGCGACAGCGTGCCGCTGGTGCTGGAAAAGGGCGTGTTCACCTTGAGTGCCGATTACAACCTCAATCTGGCCAAGCAGACCGAGCTGAAACTGGACAAGGTAGCGCTGAGCGTCGCGCCCTTCGCGATCGCGGCTCCCGATGGACGTCCCCTGGCTCGGCTCGAGCGCCTGGACGTCAGCGATACGTCGGTCGACTTGGTCAAGCAACAGGTCAGTGTCGGTCGGATACGCAGTCACAAGCTGGAAACCTGGGCCGCTCGCGAGGCGGATGGGCAGCTCGACTGGCAGAAACTGTTTGCCAGCTCGGCACCGCAGCAGCCTGCACCCAAAGAGCCGACAAGTTCGCCGGCCAAGCCCTGGCAGGTGCTGCTCAAGGATGTCCAGCTGCGTGACTATCAGGTGCATCTGGCCGACCGTGTGCCTGCCGATGAGGTCGCCGTGGACGTGGGTCCACTCAACCTGGACCTGCACGACTTCGACAGCCTCAACGGCGCGCCCTTCACCCTCAAGCTCGATACCGGCCTGGGCAAGCAAGGTCGTGTACAGGCCAGCGGCGAGGTCAGTCTGGCGCCGGTGGCTGCCCGCATGAAGGTCAGCACTCAGGACATCGACCTGCGTATCGCGCAGGCCTACATCAGTCCGCTGATTCGTCTGGAACTGCGCAGCGGCATGCTCGACAGCGATCTTGATGTGCAACTGACCAGTACCGATCCATTGGCCATGACCGTATCCGGTCGCGCCGAAGTCGATCAATTGCACACGCTCGATACGCTCAAGGAGCGCGACTTCGTCAAATGGCAGCACCTGACCCTGACCGGTCTGGAGTATCGCCACGGCGATCGCCTGGACATCGAACGGGTCCAGCTGCAGCAACCGTACGCGCGCTTCATGATCAACGAGGACCGCACCACCAATATCGACGACCTGCTGATTCCGCAACCGGCGCAGGCCGCCGAGCCGGCTCGGGCTGGCAAACCGGCCAACTCGGAAAAGCCACTGGGCATCCGCATCGGCGCCGTGGACATCGACAACGGCTCAGCCAACTTCGCCGACTTCAGCCTGACGCCGAACTTCGCCACGGCCGTCCAGCAACTCAACGGGCGCATCGGCACTATCGACAATCGCCAGGCCAAGCCTGCGCGCATCGAGATCCAGGGCAAGGTCGATCGCTATGCGCCGGTGACCATTTCCGGTGCGCTAAACCCTTTCGATCCGATGGCCAGTTTAGACATCACCACCAGCTTCAAGCGCGTGGAACTGACCACGCTGACGCCCTACTCGGGCAAGTTCGCCGGTTATCGCATTCGCAAGGGCCGTCTGAATCTGGATCTGCACTACCTGATCACCAAAGGCCAGCTCAAGGCAGAAAACAAGCTGCTGGTGGAGCAACTGCAGTTGGGTGACAAGGTCGACAGCCCCGACGCGGTGGATCTGCCGTTGCGGCTGGCGATTGCGCTGCTCAAGGATTCCGAGGGCAAGATCGCCATCGAACTGCCGGTGAGTGGCGACCTCAACAGCCCCCAGTTCAGCGTCATGCCGATCGTCTGGCAGACCCTGCGCAATCTCATGGTCCGCGCCGCTCAGGCACCGTTCAAGTTCATTGGCGGGCTGGTCAGTGGTGGTGGATCGCAAGATCTGAGCACCGTGTCGTTCCGCCCAGGCTCCGATGAGCTCAGCGCAGAGGCGCAAGCGGCACTGATGAAGCTGGCAACCGCCTTGAAGGAACGTCCGACCCTGCGCCTGGAAATCGAAGGCACCAGCGCCCAGGCCAGCGACGGTCCGCTCATCGCTCAACAGCGGCTGGAGCGCGAGTACCAGAGCACCTACTATAAGATGGCTCAGCGCCGCGGCGACAAGGTCCCGGCTACGGCTGCCGAGATGCAGGTGCCCGAAGACGACAAACCGCCGATGCTCGAAGCCATCTACCGCACGCGATTCAAAGGCCAACCGCCGGTGGAATGGCAACAGCTGGACAGCAAGGCACGCGCTGACAAGTTGCGTGAAGCAGTGCTCAAGTCGTGGGCGTCGAACAACGCGTTGCTGCGTCAGCTGGGTCAAGCGCGCGCCGGCAGCATCAAGGACTTCCTGGTCGACAAGGGCCAACTGGCTGATGAGCGCGTGTACTTCATCGATGCGGCCCTGGGTCAGGCTGAAAAAGACGGACGCATCATCACCCCACTGCATCTGGATGCCGAATGAACAAGTTGATTTGGATGAGCTGCGCGCCTTTGTTACTGGCGCTGTGCGACCCGGCGGGCGCCGCCTCGACGATGCGCTGCGGCAGCACTCTGGTGTCGCTGAATGATCGTACGGTTCAGGTCGAGCAGAAGTGTGGTGCTCCCGCCAGCAAGGCACAGACTGGCTATGAGCGCTCGGGCCCGATCAATCGGCGCGTTGAACTGCCCATCGAAGAGTGGGTGTACGGACCGTCCAACGGCATGAGTCAGTACTTGAAGTTCGTCGGTAGCCGTCTGGTGGAGATCGAGAGCAGCCGTAACTGATCGAGTACGAACTCACCGCTGTTCTGCGCCTATAAAAAAGCCCCGACGTTTTACGTCAGGGCTTTGAGTGGCCACATCCCTGTGGCCTTCGCATGAAACTTACTCAGCTTTCAGGCCATCGGCGGAAACAGCTTTCACGCCTTTGATTGCCTTGGTGATACGCACGGCAGTAGCCTTCTGTGCTTCAGTCACAGCAACGGTCGACGACAGGGAAACCACGCCTTTGTTGGTTTCTACCTTGATGTCGGTGCCTGGAATGCCTTTCTCGGTGACCAGATCGGATTTGACCTTGGTGGTGATCCAAGTGTCGGAAGTTGCTTCTTTGGCGTGAGTAACTTCACCAGCAGCAACCACCATAGGAGCCTGGGTGGACTGTTGAGCGAAAGCAGCGTTGGCCATGGTCAGGGTCAGCGCGGTAGCAGTAGCGGCAGCAATAGCGAACTTCTTCATACGATTCACTCCTGTTTTTTGAAAAGGTCTGCGACCATTTAATGTCTTGGTGGCAGGTGACAGGGATATTGCAGGCGTCATGCCAACCTGCTTCTCGCTGTAAAAGCCTTAAAAATCAATGATTTATAATTCAGAGAAAACCGTACTATCGTGCAGTTTGCACGCTCGTACAGTTTTTTGCGTGCAAGTTGCAAGTCCGCAAAAGTTCCCTGCTCACTTCAATCTTTCACCTGCGCAGCCTTCAGCGTTCCAACCACTACTTAGTGAACTCTAGGCGAAAAAAAAGAGCCCTGAAGGGCTCTTTCTTCACACCTGCGGGTTTAGACGCCCGAGGCCTTTGCAGCAGCAACGTCCTTGATGGACAGCTTGATACGGCCGCGGTTGTCCACGTCCAGTACCAGTACTTCGACTTCCTGACCTTCCTTGAGGATGTCAGTCACTTTCTCTACGCGAGCATCGCTGAGCATGGAGATGTGAACCAGGCCATCCTTGCCAGGCAGGATGTTGACGAATGCACCGAAGTCGACGATGCGCTCGACCTTGCCGACGTAGATCTTGCCGATCTCGGCTTCTGCGGTGATGCCCAGAACGCGCTGACGCGCAGCTTCAGCGGCTTCCTTGGACTCGCCGAAGATCTTGATCGAGCCGTCGTCTTCGATGTCGATCGAAGCCTTGGTTTCCTCGCAGATGGCACGGATGGTTGCGCCACCCTTGCCGATCACGTCGCGGATCTTGTCGGTGTCGATCTTCATGGCGATCATGGTCGGAGCGTTTTCCGACAGCTCGGTACGCGAGGTACCGATGATCTGGTTCATCTGGCCGAGGATGTTCAGGCGCGCTTCAAGGGCCTGGCCCAGAGCGATTTCCATGATCTCTTCGGTGATGCCGTTGATCTTGATGTCCATCTGCAGCGCAGTGACGCCCTTGGCGGTACCGGCGACCTTGAAGTCCATGTCGCCCAGGTGGTCTTCGTCACCCAGGATGTCGGTCAGGATGGCGAACTTCTCGCCTTCCTTGACCAGGCCCATGGCGATACCGGCCACCGGCGCCTTCATCGGCACACCAGCGTCCATCAGGGCCAGGGAAGCACCGCAGACCGACGCCATGGAGCTGGAACCGTTGGACTCGGTGATTTCCGATACCACGCGGATGGTGTATGGGAACACGTCGGCGGCGGGCAGCATGGCCTGTACCGAACGACGGGCCAGACGGCCGTGACCGATTTCGCGACGGCCTGCACCGCCCATGCGACCACACTCGCCCACCGAGAACGGAGGGAAGTTGTAGTGCAGCATGAAGGGGTCTTTCTTCTCGCCTTCCAGGGTGTCCAGCAACTGTGCGTCGCGGGCGGTGCCCAGAGTCGCGACGACCAGCGCCTGGGTTTCACCACGGGTGAACAGGGCCGAGCCGTGGGTCTTGGGCAGTACACCGACTTCGATGTTCAGCGGACGCACGGTCTTGGTGTCGCGACCGTCGATGCGTGGCTTGCCGTTGACGATGTTTTCGCGAACGGTGCGGTACTCGATCTCGCCGAAGATTTCCTTCACTTCGGCTGCGGTCGGCTGACCTTCTTCGCCGGAGAACTTGGCAATTACCTGCTCACGCAGCTCGCCCAGCTTGGCGTAGCGATCGGCCTTGACGGTGATGGTGTAGGCCTGGGAAACGGCGTCGCCGAATTCGCCACGGATCGCGCCGAGCAGCTCGGTGTTCCAGGCTTTCGGCGTCCAGCTCCAGGTAGGCTTGGCGGCTTCGGCAGCCAGCTCGCCAACGGCCTTGATGACCGACTGGAACTCGTCGTGGGCGAACAGCACAGCGCCCAGCATCTGGTCTTCGGTCAGCTCTTTGGCTTCCGATTCAACCATCAGCACGGCGTCTTTGGTACCGGCCACGACCATGTCCAGGCTCGACGCCTGCTGCTGCTCGTAGGTCGGGTTCAGCAGGTAGCCAGTGCTCTCGTGGAAAGCCACGCGCGCAGCGCCGATCGGACCATCGAATGGAATGCCGGAAATGGCCAGGGCTGCCGAGGTACCGATCATCGCAGCGATGTCCGGATCGGTTTTCTTGCTGGTGGAAACGACGGTGCAGACGACCTGCACTTCGTTCATGAAGCCTTCTGGGAACAGGGGGCGGATCGGGCGATCGATCAAACGCGAGGTCAGGGTTTCTTTCTCGGAAGGACGGCCTTCACGCTTGAAGAAACCACCGGGGATCTTGCCGGCAGCGTAGGTCTTTTCCTGGTAGTGCACGGACAGCGGGAAAAAGCCCTTGCCTGGATCGGCTTGCTTGGCACCTACCACGGTAACCAGCACAGTCACGTCGTTATCGACGGTGACCAGTACGGCGCCGGAGGCTTGACGGGCAATGCGGCCCGTTTCGAGGGTTACGGTCGATTGACCGAATTGAAACGTCTTGATTACCGGGTTCACGGTTTCCTACCTTCTGTTGGCTCTTGGGGGAACTGGTTTCTTGCGAAATTCTTGGGCAGAGCGGGGAATCGGCCCCGTTGACCGTCCAGATACAACTTGAGGCTGGGAGCCTGCCCGCCCCTGCGAGAAACCCGCTGGGGTACGACAGACAACCAACCTCAGGATTGCGCGTGGCGCCCTCGCAGGCCCGAGCTTGTGCCCAGGCCTGCGAACATGGCGAACCACGCTTGTCACCGCGTGTCGGGCCGCTATTAGCGACGCAGACCCAGACGACCGATCAGGGCGCTGTAACGGGTGACGTCCTTGCCCTTCAGGTAGTCCAGCAGCTTGCGGCGCTGGTTGACCATGCGGATCAGACCACGACGCGAGTGGTGGTCTTTGCCGTTGGCCTTGAAGTGACCCTGCAGCTTGTTGATGTTGTGCGTCAGCAGTGCAACCTGCACTTCTGGCGAACCGGTATCACCAACGGCTTGCTGGTAGTCGGCAACGATTTGAGCTTTGTCTTCAACGCTAAGAGCCATGAGGCATCTCCACTATCAAGGGCACTGCATGCAGTGTCCAACAGGCCAGGGCAGAACCCTGTATTCATGAGAAGAGGCGCGACCGTGCCTGTTGACAGCCGTCCTCGACCAGCCGTCACGAACACCGTGACGACCGGGATCGGTCATTCCGACCGAATCAAGCGACGCGGCGCAATGCGCCCGTCTTCGCTCACTTCACCGATACCGATGAAGCGACCATTGTGATCCTGTACCCGCACCATGCCGAACTTGGGGGCTTCCGGAGCCCTTACCGGCTGGCCATGAAGCCAGTAGAACGCACTGTGCTCCGAGAACTGCAGCAGTGGCCAATCCTGCAGGCCGCTGTCCGATGGCAGCAGGAACTTGTCCACCGCCTCGTTTCCGCCCTCGGCGTGCACCGCTTCAAGCTCTTCCAGCGTCACGGTTTGCGCAAGGCTGAACGGCCCCGCCTGGGTCCGACGCAGCTCGGCGACGTACGCACCACACCCCAACGCCTCGCCGATGTCCTCGACCAGGGTCCGAATGTAGGTGCCTTTGCTGCAGTCCACGGCGAACCGCGCGGTGGTCTGCTCGCAGCCAAGCAATTCGAGCCGCGCAATAGTAACAGAACGCGGCTCGCGCTCCACTACTTCACCGGCACGCGCCAGTTTGTAGAGCGGCTGGCCGTCACGCTTGAGCGCCGAGTACATCGGCGGTATCTGGCTGATCTGCCCGCGGAATCGAGGCAACACGGCTTCGATGTCGGACTGACCGACGGTCACCTCGCGGGTCTGCAGAACCTCGCCCTCGGCATCGGCCGTGGTCGTGGTCTTGCCCAACTGGGCCAATGTCTCATAGCCCTTGTCGGAGTCGAGCAGGTACTGGGAGAATTTGGTCGCCTCGCCAAAGCACAGCGGCAGCACGCCGGTAGCCAAGGGGTCAAGGCTGCCGGTATGACCGGCCTTCTCGGCATTGAGCAGCCAGCGCACTTTCTGCAAAGCGGCGTTGGAAGTGAACCCCAGTGGCTTGTCCAGCAGGATGATGCCACTGACATTGCGACGGATACGCTTGACCTGAGCCACCGGGATTACTCCTTGGACTCTTCGGCCGAATCATCTGCGTGATGCTGGCTGTCTTCGGCCACGGCACGCTCGATCAACGCCGAAAGATGAGCGCCACGGCTCACGCTTTCGTCGTAGTGGAAATGCAGTTGCGGCACGCTGCGCAGCTTCATTTCCTTGGCCAACTGCATGCGCAGGAAGCCGGCGGCCGAGTTCAGCACCTTGATGCTCTGGGCGATATCGGCAGCGCTGTCCTGGCCCATGACGGTGATGAACACCTTGGCATGGCCGACATCGCGGCTGACTTCCACCGCTGTGATGGTGACCAGGCCGACGCGTGGATCCTTGACTTCGCGACGGATCAGTTGCGCCAGTTCGCGCTGCATCTGATCGCCGATGCGCTGGGTACGGCTGTATTCTTTTGCCATGTTTCTTTACCTGTAACTAGAGCGGCAAACGCCCGATCAGGCTGGGCCGGATCGGGCGTTGCGTTTAGAACCTGCCCGGCGGTGGCCGGACCGGTTCCTGGAGGTCGCGGCTTAGAGGGTACGAGCCACTTGGACTTTCTCGAAGACTTCGATCTTGTCGCCGACCTTGACGTCGTTGTAGCTCTTGACGCCGATACCGCATTCCATGCCGGCACGCACTTCGGACGCATCGTCCTTGAAGCGACGCAGCGATTCCAGCTCGCCTTCGAAGATCACGATGTCTTCGCGCAGTACACGGATCGGACGGTTGCGGAAGACCACACCCTCGATGACCATGCAGCCGGCAATCGCACCGAACTTCGGCGAACGGAACACGTCACGCACTTCGGCGATACCCAGGATGTTCTCGCGAACATCGCTGCCGAGCATACCGGTCAAGGCTTTCTTGACGTCTTCGATGATGTCGTAGATCACGTTGTAGTAACGCATATCCAGACCTTCCTGCTCGACGATCTTGCGCGCGCCAGCATCGGCCCGCACGTTGAAGCCGAACAGTACCGCTGTCGAAGCCAGGGCCAGGTTGGCATCGGATTCGGTGATACCACCGACGCCGCCACCGACCACACGCACCTGCACTTCGTCGTTGCCCAGGCCGTTCAAGGCGCCCTGCAACGCTTCCAGCGATCCACGGACGTCGGATTTGAGGACGATGTTGAGCGTCTTCTTCTCTTCCTGACCCATGTTCTCGAAGATGTTTTCCAGCTTGCCGGCGTGAGCACGGGCCAGCTTGACTTCGCGGAACTTGCCTTGACGGAACAGAGCCACTTCACGGGCTTTCTTCTCGTCGGCAACCACGCTCATCTCGTCGCCAGCATCCGGGGTACCGTCAAGGCCCAGGATCTCGACCGGGATGGCCGGACCGGCTTCCTTGATCGGCTTGCCGTTCTCGTCGAGCATGGCCCGTACACGGCCGTAGTTCGAACCGACCAGCACCATGTCGCCCTGACGCAGCGTACCGTCCTGAACCAGCACGGTGGCTACCGGACCGCGGCCCTTGTCCAGGCGCGATTCGACGACCACACCACGGCCAGGAGCCGAAGGCGTTGCGGTCAATTCCAGTACTTCAGCCTGCAGCAACACAGCTTCGAGCAATTCGTCGACGCCGGTACCCTGCTTGGCCGAAACCGGTACGAACGGGGTGTCGCCGCCCCACTCTTCGGAAGTGACGCCGTGAACCGACAGCTCGCTGCGGATACGGTCCAGGTCGGCACCTGGCTTGTCGATCTTGTTCACCGCGACCACCAGTGGCACGCCAGCGGCTTTCGCATGCTGAACGGCTTCGATGGTTTGCGGCATCACGCCGTCGTCCGCCGCGACCACCAGGATCACGATGTCCGTCGCCTTGGCACCACGGGCACGCATCGCGGTAAACGCGGCGTGGCCCGGGGTGTCGAGGAAGGTAACCATGCCGCGCTCGGTTTCGACGTGGTAGGCACCGATGTGCTGAGTAATGCCGCCGGCTTCACCAGCAGCGACCTTGGCACGACGGATGTAGTCGAGCAGCGAGGTCTTGCCGTGGTCAACGTGGCCCATGACGGTCACGACCGGAGCACGAGCGAAGGCTTCACCTTCGAACTTCAGCGATTCGGCCAGGGAATCTTCCAGGGCGGTGTCGCTGACCAGGGTCACCTTGTGGCCCAGCTCCTCGGCAACCAGCTGAGCAGTTTCCTGATCCAGCACCTGGTTGATGGTGGCCGGAGTGCCCAGCTTGAACATGAACTTGATGATCTCGGCAGCCTTGACCGACATCTGCGCAGCGAGATCGCCGACAGAGATGGTCTCGCCGATTTTCACGTCACGCACCAGAGGACCGGTAGGGCTCTGGAAGCCGTGGGCGTTGCGCTTCTTCAGCTTGCCCTTGCCACGACCGCCACGACGGAAGCCATCGCTTTCTTCGTCGGTGGTACGAGGCGCGGCGCGCGGAGTCGGAGCCTTCTCCTTGACGGTGGCGCGGTGAGGCTGGTTCTTGCGCTCGCCATCACTGTTGCCACTGCCGCTGCGACGGTCGTCGTTGCGCGGCTTGTCAGGGCGACGGGGCTCTTCCTTCTTGCGCTCGGGCGCCGGTGCCGGAGCAACGGCAGCCACATCGACGCTCGGTGCCGATGGAGCTGGCGCCGGTGCGGCAGGGGCATCCGCCTGAACGGTGCTGCCAGGCTGCTTGCGTGCTTCTTCTTCGGCACGCGAACGGGCTTCCTGCTCAGCCTTCTGACGGGCAGCATTTTCCGCTGCGCGACGCTCTTCGAGCTCACGCTTCTGCTCGGCCTGGATTTCTTCCGGGCTGCGCTGAACGAATACTTTCTTCTTGCGTACTTCTACGCTGATGCTCTTGCTACCGGCCACACGCAGGGTGCTTTGGGTCTTGCGCTGCAAGGTAATCTTGCGCGGTTCTTCCGCTTTCGCCTTGTGGCTGCTTTTCAAATGAGCCAGCAGAGCCTGCTTCTCATTGTCGGTCACAACTTGTCCGGCGTCGGTGTGCGGCAGACCTGCCTCACGCATCTGCTGAAGCAGGCGCTCTACCGGTGCGGCGACCTCTTGGGCCAATTCTTTCACCGTGACTTGCGTCATGCACTTCTCTCCTCAGGCCGCGCCAATTACTCGAACCAATGGGCTCGGGCGGCCATGATCAACTTGCCGGCACGATCTTGGTCAATGCCGTCGATGTCGAGCAGGTCGTCAATCGACTGCTCGGCCAGGTCTTCGCGGGTAACTACGCCGCGCACCGCCAGTTCCATCGCCAAATCCTTGTCCATACCCTCAAGCGAGAGCAGGTCTTCGGCCGGATGGGCGTCTGCCAGCTTTTCCTCTGTAGCGATGGCTTTGGTCAACAAGCGATCCTTGGCCCGAGCGCGAAGCTCGTTGACGATATCTTCGTCAAAGCCGTCGATGTTGAGCATCTCTTCCAACGGTACGTAGGCAATCTCTTCCAGGCTTGTGAAACCTTCGTCAACCAGTACCTGGGCCAGTTCTTCATCGACTTCCAGCTCATCGATGAAGTTGCGCAGGATGTCACCGGTTTCCGCTTGCTGCTTGGCCTGGATGTCCGATTCGGTCATCACGTTCAGTGTCCAGCCGGTCAACTGGCTGGCCAGACGCACGTTCTGACCGCCACGACCGATGGCCTGAGCCAGGTTGTCGGCGCCCACGGCGATGTCCATGGCATGGGCGTCTTCGTCGACGATGATGGCCGCGACTTCCGCCGGGGACATGGCATTGATGACGAACTGTGCCGGGTTATCGTCCCAGAGGACGATGTCGACGCGCTCGCCGCCCAACTCGCCGGACACAGCCTGCACACGCGATCCGCGCATGCCGATACAGGCACCCTGCGGGTCGATGCGCTTGTCCTTGGAGCGAACGGCGATCTTGGCGCGCGAACCCGGATCACGGGATGCGGCCATGACTTCAATGAGGCCTTCAGCGATTTCCGGCACTTCGATGCGGAACAGCTCGATGAGCATTTCCGGGGCGGTGCGCGAAAGAATCAGTTGAGGACCACGGTTTTCGGTACGGATTTCCTTGAGCAGTGCACGCAAGCGCACACCGACACGGAAGGTTTCCCGCGAAATGATATCTTCCCGAGCCAACAGGGCCTCGGCGTTGTTGCCCAGGTCGACGATGACATTGTCACGGGTCACTTTCTTGACCGTACCCGAGATGATCTCGCCCAGACGCTCGCGGTAAGCGTCGACCACCTGGGCGCGCTCGGCTTCGCGAACTTTCTGCACGATGACCTGCTTGGCGGTCTGTGCAGCGATACGACCGAACTCGATGGAGTCGATCTTCTCTTCGATGACATCACCCACCTTGGCTTCGGGATGGGTCAATACAACCTTGCTCGGCCAGGTTTCGATGGCCGGATCGTCCAGATCGGCTTCCTCGACGACCGTCCAGCGACGGAAGGTTTCATAGGAGCCGGTGTGGCGATTGATTTCCACGCGAAGATCCACTTCGTCTTCGAAGCGTTTCTTGGTCGCGGTCGCCAGAGCAATCTCCAGCGCTTCGAATATTACGCCTGCCGGTACACCCTTTTCATTGGATACCGACTCAACAACCAGCAGTACTTCTTTGCTCATCGTACGCCTCGCCTTTCGCAAGCCATTGGATCCGCGGGACCCGCAGTATCTGGCACGTCTCAGTCAAAACTGGGAATGATATTGGCCTTGTCGATCGAATCGATCGGCAGCAGGAATTCGTGTTCGTCTACTCGAATCACGACATCCTGGTCCTCCACACCGTGGAGAAGGCCCTGAAAGTTGCGTCGTCCTTCGAAAGGCGCGCGCAGCTTTATCTTTACTTGTGCTCCGGCGTACGCTGCAAACTGTTCGATGGTGAACAGCGGGCGTTCCATGCCTGGAGAAGAAACTTCAAGGGTGTATTCGACCGTGATGGGATCTTCGACATCCAGCACACCACTGAGCTGGCGGCTGACGATGGCGCAGTCGTCCACCAGCACGCCGCCCTCTTTATCGATATAGACACGCAAAAGTGAATGGCGGCCTTGAGCCGAAAACTCAATACCCCAGCATTCATAGCCTAGGGCCACGACCACCGGGGCCAACAAGGCCTGCAACTGTTCTAGCTTGCTCGACACCTGAACCCCCTCGTGCATGCTGTGCAAATAAAAAATGGGCGAAGCGCCCATCCCGGATACGCCGTTGAATACCGGCGCTAAGAACTGTCCAGCTAACAAAAAGCCCCTTTGAAAAGGGGCCTTGCTAAAACTGGTTGCGGGAGCTGGATTTGAACCAACGACCTTCGGGTTATGAGCCCGACGAGCTACCAGACTGCTCCATCCCGCGACAAAGCTGGGGCGAAAGTATACGACCGAACCCGTTTTGGGTCAATCCAAGCTTCCACCGACAAGAAAGCCCGCAACAGCGGGCTCTCCTGATTACTAATTGGTACCGAGAAGGGGACTCGAACCCCTACACCCTATGGGCACAACCACCTCAAGGTTGCGTGTCTACCAATTCCACCACCTCGGCAATACAACGTTTGAAACCCTTACCGCTTTTGTAACCCTGACGCTCTTTCGAGAATCATTTTTGCTCTTGAGCCTGAGGAACGTCAGCAGCAGGAGCTGCATCGGTCTTTTGCTCTTGAAGCACCGGAACATCATCTGTAGCCGGCTTCTGCCGTGGTGCTTCGATAACCGCTGGATCTGGCAAACCTACTTGAGTCAGCTGTTGAGCTTTCTCTTTAGCAAAGTAACCTAACCCCAAGCTGGTTATGAAGAAACAGGCGGCAAGTATAGCAGTAAACTTACTAAGAAAGGTAGAGGAACCTTGGCTTCCGAAGACAGTATTTGATGCACCTGCCCCGAACGACGCGCCAGCGTCCGCACCTTTACCCTGTTGCAGCAAAACCAGAGCGACAACGCTCAAGGCACCCAACAGATGAAGAACGACTACGACTGTTTCCAGCATTTTCTCAGTTTCCCGCGGCGCGACAGATCGCACCGAAATCATCTGCATTCAGGGAAGCACCACCAATCAGGCCCCCATCGATATCCGGCATGCCGAACAGTTCGGCCGCATTGGCCGCTTTGACGCTACCGCCGTACAACAGCCGCACAGCTTGTGCGACCTTGGCATCTTCTGCCGTCAACTGGGCGCGGATGGCAGCGTGCACATCCTGAGCCTGTTGCGGCGTGGCCGTCAGCCCGGTGCCAATGGCCCAGACCGGTTCGTAGGCGATCACCGCACGGGTGAACGCTTCGATACCCAGGGCTGTAACCACACTGCCCAGCTGACGACCTACAATATCCAATGTCTGACCGGCTTCGCGCTCTTCCAGGGTTTCCCCTATGCACAGCACTGGCGTCAGGCCGGCCGCTTGCGCGGCGCGGAATTTCTCGATCAGCTGCTGTTCACCTTCGCCGATGACCTGGCGACGCTCGGAATGGCCGATCAGTACCAGTGAACACCCGGCATCGACCAACTGGCTCGAAGCCGTTTCACCGGTCAGCGCACCCTGCTCAGCCTGAACCGCGCAGTTTTGAGCACCGACGGCGACCTTGCTCCCCTGCAGACCCTCGACCACACGGTCGATGAACAGCAGAGGTGGGAACACCGCAACCTCGACAGAGTCGGGCAAGGACTGATCAGACAGACCCTTGATCAGCTCAGCGACGCTGGCGCGGGTACCATGCATTTTCCAGTTACCAGCTACCATGGGGCGACGCATGCTGTACCTCGTCGATCAAAGTGGGCGCAGATGTTACCCAACGCAACGTTCACTGGCAAGCCGTATTCAGGCGCAAACTTCACTCACCAGTCTGGCAAGCTCATCGGCATAGCCACGCACGACCTTTTCGTCGTCGCCTTCGACCATTACCCGCACCAACGGCTCGGTACCGGACTTGCGCAACAGCACCCGCCCACGGCCACCCATGGCCTGGGTGACGCGCTCGCACGCTTCCTTGACCGACGGATGCTCGACCGGATTGACGTCGCCACCGGCGAAGCGCACGTTGACCAATACCTGAGGGCACTTGCGCAGCCCTTGGCGGGCATGGGCAAGGGTTTCATCTCGACGCTTGAGGGCCAGCAACACCTGCAACGCAGCAATGATCGCGTCACCCGTGGTGGTGTGATGGCAGCAGACAATGTGCCCGGAATTCTCGCCGCCCAGCTGCCAATCACGCTCCTTGAGCTCGGCCATGACGTAGCGGTCACCGACGCTGGCGCGTACGAACGGGATGGAGAGATCCTTGAAGGCCAACTCCAGCCCCAGGTTGCTCATCAGCGTCCCCACCACACCGCCGTGCAGCTTGCCGCGCTCCTGAAGATCGCGGGCGATGATGAACAGCAGGTCGTCGCCATCGACGATGGCGCCGGTATGGTCGACCATCAGGACGCGGTCGCCGTCACCGTCGAAAGCGATGCCCAGGTCCGCGTGCCCGATCAGCACGGCAGCCTGCAGCGCTTCCATGTGGGTGGAGCCACAGTTGTCGTTGATGTTCAGGCCGTCGGGCGCTGCGGACAGCACCGTAACCTGCGCACCCAGCTCGCGAAAAACATTCGGGGCAACTTTGTAAGTGGCGCCATGTGCACAATCGATCACCAGTTTGAGACCGGCGAAATCGGTGGTGGTGGGCACACTGCTCTTGCAGAATTCGATGTAACGGCCAGCAGCGTCGTTGATGCGTGAAACCTTGCCCAGCTTGCTGGACTCGGCCACGGTCATGGGTGCATCCATGAGCTCTTCGATCATCGATTCGACTTCGTCAGGCAGTTTGGTGCCCTGACCGGAGAAGAACTTGATGCCGTTGTCATCGTGCGGATTGTGCGAGGCGCTGATGACGATACCGGCCTCGGCGTGGAACGTGCGCGTCAGGTAGGCAATGGCAGGCGTTGGCATCGGGCCCAGCAGCAGCACGTCGGCGCCAGCCGCCGACAAGCCGGCCTCCAGCGCGGACTCGAACATGTAGCCGGAGATGCGCGTGTCCTTGCCGACCAATACGCGGCAGGCGCCCATCTTGCGGAACGCCATGCCCGCCGCCCAGCCCAGCTTGAGCATGAAGTCAGGGGTGATCGGGTACTCGCCGACACGGCCACGAATGCCGTCGGTGCCAAAATATTTCCTGCTCATAAGTACTCCGTAATTCTTATTCGGCCGCTTCAACGGCGGCGATCATCCGAACGACATCGATCGTTTCGGCCACATCGTGGACGCGCAGGATCTTTGCCCCCTTGGTCATCGCCAGGGCAGCCAGGGCCAAGCTGCCGTTGAGGCGCTCGGTCACGGGCTTGTTCAGGGCCAGGCCAACCATGCTCTTGCGCGAAACCCCCACCAGCAAGGGCCGCCCGAGCGCATGCAGAGCCTGCATATGCTTGAACAGGCTGAGGTTGTGCGCATGCGATTTGGCGAAGCCGAAGCCTGGGTCGAGCAGTATACGCTCAGCCGGGATGCCTGCCGATGCGCAGGCTTGCATTCGTTCGAGCAGAAAGCTCGACACTTCGCCCAACAGGTCGTCGTAATGGGGATGATCCTGCATCGTGCCAGGCTCGCCTTGCATGTGCATCAGGCACACCGGCAGGCCGGTGGCCGCCGCAGCGTCCAGCGCGCCGTCACGGCGCAACGCGCGCACATCGTTGATCAGACCGGCGCCGAGCCGTGCACTTTCGCGCATGACGGCCGGAGTGGACGTGTCAACGGAGATGATCACATCGAGTTCGCGGCTGATCGCTTCGACCAATGGCGCGACACGCTCCAGCTCTTCGACCACGGAGACCGGGCGAGCACCCGGACGTGTCGACTCGCCACCGATGTCGATGAGGGTCGCACCCGCCTCGACCATTGCCTGCGCATGACGCAGGGCAAGATCGCGCTGGTTGAACCGGCCGCCATCGGAGAAAGAGTCGGGAGTGATATTGAGGATACCCATGACGTGCGTCTGGGTCAGATCGAGAACTCGGTTGCCGCAAGGCAACCGAGTGGGGTATTGCGAAGGGGTCATGTCAAACCTTAGGTATCAAGCGCGAGACGTCTGTTTCAGACTTCGGCCGCTGGACCACCGATGGGTGTCTCAGGACGCGGATCCGGTGCGATGGTGGTGCCCGAAGGACCCGAACCACCACCAGACCAGTCGCGAGGCTCACGTGGCGTACGACCGGCCATGATGTCGTCGATCTGATCGGCATCGATCGTTTCGTACTTCATCAGCGCATCTGCCATAGCGTCCAGCTTGTCGCGGTTGTCGGTGAGGATCTGCTTGGCCGTGCCGTAGCACTGGTCAATGATGCTGCGCACTTCGGAGTCGATCACCTTGGCGGTCTCACCCGATACGGCTGCTGCGCCACCACCGCCGCCACGACCCAGGTAGCCCTGGTCTTCGTCTTCGGCGTAGAGCAATGGGCCGAGCTTCTCCGACAGGCCCCACTTGGTCACCATGTTCCGGGCGATCTGGCTGGCACGCATGATGTCGTTGGAGGCACCGGTGGTGACGCCATCGAAGCCCAAGGTCATCTCTTCGGCGATACGGCCGCCATACAGCGAGCAGATCTGGCTGATCAGCGCACGCTTGGAGAGGCTGTAGCGATCCTCTTCAGGCAGGAACATGGTTACACCCAGGGCACGACCACGGGGAATGATCGAGACCTTGTAGACCGGATCGTGCTCGGGCACGACGCGACCGACGATGGCGTGGCCCGCTTCGTGATAGGCAGTGTTCTGCTTTTCCTTCTCGGACATGACCATGGTCTTGCGCTCGGCGCCCATCATGATCTTGTCCTTGGCGAGTTCGAACTCTTTCATCTCGACAAGGCGCTTGCCATTACGGGCAGCGAAAAGCGAAGCCTCGTTGACCAGGTTGGCCAGGTCGGCACCGGAGAAGCCTGGCGTGCCGCGAGCGATGACAGCAGGGTTCACGTCGTCGCCCAAAGGCGCTTTCTTCATGTGGACCTTGAGGATCTGCTCGCGCCCACGGATGTCCGGCAGCCCTACCACGACCTGACGGTCGAAGCGGCCTGGACGCAGCAGCGCAGGGTCGAGCACGTCAGGACGGTTGGTCGCAGCAATGACGATGATCCCGTCATTCATTTCGAAACCGTCCATCTCGACCAGCAACTGGTTGAGCGTCTGCTCGCGTTCGTCGTGACCGCCACCCATGCCAGCGCCACGATGACGACCCACGGCATCGATTTCGTCGATGAAGATGATGCAGGGAGCATGCTTCTTGGCCTGCTCGAACATGTCACGCACACGGCTGGCACCGACGCCGACGAACATCTCGACGAAGTCCGAACCGGAAATGGTGAAGAACGGAACCTTGGCTTCACCGGCGATGGCCTTGGCCAGCAACGTCTTACCGGTACCGGGCGGGCCGACCATCAGCACGCCACGAGGGATACGACCGCCCAGGCGCTGGAACTTGCCTGGGTCGCGCAGGAACTCGACCAGCTCGCCAACTTCTTCCTTGGCTTCGTCGCAACCGGCGACGTCAGCCAGAGTGGTCTTAACCTGATCTTCGGACAGCAGGCGCGCCTTGCTCTTGCCGAAACTCATCGGGCCGCCCTTACCGCCCGCCCCGCCCTGCATCTGGCGCATGAAGAACATGAACACCGCGATGATCACCAGGATCGGGAAGCTGGCCACCAGGAGCTGGGTCCAGATGCTTTGCTGTTCAGGCTGCTTGCCTTCGACCACGACCTTGTTGTCCACCAGATCGCCGATCAGGCCGTTGTCCTGGATGGCCGGGCGGATGGTCTTGAAGGCATCGCCGTCAGTGCGTTTGCCGGTGATGACATAGCCATCGACCGCAACGCGTTCGACCTTGCCGTCCTTCACCTGTTGGATGAAGTCGGAATAGTTGAGGGTCTGCGGCTCGTTGGGGCTGGAGAAGTTGTTCATGACCGTCACCAGGACGGCGGCGATGATCAACCACAGGATCAGATTCTTTGCCATATCGTTCAATTCGCTACCCTCTGAAGCCTGCTACCCGCAACCCGCGCAGGCGTGCTTCGCATGATGTTCACCGGCCAAACTTACTACATTGCCTGCGGCTCCGCAGGCGGCGTCTGTAACCTTTTGTGAAACTTTGACTGCGTAATCTTCGTTTATGCTCAGCATGCCGCGCCATTTAATAAAAGCTATCGACAGCCTCAGACCTCTTGGTCCGGCTTTTCCACACCCTTGAAACCGCGGGCCAGCAGGTACTGCTCGCGGGAGCGGTCGCGGGACGAGGAAGGCTTGCGCATCTGTACCTTCTCGAACATCTGCCGAACGGTCTTGTGATACACGTCGAAGCCTTCACCCTGGAAGACCTTGATCAGGAAATCACCGCCCGGACGCAGGACCCGGCTGGCCAGGTCGAGCGCGAGCTCGCAGAGAAACATCGCACGAGGCATGTCGACTGCGGCCAGTCCACTCATATTGGGGGCCATATCGGAAATCACAAGGTCGACTTCCGAATTGCCGACGGCTGCCAGGATCTGCGCCAACACCGCGTCTTCGGTGAAATCGCCCTGAATGAAGGTGACATCGGGGATGCTGTCCATTTCCAGGATGTCGGACGCAATGAGGCGACCCTGGCCACCAATCAGACGACTGGTCACCTGGGACCAGCCGCCGGGCGCTGCGCCCAGGTCGATGACGCTCATGCCGGGACGGATCAGGCGGTCGCGTTCCTGTATTTCCAGCAGCTTGTAGCTTGCACGAGAACGATACCCGTCTTTCTGCGCCATTTTGACGTAGGGATCGTTGAAGTGTTCTTTCAGCCAATTGAGGCTTGTCTTGGAACGGGCCACGGGGCACCTCGAATAACGGGTCGTGATTAACTGGGCGGAGCCGAGGGCGCTCGGGTAAACTGGCCGCCGCTTTTTACAAGATCAGATGAAGGGTCAGATTATGCCGCTCACTCAGGAGCAGAAGAAACAGTACAAATCGATTGGTCACCATCTCAAGCCGGTTTTGATGGTTGCCGACAACGGTTTGACTGAAGGTGTTTTAGCAGAATTCGAACGCGCCTTGAGCGATCACGAGCTGATCAAGATCAAACTCAACATCCTCGACCGCGAACAACGCCTGCAAGCCGTTGCCGAACTGTGCAAGGTTGGCCGTGCCGATCTGGTCCAGGTCATTGGCAAGATGGCACTGGTTTACCGCAAGAACCCGCAAGTGAACAAGCAGCTGTCGAACGTGCATCGATTCCGCTGATGCTCATGCCGATCCTCAAGGTCGCGCCCTGCGCGTCCTCGAGGGCACCGGCTGCACTACCAGCACCAGGCCGGTAACGCCCGCCACCAGATAGCACAACAACTGCCAGCGCACGGCATCGGCCAGCATCCAGGCCACGGCGAAGTACACCGCGCACGCTACCAATACTGCCCACAACAGCTGCCCGCGCGCGTCGCGCACAAGGCACGCCGCACCCTGCAGTCGTGCCAGCAACAGCAGTTGCAGCACCGCGCAGAAACCGGCGAACCCCATCAGCATGGAGCCTGTCTGGCTACCGATGTCTTCCACCAGCAGCGGCGCGAGGCCTACCTTGACCAGCGCTGGCAGCACGCCGAAATGCAACATCCACAGGCCACCGACCCAAAGCGTCTGGGTCAGTTGCCAGATGACGGCGCTCACCTGCCGGGACCGCGGCCGATCAAATGTGGGCGACTTCGACAATCTCGTACTCGATCACGCCACCGGGCGTCTTCACGGTAACCACATCGCCCTCTTCCTTGGCGATCAGGGCACGTGCGATGGGCGAGCCATGGGACAGCTTGCCGCCCTTGATGTCGGCCTCGTCTTCTCCCACGATCTTGTACTTCACGCGCTCGTCGGTCTCGACATTGGCGATTTCCACGGTCGTGCCGAAGATCACCTTGCCGGTTTTCGGAATCGTGGTGACGTCGATCACCACAGCATTCTGCAAACGGCCTTCGATGTCGCGGATGCGTGCCTCGACCATGCCCTGCTCCTCGCGGGCGGCATGGTATTCGGCGTTTTCCTTGAGGTCGCCCAATTCGCGCGCCTCACCGATGGCCTGGCTCAAGCGCGGACGCTCGGTCTTGCTGAGGAATTCGTGTTCTTGCTCCAGGGCGCGATGGCCCTGGACAGTCATTGGGTACTTGATCATGCGTTGAGTCCTGCGTGGAGATCCTGCAAACGGCGCACGGTCTTTTCCGGACCGAACTTCAGCGCTTCACAGATCGCTTCGCCAGCGGCAATGGTCGTGGTGCAGTAGATCTTGTGCTGCAAGGCGTTGCGACGAATCGAGTAAGAATCGGCAATCGATTGACGACCTTCGGTGGTGTTGATGATCAAGGTGACTTCGTCGTTCTTGATCATGTCGACCACGTGCGGACGGCCTTCGGTCACCTTGTTCACGCGACGTACTTTCAACCCGGCCTCTTCGATGACGCGCGCGGTGCCTGCGGTGGCGACCACTTCGAAGCCCAGCGCGATCAGGTCGCGAGCAACGCCCGCCACCAGTGGCTTGTCGTCGTCGCGCACGCTGATGAACGCGGTGCCGCCGGTTGGCAATACTTCGCTGGCGCCCATCTGGGCCTTGGCGAAGGCTTCGCCGAAGGTGTCGCCGACGCCCATCACTTCACCGGTGGATTTCATTTCCGGGCCGAGGATCGGGTCGACGCCTGGGAACTTGGCGAACGGGAATACCGCTTCCTTGACGCTGTAGAAGTTGGGAATGATTTCCTGGGTGAAGCCGATTTCCCTCAGCGTCTTGCCGGCCATGACACGCGCCGCGATCATCGCCAGCGAGGTGCCGATGCACTTGGACACGAACGGCACGGTACGCGAGGCGCGCGGGTTGACTTCGATCACGTAGATCTTGTCGCCCTGAAGGGCCAGCTGCACGTTCATCAAGCCGATAACGCCCAGTTCCAGGGCCATCTTCTTGACCTGCTCGCGCACTTCGTCCTGCACGTGAGCCGGCAGCGAGTACGGTGGCAGCGAGCACGCCGAGTCACCGGAGTGAACGCCGGCCTGCTCGATGTGCTGCATGATCGCGCCGATGACCACGTCGGTCCCGTCGCACACCGCGTCGACGTCCATCTCGATGGCGCAGTTGAGGAAGTGGTCGAGCAGCACCGGGCTGTCGTTGGACACCTGCACGGCTTCACGCAGGTAGCGCTTGAGTTCGTCCAGCTCGTAGACGATTTCCATGGCACGGCCGCCCAGCACGTAGGAAGGACGCACGACCAGGGGATAACCGATGGTGCCGGCAGCACGAATGGCTTCTTCTTCGCTGCGCACAGTGGCGTTCGGCGGCTGCAGCAGGTTCAGGCGCTGAACCATCTGCTGGAAGCGCTCGCGGTCTTCGGCGCGGTCAATGGCATCCGGACTGGTACCGATGATCGGCACGCCGGCTTCTTCCAGCGCGCGGGCCAGTTTCAGCGGGGTCTGGCCACCGTACTGGACGATGACACCCTTGGGCTTCTCGACGCGCACCACTTCCAGCACGTCTTCGAGCGTCAACGGCTCGAAGTACAGACGGTCGGAGGTGTCGTAGTCGGTGGAGACGGTTTCCGGGTTGCAGTTGACCATGATGGTCTCGTACCCGTCGGCGCGCAGGGCCAGGGCCGCGTGAACGCAGCAGTAGTCGAACTCGATGCCCTGGCCGATACGGTTCGGACCACCGCCCAGGATCATGATCTTGTCACGGTCCGACGGGTTGGCTTCGCACTCTTCCTCGTAGGTGGAGTACAGGTAGGCGGTGTCGGTAGCGAACTCGGCGGCGCAGGTGTCGACGCGCTTGTAGACCGGGAAGATTTCCAGCTTGTGGCGGTGGCGGCGCAGGTTCTTGTCGGTGATGCCCAGCAGCTTGGCCAGGCGCTGATCGGAGAAGCCCTTGCGCTTGAGACGGAACATCAAGGCCTTGTCGATATCGGCCAGACCCAGGGTCTTGACCTTCTCTTCTTCCTTGATCAGGTCTTCCATCTGCACCAGGAACCAGCGGTCGATCATGGTCAGGTCGAAGATAGCGTCCACGCTCATGCCGGCGCGCATGGCGTCGGCGACGTACCAGATGCGCTCGGCGCCCGGCACGGTCAGTTCGCGCTTGAGGATGCCGCTGGCTTCAGGGCTGCTCAGGTCGACTTTCGGGTCCAGGCCGCAGACGCCCACTTCCAGGCCGCGCAAGGCTTTCTGCAGGGATTCCTGGAAGGTCCGGCCGATGGCCATGACTTCACCCACGGATTTCATCTGGGTGGTCAGGCGTGCGTCGGCCTTGGGGAATTTCTCGAAGGCGAAGCGTGGCAGCTTGGTGACGACGTAGTCGATCGACGGCTCGAAGGACGCCGGGGTCTTGCCGCCGGTGATGTCGTTCTGCAGTTCGTCGAGGGTGTAACCAACGGCGAGCTTGGCCGCGACCTTGGCGATCGGGAAACCGGTGGCCTTGGAAGCCAGCGCCGAGGAACGTGACACCCGCGGGTTCATCTCGATGACGACCATGCGGCCGGTGTTCGGGCAGATACCGAACTGCACGTTCGAACCGCCGGTTTCCACGCCGATCTCGCGCAGGACCGCCAGGGAGGCGTTGCGCAGGATCTGGTATTCCTTGTCGGTGAGGGTCTGCGCCGGTGCGACGGTGATCGAGTCACCGGTGTGCACGCCCATCGGGTCGAAGTTCTCGATCGAGCAGACGATGATGCAGTTGTCCTTTTTGTCGCGGACCACTTCCATCTCGTACTCTTTCCAGCCGATCAGCGATTCGTCGATCAGCAATTCCTTGGTCGGCGACAGGTCCAGACCGCGGGCGCAGATTTCTTCGAATTCTTCACGGTTGTAGGCGATGCCGCCGCCAGTGCCGCCCATTGTGAACGAAGGACGAATGATGCACGGGAAGCCGAGCTTCTCAAGTACCGCGTTGGCTTCTTCCATGCTGTGGGCGATGCCCGAGCGCGGGCAGGCCAGGCCGATGGATTTCATGGCCTTGTCGAAGCGCGAACGGTCTTCGGCCTTGTCGATGGTGTCGGCGTTGGCACCGATCATTTCCACGCCGAACTTGGCCAGCACGCCTTCACGCTCCAGGTCCAGAGCACAGTTCAGAGCAGTCTGGCCACCCATGGTCGGCAGCACGGCGTCCGGACGCTCCTTCTCGATGATCTTGGCCACGGTCTGCCATTTGATCGGTTCGATGTAGGTGGCGTCGGCCATGTCCGGGTCGGTCATGATGGTGGCCGGGTTGGAGTTGACCAGGATGACGCGGTAGCCCTCTTCGCGCAGGGCCTTGCAGGCCTGGGCGCCGGAGTAGTCGAATTCGCAGGCCTGGCCGATGACGATCGGGCCGGCACCAAGAATCAGGATGCTTTTCAAGTCTGTACGTTTTGGCATGGTTCTCACTCAATTGCGCAGTTCAGCCGGCTGCCCGCCTGGACTTTATTGGGCGGCGCCCTGGCGGCCTGTCCGTCTTCGACGGGGCCGGCCGGGGCGCGCGTTACACACGGGTCCGACAGGAATCAGCGGCGTTTGGCCATCGATTCGATGAAGCGGTCGAACAGTGGCGAGACGTCGTTCGGGCCGGGGCTGGCTTCAGGGTGACCCTGGAAGCTGAAGGCGGCCTTGTCGGTCAGCTCGATGCCCTGCAGGGTGCCATCGAACAGCGATTTGTGGATCGCACGCACATTGCCCGGCAGCGTCGCCTCGTCTACCGCGAAACCATGGTTCTGGCTGGTGATCATCACCACGCCGCTGTCGACGTCCTGCACCGGGTGGTTGGCGCCGTGGTGGCCGTGACCCATCTTGACGGTCTTGGCGCCGGCGGCCAGAGCCAGCAGCTGGTGACCCAGGCAGATGCCGAAGACTGGAATCTCGGTCTGCAGCACTTCCTTGATCGCCTGGATAGCGTAGTCGCAGGGCTCCGGATCGCCAGGGCCGTTGGACAGGAACACGCCATCGGGGTTGAGGGCGAGCACATCGGCGGCCGGGGTTTGCGCCGGCACCACGGTCAGGTGGCAGCCGCGCTCGACGAGCATGCGCAGGATGTTGACCTTGACGCCGTAGTCGTAGGCGACCACGTGGTACGGCAATTCACTGTTGGGCACGTCGGGGTGGCTGTCGGACTTGAGGTCCCAGACACTGGAGCGCCACTGGTAGGTGTCCTTGGTGCTGACTTCCTTGGCCAGGTCCATGCCCTTGAGGCCAGGGAAGGCGCGAGCGGCGGCGATGGCGGCCTCTTCGCTGATGTCGTCACCGGCCATGATGCAGCCGTTCTGCGCGCCCTTCTCACGCAGGATGCGGGTCAGGCGGCGAGTATCGATACCGGCGATGGCGACGACATTGTTGGCTTTCAGGTATTCGTCCAGGGACAGCGTGTTGCGCCAGTTGCTGGCAACCAGCGGCAGGTCGCGGATCACGAGGCCTGCGGACCAGACGCGATCGGATTCGGCGTCTTCGGGCGTGGTGCCGGTGTTGCCGATGTGGGGGTAGGTCAGGGTAACGATTTGCTGGGCATAGGAAGGATCGGTAAGGATTTCCTGATAGCCGGTCATGGCGGTGTTGAACACCACCTCACCAACGGTTTGCCCGTCGGCTCCAATGGCTTCGCCGCGAAAGATGCTGCCATCGGCAAGGGCGAGTATGGCTGGCTTAGTCAAGAAGACCTCCCGTAAATAAAGCCTGAAAGGGCGATCGCAGGTTGTAAAAAAGCGGAATGCCGTATGGATACGTCACCCCGCTTCTTTTCATCGAATTATCTGCGCGCTTTTAGTGGACACACTAAAGCTGTAGCTTACAGAAAAGAGGGGTTTTGGTCTACCGCGAATGCGGTGACGTGTTGGGAAAATGCGACTTGCGCAACGCGGGAGAAAGTGGAGATGCCTGAGGCCCCTGTAGGAGCGGTCATTGGCCGCGAACCAGACACCGCAGTGTTTCAGCAAGACTGCGGCGCCTGGTTCGCGGCCGATGACCGCTCCTACGGGAGGAGCAAGCCGGGCACATTTGGATCAATGCAGGTCGAGCACATCCTGCATGTCGTAGAAGCCTGGGGCACGGCCGTCGAGCCAGAGGGCGGCGCGTACCGCGCCCTTGGCGAACGTCATGCGGCTGGAGGCCTTGTGGGTGATCTCGACGCGCTCGCCGTCAGCGGCGAACAGCACGGTGTGGTCACCCACCACGTCACCGGCCCGCACGGTGGCGAAACCGATGGTCTGACGCTCGCGCGCACCGGTCTGGCCTTCACGGCCGTAGACCGCCACTTGCTTGAGGTCGCGACCCAAGGCATTGGCAACCACTTCACCCATGCGCACGGCCGTGCCCGACGGGGCGTCGACCTTGTGCCGGTGATGGGCTTCCATGATCTCGATGTCGACATCGTCACCCAACACCCGTGCAGCGGTGTCGAGCAGCTTCAGGCACAGGTTGACACCGACGCTGAAGTTAGCAGCGAAGACGATCGGAATGTCCTTGCCCGCCTCGGCCAGCAACGCCTTCTCCTCGGGACTGAAACCCGTCGTGCCGATGACCATGGCCTTGCCCGCCTTGCGGCAGAACGCCAGGTTTTTCAGGGTCACGGTTGGGTGAGTAAAGTCGATCAATACATCGAATTCTTCCGCCACCTTCGCCACGTCACCCGACAACGGCACGCCGATACGGCCCAGCGCCGCCAGCTCACCGGCATCGGCGCCGACCAGCGTGCTGTCCGGCCGATCAATCGCAGCAGTCAGACCGGCGCCGGGCGCCAGCTGGACCGCTTCGATCAGCGTCTTGCCCATGCGCCCGGCGGCGCCCATCACAGCTATACGTCGCATGCTCGAATCCTTATGCCTTACAGGTCGCCGAAGAAACGCTTCACACCCTCGAACCAACCATTGGCCTTCGGCGAATGGGATTCGTCGCCTTCCAGCGAAGTGCGGAATTCTTCCAGCAACTCACGCTGACGGCGGTTGAGGTTGACGGGCGTTTCCACCGCCACTCGGCACATCAGGTCGCCGGCACCACCGCCACGCACGGGCGCAACGCCCTTGCCACGCAGACGGAACTGCTTGCCGGTCTGGGTACCTTCCGGGATCTTCAGCTTGACTCGACCGTCGAGGGTCGGCACTTCCAGCTCGCCACCCAGGGCCGCATCGGTGAAGCTGATCGGCACTTCGCAGTACAGGTGCTTGCCGTCACGCTGGAAGATCGCGTGCTCGCGCACGTTGATGACCACGTACAGATCGCCGGTCGGACCGCCCTGCATGCCCGCCTCGCCTTCGCCGGAGAGGCGAATGCGGTCGCCGGTGTCGACGCCCGAAGGCACCTTGACTGAGAGGGTCTTGTACTCTTCGACACGGCCTTCGCCGTGACACGAATCGCACGGGTCGGAGATGATCTTGCCCTGGCCATGGCAGCGAGGGCAGGTCTGCTGTACCGAGAAGAAGCCCTGCTGCATGCGCACCTGGCCGATACCGCCACAGGTTGGGCAGGTGATCGGCGCCGAGCCTTTCTTCGCGCCACTGCCGTCGCAGGGCTTGCAGTTGACCAGCGTCGGCACACGGATACTGACCGTGGTGCCGCGCACGGCTTCTTCCAGGTTCAGCTCGAGCGTGTAGCGCAGGTCGCTGCCACGCTGGGCGCCACCGCGGCCATTGCCGCCACGACCGCCACCGAAGAAATCGCTGAACACATCGCCGAAGATGTCGGAGAAATTCTGCCCGCCGAAGCCCTGACCACCGCCACCCATGCTCGGGTCGACGCCGGCATGACCGTACTGGTCGTATGCCGCGCGCTTGCTGGCGTCGGACAGCACTTCGTAGGCCTCGTTGGCCTCCTTGAAGGCTTCTTCGGATTCCTTGCTGTCGGGGTTGCGATCCGGGTGATGCTTCATCGCGAGGCGGCGATAGGCCTTCTTCAGATCCGCTTCGCTGGAGCCTCGCTCCACCCCTAGAACCTCGTAATAGTCACGCTTTGCCATAAGTCTTTTTACTCTTTTGGGAGCCAGCACGCAGGGGCGCCGCTGACCGCGCCGCCAACATCCGATCGCTGTCGCATGTTGTTAAAATTCGTGTATTCCAGACACGCCAACGCGGGAGCAAGCCCCCGCGCGGCGACATCCTACCAGTCACCGTGCGAGCACAGTCAACCGGCCGACCAACAAGAATTACTTGTTGTCTTTGACTTCTTCGAATTCGGCATCGACGACGTCGTCGTGCTTGCCGGCTTCTTCCGCTGGCTGAGCAGCGGCACCTTCAGGCTTCTCGGCCTGTTCGGCGTACATCTTCTGTGCCACTGGAGCGGAGACCTTGGACAGTTCTTCGACCTTGGCATCGATCGCTGCCTTGTCGTCGCCCTTGACCGCAGTTTCCAGCGCCACGACGGCCGCTTCGATGGCAGTCTTCTCGTCGGCAGTGACCTTGTCACCTGCGTCAGCGACCATCTTGCGAGTCGAGTGCACCAGTGCATCACCCTGGTTGCGAGCAGCGGCCAGCTCTTCGAACTTGCGGTCTTCCTCGGCGTTGACTTCAGCGTCACGAACCATCTGCTGAATTTCGTCTTCGGACAGACCGGAGTTGGCCTTGATCACGATCGACTGAGTCTTGCCGGTGGCCTTGTCCTTCGCGCCGACGTGCAGGATGCCGTTGGCATCGATGTCGAAGGTCACTTCGATCTGCGGTACGCCACGTGGAGCCGGTGGAATCTCGGCCAGGTCGAACTTGCCCAGCGACTTGTTCTGCGCGGCTTGCTTACGCTCACCCTGCAGGACGTGGATGGTCACGGCGCCCTGGTTGTCGTCGGCGGTCGAGAATACCTGCGATTTCTTGGTAGGAATCGTAGTGTTCTTCTCGATCAACGCGGTCATCACGCCACCCATGGTTTCGATACCCAGGGTCAGCGGGCTGACGTCGAGCAGCAGCACGTCTTTCACGTCACCGGCCAGTACGGCGCCCTGGATGGCAGCACCCATGGCAACGGCTTCGTCAGGGTTGACGTCCTTGCGAGCTTCCTTACCGAAGAAATCGGTCACCAGCTTCTGTACCAGCGGCATGCGGGTCTGACCACCGACCAGAATCACGTCGTTGATCGCGCCAACATCAATACCGGCGTCTTTCATCGCGGTGCGGCAAGGCTCGATGGTGCGTTGAACCAGGTCTTCAACAAGCGATTCCAGCTTGGCGCGGGAGATCTTCACGTTCAAGTGCTTCGGACCGGTCGCGTCTGCAGTGATGTACGGCAGGTTGACGTCGGTCGACTGGCTCGAGGACAGTTCGATCTTGGCTTTTTCCGCAGCTTCCTTCAGGCGCTGCATGGCCAGCGGGTCACCCTTGAGGTTCATGCCGCTTTCTTTCTTGAACTCGTCGACGAGGTAGTCGATCAAGCGGATGTCGAAGTCTTCACCACCCAGGAAGGTGTCGCCGTTGGTGGCCAACACTTCGAACTGGTGCTCGCCATCGACTTCAGCGATTTCAATCACGGACACGTCGAAGGTACCGCCGCCCAGGTCATACACGATGACGGTGTGGTCGCCCTTCGCCTTGTCCATGCCGTATGCCAGTGCAGCGGCAGTTGGCTCGTTGATGATGCGCTTGACGTCCAGACCCGCGATACGACCGGCGTCTTTGGTGGCCTGACGCTGGCTGTCATTGAAGTAGGCCGGTACGGTGATGACCGCTTCGGTAACCGCTTCGCCCAAGTAGTCTTCGGCGGTCTTCTTCATCTTTTTCAAGATTTCAGCCGAGATCTGTGGGGGAGCCATTTTGTTGCCGTTGACTTCAACCCAGGCGTCCTTGTTGTCGGCTTCGACAATCTTGTAAGGCACCATCTGGATGTCTTTCTGCACGACGTCTTCGGAGAAACGACGACCGATCAGACGCTTCACCGCGTACAGGGTGTTGTGCGGGTTGGTGACCGCCTGACGCTTGGCCGACTGACCGACGAGAATTTCGCCGTCGTTGGCATACGCGATGATCGAAGGTGTGGTGCGAGCGCCTTCGGCGTTCTCGATGACCTTGGCCTTGCCGTTTTCCAGAATGGAGACGCAGGAGTTGGTGGTCCCCAGGTCGATACCGATAATCTTGCCCATGTTTCTTCTCCTGGCACTAAGGCCCGAAAATTTTGGATTTGGTTGCCGCGACAGTGGTGGCTGTCTGCGGTAGCACTTAAACGCTTGACACTAAGATGGGGGCCACTTGGCCGATTTCAAGCCTGCTCGTCGATCGAAGGCGAAACCGGTGCGGCGGCCTTGCTGACCACGACCATGGCCGGGCGCAGCAGGCGTCCATTGAGCTGATAGCCCTTCTGGAAAACTTTCAAGACACTGTTGGGCTCGACGTCCGCGCTTTCCTGCATGGCCATGGCCTGATGATGCTCGGCGTTGAACGGCTGACCGTGCGGATCGATGGCTTCGAGGTTGTAACGCTTGAGCGTGTCCTGGAACATCTTCAGGGTCAGCTCCATGCCTTCGCGCATCGGACGGATGCTTTCGTCATCGGGGCTGGACAGCTCGATGCCGCGCTCCAGACTGTCGAGCACAGGCAGCAGGTCGCCGGCGAACTTCTCGAGGGCAAACTTGTGCGCCTTTTCCACGTCCTGGTCGGCGCGGCGGCGAACATTCTGCAGGTCGGCGGCTACGCGCAGGGACTGGTCCTGGGCGGCGGCGAGCTGCTCTTCGAGCAATTGCACGCGCGCGGTGAGGTCTTCGGCACCGGCGTCGGCAGCCTGATTAGCGTCTAGATTCTGATCGTCCAGGTTCTGTTCGTCAGCCATTGGTTCTCTCCTCTCGATTACGTCCGCGAGGTCGACTCGCGCTTCTGACCGGTATATGGGGTCGCAAATCCGCGCTTCAAGGGCTGACGACAAGCAGCGTTACGCGAGCTTTGCGAGTCAGCAATAAAAAATCTCGGGATCAGGCGAAAACGAGCTAAGGACGAATATTGTCAGCCCTGCATGAAACACTGTATAAATAACCAGACATTCATGCCTGGGGGCGGTCTTATGCTGGTGCACCTGTCCGTACACAACTATGCCATCGTCGAACATCTCGACCTCGAACTCGAGCGCGGGATGAGCGTGATCACGGGCGAGACCGGCGCCGGCAAATCGATCATGCTCGATGCGCTGGGCCTGGCCCTGGGCGACCGTGCCGACAGCGGCGTGGTTCGCCCCGGCGCCGACAAGGCCGACATTCTGGCCACGTTCGACCTGGTCGATATCCCCGAGGCCAGTGCCTGGCTGGCCGAGCGCGACCTGGAAACCGACGGCCCCTGCATTCTGCGCCGGGTGATCACCGCCAAAGGCGGTTCGCGCGGCTACATCAACGGCACCCCCTGCCCGCTGGGCGACCTCAAGTCTCTGGGCGAGCTGCTGATCGATATCCACAGCCAGCACGAGCACCAGTCACTGCTCAAGACCGACACCCATCGCCGCCTGCTCGACGAATATGCCGGCGCCAGCGACCTGGCTCGCCAGGTGCAACTGGCCGCGCAGAAATGGCGGCAGACTCGCCAGGAACTCGAACGCCTGTCGGATTCCGGCGACGAGCAGCGCGCACGCCACCAACTGCTCAGCTATCAGCTGGAAGAGCTGGAGAATCTTGGCCTGGGTGAAAACGAGCTGGAGCAACTGGAACAGGAGCACAAGAACCTGACCAATGCCGAAGCACTGTTCGGCATCTGCCGCCAGGTGATCGACCACTGCAGTGAAAACGATTCGGGCAACGTGCTCAGCGCGCTGACCGCCAGCCTGAATCGCCTGGGCGGCGTCAGCAATGCACCGAACGCACTGGGCGAAGCCGCCTCGATGCTGGCCACGGCGCAGATCCAGGTGGAAGAAGCGGTCGGCGAACTCAATCGCTTTCTCGATCACTTCGAGGCAGACCCGGCGCGTTTGCAGCACATCGAGGAACGCCTCGACACCATCTATACCCTGGCGCGCAAACACCGCGTGCACCCGACCGAAGTGGTGGCGCTGCAACACCGCTTGCTCGAAGAGCTGGAAGGCTTGAACGCCAGCGATGAATCGATCGAGCAACTGGGTGAAGAACTGGCGGCCTATGCCCGTCACTATCAGGAAAAAGCGCGCGAGCTGACTGGCCTGCGCACCCATGCGGCGGCGCAACTGGCCTCGGCGGTGGAAGTGGAAATCCAGCGCCTGGGCATGCCCGGCGGGCGCTTCACCATTGAACTGCGCGCCAACGCTCATGAGGATTTACACCCAAATGGTCTGGAGCAGGTCGAGCTACTGGTCAGCGCCAACCCGGGCCAGCCCATGAAGCCCCTGGCCAAGGTGGCTTCGGGTGGCGAGCTGTCGCGTATCAGCCTGGCGATCCAGGTAATCACGGCGCAGACTTCGCGGGTTCCGACGCTGGTGTTCGACGAAGTGGACGTAGGCATCGGCGGGCCTACCGCAGAAATCGTCGGCCAGTTGCTGCGTCGCCTGGGTGAACGTGGCCAGGTGCTAACCGTGACCCACCTGCCACAGGTGGCGGCTCAAGGGCATCATCACCTGTTCGTGCACAAGGTGCGTGGCAGCGATGAGACCCGCACAGCGGTGTCGAACCTGGGCAAGGGCGAGCGCGTGGAAGAAGTGGCGCGGATGCTGGGTGGGATCGATTTGACCAAAGAATCATTGGCGCATGCCAAGAAGATGGTGGTCACGGCCAAGGGGTGATGGGGGCAGGTCCGGCCTCTTCGCGGGCAGAGCCCGCTCCCACAATGCTGCAATGCAATCTTGCTCCATGTGGGAGCGGACTCTGCCCGCGAAGAGGCCCTCACTGACACACCGCATACAAAAAAGGCGACCCTAGGGTCGCCTTTCTGCATCAAGCCCGAGATTACTTGGGCCGGCGCACGTACAGCACCAGGTTGTGATCGACCAACTCGTAGCCGTTCTGGATCGCACGCTCCTTCTGGAGCCGTTCAATCTCGTGATCGGTGAACTCGATCACTTCACCCGACTCCACATCGACCATGTGGTCGTGATGCTCGCCGTCTGCCAATTCGAACACGGCATGGCCGCCGTCGAAGTTATGACGTGCTACCAGACCGGCCGCTTCGAATTGAGTCAGAACACGGTAAACCGTGGCCAGACCCACATCCTCGCCAGCCTCCATCAGCGCCTTGTAGACCTCTTCGGCGCTCATGTGGCGTTGCTGTGCCGATTCCAGCATTTGCAGAATCTTGACCCGTGGAAGGGTCACCTTGAGGCCGGCTTTACGCAGTTCGCTATTATCAACCATGGTCAGCTTTCTCAACGATGCGGCTTCGCAGCATCTCTTAATACGGGTATGATCGGGGTTTACG
Organism: Pseudomonas sp. Leaf129; assembly: GCF_001423465.1. Lineage (NCBI taxonomy): Bacteria > Pseudomonadati > Pseudomonadota > Gammaproteobacteria > Pseudomonadales > Pseudomonadaceae > Pseudomonas > Pseudomonas sp. Leaf129. The sequence continues at coordinate 106,136 of NZ_LMOC01000011.1, read as the reverse complement.
TTGTCCCAGCCAAGATAGTGGAAGTCGCCCACCGATGCAAAACACCAAGCACTTGCTAACCAGCCTCACCTTCGTGGGACTGCTCGCACTCGCCGGTTGTTCATTCCCCGGGGTTTACAAAATCGACATCCAGCAGGGCAATGTCGTCACGCAGGACATGATAGACCAGTTAAGGCCCGGAATGACCCGTCGGCAAGTAAGGTTTATCATGGGCAACCCTCTGCTGGTCGACACGTTCCACGCCAATCGCTGGGATTACCTGTACAGCCTGCAGCCAGGCGGCGGCGAACGTCAGCAGGAACGCATGAGTGTCCTGTTCAACGGCAACGACCAACTGGTTGGCCTGTCTGGCGATTTCATGCCTGGCGTCAGCAAGGATCAGGCGATTCTGGGCAGCGATACCGACACCAATGTCGTGCCTCAGCAGGGCGAGCCACAGAAAGCCGACGAGCCGCCCAAGCCTGGGTCGATGCTCGAAGACATCCAGCGCGATGTGGACGGTGTGAAGACGGTTCCCGTCCCAACGCCCCAGCCGCTGGACGTTTCGCCGCAGTAAGCAGGCGATACGAAAAAAGCCCGGTGATGCCGGGCTTTTTCATGGGCGAAGAAAACACATCTCAGCGTGTCTTGAGCGCTTGCGCCGCCTTGGCCGCGCGCAATCGACGCACTTCTTTGGGGTCCGCCAACAAAGCTCGATAGAGCTCGATGCGATCACCTGCCTGCAGCACGTATTCGGCAGGAGAATCCACAAGCTTTGCGAAAATGCCCACCGGACACTGGGAGAAATCCACATCAGGAAATCGTACGGCGATGCCTGACATTTCGATGGCCTGGGCCACCGTGGTACCCACGGGTACCTGAAGCGAGATCAATGCCTGGTCATCGACAGCGGCATAGACCACTTCAATCTCGATCGACTGGTCAGCCATGCAACTGCTTGGCGCGCTGGCAAAAGGCATCGACCAAGGTATTGGCAGCCTGGTTGAACAGCGGACCCAAGGTGGCACGAACGATGGGGCCAGCGTAGTCGAAGGATAGATCCAGGCTGATCTTGCAGGCCTTCTCACCCAACGGCTTGAATATCCACATACCGTGCAATTGATTGAACGGGCCTTCTTCCAGGTTCATTTCGATGGAGCGACCGGGCTCCAGGGTATTGCGGGTCACGAAGTGCTGACTCAACCCACCCTTGGCAATGTCCAGGTTGGCGCGCATCAAGGTGTCGGTTTCTTCGAGGATGGTGGTGGCCGAACACCAGGGCAGGAACTCGGGATAGCGCGACACATCGTTGACCAGGTCATACAGGGCCTGAGCAGGATATGGCAGCAAAGCCGAGCGTTGAATATGGGTAGTCATGCGAGCGTCACTTCCAAAGCTGGGCGGCGGACGCGAGCATCACGCGCCGGCCGGACGACGCCAACGGCGCCTTGAAAATAAGGTAGGCATGCCAGCAGACAGGGGGCACGCCAACGAAATCATGGGGCTTCTTTGTCGACAGCGGCAGAGCGCAGGCTATCCAAAAAGATCACGTATTGTCCGGTATTCATTGCAACCGCTCAAGCACACCGCAATACCGTAGCCGAGAGCGCAACGACTGCCTATAATGCGCGCCCTATGGCCAAATTAAAGAAACACCCTACAGGGACCATCGCGCAGAACAAGAAAGCGCGACACGATTACTTCATCGAACACCGTTTCGAGGCTGGCTTGGTCCTGGCCGGTTGGGAAGTAAAAAGCCTGCGTGCCGGCAAGGCGCAACTGGTGGACAGCTACGTGCTGCTCAAGGATGGCGAAGCCTGGCTGATGGGTAGCCACTTCACCCCCCTGACCACGGCCAGCACCCACGTGATCGCCGACCCGACGCGTACCCGCAAACTGTTGCTCAACCGCCGCGAGCTGGAAAAGCTGTTCGCCCAGGTTCAGCAAAAGGGCTATGCCTGCGTGGCCTTGTCGATCTACTGGAGCAAGCACTTGATCAAGTGCGAAATCGCTCTGGGCAAAGGCAAGAAGGAATACGACAAGCGCGACACCGAGCGCGAACGCGATTCCAACCGCGAGCTGCAGCGTGCCGTGCGCAACAAGGGCAAGGAAGACTGATCTACCTGCCCTTGCAGCGCCGGTTTCACCGCGTTTTCCGGCTTGCTTTCACAAGCCGTTGCGCCGCTGCGCGCGAGCGGTTCGCTGCACTGTCTGCCGCGCCTCGTCGAGCACGCCCTGCACGTAGGTGATGTGCAAACTGGCCAATTCCCGCGCCTGCTCTGCCTGCCCCTCGACGATTGCTTGAAACAGCCGCCGATGCTGTGCGATGAGCTTGTCGCGGGTTTCGACACTGTGCCGATGCATCCCTCCGATGTTCACCACCATATTGCGCTTGAGCATGTCGAACAGCCCGCGCACGGTGTGCAGCAACACCGCGTTGTGACTGGCTTCAGCGATGGCCAGATGGAAGTTGGCATCGGCCACGCCCTCCTCCTCCCGCGTCACGCTGTCGACCCGCCGGTAACAGTCTTCCAGAACATCCATGGCCAACTTCAGTTGTTCACGATCGATCTCAGTGGCGCGCTGCGCCGCATAGAACGCGCATGACGCTTCCAGCGTGTGACGAAATTCCAGCAGATCGCGCTGACTCTCCGGATTGCTTTCCAGCAGCGCCAGCAATGGATCGCTGAAGGTCGAGCCCAGTTTGTGGCAGACATAGTTGCCGCCGCCCTGACGACTGACCAGCATGCCCTTGGCCACCAGCTTCTGGATGGCTTCGCGCAGCGAGGGGCGCGACACGCCGAATTGCTCAGCGAGCGCCCGCTCGGCCGGCAAGCGCTCGCCTGCACGCAGCGTGCCCTCCAGGATCATGGCTTCCAGACGCTCGACAATGCCATCGGACAAACGTCGCTGGCGGACTTGATCAATACCCATGGGTGGCTCCAACACACGATTGCTTCGGCCGCACTCGACCAAAGTCATAGACAAGGAAATTGACAGCCCAACGGCTGCGCCCTAACCTGACTTGGATTTATTGTAAATTGGTATTACCAATTTCTGCAATCAAACAGCCGCACGACAGCGCCAAGCCTTCCAAAAAAAACAAGGGGCCTCAGCTTATGCAAACCTGGCAGCAGATCTACAACCCGCTCGGAAGCCTCGGGCTGTCCGCCCTGGTTGCCGTCATTCCCATCGTGTTCTTCTTCCTGGCGCTGGCCGTATTTCGCATGAAGGGGTACATCGCCGGCAGCATCACGCTGGCGCTGTCCATCATCCTGGCCATCTTCGCCTATGGCATGCCCGCCGACATGGCGCTGGCCGCCGCGGGTTACGGCTTCATGTACGGCCTGTGGCCGATCGCCTGGATCATCGTGGCCGCCGTGTTCCTCTACAAGCTGACGGTGAAGAGCGGCCAGTTCGAAATTATCCGCAGCTCGGTGCTGTCCATCACCGACGACCAACGCTTGCAGGTGTTGCTGATCGGCTTCTGCTTCGGCGCGTTTCTGGAAGGGGCGGCAGGCTTCGGCGCGCCGGTGGCGATTACCGCTGCCCTGTTGGTGGGCCTGGGCTTCAACCCGCTCTACGCCGCAGGGCTGTGCCTGATCGCCAACACCGCGCCGGTGGCCTTCGGCGCCCTGGGCATCCCGATCATCGTCGCGGGTCAGGTGACCGGCATCGACCCGTTCAAGATCGGCGCCATGACCGGCCGCCAACTGCCGTTGCTGTCGCTGATCGTACCGTTCTGGCTGGTGTTCATCATGGACGGCCTGCGCGGCGTTCGGGAAACCTGGCCCGCGGCGCTGGTCGCAGGCCTGAGCTTCGCCATCGTGCAGTACCTGACCTCCAACTTCATCGGCCCGGAACTGCCCGACATCACCTCGGCCCTGGCCAGCATCGTCTGCCTGACCCTGTTCCTCAAAGTCTGGCAACCCAAGCGCGCGGCCAGCCGCGAAACGGTCGTCGTCAGCGGTGGCGCAGCCGTGATGGGCGGCGGGCCAACAGGCAAAGCCAGCACCGTTGGTGGCTCGACGCCAACGCCCTACAGCCTGGGGCAGATCCTCAAGGCCTGGTCGCCGTTCCTGATCCTGACCGTACTCGTCACCATCTGGACCCTGAAGCCGTTCAAGGCGATGTTCGCTCCAGGCGGCGCCATGTACAACTTCGTCTTCAACTTCGCCATCCCGCACCTGGACCAACTGGTGCTGAAGACCGCGCCCATCGTCGCCACCGCCACACCAATGCCTGCCGTGTTCAAGTTCGACCCGATCTCGGCCACCGGCACGGCGATTCTGTTTGCCGCGATCATCTCGATGATGGTGCTGCGCATCGACATCAAGACCGCGTTCAAGACGTTCGGTGAAACCTTGTTCGAACTGCGTTGGCCGACCCTGTCCATCGGCATGGTGCTGGCCTTCGCCTTCGTCACCAACTTCTCGGGCATGTCCTCCACCATGGCGCTGGTCCTGGCCGGTACCGGCTCCGCATTCCCGTTCTTCTCGCCGTTCCTGGGCTGGCTCGGTGTATTCCTCACCGGCTCGGACACCTCGTCCAACGCCCTGTTCGGCTCGCTGCAAGCCACCACCGCGCACCAGTTGGGTGTGAGTGACGTGCTGATGGTGGCCGCCAACTCCAGCGGCGGCGTGACTGGCAAAATGATCTCGCCGCAGTCCATCGCCGTCGCCTGCGCCGCCACCGGGCTGGTGGGACGTGAGTCCGACCTGCTGCGCTTCACGCTCAAGCACAGTCTGTTGTTCGCCACCATCATCGGCTTGATTACCCTGGCCCAAGCGTACTGGTTCACCGGCATGCTGGTGCACTGATCGGCAGCCGATCTACGTCTATCACACCAAACCTGGGGGCTATTATGCCCCCTTTTGGTGCTTCTTAAATTTTTTTACATCCGCATACGTTTTGTACAGAACCCCTGCATTGGCGCGAAGTCCATTCATCAGGCCCGCAAGCAATCGGGCTATTTCTGACTGCGGACGCCGATCCTACCGAGGAGCGCCGAGTCCACCTTGAGTAAGGAGATTCTTATGAAGCGTACCTATCTGTCCGGCCTGATCGTAGCCTCCGCCCTGGTAGCATCCCCTGTGTTCGCAGCTGAAGACCTGTGCGCCGTCAACATGCAGAAGCTGAACGACGCCAAGACCACTTCCATGCAACTGGGCGACCCTGCCAAAAGCCAATACGACGACGCGTACAAAGCAGCCATGGCCGCCCACGCTGCCAAGGACGAAAAAGCCTGCATCTCGCACTCCACCGATGCCATGAACATCCTGATGGACGCTCAGAAAAGCAAAGGCTGACCGCCAAGCCAACCATAGGGTTGGCCTGACGCCGCAAAATGACGTAGACTACGTCTCCCCTGCCTAACCGCAGGGACTGGGGCCGATTAGGATTCGACGCCGGTTGCGAAACTTTAGGTGCATGCCGACTTGGTAACAGAAGTCGTAAATCCACTGTTGCAACTTTCTATAGTTGCCAATGACGAAACCTACGAGGGCCAAGCTCTCGCTGCCTAACGGTAGCTGAGCCGCTCTTCTGGCTACTTCGGTGCCAGCGATCATCAGGGGATGCCTGTAAACCCAAAGTGATCGTCACGCAGAACAGGATCGTCGTGTAGCACGCTGTGGGCAAAGCGACTAAAACTTACACAGCTCGTCCAATGCACCCTGCCAGTCGGGCGGCTGCGGATTAACTCAGTAGACACGGCTAAGCATGTAGTACCGACAGCGGAGTACTGGCGGACGGGGGTTCAAATCCCCCCGGCTCCACCACTTTTACATCTAAAGACGTCCAAGGGCGTCTTTTTTTGTGCCTGAAATCCAGTAAATACGGGGATTTCAGGTCCATCGGCGTCCGAAGAGATCCGACCACATCCATCAAACCGTGTATTCCAGGTGGTATTCCAAGCCTTCCACTGATATTTTTTGGAATACACACAGCGCTGGAGATCACCATGGGTGCCCAAGCCACGCGGCTTTCAGACGTCAAGGTCAAAGCAGCTAAACCGAAGGAAAAGGACTACATCCTCTCTGATGGCGACGGCTTGCAGATGAGGGTAAGGGCCAATGGCTCGAAGCTGTGGAATTTCAATTACATCCATCCGGCGACCAAAAAGCGGGTCAACATGGGCCTCGGGACCTTTCCCGAAGTTAGTTTGGCTCAGGCGCGAAAGCGGACCGTGGAATCCAGGGAACTGGTCGCTCAGGGCCTGGACCCAAAAGAGAAGCGCGACGCCGATCGGCGAACGCTAAAAGCGGCCACGGAGCACACCTTCAAAAATGTGGCCTCCGCGTGGTTCGACCTTAAGAAGGACTCCGTTACTACTGCTTACGCAGAAGACATATGGCGCTCTCTGACCCTGCATGTGTTTCCCGATTTAGCCACTACCCCGATCTCAGCGATGACTGCCCCGGCGGTCATCAAACTGCTGAGGCCCCTCGAAACCAAGGGTAGTCTCGAGACCGTCAAACGACTCAGTCAGCGTCTCAACGAAATAATGACTTACGGTGTGAACTCTGGCTTGATTCACTCGAATCCACTCAGCGGGATCCGATCGGTCTTCAAAAAGCCGAAAAAGAAAAACATGGCAGCACTCGCTCCTGATGAGCTGAAAGAACTCATGGTAACCGTTGCCAATGCCAGCATTAAAAGGACTACGCGATGTTTGATAGAGTGGCAGCTTCACACCATGACTCGGCCAGCGGAGGCTGCAACCACCCGTTGGGTCGACATCGACTTCGAAAAGCGAATCTGGACAATCCCAGCTGAACGCATGAAGAAACGCCGCACTCACATTATCCCGCTCACGGAGCAGGCCATGGGATTGCTGGAAGTGATCAAGCGCTATAGCGGGCACAGGGAATACGTATTTCCTGCAGACCGTAACCCTCGCACCCACTGTAACAGCCAGACCGCTAACATGGCGCTAAAGCGCATGGGATTCGAAGGGCGCCTTGTTAGCCATGGCATGCGCTCTATGGCAAGCACCATCCTTAATGAGCACGGCTGGGAACCTGAATTGATTGAGGTAGCGCTTGCCCACGTCGACAAAGACGAAGTCCGTAGCGCCTACAACCGGGCCGACTACATTGACCGCAGACGCCCAATGATGGCCTGGTGGAGCGAACACATTCAAGAAGCGGCTACAGGTAATCTTTCTGTGTCAGCCACCAAGGCAAACCGGGACAGAAAAGTTCTACCGATACACTGACCTAAGGACAGCGCTTGGGGCAACCTGAGCTGAGATAGACCGCAAAAATCGGGTGTGGAAGATAGCTACTGTACGAATGAAAGCACGAAAAGTACCGCGTGTACCGCTGCATGTGCATTATCGAAGGTCTAAAGCGCGTTGCCGGTTCGGATTTTCTATTTCCAGTGGCAAAGGCACGAAGCCACCTCTCAAACATTCTAATGCTGATGACGCTCCGCCGAATGAACCGCAGTGATTTAACAATGCATGGGTTTCGGTCGACCTTTCAAGGCTGGGCAGCTGAATCGACCAGCTATCCTGGTGAAGTCTGCGAGCAGGCTCTGGCGCATAACCGACAGGGCAACGCCGATGCGGCTTACTTCCGAACGGATCTCTTTGGCAAGCGTCGGGTAATGATGGAGGAGTGGGCGGCATAGGCTTGCCCTATCAAACAGACGTAAGAACAGCAGACCACTAGGCCTTAGGCCTAGTGCTCTGCTTTCTTTTTTTGTCTTGGTTCGAGATTGTTCAGATCGGCACGCCGGCGTAGAAACGGATGTGAGGGGCCTGGGTGACCAGCAGGTTGTCGCTGAAGCGCGCGTCGCACGTGGCGTCGGACACCACCATCGGCTCGTCCTGGAGAATCGCGTGGGCGCAGAACGCGTCGTCGCGAGCCGTTTCAAGAATCTCCACACCGACACGGGACTTGAACCACTGGCGTTTTTCGTCAACCAGCGTGACCAGCGCAATGGGCACATTCAGCACCCTGGCAACCAGCCGGGTGATCCGGTCCAGCGAGACTTCAGTGGGTGTATCGAGAATTTCAAGCGAGCGGAGCGCTTGAAGTCGTTCAGTTTCGTAAAGCGCAATGGGTGCTTTCATAAGACCGACCGAGACTGACAGTACATTTGGAGTCTATACCGCGAGTCGGCTGACGCCCACCCGTCTTGTCTGATGCAAGTCCTGTTGGAGCGAGGCTTGCCCGCGAAGTTTAGGACGCAGAGTGCCAGGTAGAACCGGGGCACAAACCTCGCGGGCAAGCCTCGAAACTAGCTGCGATAGCGACCATCCGGACGAACTTTCCAGAAGCTCATTTTTGGATCGTGCGTCGAGGCTCAGCAGAGCGATGCGGCGAACCGGTTCGAGTGTTCAATCCAGAGCACGTTGGAGTCGGATTGATCGAATCGACCTGCTGTTACCTGGCTACCTGTTCTACGCCCTGATGCATGTGCATCACTCAGGGCACTGGAAGCAGATAGCTACTAGGACGTTGAGCTTGGTCAATATCCGTGTTTCAGACGTTCGAAGTATCGAGCTGTCACCACGGTGAAGAAAGGGGCCGTAAAGCCCCTACTTCTCGCTACAAACCCAAAGGATCAATATGAAGATCGACATACCGCTGCCGTCAATCGCTGATCAACAAGCCGATATCTTTGAGGCCGCTACGGAGGATGGTATTCAGCAATTGCGAGGCAATCTGAACGCGAAAAGGTTTCCAGGTCTTTCGGATTTTGATGAAGGCCAGTTTCCACGAACTCACCTGTTACGTGAGCATGAAGGCTGGACACCGCCTCCGCCTGAGATTGTAGAAGCCTATTTTCGACACTTCCAAAATGCCTTTCCTGAGCATGAAGCTCGACAAGGACCTGGTGCGCGAAATCCTACCAGCGGTTGAAGCATACCATTAGCCGCAAGGCTGGATGACGCCGAAGCTGGGAGGATTCGAGTCTGACTTGGGGTCGTATCACGTCATGATCCTGGACGAGGCTGTTTATCCAGTATCAGTCTCGGTGGGTTGAATCGCTTCGAATGGCAACCAAAGCGGCTGACCTATAAAAGACACGAGTTTCTTGATACGGTTCGCGATGATTAAGTCTGGCGCCGTACCAGGTTGCTGGACCATATCAATAGCGTCGGCCACTTTTATGCTAAAATATCTGATAATACTCTCCAGATGGGACTCAACAGAAAATCTCTGTACTGCTCTGATGTTTTTCCAACGCTTATAGACCAACGAAACGTTGGTCGCACGGCTAATATGAATTCCATATAGAAATGGGTTAGGCCAGTAGAAGCTTAGCAGTGAAGATTAGCCAAGACTGATTAAATGCGTGGGGCATATTATTGGTGACGACGGGTTTAGCTGGACTAATTCTGACAGATGAGATCGACAGCCTCAGTAATTGGCTGAAATGAGCAATAGATTGGCCAGATCGCGCTATCTGTATATAGGCGTAAGTCGTTAAAATATTCGCTGATAAACAGAGTGGCGGCATTTAACTAAGGCAGCAGGTTTTGATCCTGGATATTATGTGTGCATTATTTTCAAAGTCCTGCCACTCATCGTGCAAGGTGCGGTTTCGACCAATGTACGCCAAGTTTTCGTTTGAAGTTTCAGGAGAGATCCAATGCCCCGTGAGTTCGAGTTAATTACGTCCGTGCCAATTCCTTCAAGATCTGGGATTACCCATCTTTACAAGTCGCTGAACCTAGCGGACGCTTTTGCAATTCGGCTCCCTGCTGACACTTCCAGCAGTCCAGAATTACTAGCTCGATTCATTCTGTCTCACCGGCCGGCCTGGGTCGGATGGCTCATAAAAGTTCGGGACACTATCGTTGGGCGTTTTGGGCTCAAGACAGCCAAACATTTAGGATCACTTGCTAATCGGATTGGAGTGTTCAAAGTTTACAGCACGAACCAGACTGAAATCCTGCTAGGAGAGGATGACAAGCATCTCGACTTCCGGATATCGATCCTGTGCGCTGAGGAGCCAGAAGGCAGTCGACAACTCGTGTTTTCAACAGTGGTCCACTGCCACAACCCTATAGGCCGGGCCTACATCCTCGTAATTGCCCCATTTCATCGTTTAATTGTTAAGGCCAGCCTCCTCCGTGCAGCGCGCGTCGGTTGGCCCCTGGCTATTGACCCTAAGAAAGATCAGGACGTCGAAGTGGAATGACTGAGTATGCAGTCAAGCAGTCCTGGAAAGCGTATTTCAATATTGTTCTTTCTAAGGGCGTTTACATGGGTTGCACCAACGCTGCGCGTGCGCATCAATCCCGCCTCACGGAGGACTCTGAAATGGTGAGATGCGCTTGATTTAGGTCGACCGCCATCTAGCTCACCACAAGTCGCTTCACTCACGTCGGCGAGATGGCGAATAATCTCCATTCGTACAGGATCAATTAAAGCATACAGAATACGCTCAAGCATGAACTCCTTGGCTTCCGGATGTTTGAACGCTCTCATTAAAATCAACCTATAGGTAATATCGACCTCGCCTGCATAGCACCAGCAAATGCTGCTATCTCACAGGTGCTCTGTTAAACAATATGGGTTTGCGAAACTAGACGATGCTTGGCTATTTGGTGACAGGCAACTCCGATCTGAAGACATCAACGTTCTCAAGGAGCCAGGCGGAGAGCGAGCGCGGGGGCTTACCGATCAACTCTTCCACGGTAAAGGTTCTTTCGATCAATATGGACTCATGGAAAATGCGATCAAGTCCCACAAGAAGATCAGCGACAAAAGGGGACAGTCCGTCTGTTATTAATGCAGCATATTGTGCGGCGGGAGATTGATCGGTATAGGTGACTGTATAGCCTAACAGGCCGGATAATTCCTCGGCGACTTGCGGCATTGTCCAGTTTCGAGGTCCCGTCAGGTGATAGGCACGTTTCGAGCCTTCTGTTACCTCTTCCAGTAATGCTATACGTGCCGAGTCCGCTACATCTCGAGTGTCTATCAGATTCACACGTCCATTGCCTGCGGCACCGACCCAAGTGCCCGTCGCAATAGCGTTGCCTGCGCGCTTGAGTACGTCCATGAACGTTGTAGGTCTCAGGACGGTAGAAGCGATAGGTTGTTGGCCCAGATGTGCCTCTATTACCGAATGCCAAGCAAATGGATTGATTGGGGTCGATGGCCCCATCACCGAAAGCTTTACGATGTGCTGCACGCCCATTTCTACGGCAGCGTCAACGAGGGCAATTTCATTGGCGACTTGTTGTGGTGAAGTGCCGTGAGCGATGAAGAGTTTTTCTACACCGACAAGCGCTTTCCTGAGCGTTGACGGCTGATCAAAATCCAGCTCAGCAGAGGCCACCCCTGGCAGGAAGGTCGACAATTTTCGACGTGTGAGCGCCAGTATGGTGACCGGGTCTTGCGCTAACTGACTGATTAATCGACTTCCTATGCGGCCCGTCGCGCCTGCAACAGCGATGCTGAGTGGTTGCGTCCGATTAGTCGATTGATTGAGCATAGTATAATCTCCCTCTATATTGGAACGATCAGTCCAGCCATACTGGACTGATCGTTCCATGTTGTCAAAGGAGGAGTTATGAGCGGTAAACCGCAATATGATGAGGATGCAGTCCTAAAAGCTGCGACAGATGTTTTCTGGCGCCACGGGTATGCAAATGCGTCTGTTAGCGATCTGACCGAAGCAACGGGTTTGTCTCGTTCAAGCCTGTACCAGCGGTTCCATGATAAGGATGGGCTTTTCAACGAATCTCTACAGCGGTATACCGACCGTGTATTGGCGCGGATGAAATCGACCCGAGTTCCGAGCACCAAAGCGAGCATAGAAGCACTTTTACACGAGTTTCTTCCGAAGGAATCTGACATTAAGCGTCTCTCTGGTTGCTTAATATCTCGCAGTAACGCCGAGCAAGAAGACCTCACTGGCCTTGGAAAGAGAACCGCAAACGCTGCGGCTTGCCGGCAGCAGCAGATTTTTCTGGAGATTCTGAATCATGGGCAGCTAGAGGGTGAGATTGAGGAGAGCGTCGACGTGGATCTGCTGGCTTGGTATTATTTTGGGATATTACAGACCGTTGTAAGTCTGCCCTCAGTTGGGGCTGATAGTCAGACACTTGCCCGCCTCATTGATCTCGCCATGTTGGCATGGCCTAAAGATCATATATAAAAAATATTTATATATTATATGGCTCTGGATTTATCGCGTGATGGCACGTAGTGAAGAGCGTGTGCGGTGATGTTATTAACCTACCCCTGTGCATTTCTACGTACCAGCCATCGACTGCAGTATGTTTGTGTGGGGGTGATCACTGTCAACAGCGTAAGTGCATCACAAGACAAGACTATTGACTGAAGAATTTTGTCGCTGCTCTTTCAACGCCGAAGAAAAGCTCAGCGTCTGGATATTTATCTTTCATTCGTTTTTGAAACTCTGCACGATTATTTGATTTTGAAAGTGTTTCCTCAAACACTAAAAGATATTGGATGGTGAAATTTATCGCGCTGTAGGCGTCCAGCTTTTTATTAGGAAAATTGTGTCCCGGAATAACAATGTTGGGGTTCAGCTTTGCAAGCGCCTCAAGATTTTTAATCCAGAGTTTTCGGGTCTCACAAGTTGTTTCCACGGTATAGACGTGCATTTCGTCATAAGCCATGTCACTCACTATCGCCACGCGCTCATTAGGAAACCAAAGGTAGGAATTCTCATCAGTGTCTCCTTGGAGATGTTTATGAATCTCGATGTGCGTTTCTTCAAACCTGAGTTGGCTGCCATCATACCTCGTTATAGGGATTTGGCGCGTGGCTGCTGCCGCCCCATATATACCTTGCCACTTTTCAAGTTTGTCTTTGTATACTTCATCTATACGATTCGCAACCTTGGAATTAGCTAAAACCTCGACCTGTGGAAAAGCATCTTTGAAAACTTCCAAGCTCAGGAAATGGTCTGCATGCTCGTGAGTAATATAAATTGTCTTAAGATTCTTTTTTAGAGAATGTATCAAGTCAAGAACTTTAAGTGCGTTCGCTCTAGTCAGTTGTGCATCAATTAACAGAAGCTCGTTGGCGCCTTCAACAATAACTGAGTTATCAAAAAAACCATCGTCTTCTGAGGTGAATACATGAAAAGTAAGATTGAGGACTTTGGCTGATTGGTTGGCGGTAGCATTTTCCACGCCTAACAGAAGAACGCAAACCAGTAGCAGCTGTTCAATACCTCTTATTTTTTTCATGTGCAATAAGCCTTCTGTTGTAAACGAGCTTCGATTGAAAATCATCTTGGAACGATCGGTACTAGATGTCAAGGGCTTGTCACATTCGATGGTCTCGTTGGTCTGGAGGCCTGGAAGACACGTGGGGCTTTTTTTAATCCCGAGTCGACCACGGTGATTTGCCTCCAACGAAAAGCGGACTCAGGTGGGCGTCTGGTACAAAAAATTGTTCTGCGTCTGCTAATCGCAATGTTTCAACCTGACCCATAGCGAGCCCATTAGCGACTGGATCTTGGGCGCCGACCCTGGCCACTTCATCGCAAACGCAATGCGTTGATTCGTCGGTACTCCAGCGCCAATGAGGTTGATGAAACCGGTTTCATTAGCTATTCGTTTTTTGCTGCTACAAATCGCCCCTCAATCCTTTCCTTAATAAGTGGACGGCGTTAGACATACCGCTACTTTTTCTGATGCTTCCCGATTTCTAGGGCTCGGGGTCCAATAATTTTTTCGCCAGCGTCAAGGCCTCATTTTCCGTAGCGGTCATAATCATAGGATAGCCCCAGAATTTTTCATAAACAATTGCGAACGTTTTGCCCGCTATACGCTTGGTGAAATTTGACTCGATTTGAATCGAGGCTTTTACATACTTCTTGAGCAGCGTTTTATGCCGTTTCATCCACAAAGCCATTTGTTTCTTTTCGTCTGGTGTATGTGCCGGTTGCTCCTTACCCAGGCCTTCGTGGCTTAAGAGGACGAAGGCTTCATCGCGTGCAAGCAAGTCTTCGAACTCGGCAAGCGACTTCTCTTGAGTATCGCCCAAAGTGTTTTTTTGCAACCAAACGAACGGGAATTGGGTGGCATCTATACGCATCTTTATAGTCCTTCGACGAGTCGCCAAACCGCTGGGATGTCCTGCCATTTCAGGATACCCTGTGAGCGAGTCGGCGTAATTGCACAGGCCGGCCACATTATTGTTTGAATCAGCCAGTTTTTTTTTTGTAACTGGCAAAAAAAGGGGGCATGGTAGCTATGGCGAGCACTGCTAATGAAGGCACGGTTACCAGATGGGATGTCGATAGCATTTCTCGGCCCGTGGTTGCGCTTAGCGCTTCGATGGTTAGCAAGAACTGGGAGCAAGCGAGTCATCAACATCGTAAGGCGCAACTGCTTTATTCCGTGCGCGGTGTTCTCAATTGTGAAATTGAAGATGGAATCTGGATCGTTCCACCGCAAAGTGCCGTATGGATACCTGGCGGTTTGCTTCATGCGACACGTGGCTCGGGGGAAACAGAGTGTTACTGCCTGTTTGTCGAACCGGACGCAGCCCCCGATCTCCCGCGAGGTTGCTGCACGATTGGGGTATCCCCTCTGTTGCGTGAATTGCTGCTAAAGGCGGCGGCATTTTCGGAAGACACCGCCTCATGCGCGCGCGAGGACCGCCTGATAGCAACGTTATTGGACGAACTGTCGGCAGCTCCCTTGCAGGATCTGCATTTGCCGCTGCCTCGCGACAGGCGTTTGCGTAGACTCGCTGAAATGCTCTTGGCCGATCCTGCGGTTAAGATCTCGGTGCAGGATTGGGCCTCACGCATTGGCATGAGTGAGCGCAGTATGAGTCGGCTGTTGCTGCAGGAAATAGGGATGAGCTTTGGCCGTTGGCGTCGGCAGTTGCATGTGATTCTGTCACTGCAACGTATGATCAAAGGAGAGAGCGTGCAAGCGGTTGCATCGGAGCTCGGCTATGAAGGTCCTAGTGGTTTTATCACCATGTTCCGCAAAACCGTAGGTAAGCCTCCTGTGCAATATCTCTCCACCCGCTCCAGTAGTCTTACTGAGGGTGACGCTTCGCATGTGCCTGCGATCTTGCTGCCTGGGGACGCTTGACAGCTGCCAGTAAGCGGTCGGAGAGAAGATGCGCGCGCAACTCGTGCGCCCAATTTTTGAAACAACAAGGCCATTGCGAGCTCTGTGTCCTAGTGCTCAAAACATTTAAAGATCTGCCAACAGCGCTACTCGCTCTTTTAAGCGCGGTACAGCGCTCTATGCTGGTCTACGATTACCTGCCCCAAGGTGGTTACGCTCAATCCCTCCCCCAAAAGCCTCGCCGCAAAGATTGGCTGAACTGAAAGATAATCTGGCCCGCCCTCGATATCTGGCAATGGCTAACTGTGGCTAGACTGCGCAGCGGCGAATGCTAATCAGTTACACTTGAGATTTATTCCTCGCTTGTTTTCCCCTCCCGGTCTGATTTCGGTTGAGTAGTCGGCCTTCAAATCCGCTTCTCGATGGTCGATCGTCGTCTGTTTTTTCTTGATAAGGAATGGCCAGTGTCGAGTTCGTTGACTTACTGTGGTGGAAGGAGCCACTGCGTGCCAAAGAGTTTGATAAAAAAACCAGCTGCTGCAGCGCTGCTTGTGTTTTTAGGTAGTACGAGTGGTGTGATGGCGAAGGAGAGCGTCGACGCAGATGAAAGCACTTCGTCTCAGGAGGTCATGCTCCTCCCATCGTTGACGATAAGCGGAACAGGAACATCCGATGCCACCACGACAGAAGGAACAGGACTTTACACCACTGGCCGGATCACCGCCGCCACTCGCTTGCCGCTAACGCTGCGCGAGACGCCGCAATCAGTTTCCGTGGTAACACGTCAGCGCATGGACGATCAGAAACTGGATTCAGTTCAGGGGGTGCTGGAGAACACCACTGGCATCTCGATTTACCAGTCAGACAGCCAACGCACGAGTTTCTATTCCCGGGGCTTTCTGATCGACAACATCCAGTATGACGGCGTACCGGCCATCATCGGCGACGTTGTCAACGGTAGCGGTATCAGTGATCTGGAAACCGCATTTTACGACCGTGTCGAGATAGTGCGCGGCGCTAACGGTCTTCTTACCGGCACAGGCAATCCGTCGGCCGCAGTCAACTTGGTCCGCAAAAGACCAACGTCAGAGTTCTCAGCTTCCACATCCATAAGCGCCGGATCGTGGGACAGCTTTCGAGAGATGGGGGATATTTCCGGACCGTTGACAACAGACGGTCGTGTCCGGGCACGTGTGGTGGGGGTCAATAACGATGGCCATTCTTACCTCGATGGCTATCAATCACAAAAGCAAGCGTTCTACGGGATCATTGAGGCAGATCTCACCGACGATACCACCCTCGATATAGGGTACGACTATCAGAACAGTTCCCCGAAGCGACCGACTTGGGGCGGAACCCCCCTATGGTTCAGCAATGGTTCAGAGGCAGAATGGTCGCGCTCCAAATCTGTGGCAGCGGACTGGAACCGCTGGGACAGTACCCGCAAGAGTGCTTTTGCCGAACTGGAACACCGATTTGATAACGGTTGGAAAGTTAACGCTGTCATGAATCAGTACCGTACCCAGTATGACACCCAGCTAATGGGCAGTTCTGGTACACCCGACCAGGAATCTGGATTAGGCACTTTTCCCAATGGCGCTTATCCGGTTGCGTTGGCCGGCGAAGGTAAAAGCCGTCAAACCACCTTTGATGTGATGGCGAAGGGTCCTTTTGTTTTAATGGGGCGCCAGCATGACCTGGTAGTGGGCGGGATGAGTTCTCGATACACCTCCAATAAAGACGATGTCAGCCCCTTTTTTGCAGGGTTTACACCCAGCAATATCTACGATTGGAACAGCCATTTCCCCAAGCCTGACTTTGACGCAATGACGTCAATACCGACCAACACCGAGGTTAAGCAGAGCGGCTTCTATAGCACAGCGAGATTCTCGTTGGCCGATCCATTGAAGTTAATAGTAGGTGGGCGCTTCAACCGTTACGAGATTGACGAGACCGCAGGCGGGACACCGTTCAGTTATAAGAAGAGTAATGAGTTTACGCCTTATGCAGGTTTGATATACGACATTAATAGTACCTATTCCGTCTATGTCAGCTATACCGGCATCTATAATCCGCAAACATCCTTCCGAGACAGCAACGGTAACGTCCTCACGCCGACAGAAGGGAAGACCAAAGAGATTGGTATCAAGGCTGAATACCTGGACGGGCGACTGGGGGCGTCTGTCGCATTGTTTGATACCGAGCTGGACAACGCAGCACAAAGGGATGGCAGCCTTCTTACGCCAAGCGGTGCGCAAGCTTATAAAGGTGTTGATGGCACCAAATCCCGCGGAATCGAGTTCGACATACAGGGGGAGGTTGTTGCCAATTGGAACATCTACGCCGGCGTTGCCGCTTTCACAGCCAAAGATGCGAACGACGCCAGGCTTAACGCACAGGTGCCACGCACTACCGCTCAGATGTTCACGACGTACAGATTACCCGGAATGCTGGAGAAACTTACGCTGGGCGGAGGCGTCAGATGGCAAAGCCGCTTCTTGAGCAGCAGTACCAGCACGCGGGTAGCCGAGCAAGATCCTTATGCGTTGACGTCACTGATGGCGCGTTATGAACTGACAAATAGCATGGACGTGTCAATCAATGTCAATAACGTGTTTGATAAAAAATACGCAACGCAGAAAGGGGATTTCGACACTGTGAGCTATGGTGCACCGCGTAACACGCTCATGACATTGAACTACAAACTCTAACTCGTACGTGTCGGCGTGCCGTCATTGGTGCGCCTGAGGATTTGACAGCCACTATGGATATCGCAAAAAACCTGACCTTGGGGCATTCCCCGCCTTGCAAAGCTTCCCACCGCGTTGCCAGTGCCGATACGAAGTCCGTTGCTTCCAGATATGTAGCACTGGCCATCGCGGTATTGCTAAGCGGGCTGGCCACAATTGCCTCGGCAGCGCCTCAATCCCAGACGTGTGAAACCCCACCGGGCGGGATAATGTTCATCACGCAAGACTGCATTGATCCGCAGTTTGATCGTCCAGTAATAGATCGCCGGGAAGATTTGAAAAGCCCTGTTCTGACGCACCGCGTTTCCGGGCACTTCGAAGGCACCGATGTTAAATTCAGCTTTTTTTTCCCGCCGAAAGCCCAATGGAAGGGGCGTTTTTTCCACAAGGTATATCCATTGGGGGATGGTAGCGTTCCGGACCACGTAATCACATTTGGTGCCGACAGCGGTGCCTATACCGTGGACACTGTTGCGCCCTCTGGCTACCGCGCCAACGCAGCAGCTTCGAAGTTCTCGAAAGTGGTCGCTGGCGAATACTATGGATTGCCTGTTTCTCAGATCCACGGCTATATCTACGGTGGAAGCGGTGGTTCTTATCTGACTATCGCTGCAGCCGAGAACTCGTCGGGGGTATGGGACGGCGCCGTGCCGTTCGTCATTGGCGTCCCAACCTCCATTCCAACCAATTTCTTTGTGCGTGCTTTCGCACGTCTTGTACTCGAAGATAAGGCGCCACTGATTGCCGACGCTATGCGACCTGGCGGCAGCGGCAATCCTTTTGCAGGACTTGACGCCACTGAGGCGGAGGTTCTTGCGGAAGTCACGGCAATGGGGGTACCCCTGCGCGGGTGGGATAATTACGCATACATCCTGGGCCTCAACGACCCGCAGGGTTTACTGGGATTTGCCAGTTCGGTCAAAGGCATCGACCCCGGCTATGCAGATGACTTCTGGAATAAACCTGGCTACCTCGGTAGCGAGCAATCCCCTCTGGGCAATCTTGTACGAAGGGCGAAGATTGACCGCGTATTGTCGGTCCAAAAGATAGATCGTGACTCAGCTGGCAAGCCTTTGCGCTTGCACTTGGCAGGGCTGCCACACTTCAAAAACAGCGCTTGGTTTGATTTTACTCTCGAAGGAGCAGAAGAGGGCAACCGAAAATTGCTTGGGTCGTTAGATGCTGAGCATGGGGTCATTACTCTGTCCGCCCAAGATCAAGCCGATACGCTCAACATCCTAAAACAAGGGACCAGGGTTCGTGTCGACAATCGCTGGGCAATTGCGCTGACCTCCTACCATCGGCATCAGGTGCCGGCTTCTGGTGGATTTACTGTGTGGGATCAATTTCGCAATGCAAACGGTTCACCGCGCTACCCGCAACGCCCCCAGGACGTAGGCTCAATAATCAGCGCCGGTGTCAGCGGAGGCGGTAGCTTTACCGGCAAGATAAACAGCAAGATGATAGTGATCGCCAATGCACTTGATGTCGATGCCTACCCTTGGGATGCCGACTGGTATGGCCGGCGATTGGAGGCAGGAGAGGGCAATCAGTACGACGCGAAGGTGCGAATCTGGTTAAACGACAACGCAGACCATTTGGATGGCAGTGTTGTTGCCTCGGGCTCGGCTGACAATCAGTTTGTGAGACTCATCGATTACAACGGCATCCTCGAACAAGCCGTCAGGGACGTAAGCGCTTGGGTGGAAAACGGTATAGAGCCGCCTCCCTCCACTCGATATGCAGTCAATAATGGGCAGGTCTCATTACCTGCAGATGCGCCAGTCAGACAAGGCATCCAGCTTGTCGTAAAACTTACGTCCAAGAGCGGTGAGAGAATCATTGCCAAGGTCGGGCAGCCCATCACGCTTCTTGGTGACATTTCAGTCCCTCCTTCTGCAGGCAAAATCGTGAAAACAGAATGGAGTCAAACGGGTAACGATGATTTTTCAGACGCGCCACTTCCTCACCAGCCGTCAGAGACGCTCGCTGTACACAAGACATTCGTCTACTCGAAACCTGGCACCTACTATCCCGTGCTCCGTGTGACATCCCAGCGAGAGGGGGACGGCACGACGGAGTTTACGCGGATCGGTAATCTGGCAAGAGTGCGCGTGATAGTGAAGTAGCAAATATCCAAGGGATTATTTGTTACAGGCATCAATAGCTTCGTAGCGGCGCCGGGATCGGGTGTCGGACAGATTTTCATCCTGTATCCATCCCGAAATTGCACGAATACCAGCGGCGGCAAGCCTGTTCACCAGGTCCAGATTGCCGTCGCTGGTTTTCAGGCAACCGGTGAGGTTTAGGCTATTCAGTTCGCCCCGCACGGTTTAAACGATGCCCGTGAGGTAAAAGACGGCGATCACAAAGGCGACTGCAAGTGTCTTGATTAAAGTGATCGCAAATATACCGCCATAGGCCTGTCGATGTGTCAGGCCAGTGACTGCCAGCAAGGTGATGACGGCGCCATTGTGGGGCAGAGTGTCCATCCCGCCACTCGCCATAGATGCAACGCGGTGTAGAACTTCCAGTGGAATGCCGACCGCATTGGCTGAGGCAATGAAGTTGTCAGCCATCGCCGCCAGCGCAATGCTCATACCCCCAGATGCCGAGCCGGTAATACCTGCAAGCAAGGTGACGCTAACAGCTTCATTGACCAGCGGATTAGGGATGTTTTGTAGCGCCTGAGAGAGCAAAACGAAGCCGGGCAAAGCTGCGATGACCGCACCAAACCCATACTCGGACGCGGTGTTCAGCGAGGCCAGCATTGCCCCGGCCACAGCGGTTCTGCTGCCTTCGGCCAGCTTGTTTCTTATGCTGCGGAAACCTAAAACTCCGACGACGATAATGCCTGACAGCAGTGCGGCCTCTACCGCCCAGATACCCGTAATCTTGGCGATTTCAGTTTGTATGGGGGCGCTTAATCCCGGCAGTGTCAAGCTGTGACTGGCGCCGTACCACTGGGGAATCCAGCGAGTGAAAAAGAAATTTAGAACGCCGACCAAGACCAACGGCAACAACGCTATCAGGGGATGAGCCAAGGTGATGTCTTCCGGCGTATCCGGCTCATTACGCAGGTCGGCGGTGTCGCCATAACCCTCACCTGCACGCTGGGTGCGCCGACGCCACAATTCCAGGAATGCCAGGCCGACCACGATCACGAAGATCGAACCGATCAATCCCAGCCATGGAGCAGCCCAAGCAGTAGTCTTGAAAAAACTGGTGGGAATAATGTTCTGGATCTGCGGCGTACCGGGTAGCGCATCCATCGTGAAAGAGAACGCACCGAGGGCGATTGTTGCCGGCATTAGCCTTTTGGGAATGCCGATTTGGCGAAACATCTCGGCGGCGAAGGGGTAAACTGCGAACACCACTACAAACAGCGAAACCCCTCCATAGGTAAGCAACGCGCACACGGCCACAATGACCGGAATCGCCTGTTTGCGCCCTAGCAGTCGAATGGCAGCAGCAACAATTGAACGGGAAAACCCCGACAGCTCGATCAGTTTACCGAACACGGCACCGAGCAGAAAAACAGGAAAGTAGAGTTTGATGAAGCCGACCATCTTGTCCATGAACAGACCCGTGAAGGCCGGAGCCACGGCGCTCGGATCGGTCAGCAGGACCGCGCCAAGCGCGGCGATCGGGGCGAAGAGGATAACGCTGTAGCCACGGTATGCGGCGAGCATCAAAAGACCAAGAGCCGCGAGGGCAATCAGGATACTCATGAAATCTCCAGTTGCTGGCTCATTGGCCAGCGATTGTTGTTGTTTTTATGAATTCAGCCTTAGGCCGTTGGTGTCGCGCGCGGTATGCAATCGGTAGCGAATATTTGTTTAGGAACCATGCTCTTGCACAGTCGATTCAGGGTTTGAGCGCAAACCGTAACTGGTGCCCGCGCCGACTCAGCAACCGTTCGTTGCGCGCCTCATCCCAGCGATAGAATCCTTGACCGCTTCGCAGGCCGGTATGGCTCGCCGCCACTTTTTCCTTAAGCAGTTCAATGACGTCGGTACCTTGTGCCAATTGCGGCATCAAGTGAGTAGATATGTCTACGAAGGTATCCAGCCCGGCCATATCGGCGGCCTCTAGCGGGCCAACCATGCCGTAACGGCGGCCCAGTGAAGCCCGCATGACCCGGTCCACTGTGTCCGCATCGGCGATACCACTCTGGACGATATGCAGCGCCTCCCTCAGCAGGGCAAATTGGAGACGATTTCCAATAAAGCCGGGCGCCGCTTTCTCAAGTACGACGGCTTCCAGATCCATAGCCTCGAGCATCGCACGCACTTTTTCGACAAGGTGCGCATCGGTGGCTGTACCGGGCACCAACTCCACTAGTGGAATAAAATGCGGAGGGTTCCAGAAGTGCGCAATGAACAGGCGCGCGGGATATTTCAGCCCCTCTGCTAGGCTGTCGGGTGGCAAGCCACTGGTGTTGCTGGCGAACACGCAGTCGGGTCTGACAATGCCTTCCAGCTCCCGATAAAGGGACTGTTTTAGCGGTAGACGCTCTGGCACCGCCTCGATGAGCAGATCCAAATCTGCCAATTCAGTCAGCGTGCTGACGGGTATCAGGCGCGACAAGGTCACGTCCCGGTCAGCTTCGTCGAACTGGTCGGCAGCAGCCAATTCGTTGAGGATGGCGCTGGCTACCGCCGGAATCTCCGCCAATCGCTCAGGTTGCGGGTCGTATAGCCTAACCTCGCACCCGTGACGTGCCAGGTGCAGCGCGATTCCAACCCCCATGAGGCCGGCTCCAAGAATTGCAGTAGACGCGAAGGCGGTTTTGGTGGACGTGTCCATATTATTGCTCCGGGTTTACGCGCCAATGTTAGCGCTACTTTCTGACTGCCAATGATGATCAGCGTGGACAGCCCTTCTGCGCATCACCATGGTTTTTCTGCGGGTAGACAGTACTCGGTAGCCTGATGCCCTGGCGACGCACTCCAGTTCCTTCGCAAGGGGCACCAATTTCGGAAGAGACAATTCCACCTTGATTCCTATCAGTTCAGGATCGGCCAGCGGATAGCAGGCCACTCGTTTTCGTCAATGCAGCGAGGCAAAATCGTCCGAATCCGGCGGTCTTTCAGAAAAGCACTAGCCAAAAAGATGAACGCCATATTTATTGGAAAATATTGTGAGCATCGCGGGTGTATTTGATGTTGATTTCGGCGATGAATTTTTTAGCGTTACCGAAGAACCGAGATCTTCGTCGAGCGCGACCATTTTGAAGCCCTCCCATGGCTTTTGACTAGCCACTGACGCGCTCATCCAAACCAATTATTTTCTTGCTACGCCCCTTATCTCTTGGGCCGCTAGGCGATAAAGGCCTCAGTATGGGCTTGACAGATTGATCTGTTAATTTTGTTTTCCTTATAGATTGATTTGTGAAACTAATGAATGCCTCCAACAGTTGTAGCATGCATTTGGCGTAATTTCAGACATTTCCAGGGGCCGCAAATCATTCAATCTCGGAAAAGCGTTGATTAGATCAGATGTTCGCAATGAGTGATCAAGAGGGATCAGCGTTGTCAGCTTTTACGAGGTATACGCTTTAGCTCTAGGCACTCATTTAGTGGTAGTAGGGTTAGGGATACCGCAGCTAATCCGAAGGATTTATGCGTCACAGACGGGCAGTGGCGGCGAGTGACTAAAAATCACTCCGCCTGGTTGACTTGTGTGGCCTCGTCAAACTTCAACCGGGCAGCTTCAACAGCAGGCAATTTATCAAGTGTCCATTTATGCAATTCACGAAATGGCTGCTGAAGTGTGCGTCCAAGGTGGGTGATCTCATATTGGACTGCAACGGGCGAAAACGAGATGATGTGGCGCGAGACCAGGCCATTTCGTTCCAGTCGCCGCAGGCACTGTGTGAGTGCCTTCTGGGTGACGCCCTCGAGGCGGCGTTTGATAGCGTTAAAGCGATGTGGCCCGTCATCGAGCACTGCCAGAACCATCATTGACCACTTATCAGCAATCTGGTCGAACAGCGCTCGACTTGGGCAGTCCGACGAAAAGCATTGTGGCTTTAATTCCAACATCGAAGTTTCCTCATGTATACCTAAGCGACTCTAGGTGCCTAATTGACCTTCAGGTCTATAAAATATACTTATGTGGCTTCCTAAAGCAAATGGAGTCCACCCCATGTCAAAACTTGATACCAGCGTTTTATTTCGTCCTCTTTCCATCCGGTCGCTTGAGTTGAAAAATCGGATTGTCATGGCTCCGATGACGAGGCAATTTTCGCCTGACGGCATTCCTGGCGAAGGGAGTGCGGCCTATTACCGGCGCAGGGCCGAGGGTCGAGTCGGGTTGATTTTGTCAGAAGGAACCGTCGTTGATCGGCCCGCCTCACGCAATGGTTCCGGCATTCCTTTTTTTCACGGTGAGGCAGCGCTAGCTGGATGGAAGAATGTGATCGATTCTGTTCACCGTGCGGGTGGCCGGATGGGGCCGCAACTCTGGCACACCGGTGCGGTGCGTGACGTCAGCGGCTGGGAGCCTGATGCGCCGGTTGAAAGCCCATCGGGCCTCGATTCGCCGAACGACCCGCGAGGTGTGGCCATGAGCGAAGAGGATATTGCAGATGCAGTTGCTGCGTTCGCCAAGGGCGCGGCGGATGCCAAACGCCTGGGTTTCGACACCGTCGAGATTCATGGGGCTCATGGTTATTTGATCGATCAGTTTTTCTGGGCTGGTACCAACCAGCGCACCGATCGTTACGGCGGACTGACAATTAAGGAGCGCTCGCGCTTTGCTGCTGAGGTCGTGTCCGCAGTTCGTCATGTGGTCGGACCTGAATTTCCAATCATCATGCGCGTCAGCCAATGGAAGCAGCAGGACTTTAGTGTGCGCCTCGCTGATACTCCTGCACTGATGGAAGACTGGCTTCTACCGCTGGTTGAGGCGGGTGTTGATATTCTGCATTGCTCGCAGCGACGCTTCTGGGAACCTGAATTTCCCGAAGTTGACGGTGAGAACGGGCTCAACTGCGCGGGATGGGCAAAGAAGGTCACTGGGGCTACAACGATTAGTGTCGGATCAGTCGGGCTGGATAATGATGTTACTCACGCATTCGCCGGCCAAGGCTCATCTCCTGCGAGCCTGGAGCGCCTCGTCGAGCGAATTGAACGCGAAGAGTTTGATCTGATCGCAGTAGGACGTGTCTTGCTGACCGACAAGGATTGGGTCGCCAAAGTGGAAAAAGGTGATTACGCAGACCTCAAGGGCTTCAATCCGGCATCGTTAGCTGAATTGGTTTGACTTGGATTGCGGCGTAGAAAGTGTGTGCCACACAGGCTTAAGTCTTCAAGGAAGCAGAGCTCTGTAATGGTGCTGCAAACGACGTCAGCAGTTATGAAATTGTTGTAATACTGGCCAATCATGTTGGCCAGCCTGCCTGCATTGATGCAGGATTAAGTTCGGTCGTTTGGCCGAATTCCAGAATTCGATTTTTCAGGAATTTCGTCCCCTGAGGTATGCCATGCGTGTCGCTGTCGTTGGTGCTGGAGCAATCGGTGGTTTCCTGGCGTGCAAACTGTTTGCCGCTGGCCACGATGTCAGCGTGGTTGCGCGTGGGGCAACGCTTGAAGCGATTCGTGAAAATGGCTTGAAGCTGTACACGGGCGATGATCTTTTGACTGCTCGTCTGCGGGCTACATCCGCCCCCGAAGAGCTTGGCACTCAAGACATAGTGATATTTGCCGTCAAGGCGCCATCGCTGCCAATGGCTGTGGCAAATGCCGAGGCGCTGATTGGCCCGCAGACGTGCGTCATCCCTGCACTGAACGGCTTGCCTTGGTGGTATTTCCTTAAAACGGCGCAGGCGCTGTCGGGTTTGCGTCTGGAGGCTGTCGACCCAAGTGGCGTAATAGAAAAAGCCATTCCTGTTGAAACCGTCATCGGCTGTGTTGTGTTCCCGTCCTGCACAGTGCTGAGTCCGGCGGTGATTAAACACATGTCCGGGAGCAGAATCGTTTTTGGCGAGCCAGGGGGTGGTTATAGCGAACGGACCGAAACCATCGCCAGGATTTTTTGTGATGCCGGTTTTGATGCCCATGCCCACGAAAATGTACGCGAAGAGATATGGCTGAAACTCTTGGGAAACGCGTGCTACAACCCTGTCAGCCTGCTGGTCGGCGCTGCGACCGATGAGCTGATTGATGACCCGTTTCTCCATGCGTTGTTCATCAATATAATGGACGAATTGCTTGGTCTAGGACGGCGGCTGGGGCTTGCACCGGCGATTGATCCTGAGCAAAGGATTGCAATCACCCGCAAACTCGGCAAGGTGAAAACCTCCATGTTGCAAGACATCGAAGGGAACAAACCCGTCGAAATCCAAGCCATCTTGGGAGCGCTGGTGTCGGTGGCCGATCGGGTAGGGTCTCCACTGCCTCACACGCGTACTGTATACGCCTTGGCTCGTATGCGGGCGGCCACCCTGAGCCTTCTCCCTAGCTGAGTGCCTTATAAAGCAGTGTATCTCCTGACTCGCACAGCGTCGGTGGCCAGTCTCTAGGGAACTGAGGAATGGGGAGTCGGGCGGATGGCCGGTAGCGCAACGCGGGTGTGCCACTCATAAGTGTCCTTGGCTGGCCATGCACTGGATCGCTGTGTACTTCTTGTCTCAGAAGTGCAGCAACGCATCGGGCTTCCACTTACATATCTCAGGCTGATGTGGCTTGTGAACCGATGGTACGCCGATAGTATTTTCGCCAGGCTTATAACCGTCAGCTTGGGCCATCATGGGGTAGTTTTCGGATCGTGTCCCTGGAAGTGGTGTAACTCATCACGACTCTGGCCACTGAGTTTGCCGTTTAGTTGATCACGGCCGACAGCTTGGCCTGCGGATTATCGCTGACCGCCTCGAAGGCCTCCAGCTGCATATAACGCCTTTGCAGGCACCATTCGTCGTTCTGCTCCAGAAGCATCGCGCCGACCAGCCTGGTAATCGCCGGATTGTTAGGAAAGATACCCACGACATCGGTGCGGCGTTTGATTTCCGCGTTCAGTCGCTCAAGCGGGTTGGTGCTGTGTAGCTGCTGACGGTGGGCTTTGGGGAAGGCCATGTGAGCCAGCACTTCATCCTCGCAGCCGTCCATCAGTACGGCGATCTTTGAGTGCTTTTCTCGCAGTTGTCCGGCCACCAGACGCCACTGTTGATGGCATTCAGCGCGGCTGTCCTGAGCGAAGACTGTGCGCAGTAACGCCACCACCATGCTGCGCTGGCCCTTGCCAATCGGATGAAAGTTCTGGTGCATGACGGCGTGGGTATCTGGCTGGCGGCGCGACGAATGAATCAAAGCAAGTTTCACTGGCCCGGCATTCGGCACGGCTCGGAAGTCGAACTCGACAGCGAGCGACTTCAGACTTTAGTACTGGGTTTGCCATGGCAACGGGTCGGTGCTCGCGGCTTGATCACAGTGCTGTAACGCCTGCCACTAGCCCATCGGTTTATCGCTGCTGATTTCAGGCTCTGGCACAATCAGCGGCATGACCTCCTTGCCCAATCTCGATCAAATGACACCGAAACAGCTATCGACAGGAAAAGATCTTCGGCCGTGCCGGCTGGCTGTCCGCGCTCGACATTGGCGCAGTGGGTGGGCCAAACCGGCGTGCAGCTTCAGCCGCTGGTCTACGCGCTGCGAGAAACAGTGCTGGCCCAACGCGTCTTCCACGCCGATGAAACGCCGGTACAAATGCTGACGCCAGGAGAGAAGAAAACCCATCGCGCTTAAGTCTGGGCCTAAGGCAGCACGCGCTTCTCGGCACTCAAGTCTGTGGCCTACGACTTCAGCCCTATTTGAAGGACGTCCTCGTGCGGCTGCCAAGGCAGCGGCGAGTCATAACACCGAACTTCTGCCGTATAACTGGGCGCTCTCCGCCCCAACCGAGACAGGCTATACATTGATTGATGCAAACCTGGCGAAGAATAAGAATATTCATGGGCAAGTTCGCAATTTGTATCCAATGAACAAGCGGTGCTAGCAAGTGTTATTCCATTGCGGTAGGGCGAAGCAAAATCTCATTGATGTCAACGGAAGAAGGCTGGGAAATTGTGAATGCAATAGCCTGTGCAATAGACAAGGGAGGGATAGCCATCTCGCTGTGAAGGTCACGAACATGCTTGGCCGCAGTTTCATCCGTCATGCTGCTTGGTAAGTCGGTATCAACTGGGCCAGGAGAGATGATCGTGCTGCGAATGTTGTAGGGCGTCATCTCCATCCGCAGACCTTCAGCAATTGCCCTAACACCAAATTTGGTAGCTGAATAGACCGCGCTATTTGGCCTCACACGGTGCCCTGACAGGGACGACACATTGATGACATGCCCGCTTTTTTGCTTTTGCATCACGGGTATGACAGCCGCAATTCCGTAGAGCGAGCCTTTCAGGTTGACGTCGATCATTCGCTCCCAGTCTTCGACCTTCCGTTGGTCAAGCCTGGAATTAGGCATAATTCCCGCATTGTTGATCATGACATCGACCCGGCCGTATGCCTTGATCGCGGTCTCCACTAGCGCTTCGACCTCTTCCCTTTTTGCTACATCCATCTGCACGACTTGCACTTTTCCCCCGGTAGCCCGCAGTTCGAGCGCGAGCGCTTCGAGCTTTTCCAGGCGCCGAGCCCCGAGGACAACCGATGCGCCTTCAGCGCTAAGAAGGCGAGCGGTGGCTTCTCCGATACCACCACTTGCGCCAGTGATCACCACAACTTTTCCGCTGATATTCTCGTACCTTGCTTATGCCTCGTCTGATTGACCTTGGATGCAGTTCGACTGAATGTCGGAGTGCATTTAGGTAAGAATAGTGATCAACGACCGTTTGCATAACTGCGGATATCTGCATCTGAATCGTGCAAAAATTCACATGCGGTAAGTCGGCTGAATGCACTCTGTTAAGAAGTCTAGTACTGCTCTGATACGTCGAGTGTGCTTTACATCTTCGTGGACGCTCAGCCAAATATCTTGCGTCAACGCCGGGCCGTCTGGGCTTAGCGCCACCAGACTGTATTCCTTGGCCAGGTAATCGGGTAGCAGAGCAACACCGGCATGGCCCGCCGCTGCAATGGCCTGGATACGTAGGTCGTTGCTGAAAAAAACTGGGGAGCGGCCGTTGGCTTGTGTTTTCAGCCAACCTTGCTGCGGCGTGTCTTCTACAGATTCGTCAAAAGCAATAAACGTATGCTCGCGCGCGTTAACAAGGTAAACGGCGCTTGCATACAAGGCAAAGCGGAGCTGGCCTAGCCGCTTAGTAACTGACGTTTGCTCGTTGGGACGTGTAAGCGTGATCGATATATCAGCCTCCCGACGCGATAAGGATTTCAGCTCCTTCGTCGCCAGCAAACGTAGACGAAGTTTGGGGAATGTTTGATACAGCTTACCTACATGCGGAGCGATCAGGGTGCCCACGAAGGCTGGTGGTGCGGTGACGATTACCTCACCTTCTATGGTGTCCTGCTCGGCCCCGGCGAATCGCTCAATCGCGAAGGCTGATTCGCTGATCTGTACAGCCAGCTTTACCACGCGATGGCCGTTTTCGGTGAGCACATATGCACGTTGTCTACGATCCACGAGCTTGAGTTTTAAAGATTTCTCCAAGGAAGAAATCCGCCGAGCAACCGTCGCATGATCCACGCTTAGCAGCCTGGCTGCCGCTGCGAGCGAGCCTGCGCCAGCAAAGGCGCAGAAGTAACGAAGATCTTCCCAATCGAACATAGTGGCCTCTATAAAACGGAGCTTGAGAATACTGATCGTCCCAGCCCGGAAGCTAGACCTGCCTACCGTCACTCGCGCACGATAATTCGAGCATCCTAGCTTACACATCCTGATGACCTAGATTTGGATGTAGTGGTCTAATGAAGCCGGACACCCAATTAGGCGAGAATGCTCGCCATAGGGAGGTGTCCGATGACCAAGCAACGACGTACCTTTACCCCAAATTCAAACGTGAGGCCGCCAGCCTGATGCTCGACCAGGGCTAAAGCCATATTGAGGTAACCCGGTCGCTCGGGTTGGTTGAATCAGCATTGCGTCGGTGGGTCAGCCAGCTCCAGCAGGAGCGTAGCGGTGTCACCCCGACCAGCAAGGCGTTAACACCTGAGCAGCAAAAAAACCAAGAATTGGAAGCCCAAATCAGTCCTCTGGAACGGGAAAAGTCGATCCTAAAAAAAAGCTACCGCGCTCTTGATGGCCGAGGAACACGAGTGCTCGCTTTAGTCGAGCAGCTTCGCTGCGAGGAGCCGGTTGAATCTGTTGTGCTCGGTATTTGAAGTCACCCGATCTTGCTACTCCGCGTACTGTCGAAAACGCCGATCCCATGATGCCGAACGGGTGATTTTGCGCAGCCGGGTGAAAGAACTGTTTACCCAAAGCCGAAGCGCTGCGTGCGACGCCATGCAAATCGGGTGATTCAAGGTACGTAAGTTGATGCGCGAGATGAACCTGATTAGCAAATAACCGGGCTCCATGCCTACAAAAAGGCCACCGTGTAGCGACCTGATATCCCGAACGTACTTGATCGAGAGTTCAGTGTGGCATCCCCCAACAAGGTCTGGTGCGGTGACAGTACGTACGTCTGTGCAGAAGGCCGATGGCACTATCTGGCGGCCGTCATCGATCTCTATGCGCGCCGGGTCGTAGGCTGAGCGTTCTCCACCAAGCCTGACGCTGACTTGGTGATCAAGGAATTGGATATGGCCTATGAGCAGTGTGGCTGGCCTCAAAATATGCTGTTTCACAGCGATCAGGGTAGCCAATACGGCAGCCGGAGTTTCTGCCAGAGACTGTGGCGATACCATTTCATACAGAGCATGAGCCAGCGCGGCAACTGCCACGATAAGGCGCCGATGGAGCGGCTATTGCGATCTGCTAAGTCGCGAGGTAGCTTCCATTGCCGTCCCAGCCCCTAATTCAGTGCGATTCTACCCTAACCTTACGATCACCTGAGCTGGTGTTAGGGGGTGCATTTCTTTCGCTTATATACTTCGCCATATAGACGGCCGAAACCATCCCACGCCCCGGCTTGGCTTCGGTCCGAGGTCGCGGTACTGCACCGAAGCGGCAGCGTAGCACCTGCTCGTCGACAACCGTCCCGCCAGCCAAACAATCGCTTAGGGGCTGAGGCTGCGCTCGTGTTTCAGGCACATCAACTCGCACCGAAGAGGTTGGCAACTTTGGCATAAATGCCGGGGCAGCACGAACAGCCAAGGCTGGTAGCTTGGCTATGGTCTGTACCAGCTTGAAGTAGGTAGTCACCTCACTCGAGTTCAGCCATAGCGCGGCCACGGGTACCATCAACCAGACCTAAATCGCGGGATTGCTCCGCTTTGCTCGTGGCCGCAGCGAGGAGAAAGAGCCCTGTGCCGTGATTAATGATTCCCGATAATCCTCTGTCGATTTTCTGTGCCGATTACGCAGTGGCATGGCAATCCCCTCTCCTGGTCCAGCATGCGCAGGCCGATCCGACGTCTATTTGACTTGTATAGGAAGCCGACGCTACGGCGCTCGATGATTACGAGGGTCCCTACAGACGTATCGGCCAAAGGCTGCCTCAACGTAATGTCGGTCTTACTGGAGGGAGTGAGAACGACGAGCACTCGTCGCGGCTGCAACGCAGTGCGCTTCGGTGGTGACCACTTATTACATCGACGTCTGCAGGGCACGGCCTCGAGCGGCCTAAGCCTGCCTGCTGTTTACGAACTGGAAGCCTAATTATTACGAGTAGCTTGATTGTCAAAAGGCGTCATTCACCGCCGCGATCATCATGGTGTCCATGTCCCTCACCTCTGAGCTTTTCATAACGCGCTTCTAAGCGGTCGTGGGCTTTTTGTAGCTGTTGAAGCTGAGCTCTAGCACTGTCAGCTTGGGCACGCAGCCCAGCGCTCTCTTCCTTGGCCTGTGAGCGTTGTACGCGCAGCTGGTCCACCAGATCGCGGCTGTGGGCCAGCTCCCTGGTCAGTCGCTCGGCTTCCTGCTTGGCTGCATCGCGCACCCGGCTGGTTTCCATCATCAGATGATTGGAGGTGCTTTCAAAGATATCCGCCTGCCGGCTGACTTCTGTCCGCAGTGCCGCGTTCTCCTCCTGGTGCACCGCCTGCAGCCGGCTGAGCTCGGCAGCATGCGTGGCCGCAAAGCGCCCCTGCTCCTCCTGATGCCCTGCCTGCAGCCGGTTGAGCTCTTCAGCCTGCCGCTGTTGTTGCTGGTGATGCTCCGCCGTCAGCTCTTGTAATTCATCCCACAGCTCTGCGCTGGTCGCTTCCTCTTTGTCCAGCTTGCGCGTCAACCGCTCTACCTGCTCAGTGAGCAATGCAATCTGCCGCTCCTGGTCGGCAAAGCGTCCCCTCGCCTGCTCCGCCTCTTCTTGCGTAACCGCTGCGCGCGCATTGGCCTGATCCGCCTGCTGCACCGCATGGGCCCGCTCGATCGCAAAGGCTCTTGTCGCTTCATTCAACGCCACCTCCCACACCGAATCCAGCACCTGGCACACCGCCTCCGGAATCCCCGGCCTCCTCAACCGTGCACTGAGCAAAGGCCCGGTACGCGCCCAAAACTGCCGCACCTCATCACTCACCACATTCGGCGAAGCAGTTACCCCATGCTCCTCGAGGATCCGCGCGCGGATGGTGGCCACCGACACCTCGGCGCCGGCATCGAGCAGCTGTGCGGCGTAGTGCTTGACCAGGTCGCGGGTTTTGGGGAGTCCCGTGGAGGTACTGTTCCCGAGGCGCCGGTGGACCCCATGATCCAGAGGCTGTTGCCGGTGGAAGGTATTGCGTTGGCCTTTGAAGCTATCGCTCTTACCAAGAGCCCGCTCAAGCGCGCGCGTGACCACTTCATGTTCAGCCTGTTTTACCTGACGGGGTTGCGGACCTTCGAAGCCACGGCCGTGGACATGAGCACACTGCGCCGGTCCCTGAGTGGTCAGCGCTGGTTGATGGTGCACAGTAAACGCAACAAGCGGCGCGAGGTGCCGATTGCTGAGGCACTGTATGAGGAGCTACGCCGGTACCGGGTAGCGTTTGGCCTGTCTGAAGAGGTGATGCCTGGAGAAGAAACCCCACTGCTGATGGCCGCCAATGCCAAGCGCAAGCGGGCAAGTAACAGCACAGTGCTCAAGGCGATGATCGACATCATGGGGCGTGCGGCGTTGTTGGCCCAGGCTCAGCAGCAGCCCGAGCTGGCTCAGCGCTTGAGCGAAGCCACAACGCATTGGCTGCGGCACTCATGCTTCAGCCACTTAGCGCAGGCCACAGGCGACCTAGTAATGGTGCGCTCGTTAGCCGGTCATGCACGGCTAGATACTACAAGCCGTTACCTACACGCCGAGGCCGGCTTGTTGCATGATCAAGTTAGTAAAAGCCTGACGACCCCATCGAGCTTAGCCAAAAAAACATAACTCTTTGTATTAAAATAAAAATAAACACAAAGATAGCGTATTTTATCAGCAGTAAAATTTTGGGTTAGTCAATCACTAAGCTGAGGGTGAAAGGCTGACGCATAGATCTGATGGTTTCTATGTCATTTTAACTAACATGCGGGCAACTCATGTACTCTGCCCACCCGTCTCCCTGCCGGAACATCATTCCCCTGGTGTCTCTCCATACGAGAGGCAAGACAAGGAGAGGCTTATGGTCCCGCATATTTTACTGGTTGAAGACGATAAAACCCTGAGATATTTGATCGCCGACGCATTGTCGTTGATGGATGCCAGGGTGACTGAATGTGCAACCGCCGATGATGCTCTTGTAGTGTTGCTAGGCATGAAGACTGGCGTAGCCATCGATCTGCTGCTTACCGACATCCGCATGCCGGGTGAGCTTGACGGCTATGATCTGGCCAAAGCTGTCTGGGCAAAATGGCCCCTTATTCCTGTTATCCTGATGTCAGGCAACCGCTTGGTGAGTACGGAGCTGCTGCCCCCTCACTCCTCCTTCATGGCGAAGCCCTGGACCTTGGATCAGCTATTTGAGGCGGTGGAGAGACATCTGGGAAAGCGGGATCCTAAGATAAAGACAACGACTCCGTTAGAGCACGTTCCGCAGAGCCTTGATGCATTATTGATCAAGGCTATGTAGAACGCGCATCACGCAAGTGTTTTCGCCGAAGCAGAGCCTGAAAAGGCCCGAAACTATCGGCGACCCCGGAGACGTAACCTTTGCTATCTCGTACTACGTGCTCCACAATCCCCGCGCTATCGTCGTGTTTCAAAGCATTCATTTTGTGCTCCCCGGTCATGATGCACGTAGCAAAGATACAGGCCCCCAACCTGACGCTCGCTCACACGCATTCACGCTATGCGACCACACAAGGCATGTATGCAAGAAGTAACCGCACCTCCGGTAACCCTGGATAATTGTGAAAATGAGCCTATTCATATTCCCGGTTCAATCCAGCCCCACGGCGCTCTGGTGGCTTTAGGCCCGGACGGACGGGTACTCACACGCAGCGAGAATTTTTCTCAGCATTTAGGCGTTGATGCCATGCTTGGGGAGCTACTTCCCGACCTATTGCTAAGCCAGCTCGCCACGTTGATAGAAGCGGGTATACAGTCGAGTGAAGGTTGGATTGATAGCACTCGAATGACCTATCTGGGTAAAGGCTTCGATGTGATAGCCCATCGCTTCATGGATGTGGTCTATCTCGAATTTGAGCCCCAGGCTTTACCACAGACAGCTTTCCATCAGTCCGCAGCAGACGCACAGCGCATCATTGCCCAAATACGGCATGCGCGAGATATCGACGGCCTGTTGCGTCATGTGACGGTAGCCATTCGCGAGCTGACACAGTATGACCGAGTCATGGCCTACCGTTTTAGGCCTGATGACTCAGGGGAGGTTGTCGCTGAAGCTCACGCCGCCGGGTTGGTGTCCTATCTGGGACAACGGTATCCCGCCTCAGACATACCGCATCAGGCACGGCGCCTCTACATCCAGAATCCTACGCGCCTTATTGCGGACGCCGCTTATACCCCGTCGCCGTTAATTCCCCCAGCCAACGCTCTCACTGGCCAAGCTTTCGACATGAGCCATTGCGAGTTACGCAGTGTGTCGCCTATCCATTGCGAATATCTGAGCAATATGGGTGTTCATGCGTCGATGAGCGTGTCCATCGTAGTCGGCGGCAAGCTGTGGGGACTATTCTCATGCCATCATCAATCGGCTAAAACCCTGGCTTATCCGGTGCGACTCTCCTTCCATATGGTGTCGCAGATTTGCGCGGTACTGGTTGAGCGCCTCCAACAGGTCAATGAAGGAGAGGCAGTTCATCAAGCCTCTGTGCGTATCCACGCCATAGAAGAAGGCTTCGTAATGCCGATGATCTTCTGACCGCACTCTGTCAGGCCCGTCCAAGCTTGGAGTTGCTATTGAACTGTGTTGACGTGGCTGTGTGTCTGAAGGGGCGGATCCAGACGCTCAACGGCCTCGCTGACGACTCGGCGGCTGCACTGCTCAGTTATTTCAAACACTCGGATGATAGTGACCTATGTGCGCTTGAACAATGGCCCGACTCCCTCCGGACACAGGGCTTCTGCGGAGTGCTTGCAGCGCGATTTGATCAACGGGATCAAGGCTGGGTCATGTGGTTTCGTCCTGAACAAGTCGAGACGGTTCGTTGGGGTGGGAAGCCAGAAAAAATCGTCGTACACGGCCTTTCAGGGCCAAGGCTGAGCCCTAGGGGCTCTTTTGAAGCCTGGGAAGACATGGTCCGAGGGCATTGTGCCCCTTGGTCTTCAACTGACCGGATCATCGCTGCCAATCTGCGCCAGTCGCTAGTAAACGTCGTGCTTCATCGCGTTAGTCATACCGACGCAATGAGGCAGCTGCTCATAGCGGTCCTCGGTCATGATCTTCGAACTCCCTTACAAGCCATCACCATGGCCGCTTCTATGTTATCAAGCGACGAGCGACGAACAGCGACTCTGCGCCAGGCCATTACTACGTCTACAGGTCGCATGAGTCGCCTGGTGAACCATGTCATGGAATTAAGTCGTCTGCAGGCGGGCTTGGGAATGGAGCTTGTACCTGCCCCCACTGATCTATCGGCTCTGATGGAAGCACTGGCTACGGAAGCCGAGTTCGCCTATCCAGGTCTACACCTGGCCCGCGACATTGCACCGGGTGTCACTGCCGTAGTGGATGCTGACCGCATCTCGCAGTTGCTCATCAACCTGATCAGCAACGCGAGCCAGCATGGAGAGGACAACCACGCACGGCTTATCCTTCGCTCATCGCCTGAAACAGTCGTTCTAGAGGTCGCTAACCCGGCACCACCAATGGCTCCAGAACGACTGAAAGACATTTCTATGCCCTTCAAAAACACTATCCACCACCAAGGTAATCGGGATGGCCTTGGGCTGGGGCTTTACATTTCCAATGCCATCGCTCGTGCTCATGGCTGTGAGCTGCTTGTTGAGCAAAGTGC
This sequence comes from Pseudomonas sp. Leaf129, assembly GCF_001423465.1. Lineage (NCBI taxonomy): Bacteria > Pseudomonadati > Pseudomonadota > Gammaproteobacteria > Pseudomonadales > Pseudomonadaceae > Pseudomonas > Pseudomonas sp. Leaf129. The sequence continues at coordinate 69,944 of NZ_LMOC01000011.1, read as the reverse complement.
CGGTGAGGTGAAGTTCAGGATAGAGATACAGACCTCCAATGGGCATGTTCCCACGGGCTGACACAGTCAAGCGGCTCAGGTGTGCATTCCATTGCTGCTGCTTAGTAGTTCCGAAAATTGTGAACCGCACGAACTAGTGGTTCTGCTAAGTCATTCAAGTAGTTGTGTGATCAGGCCTAGCAGCTGGTATGCGGGTCAGTAGTGTTGGCTAGAGAGTACTACCGGCGGCTCTGATTGGAGACTCAATTAGTTGCACGGGGCGCCCTGCGCCAGATCGCTACCCTTCTCATCGCCCCGAATTCTTTCTCGACACCGGTGCAGCCCCTCGGCCGTGAATCAGACGTGTGAGCAACATCAGTACGATATGGGCGGCCGGACAGGCCTGTCGACTTCACCTTGGATAAGCGGATTGATAACAATAGCTAAATCAAAAAATACCCATAAAACAATCGGTTATTGAAAAGACGACATTAGATAACCTATTTTATCAACAGTGAGCAATTTCTCGCCTGATCAAGTTTTTTATTCAACCCTGATCTGTAGAAACCGGATAAAAGCATTGCTAGTTATGCTGAAAAAATTTAACAGGGGTTGGCTAATGGCTTTTGTTACTAAAACGCGCTCCGTCACCGCTCATGTTCCGGTTGAGCTCGCTGAACGCGTCGACGAAATTGCCAACCGCTTGGAGCGATCCATGAACTGGATCGTCAAACAAACGTTATCAGCACGACTCGATCAAGAAGATGAGCGCAGTTGACTCACGCGCATGGCGCTGCACGGTATTGATACCGGTCAGGTCGACCATTATCAGATAGTCGACGACTGTATGATATCACACATGCCACTATCTACCTGCTGTGGCTGTGACAAGGCTGTCCAGTCCGGCAATTAATCATTATGCTATTATATTTATTCAGACTACTGTATTAGTTGGCGCCCGCCTAACCACGCCCTTTATCACAGGTGGAAAATTATGGAACTCATGAAGCTCGACAAACTATCTAATATAATAGTTACTGAGGTTCTAATAGGCATGATGGGGTGATAGGCAATACACACCGAAGCTTCTGAAACCGTCCCTAGCTGTTTTGCCATCGCGCCACCTGTCGTAAGCCACCCTACCCAACGCGCGAACGTAGCCGAATCCCTGAATCAAGGCTACCCTGGTCCGTTGATTCATATGGGTAGCAAATTTAATTATCGTATTGCTCAAGGTTGTCAAGCAGGGCCACGTAGTGACTGCCTATTCTAGTGCGATCGTGTTCGAGCACGAAGAGTTACACGGACCTTGTCCAGGCGTCATCTTACCTATGCACACCCCACCGTACCTCTTTTGCGTTGCAAGAACGGGTATTGCAGGCTGGTGGGTGGCCTGGGCGCCTCGTTCGAGCAATGAGCGCCGCATCTCGCCAGACACGGCGCTGCACACAATGAATGTTACCGTGCCATTATCGCCGAGTAGCTGTTCATTAAGTTACGGTAGTTAGGAATGCGCGGCGACAGCATATTCGCAAGGCCTTCCATGTCGTTACGCCAGTCGACCTGCAGCTCGCACGCCACGGAGAACCAGTTCACCAATTGCGCCCCGGCGGCCGTCATGCGGGCCCAGGCCGCTTGCTGGACGGTTTCGTTGAAGGTGCCGGACGCGTCGGTCACAACGAACACCTCGAACCCTTCTTCCAGCGCGCACAGGGTCGGGAACGCGACGCACACATCGGTGACCACGCCGGCAATGATCAACTGCTTGCGTCCGGTGTCCTTGATCGCCTTGACGAAGTCAGGGTTGTCCCAGGCGTTGATCTGGCCGGGCCGCTGGATGTAAGGCGCGTCTGGAAACAACTCCCTGAGTTCGGGCACCAACGGACCATTGGGCCCTTGGTCGAAACTGGTGGTGAGGATGGTCGGCAGTTTGAAGAACTTGGCGACGTCTGCCAGTGCCAGGACGTTGTTCTTGAATTCGTTCGGCGAGAAGTCCTGTACCAGCGAAATCAGACCGATCTGGTGGTCGACCAGCAGTACGACAGCATCGTCTTTGTTCAAGCGCTTGTAGGGGGTGGCCATGGTGAACTCCTTCAGTTGGGGTGGTAATTGCATGACCGGTGTTGGCCACCGGCCGACGCCCCGTCGCACAAGCGACGGCGCATGATTCGCTCGGATTCTTGCTGATGAGTCGCGGCTCAGAAGGCGAAGCACGAACAGCCGAAGGCGCCCCAGAATCCCTGGAAATCGCTAACCGGCACGTTGGAGGAACGTGCTTGCTCGTGGCTGTGCGAATGCACGGTGCAAGGTCCGGTGCACTGGTGCACTGAAGCGGCCAGCGGCGCACCGGAGCGCCAGTGGCCCGGCACCTTGGTGACCGGCGACCAGTCCGGCAGTACCGGCAGGCTTGGCGGTGAAAGGTCGGCGAACTCGTCCGCGCCGTATACGACCTTGCCGTCGACGAGGGTCAGCACCGATTCGATCCACTTGATCGACTCTTCCTGCACAGTGAAGAAGTCAGCGGACAACGCCACGACGTCGGCCAGTTGCCCGACCTTGATCTGGCCTTTCTTGCCTTGTTCGGAAGAGAACCAGGCGCTGCCACGGGTATACAGCTCGAGCGCGGTATCGCGAGAAAGCCCTTCGGGATACAACTCAAGTCCCCCGACGGTACGGCCACTGACCATCCAGTACAGCGAAGTCCAAGGGTTGTAGCTCGATACCCGCGTTGCATCCGTGCCTGCGCCAACGGGTACGCCCTCTGCCAGCATGCGCTTGATCGGTGGCGTCTGTTTCCCGGCCTTGGCGCCATAGCGCTCGACGAAGTATTCGCCCTGGAAGGCCATGCGATCCTGGATGGCGATACCGCCCCCCAGCGCTTTCACGCGTTCGATGTTCTTCGGTGTGATGGTTTCGCAGTGATCGAAAAACCACGGCAGGCCGTCGAACGGGATGTCACGATTGACCTTTTCGAACACATCAAGCATGCGCGAAATGGATTCGTCATAGGTTGCGTGCAGGCGGAACGGCCAGCGATGCTCGACCAGATGGCGTACGACGGGTTCGAGGTCCTGCTCCATGCCGGCGGGCAGGTCCGGTCTGGGTTCGAGAAAGTCTTCGAAGTCGGCAGCAGAGAACGTCAGCATTTCGCCTGCGCCGTTGTGGCGCAGGAAGTCGTCGCCCTGATGCAGCGTCACCGAGCGGGTCCAGTGCTTGAAATCGTCGAGCTCTTCCCTGGGCTTTTGGGTGAACAGGTTGTAGGCGATGCGCACGCTCAGCTGATTGTCCTTGGCCAGCTGCTCGATGACGGCGTAGTCGTCCGGATAGTTCTGGAAACCGCCACCGGCATCGATGGCACTGGTGACACCCAGACGGTTCAGCTCGCGCATGAACTGGCGCGTAGAGTTGACCTGATACTCCAGCGGTAACTTCGGCCCCTTGGCCAGGGTTGCGTAGAGGATCATCGCATTGGGCTTGGCCACCAGCATTCCGGTCGGATCACCATTGCTGTTGCGCACGATCTCGCCGCCGGGCGGATTGGGTGTGTCGCGGGTATAACCGGCCACCCGCAACGCGGCGCGATTGAGCAGTGCACGGTCGTACAAATGCAGGACGAAAACCGGTGTGTCCGGCGCAGCCTGGTTGAGCTCGTCCAATGTCGGCAGGCGCTTTTCGGCAAACTGGAATTCGTTCCAGCCGCCGACCACCCGCACCCATTGTGGCGTGGGGGTGCGGTCGGCCTGCGCCTTGAGCATGCGCAGCGCGTCGGACAGGGACGGCACTCCTTCCCAACGCAATTCGAGGTTGTAGTTCAGACCGCCCCGAATCAGGTGTAGGTGCGAGTCGTTCAGGCCAGGAATGACCGTCCGCTTGTGCATGTCGATAAGTTGCGTCGTGCCGCCACGCAGGGGCACGACTTCGGCGTCGCTGCCAACGGCAACGAATTTACCCTCGCTGATGGCAACCGCGCTGGCGGTGGGTTTTTCGTGATCGACGGTATGGAAGTTTCCATTGAAGAGAATCAGATCAATGTTCATCGAAGTTCCTTGGGCGGAAGTTGAGGGACACCCGCATGACTGGAAACAACGCGGTTGACTCGTCGATGAAAGATACTGGCGGCCTGCAATGACCCGTTATAGAACAGACGTGCTTTCCTGAAGACTTTACTGGTGCGGCCTGGAACATCCCGGCCGGTAACGGCGCCCGCGCTAATAGCACGTCCGTACAATCTGCATCGCGCACGGCGCACTAAGGTGTTTTCGTCGCAAGGCCTTCCGTTCGATTTGCGGAATGGCACTGGGTGACAACGTTTCTGTAGATACAGCCTCAGCACCCACTGAACAAGGACAGAACCCCATGACCACCTTCACCACCGGCGACGGCACCACGATTTTCTACAAAGACTGGGGCAGCGGCGAACCCATCGTTTTCCACCACGGCTGGCCCTTGAGTTCCGACGACTGGGACGCACAAATGCTGTTCTTCGTGTCCCAGGGCTATCGCGTCATCGCCCATGACCGCCGTGGTCATGGACGTTCGACGCAAACCGCCCATGGTAATGACATGGACACTTACGCGGCGGACGTTGCCGCCCTGGTCGCTCATCTGGAATTGAAGAACGCCGTGCATATCGGCCATTCCACCGGCGGTGGTGAAGTGGCTCGCTACGTGGCCCAACACGGCGAAGGTCTGGTGGCCAAGGCGGTATTGATCGGCGCCGTTCCGCCCATCATGGTCAAGTCCGCCAGCAATCCGGGTGGCTTGCCGCTGGAAGTGTTCGACGGCTTTCGCTCGGCGCTGGCCGCCAACCGCGCGCAGTTCTATAAAGAGGTACCCATCCCTTTCTATGGCTACAACCGTGAAGGCGCGCAAGTGTCCGAAGGTATCAAGGAAAACTGGTGGCGCCAGGGCATGATGGGCGGCGCTCAAGCCCACTACGACTGTATCGAGGCGTTCTCGGAAACCGACTTCACGGACGATTTGAAAAAGATCACGGTGCCGGTATTGATCCTGCACGGCGACGATGACCAGATCGTCCCGATCGCCGACTCCGCCGAACTGGCCATCAAACTGCTCGAGAATGGCACCCTGAAGGTCTACAAAGGCTATCCGCACGGCATGTGCACCACCCATCCAGACGTGATTAACGAAGACTTGTTGACGTTCATCAGGGGCTGATGCGTACTGGCCTCCCCGGGCAACGGAAGGCCTGGCTCGACGGTTCGGCACGAACCCCTGCACGGTCGGTTGCACTGCAGCTGTCCCTAATGGCCCATGCACGGCGTGCCCGAACCTCAGGAGTTCCTCATGCCCTTCTTCCTCGCCTATCCACTGTCGTGGAGTGCCCTGGTGCTGGTGATCGATGCCTTGCTGTGGCACCTCGCGCCGTTCAAGCATCGCGGCACGCGGATTGGCGTGCGCCTGGTACTGTTCCTGCTGTTCAGCGCAATCATCATCAACGCTGGCGTCAGCCCGTTACAGCCGCCGCTGTTCGGCGAAGACCGCGTGGTGCAGCTGGGCGCCACGGCGCTGGGGATCATCTGGTGGTTGTATGCCGCAAGGGTGCTGACCGAAGTCATCGGCCTGGCGCTCATGCGCCGCGTTGGTCACAGCGGGCGGTTGCTGCAGGATGTCATCGGCGCGCTGGTCTTTCTGGTCGCGATCGTTGCAGCGGCCGGCTACCTGCTGGAACTGCCGGTGAAAGGTCTGCTGGCCACGTCCGGCGTGGTCGCGATCGTCGTTGGCCTGGCGCTGCAAAGCACGCTGAGCGACGTGTTTTCCGGCATCGTGCTCAATACCACCAAGCCGTATCAGGTGGACGACTGGATCGTCATCGACGGCGTCGAAGGCCGGGTGCTCGACATCGACTGGCGCGCTACGCACCTGTTGACCAGCGCTGGCAGTACGGCGGTGGTGCCCAACTCCGTGGCGGCCAAGGCGAAGATCGTCAACCTGAGTCGACCGAGCAACGTGCACGGTGTGTCGATCAGCATCCAGGTGCCCAACCACATTCGCCCGCAGCGGGTGCTGGATGCACTGGACCGCACGCTGCAAGGCAGCAGCAGCTTGCTGCTCGATCCGGCGCCGAAAGCCGTGTTGAAAGACGCCGGCGAAACCCTGTCCGAATACGTGGCCAGCGGGTTCATTACCGAGCTGGGTAAAAAAAGCGAAGTGCGCAATCAGATGTTCGACCTTGCACACCGGCATCTGGAAGCAGCCGGTATTTCTCGACAGCTCGACGGCGTGATCGAACCGGCCAGCCGAGCTCGTGGATTGCTCGATGAAGTCAAGATCTTCCGTTCGCTGAGCGAAGCCGAGCGTGATCAAATCGCCCAGGCCATGGTCGCGCAGCAATACGCGGCGGGCCAGACGGTGCTGGCGCTGAACGAAATACCGGATTACCTGATGCTCATCGGCACAGGCGTGGTCAGCGCTCGGGTGGACAATGGCAGCGCGCCGATCGAAGCCGGGCGCATGGGGCCGGGGGAAGTCATGGGCGAGCAAAGCGTGCTCGCCGACACGCCGTCCCAGGCCACCTTCACCACGCTAACCTCGTGCGTAATCTACCGAATCGACAAAGCCCTGGTTCGCTACTGCATGCAGCAACGCAACGAAGTCGGCCAAGCTCTGAACAAGCTACAGGCGGTGCGGCAGCACAGCAGCCGGTTGGCATTGCTGGCCAAACCGGTACCGATCAGGAAAACCGGCTTTTTGAGTTGGTTGCACAAGCGCCCGTGAGCTGACTGCCGAAGGGCACGTTGTCACGCGCTCAATGCGCTTCCTTGTCCGGTGTGGCGTGCATCAGCCATGGCGCGAACAGGCGCGTGGCCATGGGCATGAACAGGTACACCACTGAAACGACGATGGTCAGCGTGATCAGAAACGTGCCGACCACGTAGTGACTCAGCAGCGCGTTGAGCCGCAGCAACGGGCCCAGAATCAGCGGCACCAGCAAGGTGTGCGGCAGAATCACCAACAACGTGACCACGGCCTGCTTCCAGCGCGGTGGCGGGCTGACCTCGACGCGCGGCGCGAACCAGAACTCGTTGACCGGGTTGATCTCGGTCCGATCACCGTCCGCCAACATCGGCGCGGCCTGCTCGATCAGCTCCAGCCGCTGCGCCGAATCGAGCCAGCGCTGCAACGCGTCGGTGGAGCAGAAGCGCAGCACGCAGGTGTACAGGTCGAGGCCAGCATGCTTGTCGCGCATCACATCCACGCCCAAGTGCCCTTCTTGCTGCCCTGCAATACTGACGATAGTGCGCAGCCATGCTTCGTAAGCCACCTCATGGCCGAGCTTGACCCGATGCTTGACGACCAGGGTCACCACTTCCTCGAAACTTTTTACGGGTGTGTCGACCACGCTCGATTCAGGCATGACGCAATTCTCCGCAGGTACGCACATCGAGCGCCGACCATCGTGGGCCGCGACACGGGTGCTGGTGAGTGGAATCGAAGGCCGCCAACCGAACGGCATTTACCTTGATACGGCTGGGTTCGATAGTGGTGTCCGGTCGTGTCGAGGAATTGGATGTATGTGCTCTTTTGCAAGGGGCTCAAGCGGAGACACGAAGAGGCTACGACATGAACTGACCTATCCGGGAGCGCAGCCATCGTTCTGCCGGATCGTTGTCGTGCACCCCGCTCCAGGCCATCGAAAGCTGCGCCTCATCGATTGGAAACGGTGGGTCCTGCGCACGTAGCGCAGAACCTTCGACCAAGGCAGACGCGGCATAGTCTGGAACGGTCGCGATCATTTCGGAGCCGGCGAGCAATGCCCGTAGACCGCTGAATTGGGGGATGCCCAGCACTACGCGCCGACACCGCCCGATCTTGGCCAGATCCAGATCAATATTGCCGCTCAGGTCGCCAGAAAACGAAACCATCGCATGGGGTCGGGCGCAATACTCGTTTAGTGTCAGCGGACCTGGCCGGTCGTCGCCGCGCAGTACCTTGCACGCTATGTTGCGCAACTTCTTGCGCTTGGCGTTAGCCGGCAGTTCCGTGGTGTAGCTGACTCCGACCGAAATTTCTCCGGAAGCCAGCAACCCTGGCATCAATAGATAATTCGCCCTGCGCACCACTACAATGATTCCGGGCGCTTCCTCGCGCAGGTGTGCCAACAAGGGCGGAAACAAACCGAATTCGGCATCGTCGGACAGGCCGATACGAAACACCTCGCAGCTGCTTGGAGGATCGAACGCCTTCGCCCGGCTGACCGCGCCCGAAATGGTGTCCAGCGCAGGTTGCAGCTCCTTGAGGATCGTCAATGCCCGTGCGGTGGGCTCCATCTGGCGGCCGTTGCGCAGCAACAGCGGATCGTCAAAAAGGTCCCTCAGACGCCCTAAGGCGGCGCTGACCGCCGGTTGGCCCATATACAGCTTTTCGGCGACCCGGGTGAGATTCTTTTCGAACATCAACGCCTCGAAGATCACCAGCAGGTTCATGTCGACGCGGCGCAGGTCGTTGCGATTCATAGGCAGAGTTCCATAGTCGTTGCGGCCCTGGCCGCTCGTTCGAAGGATTATGTGCCCAGTTGCCCCTCCCGAAATTGTAGCGATGTGCTGTATCCATGGCGTTTGCCAAGCTCGAATGATGTACCGCTCCCGCTATGCGGCCAATCAGCCGCTGGCCTGCTTCGGCGGCCACGCAAATGGGAAGAGTTGCTATCCTGCACGTTTACAGACATTCGATGCGAACGCAGATCATGAAAACTTTGGCGATGGTGCTGTATCCGGACGTGTTGTTGCTGGACGTAGCAGGGCCGCTGGAAGTGTTCTCGATGGCCAACCGCTATCTGGCACCGGAAGACCACTATCGACTGTGCACCGTCAGCGCGACCGAACGCGATGTGCGCGCCTCCAATGGCATGCGATTGCTGGCAGACCATCTATTGACCGATGCGCCGGACGCATTCGACCTTCTGCTGATCCCCGGCGGGCCAGGTGCCTACAACGACAAGCAGGCATCACTGCAACCCTGGCTGCTCGAGGCCACCCAGGCATCGCGCCGCTATGGCTCGATTTGTACCGGTGCCTTCATCCTGGGTGAAGCCGGTCTGCTCGACGGCCGGGAGGTCACGACCCATTGGAGCTACATCGAACGGTTGTCGCAACGCTTTCCGGCCGCCAAGGTCAGCAGCGAGCAGATCTACATTCAAGATGGCAAGTTGTTCACCTCCGGCGGTATCACCGCTGGAATCGACATGGCACTGGGCCTCCTGGCGCAGGACCATGGCAAGCAGATCGCGGTGGCCGTGGCCAAGGTGTTGCTGGTGGCAATGAAACGCCAAGGCGGTCAATCGCAGTTCAGCCCTTTGCTGGCCGAGGTCGCGAGCGAAGACTCACCGATCGTGCGCGCCCAACAGCATGTACTGGCGCATCTGAAGGAGCCGCTCAGCGTCGAGAGTCTTGCCGCGGTAGCCAGAATGAGCGCGCGCAACTTCGCACGCGTATTCGCTCGCGACGTTGGCATGACCCCCATCGCGTTCGTCCACAGCGCACGCCTCGACCGGGCGCGCAACCTGCTGGAAAACAGCGAGCTGCCGCTCAAGACCGTGGCTTACCACAGCGGTTTTCGCAACGAGCGATGCATGCGTATGCTGTTCTGCGAACGCCTTGGATTGAGCCCGTCGCAATATCGCCACCAATTTGGCTGACATGTCCGTTTTCCGTCGCATTTTGGCAGTCCATGGCCCTGATGATACGTTTGCCGCCAGCCGCAACAACGCGATCATTCGCCTCGGATGATCACACCGTGCCGACATCAACGAGTGGCAAGCATGATTCAGTTGGGAGAGACATGGATTTCATTGGAGCGACGTGAGGCCTTCAGGCAAGGCGTTCCCTTGCGTCTGGGCTGCCGGGCGTTCGATCTGCTGGAAATGTTCATCGCCGCGCCCCATCGCCTGCTGACCAAGGATGAATTGATCAGCGCGACCTGGCCACGAACCGTCGTCGAAGAGAACAACCTTCAGGTGCAGATATCGACGTTGCGAAAACATTTGAACCTGGATCGCAACCAGCTCGAAACGATCCCCAGGCGCGGCTATCGGCTGAACCTTGCGCCACGGGTCATCGACCCTGTCCAGCCGATCTTGCACGACGAGCCGGCGCGTGCAGCGCCGGATGGCGGCACATGGCAAGCACAGGCTAACGTCTACGTGGTGGACGATGAGCCGGCCGTGCGGGCGGCGCTGGTGCGGCAGCTGCGATCGGCCGGCATCACCGCGACCGGCTACGAATCTGCTGAAGCTTTTCTCGCTTCTTGCACCCTCGACACACCCGGCTGCCTGCTGTTGGACATGCAGCTCAGAAACGGCAGCGGTTTCGACCTGCAAGACGAACTGACCCGGCGCCAGGCACCCATGCCCATCGTGTTCATGAGCGGTTTCGGCACCATCGACATTTCGGTACGTGCCATGAAAGCCGGCGCCGAAGGCTTCCTGACCAAGCCGCTCGACGAGCCGCAATTGTTTTCGGCCGTTCGCCAAGCCATGAACCTGGCCCGGACGCGCCACGCTGAATTTTCCCTGCGTACCCGTGCGCAGGTGCGCTACACCGGCCTGACCCCACGCGAACAGCAAATATTCAAACTGTTACTGCGCGGCAGGCCAAGCAAGGCCATTGCCGCGGAGCTGGTCCTGCGCGAAGTCACGATCAAAGTGCATAAAAAGCACATTATGGCAAAACTTGACTGCCGGACGCTGGTAGACCTACTGCTGATAGGACGGACATTGGACATGCTCCCCAACGTCCATCAGCACGCCCAGCCGGCCTGATCATCTGTGTCGATCATCGCCATCGTTACTTGCCCTCACTGCCGAAGGCCCAGCATGAAGGTCGTTTGCATCATCGACGACGAGCCATCCATTCGGAAAGGTATCGCCAACCTGCTCAAGTCAGAGGGTTATCAACCATATTGTTTCGAGTCCGGGGCGAACTTCCTGATGTCGTCCTGGATGATCCACGCCGATTGCTTGCTCTTGGACATGCGCCTGCACGGGTTGCAAGGGCTCGACGTTCAACGCGTGTTGCGCGAGCAAGGCAATCCGCTGCCGGTGATCTGCATGTCGGCCCAGGCCGACGAACGAACGGTCAAACGGTCTATACATGCGGGCGCCAGCGATTTTCTGTCCAAGCCTTTTACCGCCGAGGTACTGCTGCAGGTGCTGGCGGCTGTCCTGAAGGATCGATGATGAGCCCCCCCTCCGAGCCAACGCTACGTATTACCCACGATGGCCGAGCTGGCCTGCCCCGCTTCGACGAACAATGGGTCGCGCAGCTCGAATGGTTTTACCTCGACCCATCGGCCGAATCCAGCCGCTGGACGGTTCGCGATCCGATAGCCGGGCGACAATGGCTGGTCGTGCGGGCGAGCCAGCAAGCCTCGACGTGGGAGCTGGCCAGGCTCGACCGTGAATATGCCATGGGGCCCACGCTGGAAGCAGCCTGGGCGGTTGTTCCACTAGCGCGGGTACGCACGACCCATGGCGCGGTGCTGGTATTCGACGACGATGGCGGCAGCCCACTTTCCGATCTCGCGACAGCGTCTCTTTCGGTCGAGCGTTTCCTGAATGTCGCCATCGCCGCAACCAAGGCACTGGCACAAGCGCACCGTCGTGGCATCATGCACTGCGATATTCGTCCGCAGAACTTGATCCTGGACCCAACTGGCGACCTGCGTCTGACCGGGTTCGCCTTCGCTCAGGTACTTCATGACATCGGCGAAAACACCCTGTCTCTTGGCGATGGCAGCTTGGCGTACCTCGCCCCGGAGCTGCATGGGCGGCGCAACCCCGTCGCCAGCCGACAATCTGATCTCTACGCCCTGGGCGCGGCCTTTTTCCAGGTGCTCACCGGACGTTTGCCATTGCATGCCAAGGGCCCTGTGGGATGGTTGCACCAGCACATGGCCGTGACCGCACCCATGGCATCCCGTTGGCGCGCCGAACTGCCCTCGTCCGTAGACAACCTTCTGGCCAGGCTGCTGGCCAAACAGCCGCAAATGCGCCCGGAATCGGCCGCTGTGCTCGAGGCCGAACTAAGGTCTTGTCTGAACGAATGCCGCGAGGCCGGCAGGACGCGGCGTTCCTGCCGGTTTGACTTCGCCCGGCTACCCGAACACACCCGCGACCTACTCGCTGCGCTGACGATTCTGGGCAACCATGTGCCTTTGGAAAGCCTGGCGGCGGTGAGCGGCATCAGCCTAGAACAATTGCTGCAACGGCTGCGCCCGGCCCTGAAGGCCGGCCTAGTCGGTGAGTACCGCGAGGGTTTGTCATTCACCCACGACGCCGTATGGGCGTTGGCCGGGGCGCAGCTGAGCGAACAACGCCAAGCGACCCTGCGCATGGCGTACGCCGCCGTACTCTTGGCAAGGCTGGGGCAGGACGCCGAGTCCGGTGAACTGTTTCGCGTTGCCAATTTGCTGGTTCGAGCCGACGTGTCACTCGTCGACGAGGCGCAGCGCCTGGCCTTCGTCGATTTACTCATGCGAGCAACACGCCGGGCGATGGCTTGCGCCGCCGCCTCCACAGCCCTTGACTACCTGGCCCAGGCCGATCGGTTGCTCGAAGGGACCGGGGCGACCTATACCCAGCTGTCCGCCTCGGTTGCGCTGCTGGCAATCAATGCCCGGATTCTCAACGCAGATTTCGTGACCGCCGATGAGCAGATTATGGCGCTGCTGGCGACCGCGCGGGACCCGCTGCAACAGGCCAAGCTGTATCGACTCAAGTGCGAGATCTGTTCGCTACACGGCGACTATGCCGCCGCCGTGTGTACCGCGATCGATGGCCTCGCCGCACTGGGAATGACACTGACGCCGACCCCGACCGAGGCGCAGCTGCAGCATGCCTGGCAAGCACTGCAGGACGCCTTGGGTAGGCGCACGCCGGACGCTTTCACGACGCTGCCCGATATCCAGGATGCTCGCTGCCAGTCGATCCTCGAGCTGCTGGCCGCGATGGTGATACCCGGCTCGTTCGTCCATCCCCATCTGATGCTGGCCACGACTTGCCAGATCGCCACGCTGGCCCTGCAGCACGGGCTGTCGGCTGCGGCTGTGCATGGCATAGCGTGGCTTGGCCTAGCCTGCGCCCACCGCTTCGACGACTACTCACGCGGGTTCGACTATGCCGATACCGCCAGAAAACTCGTGGCGCTGCCCCGCTTCGCCAGCAGCAAGGTGTCGGTACTGCTCGCCCTGGATCAGGTCAGCGTGTGGACCCGACCACTGCCCTTCGCCCTGGAATGCGCTGAGTCGGCTTACCGCGAGAGCATTGCGCAAGGCTTGCCGAGCTTCGCGTGTTATGCCAACAACCATATCGTTTCCAACCTGCTGGTACTGGGTGCGCCCATCGAACGCATGCTTCGGCAGATCGATTCCGGCCTGGTGATAGCCAGGAACCTGGAGTTCGTCGATGCCCAGATGATTCTGTTCGCTCAGGCCCGCTACATCCGCCGTCTGGCCGGCAATGTCGCAGGCACTGTCGCCATCCCCGATAGCGCAGAACTGGCGCAGCGGGTAAACCTGAGCAGCATGGGGCCATTGCGTTTCTGGTGGGCGTTGTACGAGGGCCTGTTGTGCTTTCTCGACGGCTCGTTCGACGCCGCTGCCGGTCATTTCGATGCTGCCTGGGCGCTGAGTTGGTCAGCGCCTGCGCATATCCACCTGATTGACCTGGCGTTGTTCAGCGTGCTCAACCTGGCCGCACTGCAAGGGGCGTCGGGCAAGCCGCAGAACGTCGAGCGACCGATGCACCATCTGCGCCTGTGGGCCAGATTGAATCCGCGCTATTTCGCCGACCGCCTGGCATTGGCCGAAGCCGAATTATTGTATCGGCAGGGGCGGAGCATCGAAGCGCTGCAGCGCTTCGAACAGGCGATCGAACACGCGCAGAGCTGCGGGGCGGTTCATCTGCTGGGGCTCTCGCACACGCTGGCCAGCCGCTGTTACCAACAACTTGGCCTGCACAGCAGCCAACATATTCATCTTCGCAAGGCCCATGAAGCGTGGCAGCGCTGGGGCGCCGTTGCCCTGGCGCAGCGCCTGGAAGCCGAACACGGGTTCCTGCGCGAAGGCACCACCGCACACGTGCCAAGCGGTGCCTTGTCCACCAGCCAGAAGCTCGACATGCTGTCCATCACCCGGGCCTGCCAAGCGCTCTCACGGGAAATCGAGCCCGACGCCCTTATTCGCACGCTGTTAAGCAATGCCATGACCCATGCAGGCGCTACCTACGCGGCTTTGACACTTGCACATGCCGGCACGCTGCACGTCGAAGCCACGGGTCACACTCGCGCTGACGGCATCGACCTCTGCCTGGGCAACGCCCTGCCCACGGCTGATACCGCCCCGCTAAGCTTGATCCTGCAAGTACAGCGCGAGCATGAGCCGTTGCTGATCAACGTATGCGATGCCGTGCGCCGCGGTAGCGCGGACCCTTACCTGATGCGTCTGGAAAGCGGTTCGATCATGTGTCTGCCGCTGGTCCAACAGAACGAAGTGATCGGCGTGCTTTATCTGGAAAACGCCTTGATACCCGATGCCTTCGAGGCGTCGCGGATGGGTGTTCTGGAGTTGCTCGCCGCGCAGGCCGCGATCTCCTTGCATACTGCCAGGCTCTACACCGACCTGCTGGCGGAAAACCAGCGCCGTCGAGAAAGCGAATGCACACTGCAACGCACACAAACGCTGCTGGCCATCGGTCAAGAGGTCAGCCGTTACGGCACTTTCGTGTGGAAATACCACACCGAGCCATCGTTCTGGTCGCCGCGGCTGCTGGCCGAACTCGGGCTGCCTCTGCCGGAAAACGCCGACTATCAACGCGATCCGGCAATGCTGGTACATGCGGACGATCGCATGCGTTTCACCCAAAGCCTGGTGGACGGCGGCACATACCATGAAGCCTTTCGCGTGGAGTTCCGGACCGTCTGCCTCGACGGCTCGCTTCATTACCTGGAACTGGCAGGCGAACCCGATGGCGCCGACGCGCTGATCGGGGTGGTGTCCGACATTACTGAACGGCGGCAGACGGAAACGGCCTTGCGTGCCGCCCGTACCGAGCTGGACCGTACCTCCCAGGCGACTGTCCTCGGGGAGTTGGCCGCTTCGATCGCGCACGAAATCAACCAGCCGTTGGCGTCGATCTTGTCCAACGCTGGCGCCAGCATCCGCTGGCTGCAACGCGTGCAGCCGCACATCGGCGAGGCTATCGAAGGCATCCAGGACATTCTCACCGAGGGGCAGCGTGCCGCCGACATCATTCGTGCCATGCGGGCGCTGGCGCAACAAGAGCCACTGGAGCGCAAGCCACTGGCCATGAACCGCGTGATCCGTCAGGTTCTAGCCATTACCCAGCCCGACCTGAACGACAAGCATGTGGCAGTGACCCAGAACCTGTCGCCTGCCGATCACGTGTGGGGTAACTCGATCCAGTTGCAGCAGGTCATGCGCAACCTGATCATCAATGCCGCCGAAGCCATGCACGCCATGCCTTCGGGTTCCCGGCGACTGACGCTGCAAACCCAGCCGGTAGGCTGCGAGCTATTGATAATGGTCGAAGACAGCGGCCCAGGCGTGTCGGCAGACAAGCAGGCGAGCATCTTCCAGACCTTCTACAGCACCAAGCCCAGTGGCATGGGTATGGGTTTGGCGATCTGCGCCTCCATCGTGGCGACGCATGGCGGCTATCTGGGCTGCACCCGGGGACGTGAAGGCGAAAGCCTGTTCTTCTTCACCCTCCCCACTCGACCGCTCGCTTGAATCTGGATTCAGAACTTTTCAGGACTGGCCAAGGATTCGAACAGCGGCCGCGGTGCATTCTTTTTCCACAGGAAAAGGAGCTACCTCATGACCAGCTTGGCTATTTCAGTAACAGCGGTTCTCGTCCCCCCGCCTGACCAACCCCACGTTCCTGCCGAGAAAGTCGTGCTCGCCCCCTGGCAGGAGCGTAAAGCCAAGGCCATTCTCGAGCACAGCCTTTGTACCCGACTGTTCATCGCCGACGTCGCCAAGCAGTGCGCGATGTCGCGCAGCCATTTCTCGCGTGCATTCAAGAAGACCACCGGAATGTCGCCAAAGGAATGGGCACTGGACCTGCGTATCCGCAGGGCCAAGGAATGCCTGGCCACAGGCCGGGTGCCCCTGTCGCAGATCAGCCTGGAGTGTGGCTTCGCCGATCAGTCACATTTCAGCCGGATGTTCAGCAAGCTAGTCGGAGCAACGCCGAAGGGCTGGCAACGATTGAATTTGTCGCCAGAGCAGACCCAATGACTATCCCAATGGGTATGACCGTTAGGATAAGCCCGCCTTAAACTGCCCCTCGAACCGGCGCTAGATGTCAGTCATTGATCTGTAGTGGTCAACTGATCCCGGACACGACGTTAAATTTTTTCTCAGCCTGAGCCGGTGGCAGCCCACCATTCAATTGGTGCGGTCGAATCCAGTTGTACCGGTGCATCAAAAAAATGGCTGATATCCCGCTGAGCTTGTTGGACCGTCGTGTAGCCCATGGTCGGTATCCACTCGGTTTTAAGGCTCCTGAACACCTGCTCCATCCGCGCATTGTCCCAACAATTTCCCCGTAGGCTCATGCTCTGACGCATGCGATATCGCCAAAGGCGGTGGCGAAAACTCTGGCTTCCATATTGCGAGCTCCGGTCGGAGTGGAACAGCAAACCTTGAGGCTTTCCTCGCTGCTCGTAAGCCATGTCCAAGGCCTTGAAGACCAAGTCGGCATCCGGCGTTCCCGACAATGCCCAGCCCACAACTCGGCGGGCAAAAAGATCTAGCACAACCGCCCGATACTGCCATCTCCCTTGAGCCCAGATGTAAGTGATATCGCCTCACCAGACGTTGTCAGGAGCGGGCACATCAAACTCCTGGTTCAAAATATTAGGGATGTCGGGCCGCTCGACCGTTGCCTTTTTGTAAGCATGCGATCCCAGTTGTTTGCTGACCAACTCCAGCTCGCGCATCAGGCTGCGCACCTTGAATCGCTCGATCTGCTCGCCGTCGTCCTGCATCATGGTGATGATGCTACAGCTACCAGGAGCACCGCGGTCTTGGGTGAACAACTCGTTCACCCGACTGCGCAATCGAAGACGTTCTACATCCGATGTGCGGCGCCTGAGACGCCGAGCGTAGTAGCACGAGCGGGTCACTTCGAATATCTTGCACAGCCAATCAAACGACTCGTGGATGCTCAACTAGTCAATCAGCGCGAACGCTCGAGATCTTCCGACATCAAGAGCGCAGTGGCCTTTTTTAAGATCGACTTTTCCCGCTCAAGGCGAGTAATTCGGGCTTCCAGCTCTTGGATTTTCCGCTGCTCCGGGGTCAGCGCTTCGCTCTGCGGGGTGATGCTTGTGCGTTCTTGCTGAATCAAGCTGACCCATCGGCGCAAAGCCGACTCGCCGACACCAAGCGAGCGGCTGGCCTCAATGAAGCTGTAATCCTGCTTGAGAACGAGGTCGGCAGCCTCGCGTTTGAACTCCGGAGAAAAGGTACTGCGTTGTTTGGTCATATGACACCTCTATCTGGCGGTACTCTCGCCTAAATGAGTGTCTGGAATCATTAAACCACTACACTACCAAAGAGTGGTCTGAGAATGGTGAGGTGATGAAGGTCGGCGAGTACAGAAATAACGTTTTCTACGCTGCTCCCGCCATCAGCCAACCGGAC
Organism: Pseudomonas sp. Leaf129; assembly: GCF_001423465.1. Classification (NCBI taxonomy): domain Bacteria; kingdom Pseudomonadati; phylum Pseudomonadota; class Gammaproteobacteria; order Pseudomonadales; family Pseudomonadaceae; genus Pseudomonas; species Pseudomonas sp. Leaf129. The sequence continues at coordinate 52,277 of NZ_LMOC01000011.1, read as the reverse complement.
AGCAGCGAGATTGATAGCTGCGTTAGTGACCACATTGACAAGTTCCACTCCACTAACGGCGCGGATGCCCCGATCAATAATGAGCAGCTTGGAGAATGGGAAAAGTGGTGCAGCAAAGGACATCGCTCGAACTGAGCTATCAACCTAAAAGCCAGCGAAATCGCTGGCATTCATGCAGGCGTTAATTGGTGGTCACTAAAGCCCCCGCCGGTATTAGCTCAACCATTGACTGTCACCTTTGCCAGGGGAGCGAGGACGCCCGGGTCTCGGCCTCGATGGTGGCTCTGAAGCGTGTCCCTTCCAAAGAGATCTGATGCCCGGGACTGAGAGCCTCAACAATTCATCCGGTTCGGTGATGTACTTCGCAAATTTCTCCAGACCCACACGGGCATCGCCGTCGGTGTGGTGGATAAGTCCTAGAAAACAAATATTCTTTTCCTGGTATCGCTCCTTGCGAGCATTGCAGTTGTAGTGGCTTCCTAAGCCTTCCGTGATGACCTTGTCCCAATGCTGGCCGATCTGCATGGCGACCTCAGTATCCATCCAGTTTCCGTTACCGTCGAAGAAGATAACCCAGTGGCTGTGATAGCCCTTGCGCATGCCCATCTCTAGCCTAGCGGCATAACCTTGCATAGGACCGAACGTGCCTGCGTTGAGGTCACTTAGCATAGCCTGTCGGTGCTGGATGACTGTCTCTGATGTCATTCCACGCCGGTACTGTTGCTTGTAGGAGAGGTCTAGACGGATGATCATCATCCTCGAATGCCTGCCAAAGAGACGTTTGAAGTACTGCATGAGGCTCTCGTAATTTTTCTTGATGGGCCTTCGGTAATCCCTCAAGCGTCTTCGGAAATCAGGACTCAGGAACTCTTGACGGATCTCACTCACGCATTGGTTGAGCCGGTTGACCAAATGCGGTACGTTCTCTCCCCGGGCAGTTCGGATATGAAATTCACCCAACATCATGCCATGGCGGTTCACGGCCATAAGGAAGGTGTCGAAATAGGGGTTGAATTTCGACAGCGGGAACATCTCGAAGATGTCCATTATCTCACTTCTTAGGCAGCGAAGAAACCATCCACCGAAGCGGGTTACCTTCACCTTATGCTCTCCATCGCGGGCTTTCTCGACACTGAACAAATCATGCACAGTCTTCTTTAGCATTTCGAGCATCGGTTTCACCCGATACACGAGTGTCATCCTGACCTGATGCTCCTCATCGGGTGTCAGCACCCCGTGCTCGTCAGAAGCTAAACTTGCTGCAAGAAATGAGGGGATTGCACCCTCCATGGCGTCAAGTGCACCATGGTCGTCAGATAGGTTCATCGGTTGACCTTGATAACCAGAATGATAGGTTTGCAGGCAGCAGTCGTCGGCTCGGTATTCGCGCGAGTGCTGTTACCCATATGGAATTGGCGGCTAGTAGATTTCTGCAGGGGGCTAGGGACAGATCCGAGCCATCAAAGAGCCCGTCTGACTGATGCGTAGAGTTGATTTTGGATTGGATTTATTCTGCTACTTCGGATTCGATTCTTTAGGTATACGAAATTCAAGCTGATCCAAAGCCAAGATCTGTCTGGCTTTGACGCACATTTCTGTGCTGGAAACTAGTACTCTAGCCGTGGCCGGCCACGAGTTCGTCGCCGGTGCACGGATCGGACAGTTTAGGGATTTGAAACAGAAGCTATTGATGCGTCAGAACGGCGGCCTCCATACCAGTGTCTCGCTCTTCGATGCGAGCTAGTAGCCAATCATAGACCTCGCTGTCTACCCACCCAACGCACCGGTCGCCGAGCGTCACGGGCCGTGGAAAAATCCCGTCGGCTATGTATTTGTACACCGTAGATCGGGACAACCCTGTCGTATCAATGACGTCTTTCAGGCGCATTACTCTCATAGCTGCGATCCTCTGTTATTCGCAGAGGATCAGGTACAGCAGTATTTCTTCCGGACGATCACTTACTCGCCTTTGAAGCACTGTGCAGTCCAGACCTGAACTTCGGCCAAGCCCGAAGCGGATTGGCTAGATAGCCAGTAACTATCCATAGCTTCGAAGTCAGAGGGTGGTGAATCAGGCTAGGGTAGCGGCTATTGATGTGCATGGCATTTGTCGTTAGCACGGCATAATTTTCGGAATCCCTCGCCTTAGAAGACGAGCTTTCAGTCAAGTGTGCTGGCCGTAAACAAAATAGCCATCCACCCTCCTCGACATATGCTGGCGTACGCCCCTTAAAAAGTTCATCCAGGATATTGCTGGCAATCCTCAAAAGCTCTCTCAAAAACCATGTTAGATTTTCGTCCGAGATGCCGGAGGGTGCCAAAGCGCTAATCACCTGACCCCTCAGCCGAGGGCTTTCCACAGGAATGGCGCTGGGCATCGACATCATTTCCGAAATCACTAATAGGAAAAAATTATGACAAAAAGCCCGTATTTCCTGCCTACTGGTGATCTCATCTATTACGGTATGGCATAGCCACCTACGGCCAACGGCCTCACTCTCGCCGGTAACACGCTTCCAATCTGCACGAGTAATCGTAACTCCACTCCAAGATGGGTATAGCCCCTGCCAGCAGGGATGAAGAAGATTTAGGTAAACACAGCTTTTTGTAGTACGAAAGACACTACGTCCCGTAACGCCAGGTACGACGAGGCCAACGAACCCAAGCTCCTGCAATCGCTGCATTTGCGTCTTCAGCTGATGTTTAGGGTTAAAACCGGTGAGCCTGCTGAGCATCCGGTCACTTACTGCAGACACACGCCCATCCGCCCCAGCTAGACACAATAGAATTCCCAAAAGCAGCGCGTTGTTTGGCTTCAAAACCTGACCTGCAAAAGCTACCAACACCATTGCGAAACGATCATTGTAGGTGAGCGTATGCCTAATGGCATCGATGTTGGGCACTCGGATTGTTGATAACGTTACATCCGGGTCAAAGCGGCCATCTCTGATCCATCCGCAAAGCTCCAGATCTCGAAAAGCGCGAAATTCCTTTCGCCGGGAGATGCCAACGCTTTTACAGAGTTCTGCCCTTGGGGACCGGCCTACAGGTCCGGGCTGTCCGAGAAGCAACGCAAGCCTTAACGCTAACCACTTCGCGTCACCAGAAGATAGATGCTTCCGAGCTGTGCACCGGCTGGTGGCGGAAATCGGCGTACGTAAGATCCCTTGCAGGACAGCCCCAAGCCATTCAGCGTCCATGACCACCTCGCCTAAAACTACAAAATACCGCCTGGTATAGTGACATGTCACGAGCTATCTCACAGCACATGTCACGCCATTTATCTGATTTTTACCCAACCCTTTTGACGAGCGTATCTTACGGATGCTATTAAGGCTTTTTCCACAGCCGGAGGTCTTATGGGATCAGCTTATGAATCACTGTCAAGCTGGATCGGAGATGGCGGTCCGGCAAAGGCAGCTTGGGCACTAAAATACTTTCAGAAAAAGTTCGGCCCTCAGATACTATCTCTCGATAATATCACCTCTTACATTTTGTATCACAGCAGCCCTAAATCAGTCATTGACGCAGCGAAAGTTGCATGGAGACAGGCCAAAAAAGCACAGAAGCTTAAAGAAATAGATAAAAAACCCCTACAAGTTTACTTACAAAACGACTCGATTAAAAAAATAGATAAACATTGCCGGTGTTTAAAAGTTGACAGAAGCCACTTGATCGAGTCACTAATCTCCCAATTTGATCAATTAAGCCAAACTGAGCGCAAAGTTATCTTTGCGCAAATTGATAAAAAGCACCATGAAGTAGAACTACTAAAGGCCAATAGCAGGCTTCAGAACTTAACACTGAAATCTGAATCCTTGGCTTATCCATACGAACATCCAGAATCGATCGAAGAGGATGCAGTGAATAGAAACCCAGGATACAGCGGAAGAATTTACTAATTATCCAATAGTTTTAATTCTGCGACGCTCAAGTACCTAATGACATATTATCCATAGTGATGAATTTTTATTCTCAAGCAAACCTCAAATCAAATTCGTGACTGTAGCCATTTACGCTAATTAGACTAGAACAATACCAAAAATATTAAAGCCACCTCAATCATACTTACAAAGCAAAAAAAATAAGATCTATATAACTAAGGCGACCAATCACTCAGGAGTCGCCATGGCCATTTCATGCCCACAATGCCAATCCCGAAAAACCGCATCTATAAAAGCTACGCGACGTCTAGCGTTATGTGCTGAAGCCGTCAATCTACTCATTCTTAGCCGCCTCCAGGCGTGTTATCCGGCCGTACCAAAATCCGCTACTTACATTACGCTGGAGAAGCTTTCTCAGAACCTAGTCGCGGCACTCGCGAGCTCCGTTCGGATCAAGTTTAGCAATATACCGGACGGGGACCGCCATACGCATGTTTGCCTAGGCTGCGGGCACATGTTCGATCCAGTGGCCCAAGCTGCTCAGCATCCCAATAATCAAAATCAATCCAACTCTGACCAAGGTAATTAATCATGGCGCACGAAGTACAACAAATGGCGTATGTCGGTGAAACACCTTGGCATGGTTTGGGAAATCGTCTCTCTCCCAATCAACCGCTTGAGATCTGGCAGCGCGAAGCAGGTATGGACTGGCGGATTGAATCCAGTGCCGTCCATTTCAAGTCAGTTGGATCAGGGCTGCTGGCTCCGATCCATACCTTTCCTGCCCAGAAGGTCTTGTACCGTTCTGATACCCAAGAGCCACTATCGGTGGTTTCGCAGCGGTACCAAGTCGTACAGCCGAATGAAGTACTTGAGTTTTACCGAGACCTTACGGAGGTCTCGGGTTATGAGCTGGAGACAGCAGGTGTATTGAAAGGCGGCAGGAAGTTTTGGGCGCTAGCACGAACCGGCCAATCGGTAGCGCTGAAGGGAGGCGATGAGGTCGGGGGTTACCTGCTGCTTGCCACGTCCTGCGACGGTACTCTGGCCACCACAGCGACGCCTACGACCGTACGAGTGGTATGTAACAACACGCTGGCGCTATCACTGAACGGAGCCATCAGCGCGATCAAGGTGCCTCACAACACCCGCTTCAACCCGGACCTCGTAAAGAAGCAATTGGGCGTCGCAGTCTCACGCTGGGATGAGTTCATGTACGAGATGCGTATGCTCGCTGAACGCAAAGTATCGAGTAAGGAAGCAGAGCGCTTCTTCAACCAGGTACTGAGCGTCACTAGCACCGACGCGACTGCGTCGGCAAGGCAAACCAATCGCCATGCAATCTCCAAAGCCCATAGCCTTTATGACGGCCGGGGTAAGGGGGCTGAGCTCGCCTCGGCCAATGGAACGGCCTGGGGCTTGCTGAACGCCGTCACGGAGTTCGTGGATCATGAGAAGCGCGCACGCTCTGCAGATTACCGCATAGATTCGGCATGGTTTGGCCAAGGCGCAATGCTCAAACAAAGGGCGCTTCACAGCGCCCTCAGCCTAGTCGCATAAAGCAACTGAAACCAACACCAGCGCCCGTTCGGTATGGAGCGGGCGTTATACCCTGCTCAACCAAAAAAACCTCACTCCCAAGGACACTGAAAATGTCGAAGCTCAAGCTTGCCTGTGCGCTACTCGCGCTTATCATCGCATTGTGGTCTGCAACCGCAGTCATAGCTGTAAAGATCAATCTAGCCGTAGCCCTGCTCTGCATCACGATGGTAGTCGCTTTGATCAGCTTGCTCATGCGTGCCGCTGGCCGTGGCGATGACTGTGGTCCAAAAAGCGTATGAGTGATCAGCATCCTATGAAAGACGCAGACGAGACTGAGATAGAATCACAACGATCTGCAAGGCGCTGCGTCGCATCGTAGATGCGCATCGCCGAGTAGTAGCTGTCCAAAGTTTTAGGATCGGATCGCATCGCATCGCATCGCATCAACCCCGACTATGGGTTGCCATGAAAAGCAGCACAGAACAATTCGGTATTCCAAACGGTATTCCTTAGAATTTTCATAACCCATCAAAACCTTTTAAATCAATAATCTAGAAGATCAGTTCAGATTACCCCGGCCCAAACAACCCTCACAAACCCATCACTTCGCATAGCCCGCCAATGCTTTTTCTGCGCCTCAACCGATGGCCTTGGCTCAATCGCCCCGTGCCACAACATCGCTCAACCCGCCCCCCCTTGCAGAACCCCAATCACAGGCCGCAAACTCCTCAAAACGAAGAGGTACCCCATGGCACTCAACTACCCGCCCAGCCTCCTGTCCCAGGAAGAACGCGCTGCCATTGCTGAAATCGAAGCCACCACCAACATCCTGCGGCTGGTGACCCGGCTCACCAACATGCGCTTCGCCGCGATCACCAAATTCGGCGACGCCGAGTTGGTGATCTGCTCTGTGCACGACGCTGCTGATCTGGGGATCGGCGCAGGTGAGGCTTTTCCGCTGGAAGACACGATCTGCAGCGAGTTTCAGCGGGATCCTGCGCCATTGCTGATCCCAAGAGTGAGCCATGACCAGAGCTTCGCCTCACGACTCATCGTCAGGACCTATGATCTGGACAGTTACGTAGGCGTGCCCATTTTCCTGCCTGATGGCCGGTTGTATGGAGCGCTTTGCGCGATCGATTCGCGGCCTGTGCTGTTTGAAGATCCGGATGTGTGCGAAACGCTGGAGATTTTTGCCCGGTTGATCGGGTGCATATTCTTCGCGAGCTTGGCCGTGAAAGTGGCGGGCGTCGGGATTGAGTTGGAGTGATTGTAGGAAGGGGATGCTAGCTCAGGTCACCTTCGAGCGATGTGTACATACCGCCCCACACAACAAGCGCGACAACTGCTCCACCGAATACGGCTTATGCAACAGCTCAAACCCATCCGTGCCCTTCTCCGCCAGCACATGGCTGTATCCCGACGTCAGCACTACAGGTAACCCTGCGTATCGCCGACGAATCTCATGGGCCAGCTCGATGCCTGTCATCCCCGGCATCACCACATCGGAAAACACCACTTTGAATCGGCTGGCGTCGCGGGCCAGTTCGGCCAGGGCTTCCTGTCCGTTGATGGCAAGGACCGGCCGGTAGCCAAGATCCGTCAGTGAATGCATCGCAAAGGCGCCCACTTGAGGGTTGTCTTCGACGATCAATACACCGGTGCCGTGCCCTTGCACCAATTCTTGGGGCACATCGACAACACGATGCTCGCGCGGCTCGGATGCCTGGGGCAGATAGAGGGTGAAAGTGGTGCCTTGATCGACTTCACTGTCCACGGTGATCTCGCCACCCGATTGCTTGGCGAACCCAAACGCTTGCGACAGGCCAAGGCCCGTGCCCTGCCCCACGCCTTTGGTGGTGAAGAAGGGCTCGAATATCCTGCCCAGGTGCAACGGCGCGATGCCGCTGCCGGTATCGGTCATCGAGATCACTACCTGATCGCCGGCGATCATCGGCTGCTCGCCGGCCTTGGCTTCGTAGCGGGCTGGACCCACTCGGATGGTGAGGCGCCCTTGGCCGACCATGGCGTCACGCGCGTTGACGGCCATGTTGACGATTGCCATGTCGAACTGAGAGGGGTCGGCGATCACGAAGTGGCTGTGTTCGGGGATGTCCATCACCAGCTCCACTTCGGCGCCCACCAGTGTCTTGATCATGCTGGCCAGGGCCCGCAGGTTCTCGGCAGGTGCGAACACTGTGGGTTGCAATGTCTGGCGCCGGGCGAAGGCAAGCAGTTGCGAGGTGACTTTGGCGGCTCGTTCGACGGTGTCGGCGATGGCTGAGACATAGCGTGCGCGTCGCTCGCTGGAGAGATCCGGCCGTTTGAGCAGGTCCGTCGACGATTTGATTACGGTCAGCAGGTTGTTGAAGTCGTGGGCGACGCCACCGGTGAGTTGGCCGATGGCTTCCAGCTTCTGCGATTGACGCAGGGCTTCCTCGGCGGCGGCCAGGGCGCTGGCGCTCTCCCGCTCGGCGGTGAAGTCGCGGCCCACGGCGTTGATCTGCTGCTCGTCTGGCTGGGTCGACCAGGATATCCAGCGGTAGCTGCCGTCCTTGTGGCGGTAGCGGTTGTCGAACCGGGCGAAGGCATGGCCGTCAGCGGACAGACTGGCGCCCTGTTGGGTGTGCGCCAGGTCGTCGGGGTGGATCAATTCGAAAAGCGACAGGCCGATCAACTCGGATTCCTGCCATCCCAGTAGGTCAGTCCAGGCAGGGTTGACCGCGGTGATGACGCCGTCGAAAGTGCAGCGCAGCATGATGTCTGCCGACAGCAGCCAGAGTCGGTTACGGTCAGCGGTACGGCGGGAGATTTCTTCCTCGAGCCCGGCGTTGAGCTCGCTCAAGCGCAGGAGGGCCTGGGCCCGTTCATGCTCGGCACGATCCCGTTTGCGATCGGCGAGCACTTGCTGGGTCATTTCGGAGGCCAGCAGCAGTACGCCTTCATAGCCGCCGCTTTCGCCCTGAACAGGCGAGAAACTGTAGGTCCATACGGTCTCTTCCTGCTGGCCATGACGCTGCATCATCATCGACAGGTTCTCTATGGAGAAACCATCGCCTGTGGCAAGCACCCGTGCCACTTGGGGGCTGAGCACCGGGGCGATGTCGATGAGCACCTCAGGCATCGGGCGACCGAACGCGGCGGGATGCCGATCGCCCAGTGCCAGGCCGTAGGCGTCGTTGTAAAGCAGCCATTGCTGCGGCCCCCAGTAAAGGGCCGCGATGCCTTTGGTGTTCAACACCAGCGACAAGGCGGTACGCAGGGAGGCAGGCCATGAGCAGTAATCACCCAGAGCAGTGCTGGACCAATCCATGTCGCGCACCAGGTCCCCCATTTCTCCGCCGCCGATCATGGGCGGGACAGGAGCCCGCGTATTGGGGGAGGCAACTGGCATGGGGGACGTCCAAGGGGATAGGGCTGGAAGTGTGAGCGATTGTGGATAGAGCGGCAATGCTTGGGGGAGTTCAGGCAAGTCTCCTTAACGACCCACGAGCCTCTTTGTATTTATGCTCGGGACACTGCTTGCAAACGATCAACCGGCGCTGGTGACCGGGCTTGATAGGCATCACAGTTGACCTCCCCACCCACCCTGCCTGTCCTCTCGCTCGTCACGCCACATGCGTGACCAGGTTTGACGGCCTGTCTTACATACGAACGCGCAGTCTCAAGACTCGGCTCGGGCGCCTCTGCACCCGTTTCGAACGCTATGGCGGCTGTGCGTGGGGCACCTTCGGGTGCGCCGGGTTCGTATGTGACCGGTCCGTCAACCCATGCACAGCTGCCACCCACTCGTTTGACGGCGAGTGCTGGCAGATCTCACCTCACATACGGAAGTCGCCAATCATGAAAGATCAAACGAATCTCGTTGCTTACCAATCCCTTCAACGTGCTAGTCAATTGCTAGATACCGCGTCTGTGCTTGCCGCGGAAACGAGCGATGCCAATCAGCAGGTTTGTCGTGCGCTTAACCAAGCCGTTGCCTTGCTGACGGAGACAAGCAGGACGTTGGTGGAGGATTCGCTGTTGGAGATGAAGTTGCGGTTTAGTTGATCCCTGTCGTCACCAAGCGAGAAAGCGGTGCCGATCGAACTTGATAGGTACCGTTCAAAAAATGAACAGCGTTGCAATAGGTGAGTGCCGTTCACTACCTCAGAATCCAGTATCGGAAGTCGGCCCTGGTGGCTTTTTCACTAATCGCGACGCTCTTCTGGGACCAAGTGGGGACTAAGTCGGGACCAAGTTCTTCACGTCCACGTCACACCCCCCGCATCACCTCTCCTCCCTCCACCCCAATCGCCTCGCAAATCTCCAGAAACTCCACCACATCCATCCTTCTCTCCGCATTTTCCACCTTGGAGATATACGACTGCGGCCTGCCCACTCGCCGCGCCAGCTCGGTTTGGCTCAAGCCCTTCTCTTTCCTGCACGCGATAAGTGCCTGGATCAGCGTGGAATACCGTTCTGTGTGGATGGATTTCATAAGGGCTGCCGAATGACGATTCGGCTCCTTAAGTAAACCCAAAACAGGATTATCCCAAAATAGGATATAGGTGCTATGGTTGGTGTCAGCTTTCACATCAGCCAAGAAGGGGAATGGTCATGGGACGTCCATCACAGTCGCTCAAGCTCGTTGGTTCGGATTTCTCTGGAGGCAGTCGAGGGCCGACTGCGATTACCAAAGATGAGATCCTTGAGGGCATTTGCCACTGCGTGCTGGAGCGCTGGCATCAGCTTGCTCCTGATAACCAGACGGCGCTGGGTCTGGATACCCGCACTGCCGAATCACCCGATGAGCAAGCACTTCAGTCGGTGACCTGGCTGCTTCTGGAGGCCGCGAGTTTGGCCGCGCAAAAGGCTAGGCAGGCGTGCAACAAACGGTTGGACGCTGCCGATTACTAGCGGTGAAGGCCTTTACCCCATCGGACTGAACCCCGAAGCCGCCGAACAATACCGCTCCCGCAGTGCCGTATTCCGCTCTGAACGGCACTGCTCCTTGAACCACTGCTTCGCGCCTTTCCTGCATTCCCGATATTCAATCGACCCGCTTCGGTAGGCAGTGCAAACACTGCCGTAATCAACCCGGTTATCACTGACACTCCACGAAGCTATGTACGGGCCGCCGCCATCCCAGCCCTTTATGCGGTGCGATTCAGATCCACCGCTAACAGCTTGCCGAACGGGCCGCGCGCTCTGCCCTGCCTTGTACTGCGCCAGATACTGCGCCGACACCATCCCCTGCACCGCCCGCTCTTCCCGCATTGGCTGAGGACGGTCGCCATACCTACACCTCAATACCTGATCGTTGACCACATTGTCAGCGCCCATGCACGCCTGCAGGCTTTTAGGCACAACGGGCGCCACTGCTCGCACAACAGGTGCAGATACCGGTGCAGGTTCAACAACCGGCGACTCATATCGCTCAACCACCTCAGCAGGCGGTTCTATACGCGCAGGTTCAAAGTACGCGGCAATCCGCGCCCAGTTCATCCCCACCGCGATCGCTGGTACCAGTAGCCACAACAGCCACGCCGGGTGCAGCCGTTGTTGAACGCGTGGACGTGGCGCAATAGGTCCATCGTGCAGGTCGTCTTGCAGACTCATTTGAATTCCATTTCCAAAGCAAGGGCTGAAATGCCATCACTGATTACCTATCGGTAGCCCTTTGCCATTCTTTAGGTAGAACACCTGCCGAGTCGACTCATCGGACTTCGTGAAAATCCCCTCAAAAAAGCGTTAACGCTTTGTGAAACTCTTGTTAGGATACGCGCCACTGAGACACATTCTCAGTTGCCAGGGAGGCGCTTCATTGACCTCTTCTATTCCCGGAATTGCTCCCATGGCCCTTCGTTTTCCTTCTCGCCCTACCCTTCTGGCGGTGTGCTGCTCACTAAGCCTCGGCGCCCACGGGGCGGACGCTCTCGTGTTGGACGCTACCTCGATCGATGCGCAAACCACCAAAGCTGCCAAAGGTGCTTCGCCCGAGGTGTTTGCCGGTGGGCAGGTGGCGCGCGGTGGGCAGATGGGTGTGCTGGGCAACCAGGACAACATGGATGTGCCGTTCACGCTGACCAGCTACACCTCGAAGCTGATCGAGGATCAGCAGGCGGAGGACGTGGGCGATGTGCTGCTGAATGATCCGTCGGTGCGGCAGTCGTTCGGGTTCGGTAACCAGGCGCAGGTGTTCGTGATTCGTGGTTTGCCGCTGTCCAGTGATGACATTTCCTACAACGGTTTGTACGGGGTGTTGCCGCGGCAGATCATTTCCACCGATGCGGTGGAGCGGGTCGAGGTGTTCAAGGGGCCGAACGCGTTCATCAACGGGGTGAGCCCGACGGGGACCGGGTTGGGCGGTAGTGTGAACCTGGTGCCCAAGCGGGCGGATGATGAGCCGATTCGTCGCTACACGCAGGACATCAGTACGGATGGCCGTGTGGGTGAGCATCTGGATATGGGTCAGCGCTTTGGCGAGGACAACCGCTTCGGTGCGCGGGTCAACTTGGCTCAGCGCGAGGGTGATACGGCCATTGATGACGAGTCGCAGCGCACCAAGCTGTTCACGCTGGGGCTGGATTATCGGGGTGACAACTTCCGCCTGTCCGGCGATTTCGGTTATCAGAAGCAGCGCATCAATGGGCTGCGTAACTCGGTGCGCTTCGGCGCGATCACGCGCATTCCGCGGGCGCCGGATGCCAGCCACAACTACGGACAGGATTGGACGTACAGCCAGACCGAAGACACGTTCGGCATGTTGCGTGGCGAATGGGATCTCAACGAGGACTGGACGGCTTACGTGGCGGGTGGCGCCAAGCACACCCGGGAGAACGGTGTGTATGGCACGCCGGTGCTGACGAATTCGAGCACGGGTGCGGCGACCATTGGCGGGTCGAAGATTCCGCACGACGAGGACAATGCCACGTTCATGACCGGCATCAACGGCAACCTGCAGACGGGGCCGGTGAGTCATCAGATCAGCGTGGGTGCGTCGAGCATCTGGACCGAGCAGCGCAACGCCTATGAGTTCTACCAGTCCACGGGTACCACCAACATCTACAACACCGGGCCGCTGGCCAAGCCTTCTGCTGTGACCTTCGCAGCCGGTGACATGAGCGACCCAGGCATCACCGGCAAGACGCGTAACCGCAGCTTGGCGGTGTCGGACACCTTGGGTTTCTTCGACGACACGGTTCTGGTCACGGCCGGGCTGCGCCGCCAGCAGTTGCTGGTGCAGAACTATGCCTATGAGTCGACCACCGGTGTCGGCGGCTCGCGCACTTCCATGTACGACGAGGCGATCACCACGCCGGTGTATGGCATCGTCTACAAGCCGGTGGAGTCGGTATCGCTGTTTGCCAACCGTATCGAGGGGCTGGCGGCGGGGCCAACGGCGTCGGGTCAGGTCGTCAACGTGGGTGAGGCGTTCCCGCCCGGTCGCACCAAGCAGGTGGAAGCCGGGATCAAGCTGGACAAGCAATCGTGGGGCGCCACGCTGGCGGCATTCCGGATCGAGCGGCCTACCGATGGTTACACCCAGAGCTTCGCGACGGCCGGCGGCGGCAGCGTTGATGTGTACGTGCGCGACGGCAAGCAGGTCAATCGCGGTGTCGAGTTGAGCGTGTTCGGCGAGCCGGTGGAAGGCTTGCGTTTGATGGCCGGCGGTACGCGTCTGCAATCCGAGCTTGAAGACACGCGCGGCGGTTTGAACGATGGCAATCACGCCGTCGGGGTGCCGACCTTCCAGCTCAATGCGACGGTGGATTGGGACGTACCGGGCCTGAACGGCCTGGCCCTCAACGCCCGTGCGCTGCGCACCGGTGGCCAGTATGCCGACCAGGCCAACAACCTGAGCCTGCCCACTTGGAACCGCTTCGACGCGGGCGCACGCTATACCTTCAAGGTCGAGCGCAAGGACATTACCCTGCGCATGAACGTGGAGAACATCACCGACAAGAACTACTGGGCATCGGCCAACGGCGGCTACCTGACCCAGGGTGAGCCGCGGTTGGTGAAGTTTTCCGGGACGGTGGACTTCTAAAACACGATGCTTATGGGCGTGGACGGAGAAGATGCAGAGTCTGATCCACACCTAGCGCCTCGATGAAGGCATCGTCGTGGGACACCACCGGCAGCGCGCCCTGGTACTGACCGAGCATCTGTTCAAGTGCCAGCTTGCTGGGCGGCAGATCCAGGTGGTTGTCGGGCTCGTCCAACAGCAATAGCTGGGGTGGGCGTTGCGCGTGCAGCAGTGCCGCCAGGGCTATCTTGAGACGCTCGCCGCCGCTGAGCTGCGCGGTCTGCAGTAGGACGCGATCGGCGTCGATGCCCAATTGGGCCAGCCGAGTTCTGGCTTCGGCTTCGGGCAGTTCCGGATTGCTTTCATGCAGCCACTGCACGGCGGTCCGATCAGGGTGTTCGAGGCCGGCGTGTTGGTCCAGCCAACCCACTTCCACCGTGCAAATGACCTCGCCGGCGCTTGGCACCAGGCGACCGGCGATGACCTGAAGCAGTGTCGATTTACCGCTGCCGTTGGCTCCCGTGATGGCCATGCGCAGGGGGCCTGTCAGGGTAAAGCTGATCGGCGCGACATGCCCGAACGGCAGTATCAGATCATTGAGCTGAAGCACCAGTTTGCCGTTGGGTACGACGGTTTCCGGGGGCAGCATTATGCGTTGGATATCGGCGGCGCAGCGCGCACGGGCATCGGCAATGCGCTGTTGCTGCTGCTCGCGGGCGAGCTGTTGATTGAGGCGCAGTTTGCCCTGGCTGTTCTCGCTGCGTTCTTTCTGGGCGTTGGTGATCAGTTTGGTCTGGCTGCCGTCACGGGCGTTACGATCACCGCGTGCATTGCGCCGTTGCTGGCGCTCCATCTGCACGGCCATTTCCCGTTGCTCGCGCTTGGCTTGGGTGCGTTCGCCTTGCAAGGTCGCCTGGAAGGCTTGTTGCTCTAGTTCGCGGGCAGCGACGTAATGGCTGTAGTTGCCGCCATAAACGGCGAGGCCGATGGGGGAGAGCTCGACGATTTCATCCATGAGTTCGAGCAGGGTGCGGTCATGGCTGATCATCACCAAGCCGTTCGGCCAGCGCTGGATCTGCTGTGCCAGTTTCTGCTGTTGTTCGCGGTCGAGGTGGTTGCTCGGTTCGTCGAGGATCAGCCAGTCGGCCTTGGACAGCCAGGCACCGAGCAGTGCGATGCGTTGGCGCTCGCCACCGCTGAGGGCGTGCGTCGGTGTGTCGGTGGTCAAGTGGCCCAGGCCGTTCAGGTCCAGTTCGGCGTGAAGACGTGCCGCGCAATCCCACTGGTCCATCGCAAGCGTGTGGTCGTGATCATCGAGGCTGCCTTCGGCGATCCGCTGCAGGGCTTGCAGGATGTGCTCGACGCCCGCCAGCGCGGCAACGGTGGGAAAACGCTCGGGCTCAAGCTGTTGAGAGACGACATGGACATGCCCTTCGCGGCGGACGTGGCCACTGCTGGGTGCACGGTCGCCAGCCAGCAACTGGCCGAGCAGGGATTTACCGCTGCCATTGGCGCCGACGATGCCGGTGGCTTTGGCGTGGAAGCTGTGGTTGAGGTTGTCCAGCAGTAGGCGGCCATCCGGGAGGGTGAGGCAAAGGTGATCGAGATGGAGTTGTCGTTGGGTCATGGTGCTCCTTGCGTGATATCTCTCGAATGGAACCATCATGAACTTGATCAGTTATTGCGTCATTTCATTTCATTTCGGTTTCAAGTTATTACCTTGGCCTTTTCTTGAAAAACAGTCCTGTTAGGATTGCACCCCCTTTTGCTGGCTTGGCAAAAAACAACTTCTGACCACACCGAAAAAGGTGGCCAATAGCTGGCCATTCGCAGCAATTCTATTTTTCACTCTTCCAAGTAAGGTTTAAAATACACCTATGCAATGGTTGAAAGACAAGTACGCTGCTACGCCAGTGGCACATCGGTTTTATATGGTTTCCGTCATTCTGGTCTTCTCTGGAGTGTGGCTATCCAGGAGCTGGGGCACTGCGGCCCTCGACGTGACCAGCATGATGGCTGCTGGCTTCATGATTGCAGGTTTCATCATGTGGTGCCTGCCAATGGCGCGGTGGATGCGTCTGAAGTGGCACAAACCGTTGTACAAGATACCTATCGTCCTATTGCACTTGTTGGCACTCTTGGTCGCTACCGGGTTGTCGCGCTTTGCAGTTTCCGAAGCATTGGGCTTGCCGCCGCAGTCTTTCGATCTGACGGTTGGTCTGCTGGCGTTGCTGTTTTATGTACCGGCATGGATGGCAGTGCTAGCACTTTTGCTGTCACTCGGTGGCCTTCTGCTGCTTGTCCTGTTCGGTGTTGCAGTGGTTATCTTCGCGGCCATTCAAATGCTCGCTTCATTCCTGAAGATCTTCGGCGTTAATTACGCTCCCAAGCTTAACCTGGGTATGACGTTGTTCCACCCCGGAGGCGCTATTGCAGCGGGTATGGTGCTGGTTGCATGCTATTCGTTCTTCACCGACACCTATCAGCCGTGGGTGCTCTCTGCGATCAGAACAACCGCTGTGATCGCAGACTTTCATCCTGCACCGAATTACCCAGGTGTGCTGCCTGGGGAGAGAATTCACCCGCTTGATAACGGTTACACCGCCTATGCACAGGAGCAGCCTGACCACAGCATCGTGATCGGCGTAAGAACGCAGGAGACCCGCGCACATGACCAGCCTTTGGCTAATCCCATCCCCTCTCCGGCGCAGGTGATGAAGCCGCTGTTTGAGCGGTTATCCGTTCCAGTAGAGTTGGGAGATGCGTCACGAACGAAGCAATAGAACTGCGCATTTATCAGTAAGAAAACTGTTCATGGACGCTGGGAATTGCAGTGGTTTTTCAGGTTGAAAAGCCCC
Source organism: Pseudomonas sp. Leaf129 (assembly GCF_001423465.1). Classification (NCBI taxonomy): domain Bacteria; kingdom Pseudomonadati; phylum Pseudomonadota; class Gammaproteobacteria; order Pseudomonadales; family Pseudomonadaceae; genus Pseudomonas; species Pseudomonas sp. Leaf129. The sequence goes on along the minus strand of NZ_LMOC01000011.1, from coordinate 35,982 downwards.
AGCTACCCTTGCAGATCCGAAGGGTCATGGGTCTTGAGCCAGTCCGCCAATGCGGCATTCATGCGCGTCTGCCAACCAGGCCCAGAGGCTCGGAACTCTGCGAGCACGGCCGGTTCGAGGCGGATCGAAATGCGCTCTCGCACAATGCCAGATTTGGGTCGACCACGGCGGATGACTTGACTACCTGCGTACTCGTCGGCACGCTCGAAAAAAGCATCGGTCAGCTCCGGAGCATCGTCAGGGTCAACCCAGTCGATGCTGATAGCGGTCTTGTTCTCGCTCATTGGCTTTCCTCATGGAAATGATGCGGCGCGAGGTCCGCATCATCAGGATCAATCGTGCACGGTGATCAAGATCATAGCCCTTTCAGATACGCCTGCCACGCCCCCCACACCTCCCGCCACCCATTGAACCCCCCTCCCCCTTACCGCACACTGACGCGATTCCTTTCCGACAAAACGGCCGTCCATGAGCAACCCACCGAGCCCCATCCCCCTGATCATCCTCGATGTGCAAGACGCCATCGACCAGCCGAGATGGAAGGGCAAGAGCAACCCTGGCTATCTGGAAACCATCCAGCGGCTTCTGCAGCTGTGGCGCTCGAATGGTTGGCCGGTGCTGCATGTGAAGCACAATGAGCCGACGCCTACGTCGACGTACCACACCCATGGGCCGTGGAATGGGATCAAGCAGGAAGTCGCGCCGGTGGAGGGCGAACGGGTGATCACCAAGCAGCAGAACTGTGCGTTCATTGGCACGGAGCTGGATGCGGTGCTCAAGGCCATGCAGGTGACGCGCTTCGTGCTGACGGGTGTGGTCGTTCACAACAGCATGGATGCCACCGTTCGCGCCGGAAAGGCGCTGGGCTACAGCATCACCCTGCCCTCGGATGCAACGACGGCGGTCCCCGTGACCGGCGCGGATGGAACGGTTTGGGATGCGGGCACCGTTCACGATCTGACGTTGGCGATACTCGGCAGCGAGTACGCCGAGGTGGTGCTGGCCAGCGATGTCGTCGAGGCGCTCGGGCTGGGGTGAGCGGTGAGCGGTGACACCAACTCCAGATCATCCCGTATACACGCCACTCCATGACCAGCGCTCACTTCGCGCAACAGCGGTCGATCCTGTGCGCAGGCGGGCAGCACGTAGGGGCAGCGGGTGCGAAAGGCGCAGCCTGAGGGGGGTGAGATCGGGCTGGGGATATCGCCTTGCAGCACGATTCGCTGCCGCCGCTGCCCAGGTTCGGGCATGGGGATGGCCGACATCAGCGCTTCGGTGTAGGGGTGGCGGGGATGGCTGAACAGTTCGCGGGTGGGCGCTATTTCGACGATGCGGCCCAGGTACATCACCGCGACGCGGTCGGCGATGTGGCCGACCACGGCCAGGTCGTGGGTGACGAAGAGCATGGTCAGGTTCATCTGCCGACGGATGCGCGCGAACAGGTTGAGCACTTGCGCCTGCACCGAGACGTCCAGAGCCGACACCGGCTCGTCGGCCATGATGAATTCAGGTTCCAGGGTCAGGGCGCGGGCGATGCCGATGCGCTGGCGTTGGCCGCCGGAGAACTCGTGGGGGTAACGGTCCAGGTACTGGGCGGCGAGGCCGACGGTTTCCAGGGCCTGCCCGGCCTTTTCGCGGCGCCCGGCGGCGTCGAGTTCGGGGTTGTGGAAGCGCAGCGGCATGGCGAGGATGTCACCCACGCTCATGCGCGGGTTCAGCGAACCGTAGGGGTCCTGGAAGATCATCTGCATGCGCTTGCGATAGGGCTTGAGCAGGCGGTCGTTGAAGGGTGTGATTTCGACGTTGTCGAAGACGATGTGCCCTTCGGTGGGCGGGTCGAGCATCATCAGGCTGCGGCCCAGGGTGCTCTTGCCCGAGCCGCTTTCGCCCACCAGGCCGAGCACTTCGCCACGGGCGATGCTCAGGTCGACGCCATCCACGGCGCGGACCAGGTTGTCGTCACGGTCGCGGCGGTGGGCGAGGAAGGTCTTGCGCACGGGGAAGTATTTCTTCAAGCCGACGACGTCGATCAGCGGACGCTCTTTCATCGTGCACCTTCCTGTTCGGTCGCCAGTTCCCGCCAGCGCACGCAGCGCAGTTGGTGGCCCATTTCGATTTCTTCCAGCACGGGTGCCTGTTGGTCGCAGCGGCCAGCGATGCTGTAGCCGCAGCGCGGATGGAAAGCGCAGCCGCTGGGCGGTGTGCTGGGGTCGGGAACGAAGCCGGCGATGGTGCCCAGTTCACCTTGCGCCAGACCGGCCTGTTCGAAGCGCGGCACTGCGGCCAGCAAGCCGCGGGTGTAGGGCATACGCGGCGAGGACAGCACCTGGCTGACGCTGCCCTGTTCGACGATGCGCCCGGCGTACATCACCATGACCCGGTCGGCGATTTCCGCGACCACGCCGAAGTTGTGGGTGATGAACAGGATCGCCATGCCGTTCTTCTTCTGCAGGTTGCGCAGCAGGTCAAGAATCTGCGCCTGCACGGTGACGTCCAGCGCGGTGGTGGGTTCGTCGGCAATCAGCACGTCCGGCTCCATGGCCAGGGCGATGGCGATCATCACCCGCTGACGCATGCCGCCGGACAGCTCGTGGGGATAACAGTCCAGACGCTTCACAGGTTCCGGAATGCCGACCTGCTCCAGCAGGGCCAGCGCGCGCGCCCGGGCGTCGGCCTTGCTCAGGGATTGATGGAAACGGATCGCTTCGGCGATCTGGTCGCCCACGCGGTGCACCGGGTTCAGCGAGGTCAGCGGTTCCTGGAAAATCATCGCCACGCGGTTGCCGCGCACATGGCGCATCTGCTGCTCGCCCATGGCCACCAGGTCGATGGGCGCGCCGTGGCGGTCGGCGACGATGGCGCTGCCGTCGATGCGGGTTTTCGGCGCTTCGGCGAGCAGCTTCATGATGGCCAGACTGGTGACGCTCTTGCCCGAACCGCTCTCGCCCACCAGGGCCAGGGTTTCGCCGGCACCGATGGTGAAGTTGATGTCGTGGACCACGGGCACGTAGCCGGCGCCCTTGCGGAAGGCGACGTTGAGGTGCGCCACGGCGATCTTTTCATCTGCGTTCATTTCAGGTCGCTCCTGCCGTCCAGCGCGTCGCGCAGGCCGTCGCCGATGAAGTTGAAGCTGGTCACCGCGAGGGTGATCGCCAGTCCGGGAATGATCGCCAGCCAGGGCGCCTTGCCCAAGTACTGTTGGGCGGCGTTGAGCATGTTGCCCCAACTGGGCAATGGCGGCTGGATGCCGTAGCCGAGGAAACTGATGTAGGCCTCCAGCAGGATGGCGTTGGCGATGGTCAGGGTGGCCGCGACGATGATCGGGCCGATGGCGTTGGGCATCAGTTCGCGGAACATGATCCAGCGGTTGCTGGCGCCGATCATGCGGGCGGCAAGGGTGAAGTCGCGTTCGCGCAGCGAGCGGATCTCGGCTTCGACGATGCGCGAGATTTCCATCCAGCTGGTCACGGCGATGATCAGGGTGATCATCATCGGGCTGGGTTTGGTGAACGCCGCCAGCACCAGCACCAGAAACACGCTGGGGAAGGACAGGAAGGCATCGACGAAGCGCATCAACCCGGCGCCGACCCAACCGCGGTAGTAACCGGCGATGACGCCGATCAGGGTGCCGATGACGATGCTGATGAGCATGGCGCAGAAGCCCACCATCAACGAGATGCGCCCGGCGTTGAGCAAGCGGGCAGCCGTGTCGCGGCCCAGCGCGTCGGTGCCCAGATAGTGATTGCCGGTGAACGGCGGCGCGAAGCGGTTGCGGATGTCGATGCTCAGGTCGTTGTAGTGCAGCAGGTAGGGGCCGAACACGCAGGCCAGAATCAGTACGGTGATCATCACCACGCCGAGCACGGCCAGTTTGTGGCGCATGAATCGGCGCAGGGTGGGGTTGGCCAGCCAGGCCCAGCGGCGGCTGGCGGGCAGGTAGTGCGTGGCGGTGGTCATGGGCGGTACTCCTTCAGGCCAGCCGGACACGGGGGTCGGCGACACCTATCAACAGATCGGCGAGCAGGTTGCCCAGCAGCACCAGTACGGCCGAGAACATCAGGATGCCCATGATCACCGGGTAGTCGCTGTAGCCCAGGCTGTCGAGGAACAGCCGGCCCATGCCGGGCCAGGTGAACACCGTTTCGGTGACCAGCGCGCCGCCGAGGATGGTGGGTATCTGCAGCCCGGCCAGGGTGATCATCGGCAGCAGGGCATTGCGAATCACGTGGTGGGTCAGCACGCGGCGATAGGGCACGCCCTTGGCGCGGGCGGTGCGGACGAAATCCTGGTCGATCACGTCGAGGGTGGCGGAGCGCATGTAGCGGCTCCAGATCGCCACGTTGACCAAGGCCAGCACCAGCACCGGCAGCACCAGGTGAATGGCGTAGTCGCCCAGGGACTGGTCACCGATGGTGTACATGTTGCCCGCCGGCAGCCAGCCCAGGTGCAGGGAGAAAAAGAAGATCGCCACCAGCCCGAACCAGAAGGTGGGAATCGACAGCGCCACCATCGCGCCGACCGTGGCCAGGGTGTCGAACACCGAATAGCGGCGCACCGCGCCCAGTACGCCGACCCAGGTGCCAATGACGATGGACAGCAGCGTCGAGGTGCCCATCAGCAGCAACGTCGCGGGCAAGTGCCCGGCGATCACGCTGAGCACCGGGCGGCCGTCGCGAAACGAGTGGCCCCAGTCGCCGACGAACAGATGGCTGAACCAGTCGATGTACTGCACCAGCAATGGCCGCTTCAAGCCCAGTTGCTCGGCGATGCGGTCCAGCTCGGCCTGGCTCATGCCGGGGTTCAGGGCGAACTGCGACATCGGCCCGCCGGGGGCCAGGTTGAGCACCATGAAGCCGATCAGCGAGACCAGCACCAGCACCACGGCGCTCTGCCCCAGGCGGTTGAGAATGTAGTTCGGCATGCTTGAATCCTCTGCGGTGCGAACGACACCCGACCCTGCGGCCAGGCATGGGCGTGCTCAGGTCCAGGACCAGGTGTTGACGTTCCAGGGTTCGATGCGCAGGTTGATGTTGCCGGTGAAGCCCTTGAGGCTCGATTTGTAGCCGCGCACGTAGGTGTACTGAAACAGCGGCAGGATGGGCAGGTCCTGGCGGATCAGGTCCTGCACCTGCACGTACACCGCCTTGCGCTGGGCGACGTCCTGGATCGCTGCGCCCTGAGCCAGCAGCTCGTCGACCTTGGCGTTGACGTACTGCGAGTTGTTCTGCCCGGCCCCGCCTTTGGCGTTGGTCGATTGCGAACCGAAGTAGTCGCGGGTGTCGGGGTCGGCACCGGTGAGGAAGTTGTTGCCGACGATCACCGAGTCGAATTTGGACTGCACCCAGTACTCGCCCCACATCACCGCAGGCGGCAGGTTGGAGATTTTCATTTCCACACCGATGGCCAGCCAGGTCTGCTGGATGAACTGCTGCGCCTGCTCGCGGATCTGGTTGCCGGCGGTGGTGGAGTTGGTGAACGAAAGGCGCACCCCGCCCTTCTCGCGAATGCCGCCAGCGCCCGGTTTCCAGCCGGCGTCATCAAGCAGTTTGCTGGCCGCCTCGATGTTGAAGCTTTGCTTGGGCAGGTTCGGGTTGTAGTAGGCCGACTGTTGCGGCATGTAGGTTTCGGTGGGCAGTACCAGGCCGAAATACAACTCGTCGATGATGGTCTTCTTGTCGATGGCCATGTACAGCGCCTGGCGCACGACGGGGTCCTTGAACTGCGGGCGCTCCATGTTCAGGGTCACCGACTCGATGGTGGCCACCGGCAGGATCACCACGGTGCGCCCGGCCAGGTCCTTGGCTTCCTCGTAATGGTCGGGGGTGATGCCCTGCATGGCGGTGACGTCGATGTCGCCGGTCTTGAACTGGGTGTAGAGCACGGTCAGGTCGGGGATGTACTTGAAGATCACGCTGTCGATCTGTGGCTGGGTGCCGTGATAGTCCGGGTTGGCCTTGAGCTGGATGTGGTCGCCAGCCACCCGCGTGCCCCACTTGAACGGGCCGGTGCCGATGGGTGCGTTGTTGAACGGTGCCGTGTTGACGTCGGCAGCGACTGAAAGAATGTGTTTGGGCACCATGAAGGTGGACGACAGGATCGAGGCGTAGGGTGCGTAGGATTTCTCCATGCGCCAGTGGATTTCGGTGGGCGAAACCACGGTGATGTCGCGCAGCAGATCGTGGCCGGCGCGGCGACCGCTGCGAAAATTCGGCGAGACGATCAGTTCCAGGGTGTACTTCACGTCTTCGGCGGTGAAGGGTCGGCCGTCGTGCCATTTGGCATCGCTGCGCAGTTTCACCTTCCACTGCAGCCCGTCGGCGGAGATGCCGCCATTGGCCACGGTCGGCACTTCGGTGGCCAGGGCCGGAACGAATTCACCGCTGGGCGAGATGCCGAACAGGGGGTCGAACACGTTCCAGTGGATGCCGTCGTCCACTTCGATGTGCGGCATGTGCGGATTGAAGACGGTGGGTTCCTGGGACAGGCCGATGATCACCTGCCCGGACGGCGGGGCGGCCATGGCCGCGAAGGATTGGCTGGCCCGGCCCAGGGGCAGCAGGGTGCCTGCGGCACCGATGATGGCCATGGCCAGCGCCTGGCGGCGGGTCGGGTTCAACAGGCTGTTGCCTTTATCCAAGTCATCGCGTTGCGACATGCTGAAGCTCCCACAGTAAGGAAGAAAGGGCAGGTGGCAGGCGTTGGAAAGCGTCCTGGACGCTGGACCCGGGCTCGTTCGAACGAGCTTCTGCAGGGCTGTTGCCGAGTGATCGGGTGATTCTAGAATCCGGAAATGGGCCGTGGGTTGGAGCCATCGCTGAAGCGCGACAGGCGAAACGCTTGCGGGTCGACGATCGGGGTTTCACCGGTGACCAGATTGGCCATCAGCCTTCCAGCCGCCGGACCGATGCCGAAGCCATGACCCGAGAATCCGGTGGCGATGAAAAATCCGGGCACACCGTCCACTGCCGAGATCACCGGCACGGCATCGGGCGTGACATCGATCATGCCGCCCCAGCTCTGGGCGATCCGCACGTTGGCGAACACCGGGAAGGCGTTGGTCAGGCTGGCCAGGGCGCGGTTGGTTTGCCGGATCGATGGCACCGGATCGAGCACGCGGCGGTATTCGAACGGGCTGGCTTCGTCCAGTGCCCAGCGCTTGGGCAGCACGGCTTCCTGGAAAAAACGCTGGCCCAGGCGAAACGACAGTGATTTGTGCTCCTGCTGCAACGCAGGCCAGAACTGCCGCGCGTAGCGAAAGGAGTCGGGGACGATGTCGGCGATGTTCTCGTGGCCGGAGGCGACGGTGTAGCCGCCGTCCTGGCGTTTGCGCACGGCGAAGTCCATTGCCCAGATGGCGGATTCCGGGCCGCCCTGCAGTGGCGTGGTACGGATCACCGAATTGAGCACCTTGAGCTGCGGCAAATGCACCTTCAACGGCGAGCAGAACAGGCTCGACCAGGCGCCGCCGGCCAGCACCACGGACGTGCAGGCGATCGCGCCGCGCTCGGTGATGACGCCGCTGACCCGGCCTGCCGCGCGCTCGATGCCACGCACCGCGCACTCGGTGAAGATCATCGCCCCTTTGGCCCGCGCCGCTTCGGCAATCGCCGGGGCCGCCTGCTGCGGTTCGGCGCGACCGTCATCGGGAGTGTACAGCGCACCCTTGATGCGCAAACGCTCGGCGCCGGGCAGCACCGTGGCCAGGTCGCTGCCCGAAAGCATCCGCGCACGCACCGGGTAATCGTCCAGATTGGTCTTCCAGCGCTCGTGCTCCGCGTAGCTTTGATCGTCCGCGCAGGTGAAGAGAATGCCGGCCCGGGTGTAGCCGACGTCCTTGCCGATGCGCACGGCGAGGTCGCCCCAGATGTTCAGGGCATGGGCCATCAGCGGCAGTTCACGCGGGTCGCGGCGTGAGATGCGCACCCAGCCCCAGTTGCGACTGGACTGCTCGTGACCGATGCCACCTTTCTCGCACAGCGCCACCTTCAAGCCGCGTTCGGCAAGCTCCAGAGCCGTGGAGGCACCGACGATGCCACCCCCGATCACCACCACGTCGACACGCTCCGGCAGTTGTTCATCGCCCTGTACGGGTACTACGCGAGGTCCTGGCATCGCTGGCTGTTCTCCTGATGGATCATGAATGAATGGGCGCGGCAAGGGCCCGGATATTGCAGCGCATTTGCAGTGCCAGTCGGCCTGCCGGGCCATGGCTCGGCAATCGTCGCTTCACGGGAGAGGTCAGCATGCCCCACACCGACTCATCGACCCGCCGCCTGCCACGCTGCAGCACTCAAGGCACGCAGACGCTGGATCGCTCCTTCGACATTCTCCAGGCGATCGCGGCGCGCGGCGCGCAGGGCGCAACCATCGATGCGCTCAGCGCCGACACCCAGCTCAGCCGCGCCACCCTGTACCGCCTGCTCAAGGCCATGAAATCCTACGGCTTCGTGCGCCTGCCGCGGCTGCGGGGTCCCTACTTTCTGGGTTACCAATTGCTCAGCCTCGGTGCCCAGGCCGGCAACACCGGCGGCGTGCGCGAGTTGGCCCGTCCGGCCTTGCTGCGCCTGTGCGAGACCTTTCAGGACAGCTTCTTTCTGTTCGTTCAGGACGGCTACTACGCCCTGTGCCTGGAGCTGCATGAGGGCGCCAATCCCACCCAGAGTTTTGCCCACTGCGTGGGCGCGCGCGTACTGAGCGGCGTTGGCCAGGGCTCGCTGGCGCTGCTCAGCCACCTGCCCACTGCGGCCCGTGCGCAGATTCTGGAACACAACGCGCCGCGCCTGCTGCGCGAATACGCCATCAGCGACAGCGCCCTGCGTTCCACCTTCAAGCAGGTGCGCCAGCAAGGTTTCGCCTGCGGCCTGGCCGATCGCGTGCTGCCGCTGCACACCGGCGTGGCGGTGCCGATCCTCGATGCCAGCGCCGCCCCGGTGGGGGCGCTGAGCTGCGCCTTGCCCAGCGTACGCATGACCCCGCTTTACCAGCAGCGGTTGGTGCAGGCCATGCGCAAGGAGGCCGATGGCATCGCGCAACGACTGGGACCTTGAATAAACGCGCCTCATCGGGCGAACCGGGCGAAACGAAACGGCGCAGGATCGACCAGGGGTTGGTCGCCGGTGATCAGATCGGCCATCAGGTGGCCGGCGCCCGGTCCGATGCCGAAACCATGCCCGGAGAAGCCGGTGGCCAGATAGAAACCCGGCAGGCTCTGCACCTGATCCATCACCGGGACGATATCGGGTGTGACATCGATCAGCCCCGCCCAGCGCTGCTCGATCCGCGCCTGGGCAAAGATCGGGAATTGCTCGGCGAGCATGCTCAGGGCCTTGTCGAGGTAGGCGTCCACCGGCTTGGGATCGTACAAGCGCTGTGTCTCGAACGGTGAAGCCTGGGCATTGCTCCAGCGTTTGGGCGTGTTGAGTTCCTGCCAGCTCTGGCGGGTCACGCGCAGGCGGTATTCGTGGTGATGCGCCCTGACCATGGGCAGAAAGTCGGGCAGGTAGCGAAAGCTGTCCGGCACCAGCGCCGCCACGTTGGCGTTGCGCAAGGCCACGGTGTAGCCGCCGTCGGCGCGCTTTCTGAACGAGACCTTCTCGGTGGCTACGGCGCACTCCGGCCCGCCCGGCAGCGGTCCGGTGCGCATCACCGAACCCAGCACGCGCAGCTGCGGCAGGCGGATGCCCAGGTTGCCGCAGAACAGGCTCGACCAGGCGCCCGCCGCCAGCACGACGCTGGTGCATTTGATTTCGCCCAGTTCGGTGACCACCGAGCTGACCTTTCCCGCGGTGGTTTCGACACTGCGCGCGGCACAGCGCACGAACAGCTTGGCGCCGCGTGCGCGTGCCCCTTCGGCGATGGCCGCCGTGGCGATGTCCGGCTCGGCGCGACCGTCGCTTTCGGTGAACAGCGCACCGGTCCAGGAGGCCGGCACCTTGGCTTGCAGGCGCGCCTGAATCTGGACGGTGTCGAGCAGCCGCGCCTCGATGCCCAGCGGTTTGGCCTGATCCAGCCAGCTGACCTTGGCTGCCAGCTCGGCTGCCGATTCGCAGGCATAGAGAATGCCGGAGCGGGTGAAGCCTGTCTCGTGGCGCAGCTTGCTGGCCCAGCCGTCCCACAGTTTCAGACTGGCGATGGCCAACGGCACTTCGGCGACGTCACGGCCCATGGTCCGCACCCAGCCCCAATTGCGCGACGACTGTTCGTGGGCGACGCCGCTCTTTTCCACCAGCACCACCGACACGCCCCGCTCGGCCAGAAAGAAGGCCGTGCACACGCCGATGATGCCGCCGCCGATGATGACCACATCGGCGCTGTCGGGCAGAGAAGTGTCGCTGTCGACGTGGGAAATGAGCGGGTACATGGGAACGCCTGCCAATGTCGGTGTCCCTACATCTACGCCTTGGCGCGGCGAGCGGCAAGTCTTGGGGACGTGGCGCGCTCATGCTCTCACATGCTGAGACAACGCCTGGGGCAATGGAAAATTATCCGAATTTTTTCAGTCATTTTTTGCAACACCTTAGCCGCCATGAGACGTGGCCTGCGGCCATTACCACCGGGCACGTTGTCGCAGGCAACGCCCGCCCGGGCGGTTGCGCTGAATCGTTTCAGATGCGATAACAAATAAGCAAACGGCGCGAAAATCTCAAATAAAGCAGATTACAGGGCCCATGCACGCCGTACGCCGGCGATCCTGCTGTGCCCCTCCTGACCCGCCGATTTGTGCCACCGCTGCGTGGCGATTTGCTCTTCACCGAGCCTGCCTTCCAACCTCATCGAGGCCATTCATTCGGCGCGCCCAAGCGCCGTGCTGCAAAAAAGGAACGGACCATTGAGCAATCAATCCACTCCGAACACCCCCCTCTCTCGCCTGTGCGACAAGATCGGCATCCCCTACCCCATGTTCTGGGGCTTCGTCGGCCTGCTGATCTTCATGATCGGCGACGGCGTCGAACTGGGTTACCTCTCCCCGTTTCTCAGTGACCGCGGCATGCCCGAGGGTGAAATCGCCATGGTGTTCACGCTGTATGGCGTCACCGTCGGCATCTCCTCCTGGCTGGCCGGCGCACTGTCGAATATCTGGGGGCCGAAACGGGTCATGATGCTGGGCCTGTTGATCTGGAGCGTGTTCGAGGTTCTGTTCCTGATCTATGGCCTGGAAACCCTGAGCTACAAGATGATCCTGCTGACCTACGGTCTGCGCGGCTTCGGCTATCCGCTGTTCGCCTATGGGTTTCTGGTGTGGATCGCCGCCGCGACACCGTCGCGCAAGATGGGTCTGGCCGTTGGCTGGTTCTGGGTGGCTTATGCAGCAGGTCTGCCGACCCTGGGTTCGCTGGTGGCGAGCGTGAGCATTCCGCTGATCGGGGCGTTGCAGACTTTCTGGCTGTCGTTCGCGCTGGTGGTCATCGGTGGTTTGATCGGCCTGATCGGCATGCGTGAAGCCCACGGCATGCGCCGCCTCGCACCCGAGGGCGAGAAGCCGCTGGTGTCGATGGCCAAGAACGTCACCATCATGTGGTCGCACCCCAAGGTGACCCTGGCCGGTGTGGTGCGCATCATCAACACCTCGTCGATGTTCGGTTTTCTGGTGGTGCTGCCGGGGTTCTTCATGGACACGGTGGGGTTCACCCTGGAGCAATGGCTGCAACTGCTGACCATCGTCTTCGTGTTCAACATCATCGGCAACATGGGTTCCAGCGTCATCAGCACGCGGATCGGCTATCGCAATACCATCCTCTGGCTGGGTGCCATCGGTAGCACGATCACCACGCCGCTGTTCTTCTTCATGCCGCAGGCCTTTCCCGACAACTTCCTGCTGGCCTCGGTGTTCGGCGCGCTGTATGGCCTGACCCTGGCGTGCTTCGTGCCGCTGTCGGCACTGGCGCCGGCCCTGGCGCCGCACAACAAGGCCGCCGCGCTGTCGGTGCTGAGTCTGGGTGCAGGCGCGTCCACTTGGGTGGGCCCTGCGGTGGTGGCGATCTTCAATGAAAGCTTCGGCTTGGAAGGCGTTGTCTGGGCCTTTACTGGCCTGTACGCGTTGAGTGCGGTATTGACGGTGTTCCTGAAGGATCCCGAGCCGGTGCATGAGCCGTTGTTCAGCAAGACCAAGCGCCGGATCAAAGTCCGTGCGCCGCGTCTGGACTATCGCTGGGCGCATGCCACCAAGGAGTGATCGTCCCGGTCAGGGCCGCTCGTAGACGGTCACCCGATTGCGGCCAGCGCGCTTGGAGGCATACAGCGCCTGGTCGGCCCATTCGATCAGTTGCTGGTGTTCGATGCTGGGGTAGCCGAGGTCGGCTACCCCCAGGCTGATGGTGAAGCGGATCGGGCCGCTTTCGTGCTCGACCACTTCAGCCTCGACGGCCTGACGCAACCGCTCGGCCAATATGGCGCCGCCTTCCTTGTCGGTGTCCGGCAGCAGCACGGCGAACTCCTCGCCGCCGTAGCGTCCGGCAATGTCGGCGTCACGAACCAATCCGCGCAGCACCTGCGCCACGCGCTGAATGACCTGGTCGCCCACCTGATGGCCATAGGTGTCGTTGACCCGTTTGAAATGATCGATGTCGAACATGATCAACGAGGTGGCGTGGCCGTAACGCCCGTGCCGGACGTACTCGACCTTCAGCGCTTCTTCCCAATGGCCACGGTTGCACAGCCCGGTGAGGCGATCGGTGCTCGACAGCTTCTGCAATTGCAGGTTGGAGGCCTGCAATTGCCGCCGGTTGATGGCCACGTCGGTGACATCGTAGATCACCACGCAGATGTGCTTGACCTCACCATGGGTGGAGCGCAGTGGCAGGATGGTGGTGTTCTGATACATGAACGCCTCCTGCCCGGTGATCGGCTGGTAGTTCTTGAAACGCAGCAGGTACGGACGCTGCTCCCAGATGGTGAAGGCCGGGGTGCCAAGGGTAACCACGCTGCTGACCTTCTTGCGGAACCACTCGCAATCGATCTCCGGGAACAAGCTGAAGAAGCAGTGTCCGATGGCGTCCTTGGGCTGCACGCCGGAGCGGTTTTCCATGAAGGTGTTCCAGACCTGCACTTGGTAATCGCTGTCGAGCACCACCACGCCCACGTCAATGCTCTGGGTAATCGCCAGCAGCCAGTGAAATTCGTCGAGTTCGATAGGTCGGCTCATGGTTCAGTTCATCAGGTAGTCGAGCTTGTCGCGCAGCAACGGTACCGAGTCCTCGGTGAACAGCAGCAACAGGTCGAAGTGAATGCAGTGGCCTTCCAGGGCGTAGCTGATTTCCACGGTGAGGGTCTTTTTCCAGCGGTGCTTGCCGACGGCGATCAAATCGTCGATCGCGGCATGATTGCCAAGGATGTGCGGGTGGCTCTGGGAGAACATCACGTCCAGTTGCTGGGCCAGGCCGCTGAGGCAGGCGCCGATGATGACCGATGACAGATCCAGCAGCATCTCGAGGTCGGAGTAGTCGAGCGCGCTGCGGTTCATCAAGCGAGCCAGGTCGGCGATGTCGCAATCGTGGAAGATCAGCATCGCTTCGCCGGCAATACCGCCGCCGATGAACCCCTGACAGATGGCGGTGATCGGTTGCTCACTCTGCACGTCCGCCAACACCATGTGCAGCTCGCTGGCTTCGAGCAGGTTGACGTTGGGTACGGGCAGGTGGATGAACACGCCAAGCACTTTGGCCAGCATGGCGGCGGCCTGGCCCATGGCAACGTTGATGGCTTCGCGCAGGGCGTCGATGAAGCCGACGTGCAGCGTGCTGTCGCTGCTGCGACGCAGGGCTGTGCCAGTGGTTTTTTCCAGCAGACCAGCCTTGAGCAGCACCCGGCGCAGTTCTTCGGGTTCGGCCGGTTTCTTGATGAAGGCCAGCGCGCCCAACTCGCGGACCCGGCGCAGGGCCTGATCCTGAACGTCGCCCGAGACGACGATGACCTTGCACGGCAGGTTTTGCTCGCGCAGCGCGGCCAGGACCTGGTAGCCGTCCATGTCGGGCATGGTCAGGTCCAGCAACATCACATCGCCTTTCCCCTCGCGCACGGCCTCGAGCGCCTGGCGGCCGTTCACCGCCTGGGTCACAGTGGTGTCCCAATCCGCCGGCAGGGCGCGCAGCAGCTGCTTGCGAGCCATGTTCGAGTCATCGCAGATCAACAGGGGAATGGGCAGCATGTCCTCTCGTTCTCTCCATGGGGCGACGCGCATGATCGCCATTGATGCACCATTGCCCACCTTACCTCTAAGGCCCTGTCCGCCGCTACCTTGTGTGCTGGCTATTTGCTTTCATTCGGCGCGAATTACGATGTGGCTTACCGCGTTCAGCCTGATTCACCGCATCCACCGCCGACGCGGGGTTGCAAATCGATCACGCCAAGCCTCTGTAGCAGCGGTGCAAGCCGCGTCCGGGTGCACTGCGGGCTGCCTGATTCACCACATCGGCAGCCGAGGCGGCTACAGTGGGTGATTCGGGGGGCAACTTGCCCGGTATATGACCAAATTGTATGATGTCCGTTAACAACCCGCCCACAGGACACGGAGACAACAATGCCTAACATCCTCGGTCACAACTTCATCGGCGGCAACCGCAGCGCCAGTGGCGAGCCTAAACTCAAGAGTGTCGACGCCACCACCGGCGAGGCGCTTCCTTATGCCTTCTACCAAGCCACCGATGCCGAAGTCGACGCCGCCTGCCAGGCCGCCGACAACGCCTTCCTGGAATATCGCCAGCTGAGCCCCGCTCGCCGTGCCGAATTCCTGGACGCCATCGCTGACGAACTCGATGCCCTGGGCGATGACTTCGTGGCCATCGTCTGCCAGGAAACCGCCCTGCCTGCCGGCCGCATCCAAGGCGAGCGCGGTCGCACCAGCGGCCAGATGCGTCTGTTCGCCAAGGTCCTGCGCCGTGGCGACTTCCTTGGTGCCCGTATCGACCTCGCCCTGCCGGACCGCAAGCCGCTGCCGCGCGTTGATCTGCGCCAGTACCGCATCGGCGTCGGCCCAGTGGCCGTGTTTGGCGCCAGCAACTTCCCGCTCGCATTCTCCACGGCTGGTGGCGACACCGCCGCAGCCCTGGCTTCCGGCTGCCCAGTGGTGTTCAAGGCCCACAGCGGTCACATGGCGACAGCCGATCTGGTCGGCACCGCCATCATCCGCGCGGCGGAAAAAACCGGTATGCCCAAGGGCGTGTTCAACATGATTTTCGGTGCCGGCGTCGGTGAGCCGCTGGTCAAGCACCCGGCGATTCAGGCAGTCGGCTTCACCGGCTCGCTGAACGGCGGCAACGCGCTGTGCAAGATGGCTGCCGAGCGCGCCCAGCCGATCCCGGTGTTCGCTGAAATGTCCAGCATCAACCCGGTCGTGCTGCTGCCAGACGCCCTGGCCACCCGTGGCGAAACCGTGGCCAAAGAACTGGCGGCTTCCGTGGTGATGGGCGGTGGGCAGTTCTGCACCAACCCAGGCCTGGTGATCGGCGTTCGCTCGCCGGCCTTCAGTGCTTTCCTCGAGCACCTGCAAGCACAAATGGCAGCCCAGGCGCCACAAACCATGCTCAACGCCGGTGGCCTGCGCAGCTACAGCAAAGGCGTGGAACACCTGCTGTCGCACCAAGGCGTCACGCACCTGGCCGGCAACCCGCAGGAAGGGCAACAGGCTCAGGCACAGCTGTTCAAGGCCGACGTGAGCCTGCTGCTCAATGGCGACGAACTGCTTCAGGAAGAAGTGTTCGGCCCGGCCACCGTGGTGATCGAAGTCGCCGACGATGCCGAGCTCAAGACTGCCCTGCAATCGCTGCGTGGACAGCTGACCGCCACGCTGATCGGCGAAACTGGTACGGACCTGGTCAAGTACCAGTGGCTGGTGCCGGTGCTGGAGCAGAAAGTCGGTCGCATCCTGGTCAACGGCTACCCGACCGGCGTGGAAGTGTCCGATGCCATGGTCCACGGCGGCCCTTACCCAGCCACCTCCGATGCCCGCGGCACGTCGGTCGGCACCCTGGCGATCGACCGCTTCCTGCGTCCGGTCTGCTACCAGAACTACCCGGACGCGCTGCTGCCCGAAGCACTGCGCAATGCCAACCCGCTGGGCCTGCAGCGCCTGGTCAATGGCGAGTGGAGCTCACAGCCGATCGCATGACGCATCGGTAGTGACAATGAACGGCGCGATCTTGATCGCGCCGTTTTTTTTGCGTCAACGTTCTCACTTTTTGTTTCAGCTCTGCCGCCCGTGGCCGATATGGGGAAATCACCGAGACCTTTTCATGGCGACCGCCATAAGCACAACTATGGTCGTCCAGGTCTGACCCTTTACTGTCAGGAGCACATTTTATGAACGGCTGGTTCGGCAATATCAGCGTTACCCGAAAACTTGCATTGGGCTTCGGCCTGGTGCTGGTATTGACCGCGCTGTTGGCGCTGACCGGATGGACCAGCTTGAGCAGCCTGATCCAGCGCAGCAACTGGATGAGCGATATTTCCGAGCTCAACAACAGCCTGACCAAGCTGCGCATCGTGCGGCTGCAATACATGCTGGCCAACGGCGACGACGCTTCGGCGCAAACCGTTCAAACCCAGCTCGACGCTTTCAAGGCTCAGCAGCAGAAGCTGATCGAAGGGTTCAAGAGCCCGGAAAACCTGCAGCGGCTCAAAGCCCAGGCGGAACAGATCGAGGCGTACCAGAAGTCGCTCAACCAGATGCGCGACGGCTACAAGACGAGCAACGTGGCGCGGCAGAACATGACCGACACGGCAGCGGCCGCCACTGCACTGGTCGCTCAGATCAACGACGCCGTACTCGCCGTACCCGACATCGAGCTGCGCTTCGAAGAATTGCAGGCCAGCGCCCGGATTCGGGAATTGACCCAGCAGACGCGCTATGAAGTGCTTGCCTATGTCAGCAACGCCAACGAAAAATCCGAGCAGGCTGCATTCTCGCAGATGGACCGCGCCGCCGTCGAACTGCAACAACTGTCCACTCGCCTGCCTACCGAGCAGGCCCGCATGCAGCAGCTCATTGCCGCACTGGTCAATTACCGCAATGCGGTGACCAGCTTCAAAGCATCGATTGCCACCATCACTACCGCTCGCGCCGAAATGACCGTCGAAGGCTCGGAAATCGTCCGCCTCAGCGATGAGCTGTACAAGATCCAGATCCAGCGCCGCGACGCCGAAAGCGCCGAAGCGCGCAGCTATCAGATCGGCGCGGCACTGCTGGCATTGATCTTCGGCATCCTTGCCGCCTGGATCATCACCCGGCAGATCACCCGCCCTCTGCAGCAGACCCTGGACGTGGTCGAGCGCATCGCCAGTGGCGACCTCAGCCACGACTTGAAGGTGACGCGCAAGGACGAACTGGGCGTACTGCAGCAAGGCATCCAGCGCATGGGCGCCACCCTGCGCGAACTGATAGGTGGCATCCGCGACAGCGTCACCCAGATCGCCAGCGCCGCCGAAGAGCTGTCTGCCGTCACCGAGCAGACCAGTGCCGGGGTCAACAATCAGAAGGTCGAGACCGATCAGGTCGCCACCGCCATGCACGAGATGACCGCGACCGTTCAGGAAGTGGCTCGCAACGCCGAGCAGGCCTCGGTAGCTGCGACCACGGCCGACGAAGAGGCGCGCGAGGGCGACAAGGTCGTCGGCGAAGCGATTGCGCAGATCGAAAAGCTGGCCGAGGAAGTCCGCCGTTCCACCGAAGCGATGAACGCGCTGCAGAAGGAAAGCGACAAGATCGGCAGCGTCATGGACGTGATAAAGGCCGTGGCCGAACAAACCAACCTGCTGGCCCTCAACGCGGCCATCGAAGCGGCCCGTGCAGGCGAGGCCGGACGTGGTTTTGCGGTGGTGGCCGATGAAGTGCGCGGCCTGGCCCAGCGCACGCAGAAATCCACCGAGGAAATCGAAGGGCTGGTGGCAGGCTTGCAGTCGGGTACCCAACAGGTCGCCAGCGTCATGCTCAGCAGCCGTGGCCTGACCGACAGCAGTGTCGAACTGACGCGCCGCGCCGGCACGTCGCTGGAAAACATCACGCGCACGGTGTCCAGCATCCAGGCCATGAACCAGCAGATCGCCGCAGCCGCCGAGCAGCAGAGCTCGGTCGCCGAGGAAATCAGCCGCAGCATCATCAACGTGCGCGACGTGTCGGAACAGACCGCCTCGGCCAGCGAAGAAACCGCTGCCTCAAGCGTCGAACTGGCCCGCCTGGGTAATCAGCTGCAAATGATGGTCAGCCATTTCCGCGTCTGAGGCCTGCACCGCCCTGCTCCCCAGGCCACCTGTGGGAGCAGGCTCTGCCTACCTTGCTCCTCCAGAAATTGTGGGAGCGGGCTCTGCCCGCGAAGAAGTCGCCACAATCCTTCGCCACTACTACCCGCATCGGATGCCGATTCACTCCACTTCCTTCAACACCCGCTCTTCATGAAAGAAGTCATTGGGGTCCACCCCGGCGCGGAAGAAGTACCCGTAATCCTCTAGGTAATACAACGTCTCCACCCGCTTGAAACTGTCCTCCAGATGCGCACACCGCAGCTTCTTCGCCTGGCCGCTCAGACGGGCGTTGACCTGCGCGGCGGGCACCTGCTGTTCGACGCGGCAGTCGAACGCCTGGCGCGGCTTGCCGTACTCGCCCACCACGCTGTTGCTCATCTTGCCGTCGGTGACATAGCCCAACTGAGTGCCCACCGGCATGTTCTTCCAGTCGCCACTGAACGCGATGGCATTCAAGCCGATGTTATCCACCATCGGCGCCTCGCCGCTGTACACGGTCTGCTGGGCCAACGCGACCAGCCCGCGAAAGCTCACCGCCTGCCCCTCGAAGTTGCTGCCCTTGGTTCGCACCGCCAGCAGGCCCGACGCCTTGTCCTGGCTGAACGACTTCTCCTCGGTGAACGGCGCACTCTGCCCCTTGAGATGAGCGGTGCCGGTTTCCACCGTCCGCTTCAACTGCTTTGCCGGTGCCGGCAGGTTCAACTGTTTGACCGCCGACAACGCCGGCGCCTGCACCCTGGGCGTGGTCAGCACCAACGGTGCCTTGCTCCGCGGTTTGAATGCCGGCAACGCGGCCAGGCCCTCGGATTTGCCGCAGGCCGCATCGAACAGTAATCGATAGTCAGGATCGCTGCCCTTCACCGAGTAGGTCTTGGGCTCGAAGAACACCCCGCCATCGGTCACGGTGTTGTGTTCGTCCAGGTCATACCCGGCCAGCAGGCTGAAGGTCTGTTTGCCGCAGTCCAGCGCATAGCGTTCGCGCTTCTGTGCATAGGGCGCGTTGTACGGCAGGTCATGGCCGATGCTCGGCGAATCGTAGCCGGCCCAGAACTGCAACTGGCCGTCGACGGTGGACAGGCTGTTGCGATCGATCAGCACATACTGCTCGTCGCCCTTGCCCTTGAGCACCCGCCAATCCGGCTGGGGCGTTGTGGCGCAGGCACGCTGGAAGGCGGGGCTGGCGTTGAGCACTTCTACCTGGCCGGCAGGAATCGGACGCGCCGGCGCGTATTTGCCATCGGGGCTGGCGAAATAGATGCGCTTCACGCCATCCAGATAGATCAGGCTGGCGCTGGGGCTGGAACAGGCCGCATCGACCTGCAACAGAAAGCCGAACGGGGATGTCTCGCTCTTGGGCTGCAACAGCATGAAGCTCAGGCGGTCACCGTTGCGCATCACGCTCTGCGGCACGGGCGGCTGCGACATCGCCTCCTTGAACATGTCCTTGGCCTGTTCGTTGCCCAGGCTGCCGTCGTCGGGCCCCTTGCTGGAGCAGCTGGCCAGCGTGATGAGGGCGGCGAGCAATGCGATGCGCTTCATGATGAGTCCTGGCAGTGGCAATCAGGCTTCATGGTAAGCGGCGGATCGAAAGCGGTGCAATCCATCTGCGCCCGCGTCAGCAGGCATAGATTCAGCAGGCGTAAATGGCCAGCTTGTCCTGAATGAAGTCCAGGAAGCACTGAATCCGCAACGCCAACTGCGAATTGCGGTAGTACACCGCATGGATCGGCTGTCGATAGCCGCTGTTGGCCTCGGCCAGCACCACCTGCAAACGCCCCTGACGAATGTCTTCGTGGGTCATGAAATGCGACAGGCAGACAATCCCCTGCCCCTCCAGCGCCAACTGACGCAACGTTTCGCCACTGGACGCCGCGATCCGCGGCTGGATCTGCAACCGATCGCCCTCGGCATGACGCAACGGCCAGTGATTGAGGGTTTCAGTTTGGGTGAAGCCCAGCAGCACATGCTGGCTCAAGGCGGCGATAGTCTGGGGAACGCCATGGCGTTCGAGGTAGGCCGGGCTGGCGAGAATATTCAGCGGCGTGCAGCCCAGAGAGCGTGCATGCAAGGTCGAATCGGCCAGCACGCCGATGCGAATGGCGACGTCGGTGCTGTGTTCGATCAGATCGATGATCAGATCGTCGCTGTTGAGTTCCAACTGAATGTCCGGATAGCGCTCGCGAAATTCGGCCACGTACGGGACGATCGCGTGCAGCATGAACGGTGACGCGGCATTGATGCGCAAGCGCCCGGCCGGCGTCTGCTGACGCAGCGACAAGCGCTCTTCAAGCTCATCCATGCGCGCCAGGATGTCCTTGGCCTGCTCGAAGAAAAACCGCCCCTCCTCGGTCAGGTCCATGCGCCGCGTGGTGCGGTTGATCAGGGTCGTGTCCAGCTTGGCTTCAAGCTTGGACAAGGTGCGGCTGACCGCCGATGGGGTTTGCCCGAACTGCTCGGCGGCCGCGGAAATGGAGCCGCTCTGGATGACGGCGACGAAGACTTGCAGCTCATCGGATCGGGATTTCAAGGCAGGCCTCATCGGGTGTACCGGGACGTGCGCAACATACACCAATCGCTACCCGGGCGAGCGTACCGTCAGCCCAGCACCTTGGCCAGGTGCGCTTCATAGCGCGCGACGTCGTTGTCGATGTCGGGCCTCTTCATCACATCGACGCTGAGGAAGGTCGGCAAGGCGGTCATGTCGAGAAACTCGTTGGCCTTGTGGAACGGGAAGTACACCGCGTCCACCCCTTTGCCCTCGAAGAAATCGGCAGGATCGTCGAACGCCTGCTGCGGCGCGTTCCAGGTGGCCGAGATCATGTACTGCTTGCCCTTGAGCAAACCGCCGCTGCCATATTTCTGCGAAGCATCGGAACGCGTGCGGCCGTCGTTGGCGTAGAGGCTGCCATGGCCTTCAGTGAACACTTCGTCGATGTACTTTTTCACGGTCCACGGCGCGCCCATCCACCAGCCCGGCATCTGATAGATGATCACATCGGCCCACTGGTATTTCTGCACTTCTTCGGTCAGGTCGTAGCCGCCGTCGATGAAGGTCTGCTTCACATCGAAACCGGCGCGGTCCAGGTAGGCGACGGCGGCGTCATGCAGGGTCTGGTTGTAGCGACCGTCGGAGTGGGCGAACTGCTTGCCGCCGTTGAGCAGGAGAATCTTTTTCATGAAGAGGGCCTCGTTGACTGTGCGAGTAACATCGATGGGCGCAGTCTAGAGGCCTTGGTTGCGGGGAGTAAGGCAACGATACGCAAATGTATGTTGCCTGGAAGGCACGAATGAACGTTCATTCGTGCGATTTCCTTGGCGAGCCGAAATACGCGCGCCGGCCATGTCCACGCGGATTTCAGCTCATGATCAAAGCGCTTTCTACTCCTTGCTCAGGTCCACCAACGGTGTCTGCCGCACCTGGGTCTGGCGACCGTCGCGAATCGTGTCGATGGTCTTCAGCGCCTTGTCCACGGCAGGCTTGTCCGCCAGCAGGCTGTAGCTGATGCTGAACTGCTTCTGCTGCTTGGGCCCGATGGTCGGGACCAGGTTCAGGGGCCGCTGGTAACGGCGGTTATAGGAAAAGCTGGTGCCCGGCTCCAGCCCCGTCACGTACCCCTGGCCTTGCGTATCGGTGTTCTTCCACAGCGAGAACACCGGCAACTGCTGGACATTGAACCCCACCGCCACGCCCAGGCTGCCGGTCTTGTTGTGCAGCACGGTCAGCGTGTCGCCCTTGGCGTCGCCGTAGGGCACCACGTTGTAGACGGTTTCGTCATAGTCCTTGGTCGGCGCGCGATAGGTCTGCCAATCGCCCAGGTCGCCCTTGGCCTTGTCGTTGAACGGCGACACCTGTTTGACCGCTGCGGCGAACCGCGCGCCCTCCTCCAGGAACGGCGTGCTGAAGTTGCTGTGATACAGCGCCTGGTATTCCTTGGGGTAGTCGCCGTTGTTGGTCAGGGTGTCGTTGAGCACGAAACGAGCCGCGCCGGGTTCGGTCACCAGCTCGGTCTGTACGCTGAAGTCGACCTTCTTGAAAGCCTGCTCCTTCAGCTCGCCACGCACATGAATTGCATAGGGCGGCGCTTCGTCGATGTGCACCGTGACCTTGCTGGCCGGAATGTTCGCAGCGCGACCATGCAGGGTCAGCAACTCGCCATTGTCCATGCCGGGGTGACCGACCCATTCGTAACCGCAGCGGGTGACCAGCTCGTTGAAGCCTTCCAGCCAACCCAGACCGCCTCGGCCGTTGAGCTCAATGAAGGCCGGATTGACCACCTCCTTCACCGGCGAATCCCAGCCCATTCGCGCATCGCCGACCTGGGCATGGAGCACGTTCATGCCGCGCGTAGGCACCAGCGTCAGCTTCATGGTGCCGTTATCGATATCGATCAGGCTGACACCTTCCTGACGGCCGCCGTGCAGGGTTCGCATGGTGATGGAAAACGGCTTGTCGACTTTGACGCCCAACTGTTCGCTGGTGATGCGCTGGTTCTGCGCAGGCTTGTCGCTGTCCAGCAGCACGAAATCCCAGGCCAGGGCGTGAGAGCTGAGGGTGAACGCGGAGATGGCACAGGCGAGAGGGAGCAGTTTCATGGGGATGGGCCTTTATTGGAGTTATGAGGCAGCAGAGTGAAACGTTTCAGCTTTTGAGTCTAGTCTGCCTACGTCCATTTGGAAATCCATCTGTAGCAGCGGCGCGGGCCGCGTCCGCTGCCTGAAACATCTTTCCTCTACTACCTACAGGCCGCTGGTCACTCCATTGGGCGCTGGTACGCCTTGACGATCGCCGAAAAATCCAGCCCACCCTCCCCGCGCAAACTCATCGCCTGATACAACTGCTGCGCCACCGCCCCCAGGATCACCGGCTGGCGGGCCTGCTTGGCCGCCTCGGTCGCCAGGCCCAGATCCTTGAGCATCAGCTCGGCTCCAAAGCCCCCGCTATACCCACGAGCAGCCGGCGCTGTCTCGCTGACGCCCGGCCATGGATTGTAGGTGTCCGAACTCCAGCATCGCCCCGTAGAGCTGTTGATGATCCCGGCCAGCACTTGCGTATCGATGCCCAGCGCATTGCCCAGGGCCATGGCCTCGGAGACGCCGACCATGGAAATTCCCAGCAGCATGTTGTTGCAGATCTTGGCGATCTGCCCCGTGCCCACCTCACCACAGTGAACGATGTTGCGCCCCATCTGCGCCAGCACTGGCTGCAACTGGCCAAACAGTTCGGTCGAGGCGCCGACCATGAACGTCAGGGTGCCCGCCTGGGCGCCGCCAGTGCCACCCGATACCGGCGCATCGGCCAGGTCGACACCCTGCTTGGCCGCGGCGGCGGCAATGTCGCGCGCGGTCTGCGGATCGATGGTGCTGCAATCCACCGCCGGCGTACCGGAACGAATACCCGCCAGCACGCCCTCCTCGCCCAGGTAGACGCTGCGCACATGGGCGGCTGCCGGCAACATGGTGATCACCAGCTCGCCCTGCGCGGCGGCATCCTTCGGCGATGCGCTGATAAGGCCACCCAACTGCGCCAGTTCGGCAAGCACAGCCTGGTTGAGATCGAACAGGTGCAACGTATGGCCGGCCTTGAGCAGGTTGCGCGCCATGGGCGCGCCCATGTTGCCCAGGCCAATGAAAGCGATGTTCATGGCGGTGCTCCTACTTCAAGTTGATGGTGGTGTTGACGCCATCGTTCACGCTGTCGTCATCGAACCAGCGCGCCGTGACTGTCTTCGTCTGGGTATAGAACTGCACCACCTGCTTGCCGTAGGGTCCCAGATCGCCGAGCTTGGAACCGCGCGATCCGGTGAAGCTGAACGAAGGCACCGGCACGGGAATCGGGATATTGATGCCCACCTGGCCAACATCGATCTCGCTCTGGAACTTGCGCGCCGCCGCACCGCTCTGGGTGAACAGCCCCACACCGTTGCCGAACGGGTTGGCGTTGACCAAGGCGATGGCGTCATCGAGGGTGTCGACTTCCAGCGTGATCAGCACCGGCCCGAAAATCTCCTGCGTGTAGATCTGCATATCCGTGGTGACACCGCTGAACAAGGTCGGCCCCACGAAGTTGCCCTGCTCGTAACCGGGGACCTGCACACCGCGTCCATCGAGCTCCAGCTTGGCGCCTTCCTGCACCCCGCTGTCGATCAAACCCGTGACACGCTCCAGCGCACGCCGGGAAATCACCGGACCCACGTCGGTGCCCGGCTCGCTGCCTGCGTTGACCTTGAGTTTCTGCGCCAGCGCCTTCAGGTCCGGAATCCACTCCCGGGACTTGCCCACCAGCACCGCCACCGAAGTCGCCATGCAGCGCTGCCCGGCTGCACCGAACGCAGCGCCGACCAGCGCATTGAGGGTCTGCTCGCGGTTGGCGTCCGGCAATACCACGGCATGGTTCTTGGCTCCCATCATCGACTGCACACGTTTGCCCTGGCGGCCAGCCAGGTCATACACATGAGTGCCGACCGCAGTCGAGCCGACGAACGACACCGCTTTGATATCGGCGTGGGTGCACAGCGCATCCACCACTTCCTTGCCGCCATGCACCACGTTCAGCACGCCAGGCGGCACACCCGCCTCCAGCGCCAGCTCTACCAGCTGGACCGTGGACAGCGGATCCTGCTCGGACGGCTTGAGCACGAAGGTATTGCCGCAGACGATCGCCATCGGAAACATCCACAACGGAATCATCGCCGGAAAGTTGAACGGGGTGATCCCGGCACAGACGCCGATGGGCTGACGCAAGGTGTAGGTATCGACGCCCCCGGCCACGTTCTCGGCGAACTCGCCCATCTGCAGGCTGCCGATGGAGCAGGCGTGCTCGACCACTTCCAGGCCGCGGAAAATATCGCCTTCGGCGTCGGCAATGGTCTTGCCCTGCTCGGCACTCAAGGTCTGAGCGATCCGCTTGGAGTGTTCGCGAATCAGGGCCTGCAGCTTGAGCATGATGCGCATCCGCGCACCCAGCGGCGTCAGACGCCAGGTCTTGAACGCACGCTGCGCGGCAGCTACCGCGGCATTGACTTCATCGGTCGTGGCGAAGGGCACACGCGCCAGCACTTGCTGGGTGGCCGGGTTGACGACGTCGCGCCATTCCTGAGTGGTCGATGCGACCCATTGGCCATCGATCAGCAGTTTCACATCGTCGAGCTTGCTGGCATTCGGTTGAACGGACACGTTCATGGATGACCTCCGCGTATTTATTGTTGTGGCGAGACGGTTCTGCGGTGGAGTATAGAGGCTGCAAACATCTAACAAGAACTCACAATAAAGCCGGTCCAACATGCAAAAAGACCTTAGCAGCCTGAACTGGGACGACCTCAAGTTCTTTCTCGAAGTGGCCCGCACCCGCAAGGCCAGCATCGCGGCCAAACGCCTGGGGGTGGACTACACCACCGTTTCCCGACGCATCGGCTCGCTGGAAAACGCGCTGGGTACCCTGCTGTTCGAAAAATCACGGACCACCGGCTTCGTCCTCACTGCCGAAGGGCAGCGCCTGCTCGCGTCGGCCGAATCAATGGAAAGCACCCTGCACATGGCCTGCGAACAGGTTTCAGGCTCCGGCGTGGCACTGTCCGGACACATTCGCATGGGTTGCACCGAAGGCTTCGGCAGCTTCTTCATCACCCCGCAACTGAGTCACTTCGTCGACACCTATCCGGCAATCTCGGTCGACATCCTGCCGCTGCCGCACTTCATCAGCCTCTCCAAGCGCGAAGCCGATATCGTCATCGCGCTCGAACGCCCCGAACACGGGCCCTACGTCTGCTGCAAGCTCTGCGATTACCGACTGAAACTGTATGCCACACGCGCCTACCTGGATCGCCACCCGCCCATCGACAGCAGCGCCCAACTCAGCGGCCACCGCTTCATCAGCTACGTCGACGACCTGGCATTCAGCTCAGAGCTGCTCTACCTGAGCAAACTGCTGCCCAACGTCAACGCCGGACTGCGCAGCACCAGCGTGATCGCCCAGTACACTGCGGCGCTCCAGGGCCACGGGCTGGTCATCCTGCCCTGCTTCCTGGCCGCCCAGGACGAACGCCTGGTGGAGGTCCTGTCCGAGGAAATCGATATCACCCGGCAGTTCTGGATGTACTGCCGCGAGGACTTGCGCAAGCTGAAACGGATTACGCTGTTGTGGGATTACATTCGCAACGTGACCGAACGCAACGCACCGCTATTGATGGGAACCCCCGCCCCCCTGTAGCAGCGGCGCCAGCCGCGTCCTGTTCCACTCAGACGTTAGACTGCCACCCAAGCATCAACCCACTGAGCCTCTTCACCTTGCGCCGCACCGCTTCCTCAAACACACCCTTGCGGCTTTCGACCAGGGTGAACCAGTGTTTGGCACGCGTGATTCCGGTGTAGATCAACTCCTTGGTCAATACCGGATTCAACGCGTCCGGCAGGATCAGCGCCGTGTGCGCGAATTCGGAACCCTGAGATTTGTGCACCGTCATCGCGTACACCGTCTCCACGTCATTCAACCGACTGGGCAGCACGAAACGAATGCCGCCCTGCCCGTCGTTGCGCGGGAAGGCCACGCGCAAGACCCTTCGCTCGCGCCCGCCACCCTCGGGCAGCATAAGGGCGATGCCGATATCACCGTTCATCAAACCCAGGCCATAGTCGTTGCGGGTCATCAATACCGGACGGCCCTCGTACCAGGGTTGGCTTCCGTCGATCAGGCGCGCCTGCGTCAAGGCCTGGGTGGCGCGTGCGTTCAGGCTTTCTACCCCCCAAGGCCCTTTGCGCACGGCGCACAGCAACTGAAACTCGTCGAAAGCATTCAGCAACCCACGGGCCCAGGTTGCCCAGGCTTCATCTTCCAGTGGTGCTTCGGCCGGCGGTCGAGCCCTGTCGATCTGCTCAAGATAGCGGCGGTAGCCTTGAGGTCCATCGCTGCTGCGACCCTGCCCGTCCAGCAGCAGACGCAACAGTGCCGCATCGTGCTCACCCTTGAGTGGCAGCCAATGCACATCCTGGTACCGGCCTTCCTGGAGCAACGCACGCGCACCTTCGGCGTCCTGCAGGTTGACCCGGGCGGCCAACTGGCCGATGCCACTGTCCTCGCCGAACCGACGCGAGTGCCGCAACATGACCACCTGTTGTGCCAAGGCGTGATCACGCTCGTTACCTTCGAGCAAACCACTGTGCGCCAGATCCTCGCCGCTCACCTGCTCCAGCCAGGCCCGCGTCGCCGGGCTGTAATAGCCGGCCTCGGCCTGGCTGCATAGATCGCCCAGCACGGCCCCCGCCTCGACCGACGCCAACTGATCCTTGTCGCCCAGCAGCACCAGCCGCGCATGAGGCGGCAGCGCATCGAGCAGGTTAGCCATCATCTCGAGGTCGATCATCGAGGCCTCGTCGACCACCAACACGTCCAAGGGCAGAGGGTTGGCCGCATCGTGACGAAAATGCCGCGTACCTGGACGGCTTCCCAGCAGCCGGTGAACGGTGGTTACCTCAGTGGGAATGCGTGCCTTGATCGCCGCGTCCACTTCCAGGCTCTGGACCTGCAGGCTGATCGATTCCGTCAGCCGAGCCGCCGCCTTGCCGGTCGGTGCCGCCAGACGAATGCGCAGCGGTTTGTCCTGGGCAACGGCAGGCCCCTGCAACAGCGCCAGCAGGCGTACCACCGTGGTGGTCTTGCCGGTCCCCGGGCCGCCGGTGACGATACTGAAGGCGCCACGGGCCGCCAGCGCGCAGGCCAGCTTCTGCCAATCGATCCGCGCCCCATCGGCGGTGCCGAACAATTGCGTCAAACGCTGGGCAAGATCGTCCGGTATCGGCTCGTGCGCCTCCAGACGCTGGCGCAACGCATCACCGATGCGCCGCTCGTACGCCCAGTACCGACGCAGGTACAGACGTTGACTTGAAAGCACCAAGGGCGAGCTACCAGAAGTGTCGTCCCCGTTGCCCACCAATGGGCTATTCGCCAGACTGCTCAACCAGGCGTCGGCGCTCAGGCCCTCCAGCAACTGCGATGGCAGCAGGGCCACGCCTCCCTGCAGGTCGCCTTCAGGCGGCAGCGACAAGGCGAAATCCGGCGCCTGCAGCGTTGCTGCCAAGTCCAGGCAAACGTGTCCATGCCCAAGCTGGTGACTGGCCAAGGCAGCAGCCAGCAACACCAGGGGATCTCCCTGCGGATCGAGGTCAGCCAGAAACGCCACGAAGGCCTTGTCCAGCGCGCGCAGCCAGCCGCGCTCCACCCAGCGTTCGAGCAGCGCCAACAGGTCAGCCGTATGTGTGCGGGGCTGCAATCGAGCAAGGCTGTGTGCGTCCAGAGGCGTCGGCAACAGGTCGGCAAACGAGCGGGTCATGGTGTACTTTCCTCGAACAGGTCGGCCTGGACATCGCGGCGTCCGCCTTTGAACAACGCATCGAGCTCCTCGATGAGCTCACGTGGCGGACGCGTGAAGTACACCCCTTGACTGGGCGCCCCCAGGCCGCGCAGAAACACGAATACCGCACCTCCGACATGCTGGTCGTAGTCGTACTCCGGTAGCCGGGCTTTCAACTGTCGGTGCAAGGCGAGCAGGTACAGCACGTATTGCAGGTCGTAGCGGTTGGCCAGAATGGATTCGGTCATCGCCTCCTGGGTATAGGCATCATCATCCGGGCCCAGCCAGTTGGATTTGTAGTCGGCAACGTAATACTGGCCCTGATGCTCGAAGCACAGGTCGATGAAGCCCTTGAACATGCCATTGAGCATCGCCCCTTCGGCTGGCAGCCGAAGCACGCCTGGGTGAGTGTACTGGCGCACCAGAGCATCGAGGCGGGTCACGTCGACCTTGTGGCTGGCAAACCAGAACTCCATTTCGATCTGGTATTGATCGAGCTCAGCCATGCGTACCGGCGCGCGCTCGGATCCGAGGCGCAATGGCTCGTCGATGAAACGTCGCAGCCATTCGTCGAGGGTCGGGATCCAGCCGGTCCAGCCGCGCCGACTGCAACGGCGGGCGACGTTGTCGGCCAAACGTTCTGGAGCCGCCGCAACACTGGCAAACCCTTCGTGTCCCGCCCACTCCAGCAAACCGTGCAGAAAGGTCCCTGGACCCGGACCACGGGGGAAACGATGAATATCGCCGCTGGTGGCCGGCACTTCGCGCGGTACCTGGACGTCCAGGCGCTCATCGTCCATGAGCTTCTGCTCAAGCGCGCTGTCGGGCGCCTGATCGTCATCCGCGCTCAAGGTGTCGCTGATGCGCAACGCACTGTAGGAGGCTATCCACCAGTTTTCCCGCGCACTGCGCTTGGGTAGACGCAACTTGAGCAGCGCGGCATCGCTGCGCAACGGTATGTAGCGGGTCTCGTCCGCTTCCGGTACCGGCAGGCTCACGATGTCCGGGCATCCCGCACTCGCAGCCTGCAACCAGCTCGCAAGCTGGCTCGCATCGACCAGAGGCTGCCCGCCGCCCAACAGGTAACCAATGGCCGAGCGATGAAACACCGACTCCTTGGTCGTGCCGCGCTTGAGGTCCGCGATGCCGAGCCAACAGCTGTGTTGAGCCCGGGTCAAGGCCACGTAGAGCAGACGCAGATCCTCGGCCAGACGCTCGTCGTCGGCCAGCGCCACCTGTTCAGGCGTAGGGCTCAGCGTCAGTTGCGCCCGGTGTGACGCATCGTGATAGATCAACGGCAACCGCTTGCCATCGACCGGCTTGCAGCTGCAGATGAAGGGCAGGAAAACCAGCGCGTACTCCAGCCCCTTGGACTTGTGAATGGTCACCACCTTCACCAACTGCTCGTCGCTTTCCAGGCGCAGGATGTGCTCCTCGGCCGCGCTGCCGGACAGCGCCAGCTGTTCGCTCAGATGACGGATCAACGCTTGCTCACCATCCAGTTCGCTGGATGCCTGCTGCAACAGTTCGCACAGGTGCAGCAGGTTGGTCAGGATACGTTCGCCATCGTCGCGACCGATCAACGCCAACGGCAGGTCGAAGTCGTGCAGCAACCTGCGCAGCATCGGCAGCACACCCTGGCTGCGCCAGATGGTTCGATAGCTGCGGAACTGCATGACTCGCGCTTCCCATTCCAGCTCGCTGAGATTCAACTGCTCCAGTTCATGCAGCGAACGGTTCAGCGTCATGCTCGCCAAGGCAGCGCGCAATTGCCGCTCCGAATCGGGCTCGGCGCACGCCTTCAGCCAGGCCAGCAGATCGTGGGCCTCCTGTGCAGCGAACACCGAGTCCTTGTCCGACAGGTACACGCTGCGTACCCCGCGCTCGGTCAACTCGGCGCGCACAGCCTGAGCTTCCTTGCCATCGCGTACCAAAATGGCGATGTCGGCCGGCAAGATACCTCTGGCTTTGCGCCCCTCCACTTGAAAGCCACCTTGCCCGGCTTGGCCAGCGTTCAACAGGCGCACGATTTCGGCCGCGCAGGCAGCCGCCAGGGCCTTGCGATAGACAACACCCGAAACCGGCTGATCACTGGGCAATTGCCAGAGGGTCAGCGCCGGTATCGCCTGGCCCTCGACGACCAACGATTCCTTGCGCCCTTGGGCCTGCACATCGATGAACGGCACCGGATTGTCTCCACCCTGCCTGAAGAGGAACGCACCTCGTCCCTGCACACGCTGCTCGGCCTGCATGAACACATGGTTGACCGCCCCGACCATGGCCTGGGTTGACCGGAAATTTGTACCCAATGTATGCAGCCGGCCCTCGGTCGCACGACGTGCCTGCAGGTAGGTGTGTATATCGGCACCGCGAAAGGCGTAGATCGCCTGCTTCGGATCGCCGATCAGAAATAGACCGGTCTCCTGTTCGTTCTCCTCGATGTGATAGATACGCTCGAAAATGCGGTACTGAACCGGATCGGTGTCCTGAAACTCATCGATCAGGGCCACCGGGAACTGTTCGCGAATCAACTGGGCCAACTGCTCACCACCGGCGCCCTGAAGCGCACGGTCGAGCCGGACCAGCATATCGTCGAAGCCCATTTCCGCACGCCTGCGCTTCTCTTCCTCGAAGCGTTCGCCGATCCACTGGGCAGCATGCCTGAGCACCGCGCTTTCAGGTGTCGGCAGCGCCGCCAGCGCTGCGGGCAGCATGACCATCGCCTGCAATCCAGGATGATCAGGGGCCTCTCCCTTCCAGGCTTCGGCCATGCCTTCGGGGGTCAGGCGGGTAAAGCCGGTGCCGATATCCAGCTCGTGCTGATCCGGGTCGGTCGCCCAGGCCGTGATCTTCTCGAACCAGGGTTCGAAATAGCGGGCCTGCATCTTGCGACCGTCGACCGCCTTCGCCGCCACGGCCTGCAGGCAGATTT
Source organism: Pseudomonas sp. Leaf129 (assembly GCF_001423465.1). Classification (NCBI taxonomy): domain Bacteria; kingdom Pseudomonadati; phylum Pseudomonadota; class Gammaproteobacteria; order Pseudomonadales; family Pseudomonadaceae; genus Pseudomonas; species Pseudomonas sp. Leaf129. Next base: position 4,476 of record NZ_LMOC01000011.1, on the reverse strand, counting down.
CACGCAACTCGATGGCCCACTGCGGCCAGGGTTTCTTGAGCTCGATCAAGGCTTGCTCGCGCTCGGCCAGAGCATGCTCGATCAGCTCGCCAGGTTCATCGCCCGAAGCGCCCTCGTGCGCATGGGCAAACAGCCCACGTACCCTGGTGAGCAACGCTGCGGGCCCGCCCAGATGAGCTCTTACCCAATCCAGAGCAGCGTCTTGCATCGGGTAGTAATAGCGCCGCCAATAATCGCGCACGACTTCGCCCAGCAGGTCGCTGTGATCGGTCTCCAGGCTCTGGGTGAACAAACTGCCGCTGTCGAATGCATGCTCGCGCAGCATGCGCTGGCACCAGCTATGAATGGTGGAAACAGCCGCCTCGTCCATCCATTGCGCAGCAATATCCAGTCGGGCTGCGCTGGCCGCCCACTGGGTGGTGTCGAATTCGTCGCGCAACTGCGCGATCAATGCATCCGGTGCCGCGATCTCGTCTCGAAAAAAACGAGCTGCTTCGGCCAGCCGTATGCGGATCCGCTCGCGCAGCTCCTTGGTCGCCGCATCGGTGAAGGTCACGACCAAGATCTGCGGAGGCAGCAGTTCGCGACCGAATCCGTTGATGTCCGCACCGTGGCCCAGGATCAAACGCAGATAGAGTGCGGAAATGGTGAATGTCTTGCCGGTGCCCGCGCTGGCTTCGATCAACTGACTGCCACGCAGGGGGAAGGCCAACGCCAATGGACGTTCAAGAGACGTCATGATCGGGCCTCCTGATCATCGACGGAGCGCCAGGGCGCTTCCAGCATGGGTTGGTAGAGCGTCTGAGCCCAACCCTCGAATTCTTCACTGTCGACCAGTGCATCGAAATCAGCGAACTGACGCATCAACGCCACCGCCTCCCGGCGCTCGCCATTGCTGGTCACCCCATCCCCCTCATAGGCTTTTCGTGCTGCCGCCAAGGCTTTCTCCTCATCAGTCTGCGAAAGCCAGGCCACGGCTGTCTTCACCGCTACCGGCAGAGGATGGGTCATGCCCGTCTGCCAGGCCAGCAAGAGATCGCTCAGCGCCGTTTGAGCCTGGTCCAGAGGCAATGGATCGAGCAACAAGGTATCGTCGCTGGCCACTACCGCCGTTGTCAGGGGCAGCCCCACGGCGCACGAGGCGAGATGCAAGACCCAGGGACGTATCAGACGATGCCATTTGCGCGAGCGCACGCCGCCGATGGCATTGGCGATCGTCGAAACGCTGAGGCAGTTGCCATCCTCGCGCTGGTACACGCCCGCCAGCCACCCCTCCAGCACGATGCCCTGTGCTTGGAAAGTGATCGGTAAAGCGCTGTCCAGCCGGGAAGGCCAGAGCACGAGCAACTGGCGATAGCGCTCGAGCAGATCGGGCAATGGTTCGATCAATTCTTCCCGCAGTCGCGTACCGAACTCTGCCATTGGCAAAAGACCGCTGCCCTGCAACTTGCGAGCGTGGTTCTCCAGCGCGTCGGTGATTTCACCGGCACTGGCCATGCCCGCACTGAGCAGGCTGTCACTGAGGGTGTAACGCTCCAGCGCATCGAGCACGAAGGGCTCGATATCGGACACCGGCTTCTCGGCCGACTCGAAGAAGACCTTGAGCCGCTGGCTGAAAAAGTGCCTGACAGGATTGCGCAGAAAATCCTGCAGTTGAGCCACGCTCAATGGCTCCTCCTGACGATGAGCAGGCAGCGTTGCCTGTGTATCTGCCACCGCCACCCCTGCGTGCAAGTGCTGCCACTCGCTGGCAAAACTGAAGAGCGCAGGATTTCCCTGATGAAAGTACCGAGCACTGAAAGGCTGAAGCGGATGCTCCAGCGTGAGCGCGTGCAAGAGCTTCTGTCCGCTAGCGGAACTGTCCAGTGCCTCGTCGCCTGACAGCCGCCAGCCACTGGCTAGGTGATCGCGCAACTGCCCGATCAGCACCGACGGTGGACGTTCGCTGTTGTCCCTGATGCTGCGCCCCACCCAGCTCATGTAGAGTTGCTCACGCGCCGAGAGCAGCGCTTCCAGCAGCAGGTAGCGGTCATCCTCGCGACGGGAACGGTCGCCTGGGCGGTAATCGCTGCCCATCAAGTCGAAATCCAGCGGCGGCTGCGCCCGCGGATAGTCGCCATCGTTCATACCCAACAGGCAGACGATCTTGAATGGAATGGCGCGCATCGGCATCAAGGTACAGAAGTTGACGGAGCCTGCCAGAAAGCGCTGGCTCAAGCGCCCCTGATCCAGCCCCGCGAGCCAGGCTTCACGCACCACCGTCAACGGCAATTGCTCGACCAGCCCCACCGCTTCGCAGGTTTCCAGCCACTCTTCACGCAGTTCCTCCAATTGATTGAGCAGGTATTCGTCATGCTCAGTCTCGGCAGTAAAGAACAGCTGCAGCAACTGATGCAGTCTGATACCCCACTGAGCAGGGGTGGCCGAACGATCAAGTTGCTGACAGGCCACTTCCAGCGCATCCAAAAGCGCTGCAAGCGGCCCGATAAGCGTTGCATCCAGGCCACCGATTTCGTCGTAGGGCTCAATGTCACTGCACCCTATTCCGGTTCCCACGGCATAACCAAGCAACATTCGTCGCAGCCCAAAGCGCCAGGTGTTCTGCTCCAGTTCGATCGGCAGTCCCATCTGCGTGCGTTGGCGTGCATCGAGACCCCAGCGAATACCCGCCCCTTCGATCCAGCGACGCAGCGTCGGCAGGTCCCGCTCCAGAATCGCAAATCGACTGCGCAGGGCAGGCACGTCGAGCAGATCAAGAATCTCGCTCACGGGGAAGCGACTGTCCGGCAACTTCAGCAGGTGCTCGACCGCTATGAGCAAAGGGTCACGCCCGCGTTGCCCTTGATCGGTGAGCGTGAAGGGGATGAATCTCCGGTCATCCCGGTCCAGTTGGCCAAACACTGCCCGAATATGGGGGGCGTAGCTGTCGATGTCGGGCACCATGACGATCACGTCACGTGGACGCAGCGCGGCATCGGCACTGAAGCGTGCCAACAGCTGATCGTGCAGAATCTCCACCTCGCGCTGCGCACTGTGGGCAACGTGGAAGCGAATGCTCTTGTCGGTCTTGATATTGACGCTGGGCCAGATCGACTGTGTTTCAGCCAGGGGGCGCAGCTCGAGGATGTCGTCCTGCAACTGACCCAACAGGTGTCGCGGCTCGCCTTCGCTGAAAAGGTCGATACGACCGTCGCCAAATGCAGCCTGATAGCTGGCGGGGTCGTCATAGCTGTCGAGCAGATTGATGTAGTCACGCCCTTGCTTGCCCCAGGCGGCGAGCAGGGGATGGGCGTGCTGATGCAGGTTGTCTGAATCCAATACGATCGGCATGCCCTGCTTGCGAGCCTGTCGCTTGTATTGATGACGCAGCAGGTCCTTGTCCGCCACGATATCGGCCCAATGGTGCCGACAGGGATTGTGCACACACAACAGCACCTGACTGAAGCGACCCAGCGCCGCCAAGGCTTCCAGGCCTTGGGCTGGTAACGAAGAGATACCGAACACGATCACACGCGATGGCAATGTCGAAGGCGCTTCATCCAGCGCCGCAGCAGCCTCCATGAAGCGTTGATGCACCCCCGCCCGGCTTTGTGCCATGCCTTCGGACCCTACATCCTCCAGCAACGCCCTCCACAACTCCGCTTGCCAGTAGTTGCCTGCTGGCAAGGGCTTGCTCAAACCTCGCCCATTGCGCAGTTGATGCTTGCCTACCGCCCAGTCCTGAAGCCAATCCGCGCGATAGACCTGGTACTGATCGAACAAGTCTGCCAGGCGCTCTGACAACTGGTAGCGCTTGCGCAGGTCGTTATCGTCGAGCAGGAAGCGCTGGAGAGGTTCGAAATGAGGCCGGTCGATCAGTTGCGGCAACAGACGCATCAAACGCCAGGTAAGCGGTGCCTTGTCGAGCAGCGAGGAAGAAGGAATCTGGTCGTGCCCTAATACGCTTCGATACAGCTGCCACATGAAACTACCAGGCAACTGCACATCCACCGCCGCCGAGATTCCTACCCCTCCTTCCTCATCCGTGCTTTCGTCCGCGGCGAGCGCAAGCTTGAGCCATTGAGCGATGCCATTGCTCTGCACCAGGATGATTTCGTTTTCCAGTGGACGCAGCGGGTACAGGCGCATCCAGCTCACGACAAGACTGCGCAGTTCGTCCAGGCGATTGCCATGTACAACCATGAAACCGGGGGTAAGAGGCGACATGGCCGACATGTGCGAAGTCCTTGAGGTAAGCGTGAATCAAGGATCAACCATATCAGATGTAGCTTTGTCAGTTGAGCCAGCCGGTTCTGCTCAACGTGTAAGAGACAACTGAATGTCGACTTGATAAGTAGGAGAGGTCTTACAGGGAAGCGCTAGAGAAAAAGCCGTACGAAGACAAAACCCCTACCTGCTTGCGCAGATAGGGGTTTCGGAATTGAATCTTGACGATGACCTACTCTCACATGGGGAAACCCCACACTACCATCGGCG
>NZ_LMOC01000010.1:0-417042 GCF_001423465.1 Pseudomonas sp. Leaf129 | reverse complement strand
AACGAAGCCAAGCTGTGGTACGTCCGCGTGCTGGACCTGCTGGGCCCACGCCCGGACAAGCGCCTGGTCAGCGGCTGGGAGCCGATCACCCTGAACACCTTGGCCAATTCGGTCAACGGCAGGCTGCGCGCCTTCGAGCAGCGTTTGAATGAACAGGCACGCCTGACAGCCGAGAGCGAAGCGGCCAACGACGGCAAGTCGCTGATCACGTTCCCGCAACCGCGCCTGCAGCTGATGCCCTTCACCGCCGACCCGACCGTGCCGGAGCTGGACAGCCCGTACTTCCGCATCGCCTTGAACCGCGAGCTGGTGCAGAACTGGGACACCACCGAAGCACGCCTGCGCAACCTGCGCCACAACCGCACCCTGGACGGCAAGCCGCTGCAACTGCCGCTGTTCGCAGCGCCCTTGGATCCGCGGGCGCTGATGTCCGCTTACGGCAGCGGCGCTGCAGGTGGCGGTGCCGGCCGACTGCTGGGCCAGGAAATCCCGCACTACCGCTTCAATATCATGCATAACCGCGCCACCGCTGCAGTGGAAAACCTGATCCAGTTCGGCAGCACCCTGCTGTCACTGCTCGAACGCAAGGAAGGCGCGCAACTGCAGGAAATGCAGCAACAGCAGGCCTGGGACNGTGGAAAACCTGATCCAGTTCGGCAGCACCCTGCTGTCACTGCTCGAACGCAAGGAAGGCGCGCAACTGCAGGAAATGCAGCAACAGCAGGCCTGGGACATGGCCAAGCAGGCGATGATCCTGCAACAGCTGGTGCAGCAGGTGGAAACCGAGGGCCGCAAGGCGCTGCTGGCCAGCCGCGCCATCGCCGAAAGCCGTCTGGCCTACTACGGCAAACTGGCCGATGAAGTGGTCAATGCCGGCGAAGTCGCCGCCGGTGTCCTGCACCTGCAGGGACGGGTGATGGAAGGTATCGCCTCGATATCCCAAGGCATCGGTGAAGCGCTGAAGCTGCCGCCGAACGAAGTCAGTGCGGTAGGCGGCGTCATCGCCGGTGCCGCTGGTGGCGCCATTGTAGGGGCCGGCTCTGGTGGCTGGCGGTTGGAAGGTGCGACCGGTATTGCCACTGCCGGCGCGCAACGGGTCGCCACCTCGTGTCGCGGCGCTGCCGAGGCACTGGACCGCGCCGAGCAGTACCGTCGCCGTCACCAGGAGTGGATGCAGGCCGAAGAGCAAGCCCAGCGCGAGATCGAACAAATCGATGCGCAACTGGCCGTGCACGACGAGCAAGCCAAGGTCACCGCCGAACAACTGCGGCAGACCGAAGTGCTGGTGGAGCAAGCGGCTACCACCTACCAGTTCTTGAGCAAGCGCTTCACCAACGCCCAGCTGTACCAGTGGCTCAATGGCCAGTTCGCCACCTTCTACTACCAGGCCTACGACACCACTCTGTCGCTGTGCCTGGCTGCCGAAGCGTGCTGGCAGTACGAGATTGCCGACTTCAAGACCCGCTTCGTTCAGCCCGGTGCCTGGAAGGACAGCTACCGCGGCCTGACTGCCGGCGAGTCGCTCAAGCTCAACCTGATGAAGATGGAGGCGGCCTACCTGCAACGCAACGATCGCAAGCTGGAGATCACTAAAACGGTATCGGTGCGTCGGCTGCTGGAGACTGCAGAAAAACCATGGGCCACCGTGGTGCAGGACCTGAGCAAGAACGGAGGACTGAAAATCGAACTGAGCAAAGCGCTGTTCGAGCGTGATTACCCTGACCAGTACCTGCGCCGCATCAAGCGTGTCAGTGTGACCCTGCCCGCTGTGCTGGGCCCGTACCAGAACGTCGCGGCCATGCTGACGCAGACGTACAGCCAGGTTCAAATGAGTGCCGACCCTGACGCCACCCCTTGGGAGAACATGCGCGCCAGCCAACAGATCGCGTTGTCCAGCGGCATGGATGATGACGGTATGTTCACGCTCAGCTTCGACGACGAACGCTACCTGCCCTTCGAAGGCACCGGTGCGGTGTCGAACTGGAACCTCAAGTTCACCCGTTCGACGCCCGAACTGTTGGCATCGCTGAACGATGTGATCCTGAAAATCAGCTACACCGCCGTTTCGGCGTAACCGCAGCAACCTGCTCGCACGTTCAACGTGCGAGCAGGTTGCCCCTGCCCCTCAAGCCGGGCGGCCGCAACGGTCGCACCGGCATCTGTGCTTCTACTTACCCGCTCCTTGCGGCGTAATCCGGGGTACTACAAGTTTGCAATCCGCCACGCTTCCCTCTCTCTATGGAGGTCTGACCGGCGTGGAGCCCTGTGTGCCTGGGCTTGGCAGGCCCTGGGAAACCCTTCCTTACACTGCCTCGGCCAGTCTGCCTACCTATCAGTTCTACGGATACCTCACACCACCCGTTGCGGAAGAACATCAGGTTCGTTTTTCATTCCAAGAGCACCTGATCATGAACACGCCTGAACTGCCCGATCCCATCTTCGACAACGACGAAGACCTGACCCCTGAAATCGAACCGCCGGCTGAGCAGGAGCCGGTCTACAACCCACTGTTCGAGAACCTCGTACCCCAGCAGCCCGAAACCCGCCTCGCCGGGCGCCTCAGCTTCGCCGACGCCATGCCGCAGATGGGCATGAGCTCGGTGTTCGACATCATCCGCCAGCCNTTCGGCGCGCATGGGCTGACAATCGTGGAACCGAAAACCTCGTGCCCCAGCAGCCCGAAACCCGCCTCGCCGGGCGCCTCAGCTTCGCCGACGCCATGCCGCAGATGGGCATGAGCTCGGTGTTCGACATCATCCGCCAGCCCAAGCTCGAATTCACCAGCCGACTGCGCAACCTCAGCGACGCCGACGGTGACCTGGCCTACGACAATGCCATGTGCTACGCCAACCAGATCGCACGCTCGTTCCGTGAAGAGCAGGTCTCGTCCGGCCGCAGCCTGCCGCTGATCGCGCCGCAAACCGGCGTGCGCGCCTTGGTCAACGTCGGACCCAGCTACCCGAATCTGTTCAAGGAAAACTGGGACCAGTTCTGCAAGGTCGGCGCNCATGTGCTACGCCAACCAGATCGCGCGCTCCTTCCGTGAAGAGCAGGTCTCGTCCGGCCGCAGCCTGCCGCTGATCGCGCCGCAAACCGGCGTGCGCGCCTTGGTCAACGTCGGACCCAGCTACCCGAATCTGTTCAAGGAAAACTGGGACCAGTTCTGCAAGGTCGGCGCCATCGAGGCCATGGACGGACCGGTGGCCTACCTGGGTTCGCTGCGCCGCTTTGCCGCCGAAAAAATCGAAGGCGCCTCCAACTCGCCACTGCGCATCCCGCTGGCGGTGCGCCGTCCGGACCTGGACCAGATGCTGATCGACGAGCAAAGCACCTACCAGAGCCGGCCCATGCTGGACCTGGTCAATGACGTGCTGACCCAGGGCATCAACAAGTACCAGNCTGGACCAGATGCTGATCGACGAGCAAAGCACCTACCAGAGCCGGCCCATGCTGGACCTGGTCAATGACGTGCTGACCCAGGGCATCAACAAGTACCAGCAGGAACAAGACGATGTGCGGCCGATCCATCAGCTGCTGGCTGAGAAGAAGCATCCGTTCGTGTTTCCGTATCACTTCGCGCATCAGCAGGTGAGTCTGGCGTTGGGTGGGGAGAAGCCTGCGCTGGGCGAAATCAACTACCGCATGAGCGCGGCCTTGCCAAGTGCCCAGTCTGCCTATGGTCAGCTTACCGCTGACGGTCGCGTTGCCCAGATAGCCATGAGCGACCTGAGCCCCAGTATGCAAAAGGTGCTTCAAGGCCCGTCGCTGTTCAGTCACTTCTACATCAGCCTGCATGACGTGCTTGGGAAAGGCGGCTACAGCAGTCCTGACGTCTACTGTCTGCGACCGTACAATGCAGCTAACGTCGGTTTTCTGCTGGCTGCTCAAGGGGGTGTAGGAGCCATAGAGCCCGCAGCCGACCATTTGATCTGGAGCTTCGACAGGGGGACTACCGATACGGAGCTTCTGCTTCGAAATTCGCAGGGTGGTAGCAAGCGCCTGCCGCTGAAATTGCAGTCTCGTGGCAGTCATTACAGTTATCCGATGAACTACGCTATCAACAGTGATCCTCGCTACTACAAGACGCTGTTCGTTACCTATCCGGGTGATGCAGACGCCTTGGTCGAAGCAGCCGGGCATAGCTGCGAACTGTCGATTCAAGCGCGATCCTGGTACGGCCTCGAGCCGTGGAGCCCCAGCCCGCTGACCGTTGCACCGTGGAAACTGACCTTCACCGCGGATCGCGACTACGAGCTTACCGCCGAACAGCGTTCATTCTTTCAGGACCACTACGGCCTGACATTCAGCCATGCGGCGATGAACCCGCTGACATCCATGGACAGTTTCCTGCACGCCACCGGACTGGACAGCGAGGCTTTGGAAGCGCTGCTGGCGGTCAAGGGCTTTGCGCCGATCAAAACGGCCCACTGGCCTGTAATGAACCCTGCAGACTCTGACAAGAGTTTCCCGCACGCCAACCACTACGGCGCCTGCTATGTGAACGGTGTGGGCGGTGCGGACTCTGGCACACGCCAATACAGCTACCGTAAGAATGCCATGGGCGTGGCACAGGAGCCCGGCAGCAACAAATGGGTCTTGACCAATACCAGCCTCGAGCGCTTCGATCGACTGCAGCGCATGATTCGTCTGCAGAAATGCACCGGCCTGCCGTTTGCCAAGCTCGATACCTTGGTGGTTGCCGCCATGCGCTCCGAAGGCGACGCCAACGCCGAGATGCAGCTCAACGCCAACACCCTGCGGGCCTTGGGCACTTATCGCTACCTGGATCGGCATTACCGGATCGATGCCGAAGAGTTCGCGGCGTTCATGTACTACGTGTTGCCTCATGCCACTACCGGTCAGGTGCCGCTGTTTGAGAGAGTGTTCAACACTCCGGTGCTGTTCGACACCCCTCTGGTGATCGATGATGGCGTCTTCGAAGTCGAGTCCGCAGAGCTCGCCCATCAAAAAACCATCGCGCAATTGTGCGCCAGCCTTAACGTTCAGCCCGGCATCGAGTTCGAGCGTATCGCCAAGGCGACCTTGACCCATGTGACGCCGCTGCGACGCTCCTTCGCCGTGTTTTCCTCGCTGTACCGTCAGGCGCGCATTGCGCAGATGTTCGGCCTGTCGGTCAACGATTGCTGCGAATTGACCGAGCTGCTCGGTGGCAGTGCCTACCGCACCCTGGTCGCCAGCGGTCGTTTGAAGGCGCTGGAGTCTGACGGCAAGGACATCCTCGACGTGCTGATGGAGCTGGATTGGACGGTGCGTTGGCTCAAGGATAACAAGCTGACCGTGTCCAAGTTGCGCGACATGGTGGACGCCGGCCCGGTTCCGGTAGCCGCATCCAGCCTGCTCGAGCGTCTGGAACAACTGGCCGGCGACACGCGTGCCCAGGTCGTGACGGCCGAGGCTGTCGCTGCCCTCAATCTGCCCGCCAAATCCACCGGCGCGGCCATCGACTGGTTCGCCGAGTTGGGCAAAGGTGCTGCACCTGTGATCGACACGCATGGTCTGGTCAATGCCCCGGCGCTCGCCGTGGAAGACAGCGACGCGGAGCAACTGGTGGCCAAAGTGACTGCGCTGGTTGCAGGTCAACAAGACCTGACGGACGCTGACAAAGCTGCCGCTATTACCGCGTTGAGCGAATTTCTGCTCGATGCCTTGACCCAGCAAAACCGCCTGGTCGAAGCCCTATTGCAGGAGCACACCACGCTGCTGCCGGAACTGGCCGTGCTGGTGGGTCGCTGCGCCGAGGTGTCGCCCCAACAGTTGCTGGTCGCCGTGCTGCAGGCATGGCCTGCCACCGGTGCGGCCAGCGAAGCCGGCATTGCCGCGGTACTGGCTCAGCTGCAACAGGTCAGCGCCTGCGCCAAGGCCCTGAGCTGGGTCGGCATCGGCGCCAAGGCGCTGCGTACCTTGCTGGTCAACCCGGCCTGGCTGGGCGCTGCCAAGCTTTGGCCGCTGAGCCTGGACAACCTGCGAGCCTTCAAAGCCTACGACGGCTTGTTCGACACCCTGGGCCAACCCGAAGAACGCCTGCTGGGCTACCTGGAACAGGCCAACGCGCTGGTTTCCAAGCGCCCAGGCAAGCGCCAACTGGCGGTGCAGGCGCAAACCTGCAATGCCACGCTCGCAGCGCTGCTGGGCTGGCGCGAAACCGAAGTGGCGCTGCTGACCGAGCTGCTGCCGCAGAAGACCGCCAAGACCGTTGCGCACATCGACTGGCTGCGCCGGGCGCAAGCGGTGTCGCTCGAGACGGGCCTGAACGCGGCGACCTTGCTGCAAGCCTGCTCGCTGACGGCCGACAGCCCCGAGGCTGACTGGCAGGCGGTAGGCCAGGCGGCGATGGCGGCTGTTCGCGCTTAAGACTGAAGCATCGGCGTCGACCCCTTCGCGGGCAGAGCCCGCTCCCACAGGAATTCGAGGTGTTCGCGAAACTCGTGTGGGAGCGGGGCGGGCGGCGAGCTCTCTGCCCGCGAAGAGGCCCTCACTGTCACCCAAAAAAACCCTTGAACCACCACACAGGAATCCATTCCATGGACCATCGCAGCAACCCTCAACGAAAGCTTTCGCGACGCCCTCGTCGCCTATTACCTGGGCGAACTGGTGCCCAACGACACCACCCTGCAGGAACTCGGTTTGACCGAAAAACTGCGCACCGAAAACGACCTGTACGAGTACCTGCTGCTCGACACCCAAGTCACCCAGGCGGTGGAAACCAGCCCGGTGGCCAGCGCCATCGCCAGCCTGCAGCAGTACATCAACGGTGCCCTGCTGGGCATGGAGCCCGGCTACGATGACGTGCGCTTCAGCGACGCCCTGCTCACCGAATGGCGCGACCAGCGCAACCAATACCCGCTGTGGGCCGCCAACCAGCAACTGGCCTGGTACCCGTCGCTGTACATCGACCCGTCGTTGCGCATGAAGAAGNTGGCGCGACCAGCGCAACCAATACCCGCTGTGGGCCGCCAACCAGCAACTGGCCTGGTACCCGTCGCTGTACATCGACCCGTCGTTGCGCATGAAGAAGTCGGCGTATTTCCAACAGCTGGAAAACGACATCAACCAGAACCGCATCAGCGTCGACACCACCCAGGAAGCGGTSCAGGCCTACCTGGCCAGCTTCGAGGAAGTGGCCAACCTGACCATCATCAATGGCTACATTGCCGGCACCGACTTCAAGGAGTCCAACTACTACTTCATCGGCAAGTCCCGCGCCGAGGGTGCCTATTACTGGCGCTCGGTGAACATGTCCGAGCGCAGCTACCTGTCCGGNTTCAAGGAGTCCAACTACTACTTCATCGGCAAGTCCCGCGCCGAGGGTGCCTATTACTGGCGCTCGGTGAACATGTCCGAGCGCAGCTACCTGTCCGGTACCGCGGGCCCCAAGCAGGACAACCCGCAGCCAGGCGCCTGGTCGGACTGGAAACGGGCCAACCTGCCGATCTCGGAAGCGGCGATCGAGAAAACCATCCGTCCGGTGTACTTCAACAATCGGCTGTTCGTGACCTGGGTCGAGATGATCGACAGCGTCGATCCGGCAGGCAGCGGTGATCTGGAAGCCGTCAAGCCGGAGGGCGACGGCACGTACAAACACCGCAACCTGCCCAAACCCAAAGCGACATCGAAGCTGCGCTTGAACCTGACGTACAAGAAGTACGACGACAGCTGGAGTGCGCCGCAGTGCTACATGGAAACCGAGGCCGACCGAGCGGCGATCACCACGGCGGCCGGCCTTCTGGATGTTCACTCGATTGCGGTCGTCGATATGTCGGCGAACCCCGAAGCGTTGTTCCTGGCCATGTACGCCGGTTACGTCAAGAGTCCAGATAGTGCCGATGGCAGCTCGGACAAGTACCGCCTGCTGAAAACCATGAAGATCGACAAAAACTTCAACAGCCTCAATCTGTTTCCGATCCGCGGCGTGGTCGATGACGCCCCGGACAAGGGACCTAGCTTTGAGTTGGTGTTGCGCATCGGCCTGCTGTTCGCCGACGCTGATACCAATGCCGGGCGCTTTCAGTTCCCCGTGACCGGGGCATCGATCCGGCTCAAGCTTCCAAGCATGACTACGTCTCCGCATCCTGGAACCAGTGGTGTGCCAGGATGGAACCATGGCGGCTGGCAGGAGCGCATCTCGGATGCCGTCGATGGCAGCGATATCGAGTGGGATGAGGTCAATCGGCAAATCAAATTCACGACCCGGATCAATACGGAGTTCAAGAAGGAAACCGGCGTCAATATCGTGTGTGATACCGGTAATCAAAGATACGCATTCGAACTGGATCTGCCTGACGATAATGGATCCGAGTGGGTAACCCTGGGCCGGAACTCATATCTTTCAACCAGTCAGGGTATGTTCTCAACGATTTTTTACGGGCAAATCGCCGTAACCACGCCCACCATTTCAATTACAGATTTGTTTCGAGATCGTCATAACGGCAATATCATCACGTTTATACCTAGCAACGGGAGGGCCGATCTCGCGGGCAAAAGTGTCAACATGGGGGTTCTGCGTCAACTAAAAGCCCGGCCACCAAGTGAAGTCATCACGTTGAATGCTATACGTTGGCTGGACGGCGCAACCGCCTCGAGCCGCCCTACATTCAATGGTGGAGACCTACTGTTTCAACAGCTACTCGCACGCCCCAGCTCGATGTTGGATCCCACGCCTGCAGACAACCGGGCCAGGGTCAATCTGAGCGTGAGCCAAGCTTACTCCTCGCTGCAGCCCACCCAGCATTCGCTATCGACCACTATCAAAATCGACGCTGAATCGCTGCGCCCTGATTGGGGCGGCGAATGGCCTGGCGGGGTGAATAAATTCACGATCATCCACGGCGTGTTTGTCATGGAGACCAACGGCACCAGCAGCACCGGCATAGGCCATGCCATCAAAGCCACAGAGATCACGCTGGAATCCGTTGGCGACGACGCCCACTTGATTGCCCCGAAAATCTCGTACTACACCAACGCAACCCTGGGCACTGCCGAGTACATCGATTTCGACGGCTCTACCATCGCCCGCAACGACCGCGACAACGGCCCTCGCCAGCCCATCCGCATGAACACCCTGTTCGCCCGTAACCTGATCGAGCGTGCCAACATCGCCTTGGAAAACCTGCTGTCCTGGGAAACCCAGCACCTACCCGAGCCCGCCTTGGCCGAGTCCGGCAATCAGCCGTTCATGGACTTCAAGGGCGCCAACGGCCTCTACTTCTGGGAGCTGTTCTTCCACCTGCCATTCCTGATCAGCCATCGCCTCAACASCGAGCAGCAGTTCAGCGACGCCGAGTACTGGCTCAGTTTCATCTTCGATCCGACTCGTCGCAGCGACAGCAGCGGCCGCCCGGACTACTGGAACGTGCGCCCGCTGGTGGACGAAATCAGCCGCGAGCGCTCCACCCGCGCGCCGATCGATCCGGACGGCATCGCCAGCGACAACCCGNCCTGCGAGCCTTGACTGGCAAACCTGTCTTCCTCCTCGAACCGACTCGTCGCAGCGACAGCAGCGGCCGCCCGGACTACTGGAACGTGCGCCCGCTGGTGGACGAAATCAGCCGCGAGCGCTCCACCCGCGCGCCGATCGATCCGGACGGCATCGCCAGCGACAACCCGGTGCACTACCGCAAGGCCGTGTACAACCACTTCATCAAGAACCTGATCGACCGCGGCGACAGCGCCTACCGCCAGTTGACCCCGGACGCCTTGAACGAAGCCAAGCTGTGGTACGTCCGCGTGCTGGACCTGCTGGGCCCACGCCCGGACAAGCGCCTGGTCAGCGGCTGGGAGCCGATCACCCTGAACACCNAACGAAGCCAAGCTGTGGTACGTCCGCGTGCTGGACCTGCTGGGCCCACGCCCGGACAAGCGCCTGGTCAGCGGCTGGGAGCCGATCACCCTGAACACCCTGGCCAATTCGGTCAACGGCAGGCTGCGCGACTTCGAGCAGCGCCTGAATGAACAGGAATGCCTGACCGCCGAGAGCGAAGCGGCCAACGACGGCCAATCGCTGATCATGTTCGCGCAACCGCGCCTGCAACTGATGCCCTTCACCGCCGACCCGACCGTGCCGGAGCTGGACAGCCCGTACTTCCGYATCGCCTTGAACCGCGAGCTGGTGCAGAACTGGGACACCACCGAAGCACGCCTGCGCAACCTGCGCCACAACCGCACTCTGGACGGCAAGCCGCTGCAACTGCCGCTGTTCGCAGCGCCCCTGGATCCGCGGGCGCTGATGTCCGCCTACGGCAGCGGGGCTGCAGGTAGCGGTGCCGGCCGACTGCTGGGCCAGGAAATCCCGCACTACCGCTTCAATATCATGCACAACCGCGCCAGCGCTGCGGTGGAAAACCTGATCCAGTTCGGCAGCACCCTGCTGTCACTGCTCGAACGCAAGGAAGGCGCGCAACTGCAGGAAATGCAGCAACAGCAGGCCTGGGACNGTGGAAAACCTGATCCAGTTCGGCAGCACCCTGCTGTCACTGCTCGAACGCAAGGAAGGCGCGCAACTGCAGGAAATGCAGCAACAGCAGGCCTGGGACATGGCCAAGCAGGCCGTAGTCCTGCAACAGCTGGTACAGCGTGTGGAAACTGAGGGCCGCAAGGCGCTGCTGGCCAGCCGCGCCATCGCCGAAAGTCGTCTGGCCTACTACGGCAAGTTGTCGGATGAAGTGGTCAACGCCGGTGAAGTGGCCGCGGGCGCGCTGAATTTGCAAGCTCGGGTGATGGAGGGCATAGGCTCGGTATCCCAGGCCATTGGTGAAGGCCTGAAGGTAGCGCCAAATGAATTCAGCGCTGTGGGCGGTGTGATCGCCGGCATGGCCGGTGGCGCCATTGTCGGTACCGGCACCGGTGGCTGGCGTCTAGAGGGTATACCCGGTATCGCAACGGCCCTCGCCCAAGGCGCAGCTACCGCCTTCCACGGTGCTGCCGAGGCGCTGGACCGCACTGAGCAATACCGCCGCCGCCACCAGGAGTGGATGCAGGCCGAAGAGCAAGCCCAGCGCGAGATCGAACAGATCGATGCGCAACTGGCCGTGCACGACGAGCAGGCCAAGGTCACCGCCGAGCAGCTGCGCCAGACCCAAGTGCTGGTGGAGCAAGCCGCTACCACTTACCAGTTCCTGAGCAAGCGCTTCACCAATGCTCAGCTGTACCAGTGGCTCAATGGCCAGTTCGCCACCTTCTACTACCAGGCCTACGACACCACTCTGTCGCTGTGCCTGGCTGCCGAAGCGTGCTGGCAGTACGAGATTGCAATGGCCAGTTCGCCACCTTCTACTACCAGGCCTACGACACCACTCTGTCGCTGTGCCTGGCTGCCGAAGCGTGCTGGCAGTACGAGATTGCCGACTTCAAGACCCGCTTCGTTCAGCCCGGTGCCTGGAAAGACAGCTACCGCGGCCTCACTGCCGGCGAGTCGCTCAAGCTCAACCTGATGAAGATGGAAGCGGCCTACCTGCAACGCAATGCTCGCAAGCTGGAAATCACCAAGACCGTCTCGGTGCGCCAATTGCTGGAAACCGCAGAGAAGCCGTGGGCCACTGTGGTGCGGGATCTGGGCAACAACAGCGGTCTGGAAATCAGACTGGAACAGAGCCTGTTCGACGAGGATTACCCTGGCCAGTACCTGCGCCGCATCAAGCGCGTCAGCGTGACCCTGCCCGCGGTATTGGGGCCGTACGAGGACATCGCCGCCGTGCTTACCCAGACCTACAGCAAGGTCGAGATGAGCGACGTGATCGATGAGAACCCTCGGGAGAATTTGCGCGCCAGCCAACAGATAGCCCTGTCCAGCGGCATGGATGACGACGGTATGTTCACCCTCAACTTCGACGACGAGCGCTACCTGCCGTTCGAAGGTACTGGTGCAGTGTCGAGCTGGAACCTCAGGTTCACCCGTTCGACACCCGAGCTGCTGGCATCGCTGAGCGATGTGATCGTGAAGGTCAGCTACACGGCCGCCTCGGCGTAACCACCCATCCGGCAGCGAGGCTCTATACCGGATGCCCTCGCTTGCCTACCTATCACTTCTAAGGATACCGCCCGGCCACTGGCCGGGCGGACACTTCATCACTTTCTCTTTTCAGCGATTTCCTCATGAACACATCGAACGACAACACGTTGGCCATCAACGCCCCGTCGCTGCCCAAGGGCGGCGGCGCCATTCAGAGCATCGGCAAAGGCTGGGGTGCGGTCGGCACCACCGGTGCCGCCAGCTTCGATATTCCCCTACCCGTTTCGCCGGGCCGCGGCACCGCGCCGCAATTGGGCCTGAGCTACAGCAGCGGCGCCGGCAACGGCACTTGCGGCATGGGCTGGGGCCTGAGCCGCAGCAGCTTTGCCCGGCGTACCAACAAGGGCGTCCCGGCGTACACCGCCGACGACGAAATCCTCAGCCCCAGCGGCGAAGTGCTGGTGCCTGAGCGCAATGCCCAAGGAGTGATTGTCAGTACCCAGGTCGAGACCTTCCGCGGCCTGGCACTGGGCACGAAATACCAGGTGACCCGCTATTTCCCTCGTGTGGAAGACAGCTTCTCGCGCATCGAGCGCTGGCAGCGCGATGCACAGGAGCCAGGGTTCTGGCTGATGCACAGTGCCGACGGCGGCCTGCATGTCTACGGCAAGCGTAACAGCGCCCGCATCTTCCCGGCCGATGCTCCGGAAAAAGTCGCGCAGTGGCTGTTGGAAGAGTCCGTCTCGCCCAACGGCGAGCATATTCTCTACGAATACGAAGGCGAAGATGACCGCGGCCTCAGCGCTGACGATGAGCGCGAGCACAGTGCCCAGCGCTACCTGACCCGCGTGCGTTACGGCAACCTGCAGGCGTTCGCACCGCTGTACCTGTGGGATGAGACCACCCTGCCGACCCATTGGCACTTCGACCTGGTGCTGGACTACGGCGAGCGCAGCATCGAACAGAGCAGCGTGCCCACCTATGCACCCAGCCAGGCCTGGCCGGTGCGACCCGACCCGGTGGCCGATTTCGCCTACGGCTTCGAGGTGCGCACCCTGCGCCGCTGCCATCAGGTCCTGATGTTTCATCGCTTCGCCGAACTGGGCGCCGAGCCTCTGCTGGTCAGCCGCCTGTGGCTGGAATACCGCCAATGCCAGGGTTACAGCCTGCTGACAGCCGTGATCAACCAGGCAGTGGACGGTCGCGAGATCGAAGAGCTGCCGCCACTGGAGTTTCGCTACGAGCATTTCGGTTTCGAAGGCTATGCCTATCAGCCGTTCGAAGCGATGCCGGGGCTGGATGACGGGAGTGCCTACCAATTGGTGGACCTGTACGGCGAAGGCCTGGCCGGGGTGCTCTATAACCTGGATAACGAATGGCTGTACCGTGAGCCGCTGCGCGACGCTGCCCAGGCCGACACCAACGCCGTGGTCTACGGCCCGTGGAAAGCGCTCGCCGCGCAACCGGTGGCCGATAGCCGCAAGCCGGCCCGTCAGTTCCTCAGCGACCTGACCGGTGACGGACGTCTGGACTGGGTGGTGGCGCAGCCGGGCTACAGTGGTTTCTTCACCCTCGACGCCGACCGACGCTGGACCGGGTTCACTCCATTCAGCGCCTTCCCGCTGGAGTTTTTCCAGGCCGAGGGGCAGATGGCCGACCTCATGGGTGACGGTCTGCAAGACCTGGCCATGATCGGCGGGCGCAGCGTGCGTCTGTATGCCAGCGATCGCGAGCAGGGTTTCACCGCGCCCCGTGAAGTGGCCCACACCCACGATGCCTTGCCGACACTGAGCAACAGCAACAGTGAATTGGTGGCCTTCAGCGACATACTGGGCAGCGGCCAGCAACACTTGATCCGCATTCGCCACGATGAAGTACGCTGCTGGCCGAACCTGGGCCGTGGCCAATTCGGCAAAAGCTTCAAGCTGGCCAGCCTGCCGTTCAGCTACGGCGAGTTCGACGCAGCGCGAGTACGCCTGGCCGACCTCGACGGCTCCGGTGCCAGCGACCTGATCTACCTGCACAGCGAGCATGCGCAGATCTTCCTCAACCAGGGTGGCAATGGCTTTGCCGACCCGGTGCTGCAGGTTTGGCCCGAGGGGCTGCACTATGACAACACTTGGCAGGTCAGTGCCGCAGACCTGCAAGGGCTGGGCTGTTCGAGCCTGGTGATCAGTGTGCCGCACCTGCATAACCGCCACTGGCGGCTGGACTTCAACCGCGGCCGCAAACCCTATCTGATGGCCGGTTCCAACAACAATATGGGTGCCGACAGCCGCGCGTACTACCGCAGCTCGGCGCAGGAGTGGCTGGACGAAAAGCAAGAACTGTTGGCAGCAGGCGAGAAGCCGGTGTGCGAGCTGCCGTTCCCCATGCATCTGGTGGTTCGCCAGGTCCAACATGACGAGATCACCGGCAATACCCTGACTCAGCGCTTGAACTACCGCCGTGGCTACTACGATGGACGCGACCGCGAAGTGCGCGGCTTCGGCCTGCTGCTGACCACCGACTCCGAAGCCCCGTCGGACGAGGCCGAACCGTCTTCCCCGCCACTGCTGACCAAGACCTGGTTCCACACCGGACGGGCGGTGGACGAAGTGCTGCACGGCGTCGATACCCATGATACCGAGGCACGTGCCTTGGGTCCGGTGCTGCTGCTCGATCACGATGGCACCACGGGCAACGACAGTATCGTCACCGACATCGACGCCGATCTGCGTGCGCAGATGGCCCGTGCTCTCAGCGGCCAGATGCTGCGCAGCGAGGTGTTCGGCCTCGATGGCGATGCCCGCCAAGCCGTGCCCTACTCGGTGCAGGTGCAGCGGTCCGGCCTGCGCTTGCTGCAGCCCGCCAGTGCCCATCAGCGCTACGCCCGTTTGCTGCCCCTGAACCTGGAAAGCCTGAGCTACCAGTACGAACGGCTCGCCGATGACCCGCAGTGCAGCCATAGCGTGCAACTGCGCACCGATGCCTACGGTGCGGCTACCCACGCCCTGAGCATTGCCTATGCCCGGCGCAAGCACGAGATCGATACCCCGCCCTACAGCGACGAGCACGAGCAGACCTGGTGGCGCGATGCGTTCGATTCGGCGCAGCACCACTACTACTTCACCGAGAACCTGAGCCAGGCCATCCACCTGACGACCGACCCGCAACACTGGCGCCTGCACCTGCCGTATCGCAGTCGCAGCAATGCCTGGTCGTTGCCCAAGGCGCAGGTCACGGCAGCGAAGTTGAGTTATGAGGCGTTGCTGGGCGACGACGGCTTGCTCGGTAGCGCGGCACCACGAACCTTGATCGGGCTGAGCATGCAGCGCTACCAGGGCTGCGCCGATGGCACCGCCAGCTTTCTGGCCCTGGCCGACTTTGCCGAAACCGCAGAGCTGGACGAGGCCGCGCTGCAAGCCTATGACGAGGTGATGGACCGTACGGCGTTGAACGCCAAGCTGCTGGAGCTGGGCTACACGCAGATGCCGGCGTTTCTTCCGGATGAACCACAGCGAGTGCTCTGGTCCGTGCGCCAGGGTTATGCAACCTACGGCGACGCCGCGGATTTCTACCGGGTCAAAGCCTACCGGCAAAGCCCGGCAGTGGGGCAAACCCAAGTCGAATACGACACCTATCACTGCCTGCCGGTGAAGGTCACCACCGCCGACGGCTGCATTACCCAAGCGCAATACGACTACAGCACCTTGCTGCCGGTGCAGGTGATCGACCCCAACGACAACCGCCAACAGGCCAGTTACGACGCTTTCGGTCGGGTTTCCATCAATACCTTCTTCGGCACCGAGATGGGTGAACGAGTCGGCTTCGCTGAACTCGATGGTCAGATCATGGCCGGCACCATCGTCGAGGCCATTGCCGATGACGCTGCGGGGCTGGGCGATTGGTCCATGGCCTATGTGTACGAGAGCAACAGCTGGATGGGCGAAGCCCCCACGGTCAGCGTAGCCGATCCACAGGCGCTGGCCGAGTTGGTGGGCCGTGGCCAGGTCATGCTCAACGGGCTGCTTCGCGCCTCGGCACGGCGCCAATGGCAGCGGGCCGAGCTGGACGTGCAGACCGCCGAGCTGCTAGCACCCTTGGCCAGCTATGCCCGCCAACCCGTACGAGTGGCAGCCTTCCAGGCGGACCGCTATCCAGGTGATCCCGAGCGGCAGGTGCGCATGAGCCTGGAAAGCTTCGATGGATTCGGTCGCAGCCTGCAGAGCAAGCAGCGGGTGGAGCCGGGGCTGGCCCATCAGGTCGACGAAGACGGTGAGCTGCTCGAAGGCGATGCCCATGCCGATCCGCGCTGGCGTGTCAGCGAGCGAGTGGAATACGACACCAAGGGGCAAGTGACCCGCGTGTATCGTCCGTACTTCGCCAACAGCGACCGCTACATCAACGACCAGAGTCATCGCGATGCGGAGCACAGCTATCACGATCGGCAGTTCTACGACGCACTGGGGCGCCCGACGGAAACCTGGACAGCGGCCGGATGGCTGCGGCGTCAGCGCTATGCACCGTGGTACAGCATCAGTGAAGATGAAAACGATACCGCCGAGGAGGTGCTGGCGCTGCGCGCCGCCAACGCCTGATCCTGACCGGCGCTAGCCCAGCGGACAGTGTTCGCAGGGCGGCACGTCGGTGACCTGCCGGGCCAGGCAGCAGTGGCGTCGCTCGCGGCGCCCGTCACCCAGGTAGCGCACCGGCTGGTACAGCGGATTGGCACGTCCGTCGGCCAGCTTGCGTTGGCTCATCAAGCCCTCGGCGGGCGCCAGGTTGCGCAGGCCCATCTGCTGCAACCGGCGCACGCTGCTCTCCAGATAATCCCCCGCGTTGCCCCACAGCACCGCGGGCGGCACCTCGCCGTATTGGCTCAAGGCATCGATGAATGGCCGCAGATTGCTGGCGATCCACGGCTCCAGCGACGCCTGCGCATCACCCTCTTCCCCCGCTTCGAAAAACCGCACGGCCAACGGCACGCCCCGCTCGTCGAGGATCAACCCGGTCTCGCGCAGCAGCAACGGCAGATCCCAGCCGTGCGCCAGCTGGCTGACCAGCATCGCCGGTACCCAATACATGAAGTAGTACTTGGACCACTGCGAGACCAGCACCGGTTTGTGCGCGTCGAGCATGGCCGCGCCATAGATGCGCGTCAGCAGTTGATCGAGCACGCGCTTCTGCAGCAGCGCCGGAAGCGCCACGGCAACGCGCGTATCGTCGTCGGCGGCAAGGCCGGTGAGGAGGTCGCGATAAGGGCTTTGATGAAGGTTCATGGGTTCCAGTGACAGTGCGGCGCTCTTGGCGGCTGACGTGAAGAAGTCCAGATAGACGACACAAAAATTCACGCTTTCACAAGGCTTGGTCTCGGCAGACGTCGGCAAGTTCAGGTGACAAACGGTTCAGGCCGCTCCCCTCTTGGCCTGCAAGCGTCTGCTGGCGACACACACAAAATACCCACAACTTATCCACAGCTGGGCGCCTTGCAATAGCCTCGATACCGCATTATCTTGTATCCCGATCTGCGCAAACCACTACATGTAGGGTTTGGCCGTGAAAAGCCAAGCATAGGTCAAAGGCCGAACTCAAGCCCCTGCAGTGTGCTTTTCCCGTGTTTTGCACTAAAGAATTCCCCGCCTACCGCTGCCTGCGGACGGCCGCATTTTCAGCTCTTTCCTACACCCAAGCGTTGAAGGCTCAGGCCTTCCGCTTACAGCTTTTTGGTGACGGACCCAATGACTGGCGTCCGCTCAAACTTTTGAACGTGGAGATACTCACCCCATGCAAACCGACACAACTCGCGAGAACTCGCCGGCCAAAGCGCCGCAGGCCGCCGATGCCACTCCGGATCTGGCCGCGACCGCTCCAGGCCAACTGCGCGTGATCAAGCGCAACGGTACCGTGGTCGGCTACACCGACGACAAGATCACCGTGGCCATCACCAAGGCGTTCCTTGCAGTTGAAGGCGGCAACGCTGCCGCCTCGTCGCGCATCCACGACACCGTCGCGCGCCTGACCGAACAGGTCACCGCTACCTTCAAGCGTCGCATGCCATCGGGTGGCACCATCCACATCGAGGAAATCCAGGACCAGGTCGAACTGGCCCTGATGCGTGCCGGCGAGCAGAAAGTCGCCCGCGACTACGTGATCTACCGCAACGAGCGCTCCAAGGAGCGCGCCACCCGCACCCCGGCCGACGCACCGGTCGAAGCGCACCCCAGCATTCGCATCACCAAGGCTGACGGCAGCCTGGCGCCGCTGGACATGGGTCGCCTGAATACCATCATCAGCGAAGCCTGCGAAGGCCTGGCCGAAGTCGACGGCGGTCTGATCCAGAAAGAAACCCTGAAGAACCTGTACGACGGCGTGGCCCTGACCGACGTCAACACCGCCCTGGTGATGACCTCGCGTACCCTGGTCGAGCGCGAGCCGAACTATTCGTTCGTCACCGCCCGCCTGCTGATGGACACCCTGCGCGCCGAAGGCCTGAGCTTCCTGGAAGTGGCCGACAGCGCCACTCACCACGAGATGGTCGACCTGTACGCCAAGGCCCTGCCTTCGTACATCGCCAAGGGTATCGAGTTCGAACTGCTGAACCCTGTGCTGGCCACCTTCGACCTGGAAAAACTGGGTCGGGCGATCAACCACGAGCGCGATCAGCAATTCACCTACCTGGGCCTGCAGACCCTGTACGACCGTTATTTCATCCACAAGGATGGCGTACGTTTCGAGCTGCCGCAGATCTTCTTCATGCGCGTGGCCATGGGCCTGGCGATCGAAGAGCAGAACAAGGAAGACCGCGCGATCGAGTTCTACAACCTGTTGTCGTCCTTCGACTACATGGCCTCGACCCCGACCCTGTTCAACGCCGGTACCCTGCGTCCGCAGCTGTCGAGCTGCTACCTGACCACCGTGCCGGACGACCTGTCGGGCATCTACGGCGCGATCCACGACAACGCCATGCTGTCCAAATTCGCCGGCGGCCTGGGCAACGACTGGACACCCGTGCGCGCACTGGGCTCGTACATCAAGGGCACCAACGGTAAATCCCAAGGCGTCGTGCCGTTCCTGAAAGTGGTCAACGACACCGCCGTTGCAGTGAACCAGGGCGGCAAGCGCAAGGGCGCGGTCTGCGCGTACCTGGAAACCTGGCACCTGGACATCGAAGAATTCATCGAGCTGCGCAAGAACACCGGTGACGATCGCCGTCGTACCCACGACATGAACACCGCCAACTGGATCCCTGACCTGTTCATGAAGCGCGTCTTCGACGACGGCAAGTGGACCCTGTTCTCGCCCAACGAAGTCCCGGACCTGCACGACCTGACCGGCAAGGCTTTCGAAGAACGCTACGAGTACTACGAAGCGCTGACCGAGTACAACAAGATCAAGGTGTTCAAGACCGTCCAGGCCAAAGACCTGTGGCGCAAGATGCTGTCGATGCTGTTCGAAACCGGCCACCCATGGCTGACCTTCAAGGACCCGTGCAACCTGCGCTCGCCGCAGCAGCACGTCGGCGTGGTCCACAGCTCGAACCTGTGCACCGAGATCACCCTGAACACCAACAAGGATGAAATCGCGGTCTGCAACCTGGGCTCGATCAACCTGCCGAACCACATCACCGACGGCAAGCTGGACACCGCCAAGCTTGAGCGCACCATCAACACCGCCGTGCGCATGCTCGACAACGTGATCGACATCAACTACTACTCGGTGCCGCAGGCGCGCAACTCCAACTTCAAGCACCGTCCGGTCGGACTGGGCATCATGGGCTTCCAGGATGCGCTGTACAAACAGCACATCCCGTACGGTTCCGATGCGGCGGTCGAGTTCGCCGACAAGTCGATGGAAGCGGTCAGCTACTACGCCATTCAGGCGTCCTGCGACCTGGCCGACGAACGCGGCGCCTACGAGACGTTCCAGGGTTCGCTGTGGTCCAAGGGCATCCTGCCACTGGATTCGCAACAGATCCTGATCGAGGCCCGTGGCCAGAAGTACATCGATGTCGACCTCAACGAATCCCTGGACTGGGCGCCGGTCCGTGCCCGCGTGCAGAAAGGCATTCGCAACTCGAACATCATGGCCATCGCACCGACCGCGACCATCGCCAACATTACTGGCGTTTCGCAGTCGATCGAACCGACCTACCAGAACCTGTACGTGAAATCGAACCTGTCGGGCGAATTCACCGTGATCAACCCCTACCTGGTTCGCGACCTAAAAGAACGCGGCCTGTGGGACTCGGTCATGATCAACGACCTGAAGTACTACGATGGCTCGGTGCAGCAGATCGAACGCATTCCGCAGGAGTTGAAAGACCTCTACGCGACCGCTTTCGAAGTGGACACCAAGTGGATCGTCGACGCCGCCAGCCGTCGCCAGAAATGGATCGACCAGGCCCAGTCGCTGAACCTGTACATCGCCGGTGCTTCGGGCAAGAAGCTCGACGTGACCTACCGCATGGCCTGGTACCGTGGTCTGAAAACCACCTACTACCTTCGTGCCCTGGCTGCGACCAGCACCGAGAAGTCGACCATCAGCACCAGCAAGCTCAACGCCGTATCCAGCGGTGGCGACAGCGCGCCCATGCAGGCCGCTCCTGCCGGCCCGGCGCCTGTGCCTAAAGCCTGCGCGATCGACGAGCCGGATTGCGAAGCTTGCCAGTGATCCCAGGTTTCAATACCCCTAGCTCGTAATCGCACCGCCTCCCTTCAAGCCTCTGCAAAGAGGCTTGAAGGGTTTACCTACCCCGCCTTTTTCCGCACATTCTTCGTGCTACCCAGCTCGCAAGCTGGAGACCAGCACATCCCTTGCCCGCGTTAACGTTCGGTTTTTTCCAAGCCTCGATGACTGATCGCGATTGCCTGAATTTCTTTGCATCGCGATGCAACGAATCTGCTTCGCTCAAATCAGAGGTTTTACACCCCCTGATCGAGAGTCCTGAAATGCAGATACCTCCCCAATCCCAGAATCGCATGCCCGGCCGTGAAACCGAACTGACGCCGCCTGCCGAGCATATCCGGCCTACTTACAAAGGCGCGGGTCGCTTGCAAGGCAAGAAAGCGATCGTGACCGGCGGAGACAGCGGCATCGGCCGCGCCGTGGCCGTCCACTTTGCCCGCGAGGGTGCAGATGTCGCCATCGTCCATTTGCCAGAGGAGGCGGACGACGCGGCGGAATCTATCCGAATGATCGAGGCGGAAGGCGTGCAAGCGCTTTCGATCGAAGCCGACTTGCGCAGCCCCAAAGCGTGCAAAGAAGTGATCGACACGGCAATCGGCGCTTTTGGCAGCCTTCATATACTGGTGAACAACGCCGGCATCCAGAAAGTTGCCAAAGACCTGAGCGACATATCAGACAGTGATTGGCTATGGCACTTCGAAATCAATGTCCATGCGATGTTCTTTCTCAGCCGTGCCGCTCTGCCGCACCTCGGCGAAGGCGCATCGATCATCAACACCACATCGGTCAATGCCTTCGCCGGTAACGAGTTTCTTGTCGCCTATTCGACGACCAAGGCCGCTCAAGCAGGTTTTACTCGCGCACTCGCCCTTCAACTGGCCGCCAAAGGCATCAGGGTGAATGAAGTAGCTCCGGGACCTGTCTGGACCTCGATCCAGCCGGCCGGTTTCGGCCCCATGGATCCCCAGATGGTCGCCGACATGGGCAAGGATGTCCCCATGAAACGCATTGGACAGCCCAGTGAGCTGGGGCCGGCGTACGTCTATCTCGCCAGTGAAGAAGCCTCCTTCGTCACCGGGCAGACGATTCATGTCAACGGCGGGATGATCATCAATGGATAATGCCTTCGCCTATGTGGCGCCTCCCCTTTGCGCTTGGATAGACAATCCAAGACATAGCCATTGGCTTGATACGCAGGGGCAGCGCTTACTCGATTTTTCCAAACAATCAAAAGTGACGAACGGTTTCGCCGCGCTTGATGACCACGGTGAACTGACTGCTGACCCAGTGGCTGAAACCATCATCACGGCACGCATGACACACGCCTATGCACTGGGGGCCATTCTCGGCCTGCCCGGGTGCATGCCACTGGTCGAACATGGCGTAACGGCGCTGTTGGGTCCGTTACGCGATCCCGTCAACGACGGTTGGCTACCCGACGCTGCCGATGTATGCGGCCGGAAGCTGGCCTACGTCCATGCGTTCGTTGGTCTGGCTGCGTCCTCAGCCTGCGTGGCAGGAGCGCAGAATGCGGGCGTTCTTCTGGACGCAATCGTCAACGTTCTGGAAAGGCACTTTTGGTCAGAGAGCGAAGGGGCGATGCGTGAAAGCTTCGCGGCCGACTGGGGCGATGAGGAGCATTATCGAGGTGCCAACAGCAATATGCACAGCGTTGAAATGTGCATGGCCCTGGCAGATGTACTGGATGCCCCCCTGTGGCGCGAGCGCGCGCTCAGAATCGCGACCCGCGTGATCCACGTGCATGCCCGCGCCAATCACTATCGCGTAGCCGAACACTTCGACCCCTCCTGGCATATCGATAAAGCCTACAACCAAGATAAACCCACGGATGATCTGCGTCCCTTTGGGATGACGCCCGGTCACTTCTTCGAATGGTCACACCTACTCGTGAAGCTGGAAGCTGCGCTTCTGGCCAATGGCAAAGAGGCGCCTGCATGGCTGTTCCAGGATGCGGTAGAACTGTTCAATGCGGGTATTGAAACCGGCTGGGCTGCAGACGGTCGGCCCGGTATTGTCTACACCATTGGTTGGGATGATAGGCCCTGCGTAAAGAACAGAGCCCATTGGGTCCAGGCTGAAGCCATCACAGCAGCAGCCACTCTGCTCAAGCGTACAGGTGATATTCAATATGAAGGCTGGTATCGGTCTTTCTGGAATTATGTCGATCAACACGTGATCGACAGACAACTTGGCAGCTGGCACAACGAAGTTGATCCGCAGGGCAAACCTTCTCGTCAGGTGTACCAAGGCAAAGCAGATCTTTATCATGCCTATCAAGCCACTTTGACGCCGACCCTACCCGTCACGCCCTCCATTGCTACAGTGCTGGCACGTTGCAACAGGTGAACTGCGGTAACGCTGGACTCTGCTGACGAGGTAGTTGAAATTTCGTTTCAAAGCTTGAACGACTATCGGCAATACTCGATGCATTCCAGCGAGAAAACAGGGAACCTGATGTGAATCCACACACGTATAGCCAACCGACCGGGCCCATGACTTCATGACGTCTTCAGGGCGCACGAACGCCACGTCCCACGACGTGGCACGCCTGGCCAACGTCTCGCAGTCAGCGGTTTCCAGGGCGTTCACAGCGGGCGGTAGCGTCTCCGAAGCGAAGCGCAAACGAATCATGGAAGCTGCGGCAGAACTGGGCTACCAGCCCAACCGTCTGCCCGGCATGATGTTGAGCGGTCGGTCGCACATCATTGCCGTGGTGGCTGGAGGTTTCTATAACCCGTTCCACACCATGGCACTGGACGCCTTTCTCAAGGGCATCAGCGCTCGTGGCAAACAGGCGATGGTCATCCAGGTTGAAAGTGACCGTCTGCTCGACGCGGTGGTTGCAGATTTCGCCGGGTACAGAATCGATGGCGTCGTCAGTTCGCTCTCCGTGGGTTCACATGATATAGCGACAGCCCTCGCCGCTCACCGCGTCCCTGTGATCACGCTCAACTCGGAGATTACCAACGACTATATCAAGGCAATCAACTGCGACAATCGAGCCGCAGGTCGGTTGGCCGCGCGCCACTTCGTGGAACGGGGAGCTACACGTTTTGCTTTTATCGGCGGTCCGGGAGATCACATTGCGCATCGAGAACGTGGCCTGGGCTTTGCTCAGGAGTTGGCGGCGCTTGATGCCTGTGCACCTACCATGGTCGAGGGCGACTACACCTATCGTTGTGGATACGATTGGGGCTGTACGCTGGCCACTGACGGCAGCCGTCCGGATGCCGTGTTCTGCACCAATGATCTCATGGCCTTCGGCGTCATGGACGCCATCAGAAAAGAAGGTGGCCTGCGCTGTCCCGAGGACGTGATGATCATAGGCTTCGACAACACACCCGGCGGCGCCTGGAGAAGCTACGACCTGACATCGTTCGATCAGAACCTGGACACTCTCGTTGCTAGGGCACTCAGCCATATCATGGAACCAGAAGACGAAATCGATGACAGCCAACCGATGCCTCGACTGATAGCAAGAGCAAGTACGAACAGAAATCAGCCAGGCAAAGAACAGGATGTCTAGCGTTCCAGTTCATCGAATGCAGCACGTACTTTCACCAACCGATAACCAATAAATCCGCTCCTTCACGGACTGACCTTGATCGTCCGCGAAGGTTTTCGGAAAACATTGCGTACACTCGAACAGCCCCCACACGGAACCTTCCTCACGGCTGCCCGTCAACCCATCGAACCCACTCTCGGATTGGTCACTACCATGAAAACCACCGCCGCCCTGCTCCTGGCCTGTATGGCCGCCCCCGCCTTCGCTGCCGAGATGTCGCACAGCAACAGCGACATGACGCCGATGCAGCATGAATACATGATGAGCATGGAAACCATGCAGAAATCCATGCACGAAGGCGGTATGGAAAAAGACGCCGACGTGGCGTTCGCCAAAGGCATGCTAGCCCACCACAAGGCGGCGCTGGACATGGCCAGGATCGAGCTCAAATACGGCAAGGACGCGGAGATGCGCAAGCTGGCCGAAGACATTATCAAGGCCCAGCAGGTCGAGATCGACCAGATGGAGACATGGGTCAAGAAGCATCAGAAGTGATGTAGACGTTCGCCTGGGAGTGCCGCCCCCTTCGCCCTCTGCCCAAAAGCCCGCTGCGTCCCACTGTAGGTGCATACACTGTGGGAGCGGGCTCTGCCCGCGAAGAGGCCAGTATGACCACTCCAACACTCCCCCTATTTTCGATGTAAGCTTTCACCCTCCCCGCTCGAACCCCACCTTCAAGGAGTCCGCCCATGAGCAACCGCCAAAGCGAGATCGCCGCCGCCCTGGCCGTGGTCCCCCCGTTCGCCGACGACCACGCCATCGATCAGGAAATAGAACGCCGCAAGGCCTTCATCAAGCAGTGCCTGACCACGGCTGGCTTGAAGGTCCTGGTGCTGGGCATCAGCGGCGGGGTCGATTCGCTCACGGCCGGACGCCTGGCACAGCTGGCCATCGAAGAACTGCGCGAGAGCACGGGTGAAACCGACTACCGATTCATCGCAGTGCGCCTGCCCTACAACGTCCAGCACGACGAGGACGACGCCGCCGCCTCGTTGCGCTTCATCAAGGCGGATGTCGAAGAAACCGTCAACATCGCCAGTGCCGTGCAGGGCCTGGCTCAGCAGACTACCCAGCTGCATGAGCTGAGCGACGCTCGCCGCGATTTCGTCATGGGCAACGCCAAGGCACGCATCCGCATGGTTGCGCAGTACACCATTGCCAATGCCAACAATGGCCTGGTGATCGGCACCGACCACGCCGCCGAGGCCGTCATGGGCTTCTTCACCAAATTCGGTGACGGGGCGTGCGACCTCGCGCCGCTCAGCGGGCTGGTGAAAAACCAGGTGCGCGCCATCGCCCGCCGCCTCGGGGCACCGGACAATCTGGTGATGAAAGTGCCAACGGCGGACCTTGAAGAACTGCGGCCCGGTAAGCCGGACGAAGACGCCCATGGCGTGAGCTACAAGCAGATCGATGCGTTCCTGCACGGCGAGCCGGTGGGCGACGAAGCCTACGCGATTATCGTCAAGGCGTATGACCAGACGCATCACAAACGTGTGCTGCCGTTTTCGCCTTGAGCCGGGACCGCAGCGAGCCGTTCGCGGCCGCTGACCGCTCCTACGGGGGCGGAATACCGTAGGAGCGGTCATAGGCCGCGAAAGCTTTTCTTTCAGCCCCTGCTGGCTACCTGAATCAACGCCTTCATCTCCGCCACCGCCGCCTTGAACCCGACGAACAACGCATGGGCCACCAAAGCGTGACCGATGTTCAACTCGTTCACGCCGCGAATCGCCGCTACCGCTTGAACGTTGTGATAGTGCAGGCCATGGCCGGCATTGACGATCAAGCCCTGCCCCAGGCCGAAGCCGACGCCATCGACGATACGCTGCAGCTCAGCGGCCACTTCGCTTGGGGTCTGGGCATCGGCGTAGCGGCCGGTGTGCAGCTCGATCACCGGCGCGCCGATGCGCTTCGAGGCTTCGATCTGGCGCTCGTCGGCATCGATGAACAGCGACACTTCGCAGCCCAGCTTGCTCAGGCGCTCGACCGCGGCCTTGATCTTGGCTTCCTGCCCGGCGACGTCCAGACCACCCTCGGTGGTCAGCTCTTCACGGGTTTCGGGTACC
Source organism: Pseudomonas sp. Leaf129 (assembly GCF_001423465.1). Classification (NCBI taxonomy): domain Bacteria; kingdom Pseudomonadati; phylum Pseudomonadota; class Gammaproteobacteria; order Pseudomonadales; family Pseudomonadaceae; genus Pseudomonas; species Pseudomonas sp. Leaf129. Next base: position 390,758 of record NZ_LMOC01000010.1, on the reverse strand, counting down.
AAGCATACATGGGCCGGACGAATCTGCTCGGCGAAGGTCAGCATGGCCTCGGTCACGCCCATTTCGAAGTTCATGCGGGTCTGCAAGACGTCCTTGAGCAGCAGCACATCGCGCGGCTGGATGTGCCGGCGGTCTTCGCGCAGGTGCACGGTGATACCGTCGGCGCCCGCTTCCTCGGCGTCGAGCGCGGCCTTGATCGGGTCGGGATAGCGCGTGCCACGGGCCTGGCGCAAGGTCGCCACGTGATCGATGTTGACGCCCAACAGAATGCGGTTACAGGTATCCACGAGAACTCTCCGAAAAATCCAGGGCACAGCATACGTGTTGGTCAGGGCTTGCGAAACAACTCGCGGCTGACCAGCGGACGACCGCCCAGATGCACGGCCAGGGCCTGGCGCATCAGGCGCTTGGCTGCGGCCAGCGCGCCTGGCGTTTCCCAACTGGCCTGGGCCATCGCAAGTAATTCGGCGCCCTGAAACAGTCCGGGTTGCAGCAGCTCGACGCGCTCCAGGCCGGCATCCACCAACAGGCGGTACAAGCCGTCGGTTGCCACCGGGTCACCGTTGACGTCCACGTCCAGAGCGAAGCCATAGCCGAGCTGGTCCAGCAGGCGCCATTCGAAGGAGCGCAGCAGAGGCTCCAGAGCACGCCCAGCGCCGAGCGCCTGGAGGGTCGCGGCGTAGTGTTCGAACACCTGAGGATGAGGGTCTTCGCTGGGCAACAGGCGAATGATCAACTCGTTGAGGTACAGGCCGCTGAACAGCGCGTCACCGAGCATCCAGACCGCCACGCCGGCGGATTCCATGCGCGAGACGTTCTTGAGTTCGCCTTTGCCGCGAAACTCGACTTCCAATGGCACGAAGGGCCGCGCCAGGGTGCCGGCCTTGCCGCGCGCATTGCGCAGCACGGCGCGCAGGCGGCCCTGGGGGGTGAGAAAGTCGACCAAGGCGCTGGTTTCGCGATAGGCACGCGAGTGCAGGACGTAGGCGGGTTGTGGGATTGGGGTGGTCGACATGTGGGCGACTCGGGGTTAGCGGGTGTCTGGGCGGGCCTCTTCGCCGCCTTACGCGCAAGCCCGCTCCCACAGAGATCGCGCACGCCCGGCGATGTGCTTCCCCGTAGGAGCGGTCAGTGGCCGCGAAAAGGCCAACGCGAGGCCAGGTTGTGGATTACTGGTCGTTATACCCCAGCGAACGCAGCGCGCGCTCGTCATCGGACCAGCCGCCCTTCACTTTCACCCACAGATTGAGCATGACCTTGGAGTCGAACAGCACCTCCATGTCCTTGCGGGCCTCCATGCCGATACGCTTGATGCGCTCGCCCTTGTCGCCAATGATGATCTTCTTCTGACCATCGCGTTCGACCAGGATCAAGGCATGGATGTGCAGGGTCTTGCCCTGCTGCTTGAATTCTTCGATTTCCACGGTGATCTGGTACGGCAGCTCGGCACCCAGCTGGCGCATGATCTTTTCGCGCACCAGTTCGGCGGCCAGGAAGCGACTGCTGCGATCGGTGATCTGGTCTTCCGGGAAGAAATGCTCGTTCTCGGGCAAGTGCCCGGCAATGACCTTTTCCAACGCGTCCAGGTTATGCCCCTGCTGCGCGGAAATCGGTACGATCTCGGCGTTCGGCAACTGCTCCTGCAGCCAGGTCAGGTGCGGCATCAGGTCAGCCTTGTCCTCGATGCGATCGGTCTTGTTGATCGCCAGGATCACCGGCCCCTGCACGTACTGCACGCGCTCCAGAACCAGCTGGTCTTCGTCCGTCCACTTGGTGCGGTCGACCACGAAGATCACCACATCGACGTCTTTCAACGCCGCCGACGCGGTCTTGTTCATGTAGCGGTTCAGGGCTTTCTCGTTGCCCTTGTGCATGCCCGGGGTATCCACGTAGACCGCCTGGATCTCGCCTTCGGTCTTGATGCCCAGCATGTTGTGGCGGGTGGTCTGCGGCTTGCGCGACGTGATCGCCAGCTTCTGCCCCAGGATGTGGTTGAGCAGCGTCGACTTGCCGACATTCGGGCGGCCAACGATGGCTACATAGCCACAACGGGTAACGGGTGCATCAGTCATTGCCATTCTCCACGCCCAGGGCGATCAGGGCAGACGCGGCGGCCACCTGTTCGGCGATGCGACGGCTGACGCCCTGGCCCCGGCTTTTCTCATTCAGAAGGACGACTTCACACTCGACGAAAAACTGTCGGCAGTGCGGGTCGCCCTGGATATCCACCACTTCATAGCGCGGCAGTTCAGCACCGCGCGACTGGAGGAACTCCTGCAGGCGGGTCTTGGGATCTTTGTTGGTATCGACCAGGGTCAGCCCTTCGAACTGACCTTCCAGCCAGGCCAGCACACGATCGCGCGCTGCCTCCATACCGGCGTCCAGGTAGATGGCGCCGATCAAGGCTTCCAGCGCATCGGCCAGGATCGATTCACGACGGAAACCGCCACTCTTCAGTTCGCCCGAGCCCAGGCGCAGGTAGTCGCCCAGATCGAAGCCGCGGGCCAGGATGGCCAGGGTCTCGCCCTTGACCAGGCGCGCTCGCAGCCGTGAAAGCTGCCCTTCACGGGCCTGCGGGAAGCGTTCGAACAGCGCTTCGCCCGCCACGAAATTGAGGATCGCATCGCCCAGAAACTCGAGACGCTCGTTGTTGCGCCCGGCGAAGCTGCGGTGAGTCAGTGCCAGCACCATCAGGTCCTGGTCCTTGAAGGTGTAGCCCAGTTGGCGCTCGAGGCGGCCGAGGGAAGCGGTCACGGCTTGACCACGCTGAACTGACGATCGAACTTCACTACCACGTCCAGATTCTGGATCAGTGGCTCACGCTTTTCATACTTGAGGTGGGCCTGAAACACATTGCCCGCATCGGTGACGCTCAAAACCTTGTTCAAATCCAGATCCTGAATATTGTTGACCTGCATGGCCCGGCTGACGTGGCCATAGAATTCACCCACCGTATCGACTCGGGCGGACTTGTCGGCGCCGATCGATTCGATGGCTTGGGAAAGGGTCCGGTTATCCATGTAGTGCGGCACCAGCTTGAAAGCCGTGCTCGCCACGAACGCCACCACCGCCAGCGTCAGCAACCAGCCGACGATGGACATGCCTTGCTGAGACTTCACTGCGTTCATGCCGGACACCTCGGAAAACATTCGGCGCCGTCCATGGACGGCGCCGGCAGCGCTACTTGATCAGCCCGACTCGGGAGAAGTTGGGCAAGTGGCTGAGCTTGGGTTCAGGCCAGCTCATCCAGATGGCGAAGGCCTTGCCGACGATGTTCTGGTCGGGGACCATGCCCAGCAGCTCCTTGGGAATCGACGGGTCATCCCAGTAGCGGCTGTCGTTGGAGTTGTCACGGTTGTCACCCATCATGAAGTAGTGCCCGGCGGGCACCGTCCACTGGCTGTCGGGCGGCGCACGGTAGCGCGACATTTCCTGACGGATCACGTGTTCGACCTCGCCCAGCTTTTCCTTGTACAACTCGGCGCTGCCCAGACTGCCCGGCTCGCTGCCGACCAGCTGGCGAGCGATCAACTCGCCGTTGACGTAAAGCTGCTTGTCCGAAGTGTAGCGAATCCGGTCGCCCGGCAAGCCGATCACGCGCTTGATGTAGTTGACGTTGGGGTCGCTGGGGTAGCGGAACACCATGACGTCGCCACGCTTGGGATCGTTGACCTCGATGACCTTCTTGTCCAGCACCGGCAGGCGAATGCCGTAGGAGAACTTGTTGACGAGGATGAAATCACCCACTTCCAGGGTCGGGATCATCGAACCCGACGGGATCTGGAACGGCTCAACCAGAAACGAACGCAACACCAGCACGATGAACAGCACCGGGAAGAACGACTTGCCGTACTCCACCAGCAGCGGTTCCTTATCCAGGCGTTCGACTACCGACGGCTCGGGCTGGCTGACGCTGCCCTCGTAGTTGGCGATCGCAGCCCGTCGCCGTGGCGCCAGGAAGACCAGATCAAGCAAGGCCAGCAGACCGCAAACGGCTACGGCGATAACCAACAACAGCGGGAAATTTAGGGACATAGGACTCGATTATTCCAACCTGAGCACAGCAAGGAAGGCTTCCTGTGGAATTTCCACGTTGCCGACCTGCTTCATGCGTTTCTTACCAGCCTTCTGTTTCTCCAACAGTTTGCGCTTACGGCTCACGTCGCCACCGTAACACTTGGCCAGTACGTTCTTTCTGAGCGCCTTGACAGTGGTCCGGGCGATAATCTGTCCGCCAATGGCGGCCTGGATTGCCACATCGAACATCTGCCGAGGGATCAGCTCCTTCATCTTCTCGGTCAAAGCACGACCCTTGTAGGCCGCGTTGTCGCGGTGCACGATCAGCGCCAGGGCATCGACCTTGTCGCCGTTGATCAGCACGTCCAGCTTGACCAGGTTGGCCGACTGGTAACGCTCGAAATGGTAGTCCAGCGAGGCATAGCCACGGCTGGTGGATTTCAGGCGGTCGAAGAAGTCCAGCACCACTTCGTTCATCGGCAGGTCGTAGCGAACCTGAACCTGGCTGCCGAGGAACTGCATGTCGCGCTGCACGCCGCGCTTCTCGATGCACAGGGTAATGACGTTGCCCAGGTGCTCTTGAGGCACAAGAATAGTCGCCGATACGATCGGCTCGCGGAAGTCTTCGACAGATGAAACATCCGGAAGCTTCGACGGGTTGTCGACATAAATGGTTTCGCCGGTCTTCATGACCACTTCGAAGATCACGCTCGGGGCCGTGGTGATCAGGTCCAGGTCGTACTCGCGCTCCAGGCGCTCCTGGATGATTTCCATGTGCAGCATGCCCAGGAACCCGCAGCGAAAGCCGAAGCCCAAGGCGTCGGAGCTTTCGGGCAGGTATTGCAGCGACGAATCGTTGAGGGTCAGTTTCTGCAGGGCATCGCGGAAGTCTTCGAAGTCTTCCGAGCTGACCGGGAACAAGCCGGCGTAGACCTGTGGCTGAATGCGCTTGAAACCGGGCAGCACAGGCACGTCAGGGGTACTGCTCAAGGTCAGGGTGTCGCCGACCGGCGCACCGTGAATGTCCTTGATGCTGCCGATGATGAAGCCCACTTCGCCAGCCTTGAGGTCGGCCGTTGCGGTGTGCTTGGGAGTGAAGACGCCGACGCTGTCGACCAGGTGCACCTTGCCGGTGGACTTGACCAGAATCTTGTCGCCCTTCTTCACCCGGCCATGGCGCACGCGCACCAGCGAGACGACGCCCAGGTAGTTGTCGAACCAGGAGTCGATGATCAGGGCCTGCAGCGGCGCATCGATGTCACCGGTAGGCGCCGGAATGGTATGCACCAGGCGCTCGAGTACGTCGATCACGCCCATGCCGCTCTTGGCGCTGCACGCTACGGCGTCGGTGGCGTCGATGCCGATGATTTTCTCGATCTCGTCCTTGACCTTGTCCGGATCGGCCTGGGGCAAGTCCATCTTGTTCAACACCGGCATCACTTCCAGGCCCTGCTCGATGGCCGTGTAGCAGTTGGCCACGGACTGGGCTTCGACGCCCTGCCCCGCATCGACCACCAGCAGCGCACCTTCGCAAGCCGCCAGCGAGCGGCTGACTTCATAGGTGAAGTCGACATGGCCTGGGGTGTCGATGAAGTTCAGCTGGTAGGTTTTGCCGTCCTGCGCCTTGTAGTGCAGGGTGACGCTGTGCGCCTTGATGGTGATCCCGCGCTCACGCTCCAGGTCCATGGAGTCCAGGACTTGGGCCTCCATTTCGCGGTCGGCCAAGCCGCCGCACATCTGGATGAACCGATCGGCGAGGGTCGACTTGCCGTGATCGATGTGGGCGATGATGGAGAAATTGCGGATATGACTCAAATCACTCACGGGTCAACACTCAAAAAGGCTGCGGGCCGGACGCCCAACGAAAAATAGCCGGGAATTGTACCTGAATAACGTTCGGGTGTGGGAGCCGGTGGGTTATGGGTGGCAGTGCCGACGTCTTCGCGGGCAGAGTCCCGCTCCCACAGTTCATGCGATCACTCGGTTCCGTGTGGGAGCGGGTCTCTGCCCGCGAAGGCCACACCACCGATCACAAAAAAGGCGACCCGAAGGTCGCCTTTCGTTCACCTACCCCAAGCTTATTCAGCCAGCTTAAAGGTAATGAAGCTCGCCCGCCCCTGACGCAGCACGCGCATGGACACCGAACGATTCTTCGGCAGGCCCTTGGCGATGTCGGCGAACTGCTTCGACGACTCGATGGCCTGGTTGTTCAGGTGGGTGATGACATCACCAGGCTGCAGGCCGATCAGTGCCGCCGGACCGTCCTGCACTTCCTTGATGACCACGCCGCCCTTGAGCTCCAGCGACTTCTTCTGCTCGGCAGTCAGTTCCGCGACCGAGACGCCGAGGCGGTTGCTGCTACGCTCGGTCTGGGCCTTGGCACCGGCATCCAGGTCCTGATCGTCATCGGGCATCGCGCCGACGGTGACGTCGATGGTGCGGCGCTTGCCTTCGCGGATCACTTCCAGGCTCGCCTTCGCACCGGCCTTGAGACCGCCCACGAGATGCGGCAGGTCGGCCGACATGTCGATCGGCTGGCCGTTCATGCTCAGGATCACGTCACCCACCTGCAAGCCACCCTTGGCGGCCGGGCCGTCTTCGAGCACCTGCGCGACCAGTGCGCCGGCCGGCTTGTCCAGACCGAACGACTCGGCCAGGTCCTTGTTGACCTCCTGAATGACCACACCCAACCAGCCGCGGCTAACCTTGCCGTCTTTCTTGAGCTGATCCGACACATCCAGGGCCACGTCGATCGGAATGGCGAAGGACAGGCCCATGAAGCCACCGGAGCGGGTGAAGATCTGCGAGTTGATACCCACCACTTCACCGTTCATGTTGAACAGCGGACCACCCGAGTTGCCTGGGTTGATGGCCACGTCGGTCTGGATGAACGGCACGTAGGCGTCATTGGGCAAGGTACGCCCCTTGGCGCTGACGATACCCTTGGTCACCGAATGGTCGAAGCCGAACGGCGAGCCGATGGCCAGCACCCATTCGCCCACTTTAAGCTTGGCGGAATCACCCAGCTTCACTGTGGGCAGGTTCTTGCCATCGATTTTCAGCAACGCCACGTCGGTCCGTGGATCGGTGCCGACCAGTTTGGCCTTGAGCTCGCTGCGGTCGGACAGACGCACGATGATTTCGTCGGCATCGGCGATCACGTGGTTATTGGTCAGCACATAGCCGTCAGCCGAAACGATGAACCCCGAGCCCAGCGACTGCGCTTCGCGCTGCCGATCGCCGCGCTGCGGAGACCGTGGTCCGCCGCGCGGCATGTTGCGCTCGAAGAACTCGCGGAACATCGGCGGCAGACCTTCCAGGTCCGGCATCTGGCTTGCAGCCACACCGCGGTCCGGCAGTTTCTGCGTGGTACTGATGTTCACCACGGCAGGCGACGCCTGCTCGACCAGTGTCGTGAAATCAGGCAGCGCTTCAGCCTGGACGCTGGCGATCTGGCCCAGCATCAGCACTGCCGCGAACAGTGAAAGAAAGGGTTTGAAACGTGGTATCGACATACGGCTCCCGTTCGTAACGAGCGTGGTTGAGCATTAGGGTTGTGCAGCCGCTGAAGGCGAATTCAGCGCAGAGCGGAATCGATGCTTGACTGCGGCGCACGGCAGCGAACCTGTGACGACCAAAACGGTCCGCCCCCGAAGCACAGACCTATAAGAAAAAAATCGGCGGTTTGCAACCCGCATGAAACAGGTTTCACGTTAACGCTCGATGATTATCCAAGCATGAAGCGTTAGCGAGGGCCATGACCGCGCCATGAGGCGCGTACCCTTCAGCGGACGGCATGAATGTCTTGCCGCTGTATCGACAGGGCAATTCGCTCCGCTGTACCCAAGGGAATTTCACCCACCACGGTGACCATCATTTCGCCGTCCGAAGACTTCAAGCGACGCGACACGGCCGCCGTCGGCCCCAGCTGGACGCGGGTATCGCGCGCTGCAGCGCCATTGAGTGGTTCAAGAAACACGGAGAAATGCGCGAGGCCGTCGGCGTACAGCAAACTGGTTACTTCGGCGTTGCTGGCAGAAGATTTGCGCTGAGCGGTACGCGCCAATTCGAAGCCGGCAGGTATCCATTTGGCCTGCCAGGCCAAGGCATTGCCGGGGATCGACCCGCTGCTCGCATGCAACACAGGCTTACAATTTGGCGTTGCTTTCAAGTCGACAGGCGCAGGTGCTCCTGGCTGAAGCTGGGTGTACTGTAGACGTTCGAGCAGACGGCCTTTGGCGTCGATCAACAGGGATTTGAGCAACAGCCCCGTGTGCGCATCCAGGTGCATTTCGAAGGCGTAGCGGTCACGATCACGCGGCACCATCGTCACGACCACAGCGTCGCGCCCGGCGACTCGCGAAGCACCGGCCACACGCAGTTGGTACCACGACATCAGCTTGAGCGGATCGAGGGTAGCGACAGCGCTGCCGGACACCTTGCCAACCCCGGACGCTGGACTGCCTGTCATGCAGGTCAGCCGACCGTCGGTCTGCACGCGCTCGGAGGCGACGCCGTCGAGCTTGAGCACACGGTCGTGCACCGCGCCGTTACCGGCGCGGTGCCATATCTGGTAGGTAGAAAAGTCACCGTCGCGTTCGTAGACGAACGTCCCCTGGAAATCCTGCGTACGCTCGGCTTGCGCCATTGCGTCAAGCCATTGAGCCGCATCGGGTGCAGCAATGGCTGGTGCGGCCAGGCCAAGTAGAATTGGCAGAAACAGGACCGCACGCATGATCGGGATTAACGGTTTTCCATGCTTGCGGAGCGGGCGGATGGCAGGGCACTGTCAGAACCTTTGGCAGCGGCTTCTTGCGAATGCTGACGCAGGTAACCTGGCAGACGCTGGTCGTTCAGACCTTCTTCGCCTTTGAGCACACCGCTGGCCATCGGGCCTGGCGCATCGGAGCTGTCCGGTGTGTAACCGGCCAGCACGGCTGGACCTTGCACCATCGGGGTCGACGGGGCTTGCTGAGCTGGCTGCTGCTGAGCGAGCTCGGACCCGGTGATGTCGTCCTGGTTGTACAGGCGAACACCGGCCAGCACGGCAACGGTCACCGATGCCGCAACGGCCAGACGACCGAGGCTGCGCCACGGGCCGCGAGCAGCCGGGGCTGGGGCGATGTCTTCGGCAATGGCTACCGACACCGCCGCCGACAGATCCAGACACGGATCCAGAAGATCCTTGTGCATGACGGCACGAACGAGCTGGTACCGTGCCCAGGTGGCACGGACCTCGACATCGTCCAGCGCGGTCAGTACCCGACGCAGTTCCAATTCGTCCGCTTCGTTATCCATCACTGCGGACAGCGATTCCTGCAGGGCTTCACGACTCATGGCGTTCCTCTCTTGGCTATCGCCGCTGTCTCAGGATTCCTGCAACAACGGCTGCAGGGCTTTGTCGATGGCTTCCCGGGCACGGAAAATCCGCGACCGCACGGTCCCCACCGGACACTGCATGACACTGGCAATGTCTTCGTAACTCAGACCGTCGAACTCGCGCAGCGTCAATGCCGTGCGCAGGTCTTCAGGCAGCTGCTGGATGGTTCGATGGACGGTGCCTTCGATCTCATCGCGCAGCAATGAACGTTCTGGAGATTCGAGGTCCTTGAGGCCATGATCGCCGTCATAGAACTCTGCATCTTCAGAACTTACGTCGCTGTCCGGTGGCCTGCGTCCGCGGGACACCAGATAGTTTTTCGCCGTATTGATGGCGATGCGATACAGCCACGTATAGAACGCGCTGTCTCCGCGAAAGTTGCCCAATGCGCGGTAGGCCTTGATGAAAGCCTCCTGCGCCACGTCCTGGGCTTCATGGGTGTCGTGCACGAATCGCACGATCAACCCGAGAATCTTGTGCTGGTATTTCAGCACCAACAGATCGAAAGCTCGCCGATCACCGCGTTGTACACGCTCGACCAGCTGCTGATCCTCTTCCTGGGTTAGCATGAACACTCCTCATGGGTCCGGAAGGAGCGCTGCTCAGGCCATCGTTCAGGCTTGCAACCATAGACTCGGGCTATTCGCAAAAGTTCTCCCCTCCAGGCAAGTTTCCCGCAGGCCCGGATCAAGCCTGCACGGAAAGCGCAGCTCGAACGTGCCGAGCTGCGCCGATAATCTTTTCACCGATGACAGCACCCGGACCTAGCCGGTGCGCTCGTTGTTCGGCATTGTTTCCTTCTTACGGGCAACCTTCTATTGATTGCAGGGGTTCTAGGAAAGTTCCCACAAATACGAAGGTGAAGCCCTACACACAAAGGCCTTGGATTCCTGGGACTGAGGTGGTTCAGCCCGACTACCGGCCCAAAGTGCCTGCCGCCATAGCGCAAGCCTTGATGTGGCTGCTATAAATGCCGCGCCATACCGGTGGGAAACGATTCCATCGTGTGTCGAAGGTGCCGCTATTGTGCCGCTACCCCCTTGGATATACCAGCGGGATGTGCACAACGGGCGCGAACGGCGCGGTGGATGGTGACTCACGCGACATTACTTTCGGCATGCGGATGACCTTCGAATGGGTAAGCAACGGCAACACGATGTTCTGGTAATCGGTAGCGGAGCCGCGGGCTTGAGCCTTGCGCTGGCATTGCCCGCCACGCTGCGCATCGCGGTCATCAGCAAGGGCGGGCTCGGCGACGGCTCCACACCGTGGGCCCAAGGCGGGGTCGCCGCCGTGCTTGCAGACTCCGACAGCGTGGAAGCTCACGTGCAGGACACCCTCGATGCCGGCGCCGGCCTGTGCAATGAAGAAGCGGTGCGCTTCACGGTGCAGCACAGCCGCGCAGCGATTCAGTGGCTGGTCGAAATGGGTGTGCCGCTTACCCGCGAAGATGATTCGGATCCGGAGCATACCGGCTTCCCCTTTCACCTCACGCGCGAAGGAGGCCATAGCCAGCGCCGCATCATCCATGCGGCCGATGCCACCGGCGCGGCTCTGTTCGACACCCTGCTGGCCCAGGCGCGCTTGCGCCCGAACATCGAGTTGCTGGAACAGTGCGCTGCCGTCGACCTGATCACCGAACGGCGCCTGGGCCGCACGGAGGATCGCTGTCTTGGCGCTTATGTGCTGGATCACCGCAGCGGTGAAGTGGACACCCACGGGGCGCGCTTCACCGTACTGGCCACCGGCGGCGCTGCCAAGGTATACCTCTATACCAGCAACCCCGACGGCGCCTGCGGCGATGGCATTGCCATGGCCTGGCGCGCAGGCTGTCGTGTGGCCAATCTGGAATTCAACCAGTTCCACCCCACCTGCCTTTACCACCCCCAGGCCAAGAGTTTCCTGATCACCGAGGCGCTGCGCGGTGAAGGCGCCCTGCTCACGCTGGCCAATGGCGAACGTTTCATGCCGCGTTTCGATGCACGTGCAGAACTCGCACCGCGCGATATCGTCGCGCGCGCGATCGACCACGAGATGAAGCGCACGGGTGCCGAATGCGTGTACCTGGACATCAGCCACAAGCCGGCGGACTTCGTGCGCAGCCATTTCCCAACGGTCTACCAGCGCTGCCTGGAATTCGGCATCGACATCACCTGCGAGCGCATTCCCGTCGTGCCCGCAGCGCACTACACCTGCGGTGGCGTGCGGGTCGATGAGCATGGCTGCACCGACGTCCCCCGCCTGTACGCCATTGGCGAGACCAGCTCCACCGGCCTGCACGGCGCCAATCGCATGGCCAGCAACTCGTTGCTCGAGTGCATCGTCTATGCGCGCTCGGCCGCCGAGCACATCGTCGCGCAACTGGACCAGACCCAAGCGCCCGGGCCGTTGCCGCAGTGGGACGCGAGCCAGGTGACCGATTCGGACGAAGACGTGATCATCGCCCACAACTGGGACGAGTTGCGTCGCTTCATGTGGGACTACGTAGGCATCGTGCGCACCACCAAGCGCTTGCAGCGCGCGCAGCATCGTGTTCGCCTGCTGCTCGACGAGATCGACGAGTTCTACAGCAACTACAAGGTCAGCCGGGACCTGATCGAACTGCGCAATCTGGCACAGGTGGCCGAGCTGATGATCACGTCGGCCATGCAGCGCAAGGAAAGCCGCGGCCTGCATTACACGCTGGACTATCCGGACCTGCTGCCGCAGGCGCAGGACACTATCCTGCAGCCGCCCACCTTCGTCGGCTGAATTTGAGGCGCAGACGCAAGCGCCGGTGAGTGTCTGCTTCCAGGCCGTCGGGCAGCACGCAGGCGCTGCGCACGCGGCGCTGGCCTGCCAGGCGGAATCGCAGAATGACCACCTGCGGCAGCGCCATGCTGTCCGGACGCAGTTGCACCGCCTGCCAGCCATCGGCCTCGGTCCACACCGACCAGCCACTGCGATCGCGACGTAGACCGGTCACAGCCTGCGGGTGAACAAGTAGCACTTGTCGCGGCAGCACATAAAGCCCATGCGCAATGCACAGCACCCCGGCCGCCAAGTGCACGAGCACCGGCGCCTCCATCAAGCCGTTCGCCAGCCAGGCGGCGGCCTGCGCCAGTGCGTAGAGCGCCAGCAGCCGTCGTGAAGGCTGCCAGTGGCATTCGAAGCGGTTACTTGGGCTGGACACGGTCCAGGATCATCCGGACCATGCGCTGCAACTCGGGGTCCTGCGATTCATTGCGCTCCATGAACCAGCCGAACATGTCCTGATCTTCACATTCGAGCAGACGCACATAGAGGTCACGATCCACCTGATTCAAGTGGGGATAGACTTCCTTGACGAAAGGCACCAGCAACACGTCCAGCTCCAGCATGCCGCGGCGGCTGTGCCAGTAAAGCCGGTTGAGTTCAACGTTTTCGACCATGGGGGGCTCCTTGAATAGGCGCGCAGTATACAGACGCGCCGATGGGGTGTCAGGGCCGCAGGGATAGCATTCCCCCGGTGCGGGGCTCTATGATGATGTCCATTCTTTTCAACTCAGCGATGACCCATGTCCGATACCGCTATGTTCTGCACCCTGACCCACGAGGGCGTCCTGGCCGTTCGCGGCTCGGACGCCAGCAAGTTTCTGCAGGGCCAGCTGACCTGCAATCTCAACTACCTGGACGAGCACACTGCCAGCCTCGGTGCGCGCTGCACCCAGAAAGGCCGCATGCAGTCCAGCTTCCGCATCCTGTTGCAAGGCGATGGCTGCGTGCTGGCCATGGCTCGCGGCCTGCTCGAAGCGCAGTTGGCCGACCTGAAAAAGTACGCCGTGTTCTCCAAGTCCAAGTTGACCGACGAAAGCGACGCCTGGGTGCGTTTCGGCGTACAGCATGGCGATGGCGCTCTGACTGCCCTGGGCCTGCAACTGCCCCTGGAAACCGACGCGGTGGTGCGCCATGGCGCGCTGATCGCGGTACGGGTATCCCCCGCCCGAGCCGAGCTGTGGGCGCCTGCCGAGCAAGCGGAAAATCTGGCCGCGCGGCTGGGTGAACAATTGGCTCAGGGCTCGCTCGACGAGTGGCTGCTGGGGCAGATCCGCGCCGGTATCGGTCAAGTAGTGGAACCGACCCGCGAGCTGTTCATCCCGCAGATGCTCAACCTGCAGGCCGTGGGCGGCGTGAGCTTCAAGAAGGGTTGCTACACCGGCCAGGAAATCGTCGCGCGCATGCAGTACCTGGGCAAGCTCAAGCGCCGCCTCTACCACGTCCGACTGGCCGGTTCGACACGACCGGAGCCAGGCACCGGGCTGTTCTCGCCGGTGCACGGCAGCGCCATCGGCGAGATCGCCCTGGCCGCACCGACGGCCGATGGCTATGAGGCCTTGGCAGTACTCCAAGACAACGCCGTCGAAGATGGTCGCATCCATCTGGGCAGCCTTGAAGGTCCGGCGCTGGAACTTCTCACCTTGCCCTATACACTTGATCGAGACCGAGAAATCCAGCGCTAGCAGCGTCCTGCCCAGCGCTAGCAGCGCCCTGCACAGGGCCTGCGCACTCTACCACCGCGATGCCGAGGCGCCGAATGAACCAGCTGGCAGATACAGTACAACGCGACTTGCTGGCCGCCATCGAGCGAGACGACCTGGTTTTGCCGACCATGCCGGAAGTGGCCATCAAAATCCGCGAAGCGGCGGAGGACGACAACGTCAGCGTCAATCGCCTCAGCCAGGTCATCGGCCAGGACGCGGCGCTCTCGGCGCGTCTGCTCAAGGTGGTCAACAGCCCGCTGCTGCGGGCCAGCTTCGAAGTGACCGACGTGCGCACGGCGATCAATCGCCTGGGTGTCAACTACAGCAGCAACCTGGCCATCGGTCTGGTGATCGAGCAGATTTTCCATGCCCGCGCCCCTGCCGTGCAGAGCCGGATGCGTGAGGCCTGGCGAACCAGCCTGGAAGTGGCCGGCATGTGCACCGAACTGGCGCGGCGCTTCACATCGCTCAAGCCTGACCGCGCCGCCCTCGCCGGCCTGGTGCACCAGATCGGCGTACTGCCGATCCTGACCTACGCCCAAGAGCACAACGAGCTGCTCTCGGACCCTGTTTGCCTCAGCCACGTCATCGAGCACATCCACCCACAGATTGGCGACCGCATTCTGCGCAAGTGGGACTTCCCGGCGATACTGGCGAAGGTGCCCGGCCAGTTCCTGGATCTGAACCGGGACAACACGGAAACCGATTACGGCGACCTGGTGATGATCGCCACCCTGCTGCGCCTGCCGCATAACACCGGCCTGCCGACCCTGGTCGAACACCCGGCGTATCGACGCCTGGAGATCAAGCAGAGCCCGGTGCTGCTGGCCAGTGACTTGATGCACGCACAGACGCTGCTCAGCTAGAGCGGAAAGTCGACACGCACTTTCAAACCGCCTCGGGCGCCATCGTGCAGGCTGATCCGCGCCATGTGGGCGCGACAGATCTCGCCGACGATCGCCAGGCCCAGTCCGGTACCGGCGCTGTGCGGGTTGCGCCGATAGAAACGCTCGAACACGCGATCGCGCTCATCTGCCGGAATACCCGGCCCGTCGTCCTCCACTTCGAGGATGCCGGGGGCCAGCACGCGCAGGATGACGTTGCCGCCGGCCGGGGTGTGGGCCAGGGCGTTGTCCACCAGGTTGCTGAGCAATTCGTTGAGCAACGTCGGCTCGCCGCGCAGCCAGATCGGCTGGTCGGCCTCCAGTGCCAAGGCTACCCCCCGGCCATGAGCCAAAGGCGCCATGGCCATGCCCAGCTCGCGGGCCAGCTGGCTCAGGTCCAGACGCTGGGCGCCGCCTTCGGCAATGGCCCGGGCGCCGTTCTCGACCCTGGCCAGGGACAGCAACTGGTTGGCCAGGTGGGTCAGCTTGTCGGTGCCCTGCACCGCTTCCTGCAACGTGGTCCGCCAGACCTCCGGCTGTTCGGCACGTAGGCCCAGTTCGACGCGCGCCTTGAGTGCCGCCAGGGGCGTGCGCAACTCATGGGCGGCATCGGCGATGAACTGCGCCTGACGCTCGAACTGAACGCGCAGACGTTCGGTGAAATGGTTGAGCGCCTGCACCAGCGGCCACAGCTCGCGCTGCACCTCCACCAGCGGCAAGGGGCGCAGGTCATCGGGCTGACGGTCCTCGACTTCGTCGCGCAGCCGCTCCAATGGCCGCAACGCGGCGCTGACCGTGATCCACACCAGCAGCAACGCGCCGATTCCCAGCATGCCCAGGCGCAACAAGGTGTCGGCCATCAGGCTGCGGGCCATGGAGACACGCGCCTCTTCGGTCTCGGCCACGCGAATTTCCGCCATGCCGATCATGTTTGGCTCGCTGACGGCCTTGAGCAGGCTGACCACGCGCACGTCCTGGCCCAGGTAGCGACCGCTGTAGAAGGTGGCCAGGGCCGGATAATCGTCCGTGCGTGGCGTGCCCTTGGGCGGCGCCGGCAGGTTTTCGTAGCCGGAGATCAGTTTGTTGTCGATGTCGTTGACCTGGTAATAGATACGTCCGGCGCTGTCGTAGGCGAAGGTATCCAGCGCCACGTAGGGCACGTCTGCGCTGAGTGTGCCATCGCGCTGGGACAGCCCGGCGGCGATGGTACGCGCCGACGCCAGCAGGGTCCGGTCATAGGCCGTGTCGGCCGCTTCGCGCCCGTTCCAGTAGGCACTCAGGCCGCTGGCCAGCATGAGGAAGACCAGCAGCATCGCGAGGTTCCACAGCAACCGCCAACGCAGGCTGCTGACCTCACGCATCGCGGCTTTCCAACAGGTAGCCCAGACCCCGGAAAGTGACGATGGCGATCGGCTGCTTGTCGAGCTTCTTGCGCAGGCGGTGCACGTAGATCTCGATGGCGTCGGCACTGGCCTCTTCGTCCAGCCCGAACACTTGGGCCGCCAACTGCTCCTTGCTCATCACCCGTCCTGGCCGGGCGATCAGCGCTTCGAGCACCGCCTGCTCGCGGGAGGTCAGGGTCAGCAGCTCCTTGCCCAGGGTGAAGCGGCGCGTATCCAGATCGTAGGCCAGCGGACCGCAGCGCTGCTGCCGCTCTCCTCCAAGCACGGTGCGCCGCAGCAGCGCCTTGACCCGGGCTTCGAGTTCGGTGAGTTCGAACGGCTTGGCCAGGTAGTCGTCGGCGCCCAGGTTCAGACCATGGACGCGGTCCTTGACGTCGCTGCGCGCGGTGAGCATCAACACCGGCAGGTTCTTGCCCCGCGCCCGCAGGCGCGCCAGCACCTCGAAACCATCGAGCCTGGGTAGGCCGACATCCAATATGGCGGCAGCGTATTCCTCGCTGGCCAGGGCCAGGTCCGCAGCCACGCCGTCGTGCAGCACATCGACGGTCAGGCCGGTGGCCTTCAGCGCCTGGGCGACACTTTCGGCCAACTGCAGGTGATCTTCTACAAGCAGGACACGCATCGGTATTCCTCACGGCCAATCTTTTTCAGGTCGAGATGATGCCGCCGCAGTCCGGTGCTGGCTGCCACCGAAACTTTGCGCGAACGGCTCATCAAGCGCTTTATGGGCCCGAGTTTACAGGGCCTCGCCGCACTGTGAAGCAGTCTTGGCAGATTGGCAGCCACTGAAAGCTTGGTGAAAGGTTCGCGACATATGGTTTCAGCAAGGCGGGTACCGAGAGACCGGCCACGCAAACGTCACCGTACGTTTTCGATAACAAGAACAACAATGGAGAAACACCCATGATCCGCGCCATGCGTCCGCTTGCCCTGGCCGTCAGCTGCCTGTTCATCAGTGCCCCGCTGCTCGCCCAGGAAGAACCCAAACGTCCTGAATGCATTGCCCCAGCCTCGCCTGGCGGTGGCTTCGATTTGACCTGCAAACTCGCTCAAAGCGCGCTGGTCAACGAGAAACTGCTGTCCAAGCCCATGCGTGTGACCTACATGCCTGGCGGCGTCGGTGCCGTGGCTTACAACGCCGTGGTGGCCCAGCGTCCGGCCGATGCGGGAACCCTGGTGGCCTGGTCCAGCGGCTCGCTGCTGAACCTGGCTCAAGGCAAGTTCGGTCGTTTCGACGAAAGCGCCGTGCGCTGGCTGGCGGCGGTCGGTACCAGCTATGGCGCCATCGCGGTCAAGAACGACTCGCCGTACAAGACCCTGGATGACCTGGTCAAGGCGCTCAAGGCCGATCCGAGCAAGGTGGTGATCGGCTCCGGCGGCACCGTCGGCAGCCAGGACTGGATGCAGACCGCGCTGATCGCCAAGGCCGCCGGGATCAACCCACGCGACCTGCGCTACGTGGCCCTGGAAGGTGGCGGCGAAATCGCCACGGCCCTGCTCGGCGGCCACATCCAGGTGGGCAGCACCGACATCTCCGACTCCATGCCGCACATCCTCAGCGGCGACATGCGGCTGCTCGCGGTGTTCTCCGACAAGCGTCTGGACGAGCCGGAAATGAAGGACATCCCGACCGCCAAGGAACAGGGCTACGACATTGTCTGGCCGGTGGTGCGCGGCTTCTACCTCGGGCCGAAAGTGACCGACGCGGAATACGACTGGTGGAAAGCGGCGTTCGACAAGCTGCTGGCATCCGAAGAGTTCGCCAAGCTGCGTGACCAGCGCGAGCTGTTCCCGTTCGCCATGACCGGGCCGGAGCTGGATACCTACGTGAAGAAACAGGTGGCCGAGTACAAGACCCTGGCCAAGGAATTCGGGCTGGTTCAGTAATCGGGCTGGGCCTTGTGATGCCTCTTCGCGGGCAGAGACCCGCTCCCACAGGCGTACATATCTTGAACCCCTGTGGGAGCGGGTCTCTGCCCGCGAAGGCTTTGTCCCTGATACCACCACCTTCACTCTTCACGAAGGAACATGACCATGATCATGATCGTTCAACGGCTTTTCGCCCTGCTGTTGCTGCTCGTCTGTGCCGGTCTGGCGCTGATGGCCTGGCCGTATCAGGCGCCCTTTTCCTATGAGCCGGTCGGCCCGCGTGCCTACCCGCTGCTGATGCTGGGCCTGATGAGCCTGGCCTTGCTGTACCTGGTGTTTCGTCCCACTCCGATCGTGCACAGCGAGGAAGAACCGCCGCTGGACCGTCCGACCCTGAAGAAGATCGCCATGTGCATCGGCCTGTTGCTGGTGTTCGCCGGGATGTTCGAACCCCTGGGCTTCATTCTCAGCAGCATCCTGATCGGCATTCCGATGGCCCTGCTGTACGGCGGCCGCGCAGTGCCCAGCGTGATCATCATCACCTTGATGAGCATCGGCCTGTACGTGCTCTTCGATAAAGTCATGGACGTGCCGCTGCCCCTGGGCCTGCTCAGCGTTCTGGAGAACTGACATGGATACTCTTGGCTACCTGGGTCAGGGCTTCGGCGTTGCACTGACCCCTTACAACCTGATCACCGCCCTGTCGGGCACCCTGATCGGCACCGTGGTCGGCCTGCTGCCGGGCCTGGGACCGATCAACGGTGTCGCCCTGCTCATCCCGATCGCCTTCGCCCTGGGCCTGCCGCCGGAATCGGCACTGATCCTGCTGGCGGCGGTGTACCTGGGCTGCGAATACGGCGGTCGCATCAGCTCGATCCTGCTCAACATCCCCGGCGAAGCATCGACCGTGATGACCACTCTGGACGGCTATCCGATGGCCCGCCAGGGTCTGGCCGGCGTTGCGCTGTCGTTGTCCGCGTGGAGCTCGTTCATCGGTGCATTCATTGCCACCTGCGGCATGGTCATGTTTGCCCCGATCCTGGCCAAATGGGCGATCGCCTTCGGCCCGGCGGAGTATTTCGTGCTGATGGTGTTCGCCATCGTCTGTCTGGGCGGCATGGCCGGTGACCGGCCGCTGAAGACGTTCATCGCGGCGTTGATCGGCCTGTTCCTGTCCAGTGTCGGCATCGACGCCAACAGCGGCGTGTACCGCTTCACCGGCGACAACATCCACCTGGCCGACGGTATCCAATTCGTGGTGCTGGTGCTGGGCCTGTTCTCGATCAGTGAAATCCTCCTGCTGCTGGAAAAGACTCACCACGGCAGCGTGGCCGTCACGGCCACCGGGCGCATGATGTTCAACCTCAAGGAAGCCGCATCGGTGTTCTGGGTGAACATCCGCTGCGGCGTGCTGGGCTTCATCATGGGCGTATTGCCCGGTGCCGGCGCCACCTTGGCCAGCGCCGTGGCCTACACCACCGAGAAGCGCCTGGCCGGTGCCAGCGGCAAGTTCGGCCAAGGTGACAAGCGTGGCCTGGCCGCGCCGGAAACCGCCATCGGCGCCACCGCCTGTGGCGCGCTGGTGCCGATGCTGACCTTGGGCGTACCGGGTTCGGGCACCACCGCGGTGATGATCGGCGCCCTGTCGCTGTACAACATCACGCCCGGCCCACTGCTGTTCCAACAGCAGCCGGACATCGTCTGGGGCCTGATCGCTTCGCTGTTCATCGCCAACATCATGCTGGTGATCCTGAACATCCCGATGATCCGCATCTTCACCAAGATCCTCGCCGTGCCGAACTGGGCACTGGTGCCGGTGATCGCCATCATCACCGGGATCGGCGTATATGCCGTGCACGCGACCACCTTCGACCTGTTCCTGATGATCGGCATCGGCATCTTCGGCTACATCCTGCGCAAGCTGGACTTCCCGCTGTCGCCGGTCCTGCTCGGGTTCATCCTGGGCGGCCTGATGGAGCAGAACCTGCGCCGTGCGCTGTCGATCTCCAACGGTGAGCTGCAGATTCTCTGGGGCAGCCCGATCACCGCCGGTGTTTGGGTCCTGACCGTTCTGATGCTGCTGTTGCCCGTGGTTCGCATCTGGCGCAAACGTGCCGCCCTGCGTCGTGCCGCTGCCGATGCTTGATCGGTTCCTGCACAGCTGGTGGGGTACACCCTTCGTCGGTCTGGCTGGCGGTTACCTCGCCAGCCTGATCGGTTGGCCACTGCCTTGGATGATCGGCTCGTTGCTGGCGATCATCCTGGTGCGTTGCCTGACACCCTGGCAACTGGCGGAAATACCCAACGGCCGCAAGCTCGGCCAATGGATCGTCGGTATAGGGATTGGCCTGCACTTCACCCCGTTGGTGATGGAACAGGTAGCGGGCCATTTCGGCCCGATTTTTTTTGGTGCGCTGATCACCAGCGTGTCCAGTGCCGTAGGCGTGTGGCTGATGCTGCGCACCGGTGAAGACCGGCCTACGGCTTTCTTTTCGAGCATGCCGGGCGGGTCCGGCGAGATGGTCAACCTGGGCGCGCGCAACGGCGCCGACCTCAGCCGCGTCGCGGCCGGGCAAAGCCTGCGGGTGCTGGCGGTGGTGCTGTGCGTGCCGGCGCTGTTCAAGTTCCTGCTCGGCGAAGGCACGCCGATCAGCCACGAAGGGGCTGTCGACTGGGCCTGGCTGGCGCTGATTTTCCCGCTCGCGGGCCTGGCCGCCTGGATCTGGCAACGTTTGAACCAGCCCAACCCCTGGCTGTTCGGCCCCCTGCTGGTGAGTGCCGCCATGAGCGTGAGTTTCGACTTGCACATCGGCCTGCCCGACGGCGGCAGCCAGATCGGCCAGTGGCTGATCGGCAGCGGCCTGGGCTGCCACTTCAACCGAGCGTTCTTCCGTCGAGCACCATCGTTCCTGGCTCGCACGCTGGTCAGCACCGCCCTGACCATGGCCATCGCCGCGGGCTGCGCGCTGGCCTTGAGCGCCCTGACCCATCTGGACCTGCGCTCGCTGACGTTGGGCATGATGCCCGGCGGCATCGCCGAGATGAGCCTGACCGCCGAGGTGCTGCAACTGTCGGTCCCGCTGGTGACGGCGATGCAGGTGATGCGTCTGCTGTTCGTGCTGTTTCTGGCCGAGCCGCTGTTTCGCCAGTGGCAGAAACGTCGACCGGTGTCCTAGGGCAGGCGCCAGTCGATGGGGGTCAGGCCGTTCTGCTCCAGGAACTTGTTGGCGCGGCTGAAATGGCCGTTGCCGATGAAGCCCTTGTGCGCCGACAACGGCGAAGGGTGCACAGACGTCAGCACCAGGTGCTTGCTGTTGTCGATCAACTTCTGCTTGCTCTGCGCATGGGCGCCCCAGAGCATGAAGACCACGCTGGACTGATGCTCGCTGACCACTTCGATGATGCGGTCGGTGAACGGTTGCCAGCCTTTCTTGGCGTGGGAGGCGGCATTCGCCCGCTCCACCGTCATGGTGGTGTTGAGCAGCAAGACACCCTGCTCCGCCCAGCTTTGCAGATAGCCGTGCTTGGGAATGTCGATGTTCAGGTCGCGCTTGAGCTCTTTGTAAATGTTCACCAGCGACGGCGGCGTGGGAATTCCCGGCTGCACCGAAAAGCACAGGCCATGGGCCTGGCCCGGACCGTGATAGGGATCCTGACCGAGGATGACGACTTTCACCTGATCCAGCGGCGTGGTGTTCAGTGCGTTGAAAATCATCGGCCCGGGCGGATAGATCTCTTTGCCCTGCGCATGTTCTTCACGCAGGAATTCACGCAACTGCGCCATGTAGGGCTTGTCGAATTCCTCACGCAGTGCAGCTTTCCAGCTAGGCTCGAGTTTGATGCGGTCGTCTGTACTCATTTATCACCAGAAATCAGTAGGCAGCAGAAATCAGTGGGCGGACGGTAGGAAAGCGAACCCGGAAAGTCAAATCCAGACACAATCGCGCACTGCAACCCTACGTTGGCCATTTGCGGTCTTCGTCCCCCCCGCCACCGCCCTTTCGATGCGAGGTCAGGATGGATTTGAATTTCGAAGAACTCAGCGCCGGCAATGGCGCACGTATCGGCGTCGTCTCCCTGAATGCGGAGAAGACGCTCAATGCTCTGACCTTGCCGATGCTCGAAGCGCTCGCGGGAAAATTCGATGCCTGGGCGCAGGACGATCGCGTGGTGTGCGTCGTGCTGCGCGGTGAGGGCGAAAAAGCCTTCTGCGCCGGTGGCGATGTGCGCAGCCTGGTCCAGGCCTGCCGTGCACACCCCGGCGAAGTGCCTGACCTGGCCGCGCGCTTCTTCGCTGCCGAATACCGCTTCGACTACCGCCTGCACACCTACCCCAAACCGGTGATCTGCTGGGGCCACGGCTATGTACTGGGCGGCGGGATGGGCCTGCTGCAAGCCTCGAGCATCCGCATCGTCACGCCGAGCAGCCGCCTGGCCATGCCGGAGATCACCATCGGCCTGTACCCGGACGTCGGTGCCAGCACGTTCTTGTCACGCATGCCGGGCAAGCTCGGCCTGTTTCTGGGCCTGACCGGCGCGCAGATCAACGCGCGCGACGCTCTGGACCTCGACCTGGCCGACCGCTCCCTGCGCGATGACCAATACGAAGACTTGCTCGACGGCCTGCTGCAGCTCAACTGGCAGGAGCAGACCGCCATGCAGTTGAACAGCCTGCTCAAGGCCCTCGAACACGATGCGCGCGACACCGTGCCCGCCGCGCAATGGCTACCCCGCCGCGCGGCCATTGACGCGCAGTTGGATGTCAGCGACGCGCCAGCGGCCTGGCACGCGCTGGTGCAATGGCAGCAGCACGACGACCCGTTGCTGGCCAAGGCCGCCGGCAACCTGGCAAAAGGCTGCCCACTGACGGCCCATCTGATCTGGGCCCAGTTGGCCCGCGCTCGGTATCTGTCGCTGGCCCAGGTGTTCCAGATGGAATACAGCCTGAGCCTGAACTGCTGCCGCCACCCCGAATTCAGCGAAGGCGTGCGCGCTCGTCTGATCGACAAGGACAACCAGCCGCACTGGCACTGGCCTGACGTCGACCATGTGCCACAGGCGGTGGTCGAGGCGCATTTCGGCAAGGCCTGGGAGGGCCGTCATCCATTGGCGGACCTGTGCGACTACTGAAGGCGATCTGCCCGTAACAACGAAAAACGGCGCCCCTTAGGGCGCCGTTGCAGGCTAGTGCCGACCGCCGCGGCCGGGGCCCCGACCAGGACCCCGGTCCGGACCTCGACCGCGGTTCCAATCCTGACCGTAATGGCGCGGCGGACCGTCACGCCACCTGGCATCGGGACCGCGGCCGGGTCCGAATCCAGGCCGGTAGTTCGGTGGCGGTGGACCGAAGTAGCGCGGCGGCGGTACTGCGTAGTAACGAGGCGCGGAGTAGTAACGCGGTCCTTCGTAGTACCGTGGCGCCGGCGTCACGTAATGACCGCTGCTGTAGGGCTGGCTGTACGGGTAGTAGCCAGCACGCGGCGCGCTGTCCACGGAATAGACTTCGGTGCGGTAGTAACCTCCCCCTCCATAGGGCACACAGGCACTTGTCGACAAGGCCAATACCACGATCAAAAGAGCTCTAAGGGACATAAGCGGCCTCCTGGACCGCGAGAGGGATCGAACCAGCACGACTGGTCGGTACCCGGAACATTGGTTCTGGGCATAACTCAGACACCCGGAAAGATACTGCATTTCACTCGGCAATAAATTGATACAAAGCCTCATCCAAGGGTGCCCGCCGGCGTCATTCGCCGCCGTATCCCCTGCTGCCGTAGAATGCGGGCACTCATCGCTGCATGGATCGCCCATGACCACCCCCGCGTCACTTGCCAGCCACCTCTGCCCAGCCTGCGGAAGCCGCAACGACTGCACCCTGGCCGATTCAAAGACCGCCGCCCAGCCCTGCTGGTGCTACTCGGTGAGCATCGATCCCGCAGTACTGCAGGCCTTGCCCGAGCACCTGCGCAACGCCGCCTGCCTGTGCCCTCGCTGCGCTCAAGTGAGTGAGCAACTGTCGGCATCGAGGGCGTAACGCCGCCATGCGCCTGGACCGATTTCTTTCCAATCTCGAACGTTTCAACCGAAAACAGGTGCGCCTGGCCCTGATCGCAGGCCGCATCCAGGTCGACGGCCGCGTGGTACGCGACCCGCTGCACGCCGTCACCGAATTCAGCGAAGTCCGCCTCGACCACGAGTTGCTGCAGGCTGGCCATCCCGCCCGCTACCTGATGCTGCACAAACCACCCGGCTGCGTCAGCGCCACCCAGGACCCGCAGCACCGCACCGTCCTGGACCTGATCGAATTGCCGGACAAGGATCAACTGCACATTGCCGGTCGACTGGATTTCAACACCACCGGGCTGATGATCCTGACCAACGACGGGCAATGGTCACGCCGCCTCACTCAACCGACCACCAAACTGCCCAAGGTCTACCGGGTTGAAACCGAGCAGGTCATCGAACCCCATTACATCGAAACCTTCGCGCAAGGCATCTACTTCGCCTTCGAAGACCTCACCACCCTGCCCGCCCACCTCGACATCCTCGGCCCGCGCCTGGCGCGCCTGAGCATCGTCGAAGGGCGCTACCATCAGGTGAAGCGGATGTTCGGGTACTTCCAGAACAAGGTGTTCAAACTGCACCGCGAACGCATGGGCGAACTGGTGCTGGACGAAAGCCTGCAACCCGGCCAATACCGCAGCCTGAGCGCGGAGGAAATCGGTCTGGTTTAAGGGGGATCGAGCAGAGAAACGAAAATTAGCGCTTCAAATTGCAGGGCGCTTCTGGTACAAAGTCAGCCGCCCGGAGCAGGTGTCGAAAGACGCATCGCACCGAGGTGGCCAAGCTGGCAATCGGGTTCGCAATGAACGGCCAGCGGCACGGAAACAATGCGTCATGCGGGTATAGTTTAGTGGCAAAACGAAAGCTTCCCAAGCTTTAGTTGAGGGTTCGATTCCCTCTACCCGCTCCACCTTCCAGCCAATGATTCCGGGCATTTCAGCCAATTTTTCCCTAGCGGCTAAGCCAATCAAAACCTTCTCGCAGCGTGACCATCAGCTCCCCCGAAAGCGCCGGAAATTTGGTGCACGGTCGACTCCCTCGTCACGGCCTCTTGTCTGACCCGCGCTTCCCCTTCGATTACTCAATAAAACGCTAAAACGCTCATTCTGCCGACATGCCAGCAGAGCTTGAACGGCGCACCCAAACATCCTGAAAGCCAGATCACGCAGGGTGGGTGAACGGACTGGCTATTCCACTCGCCACCCAGCCGACCTGACAAAAACCGAAACCAAGAGCCTCTACTACATCCGGAGCCGTAGCCGAACCGAGCCTCATACGTCCGTTGCTCGACTTGCTGCTTTTTCGCGTTCGCGCTTGCGGAATCTCATTACGAAGCTTCTATCAATTAGCTCATCGACGTCCCAACTCAAGTGCACAGTTGACCAGAGATGCCATTGCGCTATCGGACAGTGAAAAGTTATTCGGAATTCATCCGTGACGCCTCACTCGGTTTACAGCGAGTGAGGCTTCAAAAGCTTTCAAGAAGTCCGCAAGTCCAGGACGACGCCCTTCTGTTGCTGCAACCGCAGTTGAGTCGTTAGCAACTGTAACCGCCTTAACAGCATCGGCACCAACCGCAGCTATAAATTCGCTAATTGATGGCCAGTACTTCAGATCAAACTGGTCAGTCAGCATCAGTTCTTGTGTTGTATTGATGATACTATTCTCTCAAGTACACCGGTCTAACAGTCGCCTCTCTGCCCCCCGCACTATCCTTCTGTAGGCAACGTCAAAAATAACGCCGACGTCCAGATACGCGACTGATCACGTTGCCGTGCACAGATGAACAACGGATGTTCGCGTCCTGCCTGCAGATGCAGATCCGATATCTTTAGATCCCCTTGAATCTCTCGCGGCAGAGTCAGGGCAGTCATGCGGTCTAACGATAATTTCAGCTCTGCCCCGGGTAGGTCTACAACGTGCTGCCCCTGAGCTAACAAATCATCGCCGGTCACTACCACTTCAACACTGGGAGCATGCACAAAGGCTTCCGGGTTTGCTGGGTCACCCACCTTTGTGTAGTTGTCGATTCGGCTGCGAACTTCCACACGCGCACCAGCCAACTGGGACAGCTCAATTTCGATGCTGTCGGTGTCACCGTTGGTGTCAGTGCGGAACGCAAGACTGGTCGAATCCTGACGCCATACCGTCTGTTCGGGGTGATCCAGGCCACAGGCATCGAAATGCTTGATGACCGCGCTAGTCACGCGAATTTCACCAGTCCAATAGGCTCCGCGGTAACGATCCTTGATGCGCGCGCCGCCCAGACGCAAGCGAATACGCTGGCTGCTGAAACCGAGTTCTTCATGCAGGTTGCGCGACCAGATCAATTGCTCTCCATCGAACAGATCGATCTGTTCCCACCCGCTTTCACCGAGCAGACGGTAGTCGAGGCTGGCATCTTCCGAGGCGGTGAACACTTCGCCCATCAGATGCTCGCCAGAGCTGAGGCTGGCAAACGAACGCTCGCCAGTGGTGGCGAAAGTGCGACGGGCGCGCAGGGCCTGGCCGACGCTTTTGCGATCAAAGCCTGCCGACAATACGCCGGTCAGCCCGCCTCGGGAGCCAAATACTGCGGTAGCAGGCACGCCACCACCGCAACGCCCCTGATGCTCATCGCTATTGGCGGCTGCACCCACTTGATAACCACGCTGCAAAGCTTCGGCATATACCCAGTGGAACTGCCCCCATGCCGAGCCGACTTCAATCAAACGCTCAAGGGCAGGATGATGCCAGTCCAGGTTGCAACGCCGCCCACCCACGTGGGGCATCATCAAATGCCCTTCCGGATCCTTGGCATAAGCTGCGTATAGCTCATCCACCGGCCAGGCTCCTGGCTTAATGGTACCCGCAGTGAACTCGTTCCACTCGAAAGAGCGAACCAGACGGCCTTGATCATCGAAGGGGAACTCAGGTTTGCGATCATGCAAGAACACTACATTGCGGTCGCCGCCAGCACAGGAGTTGCCACACCACTCAGTCCCCGGATAGCAGACGAACCGTCCCGGCTCATTCAATTCATGAATCAGTTTGACCGCTTGATCCCAGCGCTGCTCGGTGATGTTGAAGTCATTGGCGGTGTAACCCAGCACGTCCAGACCTGCGACATCCCGACCATAGCTCAGGTTGTAAAGGGTGTCGTTGGTGCCGACGGTATCATCGGAATGCACATGCAGGTCGGCATAGAGTGGGCGGAGACCGGCGCCCTGCGGGTCAACGTTGATGAACGCCTGGGCAGGTCGCACACGGGCGTCAGTGACATGCGCACGCAGCTGCCACTCGCCGGTTTCACTCAAGCGCAGCGCAGGCAACCGCACCACGGCCCAGCCCTCGCTGGCGAGCGTGAACGCAATGTCGCGCTCGGCCCCGTCAGGAGAAACCAGTAGCAGACGGCCCTCTAACGGCAACTGCCGGCAGGTGTTACCCCAGGCATCGTCGACCCGCAGTAAAACATCAAAAGCCTCTTCTCTACTGACCAGTCGCGGCGCAATGACCTGCAACTGACTCGCGACACCCGGAACGATATCCCAGAGCAGATCACCTGGAACTTCGGCAAATTTCGAACTGCCTAGTGGGTCGATGAAAAGGCGCAACCGGAAGTCTTTTTCGACAAAGCTCTGCACCCGAGTGCCCGCCCCGCCCTGACGACGATCACCGAGGCGAATGACAATACGATCCCCGGGATTCAGATAGCCGTCGATGATGTCGATGATGATCGCCTTCTGAAACGGCCGCTCATGCCCCTTCTGATCAAAGCGCACCTTCAGGTACTGCACGGTGGCCTGACTCTGCCCCGGCACTAAATCGCCTGCCTGATACTCGGCACTGACATAGTTGGGCCCCAACGGATTGGACGTTTGAAACAATGCCCAATCGGAATAGAACTTGAACGCCAGCTTCAACCAGGCACCATCCGCCAGCCCGCTGGCACCCACCTCGTAGGTCAACGTGATCTCGTCCCACTGTCCGGCCACCAGCGTTTGTCGGTCGCCGCTGATACTGCCAAGAAACGGCCGGGCCTTGTTGCGCTCATACAGGCCAATTGGCGCGGTGTATTCACCAGCGTCGCGTGGGTCGAAGGAAGTCGTCAAAATGCACCTCGTGGGAATCCGATAGAAGCGGTTCGAAAAGAAGGTTTTAGTGGGCACGCCACGCCTGGTAGTGACGCTCGATACGGCGGAAAACCAGGCTTTCCATCAGCCAGGCCAGCAAGCCGATCAAGGCGATGCCGAGCAGTACCTGGCTGCTGTTACCGATTTGTCCGCCCATGGAAACCATCCAGCCGATGCCCTGAGAAGCGCCGATCATTTCAGCAGCCACCAGTGCACGCCATCCCTGGCTGAAGCCAATACGCAAGGCAGCAGTCAGAAATGGCAGCGAAGCGGGCAGGTAAACATGAGCCAGCAGTTGCCGGGTATTGGCACCCAGAGTGCGCGCGGCCCGCACTTCTCCGCCGCGAATGCTCTGTACGCCTTCCTGAATAGTGACCGCCATGGGGAACACCGCAGCGATGAAGATCACCAGCACAATGGAGAAGAATCCAAGGCCAAAGATGATCAATATCAGCGGAGCCCAGGCGATTGGCGGAATCGCCATGAACAGGCTGTTGAGCGGCGCAATGAAGTCTCGAAAGCGGCGCGACAGCCCGCCAGCCGTGCCCAGTAGCACAGCGACTACGACGGCGGATGTAAATCCGGCCAACTCTTCCAACATGCTGGCGCGAAATTGCTTCCACAGCGATCCGTCGTTGATCCATCGGATCGCCTCTTGGGCAACCACCCAGGGTTGCGGCAGCACGTAGCTAGGGAAGCGTGAAGCCAGGAGGATCCAGACCACCAGTAAAAATGGCAGCGAGGCCCAGCCCCAGTTGGGTTTTGGTATCGACATCAGAGGCTCAGCGCGAGGCTTTATCCAGGTAAGAAGTGTCCACTAGATCTTTGGTATCCAGATGGGTATTCATGAAGCCCAGTTGCGTCGAGTAATTCATCAGGCGTTGGATGAACTGGATATCGCTGGGCTGCAAATCTGCTGACCATCCCAGGCGCGAGCGTGCCTGCGCGACAATCTGCTCTGGACTGATAGTCTTGCCATCCGCCCCCTGAACGGCCTCAAGCTTGAAAGCCTCGGCGATTATTCTGTTGGATTCCTCGGGATGCTGATTGAGAAAATCTACGGCCTTGCGGTGTGCACGCAGCAGCTTGACCACATCATCCGGGCGATCCTGCAACGTCTTGGGCAATGCAATGACCACATACCATGGGTATTGCGGCAGCGCCTGGTTCACATCGAACAGCACTCGGCTATTGCCCCGCAGCAGCGCCTGGCTGACAAAGGGTTCCCAGGTGAAAGCAGCGTCAACGATGCCTCGCTCCAGCGCAGCGTTCATGTTGCCCGGTGGCATGTCGACGATGTCGACGTCGCTGTCCGGATTGAGCCCGGCGGCTTCCTTGAGCACATAGCCACGCAGGAGCACGTCCATGCCGCTGCCTTTCTTCACACCCGCCAGCTTCTTGCCGTTAAGCCCGGCCAAATCGTGGATTGGGCTTTTGTTATCGACGATGACCGCTGCCTGGCCATAGTTGACCTTGGCGAGGATCGTGCTTTTCAGCCCCCGTGAGTACCACTGGTAAACCGGTGGCGTCCCCACATAGGCGACGTCCAGTTCTCCTGCCGCCAGAGCTTGCTGGATAACCGGGCCGTCACCCAGCGCCTTGAGGTCTACATTCAGCCCTTCCTGCTTGTAGAAACCCTCCTTGTCGGCAATCAGCGCCGGTGCATTGGCCATGGCAAAGACGTAGCCGATACGCAGAGGTTGGTCAGCGGCCGAAGCGCTGCTGGCGAAAGTAATAGCAGCAAGAGAAGCGGCCAGGAGCGTGCGTCTGATCATGCGGTCAACTCGGGTGAGGAAGAAGTTTGAATGGCGCCAGGAGCCTGCGCCATGACGTGGGAAATACGCGCCATGAGTTCATTGCGATAGTCGAGAAACGCTGGCAAGCGGCGGGTTTGCAGATTACTGCGCGGACGGGGCAAATCGACCTGCAGTTCGCTGTGAATACCGCCTGGGGCGATGTTCAGCACCACCACGCGATCAGCCAGAAAAACCGCCTCATCGATGTCGTGAGTGATGAACAGAACGGTCTGCCCCAGCTGCGCCCAGATGCGCAGGGTTTCTTCGTTCATGCTATTGCGACTGATGGCATCCAGCGCAGCAAAAGGCTCGTCCATCAGCAATACGCTGGGCTCTAATGCCAGGGTTCTGGCCAGCGAAACGCGCTGCTGCATGCCTCCGGACAACTGCTGTGGCAACCGTTGTGTGGCTTGCTCCAGACCGACAAGCCGCAAGTACGCCAGCGCTTTCTCGCGCTGCTCGACGACACTGCCCTGCCCCGCCATGCGCAGGCCGAAGCGGACATTTTCCAGTGCGCTCAGCCAGGGAAAGAGTTGAGGTGACTGGAATACGTATCCCAGCTCTGCCCGCTCAGGGCGTATTGGCTCGCCATTGATTTGAACCTGTCCTTTACTCGGCTGCTGAAAACCCGACAGCAGGTTGAGCAACGTAGTTTTGCCACACCCTGAAGGGCCGAGGATCGCGACGAATTCCCCCGGACGAGCACTGAGACTGAACTGGTCGAACACCTGATGACCATTGGCGTAACTGAAGCTGATCGCTTCAACGCTCAAGGCATTGGTCGGCGGGTTTGGTTTTGGAGACGGGGAAGACATGGCAAGTGCGATCAGGTCGTTTACAATGGATGTCTCGACATAATACGTATTAGTACAAGTTGAAGTAATATCATCTTGTCATAACCTTAGAAGCAAATGCGCTCCAGCCTTCCAAGCTGGCCTGAGCGCCCATGGAATAGAACAGTGACGATTCTTCGCGACAGCAGCACTTCGCTCTATCAGCAAATCGCCCAGCAACTGCTGGAGGAAATCCACCGAGGTGATTTTGAACCGTCAGGCAAGCTGCCGTCGGAGGCCGAAATCGGTGAGCGCTTTGCTGTTAGCCGCGTGACCGTACGCCTGGCCATCGGCAAGCTTTGCGACGAGGGAGTGGTTGAACGCAAGCAGGGCAAAGGCACTTTCGTGGCCGCCAAACAATTGCGTCATGGGCTGGATGCATTGCGCAGCTTTCATGAGGCGTTGCTGCTTCAAGGTCTGAAGTCGACCATGCAGGTAATTGATCATCACTTGGTGCTCACCCCAGAAGGACTCCGGCACTTGTTTCCGGAGGCGGCACAGTCACTCTGCGTGGAGCGCCTGCATTTCGTTGACGGTGAACCCATCGCTTTGGGGCGCAGCCACCTCCCTGCCGAGCTGGCCGGTGTAGTGTGGAAGGAAGTGGAACAACAGCCCATCTATTCGGTGCTGGAGCAAGTCACTGGTTGTCCGGTTAGCCGTGCCGACATGGCAATACGGGCGCAGCAAGCTGACAAAGGACTCGCTGATGCGTTGGGTATCAAACGTGGCGCGGCACTACTGGTGATGGAACGCACGTCCTGGTTTGCCGACGGCCGCTGCTGCGATCGCACAACCTTCTATATCAGGCCGGAGCGCTACTCGTTCGTGCTCAGCGGTGTATTTAAAGTGGGCGTATAGGCGAACCGCCCTTTGGTATTGAAATTCCATTCTTTACAGACTGCCAGTGACGTTGAAAACCTGCTGCTTCTTCATTCCATTTGTTGCAGATACATCCCAGGGTAGATTCCTTGCCCGTGTCCATCACTGAAGATCAGACGTAGCCCTTAGCCAACGGGATGCATGAAACACATAGGTACCGAACAGCCTGACAATGATTTTATTCATCATGCTTCGCCTGGATGGTCGCAGCGACGGCAATGCTGTGGGGTTCTGCGGATTGCACGTCGTCACCACCCAGTTGCCCAAGCCGAAATTGGCTTAATCCGGCGCTGCAAGGTTCCCCTGCAGAGAACTCACGGTATGCACAGTGGTATCCATCGCTGTTTCACTGATCAGTTTCCGTAGGCACGTGAGGATGCTCTTGATCAGTCCGACGCTGTTTCAATTGATCGAGCATCCAGTCCTGAGCTGTATCCAGCTCGCCCATCATCAGCTCAAACTCTTGGGCCGTGAGTGGGCTTGGCGTATTGTCGCGCGTCACATGACCTCCGAGGATCATCCTTAAAAACTAAGATGAGCTATTGCAGATTTTCGATCGTGGAAAAAGGATGCTCAACTTGCGCCACCACAGCGCAGCCCCCGGAGTCTGAAAAACGGTAAGCGTCCGGGAAAACCACCTACATCATGTCGAGCGTTAGGATGCAGT
This sequence comes from Pseudomonas sp. Leaf129, assembly GCF_001423465.1. NCBI lineage: Bacteria > Pseudomonadati > Pseudomonadota > Gammaproteobacteria > Pseudomonadales > Pseudomonadaceae > Pseudomonas > Pseudomonas sp. Leaf129. The sequence continues at coordinate 358,356 of NZ_LMOC01000010.1, read as the reverse complement.
GCATTATTCCACCCTTATCGCTCGTCATAACGCTTGCGAGCCTCATTAAACCCCTCTGACTGCTCGATCACCCACGTCCATAGCGGAATCATCTGCACCAATAATCCCATTCCAAGCTCGGTCAGAGCATATTCGACACGCAAGGGCTTCTCGCCAAAATCGCGTCGAGAGATCAGGCCGTCGCGTTCCAGCTGACGCAGTGTGTGAGTGAGCATGCGTTGAGTGACGCCGTCCAATCGGCGACGTAACTCCGCGTGGCGCAAGGGGCTACTCACACCCAGCGCATGCACCACGCCTAGTGACCATCGGTTTCCAGAATGACTGAGGATATCGCGCTTGAGACCATCCTCATCCTCGCTCAGTTCGCGACAGGCATTCTGTGAAAGGCGCACGATTTCCTGAGCATCCAGACCGCTCGGTATCACCGATGTACCTACTTTTTGCGCATCGATGTCCATGACAAGATTCCTAGCTTCAAATTAAGTACGTCAGACAGGGGCTCACCATGCAGGCTGCTATTTCAAACGTCAAACAACGTATTCTGGTATTGGGGGCAGGCGAACTAGGGCTTGCCGTATTGCAAGGACTGGCCGGCCGATCAACCGAATCGATCAACATTACCGTGCTGCTGCGTCAAGCCACTGTGCAGAACTCGTCAATGGAAAAACAACAGGATATTCAAGCCATCAGGAAGCTAGGGGTTGCTATTGAGACAGCTGACATCACCAATGCCTCCATCGAAGAGCTTGCGGCGGTGCTGGGACGCTTCGACACGGTGATCAGTTGCGTAGGGTTTGCTGCGGGCCGGGGTACTCAGCTTAAGTTGACTCAAGCCGCGCTCACATCGGGTGTGAAACGTTATATTCCATGGCAGTTCGGCGTTGACTACGACTTAATTGGTCGTGGCAGCCCTCAAGACCTGTTCGACGAGCAACTGGATGTTCGCGACCTGTTACGTGCTCAATCTCGGACTGAATGGGTGATTATTTCCACCGGCATGTTCACCAGCTTCCTATTCGATCCAGCTTTCGGGGTCGTTGACCTAAACGCCGGACAGGTTAATGCGTTGGGCAGCTTTGAAACCATGGTTACGGTGACAACACCGGAGGACATAGGCACGCTCACCGCCGCCATTGTCCTGCACAGCCCGCGCCTTATTAATCAGGTCGTTTACACTGCTGGTGACACCCTCACCTACGGCGCTTTGGCTGATTTGGTTGAGCGAGTCATCGAACGGAAAGTCGAGCGCCGAGCGCTTAGCGTGCAGCAGTTGCTAGCAGACCTTGCAGAAAAACCTGGCGATAACTTACGAAAATACCGGGCAGTTTTTGCTATGGGCCGTGGTGTGGCATGGGATGTAGCGATGACATTCAACGCAATACACGGATTACCAGTGACCAGTGCAGAACAATGGGCGCAATCAAGTCTGCGTCGTAGCTCAGATTAGCAGACGCGCGTTGAGTCGCTGAAGATGCGCCCATTCTTATGGCAGGAGTCGTTCGATTTCGCTCACCCGCGGCATCGTCAGACGAGTTAACACACCCCTCATAAAGTAAACGCACTTTGTACAGATCGGCCAGGCGTCCACCGACGCGCAAACGGTTGCTCGATCCCAATGGCTCGCTGGGTCGGCAACCTCGTCAGCACAGCCTTGAGGTAGGCATACGGGTCATGCCCGTTGAAGCGCGCCGACTGGATCAGGCTCGCGATCGCTGCCCAAAATGCCCAAACCGCCCACTGAACCGCTTCGCCAGCGGATACGCCAAATCGCCGTGCTTGCTCGTCCCCAGCCCCAATTCCACCAGCACCTGCGCCAATTTGACTGCCGCCGCTACGCCATCGATCACGGGCAGGCCGACGCGTTCGCTGACTCGTGCAGGCAGGTCGGCCATGCCGCCACAACCCAGCACGATGGCACCAGCGCCTTCCTGGTCGCGGGCCTGCAGGGCCTGCTCGGCGATGCGCTCGACCAATACCTCGTCGCCCAGGGTTTCAAGTTCCAGCACGGGGATGTCGACGCAGCGCACCGAGGTGCAGTGCTCGGTCATGCCGTAGTTGCGCAGCAGGTGCTCGGCGATGATGCGCGTACGGGTGAGCGTGGTGACCACGGCGAAGCGAGTGCACAGCAGGCTGGCGACATGAAAGGCGGCTTCGGCGATGCCGATCACCGGGCCGCGGGCCAGTTCGCGGGCGGCCAGCAGGCCGGGGTCGCCGAAGCAGGCGATGATGTGCGCGTCATAACCGGCGGCCACGCCCTTGCGCACTTCTTCCAGCACGCCGACCGCAGCGATGGCTTCGTCGAAATGGCCTTCGATCGATTCCGGGCCGTCCTGCGGGCAGCAGGCGATGATCTGCGTATCGCGACCGGCGGCGGCACTGGCGGCGCGGCCGATACTGGCGGTCATGGACGAGCTGGTGTTGGGGTTGATGACCTGGATTTTCATGAAAGGCTCGGCAGCTGGATCAGCGTTTGAAGATGGATTTGAAGTCGGGCTCGGCCACGGGTTTGGCGTCCAGCTGGAGGCTGGCGCGAATGCTCGCCAGATGTCGGGCCATCCAGTTCGACGCGAGTGCGCCCTCTCCCCGTTCGAGCAGCTCGATCAGCTCGACGTGCTCTCCACAATCGCAACCGACGCTATGGCGCGAACCGTACACCGCGATGATCAGCGACGAACGCGTGGTCAACTGGGCGATCTGCTCGCTGAGCACCTGATTGTCGGCGGCTACCGACAGCTGCACGTGAAACCGCGCCGAGAGCTGAATGGCATGGCTATGCCGCCCCTGATGTTGCGCCTGATGCTCCTGCTCGGCGAGCTCTCGCAGCCGCTTGAAATGTTCGGCCGTGGCGTGGGCGACCACGGTCGGCATCAACGCAGGCTCGATCAGTTGCCGGGCGGCGAATACATCCTGAGCCTCCTTGGCGCTGGGATGGGCCACTTCCGCACCACGGTTGGCCCGCAGGGTGACCAGACGCTCCAAAGCCAGACGCTGCAAGGCCTTGCGAATGCCCGTGCGGCTGACGTTGAACACTTCGGCCAGGGCATCTTCGGGAAGGCGCACGCCCGGTTGCAGGCGGTGCTCGACGATGGCGTCGAGGATCTCCTGATAAATGTGTTCATCACGACTGACGGCCGTAGAGCCATCGGAACTGTTGGCAAGAAAAAGGGGAGAATTCACGAAATCGTTTCCTGGGTACGCGTGAGGCAATCGTATACAAACTGAATTGTCTTCGCCATCTTTGCCCCGGGCCAAGATCGGCATTCATCAAACCGCACCAATACGGGCCTCCACAGCCAGAAAATGCGCGAAAACAGCACAGGATATTCACAAAGCAAGCACGACGCTGGCTGCGCCATCACTGTAAACCCGTTGGTTTTGCGCTTCGATACACGCTGGCACGCATCCTGCTCCATGGATCGTATACAACAACGCCGACCCCCGTATGCAATGCTCGGAGCGGCCACGATCCTGGAGCGTGTGCGTGAAGAATCCCGACCTACCTAAGGGCTACAGCCCTCGCTTGTACAACGAAGACCTGGGCCCGGTAGTACAGAAGTGGAACTGGTACAACATCTTTGCCTTCTGGATGAGCGACGTGCACAGCGTTGGCGGCTATGTGTTCGCCGCCAGCCTGTTCGCCCTGGGCCTGGCCAGTTGGCAGGTGCTGATCGCGCTGCTGGTGGGCATCGGTATCATTCAGGTGATCGCCAACCTGGTCGCCAAACCCAGCCAACAGGCGGCGGTGCCCTACCCGGTGATTTGCCGCCTGGCGTTCGGTGTGTTCGGTGCGAACATTCCGGCGGTGATTCGCGGCCTGATCGCGGTCGCCTGGTACGGCGTGCAGACGTACCTGGCGTCCAGCGCACTGATCATCGTGGTGCTGCGTTTCTTTCCGGGCATGGAAAGCTACGCACAGGTGCAGTTCGCCGGCCTGTCGTACCTGGGCTGGATGGGTTTCCTGTTCCTGTGGGCGGTGCAGGCGGCGGTGTTCTGGACCGGCATGGATTCGATCCGGCGCTTCATCGACTGGGCCGGGCCGGTGGTCTACGCGGCGATGTTCATTCTTGCCGGCTGGATCGTCTGGAAGGCAGGATGGAGCAACATCAGCTTCACCCTCGCGGAAAAATCCCTGAGCGGCTGGGAAGCCTTCGGCCAGGTGGTGATGGCGACGGCTCTGGTGGTCTCGTACTTTTCCGGCCCCACGTTGAATTTTGGCGATTTCAGCCGCTATTGCCGGACGATGGCTGACGTGCGGCGCGGCAACTTCTGGGGCCTGCCGGTGAATTTTCTGGCGTTCTCGCTGGTCACCGTGGTGATCGTATCGGGAACCCTGCCGGTGTTCGGCGAAATGCTCCACGACCCCATCGCCACGGTGGCGCGCATCGACAACGACGTTGCGGTATTGCTGGGCGCCTTTGCCTTCGTCACGGCAACGATCGGCATCAACATCGTCGCCAACTTCGTCTCGCCCGCCTTCGACTTCGCCAACTGCGCGCCAAGCAAGATCAGCTGGCGCGCCGGCGGGATGATTGCCGCCGTGGCCTCGATCTTCATCACCCCGTGGAACCTGTTCAACAACCCCGAAGTGATCCACTACACCCTCGACGTGCTGGCGACCTTCATTGGCCCGCTGTTCGGAATCCTGTTGGTGGACTATTACTGCATCAAGCAACAGCGGATCGACGTAGCGGCGCTGTTCGACGACTCGCCCACCGGGCGCTACTGGTACAGCAACGGCTTCAACCCGGTGGCGATCAAGGCGCTGCTGGCGGCCACGCTGATTGGTATCGTCGTGACCTTCGTGCCCTGGTTCAAGCCGATCGCCAACTTCGCCTGGTTCACCGGCTGCTTCCTGGGTGGCGGGTTCTACTGGCTGCTGGCACGGCGGGACGTGCGTTCGTTGAGCCTGGCAGGCGCCTGACCCAAGACAGGGTACGTCGTCTGCCGTGAATGCAGCGGCGTACCTGCACCACAGGTCGAACATTAATCAACAAACTTAAACAATACGCAGATAGCCCAGAGTCGCCAGTACAGATTACCTTCCTCGGCGTCCTGACTTCTGAGCCTGCCTGACGCCTGCTTTTGCCAACGAAACAGCAAGTTATGCCAGGGCAAATTGAAAAATCCTCTAACTCAATCAGAAATTTCTGATTCCCTTGTTGACGCTTCAGCAACCGACCCCTTGTAGTAATAACCTCTTACTTGATAGGGATATCCATCATGATCATCCTGGTAGCCGGTATTCATGGGGTCGGTAAAACCTGGCATTGCGAGCATTATGCGCACCGTCGCGGGGTGCTGCACGGCAGCGCGAAAGGCTTGGTCCGGCAGGTACTGGCGTCCGTAAAATGGAGCGATGACCGCTATGCGACCAACCGCGACCGTAACCGCCAGGCACTGGAACTGGCCGCGACCAGCATCGCCGCCAGCGGCAAGTCGATGCTGCTGGAAGGCAACGTTGCCTTGATGGGCAAGCGAGCACGCACGTTGGGTATCGATGTGACGGCATTCGAGCGGCTTTCCCTGGGAGCGATCCTGCTGCTGGAAAGCGATCCGGGGACCGTGCTCCAGCGGTTACCGGCCTGCCACGCCTCCGCCACCGAAGTCGAGCTGTTCCAACAGCAGGAACGCGAAAGTGCACGAGCCGTGGCGCGGCATCTGCACATTCCATTGATGTTGCTGCGCGACTGCAGCGATCATACCTTTGGCCAGACCGTGGACGCTTGGCTCAAGCGGGGCCAGCCCATTTCCATCGATACCGCCAGAAGCCATCCACCGGGGTTTCATCGTCTCTATCGCTGAGCAGAAGCACTGTGGCGTACCTGCCGCTCGTCGCCTCGAGGGCACGTTGGGATCCATGCGATGGCCCAATGCTTGTACCCCCCTCTCACTGCGGAGATGCACCATGTTGATTAGCAAAAAGCTCGCCTCGCTGGCTCTGGCCGGTCTTCTATCGGCTTCGTCGTTCGCGGCGATTGCGGCGTCGAACGACACCAACTCTACGGCCACACCTGAAGCCCCGTCGGGTCGTCAGGTTATCCCAGGCACCGACAAATCGCCCGACAGCGGCAACGCCACCGGCATCGATGGCAAATCCGGATCGATGAGCCAAGGCGCAGATGCCGGGACCACGGACGGCGGCCCTACTCCAATGGGCGCCAGCAAGGGTGATGGCAGCTCGGGCAACAGTGGCGGCAACGGCGCCGGCGCCGGTAAATAACCGCCCGCACCAGCCCACACGGCGGCGCGAATCCCGCTCTTGCTCCTGTAACGCACAGGGGCCGAGCAACGGGATTCGCGCCGTTTTCATGTCCGGCCCTCAATAATCGTGTCGTTCGAGAATCTGATCGACGGATTCCGGGGCAGGACGTTTGTAGAACTTGAGCAACTCGCTGGCACGATTGGTAAAGATACCGTCCACTCCCGCCTCGCTGACCTTCTTGAAATCAACCGCCTCGTCGACCGTGTAGACATGCACCAGCAAGCCCTTGTCGTGGGTCAACTGGTTCATCCAGGGCTGAACCAGGTCCATGTAGCTCTGGTCTCCCCCCTCGCTCAATGCAGCCGAAGGGCCTGTGCCCACTGCACCGTTGGCCTTGGCGATGTCCAGCCAGCGCTCGAACTCGGCGCGATCACGGGGCTGTTGCTGGGCATAGTACGCCGCCTTGTCGGTCATGCCGGACGCCGCGAATGACGCCTTGGATTTGGGCTCGATGCTGCCCTCACCGACCCACAGCAACAATACCTTGGGCACCTGCGGCATTTCCTTGGCCAGCAATTCCAGACTGTTTTTCTCGAACGTCTGCAGCACCACCCGATGCTGACCATCCAGCCAGCCCCGTTGGGCAAGCTTGGCCTTGAGATCGCGTTCGATACCGGGAAACTGCTGCGGTACCTTGGTTTCGATGTACACCCCAGGTTTGTGGGTACCGCCCTGGGCGACGTCGAGCACTTCGTCCAGCGTGAGAATCTTCAGACCCTTGTAGCTGTCACGGGCACGTTGCGAGTGCGCGGCATTGAACCAGCTGCCAGCGTCGAGGGTTTTCAGCTCCGCCAGGGTGAAGTCGCTGACCGGCTTGTCCTTGCGCTCGGGGAATTTGCTGGCGATGTCGGTGGTGCGCAGCAGGGTGTCGTCGTGCAGCGCGATCAACTGCCCATCGCGGGTGCGTTGCACGTCGAGCTCCAGGTAGTCGGCGCCCAGGTCACGCGCCAGGAGGTAGGCTGGCAGTGTGGACTCGGGGGCATCGTACGAGGCACCGCGATGGGCGATGACGGCGGGATAGGGAATGTTGACGGCATGGGCCAACTGTTCGGGCGTTTGCCCGTGGGCCGTGGCAGCGGCGCCGAGGGCGGCGGTCAGGCACAGCGTCTTGCACAGGGATGTCAACATGCGTAGTCCTTTCAGAGGTGATCGAAAACGGCACCGCAAGATACCGATGAACCGACCTAGCATAGACGGCGTCGGATGACAGGAGATGGCGTGCTAGAGTCGCGCCCTTGTCCAAGACACGAGCAGAACGAATCATCACCATGGCACATGACACCTTCGACGCCCACCTCGACGACTGGCAAACCCTCCACACCCGTCAGCCTGCGCAAAGCCTGTTGCTGGGCAACGGCGCCAGCCGTGCGGTCTGGCGCAGCTTCGCCTACGACGCGCTGTTCGAGCGCGCGCAAAAGGTGCGCAACAAACCGTTGAGCCTGACCGACCTGGCCTTGTTCAAGTCGCTGCAGACCCAGAGTTTCGAACAGGTGCTGACCGTGCTCAACAGCACCGTGCGGGTCAACGCGGCCTTGGCGATCAGTTCGACCGCCCCGCTCAACCGCTACTATGCGATCAAGGAAGCGCTGATCCACGCCGTGCGCAGCGTGCACATTCCCTATCGCCTGCTCGACGAGCAACGCCTGGCGCTCCTGAACCGCGAGCTGCGCTCGTTCGAGACCGTGTACAGCAGCAATTACGACCTGCTCTGCCCCTGGGCCGTGCAGCATGACCCGCAGGGTTTCGCCGAGCTGATGGACGTGGACGCCGGCTTCGACATCCGCCGCACGACCTCCCAGGGATGCCGCATGCTGTACCTGCACGGCGGTCTGCACCTGATCAAGAACAGCGACGGCACGACCCGGCAGCGGACCGCCGAGGGCGAAGCCCTGCTCGACGGCTTTGCCATCAACACCCCAGGTGATGTACCACTGCTGATCAACGAGGGCCCCAGCGCACAGAAGCTGTGCAGCATCCGCGATTCCGATTACCTGAGCTGGTGCCATGGCGAATTGAGCCGGCAGGACGGCACGCTGTGCATTTTCGGCCACAACCTGAACAGCGACGACGCGCACATTCTTCAGGCTCTGCGCCAGGCGCCAGCGCAGACGTTCCACGTTTCGATCTTTCCGCTCAGCGATGCCTGGATCATCAGCCAGAAGCAGCGTTTCACGGCACTGTTCGCCGACTGCGGCAAAACCCTGCATTTCTTCGACGCGACCAGCCATGGCTTGGGCAGTGCGCAACTGAACGTACCAGTGCCCGCCGTTGTGAAGAAGCGTCGCTGAAGGCAAACGCCTTCAGCACAGCGATATCAACCCTTTTTCCAGCGCCAGCAGCACGGCCACGCTGCGCGAGCCCACGGCGAACTTGCGGCGGATGTTGGCGAAGTGAAAGTTAACCGTAGCCTCGGAGCAGGCCAATATGCGCGAGATTTCCCACGAGGACTTGCCTCTGCCGCTCCAGACGAGCACTTCCTGCTCGCGCGGCGTCAGCTTGATGTCGAGCGTCACTGCAAACTCCAACCCTTGACTTGAGCGCTCATGGTGGCGCTCGCCAAGGGCGGGTCACAACGCCGTCGACTTGTAGTGCCGACGCCTCACAGCAAGCTAGCCCAGCAGGCCGTCTTCCTGCAGCAAGGTCTGCAGGCGCTGCTCGCGAATGCCGTAGAACGCCTTCAGCTCTTCGATCCTGGCCAGCGCTTCGGCGCTCGGGCTGGACGTGTCACGTTTGACCGCCAGAATCATCTTGTTCTTGTTGGTGTGTTCCAGAGAAATGAACTCGAACACCTTGGTTTCATAGCCGCAGGCGTCCAGCAGCAAGGCACGCAGGCTGTCGGTGACCATCTCGGCCTGCTGGCCCAGGTGCAGGCCGTATTGCAGCATGGGCTTGAGCAGGCCCGGGCTCTGGATCTGCAGGCGGATTTCCTTGTGGCAGCACGGCGAGCACATGATGATCGCCGCGCCGCAGCAGATACCGGTATGCATGGCGTAGTCGGTGGCGATGTCGCAGGCATGCAGGGCGATCATCACATCGATTTCGCTGGGCACCACCGAGCGTACGTCACCGCATTCGAAAACCAGCCCCGGGTGGTCCAGACCAGCGGCTGCGGCGTTGCACAGCTCGACCATGTCAGGACGCAGTTCCACGCCCGTGACCTGTGCCTGACGCTGCAGGGAGTTGGCCAGGTAGTCGTGGATGGCGAAGGTCAGGTAGCCCTTGCCCGAGCCGAAGTCGGCGACCCGCACCGGCGCGTCGGCCCTGGCCAGCCGGGACGTGGCGAACGCGTGGGAAAACACCTCAATGAACTTGTTGATCTGTTTCCACTTGCGCGACATCGACGGGATCAACTGCCCCTGCCGGTCGGTCACACCCAGGTCCTGCAGGAACGGCCGGTTCAATTCGAGGAACCGCTTCTTTTCCCGATCGTGGCCCAACTCCGGCGCAGCCCGTTCCTGTTGTTGCTTGTTGCGGTGCAGGCTGGCCTTGTTCTTCTTGCTGAATTCAAGCTGCAACTCATCGGTCAAGGTCAGCAGGTGCGCGTTCTTGAAGGTGTCGGGCAAGGCTTCGGCAATGAACAGCTGACCATCGCTCAGACTGAAGTTCTTGGTGATGTCGCGCGTCTTGTAGCGGTACACGAACGACAGGCACGCTTCGCCCTTGATGGTCGCCAACTTGACGATCAGCCGCTGCAGCTCCGGCTCCTGGCCGACGTGGCGGGCCAGCACCAGCTTGATGAAAGCGTTCTGCGCCAGGCTGGTGTCGAGCAGGGCAAGGAATTCGGCGCGGGGGTCGGTGACGGGCATGGCGAAACGGATCTCGGGTGTGTTCAGGCGGGCATTTTAGTGGGTGTGCATGGACTTGGGGAAAATGGATTTGCCCTCACTGTCATGGATGCATTTGTATCAATCCTGGCACCTGACTGGATTGACCGGCGCCGATACGTTAAAACACCTCCCACGAACTACAAAAACACTGCCACCTGTCACCGGCTGCAGCACCCTGTGCGGTACGCCAAAGAGAAGAACTCCATGAACAAGCTGTGTCTGCTGGGCGTCGTCGTCGGCCTGGCCTTGCAATCCGCGCATGCCGAAAGCCCCTCCCAAGGTCTGCAGAACAAGGAGGCATTCGTTGCCGACCTGCTCGCACGCATGACCGTAGACGAGAAGATCGGCCAGTTGCGGCTGATTGCCATCGGTGGGGAAATGACCCATCAGCGCATCGAAGCGGAGATTGCCGCTGGGCGTATCGGTGGCACGTTCAATTCGGTCACCCGCGCGGAAAACCGCCCTATGCAGGACGCTGCCCAGCGCAGCCGGCTGAAGATTCCGATGTTCTTCGCGTATGACGTCATTCATGGCCACCGTACCCAGTTTCCAATCAGCCTGGGCCTGGCCGCGAGCTGGGACATGGACGCCATTGCCCTGAGCGCCAGGACCTCGACCGCCGAAGCGGCCGCCGACGGGATCGACATGACCTTCGGGCCGATGGTCGACATTTCCCGCGATCCGCGCTGGGGTCGCATCAGCGAGGGGTTCGGCGAAGATACCCATCTGGTGTCGAAGATCGCCCGGGTGATGGTGGAGAACATCCAGGGCTCCAGCCCGGCCAATCCAGACCGGATGATGGCCAGCGCCAAGCATTTCGCCCTGTACGGCGCAATCGAAGGCGGGCGCGACTACAACACCGTGGACATGAGCCCGCAGCGCATGTTCCAGGACTACCTGCCGCCCTACCGCGCCACCGTCGATGCCGGCACGGGCGGCATGATGGTCGCCTTGAACTCGATCAACGGCGTGCCGGCGACGTCCAACACCTGGCTGATGCAGGATGTACTGCGCAAACAATGGGGGTTCAAGGGCGTCACCATCAGCGACCACGGTGCCATCCATGAGCTGATCAAGCACGGTGTGGCCGCCGATGACCGCGAGGCGGCGAAACTGGCAATCAAGGCCGGCATCGACATGAGCATGAACGATCAGGCCTACGGCGAGCACCTCCCAGAGCTGCTCAAGAGTGGTCAGATCAGCGAGGCCGACCTCGACAACGCCGTGCGCGAAGTGCTCGGGGCCAAGTACGACATGGGTTTGTTCGCCAATCCGTACCTGCGCATCGGCAAGGCCCAGGACGATCCAGCCGACGTCAATGCGGAAAGCCGTCTGCATCGTGCCGAAGCCCGCGACGTGGCCCGCAAGACCCTGGTCCTGCTGAAAAACCAGAAGCAGACGCTGCCGCTGAAAAAGGATGCACGCATCGCGCTGATCGGGCCACTGGCCGATGCGCCGGATGACATGCTCGGCAGTTGGTCTGCCGCAGGCGTGGCCGGGCAGTCGGTAACGCTGCTCAAGGGCCTGCGCAATGCCATGAGCGATCCGGCCCATGTCAAATATGCATTGGGCGCCAACCTCAGCGACGACCGCGCCACCGTGGAGTTCATTACCCGGTTCCTGCCTGAAAACATGAAACTGCCCCACGATCCGCGCTCCAGCCAGGCCCTGATCGACGAGGCGTTGGCGGCGGCACGTGATGCTGACGTGATCGTCGCGGCGGTCGGCGAATGGCGTGGCATGAGCCATGAGTCGGCCAGCCGCGTCGCCCTCGATCTGCCTCGCACCCAGCAGGCCTTGATCACCGCCCTGCGCGCCACTGGCAAGCCGCTGGTGCTGGTACTGATGAACGGCCGTCCGCTGACCATTGACGAGCAGCAGCGCCAGGCCGACGCGGTTCTGGAAACCTGGTACGCCGGCACCGAGGGTGGCAATGCCATCGCCGATGTGCTGTTCGGCGACTACAACCCGTCCGGCAAGCTTCCGGTCACCTTCCCGCGCTCGGTGGGCCAGGTGCCGCTGTACTACAGCCACTTGAGCATTGGCCGGCCGTTCACGCCAGGGCATCCAGGCAACTACAGTTCCCAGTATTTCGATAGCGAGCAAGGTCCGCTGTACCCCTTCGGCTACGGCTTGAGCTACACCGATTTCAGCCTGTCGGACGTCAAGCTGTCGAGCAAGCGTATGAGCCGCGATGGCAAGGTCACAGCCAGCATCAACGTACGCAACATCGGCAAGGTCGCGGGCGAAACCGTGGTGCAGTTGTATGTGCGCGACGTGGCCGCTTCCATGGCCCGACCGGTCAAGGAGCTCAAGCATTTCCGCAAGCTGATGCTCAAGCCGGGCGAAAGCCAGACCCTGACCTTCGACATCGTCGAGGACGATCTGAAGTTCTATAACCAGCAGCTGGTTCGTGCAGCGGAAGCGGGTCAATTCACTGTCATGATCGGGCTGGATTCCGACGACGTGAAAGAGGCGAACTTCGAGTTGTTGTAGCCGGCAATGGTCGAGTAGCGCCCGTGATCGACTCCCGTGCCCTGCGCCTGAGCGCCATTGTGCTGGCCATCGTGGCCGGCGCGGTGCTGTCCGCCGTCTGGGCCAGCCGCCATGCCCAGCGACTGGCCCAGAACGAAGAGGCGTCGCGCAGCGATGGCCAGCTGGCACTGTACGCCAACAGCCTGCACACGCTGATCGAGCGCTACCGCACCCTGCCTGCCGTACTGGCGCTGGATCCGCAATTGCAGCAGGCGTTGCAGGCACCGATCGATGCGACCACCCAGGACGTACTCAACCGCAAACTGGAACGCATCAACGCCGCGGCTCGTTCCTCGACCCTGGAACTGCTCGACCACACCGGTCTGGCGGTGGCCGCCAGCAACTGGCGCCTGCCCACCAGCTATGTGGGTCACAACTACGCGTTCCGGCCTTATTTCAGCCAGTCGGTCAGCCAGGGCAGCGGGCGTTTCTATGCCGTGGGCGTGACCAGCGGTATCCCCGGCTATTTCCTGTCCAGCGCCATCAAGGACAGCCGGGACGGTTTTCTCGGCGCCATGGTGGTCAAGCTGGAACTGCCCGAGCTGGAACAGGAATGGGCGCAGGGGCCTGACACGCTGCTGGTCAGCGATGCGCGGGGCGTGGTGTTCATCGCCAATCGGCCGGGCTGGCGCTATCGCACGCTGCACGCCTTGAGCGATGCCGACCGCGCTGAGTTGCAGCGCACTCGCCAGTATCACGACCAAGCCGTGCAGCCACTGGATTACCAGGTGCTGGACACGCTCGACGCCGCGGCCAGGCGAGTACGGGTCAACGGCCCACAGGGCACGGCCGACTATCTCTGGGCATCGTTGCCGATGGCCAGTGAAGGCTGGACCTTGCACCTGCTCAAACCACCCGTCGCGGGCAACGAGGACAGCCGCAATGCCGCGCTGGCGGCGGTGGGCGTGTGGCTGAGCCTGGTCTTCGGTGGCTTGTGGCTGAACCAGCGCCGTCGTCTGGCCGCCCTGCGCCAGCGCAGCCGCGAGCAGCTGGAGTCGCTGGTACGGGCACGTACCCGCGAATTGCGCGACGCCCAGGAAGGTCTGGTTCAGGCGGCGAAGCTGGCCGCCCTGGGCCAGATGTCGGCAGCGCTGGCCCACGAGATCAGCCAACCGCTGACGGCGCAGCGCATGCAACTGGCGAGCCTGCGGCTGTTGCTCGATCAGGATCGCATCGATGCGGCGCGCCAGGCCCTGGCGCCACTGGAACAGATGCTGACACGCATGGCGGCGCTGACCACACACTTGAAAACCTTCGCCCGCAAGAGCCCGGCAGGCGTACGCGAACGACTCGACCTGGCGCGGGTGCTCGATCAGGCCCTGCAGTTGCTGGAGACGCCTCTGCAGGCAGCCGGGGTCCGCCTGCATCTGCAGGTCAGCCGGCCTGCCTGGGTGCGCGGCGACGCCATTCGCCTGGAGCAGGTGATGATCAACCTGTTGCGCAATGCGCTGGACGCCATGAGCAGCGAGCCGGCCAAGGACCTGCACATCACCCTGCAGATTCACGGCGAACACTGGCATCTGGGCATCGCCGACAGTGGCAGCGGCATTGCCAGTGAACACATCGAGCATTTGTTCGATCCGTTTTTCACCACCAAGCCGATCGGCGAAGGGCTTGGCCTGGGGCTGGCGGTCTCGCTGGCGATCGCCCATGAACACGGTGGTCAGCTGAGCGCGGAAAACCTGGAGCGTGGCGCCCGCTTCACCCTCGCCCTGCCCCTCGACAAGGAACCTGCATGAGCAATCAAGTGATGGTCATCGACGACGAAGCGAGCATTCGTGACGCCGTCGAACAATGGTTGGGCCTCAGTGGCTTTTCGGTGCAGCGTTTCAGCCAGGCCGAGGAGTGCCTGGCGCAACTGCCAGAGGATTTCCCCGGCGTGATCCTCAGCGATGTGCGCATGCCGGGCATGGGCGGGCTTGGTCTGCTGGCGCAACTCCAGGCACGCGATCCCGAGTTGCCGGTGATTCTCTTGACCGGCCACGGTGACGTACCGATGGCGGTCCAGGCCATGCGCGATGGTGCCTACGACTTTCTCGAAAAACCTTTCAGCCCGGAAAGCTTGCTGAGCAGCTTGCGGCGGGCTCAGGACAAGCGTCGACTGGTCCTGGAAAACCGCCGTCTGCACAACCGCGTCGACTTCAGCGAGCAATTGCAGGCGACCCTGCTCGGCGCGGCGCCCGCCATCTCCCAACTGCGCCGCCAGGTGCTGGACCTGGCCTCACTGCCGGTCAACGTAGTGATTCGCGGCGAGACCGGCAGTGGCAAGGAGCTGGTCGCACGCTGCCTGCACGATTTCGGCCCGCGCGCCGGCAAGCCGTTCGTGGCGCTCAATTGCGCTGCCATTCCCGAGGCGTTGTTCGAGGCCGAACTGTTTGGCCATGAAAGCGGCGCCTTCACCGGTGCGCAAGGCAAACGCATCGGCAAGCTGGAATACGCTCACGGCGGAACGTTGTTTCTCGACGAGATCGAAAGCCTGCCCATGGCCCAGCAAGCCAAGCTGCTGCGCGTGCTGCAGGAGCAGAAGCTCGAACGCCTGGGCTCCAACCAGAGCATCGCGGTGGACCTGCGCCTGGTCGCGGCCAGCAAGCCCGATCTGCTGGAGCAGGCCCGGGCCGGGCTGTTTCGCGAAGACCTGGCTTATCGGCTGAATGTCGCCGAACTGCGCCTGCCACCGCTGCGCGAGCGGCGTGAAGACATCGTGTGCCTGTTCGATCATTTCACGGCGGCCACCGCAAAGCGCCTGGGACGCCCGGTACCGGTGGTGAACTCGACGCAACTGAGTCAGTTGCTCAGTCACGATTGGCCCGGCAATGTCCGCGAGCTGGCCAACGCCGCCGAACGCCACGTGCTGGGGCTGGCCGCGCCGGCCCTGGAAACACCCGGCGGCGGGCTGTCGTTGGCGGCGCAGCAGGAAGCGTTCGAAGCGCAATGCCTGCGTGCGGCACTGGCCCGACATCGGGGTGACATCAAAGCGGTGATGCACGCCCTGCAAGTGCCCCGGCGGACCTTGAACGAAAAGATGCAGCGTCACGGACTGGCGCGCGAAGACTTTCGCGAATAGGCAAAAATCCGCTTATCACCCTTCTCGTATCAGCAAGAATCCGCCTACTTAATGCATAAGCCCCTGCAAAACCTGGGCTTCGCAGGCTGGCACGGCTTCTGCTATTGCCTTGGCAAGCGCGACTCAACGTGCTGCCAACAATAACGAGAAGGTTCCATCATGGATAACTCAAACACCCTGCCCGCCGGGGCAACTGCTGCATCCGCCCCGCCTCGCACCACCGCCAGCCGGGTCAAATCGATCTTCAGCGGTTCGG
The DNA here is from genome assembly GCF_001423465.1 of Pseudomonas sp. Leaf129. NCBI lineage: Bacteria > Pseudomonadati > Pseudomonadota > Gammaproteobacteria > Pseudomonadales > Pseudomonadaceae > Pseudomonas > Pseudomonas sp. Leaf129. Next base: position 342,412 of record NZ_LMOC01000010.1, on the reverse strand, counting down.
TCGGCAACATGGTCGAATGGTATGACTGGTACGTCTACGCCGCATTCTCCCTGTACTTCGCCCAAGTGTTCTTCCCCAAGGACAGTCTCAACGCCCAACTGCTCAACACTGCCGCGATCTTCGCCGTCGGGTTTCTGATGCGCCCCATCGGCGGCTGGCTGATGGGCCTGTATGCCGACCGCAAAGGCCGCAAGGCGGCGCTGATGGCCTCGGTCCTGCTGATGTGCTTCGGCTCGCTGGTGATCGCCCTGACACCGGGCTACGAAACCATCGGCATCTGGGCACCGGTGCTGCTGGTGCTGGCGCGGCTGATGCAGGGCCTCTCGGTGGGCGGTGAGTACGGCACCTCCGCCACCTACCTGAGCGAGATGGCCACCCGCGAGCGGCGTGGTTTCTTCTCCAGCTTCCAGTACGTCACCCTGATCTCCGGTCAGTTGATCGCCCTGGCGGTGCTGATCGTGCTGCAACAGACGCTCACCGAAGAACAATTGCTGAGCTGGGGCTGGCGCGTACCCTTCGTGATCGGTGCGCTGTGCGCCGTGGTTGCTTTGTGGCTGCGTCGCGGTATGGAAGAGACCGAATCCTTCACCCAGAAAAAGGTCTCCAAGGAAAGCACGATGCGCACCCTGTTGCGCCACCCCAAGGAACTGCTGACCGTAGTCGGCCTGACCATGGGCGGTACGCTGGCGTTCTACACCTACACCACCTACATGCAGAAGTACCTGGTCAACACGGTAGGCTTCAGCAAGGCCGACTCGACGGCCATCTCGGCCGCCACGCTGTTCCTGTTCATGTGCCTGCAACCGGTCATCGGCGCCCTTTCCGACAAGGTCGGACGCCGCCCGATCCTGATCGCCTTCGGCGTACTGGGCACCCTGTGTACCGTCCCCATCCTGACCACCCTGCACACCATTGAAACCTGGTGGGGCGCGTTCTTCCTGATCATGGCGGCGCTGATCATCGTCAGTGGATACACCTCCATCAACGCGGTGGTTAAAGCTGAGCTGTTCCCCACCGAAATCCGCGCCCTGGGCGTCGGCCTGCCCTACGCGCTGACCGTGTCGGTCTTCGGCGGCACCGCCGAACTCATCGCGCTGTGGTTCAAGCAGATCGGCATGGAAACCGGTTACTACTGGTACGTGACCGCTTGCATCGCCTGCTCGCTGCTGGTGTACGTGTTCATGAAGGACACCCAGAAGCACTCGCGGATCGAAACGGACTGAAGCCAGGCATGCCCGGCGAAAGCCGGGCAGTGTCATCACCGGTCAAGGCATGAGCATTTATCACCAGCGCACGGAGCGCGATTCCATTTCGAAAGGAAGCATCAGAATGTCTGATCACCGACGTGAGACGTTGGAGCTGGAAAAGCTGAATGTCGAGATACGAAAATTCATGGCCGAAAGCCGCAAGTTGAATGCTGAAGCTTTGAAGTTCAGGCGAGAATCAGAATGGTATCCCTTTGCGGTGGGTGCTGCGCTGGTCACGGCGATTGTCGCAACCATTAGCTTGCTAATCCGTTTTTTCGCCACTTGAAGCTCATTCATCGCGGCCGCCAGAGATTTGCTGCAACTGACACCGCACTTCCCTGTAGCAGCGGTGCGAGCCGCGTCCGGAATCACCGTGGTGCATCTGCACTTCTGCATCTACCGCCGACGCGGCTCGCGCCGCTGCTACAGGAACGGTGAGGTATTTGCCAGAGTGCACTCCATGCCGACACAGCTTGTTTTTCAAGGCTAGCGGGGGCACATTTGATACAGAGTTTGCATAGCAGACGAAGTCCGCCCGACAGGATAATCAGACATGTCTACGTCCCTCAAGAATGCCTGCATTCAACGCCGACAGTTCGAACAGCTTCACAATGAGGTTGCAGCCTTCACCGAAGAAATGCGCCAAGCGGAGTCAGGGTCCGGCTCCACTCGTCCGGCCATACTTTCGTTCGCGATGGGCGCTGCAACCGCCACCTTCGTCTTCGCAGCCGCTGCTACCCTTGCGCTTATGCACAACTGACCTGCTGCTGGGGTTACACGATACACATTGCGCATCTGTCGACCGTTCATTGCACTGATACCCACGGCAACGCACACTGGGGGCACTTGAACGCTGAGGACTGCCCCCGATGTCGGATGACACCTACTACTACGAACCCGCCAAGGGCCATGGTTTGCCCCACGACCCGTTCAACGCCATCGTCGGCCCGCGGCCAATCGGCTGGATCTCTTCCCATGACCGCGAAGGTCGTCTGAACCTGGCGCCCTACAGCTTCTTCAACGCCTTCAACTACACGCCGCCGATCATTGGCTTCGCCAGTGTGGGACGCAAGGACAGCCTCAACAACATCGAGCAGACCGGCGAGTTCGTCTGGAATCTGTCGACTCGCGCCCTGGCCGAGCAGATGAACCAGAGCTGCGCGGCAGTGGGACCCGAAGTAGACGAGTTCGAACTCAGCGGTTTGCAGCACGCGCCTTCGAAGATCGTCAGCGTGCCGCGGGTGCTCGAAGCGCCGGTGTCATTCGAATGCAAGGTCACCCAGATCATTCAACTCAAGGGCGCCGATCAGCAAGAGGTGCCCACCTGGTTGATTCTGGGTGAGGTGGTGGCGGTGCACATCGCCAAGTCACTGCTCAAGGACGGCATCTACGACACCGCAGCGGCCGGCCCGATCCTGCGTGGCGGCGGCCCGGCCGATTACTTCGAGATCGGTCCGCAGGCGCTGTTCCAGATGCACCGGCCACAGGTCAAATAGGCGCAAACACCGGTTCGCCGTCTTCGTCGACACGGGTCAGTGTCGGCAAGACCTCGGCGGCAGCGCCATCGGCCTCGTGGGCGGTGGCGAACGACTGACCATCGAGCACCTTGTGGAAACGCGGGGCGCCACCGCCCTGCAGCGCCTTGATGGCAATGGCCGCGCGGTAACTGCCTGCCTCCGGCACTACTGCCGAAACCGCTTCGTGATGTTCGAATACCTTGCGTGCCATGACGTACCTCGGGCCGATGGAAAAGCCGCGATTGTACGCGGCTCAGGCCGCACTGGCATGTTCGAGCGCCGCGTCACCGAAGGTGTGCAGGTCGAGGCTGGTCACCAGCAGGCCGTGGACCAGATCGGAGAACACCTGCATGCCCGGCGAGTTGAGCCAGGCGGTCATCGCGGCCTGATCACGCCAAACGCCAGCCACCTGCCACAGTCGCTCGTCGCCGTGACTGCGCTGGACCGCAAAGTGCAGACAGCCAGGCATGGCAAGCGCGGGCTCAACCAATGCCGACAAAGCCAGTCCGACCTGTTCGGAATCACCCTGTCGAGCCGTGACCAAGGCGCAGTGACTGACGGTAGAAAGGCTGATGGTAGAAAATGAGCTCATGCGCGACTCTCCCTGATTGAACGTTCTGCGGTGAACAAGGCTGCAGCGACAACGTTACGCAACCCCGGACCGCAGGGGTTAGCCGTTTCCTGTCAAGGTCTTGCCCGATCCTGCCGGGTTGCAGCTTCGTTCAACCGGAATGGCTTATTTTGGGCATTTTCAGGCTTGCCCGCTGACACTGCCCGCCTCGGTGTGTACAAGGCCCTGACGCAAGTTGGCAGGATTGGGCAAACATCCGGCAGCTATCGTCTACCTCTGGCATTAAGCGCGGATTATCCTCGCCTGATGTGATGTACAGATCCTGGAGCCTGCATGAACCTCTGCGCCCCTGCTTTGTTACCGCTGGACCCTGCCCTGGAACACAGTCGTCGCGAACTGGCCGAGCGCATCGCCCGTGGCGCCCCGACGCCGGGCAACCATGGCACCGCGATCAGCGGCCTGCACCTGGTGCGTTATGAAGAGTGTGTACAGTCGTTCCCGGCCCTGGTCCAACCGGCGGTGTGCATCTTTGCCAATGGCAGCAAGGAAGTGCGTCTTGGCGATGAGCGCTATGTCTACGATCCCTTGAATTTTCTGGTGGTGTCGGTGGCCATGCCGATGTCGGGACGGATCCTCGATGCCACCCCGCACGATCCCAGCCTGTCGCTGCGGCTGGACATCGACCCTGAGGAAATCAACGCAGTGATCGCCGACGCCGGACCGCTGGGTGTGCCCACGCGCTCGACCCAGCGCGGCCTGTACGTGGAGCGAATGGACACGGCCTTTCTGGATGCCGTGCTGCGTCTGGTTCGACTGCTGGAAACACCGAAAGACATTGCCGTGCTGGCACCTCTGGTGAGGCGGGAAATCCTCTACCGTCTGTTAGGCGGGCAACAAGGTCATCGACTGTACGAAATCGCGGTGGCGCACAGTCAGACCCATCGCGTGAGTCAAGCCATCGCCTGGATCAACCGGCATTTCCATCGCAGCCTGCGCATCGAAGACCTGGCCCGGGAAGTCAACTTGAGCGTGTCCACCCTGCACCACCGCTTCAAGGCGGTAACCTCCATGAGCCCGCTGCAATATCAGAAACAGCTTCGCTTGCAGGAGGCGCGCCGGCTGATGCTCAGCGAAGACCTCGACGCCTCGGCGGCCGGGTATCGAGTGGGTTACGAAAGCCCTTCCCAGTTCAGCCGCGAATACAGCCGCCATTTCGGCGCGCCGCCGGTGCGCGATCTGGCACGGCTGCGGATCAGTCTGTAGGGCCGCGCAGGCAGACCTGGAAAAAACACCGGGTCACCGATAGAACCGATAGCTAGCTATCCAGTACACTCTAAGCCACGGCCCGCGGCCATCTGGCCTCGGCGTTTCTCTACAGGCCCACCTGTGACCGATCTCAGCCATTCCCCGCCGGCCATCAAGAGCATTCTGGTGGCCTTGATGCTGGCCATTTTTCTCGGCGCCCTGGATCAGACCATCGTTGCGGTCTCGATGCCGGCCATCTCTGCGCAGTTCAACGACGTCGACCGTCTGGCCTGGGTGATTTCCGGGTACATGGTGGCCATGACCGTGGCCACGCCGATCTACGGCAAGCTGGGCGACCTGTATGGCCGTCGGCGGATGATCCTCATCGGCACCGGATTGTTCACCGTCGCGTCGCTGTTCTGTGGCATGGCGCAGAGCATGGAGCAGCTGGTGCTGGCGCGCCTGCTGCAAGGGGTGGGTGCTGGCGGCATGGTATCGGTCAGCCAGGCAATCATCGGTGACGTGGTGCCGCCCCGCGAGCGCGGTCGCTACCAGGGGTATTTCAGCAGCATGTACGCCGCAGCCAGTGTGCTGGGGCCGGTGCTGGGCGGCTACATGACCCAGTACCTGTCGTGGCGCTGGGTGTTTTTGATCAACCTGCCGCTGGGCGCATTCGCCTGTTGGTACGCCAACCGCAAATTGGCGGGGCTGCCGATTCCGCAGCGCACGCCGATCATCGACTACCTGGGCACGGTGCTGATGATCATCGGTTTGAGCACCCTTCTGATGAGCATCACCCGCATCGGCCAGGGCCATGGGCTGGGCGACACGCAGGTGTGGGGCCTGCTGGTGGTGGCCGTGGTGGCACTGCTGGGTTTCGTCTGGCATGAGCGACGCTTTCGGGAGCCTCTGCTGCCGCTGCACCTGTTCGCCATTCCAGCGGCGGTGCTGTGCTGGTGCTCGGTGTTCTTCACCAGCTTCCAGGCCATTGGCCTGAGCGTGATGATGCCTCTGCGTTTCCAGACCGTCACCGGGGCCGGGGCCGATGCAGCGGCGCTGTACCTGCTACCGCTGGCGCTGGGCCTGCCGATTGGCGCGTTCCTGGGCGGGCGTCGGACTTCACAGACCGGGCGTTACAAACCGATCATCCTGACCGGGGCGCTGCTTGCCCCGTTGGGCATTGTGGGCATGTCGTTCAGCCCGCCGGACAATCTGCTGCTCAGCGTGGGCTTCATGTTGTTGACCGGCTTCGCCTGCGGCCTGCAGTTTCCCACCTCGCTGGTGGGCGCGCAGAACTCGGTGCAGGCCAGGGACATTGGTGTGGCGACCAGCACCCTGGCGTTGTTTCGCTCGCTGGGAGGCGCGGTTGGGGTGGCTTGTCTGTCGGCACTGCTCCTGGCCATGTTGCACGGCGTGCAGTTGGCGGACGGTGCCCTGGGCGGTCACGGCCTCGAGGCGATGGGCGGCAATGTGCTGCTGACCGGGCTCAATGCGGCGGCGGGCCCGGCACGGGACGCCTTGCGGCTGGAACTGGGGCAGACCTTTCAACACCTGCTGTGGGCCAGTGCCGGTATTTCGCTGCTGGGACTGGCCGTGGCATTGGCGCTGCCCAATCTGGAACTGAGGGGCCGTGGGCATGGGGAGAAGTAGCTTGTGTGGGGGGCAGGTCTGGCCTCTTCGCGGGTAGAACCCGCTCCCACAAGGGGTGGAGCGAAGCTGCTTGACCTGTGGGAGGGGGTTCTACCCGCGAAGGGGCCCGCTCAAACAGCCGGTCGCTTCTTGCGTTGGGCCCAGGCCACGGCCAGGCCGCTGAGGCAGATGACGCTGATGCCCACCACCCCGAAGATATCCGGGGTATGGTCGAAGATCAGGTAACCATACATGCCGGCAAACAGGATCTGCCCGTAGCTGAACGGCGCCAGCAGCGCCGGCGCCGCATGGCGAAAGGCTTGAGTCAGCAACAGATGCCCGAGCATGCCGCAGGTGCCCAGGCCTACCATGAACAAGGCATCGATCCAGCCCGGTGCCTGCCAGAAGAACGGCAGCACCGCGCTCATGATCAGGGTGTTGAAGATACCGGCAAGAAAGTTGCTGGTGGTCGGGCTGTCGATGCCGCTGAGCTTGCGCGTGAGCAACTGGTACAGACCGAAGAAGAACGCGGAAATCAGCGGCAGGATGATCGCCGGCGTGAACAAGGCACCGCCGGGCCGGATGACGATAAGTACACCGATGAAGCCCGTGATCACCGCCGCCCACTGAGCGCGCGTCACGACCTCCTTGAGCAGCGGCACCGACAGCGCCGTCACCAGCAAGGGCGCCAGGAAGTTCACCGCGGTGGCCTCGGCCAACGGTATGTAACGCAGGCTGGTGGTGAAGAACAGGCTGGTGGCGATCAGGCACAGCGCGCGCAGCAGCTGCAATCCGGGTCGCTTGGTGCGGATGACCGTGGACAAACCGGTCTGCGGCACGAAGATGGCCAGCATCAACAGGGTGTGCACCACATAGCGCGCCCACACCACCACGACGATGGGGAAAAACCCGGAGAGGTACTTGGACAAGGCGTCGTGACTGGCGAACAGCAACGTCGCCAGACAGATCAGCGCGATACCGCGCAGCGGCTGGTTGGTCCCAGTAAGCAACGGGTTTTGCACGCTCATTCACACGCTCGCAACAGGATGATGAAAGGGTACCGACCGGGACTTGCCAACTGCATGCAGGCAACAACTGCACAGGTTACGGTCGATGATGGCGCGAGCCAGGGCGTTGTTACAACTTGATTCAGAACTTTATTTGCGCAATGCAGGTGTCAGGCTCAGCGTTTGCAGTATCAGATCGACCCAACGCTCCGCTTCCTGAAAAAGATCGAAGCTGTCGGGGACGAGCAACCATTGGCCGATCATACCGTCTATATAGGCGTGCAAGGCGATGGCGGCCCTGACGGTGTCCAGATCACGCGGCAGCTGCTCGCGGTTCACGGCATTTCTCAGCGAGCGATCGATGCGCACATTACAGTCGATACTGACCGTCTGACGCTGGCGACGCATGTCACACATTTCATCGGTGAACTCGCACTTATGATGCAGAATTTCGTTGAGACGGCGGGTCTTGGGGTCCACGGCGATCTGCTGGAACAGGCGGATCAGCAGCTTGCGCATGCAACCCAGCGGGTCTGGCTCATCCTCGCTTTCGCTGGCCTGGGCCAACTCTTCGAGCGGTTCCTGCAGGCTGTCGAGCATGGCCTGAACCAGATCGGCCTTGTTGCTGAAGTGCCAATAGATGGCGCCGCGCGTCACCCCGGCCAGGGTCGCGATGTCGGCCAAGGTCGTACGGGCCACACCGCGCTCGTAGAAGGCCTGCTCGGCGGCCTCGAGAATCTGGCTTCGGGTTTCCTGGGCTTCCTCTTTGGTGCGGCGAACCATGGCAGTAGAACCTCAATCTTCAATGCACGGGCCATGCGGTACGCGGCGCGTGCTCAGGCCGGGAGTCCCTTTTATGGGGGGCTTGTCCCGAATGTCGATGGTGCGCCGCCTGGTCGCGGGCATCAGGCCATCAAGTTGTTTACAAACAACCACGAATGTAAGTATATTCGTTAGTAAGCTATTAATCCAGTCGTAACATTTTTTTACCCTTCCACTATTCTTGAGCCCTCCCACGCGCTCACGACCCGAGGATCTTCATGCAATTCAAGCCAGTTGTTACCGCTCTGGTATCCGCCGTCGCCCTGGCCACTCTGCTCAGCGGCTGTGACAAAAAGGAAGAAGCAGCCCCGCAGCAGGCTCAGCAGGCTCCTCAGGTCGGCGTGGTTACCCTGAAAACCCAACCTTACACCCTGACCAGCGAACTGCCGGGTCGGACCACTGCGTACCGCGTGGCCGAAGTGCGGCCGCAGGTCAACGGGATCATCCTCAAGCGTCTGTTCAAGGAAGGTACCGAGGTCAAGGCCGGGCAGCAGCTCTATCAGATCGACCCGTCGGTGTACGAGGCCACGCTGGGCAGCTCCCAGGCGACCCTGGAATCGGCCAAGTCGCTGGCTGGACGCTACAAACAGCTGATCGACGAGCAAGCCGTCAGCCGTCAGGAATACGACAACGCCCGCTCGCAGCAGCTGCAAGCCGAAGCCTCGGTCAAGAGCGCGCAAATCGACTTGCGCTACACCAAGGTGCTGGCGCCGATCTCGGGCCGCATCGGTCGTTCCGACGTGACCGAAGGTGCACTGGTGACCAACGGCCAGACCAACGCCATGGCCACTATCCAGCAGTTGGACCCGATCTATGTCGACGTGACCCAGTCGTCCGCCGAGATGCTGCGGTTGCGTCGCGACCTGGACAGCGGCAAGTTGCAGAAGGCCGGCGATAACGCCGCGTCGGTGAAACTGACCCTGGAAGACGGCAGCGAATACAGCCAGACCGGCAAGCTGGAGTTCTCCGAAGTGTCGGTCGACCAGGCCACCGGTTCGGTGACCCTGCGCGCCGTGTTCCCCAACCCCGAGCACGTGCTGCTGCCAGGCATGTTCGTTCACGCCAAGCTGCAGGCCGGTGTGCGCAGCGAGGCGATCCTGGCACCGCAGCAAGGCGTGACCCGTGACCTCAAGGGCACCCCGACCGCCTTGATCGTGAACAAGGACAACAAGGTCGAGCAGCGCGAGCTGGTAGCCAATCGCACCGACGGCGCGTTCTGGGTGATCGAGAAAGGCCTGAACGCCGGCGATCGCGTCATCACCGAGGGCCTGCAGTACGTCAAGCCAGGTGCCGACGTGACCGTGAAGGAAGCGGGCAACCTGACGCCCGGCCAGTCCGATTCCACCGCCACAGGCGAAGGTAAGTAATCGATGTCCAGATTCTTTATTGACCGCCCCATTTTCGCCTGGGTACTCGCCCTGGTGATCATGCTCGTGGGCGGGCTGGCAATTCTCAAGTTGCCCATCAACCAATACCCGGCCATCGCGCCGACCGCCATCGATATCCAGGTCACCTACCCTGGTGCTTCCGCACAGACCGTGCAGGACACCGTGGTCCAGATCATCGAGCAGCAGCTCAACGGTATCGACAACCTGCGTTACGTTTCCTCGGAGAGCAACTCCGACGGCAGCATGACCATCAGCGTGACCTTCAACCAGGGCACCAACCCGGACATCGCCCAGGTTCAGGTGCAGAACAAGCTCAACCTGGCCACCCCACTGTTGCCGCAGGAAGTGCAGCAGCAGGGTTTGCGCGTGACCAAGTCGGTGAAGAACTTCCTGCTGGTGATCGGCCTGGTGGCCGAGGATGGCTCTCTCACCCGTGAAGACTTGTCCAACTACATCGTCTCCAACATCCAGGATCCGATTTCGCGGACCTCGGGCGTTGGCGACTTTCAGGTGTTCGGTTCACAGTACGCCATGCGCATCTGGCTGGATCCGGCCAAACTCAACAAATACCAACTGACGCCGGTCGAGGTCAGCGCCGCGATCAGCGCGCAGAACGTGCAGATCGCCACAGGTCAGCTCGGCGGCCTGCCGGCCTTGCCCGGCACCCAGCTCAACGCCACCATCATCGGCAAGACCCGCCTGCAGACCGCCGAGCAGTTCGGCAATATCTTCCTCAAAGTCGATAAAGATGGCGCGCAGGTCCGGCTCAAGGACGTCGCGCGTATTGGTCTGGGTGGCCAGAGCTACAGCATCGATGCGCAGTTCAACGGCAAGCCGGCCTCGGGTATGGCGATCAAGCTGGCCTCCGGCGCCAACGCGCTGGACACCGCCAAGGCGATCCGCGCCACCGTGGCCAGTCTGGAACCGTTCTTTCCGCCTGGCATGAAGGTGGTCTACCCCTACGACACCACCCCGACCGTGACCGAATCGATTTCCGGCGTCGTGCATACGCTGATTGAAGCGATCGTGCTGGTGTTCCTGGTGATGTACCTGTTCCTGCAGAACCTGCGCGCGACCATCATCACCACGATGACGGTTCCGGTGGTACTGCTCGGCACCTTCGGCATCCTCGCTGCGTTCGGTTTCACCATCAACACCTTGACCATGTTCGGCATGATCCTGGCGATCGGGCTATTGGTGGACGATGCGATCGTGGTGGTGGAGAACGTCGAACGGGTGATGGAAGAAGAGCATCTCTCGCCCAAGGAGGCGACCAAGAAGTCCATGGACCAGATCCAGGGGGCTCTGGTCGGTATCGCCATGGTGCTCTCGGCGGTACTGCTGCCGATGGCCTTCTTCGGCGGCTCCACGGGTGTGATCTACAAGCAGTTCTCCATCACCATCGTCTCGGCCATGGGCCTGTCGGTACTGGTTGCGCTGATCTTCACCCCGGCGCTGTGCGCCACTATGCTCAAGCCGATCGATCCGGAAAAGCACGGCCAGCCCAAGCGTGGTTTCTTCGGCTGGTTCAACCGGACCTTCGACCGCAGCGTGGTGAAGTACGAGAACGGCGTCAAACGCATGGTCACCCACAAGCTGCCAGCGTTCATCGTCTATCTGGTCATCTTCGCCGGCATGGTCTTCCTGTTCACCCGCATTCCTTCGGCGTTCCTGCCTGAAGAAGACCAGGGTGTGATTTTCGCCCAGGTGCAGACGCCGGCAGGTTCTTCTGCCGAGCGGACGCAGAAGGTCATCGACGACATGCGGACCTTCCTGCTGGACGAAGAAAACGGCGAAGGCGCAGGCGTCAAATCCGTGTTCAGCGTCAACGGCTTCAACTTCGCTGGCCGTGGCCAGAGTTCGGGCCTGGCGTTCGTGATGCTCAAACCCTGGGATGAGCGCGGCGCCGAAACGACGGTGTTCAAGATCGCCGAGCGTGCGCAGAAACACTTCGCCAGCTTCCGCGATGCCATGGTGTTCGCCGTGGTGCCTCCTTCGGTACTCGAACTGGGTAACGCGTCGGGCTTTGACTTCTACCTGCAGGACCAGGGCGGTGTCGGCCACGAAAAACTGCTGGAGGCGCGCAACCAGTTCCTCGGCATGGCGGCCCAGAGCAAGATCCTGGCAGGCGTACGTCCCAACGGCCTGAACGATGAGCCGCAATACCAGCTCACCGTGGATGACGAGAAGGCCAGTGCCCTGGGCATTACCTTGTCGACCATCAACCAGACCCTGTCCATCGCCTTGGGCGGCAGCTACGTCAACGACTTCATCGACCGCGGTCGGGTGAAGAAGGTCTATGTGCAAGGCGAAGCGGCCGCGCGCATGACGCCTGAAGATCTGAACAAGTGGTACGTGCGCAACGATTCGGGGACCATGGTGCCGTTGTCGGCCATCGCCACTGGCGAATGGATCTACGGCTCACCCAAGCTGTCGCGCTACAACGGTGTGGCTGCAATGGAGATTCTCGGTACACCGGCGCCGGGCTACAGCTCCGGTGATGCCATGGCCGAGGTCGAGGCACTGGCCAAGAAACTGCCTGACGGCATCGGCTACTCGTTCACTGGCCTGTCGTACGAAGAACGTCTGTCCGGCTCCCAGGCCCCAGCGCTCTATGCGATCTCGCTGCTGTTCGTGTTCCTGTGTCTGGCGGCGCTGTACGAGAGCTGGTCGATCCCGATCGCAGTGCTTCTGGTGGTGCCGCTGGGTGTGATCGGTGCATTGATCGCGACCAGTCTGCGCGGCTTGTCCAACGACGTGTTCTTCCAGGTAGGCTTGCTGGTCACGGTGGGCCTGGCGGCCAAGAACGCCATTCTGATCGTCGAGTTCGCCAAGGAACTGCACGAACAGGGCAAGAGCCTGGTGGAAGCGGCGGCCGAAGCGTGCCGCATGCGTCTGCGACCGATCATCATGACGTCGCTGGCGTTCATTCTCGGCGTTGTACCGCTGGCGATTTCCAGCGGCGCAGGCTCGGGTAGCCAACATGCGATCGGTACCGGTGTGATCGGCGGTATGATCACCGCCACCATCCTGGCAATTTTCTGGGTGCCGATGTTCTACGTGGCCGTGTCGTCGCTGTTCAAGAGCAAGTACGACAAGGAACACGAGAAGGACAACGACAAAGCCATTACACACGATGAGGCTGGCCAATGAGCAAGTCACTGATATCCATCGCTGTCGCCGCCTTCGTGCTCGGCGGCTGCTCGATGATCCCCGAGTACAAGCAGCCTGCCCTGCCGGTGGCCGAGCAGTTCCCGCAGGGCGAGGCCTACGCGCCCGCCGATGCGGCCGAAGTGGCGGCGGCGGAACAAGGCTGGCGGCAGTTCTTCACCGACCCGGCGCTCGAGCGCCTGGTGCAGGTATCGCTTGAGAACAACCGCGACCTGCGGGTCGCGGCGCTGAACATCGAAGCCTACCGGGCGCAATACCGCATCCAGCGTGCCGATCTGTTCCCGGCCATCAATGCCGACGGCACCGGTACGCGTCAGCGCACACCGGCCGACCTGTCACAGCTTGGCGAGTCGGGCATCTCCAGCCAGTACGCCGTCACGCTGGGCGTGAGTGCCTATGAGCTGGACCTGTGGGGGCGCATCCGCAGCCTCAGCGAACAGGCCTTGCAGACCTACCTGTCCACCGAGGAAGCTCGTCGCTCCACACAGATCAGCCTGGTGGCCAACGTGGCCAACGCCTACCTGACCTGGCAGGCCGACCAGGCGCTGCTGAAGTTGACCCAGGAGACCTTGGGCGCTTTCGAGCAGAGCCTCAAGCTGACCAGCCGCAGCACCGAAGTAGGCGTGTCCTCGGCCCTGGACCTGAGCCAGGCACGCACGGCGGTGGAAACCGCCCGTGTCAGCCTGGCGCGCTACAAGCGCCAGGTGGCTCAGGATCGCAACAACCTGACCCTGCTGCTGGGCACGGCCATTCCGACCGACCTGCCAGAAGCCCGTGGGCTGGACGCCGACCTGCTCAGCGAAGTGCCGGCCGGCATGCCGTCGCAGTTGCTGACCCGACGCCCGGACATTCTCGAAGCCGAGCACGCCCTGCTGGCCGCCAACGCCAACATCGGCGCGGCCCGCGCGGCGTTCTTCCCCAGCATCAGCCTGACGGCCAATGCCGGTACGTCGAGCCGACAGCTGTCCGGCCTGTTCGACGCTGGTTCCGGCAGCTGGCTGTTCTCGCCGAGCATCAGCCTGCCGATCTTCAACGCCGGTGCGCTGCGTGCCAGCCTGGACTACTCGAAGATCCAGAAAGACATCAACGTGGCCAATTACGAGAAGGTCATTCAGACGGCGTTCCAGGAAGTGTCCGACGGCTTGGCTGCACGCAAGACCTACAACGAGCAGTTGCAGGCCCAGCGTGATTCGGTGCAGGCCAACCAGGATTACTACCGCCTGGCCGAGCGTCGCTACCGTATCGGTATCGATAGCAACCTGACCTTCCTCGATGCCCAGCGCTCTCTGTTCAGTGCCCAGCAATCGCTGATCACCGACCGGCTGTCGCAGCTGACCAGCGAGGTCAATCTGTACAAGGCGCTGGGAGGCGGCTGGTACGAGCGCACTGGCCAGGCTCAGTTGGCCCAGCCAGCGCAGGCGCCCAAGAGCTGACTGCTGATGGCATGAAAAAACCACCGCTTGCGGTGGTTTTTTTTACGCCTGTAACACGCTGCCAGGAGTCAGACGGCGCGAGGCGGCTGAAGAAAATGTCACTCGGGACTGGCTGAAAGTTCAATCATGAGCAATAGTGGTCCGATGACCAGATAACTGACTTGTTATTAACTAGTTAGTTAGTGTTCGGTTATCGCACGCATTCCTGTGCGGTCGGTTGAATCGTGCTTCACCCCGAAGCACCATCCGCGCAACACGTAACAAAATGTCAGAAAAGCCCGTTCCAGCGTGCGTCAATCATAAAATCAATAACAATAGGTTTACCCCATGCGCCAGCACTTCCATCGTTCACCCCGTCTGTTGCCCAATCTGATCGCGTTGACCGTTGCCACGGCCGCCCTGCCTTCCTTCGCAGCCGAGTCCGGCTTTCTGGAAGACGCCAAGGTGGGTCTGAACCTGCGCAACTTCTACTTCAATCGCAACCACACCAACCCGGCCTTCCCGCAGAGCAAGTCCGAGGAGTGGACCCAAAGCTTCATCCTCGACGCCAAGTCCGGCTACACCCAGGGCCTGGTCGGCTTCGGTGTGGACGTGCTGGGCATGTACTCGGTCAAGCTCGATGGTGGCCGTGGTACCTATGGCACGCAGTTGCTGCCTGTGCATGACGGCAACAACCCGGCCGACGATTTCGGCCGTCTGGGTGTGGCCGCCAAGGCCAAGATCTCCAAGACCGTGCTCAAGGTCGGCGAGTGGATGCCGGTACTGCCCATCCTGCGTTCGGACGACGGCCGCTCGCTGCCGCAGACCTTCCAGGGCGGACAGATCACCTCTCAGGAAATCGATGGCCTGACCCTGTACGGTGGCCAGTTCCGCAAGAACAGCCCGCGTAACGATGCCAGCATGGAGGACATGTTCCTGCAGGGTCGCGCCGGCATCACCTCCGACCGTTTCAACTTCGTCGGTGGCGAGTACACCTTCAACAACAAGAACACCCTGGTCGGCCTGTGGAACGCCGAGCTCAAGGACATCTACCAGCAGCAGTACCTGCAGATCCTGCACAGCCAGCCGATTGGCGACTGGACCTTGGGCGCCAACCTGGGCTTCTTCCACGGCAAAGAAGACGGCAGCGCACGGGCCGGCGATCTGGACAACAAGACCTGGTCGGCGCTGCTGTCCGCCAAGTATGGCAGCAACACCTTCTATGTCGGCCTGCAGAAAGTCACCGGCGACAATGGCTGGATGCGCGTCAACGGCACCAGTGGCGGTACCTTGGCTAACGACAGCTATAACTCCAGCTACGAGAATGCCAAGGAAAAATCCTGGCAGTTGCGCCACGACTTCAACTTTGCCGGCGTGGGCGTTCCAGGCCTGACCCTGATGAACCGCTACATCAGCGGCGACAACGTGCACACCGCCACCGTCACCGACGGCAAGGAATGGGGGCGCGAAACCGAGCTGGCCTACACCGTGCAGTCGGGCACCTTCAAGAGCCTGAACATGCGCTGGCGCAACTCGACCATGCGTCGCGACTACAGCACCAGCGAGTTCGACGAAAACCGCGTGATCGTCAGCTACCCGTTGAGCATTCTGTAATCGCCGGGGCGGTGGCGCGTTCAGCGCGCTACCGCCCTCCTTCCCCTATCACTGGCGTGATTCGACGCCCAGCTCATCCCAGACCGATTCGGCCAGGTGAAACGTTGCATTGGCCGCCGGAATGCCGCAGTAGATCGCACTCTGCATCAGGACTTCCTTGATCTCCTCACGGGTGACGCCGTTGCTGGCGGCCGCGCGCAGGTGCAGCTTGAGTTCTTCGCTGCGGTTCATGCCGATCAGCATGGCGATGGTGATGAGGCTGCGCGTGTGCCGCGGCAGGCCCGGGCGGGTCCAGATATCGCCCCACGCGTGGCGGGTGATCATCTCCTGGAACTCGCTGTTGAACTCGGTCAGGTTGTTCAGGCTGCGCTCCACATGGGCCTCGCCCAACACGGCACGCCGGACCTTCATTCCTTCGTTGTAGCGTTCTTTCTCGTCCACGAACGGGCTCCTTCAGCGCAATAGAAATTCGACGACCCGGTCGCTGAACGGCGCACCGATTTCGACGTTGGAGAGATGCGCGGCGGCAAATTCGGCGTACTGCGCACCCGTCACCTGCTCGACGATCAACTGCGCATCCGCCGGTGTGGTGACAGCGTCCTCGGTGCCTGCGATCACCAGTAGTGGCACCTGGATGGCAACCAGCTGTTCGCGAAAATCGGCATCGCGCACCGCAGCGCAGTTGGCGGCGTAGCCCTGTGGGGAGGTGGCGGCGAGCATGTCGGTGATGCGTGTGGCCTCCAGCGGATGGGCCTCGGCGAACGCCGGAGTGAACCAGCGTGCGATGGACGCGTCACGCAACGCCTGCATGGCAGCCTCGCCTTGGCCGAGAACCATTTCGATACGTGGATTCCAGACGTCCTGGGTGCCGATCTTCGCCGCCGTGTTGCAGATCACCAGCTTGTGCAGGCGCTCGCCGGCATTGATGCCCAGCCATTGGCCGATCAGACCGCCCATGGACAGGCCACAGAAATGCACCTTGTCCAAGTTCAGGGCATCGAGCAACGCCAGGACGTCGCCGCCCAACTGCTCAATGGTGTACGTCCCAGGGGTGACCAGGGACTGGCCATGACCACGGGTGTCGTAGCGCAGCACCCGGAAATGTTCGGTGAAGGCGGCCATCTGGCCGTCCCACATGTGTCGGTCGGTGCCCAGCGAGTTGGACAGCACCAGGACGGGCTTGTCCTTGGGGCCTTCCAGGCTGTAATCGAGTTCGCCGTCGGCGAGTTGTACCTGTGCCACGCTCATCTCCTCACGCATTCAAAAGATCGTGTTCGGCTACTGCCCGTTCAACCCAGACCTGGGCCTGGCCCAGGTAGTGCGAAGGGTCCAGCAGACGGTCCAGTTCATCGGCACTCAATTGCTCGGTGACCTGCGGCTCGTCGCCGAGTACCGCACGCAGGTGGCGGCCTTGAGCGACGGCCTGCTTGCAGCACTGTTCCAGCACATGGTGCGCGCGGTCGCGACCGATCCGCTGCGCCAACACGATGCTGACGGCTTCTGCCAGCACCAGGCCCTGGGTCAGGTCCAGGTTCGCCCGCATGCGCTCAGCGTCCACCTGCATGCCATCGGCAATGGCCAGGGCCTGCTGCAACGCGCCGGAGACCAGGCAGCAGATCTCCGGCAGGGTTTCCCATTCGGCGTGCCACAGCCCCAGGCTGCGTTCATGCTCCTGAGGCATGGCGCTGAACAGCGTCGCCACAAGCCCCGGCACTCGGGTGGCAGCGCCGATGAGCACTGCCGCACCGACCGGATTGCGCTTGTGCGGCATGGTCGACGAACCGCCCTTGCCCGGCGCGGACGGCTCGAACACTTCCGCCGCTTCGGTCTGCATCAACAGGCTGATGTCCCGGCCCAGCTTGCCCAGGCTGCCGGCCACCAGGCCAAGTACCGAGGCCAGTTCCACCAGCCGGTCGCGCTGGGTATGCCAGGGCTGGTCGGGCAGGTTCAGGTGCAGTTCCTCGGCCAAGGCCCGGGCCACCGGCATCGCCTGTTCGCCGAGCGCGGCCAGGGAGCCCGAGGCACCGCCGAACTGCAGGCAGGCCAGCCGTGGCCTGAGCTCACGCAGGCGTTGCCGACTGCGGGTCAGGGCGCCGAGCCAGCCGGCGATCTTCATGCCCAGGGTGACGGGCGTGGCGTGTTGCAGCCAGGTGCGTCCGGGCATGACCGTGGCGGCATGGCGACGGGCCTGCTGGCTCAGCGCCTCGCTCAGACGTTGCAGGTCGGCTTCGATCAGGTCGACCGCCGCCAGCAGTTGCAGGACCAGCCCGGTGTCCATCACGTCCTGACTGGTCGCGCCCAGATGCACATAGCGCTCGGCATCCGGGTCGGAAGCGGCGATGACCTTGCTGAGCATCTTGACCAGCGGAATGGCCGAATTGCCAGCACTGGCAATGGCCTGCGCCAGGGCCTGAAAGTCGTACTGCTCGGCCTTGCAGGCCGCCTCGATGGGGGCGACGGCCGAGCCGGGTATCACGCCGACGCGGGCCTGGGCCCGAGCCAGCGCGGCTTCGAAATCGAGCATGCCCTGCACCCGGCCATGGTCGCAGAAGATCTGGCGCATGGCGGGCGCAGTGAAATAGACATCGAACAACTGATTGTTCGGCGGTTGGCTCATGGAACTCCCCTGTAACGGCGCGCCACACAAGGCGCGCCTGTGGGCTTAATGGTCGGTATGCAGGTACTTGGGTTGCTTGGGCAAGCGCAGGCTGAACAGGAACGCGATCGCCATCATCACCGTCACGTACCAGTAGAACGCGTTTTCGTTGCCCATGTTCTTCAGGTTCAGCGCGACGAACTCCGCCGACCCGCCGAACACGGCGTTGGCCACGGCGTAGGCCAGGCCAACGCCCAGCGCGCGCACTTGCGGCGGGAACATCTCGGCTTTGACCAGACCGCTGATCGAGGTATAGAAGCTGACGATGGCCAAGGCCAGCGTGATCAGCACGAAGGCCAGGAACGGGCTGGTGACGGTCTTCAATACCATGAGGATCGGCAAGGTGCATAAGGTACCCAGACCGGCGAACCAGAGCATGGAGGTGCGTCGGCCGATCCGGTCGGCGAGCATGCCGAACAGCGGCTGCATGCACATGTACAGGAACAGCGCGCCAGTCATGATCAGGCTGGCGGTCTTGGCGTGCAGGCCCGCGGTATTGACCAGGTATTTCTGCATGTACGTGGTGAAGGTGTAGAAAATCAGCGAGCCACCCGCGGTGTAGCCCAGCACGGTGATGAACGCCGCGCTGTGGTTCTTGAACAGCCCGGCAATGCTGCCGGCGTCCTTGTCGTTGCGGGTTTCGGCGGTACTGGTTTCCTCCAGGGTACGGCGCAACAACAGCGAAATGATCGCGGCCACCGCACCGACGAAGAACGGAATACGCCAGCCCCACGCGCGCAATTCCTGCTCATCGAGAAACTGCTGAAGGATGACCACGGTCAACACCGCCAGCAGTTGCCCACCGATCAGGGTGACGTACTGGAACGATGCAAAGAAGCCACGCTGCCCACGCAAGGCCACTTCCGACATGTAGGTGGCCGTGGTGCCGTATTCACCGCCCACCGAAAGGCCCTGGAACAGACGGGCCAGCAGCAGGATGATCGGCGCCCAGACGCCGATGGTGGCGTAGGTGGGCAGGCAGGCGATCACCAGCGAGCCGGCGCACATCATCAGCACCGAGATCATCATCGAATTCTTGCGGCCATGCTTGTCGGCCACCCGGCCGAACAGCCAGCCACCGATGGGCCGCATCAGAAAGCCCGCCGCGAAGACCCCGGCGGTGTTGACCAATTGCACGGTGGGGTCGTCGGAGGGAAAGAACGCGGGGGCGAAGTAGATGGCGCAGAAGGCGTAGACATAGAAGTCGAACCACTCCACCAGATTGCCCGATGACGCGCCGACGATTGCGAAAATGCGCTTCTTGCGCTCCTCACCGGTGTAATGAACTGTTGTCATGTTTTAGTTCTCATTGAGGTCGGTAAAGGCTAGACATAACCTGTTACAACCCCAGGCACAAGGTGATTGGCTGTCTGGGAGGTTGAGGGTTGGCTTTAGGGCCTCTTCGCGGGCAGAGCCCGCTCCCACAAAATCTCCAAGTGACTCCACACTTCTGTGGGAGCGGGGCGGGCGGCGAGCTCTCTGCCCGCGAAGAGGCCCGTCAGGTCCCCCTCAAACCCGCTCGATCGCCAACGCCAACCCCTGCCCTACCCCCACGCACATCGTCGCCAGCCCGCGCTTGCCGCCGCTTTTTTCCAACTGATGCAGCGCCGTCAACACCAGCCGTGCACCGCTCATGCCCAGCGGGTGACCCAAGGCAATCGCACCGCCGTTCGGATTGACCTGCGCGGCATCGTCCGCCAGCCCCAGGTCGCGCAACACTGCCAGGCCCTGGCTGGCGAACGCCTCGTTGAGCTCGATCACGTCGAAGTCCTCGACCGCCAGGTTCAGGCGTTCGAGCAGTTTGCGTACGGCCGGCACCGGACCGACCCCCATGACCCGCGGTGCTACCCCGGCACTGGCCATGCCCAGCACGCGGCCACGGGCAGTCAGGCCGTGCTTTTGCACCGCCTCGGCGCTGGCGAGGATCATCGCGGCGGCGCCGTCGTTGACACCCGACGCGTTGCCCGCCGTCACTGTCTTGTCGGCGCCGTTGACCGGCTTGAGCCTGGCCAGGGTTTCCAGGGTAGTGTCGGCGCGCGGATGCTCGTCCTGCTCGACCACGGTTTCACCCTTTTTGCCCGGAATGCGTACCGGCACGATTTCTTCGGCGAAGAAACCCGCAGCCTGTGCGGCAGCGGTGCGCTGCTGGCTGCGCACGGCGAAGGCGTCCTGGTCTTCACGGGAGACCTGGCAATCGTCGGCCACGTTATCCGCCGTCTGCGGCATCGCATCGACGCCGTACTGGGCCTTCATCAGGGGGTTGATGAAACGCCAACCGATGGTGGTGTCTTCCAGTTTCATGTTGCGGGAAAAACCGGCATCGGCCTTGCCCATGACGAAAGGCGCGCGCGACATCGATTCGACGCCACCGGCAATCGCCAGCTCCATTTCGCCACTGGCGATGGCGCGAAACGCTGTGCCCACCGCATCCATGCCCGAAGCGCACAGGCGGTTGAGGGTCACGCCGGGCACGCCCTCGGGCAAGCCGGCCAGCAGCAGCGCCATGCGTGCGACGTTGCGGTTGTCTTCGCCCGCCTGGTTGGCACAGCCCATGAACACTTCGTCCAGCTGCGCCCAGTCCACGCCAGGGTTGCGTTCGAGCAACGCCTTGATCGGCACCGCTGCCAGGTCGTCGGCGCGAACGTGGGCCAGGCTGCCGCCGAAGCGACCGATGGGCGTACGCACCGCATCGCAAATGAATACGTCGCGCATCATGCTTCTCCCGGTGCCTGGCCGTGGGCGGCCGCCGTGCGTGCTTCCAGGGCGCGCAACGCTTCAAGTTCCGTGGCGTCAGGCTCGGCCGTGGTCTGCACCTGGTCGGCGAAGCGGATAGGCCAGCCGGTCGCTGCGCTGATTTGTTCACGCGTCACGCCCGGGTGAATGGACGTCACCACGAATTCGTTGGAACCGGCTTCAGGTTCCATGATGCACAGGTCGGTGATGATCCCTACCGGCCCCTGTCCTGGAAGGCCCAGGCGCTTGCGCGAATCGCCGCCTTCGCCATGGCCGACCGAGGTGACGAAATCGAGCTTCTCGACGAAGCTGCGGTGCGACTGTTTGAGAATGATCAACACGCTCTTGGCCGAACCTGCAATCTCCGGTGCACCACCGGCGCCCGGCAGACGGACCTTGGGCTGATGGTAGTCGCCCACCACCGTGGTGTTGATGTTGCCGAAACGGTCGACCTGAGCGGCGCCGAGAAAGCCCACATCGATGCGTCCGCCTTGCAGCCAGTAGCGGAAAATCTCACCGGTGGGCACGACGGTGTCGGCGGTTTCTGCCAGCTCGCCATCGCCGATGGACAGGGGCAGCACAGTGGGTTTCGCGCCGATCGGGCCGGACTCGTAGATCAGCACCACGTCCGGCGAGGAGGTCAGACGGGCCAGGTTGGCGGCCTTGGACGGCAGGCCGATGCCGACGAAGCACACCGCGCCGTTTTGCAGACGCCGCGCGGCTGCGACGGTCATCATCTCGTTGGTGGAGTAAGTCATGGAGTCACCTGCGCTGCGCTGGCCAGTTTCGCCTGGTATTCGCTGAAGTCCTTGGTACCGCGGATGTACGTGTCGATCCAGGCGGTGAAGGTCGCCCGGTCGCGGGCGATCGGGTCCCAGGCCTGGTAGAACACGTTGTCGCGTTCGGTGTAGCCATGGGCGTAGGACGGATGCGCACCACCGGGCACATGGCACACGGCGGCCAACGCCCAGGTCGGCAACACGCAGCTGTTCATCGGCGCGTTGAGGTCATCGACGATTTCCTCGACCGTGACGATGCAGCGCTTGGCGGCCAGGGCCGCTTCCTTCTGCACCCCCAGAATGCCCCACAGCAGCACGTTGCCCTTGCGGTCGGCTTTCTGCGCGTGAATAACGGTGACGTCAGGGCGTACCGAAGGCACGGCCGCGAGCACTTCGCCGGTGAACGGGCAGGTGACTGTCTTGATCAGCGGATTGACCTTGGGCAGGTCGGAACCGGCGTAGGCCCGCAGGACCGCGAACGGCAGGCCGGAGGCACCGGCGACGTAGGCATTGGCCAGGTCGGCATGGCTGTGTTCTTCGATCTCCAGCGGCTGGGGCCACTGCTTCTCGACCGCGTCGCGCAGACGATGCAGCGAGCCGACACCGGGGTTGCCGCCCCACGAGAAGATCAACTTGCGAGCGCAACCGGCGCCGATCAACTGATCGTAGATCAGGTCGGGGGTCATGCGGACCAGCGTCAGGTCTTTCTTGCCTTGACGAATGATCTCGTGACCTGCGGCGGTTGGAATCAGGTGGGTGAAGCCTTCGAGCGCGACGGTGTCACCATCGTTGACGAATTGCTTCACCGCATCGGTAAGCGACAGGATTGCAGCCATGTGGGCAGGACTCCTCGATACTGTGAGCCATCTTGTTTGAATGAAGCTGGCGTACAGGTTAGGGCGCCAGCTCCTCACGAACAATCCGATTATCGACTATCCGTTCGATAATCGAACGATACAGCGGCGCGTTTCAGGTCGCGTCGGCGTGGCTGACGCGACTCTTGATCAGCAAGGCCACGGTGGCCAGCACGGCAGGAACGACCAGCGCGGTCAGGACCTGTTCGAAATTCCAGCCGAGGCCCAGCAAGGTCGCGCCCATCCAGGCCCCCAGGATCGCGCCGAAACGGCCGATCCCCAGCATCCAGGACACCCCGGTGGCACGCCCTTGCGTGGGGTAGAAGCGCGCGGCCAGCGACGGCATGGCCGACTGCGCGCCGTTGACGCACATGCCGGCAATCAATACCAGCGTCGCCAGCAGCGTGATGTTGCCCAGGCTTTGCCCGACCGCGTAGGCGAACACCCCAGCGAGCAGGTAGAACGTGGCAATGACCTTGTGCGGGTTGAACCGGTCCATGGCCCAGCCCACGCCCACGGCACTCAGCACACCGCCGAACTGGAACAGTGCGCCGATGAACGCGGCCTGCTCCAGACTCGCGCCGCTCTCGCGCATCAGCGTCGGCAGCCAGCTGGTCAGGAGGTAGACGATCACCAGGCCCATGAAGTAGGTCAGCCACAGCAGCAAGGTGCCGGCGCGGTAGGTACCGGAAAAGATCACCGCCAGCACGTTGCTCGCCTTGACGGTTTTCTGTTCGGGCACACTGAAACGCTCGGCCCGCGCCACCTGCTCCGGGTCGATCGGCGCCAGGGTGCGACGTATCTTTTCCACGCCCTTGTTGCGCACCACCAGATACCGCGCCGACTCGGGCAGCCAGATCATCAACACCACCGCCAGCACCAGCGGCAGCACGCCGCCGAGCAACAGCAGGCTGTGCCAGCCGAAGGCGGGAATCAGCTTGGCGGACATGAACCCACCTCCGGCCATGCCGAGGTTGAACCCACAGAACATGCTGGTCACCAGCAGCGAACGAAAGCGCTCCGGGGTGTACTCGGACAACAGCGTAGTGGCGTTGGGCATGCCGGCCCCTAACCCCAACCCGGTGAGAAAGCGCAGGATCAACAGCTGATCGACGTTGCTGCTGTAGGCCGAAGCCAGGCTGAACCCGCCGAACACCAGCACGGCGCCGACCAGCACCAGCTTGCGCCCGAAACGGTCGGCCAATGGCCCGGAGCCCAGGGCGCCGAACACCATGCCGATCAATGCGGCGCTCATCACCGGTCCGAGGCTGGCCCGGTCGATGCCCCACTCCTGCGACAGCGCAGGTGCGATGAAGCCCATGGCGGCGGTGTCCAGCCCGTCGAGGAAGACGATCAGGAAACACAGGATGACCACGCGCCATTGATAGCGCGACAGCGGTCGGTCGTTGATCAGGGTCTGCACATCCAGGCACAGCCCCACAGCGTTGGCAGGTTTGTTCATTGTTGTTCTTGTCATTGTGATTGTCCGGGAAAGACGGGCACGTCGATGCGGGCCATGCGGCCGCATGCCTGGGCAGTCGAAGGTCTAGGGGTGTCGCGTGGCGAGCGTCGGAACGCAAAGGGAGCAAAAGCTGAAGGCGTTGCGCATGAGGTGATCCTCGCTATTTTTATTGGCGACCGCTTGAGCGGTCGATGCGATGGACATTAGTCAGCGCGCCCCGGTCGGGTCAATCGGGCACTGGCGGATGTGTGCGGTCACCGCACACTGCCATGCAGAGCGCCCGCCAAGCGTTCAAGCGAACAGTTGCGCACTCAGATCGCGACTGGCCGACAGCATGATCGGCAGAAAACGCTGCTCAAGCTCGGCCCGGGTGACGCGACCGGCGTGGGTGCTGACATTGAGCGCGGCCAATACCTGCCCCGACGCGTCGTACACCGGCACGGCAATCGAACGCAGCCCTTGCTCCAGCTCCTGATCGACGATGCACCAGCCCTGCTGGCGAACCCGTTCCAGGCACTCCAGCAACGCGGTTTTGTTGGTCAGGGTCCGACTGGTCTTGGGCGCAAGATCGGTGTGCTGCAGGTATTCGTGCAGCGACGCGTCGTCGAGTGCCGCGAGCAGGATGCGACCCATGGAAGTGCAATACGCCGGCAGTCGACCGCCCACCGAAAGGTCCACCGAAATCAGCCGCTGAGTCGTGGCCGAACGGGCGATGTAGAGGATGTCATCGCCTTCGAGGGTGGCCATGTTGCAGGCTTCGTGCAACTGCTCGCTCATGCGATCCAGGTACGGTTGGGCCGACACGGCCAGGGGCGTGGACGACAGATAGGCATGGCCCAAGGTGAGGACCTTGGGCAACAGCGAGTAGGTGCGCCCA
The DNA here is from genome assembly GCF_001423465.1 of Pseudomonas sp. Leaf129. Lineage (NCBI taxonomy): Bacteria > Pseudomonadati > Pseudomonadota > Gammaproteobacteria > Pseudomonadales > Pseudomonadaceae > Pseudomonas > Pseudomonas sp. Leaf129. The sequence continues at coordinate 317,428 of NZ_LMOC01000010.1, read as the reverse complement.
TCGGTGGTGGCATAGCCCAGCTTGATCAGGGTGTGCAGACAGCGCCGCACGGCAGCCCGCGGAATTTCTGTCCGGTGGCTGATCTGCGCAATGGTCAGGTGTCGCTTGCGCTCCTGAAACGCTTGCACCACCGCCAGTCCGCGGGCCAGCGAGGTCATGAAGTCCGGGTCGCCAGTGAAGGCTTGGATGCGCTTGGCGGGCGATGCGACGATCGGCGGGGCCAGTGAGCTGAACGCAGGGCGCTGTGGCACTTTCGAACCGGTTGCTGACGGGCCTGCCGGTGGTGTGTGTTCGCTCATGGTGCTGCCCTCTGGAATGTTCGAAACCGACCGAGGGCGATTATCGGACCGGTGGGCGATAATCGCAAATCCATTGCGCTGATCCGATTTCTGGCAGGATGACGTTGCCAGGCGGTCCTGAAACTTATTCCTGTCTGTGCTTTCTCAGATTGTGTTGTGCACATTGATACACACCGAATGAACGGCCTTCCTGCCCCGTCGCGGTTGCAGCCCGCTACAATGCGGGCTCCAACTGCCAGGCGGCTCTCGACGCCTCATCGGTGGGTTTCAACTTTCCAAATAACAGAGTAATAAAAGTGACGAAAGACGAACTGCGCGCGCAACTGGAGCGCCAGGAACAACGTTACAAGGAAGTCTACGGCGGTGAGATCACCACCTATGCCGCTCAGCCAGATCCAGAACGCAAACCGTGGCGCAAACGTGCCAGCATTCTCGATCAGGCCTTTCAGGAAGAGATCCAGAAGATCGAAAAGGATCTCGAGCAACAGAACGCATGACACAGGCGTGGCAGGCGGCTATCGGCCGCTTGTGCCACGTCAATTGCCTTCAGAATTGCGTCATCCGCTGATAAATTTCATACGACCGTTTGAATCTTTCGTCTGGCTTACGGCTTTATGGCGGCCTATCGATAGCCCGAATTTTCGGGGCTCAAGCCAGGCTCGTCTGCAAGCCATGTGCTGCCACCATCGTCCTGTCGCTCGAAAAGCGGACCCACCGGTCAGCGCCTGGGGGGTCATACCGCGTCGATTTCTGGCATAATCGCGCCCCCTCAATGGCCCGGTCACAAAACCTTCATGATCGAATTATTCAGCGCACTGGATGCGTGGGTGCTGATCAGCCTGTTCTTAGCGCTGGCGTTCGTACTCACCTTCGAATTCATCAACGGCTTTCATGACACCGCCAACGCGGTCGCCACAGTCATCTATACCAAGGCCATGCCGCCGCACCTGGCGGTATTCCTGTCCGGTATCTTCAACTTCCTCGGTGTACTGCTGGGCGGCGTCGGCGTAGCCTACGCAATCGTTCACCTGCTGCCGGTCGAGTTGCTGATCAACGTCAACACCGGACACGGCCTGGCCATGGTGTTCTCGCTGCTGGCCGCAGCCATTACCTGGAACCTGGGCACCTGGTATTTCGGCATTCCGGCGTCGAGCTCGCACACCCTCATCGGCTCGATTCTGGGCGTGGGCCTGGCTAACGCGCTGATCAACGACATTCCACTGGGCGATGGCGTCAACTGGCAGAAGGCGATCGATATCGGTGCCTCGCTGGTGTTCTCGCCGCTGGCCGGCTTCGTGGCGGCGGCCCTGGTGTTGATCGGTCTGAAGTGGTGGCGTCCGACCTCCAAGATGCACAAGACGCCTGAGCAGCGCCGCAAGCTGGACGACAAGAAACACCCGCCGTTCTGGAATCGCCTGGTGCTGGTCCTGTCGGCCATGGCCGTGAGCTTCGTGCACGGTTCCAACGATGGCCAGAAGGGCATCGGCCTGATCATGCTGGTGTTGATCGGTATCGTTCCGCAGCAGTTCGTGCTGGACCTGAACGCGACCACCTACCAGATCGAGCGGACCCGCGACGCGACCCAGCACCTGAGCCAGTTCTATCAGCGCAACCAGGCCACCCTGGGTGAATTCCTGGCGCTGGGCAAAGCTCAGCAGGGCGATCTGCCGGAGAAATTCAGCTGCAATCCACAGCAGACCGAACCGACCATCGCAGCGCTGCTGAGCACTCTCGATGGCGTCTCCGACTACCACTCGCTGGCTGCCGAACACCGTATCGAAGTGCGTCGCTACCTGCTCTGCCTGGATGACACGGCGAAGAAGGTCGGCAAGCTGCCGGCACTGGAACCGCGCGAGAAATCCGACCTGGAGAAATTGCGCAAGGACCTCACTGCCACCACCGAGTATTCGCCGTTCTGGGTGATTCTGGCCGTGGCCCTGGCGCTGGGTATCGGTACCATGGTCGGCTGGAAGCGTGTGGTTCTGACCATCGGCGAGAAGATCGGCAAGCAGGGCATGACCTATGCCCAGGGCATGTCGGCTCAGATCGTCACCGCCTGTGCGATCGGCGCGGCCAACGTGTTCAGCCTGCCGGTCTCGACCACCCACATCTTGTCCTCGGGCGTGGCCGGGACCATGGTGGCCAACAAGAGCGGCCTGCAAGGTGGCACGGTTCGTACCATCATGTTGGCCTGGGTGCTGACCCTCCCGGCCTCCATGGGCCTGGCGGCCGGTCTGTTCTGGTTGGCCAGCCAACTGGTGGGATGACCACCGCGTGACACTCTGCAAAAAGGCGCCCACGGGCGCCTTTTTGCATGGCTGAAGAAACCTCCTGCGCTACTTGCGCTTGCTCCCTCCCAACAGGGAGCCCATCAAGCCACGCACCAACTGGCGGCCGAACTGGTTGGCAGCCTGGCGCATCGCCGACTTCAACGCCTGCCCTGCTGCCCCACTGAGAAACTCGCCGGCCTTGTCGGCCAGGCTCGGCTCCGATGGCTGTACGGGATCCGCCGTCGGCGGCAGTTTGCGCGCGGTCAGCATTTCATAGGCGGATTCGCGGTCGATCGGTTTATCGTAGCGACCGGCGAGCGGCGAGTGGCGCACCGTGGCCGCGCGCTCGGCGTCGGTCAGTGGGCCGATGCGCGACTGCGGTGGCGCGATCGCGACCCGCCGGACCATCGCCGGGGTGCCTTTTTCCTGCAGCGTCCCGACCAAGGCTTCACCCGTGCCCAATTCGGTCAGCACGGCCAGAGTGTCGAACTCGGGGTTGGGCCGGAAGCCCTCGGCGACGGCCTTCAAGGCCTTCTGCTCGCGGGCGGTGAATGCACGCAGGCCGTGCTGGATGCGCAGGCCCAGCTGAGCCAGCACTGCATCGGGCAGGTCGCTGGGCGACTGAGTGACGAAGTACACGCCAACGCCCTTGGAACGGATCAACCGCACCACCTGTTCCAGACGATCCTGCAAGGCCTTGGGCGTGCCGTTGAACAGCAGGTGGGCTTCGTCGAAGAACAATGCCAGCAGCGGCTTGTCGGCATCACCGCGCTCGGGCAACTGCTCGAACAGTTCGGCCAGCAGCCACAGCAGGAACGTGGCATAGACCTTGGGGGCTTCGTGGACCAGGCGGCTGGCGTCGAGCAAATGGATGCGGCCGCGACCCTCGGCGTCGGGGTGCAGAATGTCTTCCAGGCGCAAGGCCGGCTCGCCGAACAGCGCTTCGGCGCCCTGTTGTTCCAGGCTGGCCAGACGGCGCAACAGGGCTTGGCTCGACCCCGTGGTCATCAAGGCGCTGTCGTCGCCCAGCAGCTCGGGATTGTCCCGGAGATGATTGAGCAAGGCCTTGAGGTCCTTGAGGTCGAGCAGGAGCAGGCCTTCGCGATCGGCCACCTTGAAGGCGGCATACAGCGCCGACTGCTGGCTGTCGGTGAGCTCCAGCAGGCTGCCCAGCAGCAGCGGCCCCATTTCGCTGAGCGTGGTTCGCAGCGGATGGCCGGATTGGCCGTGGATGTCCCACAGCGTGACCGGGCAGGCCTGCGGGCGATAATTGAGCCAAGGCATCTGGGCAATGCGTTCGGCGATCTTGCCCTGAGGGTTGCCGCTGGCACCCAGGCCACACAGGTCGCCCTTGATATCGGCGGCAAACACCGCCACCCCGGCCTCGCTGAACGCCTCTGCCAGGCGCTGCAGGGTTACCGTCTTGCCGGTCCCGGTGGCCCCGGCGATCAAACCATGGCGGTTGGCCAAGCGCAGGTCCAGGCCTACGGGTTCACCGCTGGAATCGGCACCGAACAGTACGTGTCTGGCATCCGTCATCTTGCACCTCTGCTGTTATTCAATGAAGCATAGGGCAGCGTAATGCCAAACAGACCGGTGTGCAGGAAAAACGTGCGCTGGAACCATTTCTGTGGGAGTCAGTGAGGGCCTCTTCGCGGGCAGAGACCCGCTCCCACACACATCCGTACCCACCTCTGTGGGAGCGGGCTCTGCCCGCGAAGAGGCCAGCACAATCAACCCAAGATCAACTACACCACAACGCCAAGTCGCTGACGAATCCCCCCGACGCGGCTATCATCTCGGCCACGACGGCCTGGCGCCGGCCCATACGGACTTTCCCATGCAGCGCACTCCCCTTTCGCTTCCCTGCAACCTCGCGGCGAACCACCAGCCATGAACCGAATGCTGTGGCTGGTCCTGATCATCGTCGTCGCCGTACTGATTCCAGTGATCATGGGCGGCACCGAAATGCTTCAGCGCCTGCGCGGGTTCTCGTTGCTTCTGCTGCTGGGCATGTTCGGCATGATCTGTGTCGGCTGGGTGGTGAATGCCATGCGCCTGCGCCTGCTGCTGGCCGAGCAGGCGGCGCGCATCGGTCGGCTGAAGACCGTGGCCGTGGTGATGGCCGCCGAGTTCGCCTATTGCGCCACCCCTGGTGGCAGCGGCGCACCGCTGACACTGCTGGCGCTGCTCGGCCGGCACGGCATCGGCGCGGCCAAGACCAGCGCCGTGTTCGCCATGGACCAGCTCAACGACCTGATGTTCTTCTTTTTCGCCCTGCTGTGCATTCTGGTCTACGCGCTGTTTCACAACCTCAGCCAGGCCCTGGAAAGCATGCTGCTGGCCAGCGGTATCCTGATGGCCGGGGCCTTGGTCGCCTGCGCAGTCCTGGCGCGCTACCACCGCCCGGCGATCAAGCTCAACGGCCGATTCCTGCGACTGCTGCGGATCAAGCCGGCCACGCGGCGGCGCTGGGCACGCAAGCTGCTGCACTTTCTGGACGCCTTCGCCGACAATTTCCGCCTGCCCCGCCGCGTGCTCGCCCAAGTGTTCGCCTTGACCTGCGTACATTGGACGTTGCGCTACAGCGTGCTGTATTTCACTTTGCAGGGATTGGGTAGCGAAGTGGACTGGGCGTGGAGTTTCCTGATCCAGATGCTGGCCCTGAGTGCCGGCCAGTTCAGCCTGTTGCCCGGTGGCGCGGGCGCGGCCGAGCTGGCCTCGGCCGCGTTGCTGGCGCCCATGGTAGGCAAGTCGACCGCCGCTGCCGCCATCCTGATCTGGCGACTGGTGACCTACTATTTCTACCTGATCGCCGGCGGCCCGGTGTTCGTTGCCCTGCTGGGCAAGCCCCTGCTCAACAAGTTGCTGCGGGCTCGTCAGGCTTGAGCTCGGCAGCCGTGTCGGCGTCGCGGGCAGGCGTACCCTGCTGCCGTTCCGACACCTGTTGCGCCCGCAACGCCTCGGCACCGGGAAACTCGGTGCCGTGTTCTTCGCTCAGCGCTTCGGGATCATAACGGCTCGCGCAACCCGCACCGAGCACCGGCAACGGCTTTGCACTGGCCTTGTCGCCGGGGTCGTTCATGTTCAGCTGAACACGACGGTCTTGTTGCCGTGCACCATCACCCGATCTTCCAGGTGATAGCGCAGGCCACGGGCCAGAACCATCTTCTCCACGTCGCGGCCGAAACGCACCATGTCGTCGATGCTGTCGCTGTGGCTGACACGGACCACGTCCTGCTCGATGATCGGACCGGCGTCCAGTTCTTCGGTCACGTAGTGGCAGGTAGCACCGATCAGTTTCACGCCGCGCAGCGAGGCCTGATGGTACGGCTTGGCACCGACAAAGGACGGCAGGAAGCTGTGATGGATGTTGATGATCTTGCCGGCATAGGCCTGGCACAGCTGCGGCGGCAGGATCTGCATGTAGCGCGCCAGCACCACGACGTCGGCCTGGTGCTGATCGACCAGGCGCGAAACCTCGGCAAACGCCGGCAGTTTGTCCGCAGGGTCGACCGGCACGTGGTAGTAGGGAATGCCATGCCATTCGACCATGCTGCGCAGGTCATCGTGGTTGGACACCACACAGGCGATGTCGCAGTCCAGCTCGTTGCTGTGCCAGCGGTGCAGCAGGTCGGCGAGACAGTGGGATTCGCGGCTGGCCATGAGCACCACGCGCTTCTTCTGCGCGGTGTCGGTGACCCGCCATTCCATGGCGAATTCTTCGGCGATGGGCGCGAACGCGGCGCGGAACGCCTCGATGTCGAACGGCAGGGTGTCGGCACGAATTTCGTGGCGCATGAAGAACCAACCGTTCTGGTCATCGGAGTGGTGGTTCGATTCGGTGATCCAGCCATTGTGGGACGCCAGGAAATGGCTGACTTTGGCAACGATGCCAACGCGGTCCGGGCAAGCGGTCACCAGCCGAAAAGTGCGCATGTATTCAAACTCCAGAAACTTCGCAAAGGGCGCCATTCTAGCGGTTGACGGGCAAGTCTGCAGTATTGATTGCAGCCTTGGCTGTCAGGTGCAGAGCCGCCCTGCTGCGCCGATCGGCGCCGACGAGCACAGTGTCGATACAGGGGCAGGTATTATATAGATGTGCGGAGGTAAACATGAAAAACCCTTCACCTGAATCGTGGATAACCGGCCCGGCGCAAAACGCTGTTCACGTTAATTGTTTACTTGGTTCGGAAGGATGCTTATTATCACCCCACTGTTTTCACTGACACTTGCATTCCCGAGGTATCACCATGTCCCTGATCAACGAATATCGCGCTACAGAAGAAGCCATCAAAGAGCTTCAAGCCCGCTTGAAAAACCTGTCGCAAGACGACAAATTGCAAACCGAACTGGAATTCGAAGGCAAATTGCGCACCCTGATGGGCGAATACCAGAAATCGCTGCGCGACATCATCGCCCTGCTGGACCCGGAAGCCAAGTTGAACAAGGCACCGCGCCCTGCCACCGGTAAAGTTACCGGCACCAAGCGTGCGCGCAAGGTCAAGCAATACAAGAACCCGCACAACGGTGAAGTCATCGAAACCAAAGGTGGCAACCACAAGACCCTGAAAGAATGGAAAGCCAAGTGGGGTGGCGATGTGGTCGAAACCTGGGCCACTTTCCTGGGCTAATCGTTACATCTTGTTAAGTCGCACCGTGCCAATCAAAAAACGCCAGTCCCTGGACTGGCGTTTTTTTATGGCCTCTGTTCAGCTCAGTGAGGCACCATGCCCACGCGTACCGCCAATGCCTGAGCGTAGGCCTGCCAATGCCGCAGCACTTGCGTCTGCGCCGGATCAGCCTTGGCCATGCATTCGCCCAGCGCGGCATTGAAACCCTGCAAGGTATTGGGTGCGCCAAATACAGGATCGCTCAAGCGCTGTTGGCAGAATTGCAACCAGCGCTGTGTTTCAAGAGGATTCAGTGTATCCGGAAAGTTGCGCGCCCTGTAGCGAAACAGTAATTCGGGCAGTCGATCGTCATCGAACATCAAGTCGGCACGGGCCAACTGTTCTGGATCCAATGTACGAATGCGTTCACACAATAATCGGTCGCGGTCGCCAATGAAGCTGTCGTACAACTGCTGCTCCGGATCGGCACTCTCGGGAAACGTCGTCGTTTGATAGAGCGGTGACAATTTGTAATGCCATTGCGGCTGGTCATTGCATAAGCGCATCGCTCGAGCCTGATAGAGCGGTTTATCCAGATTGAGGCGCTGCCAATCTTCATCGCGCAATACGTTGAGGGGCGCGATGACCGGGCAACGATTGATGTGCAGAAGTTTCAAAGGCACGGGCGCTTCGCCCTCGGCCAGATCCTGACGCCGCTTGTACAATCGCTCTTGCAATACTTCGATACTTTGTTCGATCAAGGGTTGGGGATCGTGAGCCAGATCATAGACGATCAACGCATTGCGATTGGTCGGATGCCAAGCCAGTGGCAGGACTACTGCGGCATAGCGTCGCGCAGCGCCGAATTGACCGGAAACATGTACCAGCGGCTGCAACAGCTGAATGCTTTGCTGCACCCGTTGTTTGCTGCGCATTTGAAACAGCCAGTCGTACAGTTTGGGTTGGCGTTGGCGGATCAAACGTGCAAGGGCGATGGTAGCGCGGACGTCGGACAGCGCGTCATGGGCCTGGCCATGGTCGATGCCGTTGGCCGCCGTGAGCAGCTCCAGGCGCATGCTGGCGCGTCCGTCCACCTCTGGCCATTCGATGCCGTCCGGACGCAGGGCATAGGCCGCCCGCACCACGTCGATCAGGTCCCAACGGCTGTTGCCACCCTGCCATTCCCGCCCATAGGGGTCGAAGAAATTACGATACAGGCTGTAACGGGTCATCTCGTCATCGAAGCGCAGGGTGTTGTAGCCGGCTCCGCAGGTACCGGGCATGGCTAGCTGTGCGTGGACCCGGGTCATGAAATCGGCCTCGCTCAGGCCACGGTCGGCCAGACGCTCGGGGGTGATGCCGGTGATCATGCAGGCCGCAGGGTGCGGAAGAATGTCGTCGCTGGGCTGGCAGTACAGATTGACTGGCGCGGCGATCTCGTTGAGGTCGGCATCGGTGCGGATTCCGGCGACCTGCAAGGGCCGGTCGCAGCGCGGATTGATGCCGGTGGTTTCGTAGTCGTACCAGAAGATGCTGGAAGTCACTGAGGTGTCCTGTGCGCAGTAGCGCGACAGTGTAGAGCCCTGCCCGGCATCCGGCCACGCCTGCCGAGCAGCTTCAGCCGCGGCGGCGGAACACGGCCACGCTCAGGCGATCCATCCAGCCGAAGATGCGCTGCTGGACGCGCCCCCAGAACGGCCGACGGCGCCAATCGCTCAGACTGACTTCGTGGCTGGCCGCAAAGTCGGTGGTGAAGCTGCGTTCCACCGCCTCGGTCAGGACGGGATCGAGCGCCTCGAGGTTGGCTTCCAGGTTGAAGCGCAGGTTCCAGTGGTCGAAGTTGCAGGAACCGACACTGACCCAGTCATCGATCAAGACCATTTTCAGGTGCAGGAAACAGGGTTGGTATTCGTAGATCTTGACTCCGGCCCTGAGCAGCTTGGGGTAATAGTTGTGTCCGGCGTAGCGCACCGAGGGGTGGTCGGTGCGCGGGCCGGTCAGCAACAGCCGTACATCCAGGCCGCGACTGGCCGCCCGCCGCAGCGAACGACGAACCTTCCAGGTCGGCAGGAAATACGGCGTCGCCAGCCAGATGCGCCGCTGTCCGCTGTTAAGTGCGCGCACCAGCGATTGGAGTATGTCGCGATGTTGACGAGCGTCCGCGTAGGCTACCCGACCCAGCCCTTGGCCGCCTTCGGGCATGGGCGGCACGCGCGCGAGGCCGAAATGGGTCGGCGGGCGCCAGGCGGTGCGCCTGAGGTTGGCACGCCATTGGCGGTCGAACAGCATCTGCCAATCGGCAACCAGAATGCCGGTGATGGCGACCATCACTTCGTGCCATTCGCTGACACTTTCATCCGGCTGCCAGAATTCATCGGTCACACCGGTGCCACCCACCATCGCCCATTGCTGGTCCACCAGCAGCAGCTTGCGGTGGTCGCGGTACAGGTTGCGCACGCCGCGGCGCCAACTGATCGGGTTGTAGAAGCGCAGTTCGACGCCGGCGTCGGTCAGCTGCGCGCGCAGTTCCGTGGTGAAGGCCAGCGAGCCGTAATGGTCGAACAGGCAGCGCACATGGACACCACGCACTGCAGCCGCCTGCAGAGCCTGAACCACAGCCGCCGCGCAAGCACCGGCTTCCACCAGGTAGAGTTCGAGATCGATCGTGTGCTCGGCCTGGCCGATGCGTTCGAGCATGCGCGGAAAGAACTGCGGCCCATCGATGAGCAGCTCGAACTCGCTGGAGTTGCGCCATGGGAACACCGGCCCGCCCATATCAGCGCCCCTTCATGACGGGTAGGGTCGCTTGCAAGCCGTTCGAATCATGCATGGGCAGTCCTGTAACCAAGTGAAAGAAGAGGCCAGTGATCGGCGCGGGCAACGTGGCTCGGGCAGTTTCATCCATCACTCCCCGGAATCAACCGGCAGCCTTGCCGCGGACCGACCCAGGCCGCCGTGTTGCTGCGTCCCAGGCCACTGGCCAGGACCCGCCGCTGGCCCGAGTCTTCGCTCAGGCTGCTCAGCGGCAGATACTGTCTGATGTAGCTCTGACAGTACTCGACGCTGTTTTGCATGACGTAGCGGCATGAACAGTACTCTTTTGCCGAATAGGCACTGAGGATGTCCGGAAATGCCAGCAACTGTGTGCGCTCGTGCCACAGCCAGGTGGCCGCCGTCAGCGATAGCAGCAGGCTGAGGGCCACCCAGGCGCGCTTGCCGGTGCTCATTGGCCACCCTCCGGGGCAAAGGCGGCGAGCAGCCGTTGCAGCAGTGCATCATGGCTGAAGCTGGCATCGCGATCGTCGGCATAGCGCACGATCACCAAGCGTTGCTCGGGCAACACGTACAGGGCTTGCCCCCAGTGCCCCAGCGCCGCCATCGTGCTGCGCGGGGCGTGGGGCCAGGCGGCGTTGCTGTTGAGCCACCAATGCGCGCCTGCGGCCGGCTCGCCCGGCACGTCCTGGCTCGGGGCGAATGGGGTGCGATTGAAGGCGACCCAGGCCTGAGGCAGCAACTGCCGGCCCTGCCATTCACCATCGCGCTGCATGAGCAGGCCCACGCGTGCCAGATCCCGCGCGGTCAGGTAGGCATATGAAGAGGCGACGAAGGTGCCGCTGGCATCGGTCTCCCACACCGCCTGGTCGATGCCCAGCGGGGTGAACAACGCCTGCCAGGGATAGTTCGGGTATTCATGCAGGCCGACCATGTTGCGCAGCGCGGCGGCGAGCAGATTGCTGTCGCCGCTGGAGTAACGAAACCGTTCGCCGGGGGCATGGGCACGTCGGTGGCTGGCAGCGTAGCTGGCCATGTCCTGATGGCCGCGGGTGTAGAGCATCGCCACCACCGATGAATTGAGCGGCGCGTATTCGTAGTCTTCCTCCCAGTCCAGCCCCGAGGCCCAGTGCAACAGGTCCTCGACCCGGATGTCACGATGGGAGTCGAGCGGCTGGAAATAGTCGGCGGCGGCATCCTCAAGGGCAAAGCGCCCTTCGCCGTAGGCCACGCCCATCACCGTGGCCAGCAGGCTCTTGCTGATCGACCAGGTGGCATGCACCCGATCGGCGGCGCCGGGCCCGGCGTAGCGCTCGTAGACGATCTCGCCGTCGCGGATGGCCAGCAAGGCGTCGGTGCGCACGCCTTCGCGCGTGACGTCATCGCGCGGCAAGAACGCATAGCGCTCCAGCTCGGCAATGGCCGGCGACGCCGGTGCCAATGCCTGGCTCCACTGCGCGGACGGCCAGCTTTGCGCACCCACCGATACCGAGCACAGCAGAAAGATCGACAGGATAAACAGACGCGACATGCGAGAAAGGCTCGTGAGCGGGGTTGGCGCGAGTGTGCAGTGCGGGTATGACAGCCGTTCGCTGCAAGAGTTGTGTGGCATGCGGCCGCCGGGTCTGTCACGCAAGCATCACCAAAGCTTCACGGGGGTGACACCGCGTCTTCCTAGGCTGGCCATGCCTAGCAAAATCGACCTGCCGCACTCACCGGCCGGCTTTTGGAGACTTGCAATGACTCAGATCGCACGCTCTGGCGACACCCGTACCGAACGCCGTCTGCAGGCCGAACGCCTCACCGGCCCGCAAGCTCTGCACGAGGCCCAGGCCCTGCGCTTCGCCGTGTTCAGCACCGAACTCAACGCCACGCTCAAGAGCGCCGAGCTGGGTCTGGATGTCGACGACTACGATGCCCACTGTCAGCACATCGGTGTGCGCGACCTGGCCACCGGGCGTCTGGTGGCGACCACCCGCCTGCTCGACCATCAAGCGGCCAATCGGCTGGGCCGCTTCTACAGCGAAGAGGAATTCAGCCTGCACGGTCTGCGGCATCTGCAAGGTTCGATCCTGGAAATCGGCCGCACCTGTGTTGCGCCGGCCTATCGCAACGGCGGCACCATCGCGGTGCTCTGGGGCGAGTTGGCCGAGGTGCTCAACGAAGGCGGCTACGATTACCTGATGGGTTGCGCCAGCATTCCGATGCAGGACGGCGGCATCCAGGCCCAGGCGATCATGCAGCGGCTGCGCGAGCGCTACCTGTGCACCGAGCACTTGCGTGCCGAGCCGAAGATGCCATTGCCGAGCCTGGACATTCCCGGCAACGTCATCGCCGAACTGCCGCCGCTGCTCAAGGCCTACATGCGCCTGGGCGCGAAGATCTGCGGCGAGCCGTGCTGGGACCCGGATTTCCAGGTGGCCGACGTGTTCATCCTGCTCAAGCGCGACGACCTCTGCCCGCGCTATGCCCGCCACTTCAAGGCGGCCGTGTGATGCCGCGCTGGCGCGTCTACGCGCGCATCCTGCGGCTGCTCTGGGTGATCGGTCTGGGCCTGGCGCTGGCCGGGACGTTCAGCCTGCTGGAGCGGCTGCGCGTACCGAACTGCATGGAGCGGCGCCAGCGTTGGTCGCGCTGGTTCATGGAACGGCTGAGCGATGCCCTGCCCTTCGAGGTCACCGTGCAGGGCGAGTTGCCACGCACGCCCATGCTGTGGGTCGGCAATCACGTGTCCTGGACCGACATCCCGCTGCTCGGCATGCTGGCGCCGCTTTCGTTCCTGTCCAAGGCCGAAGTCCGCACCTGGCCGGTGGCCGGCTGGCTGGCGCTCAAGGCGGGGACGCTGTTCATCCGCCGCGGTGCGGGTGACAGCCAGTTGATCCGCCGGCAGATGACCCAGCACCTGCGCAACGATCTGGACCTGATGATCTTCCCCGAAGGCACGACCACCGATGGACACAGTCTGCGGACCTTCCATGGGCGGCTGATGTCCAGCGCCATCGATGCCGGCGTGGCGGTGCAGCCGATCGCAATCCGCTATGAACGGGGCGGCGATCTGGATCCGATCGCGCCGTTCGTGGGCGATGACGATCTGTTGTCGCACCTGTTGCGTCTGTTTGCGCAGCCTCGGGGGCAGGTATTGATTCAGGTGCTGACGCCGATTGCCAGCACCGGCAAGGAACGGGCGGCGCTGGCCTTTGAAGCGCAGGAGGCGGTGCGGCGGGCGTTGTTCGGTGAGGTAGAGGAGATGCGGCGGGCGGCGTGAGTCAGGTGTTCCGAGTTGCCTCATTCGCGGGCAGAGCCCGCTCCCACAAGGTCCCTCCCAAACCGTGTGGGAGCGGGGCGGGCGGCGAGCCCTCCGCCCGCGAAAGCGTCGGCACAATCACCGCATCTCCCGAGCGAACCCCTGCACCACCGGATAGAACGCCCGGAAATCCTCGCTCAGCGGCTCATACAGCGCCTGCAATTCCTCGAACGCCCCGGCCAGCCCCTCTGGCCTGGACAAGCGCCGCGAGATGCCTTGCAGCACCCGCTCGATGACCCGGAAATCACGGTACGACCCCAGCCAATCCTCGGCGATCATGTGTGGCGCCATGGCCGCCAGCCGTCCGGGCAGGTCGGCTTCGGCGGCCAGCACGCGATAGACGTGGCGTGAGAAGTCCGCCAACGGCTGCTGTGAATAATCCGCCCAGTGCCGCGCCAGGCAGTGATCGAAGAACACGTCGACGATGATCCCGGCATAACGTCGCCGCTCTACCGGAAAACGGCCAATGGCAGCCAGCACCAGCGGATGGCTGTCGGTGAACGCGTCGATCTGCCGATGCAGCCGGATGCCGGCTTCCAAGGGCGCGCTGAAGCGCCCCTCCAGGCGACCCTTGACGAAATCGCCATAGAGGCTGCCGAGCAGCTGCTCAGGTAAAGGACCGCCGAGGTGAAGGTGCGCGAGGTAGTTCATGCCGGCAGCTTAGCACCATTGCGCCTGTATCGTTATAACCCGATATAGCCGAACGACCCTTCGTTAGCACGCAATCATATTTGTATATCGCGAAATACAGATATATATTTCGTCCCGTCCCGATATAAGCCGAGTCCGTCATGCCTCTTGATCTCGACGAAATAATAAAAGCCCTCTCCCACCCCGTGCGCAGGGAAATCCTGGCGTGGCTCAAGGATCCCCAGGGGCAGTTTCCCGATCAGCACCACAGCACCGAAAACGGTGTGTGTGCCGGGCAGATCGATCAACGCTGCGGCCTCTCGCAGTCAACCGTCTCCGCCCATCTGGCGACCCTGCAACGGGCCGGCCTGATCAGCAGCAAGAAGGTTGGCCAGTGGCACTTTTTCAAACGCAACGAGGACGTCATCCAGGCGTTTCTCGCGCAAATGAGCGAACAGCTCTGACAAGGATTTTTCCATGCCTCTATCCCTGCTGATCCTGGCGCTGAGCTCTTTCGCCATCGGCACCACCGAGTTCGTCATCATGGGCCTGCTGCCCGATGTGGCGGGCGATCTCGGCGTGAGCATCCCCAGCGCCGGCTGGTTGGTCACCGGCTACGCCCTGGGCGTCGCCATTGGCGCCCCATTCATGGCCCTGGCCACCGCGCGCCTGCCACGCAAGGCGGCGCTGGTGGTGCTGATGGGCATCTTCATCATCGGCAACCTGCTGTGCGCGATCGCCAGCGACTACAACGTGCTGATGTTCGCCCGGGTGGTCACCGCGTTGTCCCACGGCGCCTTCTTCGGCATCGGTTCGGTGGTGGCTGCGGGGTTGGTCGCGCCCAACAAGCGCGCTTCGGCCGTGGCCCTGATGTTCACCGGCCTGACCCTGGCCAACGTGCTGGGTGTGCCGCTGGGCACCGCATTGGGCCAGGCCGCAGGCTGGCGTTCGACCTTCTGGGTGGTGACGCTGATCGGCGTCGTCGCCCTGATCGGTCTGCTGCGTTTTCTGCCGAGCAATCGCGAAGAAGCCAAGCTGGACATGGTCGCCGAACTGTCGGCGCTCAAGGGCGCCGGGATATGGCTGTCTCTGAGCATGACGGCGCTGTTCGCCGCATCCATGTTCACCTTGTTCACCTACATCGCGCCGCTGCTGGGCGATGTCACCGGCATCTCGCCGCGCGGCGTCACCTACACCCTGCTGCTGATCGGCCTGGGCCTGACCGTGGGCAACATCATCGGCGGCAAGCTGGCGGATCGACGCCTGGGCGCGACCCTGGTCGGCGTGTTCGCGGCCATGGCGGTGGTGTCCACCGCGCTGAGCTGGACCGCAGTCGCCGTCATTCCCACCGAAATCACCCTGTTCCTGTGGGCCGCTGCAGCCTTCGCCGCCGTGCCTGCGCTGCAGATCAACGTGGTGACCTTCGGCAAGTCGGCACCCAACCTAGTGTCGACCCTGAACATCAGCGCCTTCAACGTGGGTAATGCCCTGGGCGCCTGGATCGGCGGCGCCGTCATCGCCGGCGGCCTCGGCCTGACCAGCGTGCCACTGGCCGCGGCGGTCCTGGCCGTGCTCGCCTTGATCGTCACCCTGATCACTTTTCGCCAGACCCGGACTCCGGACCTGGCACCTGCCACTCACTGATAGAGGCTGTTTTCCATGACTACACTTTTCGACCCGATCAAGCTCGGCGCGCTGGAACTGCCGAACCGTATCATCATGGCCCCACTGACCCGCTGCCGCGCCGACGAAGGCCGCGTGCCGAACCAGATGATGGCCGACTACTACGTCCAGCGCGCCAGCGCCGGCCTGATCCTCAGCGAAGCGACCTCGGTCACGCCCATGGGCGTCGGTTACCCGGATACCCCCGGCATCTGGTCCAACGACCAGGTGCGTGGCTGGGCCAACGTCACCCAGGCCGTACACGCCGCCGGTGGGCGGATCATGCTGCAGCTGTGGCACGTGGGCCGTATCTCCCATTCTCTGTACCTGAACGGCGAACTGCCGGTGGCCCCCAGCGTCATCGCCGCTGACGGCCACGTCAGCCTGGTGCGTCCGATCACCGGTTTCGAAACGCCACGGGCGCTGGAAACCGCTGAAATCGCCGACATCGTCGAGGCCTACCGTGTGGGCGCGGAAAACGCCAAGGCCGCCGGCTTCGACGGCGTGGAAATCCACGGCGCCAACGGCTACCTGCTCGACCAGTTCCTGCAGAGCAGCACCAACCAGCGCACCGACGCCTACGGCGGCTCGCTGGAAAATCGCGCGCGCCTGCTGCTGGAAGTGACCGATGCGGCCATCGACGTCTGGGGCG
Organism: Pseudomonas sp. Leaf129; assembly: GCF_001423465.1. NCBI lineage: Bacteria > Pseudomonadati > Pseudomonadota > Gammaproteobacteria > Pseudomonadales > Pseudomonadaceae > Pseudomonas > Pseudomonas sp. Leaf129. Next base: position 301,226 of record NZ_LMOC01000010.1, on the reverse strand, counting down.
CCGACCGTGTCGGCGTGCACCTCTCGCCACGCGCCGACCTGCATGACATGGGCGACGCCAACCGCGCCGAAACCTTCACCTATGTGGCCCGCGAGCTGGGCAAGCGTGGCATCGCGTTCATCTGTGCCCGCGAGAAGGAAGGGGAAGACAGCCTGGCCGCGCAACTGCGTGATGCATTCGGCGGTCCGTACATCGTCAACGAGCGTTTCGACAAGGCTTCGGCCAACGCTGCCCTGGCCAATGGCATCGCCGATGCCGTGGCCTTCGGCGTGCCGTACATCGCCAACCCCGACCTGCCCGAGCGCCTGCAGGCCGATGCACCGCTGAACGAGCCACACCCTGAAACGTTCTACGCCAAGGGCGCTGCTGGCTACCTGGACTACCCGCGCATGTAAGCGGCAGGCCGGGCCGCTACCAGGCGCGCCCGGCCGTTCAGCGCCGCAGCTGACTGATCTGCTGTTGCAGGTTCTGCACCTGACTCTGCAAGGTGGTCAAGCTGCGCGTCGCCTGCCCGCGAAACGCATCGAATTCATTGACGCTCGGCCCACTGCTGGCCGCCGGGCGATTCTCCTGCTCGCTCTTGAGCACGATCAGGTCCTGCTCCAGACGCTCCAATTGCGCGCTGGGGTTGCTCTTCTTCAATGCGGCCAGCTCGCCGTCCAGGCCATCCAGGCGTGCCTGCAACTTGCCGGTATCCGGCTGGGCCTGCTTGAGTGCGGCTAGGTCGCTGCCCAGGCTCTTCAACTGCGCCTGCAACTGCTCGTTGAGCGTCTGCTGCGCGGCCACTTGCGACGCCGCCTGCTCCAGACGTGTCTGCAAGGTGCTCTGCTGACCGGCCACACCACTCTGCTGCTGGGTCTGCTGTGCCAACTGCTCCTGCAACTGCTTGATCTCGGCCCGCATCGCTTCGCTGCCCGACACGGCAGTGGATTGGGTGTTGGCAACCTTGCCACTGATGTCCTGCAGGCGCCCCGCCGCTTCTTCGCTGATGCGCGCGAAGCTTTCCTGGGTCGCCACCAACTGCTGCTCCATCAGGTTGATCTGCTGGAAGCTCCACCACCCCAGCCCGCCCAAGGCGATGAACAAGGCCCCGATCAGTGCCCACAGCGCGCCGGTGCTGGGCGCCTTGACACGCACCACCGGGGTGTTGCGCGAATACAACGCATTGCGCTCGCGCCCGCCGCCCACTGGGGCGAAGTCGTCATCGTCGCGGGTATCGCCGCGCAGGCTGGGCAGGTTGTCGTCGAAGTCGTCGCGGGCATCTTTGCGCATGTGAGAAACCTTTGGGTCACGGGGTAATGGCCGGGACCGCGAGTATAACCTCGCCACGGTGGTCATCGACCGACCACCGAGGCAATTGGCTCAGGCGCCGGGCGCGCCCTGGGCACGCCACCAGCCACAGAACTCATCCAGCGATGCCCACAGCGACGTCCGCGGGTCGTAACCCAGATAGTGTCGGGCTCGGTTGATATCCAGCGTGAAATGCTCATGCAGCGCCTGCACCTCGTAGCGCGACAGTCGCGGCCGAGGCTGGCCGGGCCAGAGCAGGCAGGCCGCCTCGCCGAGCGCAGCGCTGCCGTGGGCCAGGCCGAAATCGCGATAGCGCTGCACCTGAGGCAATTCCAGCTGGCGCATCACGTAGTTGATCACGTCCCACAACGGTATCGGCGCGCCATTGCTGATGTTGTAGACCTGATTGAGCGCGGTATCGCCCGCCGACAACGCGCCCAGCAGTGCCTGGTTGAGGTTCTGCACACTGGTGAAATCGACCTTGTTCAAGCCGTCACCGATGATCCGCAAGCGATTCTTGCGCTGGCGCTCGATCAGCCGTGCGAACTGCTGCCCGTCGCCAGCGCCGGTCACCCGATGCGGGCGCAGCACGACGGTTTCCAGGCCGAACTCGGCGGCGCCCAGAACCTTCTGCTCGGCCAGCCACTTGGTGCGCGCCTCATGGCCACGCAGGCGCTTCGGCACCTGCTCTTCCTTGAGTCCAAGGTGGCTGCGGCCGTCGACATAGACCGCCGACGACGACAGGTACACCAGCCGTTGCACATGCTCCTTGAGACAGGCCTCGACGACGTTCTCGGTGACTTCGACGTTGGCCTGATGAAACGTCTGGTAGCGGCCCCAGGTACCCACGGCACCGGCGCAATGCACCACCGCATCGATGCCTATGCACAGGCGCTTGGCCAGATCGGGGTCGAGCAAGTCACCCTGGGTGAACTGCGCACCGCGTCGAACCAGATGCTCCACCCCTTCGGCCCGGCGACCATTGATGCGCACCTCAAGCCCCTGCTCCAGCGCCAGACGCGTGAAGCGTCCGCCGATGAAGCCGCTTGCGCCGGTGACCAGAATCTTCATGAATTGCTCCGCTGTACATCGATCAATGTGTAACCGCAGCTCGCCCGGAAAAGGGCTTTGCCGCGTGCTTCTAGGTGATTTACGGGCGTGCACTGCACGCCTGGACGACGCCTGCTACCGATAGACGCGCGCAGGGCTCACAGCGGCACCAACCAGCTCCCGGCACCGTCGCGCAGATGCTGCGTGAGCCGTTCGAGCAGCTGTCCGCCGTTGCGCCAGTGATGCCAGTACAGCGGCACATCCACCGGATGTCCGACGCAGATCTCGATCAGACTGCCTTCGGCCAGCGCGTCCTCGACCTGCAGTTCTGGCACCATGCCCCAACCCATGCCGGCCTTGGCCAAACGGTTGAAGCCCTCGGACGAGGGGCACAGGTGATGGAGAAAGCCCTCGGCCAGACCCAGCGATGCCAGAAAGCGGTGTTGCAGATAGTCGTCGGGGCCGAACACCAGTGCGGGCGTGCGCGGCAGATGGGCCGGGTTGAACCCGTCGGGAAAATGCCGGGCCATGAAATCGGGGCTGGCCAGCGCCCGGTAGCGCATGGCCCCCAGCAAGAGACTGCGCGCGCCGGCCAGAGGCCGCTCGCTGGCACACAGGCAGGCCGCCACTTCACCGGCACGCATGCGCTTGAGGCCGACGTCCTGATCCTCCACCACATGGTCCAGAAGCAACTGCTCGCGAATGCAGAACTCACCCACCGCGCCCGCCCACCAAGTGCCCAGGCTGTCGGCATTCAAGGCGATGCGCAGGCGCTCGGGCATGCCCTGCTCATCCAGCGTCGGCACCTGCCCCTGCAGATCACGCTCGAGCAATCGCACCTGCTGCACATGGTTGAGTAGGCGCCGGCCGATATCGGTCGGTGCCGGTGGCGTGGCGCGGATCAGCACCGGCTGACCCACCCGTGCTTCGAGCAGTTTTATCCGCTGCGACACCGCCGATTGCGACAAGCCCAGCACCTGGGCAGCACGCTCGAACCCGGCCTGTTCCACCACGGCAGCCAGTGCGGCGAGCAGCTTGTAATCGAACATCAGTTTCCCTAATGAGTGATCAGCACTATTGGTTTTTCTTATACCGCGCCAGTCCTCACAATGGCCAGCTTCTAAAGGGAGAAACACCGATGTGGCAGAGTTACCTGAATGGTTTGCTGGTTTCGTTCGGCCTGATCATGGCGATCGGCACGCAGAATGCGTTCGTTCTGGCGCAGAGCTTGCGCCGCGAGCATCACCTGCCCGTAGCCCTCTTGTGTGTGACCTGTGACGCGCTGCTGGTGGCCGCCGGTGTGTTTGGCCTGGCCACGCTACTGGCGCACAATCCGACGTTGCTGGCGGTGGCGCGCTGGGGCGGCGCCCTGTTCCTGCTCTGGTACGGCGCCCAGGCGCTGCGCCGTGCCTGCTCGCGGCAGAGCCTGGAACGGGCCGACAATACCGGGCTGCGCTCGCGCAAGGCAGTGCTGCTGAGTGCCTTGGCGGTGACCCTGCTCAATCCCCATGTGTACCTGGATACGGTGCTGTTGATCGGCTCACTGGGCGCCCAGCAAAGCGTACCGGCGGCCTATGTGGCCGGTGCGACCAGCGCGTCGCTGGTATGGTTCTTCGGCCTGGCCCTGGCTGCGGCCTGGCTCGCCCCCTGGTTGGCACGCCCCACCACCTGGCGCCTGCTCGACCTGATGGTGGCGGTGATGATGTTCGCGGTCGCGGCGCAGCTGGTGTTCACCTGAAACCGTCAGTCTGGCCAGGCAAAGGCTCTGGAACCTCTATCCCACACAGTTGTTGCGTGGTTAAGGCCCCATGCCGATGCTATGATCCGGCACTGCGTCGCAAAGAGTAAAAACTCGCCGACGTTTCTCAGGCCGCCCGTGATCGGCCGTGCGCAAACCGCAACAGACCTGATTAGGAGAATCACCATGGCTTTCGAATTGCCGCCGCTGCCCTACGCCCACGATGCCCTGCAGCCGCACATCTCCAAGGAAACCCTGGAGTATCACCACGACAAGCACCACAACACCTATGTCGTGAACCTGAACAACCTGGTGCCTGGCACCGAGTTCGAAGGCAAGACCCTCGAAGAAATCGTCAAGTCGTCGTCCGGTGGCATCTTCAACAACGCCGCCCAGGTCTGGAACCACACTTTCTACTGGAACTGCCTGGCACCCAACGCCGGCGGCCAGCCTACCGGTGCATTGGCCGAAGCCATCAACACCGCGTTCGGTTCGTTCGACACGTTCAAGGAAGAATTCACCAAGACGTCGGTCGGCACCTTCGGTTCCGGCTGGGGCTGGCTGGTGAAGAAAGCTGACGGCTCCCTGGCCCTGGCCAGTACCATCGGTGCCGGCAACCCGCTGACCAACGGCGACACCCCGCTGCTGACCTGCGACGTCTGGGAACACGCCTACTACATCGACTACCGCAACGTGCGTCCAAAGTATGTCGAGGCGTTCTGGAACCTGGTGAACTGGGACTTCGTGGCCCAGCAGTACGAAGGCCGCGCCTTCACTGCATAAGCCACATCGTTTCTGAAAAGCCCGGCCCTCGTGCCGGGCTTTTTTGTGCCCGCCTGCATTCGCCGATGGCACTTCCCGTCCAGCTTGTTGCCAGATTGTCGCTCAAGAATGCATCCAGGCCGGCCGACACACTGGCGCGCCTGTCGCCATTCGAGACAATCGGTACGATTCGCGTTCATTTGTGGCTTTACGGCCCACGGTAAGTTGCCAATACTCGTGGCATCTTGATACCAAGCGTTCGACACAAGGAATTGCCATTGAAGCTGGAAGTCAGGAACAGCTTGTCCGTCAAGTTGCTTCGCGCGGTGCTGATGTCGGCCCTGGTCGTGGGCATGGTGCTCAGCTGTGCGCAGATCGTCTTCGATGGCTACAAGACCCGCCAGGCCATCTCCGCCGACGCCGAGCGGATCCTGGCCATGTTCCGCGACCCTTCGACCCAGGCGCTCTACAGCCTGGACCGGGAAATGGGCATGCAGGTAATCGAAGGGCTGTTTCAGGATGAAGCGGTGCGTCAAGCGTCCATCGGCCACCCCGACGAAGCCATGCTGGCCGAACGCTCGCGCCCACTGCAGAGCTTGAGCAGCCGCTGGCTGACCGATCGCATCCTGGGCCAGGAGCGCAGCTTCAGCACACGCCTGGTCGGTCGCGGCCCGTTCAGCGAATACTACGGCGACCTGCACATCACCCTGGACACCGCCACCTATGGCGAGGACTTCATCGTCAGCTCGGTGATCATCTTCATTTCCGGCACCTTGCGCGCCCTGGCCCTGGGCCTGTTGCTGTACCTGATCTATCACTGGCTGCTGACCAAGCCGCTGTCACGAATCATCGAACACCTGCTGCAGATCAATCCCGACCGGCCCGGTGAATACCAACTGCCGTTGCCACGCGGTCATGAGCACAATGAGCTGGGCCTGTGGGTCAACACGGCCAACCAGCTCCTGGCGTCCATCGAGCGCAACACCCAACTGCGCCACGAAGCCGAAGACACCATGCTGCACATGGCCCAGCACGACGTGCTGACCGGCCTGGCCAACCGCGTGCAACTGCAGCAACAACTGGACAAGGTCCTGCTTGACGCTCATCGCCTGCAGCGTCGGGTCGCGGTCTTGTGCGTCGGCCTGGATGACTTCAAGGGCATCAACGAGCAGTTCGGCTACCAGACGGGTGACCTCCTGCTGCGCGCCCTGGCCGATCGCTTGCGGGCTCACAGCGGCAGGTTCGGCAACCTGGCACGCCTGGGCGGCGACCAGTTCGCGCTGGTTCAGGCGGACATCGAACAGCCCTACAAGGCAGCGGAGCTGGCGCAGCGCATTCTCGACGACCTCGATGCCCCTTTCGCGCTCGACGAGCATTCGATCCGCCTGCGCGCCACCATCGGCATCACCCTGTTTCCCGAAGACGGCGACAGTACCGAGAAGCTGCTGCAGAAAGCCGAGCAGACCATGACCCTGGCCAAGGTCCGTTCGCGCAACCGCTACCAGTTCTACATCGCCAGCGTCGACACCGAGATGCGCCGACGCCGCGAGCTGGAAAAGGACCTGCGCGAGGCACTGGCGCGCAATCAACTGCACCTGGTCTACCAGCCGCAGATCAGCTACCGCGACCACAGTATCGTCGGCGTCGAGGCGCTGCTGCGCTGGCAGCACCCGGAACACGGCCTGGTTCCCCCCGATCAGTTCATCCCCCTGGCCGAGCAGAACCGCAGCATCATCGCCATCGGCGAATGGGTCCTCAATCAGGCCTGCAGCCAGTTGCGCGAGTGGCATGACCAGGGCTTCATCGGCCTGCGCATGGCAGTCAACCTGTCCACGGTGCAGTTGCACCACAACGAACTGCCCCGCGTAGTCAGCAACATCCTGCAAATGTATCGTCTGCCGCCGCGCAGCCTGGAGCTGGAGGTGACCGAAACCGGCCTCATGGAAGACATCAGCACGGCCGCGCAGCACCTGCTGAGCCTGCGCCGCTCGGGCGCACTGATTGCCATCGACGACTTCGGCACTGGCTATTCATCGCTCAGTTACCTGAAGTCGCTGCCTCTGGACAAGATCAAGATCGACAAGAGTTTCGTCCAGGACGTGCTCAGCGACGAGGATGACGCGACCATCGTGCGGGCCATCATCCAGCTGGGCAAGAGCCTGAACATGCAGGTCATCGCCGAAGGTGTCGAAACTCTGGAGCAGGAGGCCTACATCGTCGCCCAGGGCTGCCACGAGGGTCAGGGCTACCTCTACAGCAAGCCGCTGGCGGCGCGTGAGTTGACGGCCCTGCTCAAGCAATCGGAGCGCAGCCGTACCCACCTCACCTCGACGCCGTCGCAGAGTTAGCGCAACGCGTCAGCCTGAAGCTTTTTTCACATTAGCCCTTTACAGAAAATGCATATCTTTCGCATTATGGCGCAGTTTTGCGCGCCCTCCGCGCGCCCGCTCGCCACTCTTGACGCAGGATTTCGCCATGATTCGTACGCCCCTGGCCACCGCCAGTCTGCTGGCCATCGCCATCGCTCTTGCCGGCTGCGACAGCAAGGACAAGCAAACCACCACCGCCGCCCAGACCCCAGCCCCGGCCGCCTCCGCGCCGGCGGCCCCGGCTGCGGTGCCCACGGCTTCCGGCACCCTCGACGAAGCTGCGGCCAAGGCCGTGGTCGCCCACTACGCGGACATCGTGCACGCCACGTTCGAAGATGCCCTGACCACCGCTCAGGCATTGCAGAAAGCCGTCGACGCCTTCCTTGCCGCGCCCAGCGACGCCACCTTGAAAGCTGCGCGCGATGCCTGGGTTGCCTCGCGTCCTTCGTACCTGCAGACCGAGACCTTTCGTTTCGGCAATACCTTGATCGATGACTGGGAAGGTCAGGTCAACGCCTGGCCCCTGGACGAAGGCCTGATCGACTACACCGACAAGAGCTACGAGCACGCCCTGGGCAACCCCGGCGCTACCGCCAACATCATCGCCAACAAAATCATCCAGGTCGGTGAAGACAAGGTCGACGTCAGCGACATCACCCCCGAGAAGCTCGCCAGCCTGAACGAACTCGGTGGTTCGGAAGCCAACGTCGCTACCGGCTACCACGCCATCGAATTCCTGCTCTGGGGCCAGGACCTCAACGGTACCGGCCCAGGCGCCGGCAACCGCCCAGCGTCCGACTACCTGGAAGGCGCCGGTGCCACCGGTGGCCACAACGACCGTCGTCGTGCCTACCTCAAGGCCGTCACCGACCTGCTGGTCAGCGACCTCGAAGAGATGCTCGCCAACTGGAAACCCAACGTCGCCGACAACTACCGCGCCACCCTGGTGGGCGAGCCGGTCGACAGCGGCCTGCGCAAGATGCTCTTCGGCATGGGCAGCCTGTCCCTCGGCGAATTGGCCGGCGAGCGCATGAAGGTCGCCCTGGAAGCCAACTCGCCGGAAGACGAGCACGACTGCTTCAGCGACAACACGCACAACTCGGCGTTCTACAACGCCAAGGGTATCCGCAACGTCTACCTGGGCGAGTACACGCGTACCGATGGCACCAAGCTGACCGGTGCAAGCCTGTCCTCGCTGGTGGCCAAGGCCGACCCAGCTACCGATACCGCGTTGAAGGCCGATCTTGCCGACACCGAAGCCAAGATGCAGGCCATCGTCGACCGCGCCAACAAGGGCGAGCACTTCGATCAGCTGATCAGCAGCGATAACACCGCTGGCCAGCAAGTGGTGCGCGATGCCATCGCCGCCCTGGTCAAGCAGACCGGCGCTATCGAGCAGGCCGCCGGCAAACTGGGTATCACCGATCTCAACCCGGACACCGCCGACCACGAGTTCTGATCGATCCGGGCTGCACCGACAGGCACTCGCGCGTCCGGTGCAGCCCGTTCACCCAAGGCTCGAAAGCCCGTACAGGCGAAGCGCGCGGCGAGTCCGCTGCCCGCCAGGCTTTCACAGCCCCATCGCCAAACATTCAACCGATTCCCACAGCTTCCAGACCATGCGCACAGCCCTGCCCTGCTTCGTCTCTCTGCTTCTGGCCTGCGGCCTGGGCGGGTGCGACGACGCCCCGCGCTTCACCCAGGCCGAACCTGGCGAAGCGAACAGCGCGGGCCAGGCCACGGTGCGCAAATTCGACGTCAATGCCTACTCCATGCCTTCGGCCAATCTGTCGCCGGTCCGGCGCCTGGATTTCAGCGTGGGCAACAGTTTCTTCCGCAGTCCGTGGGTCATCGCGCCATCCACCACCACCGCGCGCGACGGCCTGGGGCCACTGTTCAACACCAACGCCTGCCAGAACTGCCACATCAAGGACGGTCGCGGCCACCCGCCCGAGGACGACGCGCTGAGTGCCGTGTCCATGCTGGTACGCCTGTCGCTGCCCGACAGCCCGAACTACCTGCGCGAGATCGAGCGCCTGGGCGTGGTGCCCGAACCGGTCTATGGCACGCAATTGCAGGACATGGCCATCCCCGGTCACGCCCCTGAAGGCAAGGTGCGGGTGACCTACCAGAGCGTGCCGGTGCGCTTCAAGGACGGTACGCAGATCGAACTGCGCAAGCCGCAGCTGCAGATCAGCCAACTGGGCTACGGCGACCTGCATCCCGATACACGCTTCTCGGCGCGGATCGCGCCACCGATGATCGGTCTGGGCCTGCTCGAAGCGATCAGCGAGCAGGACATCCTGGCCAATGCCCGCCACCAGGCCGAGAGCGCCGGCCCGGTCAAGGGCCGGCCCAATCAGGTATGGGACGATGCCCAGAACCGTACCGTGCTCGGCCGCTTCGGCTGGAAAGCCGGGCAGCCCAACCTGAATCAGCAGAATGTGCATGCCTTCTCCGGCGACATGGGGCTGACCACTTCGCTGCGTCCGTTCGATGAGTGCACGGCGGCGCAAACCGCCTGCCGTGGGGCGATCAATGGCAATGGCCCGGGCGGCGAACCCGAAGTCAGTGATAACATTCTGCGCCTGGTGCTGTTCTACACCCGCAACCTCGGCGTACCGGCGCGACGCGACGTCGACTCTGCGCAGGTGCTGGCCGGCAAGAATCTGTTCTACCAGGCTGGCTGTCAGGGTTGCCATGTGGCGCAATACACCACGGCAAGCGACGCCGCGGAACCGGAGTTGCGCAACCAGACGATTCGCCCCTATACCGATCTGCTGCTGCACGACATGGGTCCAGGCTTGGCCGACGGACGCAGCGAGTTCAAGGCCGGCGCACAGGACTGGCGGACGCCGCCGCTGTGGGGCATCGGCTTGAGCGAAACGGTCAGCGGGCACAGCCAGTTCCTTCACGACGGCCGTGCGCGCAACCTTCTCGAAGCCGTGCTGTGGCATGGCGGCGAGGCCGAAACGGCCAAACAGCAGGTATTGCAATTCGACGACCAGCAGCGCGCTGCGCTGCTGGCGTTCTTGAACTCTCTCTAGATGACTACACGTTTCAGGAGCCTACATGTTCCGTCCCAAGCTGCTCTTCACCGGCCTCGCTGCCCTGGCACTGGGCGCCTGCTCGCCCCAAGACCAGCAAGCCGTCACCAGTGCCGCCATCGCCAAGCAGGTCATCCTGCCGACCTACAGCCGTTGGGTAGAAGCCGATCGGCAACTGGCCGCCAGCGCCCTGGCGTTCTGCCAGGGCTCCCAGCCACTGGACGCCGCGCGCGCTGATTTCCTCAAGGCGCAAAAAGCCTGGGCCGAGCTGCAACCCTTGCTGATCGGCCCGCTGGCCGAAGGCAACAAGGCCTGGTCGGTGCAGTTCTGGCCGGACAAGAAAAACCTGGTCGGGCGCCAGGTCGAGCAGCTCGCCAACGCCGAGCAACCCATCGATGCACAGAGCCTGGCCAAGGCCAGCGTGGTGGTACAGGGCCTGTCGGCGTACGAGTACATCCTTTTCGACAGCAAGCCGGAAATTGCCGATGCCGCGCAGAAGGCTCGCTATTGCCCGCTGCTCACTGCCATCGGCGAGCACCAGAAAGCACTGGCCGAAGAGATTCTCGCCAGTTGGAACAGCGCCGACGGCATGCTTGCGCAGATGACCAAGTTTCCCAATCAGCGCTACGCCGATTCCCACGAGGCCATCGCCGACGTCCTGCGGGCCCAGGTCACCGCACTCGACACCCTGAAGAAGAAGCTCGGCGCGCCCATGGGCCGCCTCACCAAGGGCATCGCCCAACCCTACCAGGCCGAAGCCTGGCGCAGCGCCCAGTCGATACACAGCGTGCGTGCCAGTCTGGCGGCCGCGCAGACCGTCTGGGCCGGCGTCGACAACAAGGGCCTGCGCGGCCTGCTACCCAGCGACCAGAAAGCCTTGGCCGACAAGATCGATGCGGCCTACGCCACGTCCATGAAGCTGCTCGACAGCAACACGCGCAGCCTGGGCGACCTGCTTGGCGACGATGCCGGCAAACAGTTTCTCAACACCCTCTACGACAGCCTCAACGTGGTCCACCGCCTGCACGAAGGCGAGTTGGCCCGCGCCCTGAACATCCAGCTGGGCTTCAATGCCAACGACGGTGACTGACGATGATCGCACGCTCGGCGCAGAAGCTGACCCAAGTGCTGCTCAAGGCCCTGACTCTGGGCAACTGGACACTGTCCAGGCAGGCACAGCGTGAACCGCTGTTGCTGTCGGCCCGGGACGATGCCGATGGCGGGCACTACGCCGTGGGTTATCGGCTGGACGGCCGTGAGGTGTTCGCCACCCAGGTCGGCCAACGCTGTCATGACATCGTCGACCACCCGACCTTGCCGGTGGCCCTCTTCGTCGCGCGTCGTCCCGGCACCCAGAGTTACCTGATCGACCTGCGCGATGGGGCGCTGCTGCAAACCCTGGAATCGCGCCCTGATCGGCATTTCTATGGCCACGCCGTGATTCACAAGGACGGCGAATGGTTATATGCCACCGAGAACGACACCACCGATCCAGGCCGTGGCGTGCTGGGTGTCTATCGCTTCGTCGATGGGCGCCTGGTGCACAGCGGCGAGTTGTCCACCCACGGTATCGGCCCGCATCAGGTGTCATGGATGACGGACGGCGAAACCCTGGTGGTGGCCAACGGTGGCATCCGCACCGAAGCTGAAAGCCGGGTCGAGATGAACCTGGACGCCATGCAGCCCAGCCTGGTGATGATGCGTCGCGATGGCTCGCTGCTGAGCAAGGAATGCCTGGAGCAGCCGATGAACAGCGTGCGGCATCTGGCGATCAGTGCCGACGATACCGTGTTCGCCTGTCAGCAGTTCATGGGCCCGAGCCACGAGAGCGCCCCGCTGCTGGCCGTCAAGCGACCGGGCCAGGCCTTTCAGGCCTTCCCTGTTTCGCTTGAACAATTGCAGTCGATGGGGCACTACACCGCCAGCGTCGCAGTGCACAGCGAACTGCGCCTGGTGGCACTCACCGCGCCCAGGGCCAACCGTTTCTTCATCTGGGACATGGACAGCGGTGCGGTGAAGCACGACGGCACCTTGCCCGATTGCGCGGGCGTCGGTGCCGTGGAAGATGGTTTCGTGGTGACCTCGGGGCAAGGCCGCTGCCGCTACTACGACTGCCGCGCTCCACAGCTGGTGGGAGCGCCGCTGCAACTGCCGTCGGGGCTTTGGGACAATCACCTGTACCTGCACCTGAACGTGGCTTGAATACAGGTGAGCTGGGCGCCTTACCCCTGAGTGCGTACGCCCTGGCTCAGGCCAAGCATGAACAGGATGAAATCCTTGTCCGGAGTGACGGCCATCTGCGCCTTCTGGGAGCGCGGCAACGGACAGTTGCCCTCGCCGTGGGCAGCGCTGAGGATGGCCGAGCGCGGTTGTTCCCACGCTGCTACCGCCGCGGTGGCCACGCCTAGCGCCGCCACCAGAAACAAACCTCGTGCGATTTCTAGTTTCATCACTGTAAACCTTTGATGGAGCTGCCGAATGCCGCCTCATAAAGGTAGATCAGCTTGCGCCAGTCCGGATCACTGAACGACGAATGGCGACGCAGCTGCTTCATGTCGTGTGAGGCCGCCTGCTGAGCGGTCATGCGTTGACGGCACTTCTCCAGGTCCAGCAGCGCCACTTCACCGCGCGCATTGCTACCTTCGCCCGTCACGCGGACGAATACGTGCTTGATGTAGATGCAGCTGTGTTGCCAGCGTCCGCGGTGCATGCGCGCCAGGTTGGTCGCCAGGCTCTGCAGAACCTGCTCGTAGACTGCTTCGCCATGACGCTCGCGACCGCCGCCCTGCAACCAATGCTCGAACTCTTCGAAACCGTCCAGCGACTTCGTCACCAACAGTGCTTGCCACTCGTTGTTCTCGTCGCGCTGGGTGCCACAGAAGATCATCTTCGGCACGTTGACGTCCAGTTGGTAGAGCGCGGTCAACGCATCGCGTTCGCGCAATACCGTAGGACGACCGAACGGATGCAGCCAGCTGCGATAGATGTGTCCGACCTGACGTTTGACGTAGATCATCTGCCCGTCGGCCGCGAACAGGCGTTGCACGCCGCTTTCGCCGCCACGGCGCACGTTGGGCTCCTCCACCCACGCGCCCTGCTGCCGCCAGTAGTGATCGAAGCCGGCCTTGCCGCTTGCCGTGCCTGCCGTCATGCCCTCAACCGCCATCCTGCTTACCCCTTACGTAGAACGTATACTCGCCACATGGCGTACATCGGCAAAAAGTCCAGGCGCTCCTGAATACGGAAACCGGCCTGGATGAACTCCGCTTCCACGGTTGCCGCAGGCAACACGAAGCGGTTCTGATACTCGTCCTGATCGTTGCGCAGACGTCGACGCTGTTCGGCCCGCTCACGCTTCCAGGCCTTGAAGTTGCCGTCGACCCACAGCGACAACACCACGCTGTCACGGGTTACCCGGTGAAACTGCCTGAGAATGGTCAGGCGGTGTTCGGCTTCACCGATGTGGTGCAGCAACCTCATGCAAAAGATGCTGTCTACCGAATTGTCCGGCAGGGCAATATCGAACGCCGAAGTCTGCAACGGCTGCACCCGCTCCACGATGTCCTTGGGTTGCGAGGCGCACGCGGTTTCGACCATCGCCGCCGAATTGTCCGCACCGATGATCACGCGGTTGTGCTTCTCGGCCAGCAGCGGCCAGAAGCGACCGGCACCACACGGCAGGTCCAGCACCAGGCCGGGCTCGCCGACCAGCGCCAGTGCCTTGCGGGCCAGTTGCTCGTCGCGCCTGTGTGACATGCGTCGAGCAAAACTGTTGCGATGTTTATCAAAATATTTCTGCGCGTGGGCGCGGTCATACTTCTCGGAAAATTCCAACTTGACGGGATCGGACATGGGGCACGCCTCTAGGACAGATGGCGCACACCTTATTCATCCAACCGTCGTGGCCAGGTCATGTCACTGTGAAAAATTTGTCAGAAATTTCCTAGGTGATACAGGATATTTCCTACAGTAATGGCACGCGGCAGTTGGAAGCAAGCATCAGGCCAATGCGTGTTTGCCCAATCCAAGTTCGATGGTGAAGCGACAGCCGTGGGGTTCGACAGGCTCCAGTTGGACCTGCCAGCCCTGGTCTTCGCAGATACGCTGAACCAGCGACAACCCCAGGCCTAGACCCTCCCCGCGCTTTTCAGGGCCACGCACGAAAGGCTGGAACATGGCCTCTCGCTGAGCCTCGGGAATGCCCACGCCGCTGTCTTCAACTTGGAAGCTTGTCGCGTCCAGCGTCAGGCGAATGAAGCCCTGATCGGTGTAATGCAGGGCATTACGCAACAGGTTCCCCATCACCGCGTGTAGAAAGGTACCGTTGTAGGTTTGACTCAGGGGCGCACCGGCCACGAATTCCAATCTCAGGCCCTTCTTTTCGATCGCGGGTCGCCACTGCGTCATAAGGTCTTCGGCGACCTGGCCCAAGGTGGCCGGCGTCACGCGGCCGCTGTCATCGCGCTGAGCGCGCGCCAGCATCAGGAAAGTCTGCACCAGATCGCGCATGTCCTCGCAGGCGCGCGCGATGCGCTGCACCTGGGCACGCGACCGCTCGGGCAGCGCCGGATTTTCCAGCAACAGTTCGCAGGAACTGGCCAGCACCATCAGCGGGGTGCGCAATTCATGGCTGACGTCGCTGGTGAACAGGCGCTCGCGGGTCAGTGCATCGCGCAGGCGGCCAAGGGTGGCATCGAACGCCACGGCCAGCTCACCGACTTCGTCGGCCGTGTAGTCCGGCGCCAGGGGCGGCGCCATGCCGAGGATCTGATCGCGATGGCGCACCTGACGCGCCAGGCGCACGACGGGCGCCATGACCTTGCGCGCCAGCACCCAGCCGAGAAAGATCGCCAGGGCCAGGCTTAGAACGAAACCCACCAGTACCACGGCGAACAGCACGCGCTCACGCTCTTCGAAATCGCTCTGGTCCTGCAACAGGGCGTAGCGACGCCCGTCGACCACCTGGATCATCGCGTGGTAGGACAACTTGTCGCGAAACACCTCGTGAAAGCCGACCGGCAAATGTTTCACGTCCGGCGCCAGCTCGAATTCGCCGGGACCTCCATCGTAGTAGAACAACTGGTCGGGTTCAGGGCGATGGCTCCAGTCGGCGCCGTTGTCCATCAGCAGCAGGCGCTGCAGGTCGCCGCCCAGGCCTGCGGAAATCAGCCGCTCCTCGACCAGGTGCACGGTGGCCACGATACCGACCGCGAAAGCGCCCGCCACCAGGGCGCTCATCAAGGCAAAGGCGATGATGATGCGTTGTGCGAGGCTCTGCTTAAACTCCATCGCGGCCTTCGGCGAGGCGGTAACCCACGCCATGCACGGTGTGAAGCAGAGGCTTGTCGAACGGTTTGTCGATCACCTGACGCAACTGGTGGACGTGACTGCGCAGGCTGTCGCTGTCGGGGCAGTCATCGCCCCACAGGGCTTCTTCGAGCACTTCGCGGCGCAGCACATGGGGACTCTTCTGCATCAGCACGGCGAGCAGCTTGAGGCCCACCGGGTTGAGCTTGAGCAGGCGGCCCTCGCGGGTGACTTCCAGGGTGTCGAGGTCGTAGATCAGATCGCCGACCTGCAGCGAGCGACGACCACCGCCCTGGGCACGGCGCAGGACCGCTTCGATGCGCGCCGCCAACTCGGACAGCGCGAACGGCTTGAGCAGGTAGTCGTCGGCACCTGAACGAAAGCCCTGCAGGCGGTCATCGAGCTGATCGCGTGCAGTGAGCATGATCACCGGCGTATCGCGTCGGGCATCCTCTCGCAGGCGTTTGCACAGCGTATAGCCGTCGATGCCCGGGAGCATGATGTCGAGCACGATCAGGTCGTAATGTTCGGTGGCCGCCAGGTGCAGGCCGGACAGACCGTCCTGGGCGCAGTCGACGGTGTAGCCTTTCATACCCAGGTAATCGGCCAGGTTGGCCAGGATGTCGCGGTTGTCTTCAACCAATAGGATTCGCATGGGCAGATCTCCGAGTGCTGCTGTCGCCCCGACGGGGCTCGCGCAGCTTATAGGCTGGGCAGGCATAAAAAAACCCCGGCCATGACTGGCCGGGGTTTTTCTTACCTGTAAACAGGTAGAGCGCGAGGGCTCGCTTACATCATGCCGCCCATGCCACCCATGCCGCCCATGTCTGGCATGCCGCCGCCAGCTGCGCCTTCGGCTTTCGGCTTGTCAGCGATGGCTGCTTCGGTCGTCAGGATCAGACCACCGATGGAGGCTGCTGCCTGCAATGCCGAACGGGTCACCTTGGTAGGATCCAGGATGCCCATTTCGATCATGTCGCCGTAGACGCCAGTTGCAGCATTGTAACCGTAGTTACCTGTGCCGTTCTTGACTTCGTTGACCACAACGCTTGGCTCGTCGCCGGAGTTGGCAGCGATCTGGCGCAGCGGTGCTTCGACTGCGCGACGCAGTACAGCGATACCGACGTTCTGGTCGGCGTTATCGCCGGTCAGGTTGGTCAGCGCTTCCAGAGCACGGATCAGCGCAACGCCACCGCCAGGTACCACGCCTTCTTCGACGGCTGCGCGGGTTGCGTGCAGGGCGTCTTCAACGCGGGCTTTCTTCTCTTTCATTTCAACTTCGGAGCCAGCGCCTACCTTGATCACTGCAACGCCGCCAGACAGCTTGGCCAGACGTTCCTGCAGTTTTTCACGGTCGTAGTCCGAGGAAGTTTCGCCAATCTGCTGACGAATCTGGTTGATACGGGACTGGATGTCGCCTTCAACGCCAGCGCCGTCAACGATGATGGTGTTTTCCTTGGAGATGGTCACGCGCTTGGCGCTGCCCAGGTTCTCCAGGGTGGCACTTTCCAGGCTCAGGCCGATCTCTTCGGAGATGACGGTGCCGCCGGTCAATACGGCGATGTCCTGCAGCATGGACTTGCGACGGTCACCGAAGCCAGGCGCCTTGACGGCAGCGACTTTGACGATACCGCGCATGTTGTTCACGACCAAAGTCGCCAGAGCTTCGCCTTCGACGTCTTCGGAAACGATCAGCAGCGGACGGCCGGCCTTGGCAACGGCTTCCAGCACCGGCAGCATTTCGCGGATGTTGGAGATTTTCTTGTCGACCAGCAGGATCAGCGGGCTGTCCAGCTCGGCGACCATGGTTTCCGGCTTGTTGACGAAGTACGGGGACAGGTAGCCACGGTCGAACTGCATGCCTTCTACGACCGACAGTTCGTTTTCCAGGCCAGTGCCTTCTTCAACGGTGATCACGCCTTCTTTACCGACTTTTTCCATGGCTTCGGCAATGATGTCGCCGATGGAGCTGTCGGAGTTGGCGGAGATGGTACCGACCTGAGCGATAGCCTTGGTATCGGCACATGGCTTGGACAGGTTTTTCAGCTCAGCAACGACGGCGATGGTCGCTTTGTCGATGCCGCGCTTGAGGTCCATGGGGTTCATGCCAGCAGCGACGGCCTTGTAGCCTTCGTTGACAATGGCTTGAGCCAGAACGGTAGCGGTAGTGGTGCCGTCGCCTGCGTCATCATTGGCACGGGAGGCAACGTCTTTGACCAGCTGCGCGCCCATGTTTTCGAAACGGTCTTCGAGCTCGATTTCCTTGGCAACGGAAACGCCGTCCTTGGTGATGGTCGGGGCGCCGAAGCTTTTCTCGATGATCACGTTACGGCCTTTCGGGCCCAGGGTCGCTTTTACCGCGTCAGCCAGGACGTTGACGCCAGTGAGCATTTTCTTGCGGGCGGAGTCGCCGAATTTAACTTCTTTAGCAGCCATGATCGATTTCCTTGAATACTGGGGAGTAACGGGCGTTCAGTGGTATCAGCCTTCGACGACGGCGAGGATTTCGTTCTCGCTCATCACCAGCAGGTCTTCACCGTCGACCTTGACGGTGTTGCTGCCCGAGTAAGGGCCGAAGACCACCTTGTCACCCACCTTGACGGCCAGCGCGCGGACTTCGCCGCTATCCAGGATCTTGCCGGTGCCCACTGCGACGATTTCGCCACGGTTGGGTTTTTCAGCGGCCGAACCTGGCAGAACGATACCGCCAGCGGTTTTGGACTCTTCTTCGCTGCGACGGATAACGACGCGGTCATGCAGAGGGCGAAGCTTCATTGTCGATCTCTCCTAATTATGGTTTTCATCGGCCGGTGTGTACCGGCGGCGTGGATCTTCCGGCGTAACCGGTCGCGTCTTGCAGCGCAAGACGCGGAAACATGTGTGGCGCTGATGCCACAAACCTTGCGGTGACCCATACATGAGGTCGGCGCATGGGATTACAAGGGCCAGGGTGAAAAATTTCCATACCAACGGCCAAAAGAAACGGCGCCCGAAGGCGCCGTCGACAAGCTGCAAGGCATCTTTCAGCGATCGGTACGCCCTGTTTCGCGTCCGACCACTTCACCTTCGATGACCTCGCCTTCGATCACGTGGGCGCGGTAGGCCTGGGTCGAACCACCCGAGGGTGGCATATCGTCGGCGAACGCGCGCTGGCGCATGGCCTGCGCCTGGGCCCGCTCGCGCACCTTGCGGATCAGGAAATGCCGGGTGAAGGGCAGCAGGCACAGCACGCCGAACACATCGGTAATGAAGCCGGGCACGATCAGCAGGACACCACCCATTGCAGTGACCAGGCCATTGAACATCTGCTCGGCAGGCAGCTCGCCCCGCTGCAGGCTGGCGCGGGTGCGCAGAACCGTGGCCAGACCGGCCACGCGCATCACCAGCACACCCAGCACCGAGCCGGCAATGATGAGCAACAGCGCGGGGAAAAACCCGATTGCGGTGCTCACCTTGAAGAAGACGTACAGTTCCAATACGGGGAACAACAGGAACAGCAATAGAAAAGCGCGCATCAAATGGTTTCCTCTACGGAAGAATGCCTTCCAGTAGACCCTAGATGACGTCAATAAATCGTTAATTCAAGGCAGGGGCGAATCGATGGCACCGCACATGCCCGCAAAACCCGCGTCACTCGGGGCCTGGCGGACATGTGTCGGCGTATTGCAGGGTTACCAGGCGACGCCAAAACCGGCCGTGTAACGGGTGCTGTCGAGGTCGGCGCCACTGGTGCCGCTGACCAGATCCTTCTCGGCCTTGAGGTTGAGCGATGCCCACTCGGTGACCTTGTAGCGCAGGCCCACTTCGGCATCCAGGCTGTAATCGGCCACGTTGCTGATCGGCTTGCCGAGTTCGCCGTTGGTGAAGAACTCCACCGTCTTGCCGATCAGGTAGCGGTTGTAGTCCCACTTCATGGCCACGGAATAGAAGTTGTCCTTGTCGCCGTCGGCGTATTGGAAGTCGGTGCGGTTGAACAGGCCGCCCAGCGAGAACGCCCCGAGTTCGTCATCCCAGAACTGGTAGCCAGGGCCGGTACCGATGGTGCGCTGGCGCTCCAGATCTTCGATCTTGTCGCGCTTGTAATCCAGGCGCCCCTGCCAGAACCACTGATCGGTGAAGAAGCGGTCGAGGGAGTATTCCAAGGCGAAATTGTCGGTGGTGACGACGCTGTCCTGGGACTCGCGGTTGTACTCGCCCGAGCCGATGTGGCGCCACTTGCCGTGCCGGGCGGTGGTCTTGAAGGCGACGTTATAGTCGTCGGTATCGGTTTCGGCGCGCTTGTAGTCCAGGCCCATGTCGACATTGCCCTTGATCTGCAGGTCGGTGACCACGGGCTTGGGCTTGATGATCTGCTGGATGCTGGCCAGTTCGACGGTCTTGGGCGCCTCACCGTTCTGCAGGATGACCTTGCCATCTTCGGCGGCTTTGATCGACTTGGGCTTCTCGCCCATATAGTCATCCTGCTTAACCAGAAGCTCCTGATCGCTCTCCATGGTCTTGATCTGTTTCCAGTCCAGCGGAATCGAGCCGCCGTATTCGGTCTTGATCATCAGCTTGCCACCGTCGAACACGGTAATCTTGCCGGAAATGCGGTCACCGTTTTTCAGCCAGACCGTATCGGCAAAGGTCGCGGTAGAAGTGGAAGCCAGGGCAAGGCACAGCAGGGTTCTAGGCAACATAGGCAGATTCTGGGGGCTCTGATGTGTAGGAAATGCAGCATTATTCGGTAGGACTAGATCCGAGCAAGGACAGACACTTAGATGACAGACGAGTTCAATTCTCAACTGCAGAATGACCCCGATCAGGCCGCGGCCATTCGCCGCACCGCGCTCTACACCGTGCTGGCCCAAGTGCCAGAAGGCAAAGTCGTGACCTATGGGCAGCTCGCCGAACTGGCCATGCTCGGTCGCGCGGCGCGCTGGGTCGGGCGAACCTTGAGCCAACTGCCGGACGGCACCCGTCTGCCCTGGCATCGCGTGGTCGCCGCCGGCGGGCGGCTGAGCCTTGAGGCGGGAACGTCCAGCGGCGCCGAACAACGGGCGCGCCTGCGCAGCGAAGGCGTACTGATCATGAAGAATCGCGTCGATATGGCACGCCATGGCTGGCGTCCAGAGCAAGCATGCGGTTAGAGTGCGCGCTTTGTTTCGCAAACTGAGGCAGATTCCAGCCCATGCCCCGTAAAACCTGGCGCGCCGCGCTCGCCGCTTATGCCAGCCCTTCCACCGTTGTGCTTCTGCTGCTCGGTTTCGCTGCCGGCCTGCCGTACATGCTGGTGTTCTCGACCCTCTCGGTGTGGTTGCGTGAAGCAGGCGTTGCCCGTGAAACCATCGGCTATGCCAGCCTCATCGGTCTGGCCTATGCCTTCAAGTGGGTATGGTCGCCGCTGCTCGACCAATGGCGGTTGCCGCTGCTCGGCAAGCTGGGGCGGCGGCGCTCCTGGCTGGTGCTGGCACAGGCACTGGTGATTCTCGGTCTGGTGGGCATGAGTTTCTGCGATCCGCAAAAGCATCTGTCGTGGTTGATCGCCATTGCCGTCGTGGTCGCCTTCGCCTCGGCCACCCAGGACATCGCCGTGGATGCCTACCGCCTGGAGATCGCCGAAGATCAGCGCCAGGCCGCCCTCGCTGCCAGCTACATGGCCGGTTACCGTGTGGCCGCGCTGCTGGCCACCGCCGGCGCCCTGTATTTCGCCGAAGGCTTCGGCTCCACCGGATTTGCCTATCTGCATCAGGCCTGGGCCAACACCTATCTGTTGTTCGGCTTGTTGATGGTGCCAGCGCTGATCACCACCCTGGTCATGCGTGAACCGCCAGTGGCCCTGCGCACGCAATTGTCGGCGGCGCGCTATGGCTTCAGCCATCAATTGATGTCGGTGTTCGTGCTGATCGTGCTGCTGGTGTCGGTACCGGCCATGTTCACCCAGCTGTACAACACCGATTTCGCCAGCGTGCTGTTCGGCAGCCAGAGCCTGATCGACCTGCTGCTCGAAGACCGGGCATTTCTGCGTGCCCTGCTCTACATCATTCTGACCGCCGCGTGCCTGTCGTCGGTCGGTCGCCGCGGGCTGGCGCCGGTGCTGACCCCGGTCAACGACTTCATTCTGCGCTACCGCTGGCAAGCCTTGCTGCTGCTGGGGCTGATCGCGACCTATCGGATGTCCGATACGGTCATGGGGGTCATGGCCAACGTGTTCTACATCGACCAGGGCTTCACCAAGGACCAGATCGCCAGCGTCAGCAAGATCTTCGGCCTGATCATGACCCTGCTCGGCGCCGGCTTCGGCGGCTTGTTGATCGTGCGCTTCGGCATCCTGCCGATCCTGTTCATCGGCGGCATCACTTCGGCCGGCACCAACCTGCTGTTCCTGATGCTGGCCGACATGGGGCCGAACCTGAAGATGCTGGTGTTGACCATCTCGCTGGACAATTTCAGTTCCGGCCTGGCCACCTCGGCCTTCGTTGCCTACCTGTCGAGCCTGACCAACCTCAAGTTCTCGGCCACGCAATATGCGCTGCTGAGCTCGATCATGCTCCTGCTGCCGCGCCTGATCGGTGGTTATTCAGGGGTCATGGTCGAGAAGTTCGGCTATCACAACTTTTTCCTGATCACCGCCCTGCTCGGCGTGCCGACGCTGCTGCTCATCGCCCTGCACTGGAAGCAGGAGAATGCGCGCATCGCCCGCGAGGGGCCCGACGAAGAAGCGACGTGACAAAAAAAGCCCCGGCCATGACGACCGGGGCTTTTTCGTTACGCCTCGCAAGACGGCTCAGACTGGCTGCTTGGCTTCTTCCTGCATCACGCGGATGACCCGTTGCGGGAACGGAATGTCGATACCCTCGGCGCGCAGGCGATCACGAATCTCGCCATTGAGCATGTTGGTCACCCCGCCGAAGTCGCCGGTGTTCACCCATATGCGCAGGGACACGGTGATCGAACTGTCGCCCAAGGCGGCCACCACGGCTTCGGGTGCCGGCGTCTGCAACACGCGCGGGTCCTTGGCCAAGTCCAGCAGGATCTCGCGGGCCTTCTGCAAGTCGGCGTCGTAGTCCACGCCGATGTCGAAGGTGATCTTGCGCGTGGGCTGACGGTTGGTGTTGGTGATGATGCCGTTGGACAGGTTGCCGTTGGGCAGGATCACCGTGCGGTTGTCGCCGGTGCGCAAGACGGTGTGAAAGATCTGGATGGAGTCTACGGTACCGCTCACACCCTGAGCTTCGATCCAGTCACCGATGCGGAAAGGACGAAACAGCAGGATCAGCACGCCGCCGGCGAAGTTCGCCAGGCTGCCTTGCAGAGCCAGGCCGATGGCCACGGTCGCACCACCGATGGCAGCGACGAACGAAGTGGTTTCGATGCCGATGGTCGAGGCGACACTGACCAACAGCAGAATCTTCAGAACGACGTTGGCCAACGTGCCGATGAAACGCTGCAAAGCCAGGTCGATATGCCGCAACGCCAAGAGTTTCTGCAGGCTGGCGGTGACCCTGTTGATCAGCCACCACCCTATACACAGCACCACCAGCGCCAGGACGACCTTGCTGGCATATTGCATGACCATCGGAATCCAGGCTTGTGAAGCCTGTACCAGATGATCGACTTCTGCGTTCAAATCCATGGGGTTCTCCTACCACCGTAATACACGTATACCCCCGACCACATGGGATCGCGTCCCTCGGGGGCACCTGCTCCGACGCCTCGGGCAGCCCAAGGTTTCATCAATCGCGGAAGTTGTTGAACTGCAGGGGCATGCCGAATTCCTTGGCGCGCAGGGCGGCAATCGCCTCCTGCAGGTCATCGCGCTTCTTGCCGGTGATGCGCACCTGCTCACCCTGGATGGCCGCCTGCACCTTGAGCTTGGCATCCTTGACGTGGGCGACGATCTTCTTCGCCAGTTCCTTTTCGATGCCTTCGCGAAGCACGGCTTCCTGCTTCATTTCCTTGCCCGAGGCATAGGCGTCCTTGATCTCGAGGCACTGCACGTCGATCTTGCGCTTGACCAGGGCCATCTTGAGGATCTCGATCATGGCTTCGAGCTGGAACTCGGCTTCGGCGGTCAGGGTGACCGTGAGGTCCTTGAAGGCGAAGCTGCCTTTGCCTTTGAGGTCGTAACGGCGATCCAGCTCCTTGATGGCGTTGTCGACCGCGTTGGTGACTTCGTGCTTGTCCAACTCGGACACTACGTCGAACGAGGGCATGTGTTTTCTCCGGAAAATGATCGGCGGCTCGTTGAAAGAAGGAGCGCGCCTGGCTTGACGATTGAAATGCCCGCTCATTATAAGGGAGCCGGCATTGTGAAAGGCCACCTGCGGCTTGAATTCAGGCGCGGGTCATCCATTTTTCGAGCGAGTCTGCGATGCGCGAGCAACACCCCACCCATGAGCCTGCGGCCGAGCAGCCAGTGGATCGGACCTGGCATGTACTGGGCGTCGGCAGCCTGGGCGTGTTGTGGGCGTGCCGACTGGCTCGTGCCGGTGTGCCAGTGCATCTGCTGCTGCGCGATGCCGCACGAGCGCAGGCGTACCTCCAGGCCGGTGGGCTGAGCTTGACCGAAGGCGCGCAGACCCATGTTCACCTGCTGCCCGCCACGAGCGTCGCCGGTGATGGACCGATCACGCGTCTGCTGCTGGCGTGCAAGGCTTACGATGCGCAGGCGGCCGTCGCCAGTGTCGCCGCGCGCCTGGTGCCGGGCGCCGAAGTGATCCTGTTGCAGAACGGCATGGGCAGTCAGCAAGCGGTGGCGCGGATGCTGCCGCACACACGCTGCATCTATGCTTCGACGACCGAAGGGGCCTATCGCGCTGGTGACTTCCAGGCGGTCTTCGCCGGGCAGGGACTGACCTGGCTGGGTGATGCCGACCCAAACTGCGCAGAAGCTCCGACGGCGCTGCTGGCCGACCTGGCTCGGGCTGGCATCGCGCATCAGTGGACAGACGCTATCGAATCGCGCCTGTGGCGCAAGCTGGCCCTCAACTGCGCGATCAATCCGCTGACCGTGTTGCATGGCTGTCGCAACGGGGCATTGGCCGATCACCCTGACGAAGTGACCGCGCTGTGCGCCGAGCTGGCACGACTGCTGCGAGCGTGTGGCCAGGCAGACGCCGCCGACGGGCTGCACGAAGAGGTGATAAGGGTCATCCAGGCGACGGCCGCCAACTACTCTTCGATGTATCAGGACGTCGACCAGGGTCGCCGAACCGAGGTCGACTACCTGCTGGGCTATGCCTGCGCAGCGGCGCTCGACCGGCAGTGCGAGGTGCCGGGTCTACACACATTGCAGGCACGACTGATCAAGGCCCTGCACAAGCCCTGAAGCAGCGTCGCTCCTTTCGCGGCCGCAGACCGCTCCTGCAGGAGGCCCGCACGTCCGGTAAGAGCGGTCATCGGCCGGGAAACACGGAAACGGCTCCCGCAGGTACGCCCTTCTGTAGGAGCGGTCATCGGCCGCGAAACGGGCGACACGATGTGTCAGGCAAATCACAGTAGCTGCTCTCCGGCCAATAAGCGCTCCCACGGTGCCTGCAGCACACTTTGCTACACTGCGGCTCTGCCCTGCACTGCCTTGGAAGCGATCACACCCATGCCCCTGCGCCAGAGACTCGAGAACCTGCCGGTTGGCCAAAAACTGCTGGCCGCCCTGCTGGTGCTGTTGACCACCGTGCTGCTGGTCGCCAACCTGACGTTCATCAGCGCGGCCTATTGGATCTCCCAGGAGAGCATGGCACCCCAAGCCCTGCAGACCATTGGCCGGCTGCTGGCCAACCCCAGCCTCGCGCAGCGGGCGGTGGGCTCGCCGCAGGAGGCCGAGGCCCTGCTCGAAGAGCTCAATGGCTATTCGCCCCTGCGCGCCGCCGCCATCTACGATGCCCAGGGCGAGCGCCTGGCCCAATTGCAGCACGGCGATCGATTGAAGATGCCCGCACGCTTCGACAGCATCGAAAGCTGGCGTTCCACCGAATTCCGCAGCACCCAGTTGGTGCCACTGCCCAACGCCGGCCATCTGTTGCTGGTGGCCAGCAGCGAGCTGCCCGTGGCGTTCTACACCGGCACCCTCACTGCGAGCCTCGGCATCCTGGTGTTCAGCGTGCTGTTGTGGCTGGTCATCGCCCGGCAGATCAAGCGCCTGATCACCCAGCCCATCTATCGCCTCGAAGAACTGTCGCGCCAGGTCACCCGCGAGGAGAACTACGCCCTGCGCGCAGGCCGCGGCAACCATGACGAGATCGGCAGTCTGGCGGAAGCCTTCAACACCATGCTCTCGCGCATCGAGGCGCGCGAACAGCAGCTCAAGCGAGCCCGCGACGAGTCTCAGGCGGCCTACGACCAGGCCCAGGGACTGGCCGAGGAAACCCGCCACACCAACCGCAAGCTCGAACTCGAAGTCCAGGTGCGCAGCAAGATCGAAAAGAAGCTCACTGGTTTCCAGAACTACCTCAACAGCATCATCGACTCCATGCCGTCGGCACTCATCGCCCTCGACGAGCAACTGTACGTCACCCAATGGAACCAGGAGGCCAGCGCCCTTTCCGGCACGCCGCTGGACGAGGCGCTGAATCAACCGATCTTTCTCGCGTTCGCCCCACTCAAGCCATTCCTGCCGCAACTCAAGACCACCGTCGAACAGCACACGGTGGCCAAGATCGAGCGGGTGACCTGGGTCAAGGACGACACGCCCCGCCATTACGCGCTGACCTTCTATCCGCTGATGGGCGGCGCCGGCCGTGGAGTGGTGATTCGCATCGACGACATCACCCAGCGCCTGTCGCTGGAAGAAATGATGGTGCAGTCGGAAAAGATGCTCTCGGTCGGCGGCCTCGCAGCGGGGATGGCCCACGAGATCAACAACCCCCTGGGCGCGATCCTGCACAACGTGCAGAACGTCAGGCGGCGCCTCTCGGCCGACCTGCCGAAGAACCTCGAGCAAGCCAGCGACGCCGGTATCGATCTGGCCGCGGTGAACGCCTACCTGCAAGGACGAGAAATCCCGCAGTTGCTCGACGGCATCCAGCAGGCTGGCGCACGGGCCGCGAAGATCGTCACCCACATGCTCAGCTTCAGCCGCCGCAGCACCCGGGAAATGGCGCCCTGCGAGCTGCCGGCGCTGATCGATCAAGCCGTGGAAATCGCCGGCAACGACTTCGACCTGGCGATCGGTTTCGACTTCAAGGGGCAGAACATCGTGCGCCAGTTCGACCCGGCACTGGGCCCGGTGCCTGGAACGGCCAACGAACTGGAGCAGGTGCTGCTCAACCTGCTGAAGAATGCCGCCCAGGCCATTCATCAGCGCAACGACGAACAGGAACCGGGACGCATCACCCTGCGCACGCGACTGAACCCGCCATGGGCTGAAATCCAGGTCGAGGACAACGGTGTGGGAAT
Organism: Pseudomonas sp. Leaf129; assembly: GCF_001423465.1. Classification (NCBI taxonomy): domain Bacteria; kingdom Pseudomonadati; phylum Pseudomonadota; class Gammaproteobacteria; order Pseudomonadales; family Pseudomonadaceae; genus Pseudomonas; species Pseudomonas sp. Leaf129. The sequence goes on along the minus strand of NZ_LMOC01000010.1, from coordinate 274,287 downwards.
GCCCGAGAGCGTGCGCAAGCGCATCTTCGAACCGTTCTTCACCACCAAGGAGATCGGCCAGGGCACCGGGCTGGGCCTGTCGGTGTCGTACTTCATCATCACCAACAACCACAAGGGCCAGATGGAAGTGCAGTCCAGTCCCGGCCAGGGCACCTGCTTCACGCTGCGCCTGCCATTGGCCGGCAATCCGCTGCCCCTCACCACCACGGAGATATGAACATGGGCTTTCGCCTGTCGAAGATTTACACGCGCACCGGCGACCAAGGTGAAACCGGGCTCGGCGACGGCCGTCGGGTGCCCAAGGACCATCCCCGCGTGGAGGCCATCGGCGAAGTCGACAGCCTGAACAGCCAGCTGGGCGTGCTACTGGCCGGGCTGGCCGACGACTCGCGTCTGAACGAGGTCAGCGAAGTGCTCGCGCCCTGTCAGCATCGGCTGTTCGATCTGGGTGGGGAGTTGGCCATGCCTGCATACCAGGCGCTGGATGCAGCGGAAGTAGAGCGCCTGGAGGCTGCCATCGATACCTGGAACGACGAGCTGGGCCCGCTGGAAAACTTCATTCTGCCGGGAGGCTCGCTGCTGATTGCCCAGGCCCACGTATGCCGCAGCCTGGCGCGTACAGCCGAGCGCCGCTGTCAGCAGCTCAACGCGGTGGAGCCGTTGTCGGCGGTGAGCCTGGCGTACATCAACCGGATGTCCGATCTGCTGTTCGTGGCTGCGCGGATCATTGCTCGGCGTGAGGGCATTCCCGAGATTCTCTGGCAGCCAGCCAAATCGAGTGACCGCTGACGCGGCTTGCGCCGCTGCTACAGGAGGTGCGCGGAGCGGTTGTCAGGGCGACGGCCAGAAGGCGCGGATGCCCGCGACACCTTGGGCACCGATCTCCCAGGCTTTCGCCTGATCCTGCGGCCCCAGCCCGCCCAGCAGGAACACCGGCTGGTTGAAGCCCTCGATCAAACCACGCGCCTGATCCCAGCCCAATGGCTGCGCATCGGGATGGGTCAGGGTCGGTTGCACGGGCGACAGGGTGACGAAATCAACACCCATCTGCTGCGCCAACGCCAGCTCTTCGGCATCGTGACAGGACGCGGCCAGCCAACGCTCGGCGGGAAACGGTCGACCTTTGCTGGCGTATTTGCGCAGCTGCGCCGAGGTCAGGTGCCACCCGGCCGAAGGAAAATCGCCCAGCCACTCCAATGGCCCCTTGAGCATCAACTGGGCCTTGCCTGCACACAACCCGACCGCATCCACCGCCAGGTCGCGGTACTGCGGATCGTAGCCATTGGGTGCGCGCAGTTGCAGCAGCTTGATGCCACCGGCGATCGCCTTCTGCATGCCGCGCAGCAGGGTCGAGTTGTCCAGCCCGTCCGGGGTGATCAGGTATTCGCCCGGCAGACTGGCCGCCGCCACGATCGGCCGATTGGCCTCGGGAAACGCATAGCCTGGCAGCTCGCGCGCTCTGACCCATGCCAACGGCTGGCCTTCGACACCATGGGGTTCACCCGTGAACGCGGTAACTTCCCAGACGTCCAGCAGGACCTGCTTGTCGGCGTAGTCGTGATGCACCTTGATCAACGGCCGCGCCAGGCTGACCTCGATCCCCAACTCCTCGCGCAACTCGCGGGCCAGCGCCGCCTGCACCGTCTCGCCGGGCTCGACCTTGCCACCGGGAAACTCCCACAGACCGCCCTGGTGCTGGGTATCGCCGCGGCGGGCAATCAGAATGCGCTGATCCGCGCCACGGATCACCGCGGCGGCTACATGTATTCGTTTCACTCGATCTCCAGACCGCGCTGAACTGCCAGTGCCCGGATGCCCCTGCAAGGCGCAGCCGGGCGCGCCAGTCAGGTACGGTATTCGGCGTTGATCTTCACGTACTCGTGGGACAGGTCGGTGGTCCAGATGGTCTCGCTGCACTCGCCGCGACCCAGCTCGATCCGAATGCCGATCTCTTCCTGCGCCATCACCGCCGAGCCCTGCTCTTCGGTGTAGCTGGCGGCACGGGCGCCACGGCTGGCGATGCACACATCGCCCAAGAACACGTCGATCTTGCTGACATCCAGCTCCGGCACACCGGCACGGCCCACAGCGGCCAAGATGCGTCCCCAGTTCGGATCGGAAGCGAACAGCGCCGTCTTGATCAGCGGCGAGTGGGCCACGGTGTAGGCCACGTCCAGACACTCCTGGTGGTTGCCGCCGCCGTTGACCTGGACCGTGACGAACTTGGTCGCCCCCTCGCCGTCGCGCACGATGGCCTGGGCCACTTCCATGCACACCTCGAGAACCGCCTGCTTGAGCGCTGCGAACAGCGGCCCGCTGGCCTCGCTGATTTCCGGCAAGGCCGCCTGCCCGGTGGCGACCAGCATGCAGCAGTCGTTGGTCGAGGTGTCGCCGTCGATGGTGATGCGGTTGAACGACTTGTTGGCACCGTCGCGCAGCAGATCCTGCAGCACACCCGGCGCGACCTTGGCGTCGGTGGCGATGTAGCCCAGCATGGTCGCCATGTTCGGGCGGATCATGCCGGCGCCTTTGCTGATACCGGTCACGGTGACGGTGACGCCCTCATGCTGGAACTGGCGACTGGCGCCCTTGGGCAGGGTGTCCGTGGTCATGATGCCGGTGGCCGCAGCCGCCCAGTTGTCGATCGACAGATCGTCGAGCGCGGCCTGCAAGGCCCCTTCGATCTTCTCGACGGGCAGCGGCTCGCCGATCACCCCGGTGGAGAACGGCAGCACGGCGCTGGCGTCCACGCCCGCCAGTTCGGCCAGACGCGCCGTGGTGCGCTCTGCCGCAGCCAGACCCGGCTCGCCGGTCCCGGCGTTGGCGTTGCCGGTATTGGTCAACAGATAACGCACGGGGCCACCCACGCGCTGCTTGGACACAATGACCGGTGCCGCGCAGAACGCATTCAGGGTGAACACGCCGGCGACGCTGGAACCCTCGGCGCAACGCATGACCACGACGTCCTTGCGTCCGGGGCGTTTGATACCGGCGCTGGAGATGCCCAGCTCGAAACCCGGAACCGGATGCAGCGTGGGCAAGGGACCAAGACCAACAGCCATGTGAGCACTCCTTTGAGGAATCTGCGGCGTATCGTCGACGCCGCCAGTAGAGGGACGAACGCCGCGATCCGTACGCGGGCACCCATCCTGGGAACCAGCGTCAGTCGCGGCGTGATGTTGCTGCAAAGCCTGTCGAAACGCGATCAGTCGATCTTGCCGTGGCAATGCTTGAATTTCTTGCCCGAACCGCACCAGCACAACTCGTTGCGGCCCAGCTTCTGGTCATTGCGCACGGGCTCCGACGCGGTGGCGGCAACGACTTCGGCGTCTTCAGCCAACACTTCGGGCTGATCCAGGCCGGGCGCCGGAGCGTGCTCGAACTGCATGCGCGCCGCCAATTCCTCGGCATCGCGACGCAGACGCGCTTCTTCCTCGACCGGATCTTCGCGGCGCACCTGCACATGCGACAGCACACGGATGGTGTCGCGCTTGATCGAATCGAGCAGCTCCTGGAACAGGCTGAACGACTCGCGCTTGTACTCCTGCTTCGGGTTCTTCTGGGCGTAGCCGCGCAGGTGAATACCGTGACGCAGGTGGTCCATGGTCGACAGGTGATCTTTCCACAGGTCGTCGAGAACGCGCAGCAGGATCTGCTTCTCGAAGGTGCGCAGGGCATCGGCGCTGGCCTGATCTTCCTTCTCGGTGTAGGCCGCCAGCAACTCGACCATGACCTTCTCGCGCAGGGTTTCTTCGTACAGCTTGTCGTCCGCATCCAGCCACTGCTGGATCGGCAGGCTCACGCCAAAATCGGTCTGCAAGGCCGCTTCCAGGCCTGGAACGTCCCACTGCTCGGGCAGCGACTGTGGCGGAATATGCTGGGAGAACAGCTGACCAAGGACTTCCTGACGGAAGTCGGCAATGGTGTCACCGACGTTGTCGGACGCCAGCAGGCTGTTGCGCATGTGGTAGATGACCTTGCGCTGCTCGTTGGCGACGTCGTCGAACTCCAGCAATTGCTTGCGGATGTCGAAGTTACGGCCTTCGACCTTGCGCTGAGCTTTTTCGATCGCGTTGGTGACCATGCGATGCTCGATGGCTTCGCCGGACTGCATACCCAACGCCTTCATGAAGTTCTTCACCCGGTCGGAGGCGAAGATGCGCATCAGGCTGTCTTCCAGCGACAGGTAGAAGCGGCTGGAACCGGCGTCACCTTGACGACCGGCGCGGCCACGCAGCTGGTTGTCGATACGGCGCGACTCGTGACGCTCGGAAGCGATCACGTGCAGACCACCGGATTCGAGCACCTGCTGATGACGCTTCTGCCAGTCGGCCTTGATCTGTGCGATCTGCTCTTCGCTCGGGTTTTCCAGGGAAGCGACTTCGACTTCCCAGTTGCCGCCCAGCAGGATGTCGGTACCGCGACCGGCCATGTTGGTGGCGATGGTCAGCGCGCCGGGGCGACCGGCCTGGGCGATGATCTCCGCTTCCTTCTCGTGGAACTTGGCGTTGAGCACCTTGTGCTCGATGCCTTCCTGGTTGAGCAGGCGCGACATGTGCTCGGAGGTTTCGATGGTTGCAGTACCGACCAGCACCGGACGGCCCTGGGCCATGCTTTCCTTGATGTCGGTAACGATGGCGGCGTACTTCTCGTCCGCAGTCAGATAGACCAGGTCGTTGAAGTCCTTGCGCGCCAGCGGCTTGTTCGGCGGGATCACCATCACGTTGAGCTGGTAGATCTGGGCGAACTCGAACGCTTCGGTGTCGGCCGTACCGGTCATGCCCGAGAGCTTGTTGTACAGGCGGAAGTAGTTCTGGAACGTGGTCGAGGCGAGGGTCTGGCTCTCGGCCTGGATGTTCAGGTTTTCCTTGGCCTCGATAGCCTGATGCAGGCCTTCGGACAGGCGACGGCCCGGCATGGTACGACCGGTGTGCTCGTCGACCAGCAGGATCTGCCCGTCCTGGACGATGTACTCGACGTTGCGGTTGAACAGCTTGTGCGCGCGCAGGCCGGCGTAGACGTGGGTCAGCAGGCCCAGGTTGTGCGCCGAGTAGAGGCTCTCGCCCTCGGCCAGCAGGCCGGCGCGGGTGAGCATTTCCTCGATGTACTGGTGACCGGCTTCGTTGAGTTCGACCTGACGGGTCTTCTCGTCGATGCTGTAGTGGCCTTCCTTGGTGACCTGGCCCTCGACTTCCTCGATGTGCTGCTCGAGCTGGGGAATCAGGCGGTTGATCTCGGTGTACAGCTTGGAGCTGTCTTCGGCCTGGCCGGAGATGATCAGCGGCGTACGGGCTTCGTCGATCAGGATGGAGTCGACTTCGTCGATCACGGCGAAATTCAGCTCGCGCTGGAACTTCTCTTCCATGCTGAACGCCATGTTGTCGCGCAGGTAGTCGAAACCGAATTCGTTGTTGGTGCCGTAGGTGATGTCGGCAGCATAGGCCAGACGCTTCTCTTCCGGCGGCGCGAACGGCGTGACCACGCCAACGGTGAGACCCAGGTACTCGTACAGCGGACGCATCCAGTTGGCATCGCGACGCGCCAGGTAGTCGTTGACCGTGACCACGTGCACGCCCTTGCCGGACAGTGCGTTGAGGTACACGCCCAGGGTCGCTACGAGGGTCTTGCCTTCACCGGTGCGCATTTCGGCGATCATGCCTTCGTGCAGGGTGATGCCACCGATCAGCTGGACATCGAAGTGCCGCATACCCATGACGCGCTTGCCGGCTTCGCGGCAGACGGCGAAGGCTTCGGGCAGCAGCTGGTCGAGGGTCTCGCCTTTTGCCAGGCGGGCCTTGAACTCTGCGGTCTTGGCGCGCAGCTGCTCGTCCGAAAGGGCCACCATCTGCTCTTCGAAGGCATTGACGGCTTGTACCGTCTTGAGCATGCGTCGTACTTCACGCTCGTTCTTGCTTCCAAAAAGTTTCTTTAACAAAGGCGCAAACATATTGGCAGGATCTTCCACACATAGGGATGGAGGGCGGCCCCGTGAGTCGCCCGTGCAGCCCTCATGGCCGCATGCGAACGAGCATTCTACCCGGAAACGATGGAGAGGAAAGTGGCGCGATGTCCACGATGCTGGCACAGCGTTGTAATGGGGCGGCTTTACAATAAGGGCTTTTTCGCCAACTTCAACCCGCAAGGTGCAGATGTCATCCATTCAAACGCCGAGAGCTGGCCTGTGTCGTCCATGTGAAACGGTGTGGGCGAGGGATTCTGTTAACATGCCGACTCTGTAACTTCAGGTGTATCCCCATGGTCTTTCGCCCCCTGCCCGCCCGGGCACCGGCAGTCCTGCTGCGCGAAGCCAAACCGCTCAAGGCCCTGTTCAGCCAGGCCCAGCGCCTGTCGCATCTGCAGCGCCTGTTCGAGAGCCAACTGCAGCCGGCGGCGCGCGAGCATTGCTACGTCGCCTCGTGGCGCGAGGGCAGCCTGTTGCTGATCGTCACCGACGGCCACTGGGCCACGCGCCTGCGCTACCAGCAGAAGCGCCTGCAACGCGATCTGCAGGCGCTGGAGGAATTCAGCAGCCTGACGCGCATCCTGTTCAAGGTGCAGCCGCCCACCGTGCAGAGCAAGGCCGGCGCGCGCAGCATCGACCTGTCGATCAGCGCGGGCGAGAACATCCAGGCGACCGCCGAGGGCATCAGCGATCCCAATCTGCGCGCGGCGCTGGAACGTCTGGCAGCTCACGCCAAGCGCCCACACTGAGCGCTCGCCACGCCCCAACCGCCCCCCCGCCCCGCCCCAAAAAACAACACCCAAAAAAAAAGCCACCCAATGGGTGGCCTATAAATGTGAAACCAGAAAAGAGAGGTTGTATCAACCCAACGCAGCTGGCCGCATGTAAGAGATCGGTACCGTGCTGGCATCTTCGAACGTAACCACTTCCCAGGCGTCATCCTGCTCGAGCAGACGACGAAGAAGCTGGTTGTTCAGTGCGTGGCCCGACTTGTAGCCACGGAATTCGCCAATCAGGCTGTTACCCAGCTGATAGAGATCGCCGATTGCATCGAGAATCTTGTGTTTGACGAATTCGTCTTCGTAGCGAAGACCGTCCTCATTCATGACGCCTGCCTCGTCCACCACGATAGCGTTTTCAACGCTGCCGCCCAGTGCACGATTGTGCTTGCGCAGGTATTCAAGGTCGCTCATGAAACCGAACGTGCGCGCCCGACTGACTTCCTTCACGAAGGACGTGCTGGAAAAGTCGACGCTGGCGGTCTGAGTGCGATCCTTGAAGACAGGATGATCGAAATCTATTTCGAAGCTCACCTTGAACCCTTCGAAAGGCAGGAAGGTGGCGCGCTTGTCGCCCTCCGTCACTGTCACTTCACGCAGAATCCGGATGAATTTCTTCGGCGCGTCCTGTTCTTCCAGACCAGCCGATTGAATCAGGAATACGAAGGGTCCGGCACTGCCATCCATGATCGGCACTTCGGACGCGGAGAGCTCGACGTAGGCGTTATCGATTCCCAGGCCCGCCATGGCCGACAGTAGATGCTCTACGGTATCGACCTTGACATCGCCATTGACCAAAGTGGTGGACATCGTGGTGGCGCCGACATTGTGGGCGCGCGCAGGGATCTGCACGACCGGATCGAGGTCGACACGGCAGAACACGATGCCGGTATCCACGGGCGCGGGCTTCAAGGTCAGGTAGACCTTCTCACCGGAGTGCAAGCCGACGCCTGTGGCACGGATAATATTCTTCAGGGTGCGTTGTTTAATCATGGCATTGGCCGCTTCAGCGCAAATTGCGAACTGGTATCAACAAAGGCTGGCGATGATAGCAGACCGAACCTTTGCTGAACACCAATCACCCTAATACCCCTGATAAATTGCATCAATCGGCCTGACGACGCAGGAAGGCCGGGATGTCCAGATAATCCAGGTCATCCTGTGGGTTCAGCTTGGCCGCAGCGGCAGCGCCGGCGTGAGCCTGGTTGCGCATCACGGTCGGGCGGTCCAGGTCGCGGTAGTTCACCGATGGAGCGTCCTGACGAGCAGGCTGCTGCGAAGGTGGAGGCGTCTGGGCGGCGGTCTGCATGGTGTTGTCGATGACCTTCACAGGCTTCTCGATCTTCGCGCCCAGGCCGGTGGCCACGACGGTAACGTGTAGCTCGTCGCGCATGTCCGGATCGATCACGGTACCGACCTTGACCATCGCGTGGTCAGAGGCGAACGCTTCGATGATGCTACCCACGTCGGAGTATTCACCCAGCGACAGGTCGGGACCTGCGGTGATGTTCACCAGAATGCCGCGAGCGCCCTGCAGGTTGACGTCTTCGAGCAGCGGGTTGCGAATGGCCGCCTCGGTGGCCTCGCGAGCGCGGTTCGGACCGCTGGCGCAGCCGGTACCCATCATCGCCATGCCCATTTCGCTCATCACGGTACGCACGTCGGCGAAGTCGACGTTGATCATGCCCGGACGCTTGATGATGTCGGAGATACCGCGAACGGCACCGGCCAGCACGTCGTCAGCCTTGGCGAACGCCGACAGCAGGCTGGCGTCCTTGCCCAGGATGGTCAGCAGCTTCTCGTTGGGAATGGTGATCAACGAGTCGACGCTTTCGGACAGCATACGGATGCCTTCATCGGCGATCTGCATGCGCTTGCGGCCTTCGAAGGGGAACGGACGGGTCACGACCGCAACGGTCAGGATGCCCATCTCCTTGGCCACTTCGGCGATGATCGGTGCAGCACCGGTACCGGTACCGCCGCCCATGCCGGTGGTGATGAAGACCATGTTGGTGCCTTGCAGCACTTCGGCGATGCGCTCGCGGTCTTCCATCGCGGCCTGACGGCCGACTTCGGGGTTGGCGCCGGCGCCCAGGCCCTTGGTGACGCCGGTACCCAGTTGCAGGATCGTGCGTGCGCCGATGTTCTTGAGTGCCTGAGCATCGGTGTTGGCGCAGATGAATTCAACGCCTTCGATGTTGCTCTTGACCATGTGGTTGACGGCGTTGCCGCCGCCACCGCCGACACCGATAACTTTGATTACCGGGCTTTGCGGGATGTTGTCTACGAGTTCGAACATGTGCCCTCTCCTTTCTCTATTTGTGTGCGCCTACCGCTACTGCCGTTTTGAATCAGAAATTGCCTTGCACCCAACGCTTCAGCCGTTCCAGCACCGGAGCCTTGGTGTCATCGCTATAACTGCTGCTGTTGCTGATACCTGACAGGTTCAAGCCATCGGACTGCTTCTGCAGGCCGTACATCAGCAGGCCCACGCCGGTGGAATAGATGGGGTTGCTGATGACGTCACTCAGCCCCCGTACGCTATGCGGCACGCCCAGGCGCACCGGCATGTGGAAGATTTCTTCGGCCAGCTCGACCGCGCCTTCCATTTTTGCCGTACCACCGGTCAGCACGATGCCGGCCGGAATGAGGTCTTCGTAGCCGCTGCGACGCAGCTCGGCCTGGATCAGGGTGAACAGTTCGTCGTAGCGTGGCTCGACGACTTCGGCCAGCGCCTGGCGCGACAGCTCGCGCGGCGGACGGTCACCGACACTGGGCACCTTGATGGTTTCGCCGGCACCGGCCAGCTTGGCCAGGGCGCAGGCGTAACGGATCTTGATCTCTTCGGCGTACTGCGTGGGGGTCCGCAGGGCCATGGCGATGTCGTTGGTGACCTGATCGCCCGCAATGGGGATGACTGCGGTGTGACGGATGGCGCCTTCGGTGAAGATGGCGATATCCGTAGTGCCGCCGCCGATGTCGACCAGGCACACGCCCAGTTCTTTCTCGTCATCGGTCAGCACCGAGTAGGCCGAGGCCAACTGCTCGAGGATGATGTCGTCGATTTCCAGACCGCAGCGGCGAACGCACTTCTCGATGTTCTGAGCCGCGTTGACGGCGCAGGTCACCACGTGAACCTTGGCTTCCAGACGCACGCCGGACATGCCCAGGGGCTCGCGCACGCCTTCCTGGTTGTCGATCACGTAATCCTGCGGCAGGGTGTGCAGGACGCGCTGGTCGGCCGGGATCGCCACGGCCTGGGCTGCGTCCAGAACGCGTTCCAGGTCGGCCGTGCTGACCTCACGGTCGCGAATGGCCACGATCCCGTGAGAGTTCAGGCTGCGAATGTGGTTACCGGCAACGCCGACGAACGCCGAGTGAATGCGGCAACCGGCCATCAGTTGGGCTTCTTCGACCGCACGCTGGATCGACGCCACGGTCGACTCGATGTTCACCACCACGCCCTTCTTCAGGCCGCGCGAAGGATGGGTGCCGATCCCCACGATGTCCAGCGTACCGTCGGCCGCGACTTCGCCCACCAGCGCCACCACCTTGGAGGTGCCGATGTCCAGCCCGACGATCATTTTGCCGCTTTGCACGTTTGCCATGGTCCTGCCTCTTGTCAATTCTTCGCGACGGCGGGCTTGTCCGCCGTCGGGGCGCTCGTTTCACGCCAGCCCACGGCCAGGCCGTTGGCATAGCGCAGGTCGATACGCGCGATATTCGTGATCTGGTCTTTGAGTGTCTTGTCGTAAATGGCGATAAAGCGGCGCATTTTTTCCATCAAGTGGTCACGTCCCAGCAACAGCTCGATGCCTGGGCCGGCGCTTCCTGCGCCTGTGGTGAGAAACCAGCTGCCGCGTTCGGTCAGTTCCAGCCGGGCTACCGAATAGCCCAGCGGACGCAACATCTGACTCAGCACCTGGTATTGCTGCATCACCTGCTGTTGGGCCCGTGCCGGGCCGAACAACTGCGGCAAGTGTTCGTAGTTGCCCAGTTCGCGAGGCGCGAACGCCTGGCCCTGGTTGTTGAGCAGTGACTCGTTGCCCCAGCGCGCGACCGGCAGTTGCTCTTCCAGGCGAATCACCACCTGGTCGGGCCATACACGGCGCACTTCGGCGTGGGCGATCCAGGGCATGGTCTCCAGCTCGGTGCGCATGCGGGTCAGGTCGATGCTGAAGAACGTGCTGCCGACATAAGGCTGGATACGCTCCTGCACCGACTGCTGGTTGATGTAGGCCAGGTCGCCCTGCACCGACACCTTGGTGATCGGGCGGTCGGCGTAGGGCATCAGGTACTGGGCGCCTTCATAGGTGCCAAAACCCAGACCCACCAGCAGCACCGGCCACATCAGCTTCTTGAAGATGCTGAAGTTGGCCTTGGGCAGACGCACCGACAGTGGCTCCTTGGCCACCATGCGGCTTGCACCCCGCGGCACCGGCTTGTTGCGACCGATGGCAGGTGACTGATGGCGAATCATTGGGCCGTGCATGGTCTTACCCTCGCGCCTTGCAACTGGCGGCAAGAATCGCCAGCACCAACTGCTGGAAATCCAGGCCAGCCGCTTTCGCCGCCATGGGCACCAGGCTGTGATCGGTCATGCCTGGAGCGGTGTTGACTTCCAGCAGCCAGAAACGGCCCTGCTGGTCCTGCATCACGTCCACGCGCCCCCAGCCCTGAATGCCGATGGCATCGCAGGCGCGCGCGCAGAGGTCGATGAGTTCCTGCTCCTTGGCGGGCGCAAGGCCACAGGGAACGCGGTACTGGGTATCGTTGGCGACGTATTTGGCGTCGTAGTCGTAGAACGTGTGGGGTGTGCCCAGCGCGATGGCAGGCAGCATCTGGCCACGCAGCGTCGCGACAGTGAACTCAGGGCCCTGGACCCATTGTTCGACCAGCACTTGTGAGTCGTAGGTGCTGGCGGCTTTCCAGGCGTCGACCAGTTCGTCGACGCTGTTCACCTTGGCCATCCCGATGCTTGAACCTTCATGGGCGGGTTTGACGATCAAAGGGAAGCCCAGTTCCCCAGCCGCGAAAATACAATCCTGTTCGCTCGCCAGCACGGCATGCGCCGGGGTCGGCAAACCGAGGCTCTGCCACACCTGCTTGGTGCGCAGTTTGTCCATCGCCAGGGCGCTGGCGAGGATGCCGCTGCCGGTGTAGGGAATGTCCAGGCACTCGAGCAGGCCCTGCATGCTGCCGTCTTCGCCGCCGCGGCCGTGCAGGATGATGAAGGCATGGTCGATCTTCTGCGCTTGCAGGCGTGCCAGCAGGTCATCGCCAACGTCGATACCGAACGCGTCCACGCCAGCGCTCTGCAAGGCCTCCAGGCACGCGGCGCCGGATTTCAGCGACACCTCACGCTCGGCGCTCTTGCCGCCGTAGAGCACGGCCACGCGACCGAAGTCGCTGGGCATGATCTGCGAACGCAGGGTGTTGATATCCAGAATGTTCATTGCGATTTCTCCGAGGCCTGCGCGAACAGCGGGCTTTTGAGCAGCTGCGGGGCAAGGCCGCCGATGTCGCCGGCACCCTGGCAGAGCAGGATGTCACCGGCGCGCAGCAACGGCTTGACCAGTGGCGCCAGCTCGACGCCGCGTTCGATATAGATGGGGTCCAACTGGCCGCGCTGGCGGATGCTGTGGCACAACTGACGGCTGTCCGCGCCCGGGATCGGCTCTTCGCCTGCCGGGTAGACCTCCATCAGCAGCAACACATTGGCGTCGGCGAGCACTTGTACGAAATCGTCGTACAAGTCGCGCGTGCGGCTGAAGCGGTGGGGCTGATATACCATCACCAGACGTTTATCGGGCCAGCCGCCGCGCACCGCGGCGATCACGGCCGCCACTTCGCGGGGGTGATGGCCGTAGTCGTCGACCAGCATCACGCTGCCGCCTTCGACCGGCAGTTCGCCGTACACCTGGAAGCGCCGGCCGACGCCCTGGAATCCGGACAGGCCCTGAACGATGGCGCTGTCACTGATGCCTTCGTCGGTGGCGATGGCGATCGTTGCCAGGGCATTGAGCACGTTGTGGTTGCCTGGCATGTTGACCGAAACGTTGAGCGGCTCGCGGTCGCGGCGCAGCACCGTGAAGTGGGTCAGCATGCCTTGCTGGCGCACGTTGATGGCACGCACGTCGGCTTCTTCGCTGATGCCATAGGTCAGGGTCGGACGGGCGATCTGTGGAAGGATCTCGCGCACCACCGGGTCATCCAGGCAAACCACGGCCAGGCCGTAGAACGGCAGGTTGTGCAGGAACTCGACGAAGGTCTTCTTCAATACATTGAAGTCGCCGCCGTAGGTCGCCATGTGATCGGCGTCGATGTTGGTGACCACGGCCACCAGCGGCTGCAGGTGCAGGAAGCTGGCATCGGACTCGTCGGCTTCGGCGATCAGATAGCGACTGGTGCCCAGCTGGGCATTGGTGCCAGCCGCATTCAGACGACCGCCGATGACGAACGTAGGGTCCAGGCCGCCGGCCGCGAATACCGAGGCGATCAGGCTAGTGGTCGTGGTCTTGCCATGGGTCCCGGCCACGGCGATGCCGTGCCGGTAGCGCATCAGCTCGGCGAGCATCTCGGCGCGCGGCACCACTGGAATCCGGCGTTCCAAAGCGGTAGCGACTTCCGGGTTGCTGGTGTTGACGGCACTGGAGACCACCAGCACGTCGGCGCTGGCGGCGTTTTCGGCACGGTGGCCGATGAAGATCTGCGCGCCGAACGACGTCAGTCGCTCGGTCACCGGTGAAGCCTTGAGGTCGGAACCCGAGACGTCGTAGCCCAGGTTCAGCAGTACCTCGGCGATGCCGCACATGCCCACGCCGCCGATGCCGACGAAATGGATACGACGGATGCGGCGCATTTCCGGTTGCGGAATGGCTTTCTGGTTCTCAACCATGGGCCACCTCCAGGCAGACGTCGACCACATTGCGCGTGGCATCGGGTTTGGCCAGGCGGCGGGCAGTGCTCGCCATGCTCAGGAGTTTTTCGGGTTGCATCAAAACCTCTTTCAGGCGCTCGGCGAGTTGCGCCGCGCCGGTTGTCGCTTGTGGCATGAGGAAGGCAGCGCCTTCGCGGGCCAGATAATCGGCATTGCGTGTCTGGTGGTCGTCGATCGCGTGGGGCAAAGGCACCAACAGCGACGGCAGGCCGGCAGCCGCCAGCTCGCTGATGGTCAACGCGCCCGCGCGGCAGACCACCAGGTCGGCCCAGCCGTAGGCTTGGGCCATGTCCTTGATGAACGGGGCGACCTGCGCCTCGACACCGGCGGTGCGATAACGCTCGGCGGTGATCTCATCGTGTTTCTTGCCAGCCTGGTGAAACACCTCGGGCCGGTACTGTGCAGGAACCTGCGCCAAGGCTTCGGGCAACAGCTTGTTCAACGGCTCGGCGCCCAGGCTGCCGCCCAGGACCAGCAGCCGTGGCTGGCGCCCGATCAGCGCCTGGCGCGGAGTTTCCATGAACAACTCGCTGCGCACCGGATTTCCGGTGGTCCGGCGCTTGGCCGAAGCGGCGAAGGTGTCGGGGAAAGCTTCGCAGACTCGGCTGGCGAAAGGCACCAACAGGCGATTGGCGGTACCGGCCACGGCATTCTGCTCATGAACGATCACTGGTACACCAGCCAGCCGCGCAGCCACGCCGCCGGGGCCGGTCAGGTAACCACCGAAGCCGACCACGCACACCGGTCGCAGTTGGGCAATGATGCGGCGGGCCTGAACCACTGCCTTGCAGATGGCGAACGGCGCTTTCAGCAGGGCCAGTCGGCTCTTGCCACGCACACCGCTGACATCGATCAAATGCAACGGCAGGCCGTTGGCCGGCACCAGCTCGTTCTCGATACCGCGCGGCGTACCCAGCCAATGCACGCTGAAACCGCGCGCCTGGAACTCGCGCGCACAGGCCAGGGCCGGGAACACGTGTCCGCCGGTGCCGCCAGCCATGATCAGCACATTGCCTTTACCGGCCATGGGGCGTCTCCTCGGCGAAATCGCTCTCGCTGAATTCCACCTCTTCGCTACCCAGGTGCGAGCGGCTTTCCCACTCGATGCGCAGCAACAGCCCCAGACAGGCGCAGCAGATGACCAGCGAGCTGCCGCCGTAGCTGAGAAACGGCAGGGTCAGACCCTTGGTGGGCAGCAGGCCGACGTTCACGCCGATGTTGATCAGGAACTGGCCGATCCACAGGAACGACAGGCCATAGGCCACGTAGGCGGCAAAGTACTGCTTGGCCCGCTCGGCCCAGAAACCGATGTACATGCCGCGGATACAGACGAACACGAACAGCGCCACGGTGCACAGCGAACCCACCACGCCCAGCTCTTCGGCGAGCACCGAGAACACGAAGTCGGTATGGGCTTCGGGCAGGTAGAACTGCTTCTGCACGCTGTTGCCCAGCCCAACGCCGAACCACTGGCCACGACCGAAGGCGATCAGCGCCTGGGTCAATTGATAACCGGAGCCGAACTGGTCGCTCCACGGGTCGGTGAAGGTGATCAGACGCGCCATGCGATACGGTTGGGCCTGAACCAGCACGAACACCGCACCCACCGCCAAGGCCACCATCAGGGCGAAACGGAACAGGCCCACGCCACCCAGGAACAGCATTGCGGCTGCGGCACCCATCATCACCACCGTGGCGCCGAAGTCAGGCTCCATCAGCAGCAGTCCAGCCATCGGCAGCAACACGAAGAACGGCTTGAAGAAGCCCATCCAGCTGTCGCGCACTTCCTGCTGACGACGCACCAGATAGCCTGCCAGGAAGATCACCACGAACACCTTGGCGATTTCCGAAGGCTGGACGTTGAACATGCCGAAGCCGATCCAGCGCATGGACCCGTTCACTTCGCGACCGATGCCGGGCAGCAGCACCATCACCAGCAAGCCGAATGCCGCGATCAGCAGCGTACCGCCTATGCGCTGCCAGGTAGCGATAGGCACCATCATGGTGACGATGCAGGTGCCGATACCGATCACCAGATACACAAGGTGGCGAATCATCATCGACAACGAGTTGCCCGAGTTGACCGCCGCCACTTCCGAAGAAGCCGAGGTGATCATGACCAGACCGAGGCCCAGCAGCGCCAGGCAACCGGCCAGCATGGCGAAGTCGATATCGATCCCGCGACCGCTGATCAGCGGCGAGGGGAATGGCTTGATGACACCAAAGATCATGACAAGCCCTCTACGGCATGGGCGAACAGTCGCCCGCGTTCTTCATAATTCTTGAACATGTCCAGACTCGCGCAGGCCGGTGAGAGCAGCACGGCATCACCGGGCCGGGCCAGTTCGGCGCAGCGCTGAACCGCTTCCTCGATCGAGGCGACGTTGACCTGGGCAACGCTTGGCCCGACAACGGCCGCAATACGGCCGGCATCGCGACCCAGCAGTACCAGAGCACGGCAATGACGCTGGATAGGCTGGCCGAGCGCGGTGAAATCGGCGCCCTTGCCGTCGCCGCCTGCGATCAGCACAAGCTGGCCTTCGATATCGGCGCCCAACCCTTCGATGGCGGCAATCGCAGCACCGACGTTGGTCGCCTTGGAATCGTCGTACCAGGCCACGCCATCGCGCTCGCGCAGCCACTGGCAGCGGTGCGTGAGCCCGGTGAATTCACGCAGGCTGGCCAGCATGGCGTCGAACGGCAGACCCACCGCGTGTCCCAGGGCGAGCGCAGCCAGGGCATTGGCCTGGTTGTGCGCGCCACGCACCTTGAGTTCGCTGACCGGCATCAGGTTCTCGAACTCGTAGGCCAGGTACTTCTGCCCGCCTTCCTCGCGCAGGCCGAAAGCCTTGAAGTCCGGCTTGTTCAGGCCGAACGTCCAGCACGGCATGCCCTCGCCGATCAGCGGCCGGCTCAGGGCATCCT
Source organism: Pseudomonas sp. Leaf129 (assembly GCF_001423465.1). NCBI lineage: Bacteria > Pseudomonadati > Pseudomonadota > Gammaproteobacteria > Pseudomonadales > Pseudomonadaceae > Pseudomonas > Pseudomonas sp. Leaf129. The sequence continues at coordinate 257,681 of NZ_LMOC01000010.1, read as the reverse complement.
GGCGATTGAACACGACCTTGCGGGCGCCCCGAAAAATCCGATGCTTGGCCAGGTGATAGGCCGGCAGCCCGCTGTAGCGATCCATGTGGTCTTCGCTGACGTTGAGCACCGTGGCCACTTCGGCATTGAGCTGATGGGTGGTTTCCAGCTGAAAGCTCGACAGTTCCAGCACGTACAGCTCGACATCGTCATCGAGCAGGTCGAGCGCTGGCTGCCCCAGGTTGCCGCCAACCGCCACACACTTGCCCGCCGCAACGGCCATCTCGCCCACCAGCGTGGTCACGGTGCTTTTGGCGTTGGAGCCGGTGATCGCCACGATCGGGGCCTTGGCATGACGGGCAAACAGATCGATATCGCCGGACAGGTGCACGCCTCGCGCCGCTGCCTGCTGCAGGGCGGGAGTCGCCAGTGCCAGACCGGGGCTCACATAGAGCTCATCGGCGCGGCACAGGAACTCCACGTCCAGCTCACCGCAACGGACTTCCACCTGCGGATAGTCGCGACGCAGCGTCGCCAGTTCCGGCGGCGCTGCGCGTGTATCGGCCACGGCAAACGCCACGCCCTGACGCGCGAGGAAGCGCACCAGGGACATGCCGCTCTTGCCGAGGCCGACAACGATGCGGAAGTGGGAAGAAGCGATCAGAGACACTCGTTCTACCTCAGCTTCAGGGTGGCAAGGCCGATCAGCACCAGAATCACGGTGATGATCCAGAAGCGTACGATGACCCGCGGTTCGGGCCAGCCCTTGAGTTCGAAATGGTGGTGGATCGGCGCCATGCGGAACACACGGCGACCGGTGAGCTTGAACGAGGCGACCTGGATCACCACCGACAGCGTCTCGACGACGAAGATGCCGCCCATGATGAACAGGACGATCTCTTGACGCACGATCACCGCGATGGTGCCCAGGGCTGCGCCCAGCGCCAGCGCGCCGACGTCACCCATGAACACCTGGGCCGGGTAGGTGTTGAACCACAAGAAGCCCAGGCCGGCGCCGATCAAGGCGCCGCAGAAGACGATCAGTTCACCTGCACCCGGCACATAGGGAATCAACAGGTATTCGGCGAATTTAACGTTGCCCGACAGGTAGCAGAAAATCCCCAGGGCGCCGCCGACCATCACCGTCGGCAGGATCGCCAGGCCGTCGAGGCCGTCGGTGAGGTTGACCGCGTTGCTGGAGCCGACGATGACGAAGTAGGTCAGCACGATGAACCCGGCACCCAGCGGAATGCTGGCGTCCTTGAGCATCGGGATGATCAGGGTGGTTTCGACCGGGCTGTTGGCGGTCATGAACAGAAACACCGCAGCCCCTAGGCCGAACACCGACTGCCAGAAATATTTCCAGCGGCTGGGCAGGCCGCGGGAGTTCTTCTCGATCACCTTGCGATAGTCATCCACCCAGCCGATGCCGCCGAACAGCAGGGTGACGATGAGCACGACCCAGACATAGCGGTTGGACAAATCAGCCCACAGCAGCGTGCTGATGGCGATGGCCGAGAGAATCAGGGCGCCGCCCATGGTCGGCGTACCGGACTTGGACAGGTGCGATTGCGGACCATCGTTGCGTACCGCCTGGCCAATCTGACGAATCTGCAGGGTGCGGATCATCCAGGGGCCCAGCCAGAGGGCCAGCGACAGCGCGGTCAGTACACCCAGAATCCCGCGCAGGGTCAGGTACTGAAAGACCGCGAAGCCTTTATAGAACTGTTGCAGAAATTCTGCCAGCAGCAGCAACATCAGTGTTTCTCCCCGCCAGAACCACACAGCGCCACCACGATGTTTTCCATCGCCGCGCTGCGTGATCCCTTGATCAAAATAGTGGTATTGGAACCCTGCTCGGCGGCCAGCGCCGCGATCAGGTCTGCCTGATTGGCGAAGTGCTGCCCCTGAGCACCGAACGCGGTCACCGCGTGGCGCATCAATGGACCGACCGCGTACAGCGCGTCGACCTTGCCGACGGCATATTCACCTACCTGGCGATGGCCGGCTTCGGCCCAGGCGCCCAGTTCGCCGATATCTCCGAGGACCAGGACGGTACGCCCGGAAAAGCCGGCGAGTATATCGATTGCCGCGCACATCGAGGTGGGATTTGCGTTGTAGGTGTCGTCGATGACCCGCGCGTCGTTGAGGGCGAGCTGCGCGACCGTGCGGCCCTTGACCGGCTGCACCGCATTCAAGCCCGTCTGAATGCCGGCCAGCGTCACGCCCAGAGCCTGCGCCGCCGCCGCTGCCGCCAGGGCGTTGAGCACGTTGTGGGTGCCGAGCAAATTGAGCTGGACGAAGACTTCGCCGTCGGGCCCGTGCAGGGTGAAGGACGGGCAACCACGGGCATCACTGTGCCGGGCACTGGAATGAAAATCCGCCACGGCGTTGTCCAGCGAGAACGTCAGCACGGCATGCTGACCGGCGCGTGCCTGCCAGATCGGGAAAGCCTTGTCGTCGAGGTTGAGCACGGCCTTGCCACCCTCGCCCAGGCCTTCGAGGATCTCGCCCTTGGCCTCGACGATCTTGTCCGGACCGCCGAACTCGCCGACATGGGCGGTGCCGGCGTTGGTGATGAGCGCCACGTGTGGACGGGTCAGACCGACGGTGTAAGCGATTTCGCCCACCCGCGATGCACCCAGCTCGATCACTGCCGCAGTGTGCTGTGGCGCCAGTTCGAGCAAGGTCAGCGGTGCGCCCAGGTCATTGTTCAGATTGCCACGGGTGGCCAGCACCGGGCCTTGAGTACGCAGAATGCTGGCAAGCATTTCCTTGACCGTGGTCTTGCCGCTCGAACCGGTGATGGCAGCCACGGGGCGAGTGAACGCGGCGCGGTTCAGTGCGCCGAGCTGGCCCAGCGCCAGGCGAGTGTCGGCCACGACCAACTGCGGCAGTGTGGAGCCTGGAACTTCGCGCTGCACCAGCGCGGCTACCGCACCCTTGGCGGCGACGTCGTCGAGGTAGTCGTGACCATCGAAACGAGGGCCGACCAATGCGACGAACAGATCGCCTGCAGCGATGGCCCGACTGTCGATACTGACACCGTCGAAGCGCGCGTCGTCACCCGGCACGCGGCCGTGCAGAGTGCCTGCCAGTTGGCTGAGGGTCATGGCGTCAAGCATCGGCCGCTCCCCATGCAGCCAGAGCCTGCTCGGCCTGCTGCAGGTCGGAGAACGCATGACGCTCGCCGTTGATCTCCTGATAGTCTTCATGGCCCTTGCCAGCCAACACGATGACATCGTCGACCGAAGCCGAATCGATCAGTTGAGCGATGGCGGCTGCACGGCCCGCCACGAAGGTCGCGTTGGCCGCACTGGAAAAACCGGCACGAATGTCGTCGAAGATGCGCAGTGGATCTTCGCTGCGAGGGTTGTCGTCGGTGACCAGCACGCGGTCGGCCAGGCGCTCGGCAACTTCGGCCATCAACGGACGCTTGCCACTGTCGCGGTCGCCGCCACAGCCGAAAAGACACAGCAATTGGCCCTTGGCGTGGGGCCGCAAGGCCTGCAGGACCTGGTCCAGGGCATCGGGCGTGTGCGCGTAGTCGACCACCACCAGGGGCTTGTCGCCACCGCCCAGACGCTGCATGCGGCCTTGCGGTCCCTGCACCTGGCGCATCACCTTGAGCACGTCGTCCAGCGGGTATTCCATGCCCATCAGGGCACCGACTGCAGCGAGTACGTTGCTCAGGTTGAAGCGCCCGAGCAGGCTGCTGCGCAGGCTGTATTCACCGTGTGAGGTCACCAGCGTGGCACGCACACCGTGGTCATCGAATTGCGCGTCGCGGCAGTACAGGGTCGCGCTGCTGTCGCTGAGGCTGTAGGTGATCAGCCGCGACTCGTGATCCTGCTCGGCCAACTCGCGACCGAACGCATCGTCCAGATTGAGCACACGGCACTTCAGGCTTGGACAGGCGAACAGTCGGGCCTTGGCTTCTGCGTAGGCCTGCATGCTGCCGTGGTAATCCAGATGGTCACGGGACAGGTTGCTCAGTACGGCGATGTCGAAATCCAGCGCGGCTACGCGGCCCTGATCCAGTGCGTGCGAAGACACTTCCATGGCCACGGCGTGAGCGCCGCCCTTTTTAAGATCGTACAGTGTGGACTGCACGGCGATCGGGTCGGGGGTGGTCAATCGGCCACTCTGCAAGGCACCGTAGAAACCGGTGCCCAGGGTACCGATCAGGCCGCAGTGCTCGCCCAGGGCATCGAGCGCCTGAGCCACCAACTGGGTAATGCTGGTCTTGCCATTGGTACCGGTGACGCCAACCATATTCACCGAGCGGCTCGGCTCGCCGTAGAAACGCCCGGCAATGCTCGACAACTGCGCGATCAGCCCTTTTACCGGAATCAGGGGCACGTCGGTGAGCGGCAGCACGGTGGCGCCTTCCACTTCATAGGCCACGGCGGCGGCACCCAGCTTGAGCGCATCGGTGATGTGCGCTCGGCCATCGACCTTGCTGCCGGGTACGGCCAGAAACAGATCGCCCGGACGCACGTTGCGGCTGTCCAGGGTTAGCTCGCGGATCATCGGATCGCGGCTGGCTTCGGAAAAAAGCTTGCTCAGGGGCATGGTCATCAGCCGCGCCCTCCTTTTATCAATGGGGTCGCCGGTGCGGCGTTGACCTGCTGCTGCGGCACCGGCGGCGGCAGGTTGTCAGGTTGCACGTTCATCAGGCGCAGCGTGCCGGACATCACCTTGCTGAAGACCGGGGCGCTGACCAGGCCACCGTAGTAGCCGCCCTTGCTCGGTTCGTCGATCACCACGACGATCGCGTAGCGCGGGTCGCTCATCGGGCCGAAGCCTGCGAACAGCGAGCGGTAGGCATTCTCGGTGTAGCCGCGCGAGCCGATGGTGGCCTTGCGCGCAGTACCCGACTTGCCCGCCACGTGATACGAAGGCACCCGCGCGCGATACACGCCGCGGGTGTCTTCGATGACTTGCTGGAGCATGCCCTGCACGGTCTTGGCGACCTTCTCGGGAATCACCTGCGCCGCGGTCGGCGGCTGGTCGCTCTTGAGAATGGTCAGGGGCACGATACGGCCGTTGTTGGCGATGGCCGCATAGGCGTGCACCAACTGCAGCGCCGTCACCGACAGGCCGTAGCCGTAGGACAGCGTGGCGGTCTCGGCCTTGCGCCATTCACGGTGGTTGGGCAGGTTGCCGACGCGCTCGCCCGGGAAGCCCAGGCCGGTGTACTGACCCAGGCCGACCGCGGACATGACGCGATAGATGCTCTCGCCGCCAATATCGAAGGCCACCTTGCTCATGCCCACGTTACTGGAGTTGATCAGAATCCCGGTCAGGTCAAGCACCGGACCTTCGGTCTTGGTCACGTCCTTGATGGTGTAGCGACCGATCTGCAGCGTGCCTGGGTACACGTCGACCTTGTCGCTGGGCTTCCAGCGGCCGGTTTCCAATGCCGCGCTCATGGAGATCGGCTTCATGGTCGAGCCCGGCTCGAACACGTCGATGATCGCACGGTTACGCATGGCCGCCGGCAGCATGGTGCGGCGGTTGTTGGGGTTGTAGGTCGGCTGGTTGACCATGGCCAGCACTTCACCGGTTTTCACGTCCATGATGACCATGCTGCCGGCCTTGGCTTCGTTCTCGGTGATAGCGTTGCGCAGCTCGCGGCTGGCCAGATACTGCAGACGCAGGTCGATGGACAACGCCAAGGTCTTGCCGGCCTTGGCGTTCTTGGTGACCTGTACGTCCTTGATCAGCCGACCACGGCGGTCCTTGATGACCTGACGCTTGCCGGGTACGCCGGCGAGCCACTCGTCATAGGCCAGCTCGACGCCTTCGCGGCCGTGATCGTCGAGGTCGGTGAAGCCGACCATGTGCGCGGTCACGTCGCCCGCCGGGTAGAAACGACGGAATTCCTCGATGCCGTAGACACCGGGGGTTTTCAGGTCGAGTACCGACGCGCCTTGTTCGGGGGTCAGGCCGCGGACCAGGTAGATGAATTCCTTGCTCGCCTGAGCTTCCAGACGCTCGGCCAGAGCCTTGGGGTCTTGCCCGAGCGCGCGTGCGAGCGCAGGCCACTTGTCCTTGGCCAGCTGCATTTCCTTGGGGTTGGCCCACAGGGTGGTCACCGGCGTACTCACGGCCAGAGGCTCGCCATTACGGTCGGTGATCAGGCCGCGGTGCGCGGGAATGGGGATGTGCCGCATGCTGCGCGCGTCGCCCTGACCGATCAGGAAGTCACGGTTGATCACCTGCAGGTAGACGATCTGCGCAACGATGCCGCCGACCAGCAGCAGGAGCAGACCGACCATCAGGCGGAACCGCCACGGGAACAGTGCCCCGTCGAGCTTCATCATGGCGACACCATGCGAATTTCAGTGGCATCCGGGATGCGCATCTTCAACTGTTCGGTGGCCAGGGATTCGATACGGCTGTGTGCGGTCCAGGTGCTTTGCTCCAGGATCAGACGACCCCATTCGGCCTGCGCCTTGTCGCGCTCGCTCAGCTCGCCGTACAGCGTGTTGAGCAGTTGCCGATTGATGTGCGCGCTGTAGGAAACGCCAATGGCCGACACCAGCACGGCGACGAACAGCAGCAGCATGAGGAAACTGCCGCCCGGCAGCGGCTTGTTGAGCAGCTTGCTCATCGCAGCTTCTCCGCGACACGCATGACGGCACTGCGCGAGCGCGGGTTGGCCTTGAGCTCGGCTTCGGAAGCGAATTGCGCCTTGCCATGCAGCTTGACCTTGGGCACGAAGGCTTCGAACCGCACCGGCAGGTTGCGCGGCAGGTTGTCGGCTTCGCCCTTGGTGAGCTTGCGCATGAACAGTTTGACGATGCGGTCTTCCAGGGAATGGAAGCTGATCACCACTAGGTGACCACCGATTTCCAGAGCATCAAGGGCAGCCTCCAGGCCCGCCTCGAGGTCGGCCAGCTCATTGTTGACGTGGATACGCAGTCCCTGGAACGCGCGAGTTGCAGGGTTCTTGCCCTTCTCCCACGCCGGGTTGGCCACCTTGAGCACTTCGGCCAGGTCGGCGGTGCGCTCGAACGGCTGCACTTCGCGGCGCTCCACTACCGCACGGGCCATGCGACGAGCGAACCGCTCTTCGCCGTATTCCTTGAACACGCGGGCGATTTCCTCCTCGGCGGCGGTCGCGATGAACTGTGCCGCACTTACACCCCGTGTCGGGTCCATGCGCATGTCCAACGGGCCGTCGTGAAGGAAACTGAAGCCGCGCTCGGCATCGTCGAGTTGCGGCGAGGAAACGCCCAGGTCGAGCAGGATGCCGCTGACCTTGCCATGCATGCCGCGCTCGCGCACTTCGGCACCGAGCTCGGCAAAGCTGCGCTGTACAATGACAAAGCGGCCGTCTTCGGCCGCCAGCGCTTGCCCGGTGGCAATCGCTTGAGGGTCCTTGTCGAACCCCAACAGGCGACCATCGGGCCCCAGGTGCTGCAGGATCAGGCGGCTATGGCCACCCCGGCCGAAAGTGCCGTCCAGATAGCAACCATCGTCGCGCACGGCCAGAGCCTCGACAGCTTCGTCGAGCAGCACGGTGATGTGATTGAAGCCGCTATCAATAGTCACAAGATCAAATCACGCAATTCTTCGGGCATGGCGCCCGGTTGTTGTATAGCTGCAAGGTCTGCCGCACTTACGGCATTCCACGCACCCTCGTCCCACAATTGAAACTTGTTCAGTTGGCCGACCAGCATCGCGTGCTTGTCCAGCCGGGCGTACTCGCGAAGACGCGGGGGCACCAGAAAACGTCCACTGCCATCGAGTTCGAGGTCGACGGCATTGCCGATGAGCAGGCGTTGCAGACGGCGGTTGCTTTCCACCAACGATGGCAAGGCCCGCAGCTTGGCCTCGATGAGTTCCCATTCATCCAGTGGATAGACACACAGGCAAGGGTCGACGGTATCGACCGTGATGATCAGCTGACCGGAGCATTTGGAATCCAACTCGTCACGATACCGACTCGGCATGGCGAGCCGTCCCTTGGCATCGAGGTTGATCGGATTAGCTCCACGAAACACGTCGCGTTTCCCCTGAACTCAGATTTTTAAGCTCGAAAAACCCACTTTTCGCCACTTCCCGCCACTCGCGCACACTATAGGAACCCCCCTACCACACCGTCAAGGCGCGTCTGTAGGGAAAAGCCTTATAGATCGGAGATTTAGAACGCAAAAGGAAGGGAAAGCGGTATTTGAGACACGCAAGGGAGGGATAAAGCCTTTAGAGTTCAAGCATCTGCGCCTTGAACTTAAAGTAGAGTCTCAAGACTAAGAATTTTTCGACATTACCAGAGGGGATTTGGTTGCCTTTTTTTGCGGGGAATACAGCAGGACGCGAAGTAAAAAGGTGGAGAGTCGATCTGTAAGCCGGGTTTTGTCGAGGACAGTCATTCCTCTACGATGGCCATCGCTGGACACCTCTAGCAACCTACCCGGTTCCAACGCGGGCCGCGCCATATGGAACCCTATTTGGTCTTGCTCCGAGTGGGGTTTACCTAGCCACGAACTGTTGCCAGACGTGCGGTGCGCTCTTACCGCACCTTTTCACCCTTACCGGCGCTTGCGCGCTTAGGCGGTTATTTTCTGTGGCACTTTCCGTAGGCTCGCGCCTCCCAGGCATTACCTGGCACTCCGCCCTATGGAGCCCGGACTTTCCTCCCCCCGCTTGCCCAGCAACGAGTTGCGGAACAAAAACGGGCAGCGACTGTCCGATCGACTCTCCGGCGCGCAGGTTAACGACATGCACCGGCCAGGACAAGCTTTAATCGCACCAATGGGTCATACCTGGGCCGGAATCACGTCTTCTGCTTTTCCAGCGCCACTTGATAGAGCAGATTCTTGCGCACGCCAGTGATCTCTGCCGCCACGGCAGCGGCGCGCTTGAGCGGCATTTCCGCCAGCAGCACATCCAGAATGCGCATGACCTCAGTGCTGACCGCCTCATCACTGACCGGCGCGGTCCAGCCTGCCACCAATACCACGCACTCGCCCCGCTGCTGATTGCTGTCGGCTTCCACGAATGCACGCAGCTCTGCCAGCGGCAAACCCTTGAGGGTTTCGAAGGTTTTCGTCAGTTCGCGCGCCAGCAATGCCGGACGCTCGCCGCCGAAGACCTTTTCCATGTCCTGCAGGCATTCGAGTATGCGATGGGGCGCCTCGTAGAAGATCAAGGTGCGCGGCTCCTCCCTCACCTGCTCAAGGCGCGCGCAGCGACCGGCGGTCTTGGCGGGCAGAAAACCTTCGAAGATGAAACGGTCCGATGGCAATCCTGCAGCCGACAGGGCTGCGATCAGCGCGCAGGGACCGGGCACCGGCACCACTTGCACACCCGCGGCACGCGCCTGACGCACGAGGTGATAACCGGGATCGGAAATCAGCGGCGTACCCGCGTCGGAAATCAGCGCCACGTCATCGCCGGCCAACAATCGCTGGATGAAACGGCTGCCCTCGTCCCGCTCGTTGTGTTCGTGACAGGCGGCCAGCGGCGTATTCAATCCGAAGTGCTGCATCAGGCGCACCGAATGACGTGTGTCCTCGGCTGCAATCAGCGCCACCTCGCCCAGGATCTTCAGCGCACGTGCGCTCATGTCGTCCAGATTGCCGATGGGCGTGGCCACTACATAAAGTGTGCCCGGGGTGGAATTAGAAGCGCTTGAAGCAGTCACAGCACACACCTTGTCGTTCGGCCAAACCCGCATTGTACAGGCTCTACGCCACCCAGTGCTTGCCCAGCGATCCGGGGCAGTCGACGTGAAACATTTGCTCGTCCTATATAAGGACGGACTAGCCTTCTTCGTCGTACCCTGGCCGATGCTTGGGTACACTTGCCCGTCTATTGATCGAGTAAATCAGGAAGATATCCATGACAGCCTGCCTGCGGCTTCTATCTGCCCTATGCCTCGCCGCCTTGCTGGCTGCGTGCGCCAGTTCGCCTTCATCCAATCTCGGTGAGCTGCCCCGCACACCGGACGCCACCGTGGAACAGTTGCTCGAACGCGCCAGCGCCAGCAAGTCGCCGGAAGAGGCGGCGGTCCTGCGCCTGAGCGCGGCGGATCAGGCCGCTCGCCAGGGCGACTCGGCCCGCGCTACCCAGATCCTGCAGCAGGTGCGTATCGAACTGCTCAAGCCGGGCCTGCAGATACTGGCCAGCACCTTAAGCGCGGAGCTGGCACTGACGCGCAATGACGCCAAGGCCGCGCTGGCCGCGCTCAATCATCCGAGCCTGCAGCGCCTGGGCGAGTTGCCCGCCGACCAGCAGGTGCGTACCCACCTGGTTCGTGCTCGCGCACTGGAAGCCGATGGCCAGATCCTGGCTGCCGCACGCGAGCGGGTGTTCATCGCGCCCCTGCTCAGTGGTGACGCCGCGGCCCAGAACCATGAGGCCATCTGGGCCTTGGTGGGCTCGCTGCCCGTCGAGCAACTACAGAATCAAGGCACCGATGACTTCGCCGGCTGGTTGAGCCTGGCCCTGGCGGTCAAATCCGCCGCCACCCTGGAACAGCAGCAGGCAGCCATCGATACCTGGGTAGCCCAACACGCCGCCCATCCGGCCGCGCGACAGCTGCCTGCGCCTTTGGTCAAACTCAAGGCCCTGGCCAGCCAGCCCCTGACTCGCATCGCCCTGCTGCTGCCGCAGGATGGGCAGCTTGCAGGCGTGGCTCGCGCCCTGCGCGAAGGCTTCATGGCGGCCTACTATCAGGCCCAGCAAGCCGGTCAGAAGCCGCCGGTGATCGACGTGATCGACAGTTCGCGCCTGACTTCGCTCGACGATTTCTACCGCCAGGCTCAGGCCCAAGGCGTGAAACTGGTGATCGGCCCGCTGGAAAAGCCACTGGTCAAACAGCTGGCCGCACGTGCGCAACTGCCCCTTCCGACCCTGGCACTGAACTACAGCGACACCAACCAGATGGGGCCGCCCCAGCTGTTCCAGTTCGGTCTGGCTGCCGAAGACGAAGCTCGCGAAGTGTCGCGCCGTGCCCGCGCCGATGGCTTGCACAGCGCTGCTGCGATGATCCCCAAGGGTGACTGGGGTGACCGCGTGCTCAACGCCTTCCGCCAGGACTGGGAAGCCAACGGCGGCACCTTGATCGCAGCCGAACGCGTCGACCAACCGGTGCAACTGGCTCAGCAGATTGCCGATATGCTCAATGTGCGCAACGCCGGCGGCGGGCTGCAGAGCAGCAGCGGCGCCCAGGGCTCGCGGCGTCAGGACATCGATTTCATCTTCCTGGCCGCTACACCTCAGCAGGCGCAGCAGATCAAGCCGACCCTGAACTTCCAGTACGCCGGTGATCTTCCGGTCTACGCCACTTCGCACGTGTTCAGCGCCAGTGGCGACCAGGCTCAGTACAACGACATGACCGGCATTCGCTTCTGCGAAACGCCCTGGCTGCTCGACGCCAGCAATCCACTGCGTCAGCAGGTCACTCGGCAGTGGCCACAGGCCAACGGCAGCATGGGCCGGCTGTACGCCATGGGCGTGGACGCCTACACCCTGGCCGCCCGTCTGGGCCAGCTCAAGGCCTTGCCTGACAGCCGCGTCGAAGGCTTGTCCGGCAACCTGGGCATGGGCGCCAACCAACGCATCGAACGCCAACTGCCCTGGGCGCAGTTCGTCGGTGGCCAAGTCCAGCGCCTGCCCAACACCACGCCGTAATGTCGCTGAACCCCCGACAGAAGGCGGGTCGCGAGGCCGAGCAGCAGGCCCTGGAGCACTTGTGTGCACTGGGCCTGGAGCTGCTGGCGCAGAACTGGCTGTGCAAACGAGGCGAGCTTGATCTGGTCATGCTAGAGGGCGATACAGTAGTATTCATCGAAGTCCGCTATCGCCTGCACGCACAATGGGGTGGAGCATTGGCCAGCATCGATGCCCGCAAGCGCGAAAAGCTGGTGTTGGCCGCGCAGTATTTCCTCCTCAAGGAAACACGCTGGGCCCAACATCCATGCCGTTTCGACGTGATCGCCCTGGAAGGCAGCGGTAGCCAGGCCACGCGCCTGAACTGGATACGCAATGCCTTCGACAGCTGATACCTGACACCCCAGCCACGCGTTCTCGCTCTTTGCTTTGCGGGCTGCACATTCTTGTTGTGCCGGGAACCGCCGCCGCGTTGCGGTCTTGCCCGACCAGCCGCTTTACTTAAGGTCACCTTGATGGACATGCAATCCCGAATTCGCCAGCTTTTCCAGGCCAGTATCGATACCAAGCAACAGGCGATGGAAGTCCTTGCACCGTACATCGAACAAGCCAGCCAGGTCATGGTCGGCGCCCTGCTCAGCGACGGCAAGATGCTGTCCTGCGGTAACGGCGGCTCGGCCGGCGATGCCCAGCACTTCTCATCCGAGCTGCTCAACCGCTTCGAACGGGAACGCCCCAGCCTGCCCGCCATCGCCCTAACCACCGACAGCTCGACGATTACCTCGATCGCCAACGACTACAGCTACAACGAGGTATTCTCCAAGCAGATCCGCGCGCTGGGACAGCCCGGCGACGTGTTGCTGGCCATCTCCACCAGCGGCAACTCGGCCAACATCATCCAGGCCATCCAGGCCGCCCACGACCGTGACATGGTGGTGGTTGCCCTGACCGGCCGCGACGGGGGTGGCATGGCCTCCCTGCTGCTGCCTGAAGACGTCGAGATCCGCGTGCCTGCCAACGTCACGGCACGCATTCAGGAAGTTCACCTGCTGGCGATCCACTGCCTCTGCGACTTGATCGACAGCCAACTGTTCGGGAGTGAAGAATGAAGCGTACCCGCCTTGCCCTAGTGGCCCTGAGCCTGGCCTTGAGCGTCACCGGCTGCAGCTCGGTTCTGACTGCTACCCGCGATAACCCGATCGACGATGACCGCGGTACCCGCACCCTGGGCAGCAAGATCGACGACTCGCTGATCGAAACCAAGGTGTCGGTGAATATCGCCAAGGCCAATATCGATCTGGACAAGAATTCCCACATCGTCGTGACCAGCTACAACGGTGTGGTCCTGCTCGCCGGACAGACCCCGCGCGCCGACCTCAAGACCCTCGCCGAGCAGGCGGCCAGTGAAGTGCAGCGGGTCAAGAAAGTGCACAACGAAATCCAGGTGCTGGCACCGTCCTCGCTGCTGGCGCGCAACAACGACGCCTGGCTGACCACCAAGATCAAGACCCAGATGCTGGCCGACAGCGCCATCCCTGGCTCGCGCATCAAAGTGGTCACCGAGAACGGCATCGTCTACCTGCTGGGTCTGCTGACCCAGGCCGAGGCTACCCGGGCCACCAACCTGGTGCAGGGCGTTTCCGGCGTACAGAAGATCGTGAAGCTGTTCGAATACATCGACTGACCATCGATGCCGCCCCTGCCGGGCGGTACGAGCGCAACAAAAAAGGCGATCCTTGCGGATCGCCTTTTTTCATTTCACCACTTTCAGGCTTGGACGCCCGGTAGGCCGTGGCGGGGGGTTACCGGGTGGAGGGGCATCGTCGTCTGATTCGACGATGTCCTCGAATTCGGCGTCCTCCTCGTCCAACTCCGGGGACTCCAGATCGAAGACCATGCCCTGACCGTTCTCGCGAGCATAGATGCCGAGAATGGCGCCCGTAGGCACGAACAGCGTGTGCGATACGCCGCCGAAACGACCGTCGAAACTGACCGCCTCGTTATCCATATGCAGGTTGCGTACGGCGCTGGGCGACACGTTCAATACGATCTGGCCATCGCTGGCGAAACCTTGCGGGACCCGTACCGAGGGATACTCGGCATTGACCAGCATGTGGGGGGTGCAGTCATTGTCGACGATCCACTCGTACAGCGCGCGGATCAGATAGGGACGACTGGAGTTCATCAACGGCTCCTCAAAACCTAGCGCATTTCACGTTCAGCGGCAGACAGGCTGGCCTTGAAGGCCTCCCGTGCGAACTGACGTTCCATATAGTCGAGCAGCGGCTTGGCGGGCCGCGGCAGTTCGATACCCATGATCGGCAAGCGCCAGAGTATCGGCAGTAGACAGCAGTCGACCAGACTTTGCTCCTCGCTGAGGAAGCAGGGCTTGTCAGCGAACAGAGCCGACACGCCGGTCAGGCTTTCGCGCAGCTCTTTGCGCGCCTGAACGCGGGCGGCTTCTTTGCTGCGCGGATCCAGGATCAGGTCGGCCAGGCCGCACCAGTCGCGCTGGATGCGGTGGATCAGCAGCCGGCTGTTGGCGCGCGCCACCGGATACACTGGCAACAGCGGCGGATGGGGATAGCGTTCGTCGAGGTATTCCATCACCACGGTCGATTCGAACAGGGCCAGGTCCCGGTCGACCAGCGTCGGCGTGCTGCCGTAGGGGTTCACTTCGATCAGCCGGGGTGGCAGACGACCGCCTTCCACGTTGATGATCTCTGCGCTGACGCCTTTCTCGGCGAGAACGATGCGCACCCGATGAGAATAGTGGTCGGCGGGGTCGGAGTAACAGGCCAACCGATTGGTCACGCCCATGGCGGTCCTCCTCGCGTATAGAGTATGAATGCAAAAACGAGCGACCCCAGCAGGGGGCGCAAGCAAGCCGCGAAGTTTACCGCACTTTCAACCCACGTCCTTCCAGTATTCGCGTTTCAGCAAGTAAGCGAAGAGGATCAGCAGCGCCAGGTACAGCAATACGTATAGGCCAATCTGCCGGCTTTTGGTCTGTACCGGGTCGGCCGAGTAGGCCAGGAACGCCACCAGATTCCTGACCTTGTCGTCGAATTGCCGAGCGTCGAGGCTGCCGGTACCGGGTATGACGCGTAGACGCGTGCACGGCTGCACCGCTGGCTCGGGGCAGTCGAGCACCTGACGCCCCTGCAGGCTTTCCAGCACATTGGGCATGCCGACGTTGGGGTAGACGATGTTGTTCACGCCCCAGGGCCGCGCAGGGTCGGCGTGAAAGCCCTGCAGGTAGGCGTACAGCCAGTCGGTACCCCTCACGCGAGCGATCAGCGTCAGGTCGGGCACCTCGGTGCCGAACCATGCCTTGGCATCGGCTGGCAGCAAACGTGTCTGCATGTGATCGGCAATGCTCGCCCCTGCAGGTGCCAGGGTCTGCAACACCTGCTCATAGGGTATGCCCAAGTCGTCAGCCACCGCCTGGTATCGCTGAAATTGCGCGCCATGGCAGCCCATACAATAGCCGACAAAGGTGTTCGCACCGTCGCGCAAGGCGGCCTTGTCGGTCACGTCGATCACCACAGGCTGCACACCTGAAGCGACGGGTGCCGCCCAGACCATCAGCGGCGACAGCGACAGCAGCACAAACGCAATCAGCACTCTCATCGGCTTGGAATCCGATCAGGCACCGGCCGGGTCACTTCCCGACGCGTATACAGCGGCATTGCCAGGAAGTAACAGAAGTACAGCAGCATGCACACCCGCGCCGCCCAGATCGCGGCGGTCGTGGCCGGTTGCATACCCAGGTAGCCCAGCGCCACGAACGCCAGGCAGAACAACGCCAATGCAGCGCGGCTGAACCCTCCCTTGTAGCGCATCGACTTCACCGGACTGCGGTCCAGCCAGGGCAGTACGAACACAATGGCGATCGCCAGGCCCATGGCGCATACGCCCATGAGCTTGTCGGGCACGGCGCGCAGAATCGCGTAGAACGGGGTGAAGTACCAGACGGGGGCAATGTGCTCCGGCGTCTTGAGCACGTTCGCGGGCTCGAAATTGGCCGGCTCCAGAAAGTACCCGCCCATCTGCGGAAAGAAGAACACCACGGCGCTGAACACGAACAGAAAAACCGCCACCCCGAGCAGATCCTTGACCGTGTAGTAGGGATGAAAGGCAATGCCGTCCAGCGGCTTGCCGTCCGCGTCGCGCAGGCGCTTGATGTCGATGCCGTCGGGGTTGTTCGAGCCCACCTCGTGCAGCGCCAGAATGTGCAGCACCACCAGCGCCACGATCAGCAGCGGCAAGGCCACCACATGCAAGGCAAAGAAACGGTTCAAGGTCACGCCCGAGACCAGGTAGTCACCGCGGATCCACTGGGCCAGATCGGCGCCCACGATAGGGATGGTACCAAACAACGAGATGATCACCTGCGCCCCCCAGTACGACATCTGCCCCCACGGCAACAGGTACCCCATGAAGGCCTCCGCCATCAGCAGCAGGTAGATCGACATGCCGAACACCCACACCAGCTCGCGCGGTTTCTGATAGGAGCCATACAGCAGGCTGCGGAACATGTGCAGGTAGATCACGATGAAGAACGCCGAAGCACCGGTGGAATGCAGGTAGCGCAGCAGCCAGCCATATTCGACGTCGCGCATGATGTACTCGATGGACGCGAAAGCCCCCTCAGCCGTGGGCGTGTAGTTCATGGTCAGCCAGATGCCGGTGAGCAACTGATTGAGCAGCATCAGCAGCGCCAGAGAACCGAAAATGTAGAAAACATTCAGATTCTTCGGGATGTAGTACTGGCTCAGGTGGTTGCGCCACACTCTGCCCACCGGCAGGCGCGCTTCGATCCACTGCAACAGGCCTCGCATCAGGCGCTCTCCCCATCGATACCCAGCACGAGCACATCGGCACTCTCGTAGTAATGCGGTGGCACGGCGAGGTTCAAGGGTGCGGGCTGTGCCTTGTAGACACGCCCAGCCAGATCGTAGTGCGAGCCATGACAGGGGCAGAAATACCCGCCCTGCCAGTCCGGCCCCAGGTCGGCTGGCGCCACCTCGGGACGGAAGGTGGGCGAGCAACCCAGGTGCGTGCAGATGCCGACCACCACTAGCACCTCGGGCCGGATGGCGCGCAATGCGGCGTCTACATACGTTGGCTGGTCGGAGTCGCGCGATTCGGGATCGGCCAGATGGTCGATGTCGTGGGCAAGATTGTCGAGTATCTGCGGCGTGCGTCGACAGATGAAAACGGGTTGGCCGCGCCAGCGTGCGACCACCTGCTGCCCGGGCTCGATCTTGGCGATGTTGACCTTGACCGGCGCAGCGGCGGCGCGAGCTTTGGCGCTGGGTTGCCATGAAGCCACGAACGGCACCGCTGCGCCGACCGCACCGGCAGCGCCCACCAGCGCCGTGGTTCTGACCAGAAAGCGACGGCGACCCTGGTCGATGTCACACACCCTGCCCTGCTCGTCCGCCATCCTCTACCTTAGCCTGCTGCAACAGGCATCTGCATTGTCCAGCGCGCAGTGTACCAGCGCCTTTCACGTATTGACGGGCGAAAAAAAACCCGGCTCGCGAGAACCGGGTTTTTCTGGAACGAAGACGCGAATTAACGCTTCGAGTACTGCGGACGCTTACGCGCTTTACGCAGACCGACTTTCTTACGTTCAACTTCACGAGCATCGCGAGTCACGAAGCCTGCTTTACGCAGGGCCGGACGCAGTGCTTCGTCGTAGTCCATCAGTGCACGGGTGATACCGTGACGGATCGCA
Source organism: Pseudomonas sp. Leaf129 (assembly GCF_001423465.1). Lineage (NCBI taxonomy): Bacteria > Pseudomonadati > Pseudomonadota > Gammaproteobacteria > Pseudomonadales > Pseudomonadaceae > Pseudomonas > Pseudomonas sp. Leaf129. The sequence continues at coordinate 240,328 of NZ_LMOC01000010.1, read as the reverse complement.
CCGGCCTGACCGCTGACACCACCACCGATGACGGTGACGTAGATGTCGAACTTCTCGGTGTTCTCGGTCAGCTCCAGCGGCTGGCGAACTACCATGCGGGCAGTTTCGCGACCGAAGAAGGTGTCCAGAGTGCGATTGTTGATGGAGATATTACCGGTGCCCGGACGCAGGAAAACGCGAGCGGTTGCGGTCTTGCGACGGCCAGTGCCGTAATTTTGAGTCGCCGACATAATGAACTATTCCGTTAAAACTTCAGTTCTTGGGGCTGCTGAGCAGTATGAGGGTGAGCAGCGCCCGCATAGACTTTCAGCTTACGGTACATGTCGCGACCCAGCGGGTTCTTGGGCAGCATGCCCTTAACCGCGGTCTCGAGCACGCGCTCTGGCGCCTTGGCGATCAGCTTTTCGAAGTTGATCGACTTGATACCGCCCGGGAAACCGGAGTGGGAGTAGTAGATCTTGTCAGTGGTTTTGGCACCAGTGACACGCACCTGCTCGGCGTTGATGACGACGATGTAGTCGCCGGTGTCAACGTGAGGAGTGTACTCAGGCTTGTGCTTGCCACGCAGACGGCTCGCGATTTCTGTAGCCAGACGACCCAGGGTCTGACCAGCAGCATCAACGACGAACCAGTCGCGCTTTACTGTTTCCGGTTTAGCAGTAAAAGTTTTCATTCTTTATAGCCTCAGGGGCCGCCCAGCAAAAAGAGACGGCGGATCTTACTGAATAGTGCTTACTTTGACAAGTCAAAGGCAGCCGGGCACGGGACACTTTTGGGGGGCTCGGGTCTTCGCGTCACATACACGGCAAAATTCTTCCGGGAGGGGGGCATCACTTCCACTTCACAGAGAGGGGCCGAATTATCCAGATTGCGAAAAAAATATCAACCTGCTTTTATGATTCCTTTGCCAAGAGGAGTCACCGATGCACTATCGCAAGCTGGGACGTACCGATCTGAACGTGAGCGCGCTGTGCCTGGGCACGATGACCTGGGGCGAGCAGAACACCGAGGAGCAAGGCTTCGCGCAGATAGAAAGGGCCAAGACGGCCGGCATCAATTTCCTCGACACGGCGGAAATGTACCCCGTGCCACCGCGTCCGGAAACCTATGCCGCCACCGAGCGGGTGATCGGCAACTGGTTCAAGCGCCAGGGCGACCGCGCCGACTGGATCCTGGCGAGCAAGATCGCCGGCCCCGGCAACGGCATCAGCCATATCCGCGATGGCCAGCTTAAATTCAACCGCGAGCACATCGTCGCGGCCCTGGATGCCAGCCTGCAGCGGTTGCAGACCGACTGGATCGACCTCTATCAGTTGCACTGGCCGGAACGCAGCACCAACTTCTTCGGCAAGCTGGGCTATCAGCACACCCAGGACCACCTCGATACACCGTTGCAGGAAACCCTGCAGGTGCTCGACGAACAGGTCAAGGCCGGCAAGATCCGGCATGTCGGGCTGTCCAACGAAACGCCGTGGGGCACGATGAAGTTCCTGGGTCTGGCCGACAGCGGCAACCTGCCCCGCCCGGTGTCCATCCAGAACCCGTACAACCTGCTCAACCGCACCTTCGACGTCGGCCTGGCCGAAGTGGCGATCCGTGAGCAGTGCGGGCTGCTGGCCTACTCGCCCCTGGCGTTCGGCATGCTCTCGGGCAAGTTCGAGAACGGCGCACGTCCGGCCGGTAGCCGTCTGGCGCTGTTCAGCCGTTTCACCCGCTACGCCAACGACCAGGCCATCGCTGCCACCAGCCGCTACGTGGCGCTGGCCCGCGAACACGGTCTGGACCCGGCGCAGATGGCCCTGGCCTTCGTGACCGCGCAGCCGTTCGTGACCAGCAACATCATCGGCGCGACCTCGCTGGAACAACTGGACAGCAACCTGGCGAGCATCGATCTGGTGCTGTCCGAAGACGTGCTGGCGGGTATCGAGGCGATCCACAAGGCGCAGCCGAATCCGGCGCCGTGACTTTCGATTGCTGCTGTTGCTGATGGCCTCTTCGCGACCACTGGCCGCTCCTACAGGGATCTGAACATCTTTCGTAGGAGCGGTCAGCGGCCGCGAAGGGATCAATACCCTTCCCCTTCGCGACCTCGCTTGAATCCAGCGGCACTTCGGCCATATCCTGACCGCTTTCACCCCACAAGAATAAAATCATGATCTTCACGCCCCACACGCCTGCGCTGCGGCGCGTCTGCATTCTGGCCACCGATCAGGTCATGGCCTCGACCCTGATGCAGGCCAAGGACTTCTTCCACATGGCCAGCCTGCGCTACGGCAAGCAGCTGGGCCTGGACCGCCATGCGCTCTTCGAAACCCGCCTGGTCAGCCCGGACGGCCTGCCGGTGCGCAGCTTCAGCGAGGTCATGCTGCCGGTGGACGGTGGTCTGGAAGACGCCGACCTGATCATCCTGCCCGCCTGCTGGGGCGACTTCGACGGCGCTGCGGCGCGCTACCCGCAGGTGCTGCCCTGGCTGTGCGCCCAACACGCCCGCGGCGCGGTTCTGTGCGGTGAGGCCAGCGGCGTGTTCTGGCTGGCTGCCAGTGGCCTGCTGGACGGTAAGGAAGCGACCACCTACTGGCGCTTCTTCGAAGAATTCAAGCAACGCTTTCCCGGCGTTCGCCTCAATCAGGACAAGCACCTGACCGACGCGGACAACCTCTTCTGTGCCGGCGGGCCGGTGTCGGCCTGCGACCTGTACATTCACCTGATCGAGCGGTTCTGTGGCGCCCATGTAGCCCAGGCGGTGTCGCGCGATACCCTGTACGAAGTGCAACGCAGCTATACGCCTGGACGCATTGGCTTCGGTGGCCAGAAGCTGCACCGAGACGTGCCGATCCTGCACATCCAGCAATGGCTCGAAGAGCATTTCGCCGAGAAATTTCGTTTCGAGGACGTGGCCCGCGAGCGCGGCATGAGCATCCGCAACTTCATGCGTCGTTTCCATGCCGCCACTGGCGACAAGCCGCTGCATTACCTGCAGCGGCTGCGCATCGAAACTGCCAAGGGCCTGTTGTCAGGTACCCGCAAGAGCGTCAAGACGATCAGCTATGAAGTGGGGTACGACGATGCGAGCTTCTTCGCGCGGCTGTTCCGCCAGCACACCGAACTGTCACCCAATGGCTATCGTCAGCAGTTCATGCAGGCGGCTTGAGGAAGCATCGCGGTGCGCCCTTCGCGGCCACGGTCCGCTCCTACGGGGAATTATTCGCGGCCATGGACCGCTCCTACGGACAATTGTAGGAGCGGTCAGCGGCCGCGAAACAGACCCTGCGGTCTGTCAGGGCTTGTGCGCCCGCGAGAGGAACTCGTGGGACTGCATTTCCAGCAGGCGGCTCAAGGTGCGCTGGAACTCGAAGTTCAGACGTCCACCGGTGTACAGGTCCTTGAGCTCCACTTCGGCCGAGATGATCAGCTTCACGTTGCGATCGTAAAACTCGTCGACCATGTTGATGAAGCGGCGGGCGATGTCGTCGGTGGTCACGCTCATCTGCTCGACACCACTGAGCAGTACGGCATTGAAGATCTTGCCCAGCTCGATGTAGTCGTTCTGGCTGCGTGGGCCGTCGCACAGCTCGCGGAATTCGAACCAGGCCACGTCATCGCAGGTGCGCAGCGCGCGGATCTCGCGATTCTCGATCATCAGGGGGTCGTTCTCGACCACCTTGGTGCTGTTGTGGGTCAGCGCCTTGAAGCTTTCGCGCATGCTCGCCTGGGCGGCTTCGTTGAGCGGCGAGTGGAACAGCTCGGCCTGCTCCAGGTGACGCAGACGATAGTCGACGCCGCTGTCAACGTTGACGATCTCGGTGTGCTCCTTGATCAGCGCGATCGCCGGCAGGAAGCGCGCTCGCTGCAGGCCATCCTTGTACAGGCCGTCGGGCACGATGTTGGAGGTCGCCACCAACGTCACGCCGTTCTTGAACAGCTCTTCCATCAAGGTGCCCAGGATCATCGCGTCGGTGATGTCCGAAACGAAGAATTCGTCGAAGCAGATCACCCGCGCCTCGTCGGAGAACCGCTTGGCGATCACCGTCAGTGGGTTCTTCACGTCCTTGAGGGTTTTCAGTTCCTCGTGCACGCGCTTCATGAAGCGGTGGAAGTGCGTCCGCACTTTCTGCTCGAACGGCAAGGCGTCGAAGAAGGTGTCGACCAGGTAGGTCTTGCCGCGGCCGACGCCGCCCCAGAAGTAAATCCCCTTGACCAGCTTGGGTTCCTTCTTGCCGAACAGCTTGCCGAACACGCCAGGTTTGCTGTGCCCGGCGGCGACCAGATCGTCGTACAGACGCTGCAGGTGGCGGACGGCATTTTCCTGGGCGGCGTCGTGGAAGAATTCGGGACGTTTGAGATCGGCTTGGTATCGTTCTAGGGGCGTCATATTCGTTAGCAAGGCAACAAAAACGGGCCGTCACTGTAGCGACGGCCCAGGATAATGGCAATGAGCTTTGCGACAGGGTGTCGCATCACTCCCCTTGGGGCTGCAGTGCCTTGCGCAACGCCTGGGTGGCGGTATCGCGGGCCTCTGTCGTGGTGAACGTCGGGCCATCGGCCACGCAGGTGCCGTCCAGCCACAGCGTGAAGCTTTCGGCATCGCTGCGGATGTCCAGTTCACCGCCCTGCTGCAATTGCTTGCTGACCTGCCCGGCCGCCTTGCCGTCGGCGAAGCTGCGCGACAGCAGCAGCTGCTCGCCGCTGGCGTCGAGCAGACGGAAGCGGAAGCTGCCGTCGTCGTCACGGAAGCTGACGAAGCGTGCAGCCTTGGCGGCTTTCTTCTTGCCTGCCGTGGTCACCTGCACCTGCTCGCGGAAGGAGCGCAGCCCTACCGCCTCGCGCAGCTCACCCAGGAACGGCGTGGCGACGGCACGGGCTTTGGCGGCGCCGGCCAGAAGGATGTCTTCCAGTTCCGCCGGGCGCTCGATGAAGTGGTGATAACGCTCGCGGGCTTCACCCAGCTCGGCATCGAGCAGGTTGAACAGGCGCGCCTTGGCCTCGCCCCAACCCAGGCCTTCGCGCAGCGCGGCATGGAACTCGGCGCTCTGCTCGGGCGTGGCGAAGGCCTGGAACAAGGTGAACAGGTGCGAATTGTCCGGGTCCTTGGCTTCGCCCGGCGCGCGCGAGTCGGTGACGATGCGCGAGATAGCGTCTTTCATGTCCTTGGCGCTGGTGAACAACGGGATGGTGTTGTCGTAGCTCTTGGACATCTTGCGCCCGTCCAGGCCGGGCAAGGTGGCGACGCTCTCCTCGATCAACGCCTCGGGCATGACGAAGAACTCGCGGCCCTTGCCGAACAGGTGGTTGAAGCGCTGGCCGATGTCGCGGGCCATTTCCACGTGCTGGATCTGGTCGCGGCCGACCGGGACCTTGTGCGCATTGAACATCAGGATGTCGGCGGCCATCAGCACCGGATAGCTGTACAAGCCCATGGAGATGCCGGCATCAGGGTCTTCACCGGTTTCGACGTTCTTGTCCACCGACGCCTTGTAGGCATGGGCGCGGTTGAGCAGGCCCTTGGCGGCCACGCAGGTCAGCAGCCAGGTCAGCTCCGGGATTTCCGGGATATCGGACTGCCGATAGAACGTCACCCGCTCCACATCCAGACCCGACGCCAGCCAGGTGGCCGCGATTTCCAGACGCGAGCGCTGGATGCGCAGCGGGTCATCGCATTTGATCAGGGCGTGGTAATCGGCCAGGAAATAGAACGAGTCGGCGTCACTCTGGCGACTGGCAACGATCGCCGGGCGGATGGCACCGGCATAGTTGCCAAGGTGAGGCGTGCCAGTGGTGGTGATACCGGTCAGGATACGAGTGGTCATGGGTCGATTCTTGTTCAGGAGCCGTGGACGGGCATCAGTTCGAAAGACGCGGCAGCAGCAGATCCTTGAGGTCGGTCAGCTTGCCGTGGAAAAAGTGCCCGCATTCTGCCACTTTCAGCAGCTCGTGGGGGCGCTCGAGCTTGTCGGACCAGTCGTAGACGAGCTGTGGATCGACCACTTCGTCGGCATCCGGCTGGATCACGGTCAACGTGGCCTGCTGCGGCAAGCGCTCGGTTATCCGCATCACCGCTGGAGCGACCATGAACAACTGCTGCACCGCCTCGCCTTCAGCCTCCAGGCGGCCGGCCAGGGTGGCTGCCACGAAACCGCCAAAGGAAAAGCCCAGAATCGTCAGCGGCAGTTCGGGGTGTTTCGCTCGAAGCCAGCGGGCCACGGCCCAGGCATCGTCGACTTCGCCGCTGCCCATATCATGGCTTCCGGCGCTGGCGCCGACGCCGCGGTAGTTGAAGCGCAGCGTCAGCATGCCGGCATCGCGGGCGGTGCGCTGCAAGGTAGACACCACCTTGTTGAGCATGGTCCCGCCCTGTACCGGATTGGGGTGGCAGATCAAGGCAATGCCCGTAGCATCGGCGGTGTCGAGGTACAACGCTTCGAGTGGGCCCTGCGGGCCGTCGATGAAAACTGCGGTTTCGCGGATGAGCAAGGGGTGAACTCCGTGACCCTAACAGGGGTCGACTCGTCTAGCTGGAAGATTCTGGCCTGTGAAATTGCGCAAGTGCGCGGTATACAGCGCAGGTCCGAGCCGTTAACGTAAAGCAAAGCCGTTTATAGAGGAAGGACTCGTGGAACTCTCGCTCTTAGTTTGGTTGTTGCCAACCCTGGCCCTGGTGGTCGGTGTGGTCATCGGTTTTGCCGTTGCGCGCCTGGCACCCCGTGCCGTGCCCAATGGCACACAGCGTCAGCTCGATGATATCCAGGAACGTTTCGATACCTACCAGAACGAGGTGGTCACCCATTTCAACAGCACCGCGATCCTGGTCAAGAAACTGACCCAGAGCTATCAGGAAGTGCAGGATCACCTGGCCGAAGGCGCCGACCGTCTGGCCCTGGACGAACTCACTCGCCAGCGCTTGCTCGCCGCCCTGCATTCGGACGCGCCGCAGCCCCACCGCGAGCGCCTGACACCGCCGCGCGATGCGGAGCCGCCACGCGATTACGCGCCCAAGGCAGCGAACTCGCCTGGCATGTTGGACGAGCAGTATGGGTTGAAGCGCAAGTAAGGCTGCACGTTCAATCAGTGTGAAGAATGCGGCAAAAAAAAGACGGGGCCTGAATCATCAGGCTCCGTTTTTTTCATGCCCCGGCCAACGATAGGCCGAGCGCCAGGCTCAGAGCGCCAGGTACACCTCATCGTAAGGCGGCGCGATTTCGCTGCGCAGTATCCCGATCCATTTGCCGTGGGTTGCTTCGTCGGTCTTTTGCTTCTCGATTCCGTCGAAGCGTTGCTCCACGGTTTTCAAGTGTGCCGCGGTGTAGGCATCACGAGGGCCGCGTGGATGCGCGTAGTGAAAGTGGGCGTACCACAAGGGTTTTCCCGCCGTGTCGGCCACCAGGTATTCCTCCAGATAGCCGGGCGAGCGTTTGAGCTTGCTGCGAGCCCCCACGCGGCTGATCCGTGCTGCACCCTGACGGTACAGGTAGTCAACCCGAGCCGCCGCCGGGGGCTGCCACTTGACCATATGAATGCGGATCAGGCGTCCTTGCTCGATCAACTCGGCGGCCTTGTTACGAAACAGCTGCGCGCGACCATGGGCTGATGTCTGCTGGCTGGTGGCCTCGTCCACCTCATTGTCGCGGGTCAGTTGCTGTTCGACGGCATCGGCCGCCTCATTCAACTGCTGTGCGTACAGCCGTAGCCGATCCTCGACCTCCACCGGCAGATAGGGCTTTTGCGCTTCCTTCCAGGCCGTGCGGGTCTGCTGGTCGGCACCCTGCAACAGCTGGTTGCCACGCCGGATCGCCGTTTTCAGCGAGCGGCTCGCCGGTCGTGGACGCGCCGCCGCGGGTGTTTCCACCGCCTCCCAATCAGCCTGTGCCGGATCCTTGCCAAACGAGGCCAGGACTTTCTTTTCGATGGGGTCGATCACGTCGACGATGTCGCGATCGGTGACGGTAACCTTGGTCCGACGCTGCCCGACCACCAGCCCTCTGTGACGGGTCACGAAGATATTCTTGTGACGCGCCTGCTGGCGCTGCTTGCGGGTCATCTTGAACTGTTCGCGAATCAGCGGCACCAGCGCGGCCTGGGCACTGTCGCGCAATTCCTGAATCAGGCCGGCCAGGCGCAGACGCGCAGGCTCGTGCAACTGCTCGCCATGCTCATTGGTATAGAACGCCAGGGATTGCTGGGCAGCCTCATATTGCAGGTCCAGACTGTTGAGCAATTCGACCCGATCGTTGAGGGAGTATTCGGCGGTTTCTTCCAGCGCGGCATGGGTCTGCGCCGCCAGGCGAACCGGCTCGGCCACCGAGTCCATCATCCGATCAGCCACTTGCGAGGTGGCGATATGGCGGATGCTGGTCAGCGCCAGGCCATCCACCAGCAGGCCGATCCAGCGTCGGATCGACAATGCCTCGATCCAGTTTGCGGCCAGTTTCTCCAGTGCTGTCGCGCCTTCGATCGGCATGCGCCGCAGCTGCTCTTTCCACTGGGTGAGTTCTTTGCTCAGTTGAACCTGCTTGTCGAGGATATCGATACTGTCGCTGACATAATCGAAAAACAGTCGAGACTGCTGCTCGCTCATGTCTGAGCCGTCCAGAAGCGCACTGATGTCATCGGCCCTGTCGCGATAATCCAGGCTTTTGTAGCGCAGGTTGATGACCTCTTCCTGGCCCACCTCACACAATTGGAACAGCAGGCTGGCCTGCTCCTTGGCACGGTTGCCGTAGGGCTCGAGCTGGTTGAGCTCCAGACTGACCGCCAGTACCTGGCGCAACGCGGCAAGATAATTGCCGGTCGCCTCGCTCAGGGCATTGCGCAGCCCTCTGAGGCGTTCGCTGTCCTTGGCCTCGAAGGCACGGTTGACCTTGCGCAATACCGCGTTGACCTGTTCGTGCAAAGACGAGCGCTTCTGGTTGAATTCAATAATCTGCTGGTCGCAGGCCTGCATCCGCTGTCGATTGGCTGCCCGCAGTGCCGCAATGCTGCGCTTGGGTCCACCGCCGCGTAGACGCAAATGCAGATCCAAACGCCAGCGCCCGACTTCATCGCGCTCCACCCAGGGCCCCGGTGTCTGCGGGCGAGCGGCATCGATGATGCGCACCTGCCCATCATCGACCATGACCTGATAGAAATGCCCCTCCAGTGGCAACAGCCAGCGCTCGCCATCCAGGTACAAACCGCGCAACGCACCATGTGGCAGAGGCTCGGGCATCGGCTGCGGAGCAGCAACGCGGTAGCTGGCCAACGCAGTGGCATCCTCGGGGCTGAGCCGGTGCTGGGCACGCGCCCAGGAAAAACTCAGGTGGGCGTTGGCGTCGAAGGCCTGCACCGGTGTCAGTGATAACTGCGTCGTCACCACCGCCTTCGCAGGCACCGGCAGTACCGGCTGGCGAAACTCGCGGATCGCCATGGCCTGCTCGGAGGTATGGATCAGCAATACCAACGCAATGTTGAAGAGCAGATCCACCAGTTGATCATCTGCCGCAGTCTTGTCGCCGCTGGCCTGCGCGACCAACGTGACGTTGCTCGCGGCCATGGCCTGGATCAGCCAGCCAGCGGTGGCCAAGGGTCCCGAAAGAACGGGCAAGAGCGCGTTGAAAACCGTCCAGCCCAGCGCGCGATAACCGATCCAGCGGCTTTCCTCACTGGAAATCGACTGCCGATCAGCCACCGTGATCAGGGCATTCGCGCTGCCTTGGTACAGCTCGGCCAATACATCGCCACCCAGGGCGATGCCCTTCAAGGTGGCTGCAACAGGAACGCTGAGCGGCGCATAGTCCGAACCTTGGCCGAACCGCACCAGGTGCGGCTGATGAAAGCCACCGTTGGCGTATCGGGCACGGGCCGGGGCATCGAGCCAGTCGAGCACGCTACGTTGCACCTCGCCCTCCTCGGCGATGGCCTCGAACAGAGCCGCGCGGTCCGAGTATTGAATCAACGTCGGCTGCATGAGAGGGCGGTACAACACCTGCAGACCGGAACCGTCGGTGGCGGCGATGACATACATGTTGCAGACCCTGTCGACCTTCATGTCCGCCGCTGGCAGGATGCCCAGCGCCTGAATGCCCACACTGATGCCTTCGATTTCAGCGTTGCCTGGGGCTTCCATGACCCCGGCCACGTACTTCCAGCCCAGGCGGGTGAACCCGCACAGCCCGCGGATGCTGTTTTCCAACGCCAGCATGGGTAATTGGCACTGCAACTGACTGGCGAACAAGCCCTGGCGCCGAGTGGACTCGACGGGGTCTTGCAGCAGTTTCTCCTTGAGCAACGCCAGGTAGCCGCCTGCGGCGTCGGTCCTGGTGACCAAGGCCTGGATACTGGTCTCGTCGACCCAGGCAGGCAGCGTGACACCCGCCTTGGGCTGGATCAGCAAGCGCCCCTGAGGTCGGCCCGAGAGGTTGTAAAGAGCAAGGTCCACAAGGCTGATGACATGATCCTCCAAGGTCATGTCACCGGCATTGACGATGCTCAACTGCGCGTTCGGCACCGTCAGGATATGCACTTCGATGTCATCGACAGCGCCGAGCATTGCATGCGGATGGTCCAGGGCGATCTGTCTGATCAGCGCTTGTTCGGTGAAGTCGGTGATGGTGGGGATGCCGTCCAGAAACGATGCCTGTTGCTGCTGTTCGCGCAAGGTGGCCAACGTTGCCAAGTACAACGAGAACTCTCGGCGTTGCGCATCATCGGCCTTCGTCAGCCATGCTGGCAAACCCTCCTGCACGGCTTGCAGGCGGGCGCGCTCTTCAGCGCTGTCGATATCGAACAGGAATGTCACATGCTCGGTGCCCCGCTCCAGAGCCCCTGCCCCGAGGCCATTGGTTCGGCAATAAGTCCCCAGTGTCTGCACCGCTTCGAGTTGTTGCTCCAGAATGGCCTGGGCCTGCGCCTCGAAGATGTTGCCCGTGGGCGAATACAGCGCCAGCTCCAGCGCCGGGCCGGTGACCGCATGCCCCAGGTGCATGGCGAATGCATCGGCCATCGCCTGTAAGGTCGGGAAGCTCTCAAGCCCGTTGACCGGAGTGTACATCAGCAACACTTCGCCGCCCTGGCTGCCGACCCGCCGGCGGATGATCAAGGCGTGGGTGAGTTCGGCGCGGCGCTGCAACGGCACGCCCATGGCCTGGACACTGACCAGGCTCGCTTCGATGGTGTCTGCAGCGTACAGCGCGCGCTGACGGGCGCCTGGCATCGTGACCAGCAGCATGGCAGTAGCGCCTTGGTCGTTGCTCAGGCGACCTGCCGTCTGCTCGCGTTCGATGCTGTGCTGGAGCCTGAACTGCAGCGCGCTGCCCAGCCATTGCCAGCGATTGCCTCCCGTCGACTCGGTCGCGTCCCAGTAAGTACACAACGCTTCGCTGTAGGCTTGCAGTATCTGCGGGCCCCACTCGTTGACGATACCCTGCACCTGAGTCATGTCCACGGCCAGCGCGCTCGGGTTTTCGGCACCTGCCTGTGCAGTGAGAAAGTGGTAGCCCTGAACGAGGGTGATATTTTCATCGTGCAGATAGCGGTCGATCAGGGCATCGGCCAGCAACAGCTTGCGATACCCAGCGAACGATGTTGCGCTCGTCGTACCGATGGGCTCGAACAGATGAACATGGGAAAAGTCCACATCCAGCGTGGGGTATTGGATGGCGAACTGAGTCGTCAGCACCTGCAATGCCACGTCGCGCAACGAGGGGCGGCTGGCGAAATGCTTGCTGACACTGCTGGCCAATGGTGCGGATCGAGCGACTTCACCGCTCAGGGAAAGAAGAGGGGTCATGGGAGCTGGCGCCTTCAAGAATGTATGAAAGCGCATCAGGCACCGTTGAGCGCCCTGCCCGGTGGTAGACAGTTAGTCACCGTAAACAAAAGACCCCGCCGGGGCGGGGTCTTTTGACGCTTCGCGACGCTTAGATCGCGCCGCGGCTGCGCAGCAGCTCCAGGACGTACTGACGTCGACTGATTACGAGCAGGGTTGTTCCAAGTTGTTTCTAGCCGCTCTTCAAAATTGTCGTCTTCAGCCTCACCTGCAATTCCATCGACTTCCATATAAGCGCCGTGTGCTATGGCGCGAGTCCTTCCTGTCATTCATGAAACGCTCACCTTATGCTGCGCGCAACTGGACTTTCAAGCGCAGGGGAGGCAGGCGCGAGCGGAAGGGATCGCTGCAAAGTGCCATCAGAACCATACAGATTATCTTTGAAGTAACAGCATATTTCCGTGAAAAACCGCTTGCCGTACAGAGATGGCTCTACCCCGGGGGTTTGCGCACTCGGCAATTGCAGGCACAGTAAGTAACGACACTCGAGATACATAGAAACACAGTACAGATGAGAGGATATGCTTGACACATTATATTTCATTTTTTAGCAAAACAATCTGCGGAAGCTTAACTTCGCAGGGTGCTCAGATCATCTCTAAAGCCGCCGTTCCAATCGCGGGAAACGTGGCTTGCACGTAGTACGTGAGTTTTTGACCGGCATTGACTTTCATGTGCCAGTGGCGGACTCTTGGTTCCGATGGGTTTCGTAGCTGTAATCCGATCAAAATTTTTTCCTGAGGAATCTTAAAGATTTTTGTGGACCTCTAACGCAGAAAAGAAATGTCATAGCTTATCTGACCACGGATATTCTTGTGGACAAGCGAAAGTAATTCAGCTTTTAGCTGCAACCTGCCTGATGCTTACTAAAGGCGTGGATTTGGCAATGTGTGACGGCACTAGCTATATGAGTCGGCAAATACGCTCGACTCATATGATAGCTAGTGATTAGTTGAAACATTCGCCACTCTGCTGCTCATTAGTTGAGGCTTATGGCAGATGGGAGTCATGGAAAACACTCCCAAATTTGCACTCATCTCATGTAAGTGCAACCAATCGACAGAAGTGACCTTCTTCACGCATGGAGCCAAAGATGCACGACCAAGTTACGTCTGAGCATTCTGTTAATGTGTGTATTCATCAGCTATTCGAGGCGCAGGTTGCGCGCAGCCCTGAGGCAACAGCACTGGTCTTTGAGGGCGAGATGCTCAGCTATCGCGAACTCAACGCTAGGTCTAATCGGTTGGCGCATCAACTAATTGCTTTGGGCGTCAGGCCTGACCAGCGAGTAGCCATTTGTGTCGAGTGTTCCCCGGCGATGATAGTTGGTCTGATGGCGATCCTCAAGGCGGGCGGCGCCTATGTGCCGCTTGACCCGGCGAACTCGGGGGAGCGGCTAGCGTTCATTCTTGGCGATACGGCCCCGGTGTTGGTGCTGGCTGATGCGGCCGGGCGCCATGCGCTCGGGGCTGCTTTGCAGGCTTATACCGTCCTCGACCCCCGAGATGTCCACGCTAAAGCGGACGCCAATCCTGGAGTCATCGGCCTTGCCCCCAGCCACCTTGCCTACATCATCTACACCTCAGGTTCAACCGGTCAACCCAAAGGAGTCATGGTCGAGCATGCGCAGGTGGCGCGCCTTTTCGACACCACACATCCATCGTTCGGTTTCAAGGCCAGTGACATTTGGTGCCTGTTCCACTCTTTCGCCTTCGACTTCTCGGTATGGGAACTGTGGGGCGCTCTTCGTTATGGCGGCACGTTGGTGCTGGTTCCGCGTGCCATTACCCGTTCACCGAAAGCGTTCTACCAGCTGATTTGTGAGCAAGGCGTCACCGTCCTGAACCAGACCCCGAGCGCTTTCACAGCCTTGATGGAATACGTACGACCGTCATCGGACCGGCTGCGCTATGTCATTTTTGGTGGCGAAGCGCTGCAACCGTCCACCCTGCGCCACTGGTATGACGTGCGTGGCGAATCTGCCCCGCAACTGGTGAACATGTACGGGATCACGGAAACCACGGTTCACGTCACCTATTACCTNAGACCGGCTGCGCTATGTCATTTTTGGTGGCGAAGCGCTGCAACCGTCCACCCTGCGCCACTGGTATGACGTGCGTGGCGAATCTGCCCCGCAACTGGTGAACATGTACGGGATCACGGAAACCACGGTTCACGTCACCTATTACCTGCTGACTTTATCCGATGCGCAACAAGCCGACAGCGTGATAGGTCAATGTCTGCCGGACCTGAATCTCTATCTTCTGGACGCGCATGGTCAGCCTGTTCCGATGGGGGAAGTGGGTGAAATGTATGTCGGAGGCGCCGGTGTGGCGCGCGGCTATCTGAACCGCCCCGAGCTGACGGCAGAGCGTTTCCTGCACGATCCCTTCGCTGGTAAACCTGAAGCGCGGATGTACAAAACAGGGGACCTGGCCCGTTATCTTCCGAACGGCAGTCTGGCGTTTCTAGGCCGCAATGACGACCAGGTGAAGATCCGCGGTTTCCGGATTGAGCTGGGAGAGATTGCGGCTAAATTGGCCGAGCATCCCTCCATCCGCGAGGCGGTGGTAGTGGCGCAAGGCGAGGAGATCGACAAGCGCCTGCTTGCTTATATTTTGACTCAGTCCGGGGTCCAGGACGCATCGATAGCCTCTGAAGCTGGCTTGGTGCTGGCGGGAACACTGCTTGATTACCTTCGCAACCGTTTACCCGACTACATGGTGCCGTCTGCCTTTGTGCAGATGGAAAGCTTCCCCCTGACGGCCAACGGCAAGCTTGATCGCAACGCTTTGCCTGATCCGCAGAAGGACGCTTTTGCCCGTGAGGCCTATGAGGCGCCGCTGGGCGAGATAGAGGTCCTCCTTGCCGGGATCTGGTCTGAACTGCTTGGCGTTGAACAGGTCGGTCGCCATGACAACTTCTTCGCCCTTGGGGGACATTCGCTCACGGCCGTGCGGCTGGTCAGTCGCATAGCAGCTTTTGGGGCTGAATTGCCGCTTGCAATCTTGTTCGCCTCTCCAACCCTCATGGATGTGGCTCTGGCAATTGAAGCCCGGCTTGACGCTGGCGCTGTGGCGCGCTCATCAATCCGGCCCCTCTCTCGCGATGAGCCCTTGCCGCTGTCCTTCGCTCAGCAGCGACTATGGTTCTTGGCGCAACTCGACAGTGGGATCAGCGACGCCTATCACATCCCCTTGGCGTTGAGATTGCGTGGTCAGATGAACATGACGGTCTTGCAGCAGGCCCTTGATGCACTTTGGTCGCGCCATGAGGTATTGCGCTCGGTCTTTGTCACCCAAGAGGACGAGGTCGAAGTGCGTCTGCTGCCCAGCGACCAAGGCTTGCCACTGCGCGAGATTGATCTTGGGGGGGACGCAGAAACCGAGCTTGCAAGGCTCTGCACCGAAGAGGCTCGGGCGCCCTTTGATCTCGCAGCAGGCCCGCTGATTCGGGCTAGCCTGATCCAGGTGCCTGACGCCACATCCGCTGAGGAGCAAGTATTGCTACTCACACAACACCACATCGTCGCGGATGGCTGGTCGCTCGGCATACTTTTGCGTGAGCTGAGTGCGCTGTACTCGGCGTTCAGCAACCATCAGGCCAGTCCATTGCCGCCACTGGCAATCCAGTATCCGGACTATGCCGCCTGGCAGCGCCAATGGCTGTCGGGAGAGCGCTTGAACGAGCAGGCGGCGTACTGGAAACAGGCACTGGCCGATACGCCAACGCTGCTCGACCTGCCAACAGACCGACGTCGACCTGAGCGACAATCCCTTATGGGTGCCTTTGTGCCGATCAAATTTAGCGTAGAACTGACTACGGCCCTCAAGCGCTTCAGTCAGCAGCAGGGTGTCACGCTATTCGTGACCGTGTTGTCTGCCTGGGCGGCAGTACTGTCACGCCTGTCAGGGCAGGACGATATTGTAATCGGTGTACCAAGTGCCAACCGGGGCCATTGCGACATCGAGCCGCTGATAGGCTTCTTCGTCAACACATTGGCACTGCGGATTGACCTTGGCGACAACCCCAGCGTTGCCGACCTTATTGCGCGGGTGCGCGAGCGGGCACTCAAGGCCCAGGATAATCAGGATCTGCCGTTCGAGCAGGTGGTAGAGATAATCCAGCCGCCTAGACGTTTGAGCCATACACCACTGTTTCAGGTCGTATTTGCCTGGCAAAACTACGATGCAGGCCAATGGGCCTTGCCCGGTCTTGAAGCCAGCCCGGTGGGTTCTGGCTATGAAGTAAGCCGGTTCGACCTGGAGCTGAACCTGACCGAGGCGGGCGATCAAATCGTGGGGGCTGTCAGCTATGCGACGGCGTTGTTTGATGCTGCCACGATAGAACGCCATGTGGGTTATTTGAAGACTGCACTTGCCGAGATGACCCGGGATGCCCGCCAGACTGTCGCTAAAATAGACCTGCTTGATGTGTCTGAGCGCACTTTGTTGCTCAAGACATGGAACTCGATGGATGAATTCTGCACGGCTCATCTGTGTATCCATCAGCTATTCGAGGAGCGGGCTGCACACAATCCTGAGGCAACGGCACTGGTCTTTGAGGGCGAGTTGCTCAGCTATGGCGAGCTCAACGCCAGGGCTAATCGGTTGGCGCATCGGCTGATTGCCTTTGGCGTCAAGCCTGACCAGCGAGTGGCGATCTGTGTCGAGCGCTCTGCTGCAATGGTTGTTGGCATGATGGCGATCCTCAAGGCGGGTGGCGCCTATGTGCCGCTCGATCCGGAGTATCCGGGCGAGCGACTGACGTTCATTCTTGGCGATACGGATCCGGCTCTGGTGCTGGCTGATGCGGCCGGGCGCCGTGCGCTCGGGAACGCTTTGCAGGCACAAACCTCACTTGATCCCAATGAGGCCCACGCTGAAGCGTTGATCGGGGCCGACGCTAACCCTGAAGTTCCAGGTCTTACCCCTAAAAATCTCGCATATATCATCTACACCTCGGGTTCTACCGGACAGCCCAAAGGGGTAATGATCGAGCATGCTCAGGTGGTGCGCCTGTTCGACACTACACGCGCCGACTTTGGTTTTGGGGCCAGTGACGTCTGGTGCCTGTTCCACTCTTTCGCTTTCGACTTCTCGGTCTGGGAACTGTGGGGCGCCCTTCGTTATGGCGGCACGTTGGTGCTGGTTCCGCATGCCATTACCCGTTCACCGAACGCGTTCTACCAGCTGATTTGTGAGCAAGGCGTCACCGTACTGAACCAGACCCCGAGCGCCTTCACAGCCTTGATGAAATACGTACGACCGTCAACAGACCGGCTGCGCTATGTCATTTTTGGTGGCGAAGCGCTGCAACCGTCCACCCTGCGCCACTGGTATGACGTGCGTGGCGAATCTGCCCCGCAACTGGTNGACCGGCTGCGCTATGTCATTTTTGGTGGCGAAGCGCTGCAACCGTCCACCCTGCGCCACTGGTATGACGTGCGTGGCGAATCTGCCCCGCAACTGGTGAACATGTACGGGATCACGGAAACCACGGTTCACGTCACCTATTACCCGCTGACTTCATCCGATGCGGGACAAGACCATAGCGTGATCGGTCAGCGTCTGCCGGATTTGAGTCTCTACCTTCTCGATACGTTCGGCCAGCCCGTTCCGATGGGAGCTGCAGGTGAAATGTACGTCAGCGGTGCCGGTGTGGCGCGTGGATATCTGAACCGCCCCGAACTGACAGCAGAGCGTTTCCTGCACGATCCCTTCGCTGGTAAACCTGACGCGCGAATGTATAAAACGGGGGATCTGGCCCGTTATCTTCCGAACGGCAATCTGGCGTATCTGGGTCGCAATGACGACCAAATCAAGATCCGCGGCTTCCGGGTTGAATTGGGTGAAATTGCGGCCCGATTGGCCGAGCATCGCTCCATACGTGAGGCGGTGGTGGTGGCACAAGGCGAGGAGGCCGACAAGCGCCTGGTTGCTTACGTGGTGGCGCAGTCCGAAGTTCAGGACACGCCGCAGGACTCCGAGGCTGGCTTGGCGCTAGCTGGGGCGCTGCGTGATTATCTGAGCAGCCGTTTACCCGACTACATGGTGCCGTCCGCCTTTGTGCGGATGGAAAGCTTACCGCTGACGGGCAATGGCAAGCTTGATAGGCGGGCGTTGCCAATTCCAGAGGGTGATGCTTTTGACCATGCGCTCTACGAGGCGCCGTTGGGCGAGATTGAGGTAACCCTTGCCTGGATATGGTCAGAGCTCCTTGGCGTTGAACACGTTGGTCGCCATGACAACTTCTTTGCCCTGGGCGGCCACTCGCTTCTGGCGGTACGGCTGATCGAGCGGCTGCGCCGCCAAGGCTTGAGCCTTGCGGTGCGTAATCTGTTTCAGACGCCGGTGTTGTCGGTGCTAGCCAGCACTGTTGGCCAACAAAGCGAGGTGATGGTGCCGCCCAATCTGATCAAGCCCGAGACGTGCAAAATCACGCCCGACCTGTTGCCGCTGATCGATCTCGGCCAATCGGACATTGATGTGATCGTTTCACAGGTACCTGGGGGAGCAGCCAACATCCAGGATATCTATGCGCTCTCACCCATGCAGGACGGCATCCTGTTCCACCACATGTTGGCAAAGGAGGGTGACCCCTATTTGCTGGTCGCACAGATGGCCTTTGCTGATCGTGAAACACTAGAACGCTACCTCTGCGCCGTTCAACAGGTCGTAGACCGTCACGACATTTTGCGTACCGCCTTTGTTTGGGGTGGATTGTCTCGCGCCGCACAGGTTGTCTGGCGACAGGCTCCACTCTCAGTCACTGATGTAGTTCTTGATCTGGCGGACGGCCCCACCACTGAGCAGCTTTCCCGGCGCTTTGATTCATGTCGGCACCGGATTGACCTGACCCAAGCGCCGGTGCTGCGCTTTATCGTTGCCCATGACCCTGTCGCAAGCCGCTTCATTGTGACGCAACTGCAGCATCATTTGATTGACGATGCTTCTTCATTGCAGTTTTTTTATAACGAAGTGCAGGCTTTCCTCGCCAATCGCGGGGAGAAGCTGCTGCCGCCTCAACCGTTCCGAAACCTGATCGGGCAGGTGCGGTTGGGTAGAAGCGCGTCGGAACATGAACGTTTTTTCAGGTCTATGCTGGCTGACATAGAAGAGCCCACACTGCCCTTTGGATTGGCGGAAGTGCATCTGGACGGCGCGCAGGTGGGCCAGACTCACCGCATGATCTCCGCCGAACTCAATGATCGGCTGCGAGTGCAGGCGAGGCGATTGAAGGTGAGTCTCGCCAGTGTGTGTCACGTTGCTTTTGCGCAAGTGCTGGCGCGCACTAGCGGCCAAGAAAAGATCGTGTTTGGTACAGTGCTGTTTGGCCGCATGCAAGCGGGCCACGGTTCAGATCGGGCCATGGGCATGTTCATCAACACGCTGCCGATCCGACTTGACTCTGGCGGCGTTGATACCGCTGAGAGTGTCCAGCAGGCTCATTCCCGTCTGGCTGAGTTGCTCGCCCACGAGCATGCCTCGCTTGCCCTGGCACAAAGGTGCAGTGGGGTCGCTACAGGCACACCGCTGTTCAGCGCATTGCTCAACTATCGGCACAATGATCTTGCGGGTGCGAACAACATTGTCCAGACCATTGGGCAAATGCCGGGTGTTGAATTCTTGAGTGAACAAGAGCGGACCAATTATCCGCTTACATTGTCCGTTGAGGATTTCGGTCACTCCCTCGGGTTGACGACCCAAGTGGTCACGCCGTTCGATTCTGATCGTGTGTGTAGCTATATGGAAGAGGCGCTGCACAGTCTAGCGCAGACCTTGGAGAACTCGCCGCACCGCCCGGTTCGACAGGTGAACGTCTTGCCTGCGTGTGAACGCACATTGTTGCTCGAGACGTGGAATGCGACGGACGCATCCAGCCCGGATCATCTATGCATTCATCATTTGTTTGAGGCGCAAGTGGCGCGCACTCCCGAGGCAACGGCGCTGATCTTTGAGGGCGAGGCGCTCACTTACGGTGAGCTCAATGCCAGGGCCAATCGACTGGCACATCGGCTGGTTGAATGGGGCGTTAGGCCAGACCAACGGGTGGCGATCTGTGTCGAACGCTCTACTGCGATGGTTATTAGTGTTATGGCGATCCTGAAATCGGGCGGCGCCTATGTGCCGCTTGACCCAGCTTATCCCGGAGATCGACTGGCTTACATTCTTGCCGATGCGGCGCCGGCCCTAGTACTGGCCGATGCGGCCGGGCGGCGGGTGCTGGGTGAGGCGTTGCAGCTCTATACCGTGCTTGATCCCAATGAAATCTTGACGAGCGCTGATGCTAATTTCCAGCTCCCCGGCCTGACACCCCGCAACCTCGCTTATGTGATCTATACCTCGGGTTCAACCGGCCAACCTAAGGGGATAATGATTGAACACCGTGGATTAATCGCATCGACATTAGCAAGAACCACGGCCTATAAGCCAAGTATCGACGTTGTATTTCTGCTGCTGTCATCCATGGCGTTTGACAGTTCCGTAGCAGGCATTTTTGGAACGTTAACAACCGGTGGTACCTTGTGTTTACCAGGCAGCGAAGCCGTCGTAGATCCACACGTCATCAGCCGCCTATTGATTGAAAACAACGTAACCTCAGTGCTGCTGGTGCCATCTCTCGCAAAAGTGGTTTTGCCGAAAGTCGCCCAACTTGGATATGGAAAACTGCGTCAGGTGATCATGGCAGGTGAAGTGTGTCCTGCCAAGCTGATCCAGGAACTGGCCTCAGCATTTACTGCGGTTGAGTTATTCAATGAGTATGGTCCGACGGAGGCGACAGTCTGGGCGGCGGTCCATCGCTGTTCCTCTGATGATGTTGATCCGGTTCCGATAGGCCGTCCGATTTCAAACACACGAATTTACCTTCTGGACGCACGTGGCGAGCCTGTTCCGCTGGGTGCGGTGGGTGAGATGTACATCGGGGGCATGGGTGTTGCGCGTGGGTATCTGAACCTTGCCGAACTGACGAATAAGCGCTTCTTGCTCGATCCATTTGCCGGCAAGCTTGACGCACGTATGTATAAGACGGGGGACCTGGCCCGTTACCTCCCGAACGGAAACCTAGTGTTTCTGGGCCGCAATGACGACCAGATCAAGATCCGTGGCTTGCGAATTGAGTTGGGTGAAATCTTGACCAGACTGACCGAGCATCCCTCTATCTGCGAGGCGGTTGTAGAGGTGCAGGGCGTAAAGCCCGACAATAGACTGGTCGCCTACGTAGTGGCTAAGCCAGGTGACGCGGGAAAGGATGCCGTTATACCTACGGCCGACCGGGAGGTAGGTATACCGCTTGCAGGACGACTGCGTGATTACCTGAGTGAACGTCTACCCGACTTCATGGTGCCGTCTGCCTTTGTGCTGATTGAAAGTTTGCCACTAACCCCAAATGGCAAGCTTGATCGGCGGGCATTGCCTGCTCCTGAAGGCGAAGCCTTTGCCCATGCGGCGTATGAGGCGCCGCAAGGTGAGACCGAGACGATACTGGCAGCGATTTGGTCAGAATTGCTCGGGCTTGAGCAGGTGGGTCGCCATGACAACTTCTTCGCCATCGGCGGCCATTCGCTCATGGCTGTCCAACTGATGCAGGACGTCAGGAGTTATGGTTTGGAGTGTTTGTTGAGCGACATTTTTGAACACCCGCGATTGGCTAACCTTGCCAATCAGATCGCACAGTCCCCTGTGTTTAACCCGCAGATCGGCGCAATCACCGTGCGCGCTGGTGGGACTGAGCCCACGGTCTTTTTCGTGCCCTCGGGATTGGCCGATTACTCGTATGTTATTTCGCTGGCCCAACAAATTCGCGCTAGCTGCCCGATCCATGTATTGCCGTGGTCAGCCATCGGTAACCCTCCGCCTCATTCGATAGAGAATATGGCCGAAAGAATGATACCGCTCATCCAGGCGATCCAGCCTGAAGGGCCTTATCGCATTGCGGGGTATTCCTCTGGAGGGATTCTCGCTTATGCCATCGCCCATGCGCTTATATGCACAGAGGCCAACGTTGAATTTTTAGGACTTATTGATATTCCTGCGCCGCATAAGTTACTTTATAAAAAACAGAATATCAATCACTACTTTATTGAGCATGTTAAGGCAACAGCTTCCGAGTCAGAAAGACATAAATTTAATGTATTAAATTCGGATGACGATCTTGCTGAGCTGATTAAAAAAGCACAGAACCTGGGAGACTATGAGTTAAACGCAGACATATCGCTGGAAACAGCAAAATGGCAAGCTATTTATCATTTCTCGCAGATTGCCGGCTCCTATAAGCCTTCCCCGTTGACGGTCGACCTTCATCACTTCTACGCGGCTGATCGTGAGCGCACTTCTCTGCCGCGGGTTGATATGGTAAGCGGGTGGAGAGAACTTTTGCCTGATTTGGCTATGAGATCGGTTGCTATTCCAGGCGGGCATACCTCCATAATGGAGGACGCCAGTAACCGTAGGCACTTGGCTGAAGCATTTAATCGAGCGCTTTATAAGAGGTTATAATTAGGCTTTTCTCACGCCTGCAAACAAGTGGGCTTGTACCTGCCCACTTGTATACTTATTCAAATAACCAATTAGGCGCAGATTTCGCGCGCTATTTGTCTGCACCGCATTCTGCGGGCTATCCATCACCGTCAAATTATAAAACGGGGGAATCATGGCAAATCCTTACCGCAAACTTTTCACCACCCCAGGCGTCATGGGATTAGTGATTACCGGGTCCATTGCCCGTCTGCCACAGGCAATGATCGGCATCGGCATCATTACTATGCTGGTGCAGCAGACGGGCCTTTATTGGCTGGCGGGCTCAGTCGCCGGTACTTTTACCTTGGCGAATGCGCTTATCGGTCCGCAAGTATCGAAGCTGGTTGATCGGCGGGGCCAACGTCGGGTTTTGCCCTTTGTGACGACCTTCAGCGTTGGCATGTTGCTCGCGCTGATCATTGCCGTCTACATGAAAGCTCCCGCTACACTGCTGTTTATTCTTGCGGCATTGGCGGGCATGATGCCGAGCATGCCCGCCATGATAAGAGCACGCTGGACGCAGCTTTTCCGTGGTAAGCCACAGTTACACACTGCCTTCTCTCTAGATACGGTTCTAACTGAACTCGCCTTTATCATCGGGCCACCACTTGCCATTGGTTTGAGCGTCAGCTTTTTCGCTGAAGCCGGACCACTTGTAGCCGTCTTGTTGCTGGTTGTCGGCGTGACGGCTTTTCTTATGCAGCGGCAGACAGAACCGAAAGTAGTCGTAGGCATGGAAAGGAGCGCAAGCTCGACCCTTGTTATCCCCGGCGTTCGTACCATCGTGCTGGCGCTCTTGGCGATGGGTGTGATTGGCGGATCAATCGACGTGGCGGTTGTTGCCTTCGCGAACGCGCAAGACTGGCCGGCGTCTGCCAGTTTCATCCTGGCAGCCTACGCGCTCGGCTCGATGATCGCAGGCTTGACGTTCGGCGCTTTAAGGATTTCCCTGCCGATTGAAAAACAGTTCTTCATCGGGGTCCTGATAACGGCAGTCACTGCCGTGCTGCCCATTTTGTCACCGGATGTCTACACCCTTTCCGGGATGCTGTTTGTGGCAGGTATGTCATTTGCGCCAACGATGGTCGTCGTCATGAATCTCGGCACGATCATTGTTCCACCGTCTAGAATCACCGAAGGACTTACGTGGATGACGACAGGAATCAGCATCGGCGTAGCGCTTGGGGGCGTATTAGCGGGCCTGGTCATCGACGTCTATGGCGGGCAGGCAGGGTTCGGTGTCGCGATTGCCGCGGGCCTGTCCATGGTAGTAATCGTGCTGTTGGGGATGCGTACACTTCGTGCCACGTCTGCTATCTGTGCCGAGCCGAAAGTCCGGTGATCAGCACTCTGGACTTTGTCGGGGGCATCAATCTGCCGGCAACCGGCAAGCCCGCCCCCCCCCAAAAAAAGCAACCTGAGATCTGGATGCCGATTTTTTCACTGAAACCCACCGCAGCGGGCGCCCGCGAGTCGGTGATCGCCTTAGGCTCAACGGCGACCTTTGGATGCTTTGCTCTGGTACCGCATGGTGGAACATGCAACGCAAACCCAAGACAAGCTTGGCCAGACTGTTTGATCGCCCCAGATCCCGACAGCGCAATATTACCGAGCGCATTTTCAGGTAGTTGAAAGAAAATCGCCGCGTCGTTGCTCGCTTCTACAAGCTCGCAACAAGTTTTGCGGCGATGGTCTCATTGGCCAGTGCCATGAGAGATTTGCGACGATATTTTTCGCACAGACCCTAGATAGCCCCACGCGACCGCAGCAACTCCAGCACCTGCTTGACCCCTTCATCCACCGACGAGGCCTGGGTGTCGATCACCAGATCGGCATTCAACGGCACATCGTACGGGAAGGACTCGCCCGGGATGTTGTCTTGGTCCGCAGCGTACAGGCCCTGAGGGTCGCGTTCGCGGCACACCAGGGGTGAGGCCTGGACGTAGACCGTCAGCAGCCGATCGGCACCGATCAGGTCACGCGCCTGCTCACGGCCGGCCGCATCAGGCGCCACGAAGGCGGCCAGGGTCACCAGTCCTGCTTCGTTGAACTGGCGCGCCACGTGAGCGGCACGACGCCAGTTTTCGGTACGTCCAGCGCGGTCCTGTGGCAGACCTTTGTTCAGGTCATGCCGCAGGTTCTGGCCATCGAGCACGAACACTGCGCGGCCCATGTCGAACAGCTTGCGCTCGACGGCGTAGGCCAGTGTGCTCTTGCCCGCGCCCGACAGACCGCTGAACAGCACGGTAGCCGGTTGCTGACCGAAGCGCTGGGCACGCTCCTCGGTGGTCACGTGGGCGGAACGACCGTGGGACTTGCCGCCCTGGGTGGCGGCTGCCGGTGCGATGATCATGCCAGCGCCGACGGTGCCGTTGGTGAGGCGGTCGATGATGATGAAGGCGCCGGTGGTGCGGTTGCTGTCGTAACCGTCCAGAGCGATGGCGCTGTCAAGCGACACCTTGACCTTGCCGATCTCGTTGAGCTGCAGCGCACTTGCCGGGCCTTCGGCCAGGGTGTTGACATCGACCTTGTGCACGATGCTGGCGATCGAGCCCGGCACGTAGCTGGTGGCACGCTTGATGTCGTACTTCTTGCCCGGCAGCATCGGCTCTTCGGCCATCCACACCAGCATCGCTTCGAAGCTGTCGGAGACGGTCGGCACGTTGGCGGCATGCACCAGCAAGTCGCCACGGGAGATGTCGATCTCGTCTTCCATGGTCAGGGTCACGGCCTGGCCGGGACCGGCGTGCTCCAGCTCACCCTCGAAGGTGACGATGGACTTGACCCGGCTGCTCTTGCCCGAAGGCAACACCACTACTTCGTCGCCCTTGTGCACGATACCGCTGGCCAGGGTGCCGGCGAAGCCGCGGAAGTTCAGGTTCGGTCGGTTGACGTACTGAACCGGGAAACGCAGGTCGTCGAAGTTGCGATCGGCCGCCACTTCCACGGTTTCCAGAATTTCCATCAGGGTCTGGCCGGTGTACCACGGCGATTGCTCGCTGCGGTTGACCACGTTGTCGCCCTTGAGCGCCGACATCGGCACGAAGGCCAATGTGGTCGGCTGCAGGCCGATGGCTTCGGCGAACTTGAGGTAGTCGGCCTTGATCTGCTCGAACACGCCCTCATCGAAGCCCTTGAGGTCCATCTTGTTGATGGCCACAACGATGTGCTTGATGCCCAGCAGGGACGCGATGTAGCTGTGCCGGCGGGTCTGGGTCTGCACGCCGTAGCGGGCATCGACGAGGATGATCGCCAGGTCGCAGGTGGACGCGCCGGTGGCCATGTTGCGCGTGTACTGCTCATGGCCCGGGGTGTCGGCGATGATGAACTTGCGCTTGGCCGTGGAGAAATAGCGGTAGGCGACATCGATGGTGATGCCCTGCTCGCGCTCGGCCTGCAGGCCGTCGACCAGCAGCGCCAGGTCGACTTCTTCACCCGTGGTGCCGGATTTCTTCGAGTCGCGGGTGATCGCTTCCAGGTGATCTTCGTAGATCATCTTGGAATCGTGCAACAGGCGCCCGATCAGGGTGCTCTTGCCGTCGTCGACGTTGCCGCAGGTAAGGAAGCGCAGCAGTTCCTTGCGTTCGTGCTGGGCCAGGTAGGCGAGGATGTCCTCGCTGATCAATTCGGATTGGTGCGACATGTTCTGACCCTGCTTTAGAAGTAGCCCTGACGTTTCTTGTCTTCCATGGAACCGGCGCCATCGTGATCGATGACCCGACCCTGGCGCTCGGACGTTCGCGTCAGGAGCATTTCCTGAATGATGTCGGTGAGGCTTTCGGCCTCGGACTCCACCGCGCCCGTCAACGGGTAGCAGCCAAGGGTACGGAAACGCACTTTCTTCTTGACGATGCTGGCCTTCTCTTCCTCGCTGAGGTGCTCGAGGATGCGGTCATCGTCGATCATGATCAGCGTGCCGTTCTTCTCGATCACTTCGCGTTCGGCGGCGAAGTACAGCGGCACGATCGGGATGCCTTCCAGGTAGATGTACTGCCAGATGTCGAGCTCGGTCCAGTTCGACAGAGGGAACACACGGATCGATTCGCCCTTGTTGACCTTGCCGTTGTAGACGTTCCACAGCTCTGGGCGCTGGTTCTTCGGGTCCCAGCGATGCTTGCTGTCACGGAACGAGTAGACCCGCTCCTTGGCCCGCGACTTTTCTTCGTCGCGGCGCGCGCCCCCAAAGGCGGCGTCGAAGCCGTGCTTGTCCAGCGCCTGCTTGAGGCCCTGGGTCTTCATGATGTCGGTGTGCTTGGAGCTGCCGTGGGTGAAGGGGTTGATGCCCTGCGCCACGCCTTCGGGATTGACGTGTACCAGCAGGTCCAGGCCCAGCTCCTCGACCATGCGGTCGCGGAATTTGTACATCTCCTGGAACTTCCACTGGGTGTCGACGTGCATCACCGGGAACGGCAGCTTGCCGGGGAAGAAGGCCTTGCGCGCCAGATGCAGCATCACGGCCGAGTCTTTGCCGATGGAATACAACATCACCGGGTTATCGAACTCAGCGGCCACCTCACGAATGATGTGGATGCTTTCCGCCTCCAGCTGTTTCAGATGCGTCAGTTTGTCGACCATGGCTACTCACGGAATACAGTCTTTATGGACGGCCTGCGGGCCGTGTTCGAGCCGGGCACTTTAACACGGCGTATGGGTGGGTCGTGGGAGGTGGTTAGATCGAAGGGGTATATGAATATGCCTTGTGGTTTGGAGGTTCCGGCATGGCTCCCCCCCCTTCGCGGTCACAATGTAGGAGCGGGTCTCTGCCCGCGAATCGGGCACTACGATCCAGCTATCAGATGGGATTGGAACAGTCGATGAACACATGCTCGAGCGCAAAGCGCCGTGCCAGGTAATCGCCCAGCGCCTGGACCCCATAGCGTTCGGTAGCATGATGCCCGGCGGCGATGAAGCTGATGTCGTTCTCGCGCGCGCTGTGAAAAGTCTGCTCGGACGCCTCGCTACTGATGTACAGGTCGACACCGGCCGCAATCGCACGGTCGATGTAGCCCTGCCCGCCACCGGTGCACCAGCCCACGCGCCGGATCTTTTCGCTGCCTTCGATCAGCAACGGCTCACGGCCCAGCACTTCCTGCACGCGGCGAGCGAAGTCGCGCGGGTGCATCGGTTCAGGCAATGAGCCGATCAGCCCCACCACGCGGCTGTCGGCCGGGTCCAGCGGACCTTCCACCGTGAGCTCCAGCTGCCGCGCCAGCTGCACGTTGTTGCCCACTTCGGCGTGCACATCCAGCGGCAGGTGATAGGCCAACAGGCTGATGTCGTGCCTGAGCAACGTCTTCAGACGTCGCTGTTTCATGCCCACCACGCAGGGGTTCTCGCCCTTCCAGAAATAGCCATGATGCACCAGCACCAGATCGGCCTTGGCTTCCACCGCGGCATCGAGCAACGCCTGGCTTGCCGTGACCCCGCTGACGATACGCATGACCTGCGGGCGCCCTTCCACCTGCAAACCATTGGGACAGTAATCCTGGATCTTCGCGCTGCCCAGATAACGGTCGGCTTCTTCGACCAACGTGTTCAGTGCCACAGCCATAAAAGTCTCCACAAAGGCAGTTCAGCGCGGCGCAAGCGCCCGTATAATGCCGGCCATTATGGCGCCGCTGCGCGTCGAAGAAATAGCCCCTCGCTCCCTTCCAGGATTGTCCCCATGTTCAAGGCCTTGCGCTTCTTTGGTTGGCCGCTGTTGACCGGCATATTGATTGCCCTGCTGGTTATCCTGCGCTTTCCGCAATGGGTGGGCCTGCCCAGCCAGGACGTCAACCTGCAGCAGGCGCCGCAAAGCGCCAGCGTCATCCAGGGTCCGGTGTCCTACGCCGACGCCGTGGCCATTGCCGCCCCCGCCGTGGCGAATCTCTACACCACCAAAGCGGTCAACAAGGGCGCTCACCCGCTGTTCGAAGATCCGCAGTTCCGCCGCTTCTTCGGCGACAACCTGCCCAAGCAGCGGCGCTGGGAATCGAGCCTGGGCTCGGCGGTGATCATGAGCCCGGAAGGCTACCTGCTCACCAACAACCACGTGACCGCAGGTGCCGACCAGATCGTGGTGGCCCTCAAGGACGGACGTGAAACCCTCGCCCGGGTGATCGGCAGCGATCCGGAGACGGACCTGGCAGTGCTCAAGATCGACCTGAAGAACGTTGCGGCCATCACCATCGGGCGCTCCGACGGCATCCGCATCGGCGATGTCGCCCTGGCCATCGGTAACCCGTTCGGGGTCGGCCAGACGGTAACCATGGGCATCATCAGCGCCACCGGCCGCAACCAGCTGGGCCTCAACACCTACGAAGATTTCATCCAGACCGATGCGGCGATCAACCCCGGCAACTCCGGCGGCGCCCTGGTGGATGCCAACGGCAACCTGACCGGCATCAACACGGCGATCTTCTCAAAGTCCGGGGGTTCGCAGGGCATCGGCTTCGCCATCCCGACCAAGCTGGCGCTGGAGGTGATGAAGTCGATCATCGAACATGGCCAGGTGATTCGTGGCTGGCTGGGCATTGAAGTGCAGCCGATGACCGAGGAGCTGGCCGAGTCGTTCGGTATCAAGGACCGACCAGGCATCGTGGTGGCAGGCGTCTTCCAGGGCGGCCCGGCACAGAAAGCCGGTTTGCAACTGGGCGACGTCATCCTCAGCATCAATGGCGAGGCGGCCGGCGATGGACGTCGGTCGATGAATCAGGTGGCCCGCACCAAGCCCGGCGACCGGATCGCCATCCAGGTGATGCGCAAGGGCAAGGAAATCACCTTGAACGCCGAAGTGGGCCTGCGCCCGCCACCGGCACCGGCGGCGGTGAAAAAGGAAGAGAACTAACGATTGTGGGGTGAAGCAAGAATCTGTGTTTACCTGCTCCTCTTTCTAACCTTCTTCAGAAAGAGGGGCCTGGATAAAGCGCCCCGGTCAGCACGGATCTTCGCCTACCTAGAAATAGGATAGAACCAGCACCGGCTTCCCTATTTCCAATAGAAAAACAGGCACTTCTGGAAAAGCACTAAGCGCTCCAACGAGAGCCTATAGGTTTCTACGACGCCAGATTACTAAATGTGGCTGTTATATCTGAATACCAATAACCCCCGTCATAAGCGATGCACGCAACGAGCGTGTCTCTGTGGTCAACTTTACGATGCAAGCGCCGAGCCACTGCCAGGCATCCTGCGGAGCTGTTACCGATGTAAATCCCTCGCTGGGCATATGCCCACCGCTGGGTGTCGATCATCTCTTCTATGGTCACTTTTTGAACGGAATACACCAGCCTCCAGTCCAGGAAGGGCGGAGCAACACCTACCGACATACCTTCTAGCCGATGATCCCTAAACTCACCTAAACGGGTATCACACTCTTGTGGCTCTACCAAATGAGCCTGGATTGTGAATCCGCTCCCAGACAACGCACGACAAACGCCGGTGAAGCTGGCCCCTGTACCAGCGCATCCGATGAACAGTATGTTTTGAGCATTGCTGATAGCTCGAATCTGATCTGCAAGCTCTCGTCCCGTTTCTATCTGGTGAGCCTCCAAGCCCAAAGCATTGCTAAACTGATCGGTATAAAAATATTGTTTACTGCCGCAGTCTCGGTGACTGAGATAGTGATCAACTACCTCAGAAGGCGTTGCCCCATTCACCAGCATATCATGACCAATTAGTTTTGCCCCGAGACCAGCGAGCAGTTCTTTTTTTCTTGCGCTATAACCCAGCCCTATTGCCAACTCTACCTGTACCCCATAACGCTGGCATGCTGCCAGGAGGCCGAACCCGAAATTACCGCCCGTTTTTTTTCAATGACGGTTGTCCGGCCAGGTACAATGCGGCCTGAACCTATGGCAGACTCGACTATATGGCGCGCCGCTCTATATTTATGGCTTCCTCCCGGATTATTCATTTCCAACTTCATGAGAAGCCCCGGACACATCATCAAACTTTGGCTGAGCGTCATCTCACCACCTGCTTCTTGGCCGCGGTTCGACGTATAGCTGTAACAAAATAAGCGATGAGTGCCAACATGAGCATCGCCATACCAGCGTTGGTACCGCTCCACCCTACCATGGCGAGTAGCAGGCCTGGAAGAAACGCCCCAGCAGTCGCCATAACGGCGATAACCAGGTCATTGACACCTTGGACCTTGATGGCCTCTCTGTTGCCTTCAAGTCGAAGGGCAAGCATCGCGCCTCCTGCCACATAGGTAAAGTTCCAACCCACACCTAACACAACCAATGCGATCAATATGGAAGCCTGCGATAGGTAAAGAAAATTGATCATGGCGGACGTTGCCAATAGCACTAGTCCTAGCAACACCATCCGATTGACACCCATTCGGGCAATCAGATATCCAGTGATGAAGGAAGGCGCAAACATAGCGAACACGTGCCACTGAACAGCTACACCGATGACCTGAAAATGCGTATGCATAGCCGCCATCTGCAACGAGGCTTGGATCATGAGCAAATTCATGAGCCCATACCCCATTGCCGCAACAATGATAGGCGGCGCAAGATCCCAGTCAAAACTGTTTCGAAGGGGCGCAGGTATCGCGCTATTGGCTGAATGTTTCATCTCAGCTATTGGCGTCATCTGATTGATAGTGGCGGATATGACCGCCAGCAGCACAAAAAAACCGTAGCACAGGGCGAAGTCGCTGAAGTCGCCCACGGAACGAAGCGAAGTCGCCACCCATGGACCAATAAAGGCTGCCACAACTCCTCCGGCAACGACCAAGGAAATAGCCTTTGCCTTCAGTGCGGCACTGAGACCATCGGTTGCGGCAAATCGATTGAAGTTTGCGAAGGCAATGTACCCTCCTAGTGCGGCGTGAGCAACCATGAGCCAATAAAAGCTACCCGTCTGCAGGGCATAAAAGCCAGTGATTCCAGACACGGCTAGCGCCAAACTGCCTAAATGAAAACCAGCACGGCGGCCGTAGACGCTCATAAATTTCGATGCTGGGTAGGTCGCTAACATAAGAGAAAAAAACTGCATGCCATAGGGTAACGTTGACCACGCCGGGGAGGGAGCGAGTTGAGCGCCTATCACGGCCGCCATTGTCACTGACATAACGGCGGCCGTAAGATTGGCAGACTGGGCTATGAAATAAAGATATGTTTTTACTGGAAGCCTATTAAAACTCATACATATTCCTTTTCTTATAATTTTATTTATGGCTTTTCTGATAATACAGTCGCCAGCTCAAGACCTAGTGCTGCGCTTTATCGACCTCACTACATTTTTGGTACCATCGAGCGTTACACGGTGTTGAGCCGGGACATCCTCCGAGATAAGGCAATGTGCACCAATCACCGTATCATCCCCAACCGAAACCGGACCTAAGACGCTTGCAAACGCACCTACTTGAACACGATCGCCCAGCGTCGGATGGCGCGAGCAGGGCGGATTATTACTAATGCTCCGCGCTCCCAAAACGACGCCGACCAAGATATAGCAGTCATGTCCGATTTTCGTTGTTTCTCCTATGACTGTGCCATACCCATGATCAAGAACAAAACGATTACCAATCTCACACCTGAAGTGAATTTCAGCCCCTGACAAGAGCTTTCCTCGCCGACCAAGCAACCCTGCATAAACAACAGCACTCGCTGAGTCAGCTGAAGCTAACGGCAGCTTATAAATATAATTCGCCAATCGGTAGTGCAACACTGCTGCGTAAGAAGTGTAAGTTCTCGCTATAAATTCAAGGTTACGTTGAGAGGCTGGATCTTTCGACGCGAACGCTTTCAAGTCTTCATAGGCGGCTTATATAACAAAACCTAAATCTTGCCTCCTTAATATCTCAATAGCATCTTCTTTAGCAATGCATTCGAGCACAGCCGCTTTCAGAAACTGCTCTACCGTGCACCGGGCAAGCCTGTGCTGCTCAGCTGTGAACGTGAGTTTTAGCGATTCTTGTTGTTGTATATCCATTGGATGTGCTCCGCAAAGCGCTCAAGAAGTTGTGCAGCTTGCACAACACAGGCTCAAAGAGGAATTTTGAATTGTTTCCTTATGCGAAGGTACAGGTACCCTACCCACGCCTCATGGCCAAGGACAATGACAAGGAACAGAGATCCCGGTTTCGGGGTCGGCTGGAGATAGATGTCAGTTTAAAACGGATCGCTGAGGTCGCGTTACCGTCCTATGGCCCCTCCTTTCCGGAGGGGGCCAGGGACAACGCAGAGCCTCTGCGTGGCTTACAGCGCGTCGAGCAACGCCTGGTTCTGGTCTGGCGTGCCGATGCTGATGCGCAGGAATTGCGCGATGCGTTCCTGCTTGAAGTGCCGCACGATCACGCCCTTCTCGCGCAAGCGGGCGGCGATGGCTGCAGCGTCCTGGTCGGGGTGGCGGGCGAAGATGAAGTTGGCCGCCGAGGGCAGTACCTCGAATCCCCTTTCATTCAGCCCTTGCACCAGTTTCTCGCGACTGGCGATCACTTTGGCGCAGGTCTCTTCGAAGTAAGCCTTGTCGGCAAACGCCGCAGCAGCGCCGGCGACCGCCACTCGGTCGATCGGATAGGAGTTGAAGCTGTTCTTGATACGCTCCAACGCTTCGATCAGGTCCGGGTGGCCTACCGCGAGCCCTACCCGCAGGCCGGCCAGCGAACGGGATTTGGACACGGTCTGGGTGACCAACAGGTTCGGATAGCGGTCGACCAGGGTGATCGCGGTTTCACCGCCGAAATCGACGTAGGCTTCATCCACCACCACCACCGAGTCCGGGCTGGCCTGGACGATCTGCTCGACCGCTTCGAGCGGCAACAGGCAGCCAGTGGGAGCGTTCGGGTTGGGGAAGATGATCCCGGCATTGGGCTTGGCATAGTCTTGCGCACGAATCTGGAACTGGTCATCCAGCGGCACGGCCTCGAAGGGAATGCCATACAAACCGCAATAGACCGGATAGAAGCTGTAGCTGATGTCCGGAAACAGCAGCGGTTGGTCATGCTGGAACAAGCCGTGGAAGATATGCGCCAGCACCTCGTCCGAGCCGTTGCCCAGAAACACCTGGTTGGTCTGCACACCGTAATAGTCCGCCACGGCCTGCTTGAGCAGATCGCTGTTGGGGTCCGGGTACAGGCGCAGCGCATCGCTCAACTCGGCGCGCATGGCCTCGATCGCCTTGGGCGATGGGCCGTAGGGGTTTTCGTTGGTATTGAGCTTGACCAGGTTGGCGACCTTGGGTTGCTCGCCGGGCACGTAGGGCACCAAGTCCTTGACGAAAGGGCTCCAGAATTTGCTCATGCTCACTCCCCTTTGGCCAGATCGGATTGAATACGGTATTCGGCGCTGCGAGCATGGGCGCTCAGGGATTCACCCCGAGCCAGTACCGAAGCGGTCTTGCCCAGTTCGGAAGCGCCCTGCTCGGAGCAGAAGATGATCGACGAACGTTTCTGGAAGTCATAGACCCCCAAGGGCGAGGAAAAGCGCGCCGTGCCGGACGTCGGCAGCACATGGTTGGGACCTGCGCAGTAGTCGCCCAGCGCTTCACTGGTGTGACGACCCATGAAGATGGCACCGGCGTGACGGATCTGCGGCAGCCAGGCCTGAGGATCTTCGACCGACAACTCCAGGTGCTCCGGCGCGATGCGGTTGGCCACTTCGATGGCCTGCTGCATGTCGCGGACCTTGATCAACGCGCCACGGCCGTTGATCGAGGTATTGATGATCTCGGCACGCTCCATGGTCGGCAGCAGCTTGTCGATGCTGGCCGCGACCTTGTCGAGGAACTCCGCATCGGGGCTGACCAGAATCGCCTGGGCGTCTTCGTCGTGTTCGGCCTGGGAGAACAGATCCATGGCGATCCAGTCCGGATCGGTGCCGCCGTCGCAGACCACGAGAATCTCGGAGGGACCTGCGATCATGTCGATCCCGACCTGGCCGAACACATGGCGCTTGGCCGTCGCCACATAGATGTTGCCAGGGCCGACCACCTTGTCCACCCGCGGCACGCTTTCAGTGCCGTAGGCCAGGGCCGCAACGGCCTGGGCGCCGCCGATGGTGAACACGCGGTCGACCCCGGCGATGCAGGCCGCTGCCAGTACCAGTTCGTTGACCTCGCCTCGCGGCGTGGGCACGACCATGACCACTTCGGTCACGCCCGCCACCTTCGCCGGAATGGCGTTCATCAGCACTGACGAGGGGTACGACGCCTTGCCGCCAGGCACATACAGGCCGGCGCGATCCAGTGGCGTCACTTTCTGGCCGAGCACAGTGCCATCGGCTTCGGTATAGCTCCAGGAGTCCTGCTTCTGCTTTTCGTGATACAGGCGCACCCGCTCGGCGGCGGTTTCAAGCGCTTCGCGCTGGGCCTCGGTGATGCGCGTGAGCGCCAGTTCCAGGCGCTCGCGCGGCAGGATCAGGTCGGCCATCGACGCCACCTGCAGACCATCGAAGCGCTCGGTGAACTCGACCAGCGCAGCATCGCCCCGCTCGCGCACGGCCTTGATGATGTCCAGCACCCGCTGATTGACCGAATCATCGGACACACTTTCCCAGCTCAACAGATGGTCCAGATGGCGGGCGAAGTCCGGATCAGTGGCATCGAGTCGGCGAATAGCAGTGGAAGCGGTCATGGCGGGCCTCAAATAATGGCAATTGCTCAAGCGCCGATAGATTACCAATCGATCCACATGGGCACTTGAGTTATTTGGCTATGATGCGGATAGACGGGCGCGGGTTGCGAGCCCGCGCGGGAAAGTCAGCCGCGGTGTCGCGACTCCACTGCCTTGCGCAGCGTGTCGATCAACGCCTGGATGCGGGCGTGCTGCATCTTCATGGAGGCTTTGTTCACCACCAGCCGGGAGCTGATGTGGGCGATCAATTCCTGAGGTTCCAGGCCATTGGCGCGCAGGGTGTTGCCGGTGTCGACGACATCGATGATCTTGTCGGCCAGGCCAACCAGCGGTGCCAGCTCCATGGAGCCGTACAGCTTGATGATATCGACCTGACGACCCTGCTCGGCATAGTAACGCTTGGCAACGTTGACGAACTTGGTGGCGACGCGCAGACGACCCGTGGGCTCGGCGGCACCGATGGCCCCCGCCGTCATCAGCTTGCACTGGGCAATCTGCAGATCCAGCGGCTCGTACAGGCCCTGGCCGCTGTATTCGAGCAGGACATCCTTGCCGGCAACGCCCAGGTCGGCAGCACCGTGTTCAACATAGGTCGGCACATCGGTGGCGCGCACGATCAGCAGGCGCACATCGTCCTGGGTCGTGGGAATGATCAGCTTGCGGCTCTTGTCCGGGTTTTCGGTGGGCACGATGCCCGCCTCAGCCAGAAGCGGCAATGTATCGTCAAGAATGCGGCCTTTGGACAACGCAATGGTCAACATGGGAAACGTCAGTCCTTACAGGAAAGTTTCTGGCAACGCCCGGGCGCATCCCTGCGCCCGGCTCGCTTATCAGCCCGGTACGCGACGGATCTTGGCGCCCAGCATCTGCAGTTTTTCTTCGATGCACTCGTAGCCACGGTCGATGTGGTAGATGCGGTCGATCAGGGTATCGCCTTCAGCCGTCAGCGCGGAAATCACCAGGCTGGCCGAAGCCCGCAGGTCGGTAGCCATGACGGGCGCGCCCTTGAGCTTTTCGGCACCGGTGACGATGGCTGTGTTGCCTTCCACCTGGATCTGCGCGCCCATGCGGTGCATTTCGTACACGTGCATGAAGCGGTTCTCGAAAATGGTCTCGATCACGGCGCCCGTGCCTTCGGCAATGGCATTGAGCGAGATGAACTGCGCCTGCATGTCGGTGGGGAACGCAGGGTATGGCGCGGTACGGACGTTGACTGCCTTGGGCCGCTTGCCGTGCATGTTCAGTTCGATCCAGTCGGCGCCCGTGGTGATCTCGGCACCCGCTTCGCGGAGCTTCTCCAACACCGCTTCGAGGATGGTCGGATCGGTGTCCTTGACCTTGACCCGGCCGCCGGTGCAGGCCGCAGCCACCAGGTAGGTGCCGGTCTCGATGCGATCGGGCATGACCTTGTAGGTCGCCGAGTGCAGACGCTTGACGCCATCGATGGTGATGGTGTCGGTGCCCGCGCCCTGGACATTGCCGCCCATGGCGTTGATGAAGTTGGCCAGGTCGACCACTTCCGGCTCGCGCGCAGCGTTCTGCAGCACGCTGCGGCCGTTGGCCAGCGCCGCGGCCATCATGATGTTCTCGGTACCGGTCACGCTGACGGTATCGAAGAAGAAGTTGGCACCGCGCAGACCGCCCTCGGGGGCCTTGGCCTTGATGTAGCCGGCTTCCACGTCGATCACGGCGCCCATGGCTTCCAGACCACGGATGTGGAGGTCGACCGGACGCGAGCCGATCGCGCAACCGCCGGGCAACGCCACTTCGGCCTCACCGAAACGGGCGACCATCGGGCCCAGCACCAGGATCGAGGCGCGCATGGTCTTGACCAGTTCGTACGGCGCAACCAGGGTCTTGATGGTGCGCGGATCGATC
Source organism: Pseudomonas sp. Leaf129 (assembly GCF_001423465.1). Lineage (NCBI taxonomy): Bacteria > Pseudomonadati > Pseudomonadota > Gammaproteobacteria > Pseudomonadales > Pseudomonadaceae > Pseudomonas > Pseudomonas sp. Leaf129. Next base: position 203,562 of record NZ_LMOC01000010.1, on the reverse strand, counting down.
TCCACCGCCAGCTTCTCGTCGATCACCGGCTCGATGCCCATGCGGCCGAACAGCTCGATCATGGTGGTGATGTCGTGCAGGTGCGGCAGATTGGCGACCGTCACCGGCCCATCGGCCAGCAAGGTAGCGGCCAGGATCGGCAAGGCGGAGTTCTTCGCCCCGGAAATGCGGATTTCGCCATCAAGGCGAACGCCGCCAGTAATAATCAGTTTGTCCATTGGAGTCTCGACGCGGGGTGGCTCAGGAACGCTCAGCCCAGGCTGCGCTGCTGAAGAATTTCATGGTGATCGCATGGATGCTGCCATCGGCGATCCATGGGTTCAAATGAGCATAGATCTGTTGCTGGCGCTTGACCGGACTGAGCGCAGTCAGCTCGTCACTGATCACGTTCAACTGGAAATTACAGCCTTCGCCTTCGACTTCCACCTGCACTCCGGGCAGTTTGGATTCAAGGAAACCCTTCACTTCTACAGCCTGCATGCTCAACCTCGATCGGCGCCCTGTGCGCGCGGGTCGGCCATCATACAAAAAAGCCCTCCGACTGCGAACCCCGGATTCACGGGATCAGGTCAGAGAGCTGTTACGACGGCCAATCAATTCTGTGAAAAGAAGTCGCTCATGCCAGTGACCTGAGCGATCTGACGCATGTCGTGCGGCAATGCCTGAATCCGCACGCTCTTGCCAGCGGCCTGCGCATCGCGCATGAAGCCCAGCAGCAGGGACAGGCCCACGCTGCTCGACTTTTCCACGCCGGTGCAGTCGATGATCAGCGCAGGGGCATGGCTGGACTGGATCAATGCCTGCCCCTGCTTGCGCAGGGCCGCACCGCAGCGGTAATCCAGCACACCGGCCAAGCTCAGCTGATCGCCCGACAGTTCGACACGACCTTGTTCCATTACTGCGCGCTCGTCGGTGCAGCTTTGTCGGTCACTTCCTTGGCCTTGGCGACTTCGCCAGCCCAACCATCGATGGTCTTGTCCAGGTCGTTGCCGTTACGCTGCATGCTGTCGGCGAACTGATCGCGGAACAGCTTGCCGATGTTGATGCCGTTGATGATGACGTTACGCACCTTCCACTCGTTGTTCAGGTTCTCCAGCGTGTAGGACACCGGATACACCGCCCCGCCCGTGCCTTTGACCTGCATGTCGACGCTGGTGCGCGTACCGCTTTCGTCCTTGGCCGGACCCACGGTGATGCCCTGGTTGTTGTACTCGAGCAAGGCGTTACCGTAGAACTGCATCAAGCTGCGCTTGAAGTTTTCCTGGAACCGGGCCATCTGCGCAGGGGTAGCCTTGCGCGAGTACTTCACGGTCATGATGCTGCGCGAAATGCCATCGGCGTCGACCACGGGACCGACGATAGTGTTGAGCGCGTCATAGAACGCCTGCGGATTGCTGCGGTAGGTGTCGCGGTTCTTTTCCAGATCCGACAGCAGTCGGTCGGTGACGCCCTGCACCACCTGATGTGCGGACACCGCAGGCGCTGCATTGGCCCACATCGGCAGCAGAGCCACCAGAACCAGCAGGCTGCGTCGCATGATCGAAAACATGGATAACTCCTTATTTGGCATCTTTGCTGACTGTATTGAGCAGGAACTTGCCGATCAGGTCTTCGAGCACCAGGGACGACTGGGTGTCATGGATGGTACCGCCGTCGGCGAGCAAGGCCTCCTCGCCACCCACACTGATACCAATGTACTTCTCGCCCAGCAGACCCGCAGTCAGGATGGAAGCAGTGGAGTCGGTGGGCAGGTTGTCCACTTTCTTGTCCAGCTGCAGGGTCACCCTTCCGGTGAAGGTGTCGCGATCCAGATCGATGGCCGTGACCTTGCCGATGGTCACACCGGCCATGGTCACCTTGGCTCTGACAGTCAAACCGGCGATATTGTCGAAATAGGCATAAAGTTTGTAGCTCTCGGTGTTCGCGCTGGTGGACAGACCACTGACACGCAAGGCCAACAGCAGCAAAGCCAGGATGCCGGCCAGAAGGAACAGGCCGACTCCGACTTCCATTGATCGGTTTTGCATCAGAAATCTCCAAACATCAGGGCGGTCAGAATAAAGTCCAGGCCCAGGACGGCCAGCGACGCATAGACCACGGTCTTGGTGGTGGCGCGGCTGATGCCCTCGGACGTGGGTTCACAGTCGTAACCTTGAAACACGGCGATCCAGGTGACGACGAAAGCGAATACCAGGCTCTTGATCACACCGTTGAGCACGTCATCGGTGAAGCTCACGCTGTTCTGCATGTTGGCCCAGAACGATCCTTCGTAGACCCCCAGCCAATCGACGGCCACCCAGGATCCACCCCAGATACCGACGACGCTGAAGATCATGGCCAGCAGCGGCAGGGAAATGAAACCGGCCCACAGCCTTGGCGCAACGATGTACTTGAGCGGGTCGACGCCGATCATTTCCAGGCTCGACAACTGCTCGGTCGACTTCATGTTGCCGATCTCGGCGGTCAGTGCCGACCCTGCGCGACCGGCGAACAATAGAGCGGTCACCACCGGCCCGAGTTCACGCAACAGCGTGAGCGCGACCATTTGTCCGACCGCCTGCTCGGAGCCGTACTTGGCCAGGATGCTGAAGCCCTGCAACGCCAGTACCATGCCGATGAACACACCGGACACGACAATGATCAGCAGCGACATCACACCCACGGAATACAGCTGCTTCATCAGCAGTTGAAAACCGCCACCGATACCGCCGCGGCCCACCAGCGCGTGACCCAGGAAAAGCCCGGAACGCCCCAGGATGCCGACCATGTCGATGGCCGATCGACCGAACAGGCGCACTCGCTCCATGATTGATTTCTTGCGCATCAACGCTTCCCCAGCAGATCGGCGCGGTAATCGGGCGCGGAAAAATGAAAAGGCACGGGGCCGTCGGGATCGCCCTTCATGAATTGACGAACGCGCGGATTGTCCGACGCCATCAGTGCCTCGGGCGTACCATGACCCAGCACCTGACCATCGCCGACCACATAGATGTAGTCGGCGATGCTCGCGGTTTCCGCCAGGTCGTGGGAGACCACGATACTGGTTATGCCCAGGGCATCGTTGAGCAGACGGATCAGCCGGACCAACACACCCATGGCGATCGGATCCTGGCCGACGAACGGTTCGTCGTACATCAGTATCTGCGGATCCATGGCAATGGCACGGGCCAATGCGACACGACGCTTCATGCCACCGGACAATTCGTCGGGCATCAGTTCGATGGCGCCACGCAGCCCGACGGCCTGCAGCTTCATCAGAACGATGTCGCGGATCATGTCTTCTGGCAGGTCGGTATGCACCCGCAGCGGGAAGGCCACGTTCTCGAACACGTCCAGGTCGGTGAACAGCGCTCCGCTCTGGAACAGCACGCCCATGTGCTTGCGCGCATCGAACAGGTCGCTGCGCGATAGCTTGGGCAGGTTCTGGCCATTGACCCAGACCTCGCCGCCAGTGGGTCGCAGCTGGGCGCCCATCAGACGCAGGAGCGTCGTCTTGCCGCTACCTGAAGGCCCCATGATACCGGTGACCTTGCCGCGAGGAATGCGGATATCGACATCGTTGAAAATGCTCCGCGCACCGCGCTTGAAAGAAACCCCTTTCAGCTCGACCGCGTAGGCGCTATCGGCACTCATTTAAACTCCTTGCAGTGCAACCTTACCCTCGGACGCTCATCTTCTGACCGAAGACACTTGGCGCGGACAGGCCGAACAAGCGGCGAACTATAGCATTGCAGACAGGTGCCGCCCAAGATCGATCCATTGGCGTGCGGTGTCGTTGATTTGTACAGGCCGCAAAATAGGCAGGTGAGTCGCTCGCCCATTCCCGCTATAATCGCCGCCTTTTCACCGGGCCTACCGATTTTCGCCATGAGCCAGACCAGCGACCTGATCCAATCCGCGCACCGCACCATCCGTCTCGAGATCGAAGCGGTAGAGGGCCTGCTTGCCCATATCGATGCCGATTTCGTGCGCGCCTGCGAACTGATCCTCGAAAGCGACGGCCGCGTGATCGTGCTGGGCATGGGCAAATCCGGACACATCGGCAACAAGATCGCCGCGACCCTGGCCAGCACCGGCACCCCGGCGTTTTTCGTGCATCCTGCCGAGGCCAGCCACGGCGACATGGGCATGATCACCCGCCAGGACGTCATCCTGGCCCTGTCCAACTCCGGTTCGACCGCAGAAATCGTCACATTGCTGCCTTTGATCAAGCGCATGGGCATTCCCATGATCAGCATGACCGGCAACCCCGACTCGCCCCTGGCCCAGGCCGCCGAGGTCAACCTCGACGCCCGTGTCGCCCAGGAAGCCTGCCCGTTGAACCTGGCACCGACCTCCTCCACCACGGCGACCCTGGTGCTGGGCGATGCCCTGGCCATCGCCCTGCTCGAGGCGCGCGGCTTCACCGCCGAGGACTTCGCCTTCTCCCATCCCGGTGGTGCCCTGGGTCGTCGCCTGCTGCTCAAGGTCGAACACGTCATGCATACCGGCACTGCGCTGCCACAGGTAGCACGCGGTACGCTGCTGCGCGATGCGCTGATGGAAATGACCCGCAAGGGTCTGGGCATGACCGCTGTCCTGGAGGCCGACGGTCGCCTGGCCGGGATCTTCACCGATGGCGACCTGCGGCGCACATTGGATCGCACCATCGATGTCCACAACACTCGAATCGAAGACGTCATGACTTCCCACGGCAAGACTGCACGCGCCGACATGCTGGCCGCCGAGGCGCTGAAGATCATGGAAGACAACAAGATCAACTCACTGGTCGTGGTCGATGATCAGGACTGTCCGGTAGGCGCCTTCAACCTGGGCGACCTGCTGCGCGCGGGAGTCATGTAATGACCGGAAATGACGCAATGACCGATACTGGCAGCAGCGAGCTTCTGCAACGTGGCAAGGCCATCAAGCTGGCCGTATTCGACGTCGACGGCGTACTGACCGATGGCCGCCTGTATTTCCTGGCCGACGGCAGCGAGTTCAAGAGCTTCAGCACGCTGGATGGCCAAGGGATCAAGATGCTCATCAACAGCGGCGTGACCACTGCGATCATCACCGGCCGCAGCAGCCCGGTGGTGGAGCGACGCGCCCGCAACCTGGGCATCGCCCATCTGTTCCAGGGCCGCGAAGACAAACTTGTGGTACTCGATGGTCTGCTCGCCGAACTGGGTCTGAGCTATGAGCAAGTGGCCTATCTGGGTGACGACCTGCCCGACTTGCCGGTGATTCGCCGGGTGGGGCTGGGCATGGCAGTGGCCAATGCCAATGCGTTCGTGCGCGAGCATGCCGACGGTGTGACCCAGGCCAGTGGTGGCATGGGCGCAGCGCGCGAGTTCTGCGAGCTGATCCTGGCTGCCCAAGGCAATCTCGAAGCGGCCCGCGCCGCCTACCTGTAGGGCCCGACATGCTGAACAAGAAAATCCGCAATATCGTGATCCTGGGTGTGCTGGGATTGCTGTTCGCCGCCATCGGCTACTGGGACATCAGTCCGGAGCGTTTCCTCGACCAACCTGCCGCGGCCGTCGACGAAAGCCAGATCGATTACTACGCTATCACCGCGAAGGCTCGCCAGTACCTGCCCGACGGTGGCGTGCAGTACGACATGACCGCCGACAAGGTCGAGCACGTCAAGACCTCGCAGGTGACCTTGCTGACCAAGCCCGACATGCAGCTGTACCGCGGCACTGTCTATCCATGGCACGTGACCAGCGACCGTGGCGAGGTCAATCCCGATGGCAGCCAGGTCGAGCTGATCGATTCGGTTCGCATCGCGCGCACCGACCAGAAGAGCCGCGCCACGCTGATCACCAGCTCGCGCATGACCGTTTTCCCACAGAAGCAATATGCGCAGACCGACCAAGACGTTAGAATCGACGGCGCCGGTGGCGTGTCGACGGCCAAGGGCATGAAAGCGTATCTGAATGACAGCAAGATCAACTTGCTGTCCAACGTAAGAGGACAGTATGAGGCTCGTTAAAACCCTCCCCTTTTTGCTCGGCCTGAGCGCAGCACTGGGAAGCGCGAGCGCCTGGGCACTGCCCACTGACCGCGATCAGCCCATTCATATCCAGTCCGACGATGCCCAGCTCGACGACAAACAGGGTGTGGCGACCTACAAGGGCAATGTGATCATTACCCAGGGGTCGATGAAGATCACCGGCAACACCGTGACCATCACCCGCAACGCCACCGGCGACGTGGACGTGTTCACTGCCGTCGGCAACCTGGCCTATTACGAGCAGAAACCTGCGGTGGACAAGCCCATCGTGCAGGCCTACGGCGTGACCATCCAGTACTTCGCGGCGCAGAACCGCATCGTGCTGATCGACAAGGCCAAGGTCATCAACGACGGCAACACCTCCGAAGGCGAGAAGATCGTCTATGACACGGTGCGTCAGGTGGTCAACGCCGGCCGTGCCACGGGCAGCAAGGTCACCACGCCTCGTCCGCGGATCGACATGGTGATCCAGCCCAAGAAGAAATCCGACGCACCGCAGAAGGCCCAGTAATGGCAGTCCTGAAAGCGCAGCACCTGGCCAAGAGCTACAAGAGCCGACAAGTCGTACGCGACGTGAGCCTGTCCATCGAAAGCGGACAGATCGTCGGCCTGCTGGGCCCCAACGGTGCCGGCAAGACCACCTGCTTCTACATGATCGTCGGCCTGGTGCAGGCCGACCAGGGTCGCGTCCTCATCGACGACCTGGATGTCAGCCACCAGCCGATGCACGGCCGCGCCCGTTCGGGTATCGGCTACCTGCCGCAGGAAGCCTCGATCTTCCGCAAGCTGTCGGTGGCCGACAACATCATGGCCATCCTGGAAACTCGCAAGGAGCTTGACGCCGCGGCCCGTCTGGCCGAGCTCGAAGGCCTGCTGCAGGAGTTCCACATCACGCACATTCGCGACAACCTGGGCATGAGCCTCTCGGGTGGTGAACGCCGCCGCGTGGAGATCGCGCGGGCACTGGCCACCGCGCCCAAGTTCATCCTGCTGGACGAACCTTTTGCCGGTGTCGACCCGATTTCGGTCGGCGACATCAAGCAGATCATCCACCACCTCAAGACCAAGGGCATCGGCGTATTGATCACCGACCACAACGTCCGCGAGACCCTGGATATCTGTGAAACGGCCTATATCGTCAATGATGGCCAGTTGATCGCCGAAGGCGATGCCCAGACCATCCTGGCCAACGATCTGGTCCGCGAAGTCTACCTGGGCCACGAGTTTCGCTTGTAAAGCCCAAGGGCGCCATCGCCCTCCTGCGGGCATTAATTTTCATGGCGCCCTAGGCAAACACTCAGGTTTCAGGCATATAATTTGCTTACGACATAAGCCGGGTACCTCGGTACCCGTAGTAGAAGGCGCTTCGCGCCGGCGACCAAGGTGTTAAGTTCCTGCCATGAAACCATCGCTCGTCCTACGTATGGGCCAGCAACTGACGATGACACCGCAGTTGCAACAGGCCATCCGCCTTCTCCAGCTATCGACCCTGGACCTCCAGCAGGAAATCCAGGAAGCGCTGGAATCCAATCCCATGCTCGAACGCCAGGAAGAAGGCGACGACTTCGACAACAGCGACCCGCTGGCCGACAACATCGAGCAGAAGCCGGCCCAGGAGATCCAGGAACCGAGCTTCCAGGAGTCTGCGCCGACGGTGGACAACCTCGAGGAAGGCGACTGGAACGAGCGCATCCCCAACGAATTGCCCGTCGACACGGCCTGGGAAGACATCTACCAGACCAGTGCCAGCAGCCTGCCGAGCAACGATGACGACGAGTGGGACTTCACCACCCGCACGTCGGTCGGCGAGAGCCTGCAGACGCACCTGTTGTGGCAGCTGAACCTGGCGCCCATGTCCGATACCGATCGGCTGATCGCCGTGACCATCATCGACTGCATCAACAATCAGGGTTATCTGGACGAGACGCTGCAGGAAATCTGCGATTCGTTCGACCCTGAGCTGGACATCGAACTGGACGAGATCGAAGCGGTGCTGCATCGCATCCAGCAGTTCGAACCGGCCGGCATCGCCGCCCGCGACCTCAGCGAATGCCTGACGCTGCAACTGCGCCAGCTACCGGCCAAGACCCGCTGGCTGGCCGAAGCACAGCGTCTGGTGAGCGATTTCATCGACATGCTGGGCTCGCGTGACTACAGCCAGCTGATGCGCCGCATGAAGCTCAAGGAAGACGAACTGCGCCAGGTCATCGAACTGGTGCAGAGCCTGAACCCGCGGCCTGGCTCGCAGATCGAATCCAGCGAACCCGAATACGTCGTGCCCGACGTCATCGTGCGCAAGGACAACGACCGCTGGCTGGTCGAGCTCAATCAAGAGTCGGTCCCGCGGCTGAGGGTCAATCCGCAGTACGCCGGCTTCGTGCGTCGCGCCGATACCAGCGCCGACAACACCTTCATGCGCAACCAGCTCCAGGAAGCGCGCTGGTTTATCAAGAGCCTGCAAAGCCGCAACGAGACCCTGATGAAGGTTGCCACCCAGATCGTCGAGCATCAGCGTGGCTTCCTCGATTACGGCGACGAGGCCATGAAGCCCCTGGTGCTGCACGACATCGCCGAGGCGGTGGGCATGCACGAGTCGACCATTTCTCGGGTGACCACGCAGAAATACATGCACACGCCGCGTGGCATATACGAGCTGAAATATTTTTTCTCCAGCCATGTCAGCACCTCCGAGGGGGGCGAATGCTCCTCCACCGCGATCCGCGCGATCATCAAGAAACTGGTCGCCGCCGAAAATCAGAAAAAGCCGTTGAGTGACAGCAAGATCGCTGGTTTACTGGAGGCACAAGGCATCCAGGTAGCCCGCCGAACGGTCGCCAAGTATCGCGAGTCCCTTGGGATTGCGCCGTCCAGCGAACGCAAGCGGTTGATGTAGCCCTGCGATGTGCCACAGCGTTCCAGTGGCAGGCACCCAAGCCTGCTTCTTTATGCAATGGCAATAAGGAGAAGCGGTATGCAAGTCAACATCAGTGGACACCAACTGGATGTGACCGAACCCCTGCGAACCTACATCGGGGAAAAACTCGAGCGTCTCGAACGCCACTTCGACAAGATCACCAACGTGCAGGTGATCATGGAGGTCGAGAAGCTCAAACAGAAAATCGAAGCCACCCTGCGCATACCCGGTGGCGAGGTGGTTGCCAACGCCGAACATGACGACATGTACGCGGCCATCGATCTGCTTACCGACAAGCTGGATCGCCAACTCAAAAAGCATAAGGAAAAACAGCAGAGTCTGTTGCAAGGCGCGACTGCTCGCTGACACTCCCCACCCATGATCCGATTAGAAACCATCCTGACCCCCGGCCGTTCACGTGTGAACGTGCCGGGCGGCAGCAAGAAGAAAGCACTCGAAGAGATCGCCAACCTGATCGGTCGTGAAGTGCCATCGCTCGACACCCAAACCGTGTTCGAAGCGCTCATTGCCCGTGAAAAACTGGGCTCCACCGGATTCGGTAACGGCATCGCCATACCGCATTGCCGGCTCAAGGGCTGCGATACGCCGGTCAGCGCCCTCGTTCACCTGAGCGCGCCGATCGACTACGACGCAATCGATGGCGCCCCCGTCGACCTGCTATTCGTGCTTCTGGTGCCCGAAGCGGCTACCGATGCGCACCTGGAATTGCTCCGCCAGATCGCCAGCATGCTCGATCGCAAGGAAGTGCGCGAAAGACTGCGTTCGGCGCCCAGCAATCAAGCCTTGTACCAAGTGGTACTGGACGAACAGAACGGTCGTTAACCATGCGTTTGATCATCGTCAGTGGCCGCTCAGGCTCAGGCAAGAGCACTGCCCTGGATGTTCTCGAAGACAACGGTTTCTATTGCATCGATAACTTGCCGGCTGGGCTGCTGCCCGAACTGGCCGAGCGTGCGTTGATCCATACCGAACTGGCGCAGCCCCAGGTGGCGGTATCGATCGATGCGCGTAACCTGCCCAGCCACCTGTCACGCTTTCCGCAGTTACTGGCTGAAATGCGCGCCAAGCACATCCAATGCGATGTCCTGTACCTGGACGCCGACGAAGAAACGCTGCTCAAGCGCTTCTCCGAGACCCGACGTCGACACCCTCTGAGCAACAGCAACCGCTCGCTGGCCGAAGCCATCCGGGTGGAAAGCGATTTGCTCGGGCCTATCGTCGACTTGGCCGATCTCAAGATCAACACCACCAGCCTTAACCTCTACCAGTTGCGCGACGCCATCAAGGTGCGGCTGCTGAACAAGCCGGAGCCGGGCACCGCGTTTCTGGTGGAATCGTTCGGATTCAAGCGTGGCATGCCGATAGACGCCGACCTGGTGTTCGACGTGCGCTGCCTGCCCAACCCGTACTGGAAGCCGGAATTGCGCGATCAGTCCGGGCTCGATGCGCCGGTCGCCGAATACCTGGCAGCGCAGCCGGACGTCGAAGAGATGTATCAGGACATCTCCTCTTACCTGCTCAAATGGCTGCCCCGCTTTGCTGCCAGCAGCCGCGCCTACGTCACGATCGCCATTGGCTGTACAGGCGGGCATCATCGCTCGGTATACTTGACCGAGCGCCTGGGCCGATTGCTGCAGCAGTCGCTCAAGAACGTCCAGGTTCGCCATCGCGACCTCAGCTGAAAGGATCCCCCGCGCAATGCCCGCCCTCCAAGTAGAAATCATCAACAAGCTCGGCCTGCACGCCCGCGCCGCGGCAAAATTCGTCGGCGTCGCTGGGCGCTATCCCTGTCAGGTGCGTGTGGGTCGCACGCCAGAGTCACTGGTCGATGGCAAGAGCATCATGGGTGTGATGATGTTGGCAGCCGGCAAAGGCACCACCGTTCACTTGCACACCGAAGGCGAGCAGGATCAGGAAGCGCTGGACGCCATCGTCAAGTTGATCAACGACAAGTTCGACGAAGGCGAGTAAGCCAGGCCAGCAGCCGAGAGGCGGGACCTGGGTGGCGGCCATCGAGCCCTCCGCCACCCAGGTACCAGAGTCAAGACAACGCTGTGTCCATGACCATCATCAGACAGAAACCGACACACAGGCCCAGGCTTGCCAGCTTGTGATGGCCGTTGCTGCGTGATTCGGGAATGATTTCGTGGGTCACGACCAGCAGCATGGCGCCGGCTGCAAAGGCAAGGCCCAGAGGTAGCAGCAGCTCGCCCATGCGTACCAGCCAGGCACACAGTACCGCAAACACCGGCTCCACCAGCCCGGATGCGGCACCAATCAGGAAAGCCTTGTAGCGCGCCATGCCGGCCCCGGCCAGAACCAGCGCGATCACCAGCCCTTCAGGCACATCCTGCAAGGCAATGCCCATCGCCAGGCTGTCGGCGTCGTGCATGCCGCCGCCTGCCGAAACGCCGATGGCCATGCCTTCCGGGATGTTGTGAGCGATGATGGCAATCACGAAGATCCAGATGCGTGCCGGGATCACCGGCTGTTGCGTCGTGCCCACCAGGTAATCCGGAGTAACGCCGGATACCCTCCTGTCCACCAGGTACAGGCAGAAAGCTCCGGACATGATGCCCAGGCTCATCAGGGCGCCGGCACCCCAGCGCGAGAAGCCGATCGCCGCTGCCGCATCCAGGCCGGGGATGATCAGCGAGAAGGCGGTGGCGGCGAGCATCACGCCAGCGCCGAAACCCAGCAATGTATCGGCCACCGCGACGGGCATGCTGCGGATGACCAATACCGGAACCGCGCCCAGGGCGGTGCCCAAGGCGCAGATGGCACCGCCCTCGAGTGCGCGCAGGATGCGCGGTTCGAGGTCGAGCCAGTCCAGCAGCTCGCCCACCAGCAGGGCTGCGCCGGCCAGCAGCAACACCGTGCCCAGTGCCAGACGAAAACGGCGAACACTGGCCAGCGCGAAGGTCTGTGATCCCATGGCCAGACTCAGCTCAACGCGGCTTGGTAGCGCTTCTCGACATTGGCCCAGTCGACCACGTTGTAGAACGCATTGATGTATTCCGGCCGACGGTTCTGATACTTGAGGTAGTAGGCATGCTCCCAGACATCGAGCCCCAGGATGGGCGTGTTGCCATTCATCAAGGGGCTGTCCTGGTTACCGCTGCTCTCCACCACCAGCTTCTTCTCCGGCGTGACGCTGAGCCAGGCCCAGCCGCTGCCGAAGCGACTCAGGGCAGCTTTGGTGAACGCTTCCTTGAAGGCGTCGAACCCGCCCAGTTCGGCATCGATGGCCTGGGCAACGCTGCCTTGGGGCTGACCGCCGCCATTGGGCGACATGACTTCCCAGAACAGGCTGTGGTTGGCATGCCCGCCACCGTGATTGGTGACGGCGCCACGCAGGTTTTCCGGCAGCTGCTTGACCGAGGCCACCAGCTTTTCCACCGGCCATTCGGCGTACTCGGTACCTTCGATGGCGGCGTTGACGTTGGTGATGTAGGTCTGGTGATGCTTGGTGTGGTGGATCTCCATGGTCGCGGCATCGATGTGCGGCTCCAGGGCGTCATAGGCATACGACAGGGCGGGCAAGGTATAGGGCATTTTCAGTGAACTCCGTAGGGAAGGTGATCAGATTGCGTGACCGCTGGCGCGACGTCGATGTCGGCGGCGCCACACAGCAACCGGTGGGTACGGGGGTATTCGCCATGCTGGCGAGTGAAGCCGAGCAGCTCGGCGTAGGTCTTGCCGGCATGACGCAGGGCGGCCTCGCGCAGCGTTGGCCGCAGCCGGGGGTCCTGCGCCGCACGCAACAAACGTTCATGGATGGCGCACAGGTATTCGGCGCTTTCTTCGGGTTGATGCAGTTGCAGATGCAGGTCAGCCAAGTTGTGATGGGAAATGACGCACGCGGCCACCGCTTCGTCGACATCCGCCCAGCGTTCGAACAACACCTGAGCCCAAGCGAGAGCTTGCAGGTAGTGTTCGCGCGCATCGATCAGCTCGCCCCGGACAAAGCAGGCGTTGGCCGTCTCCGTGATACGTTTCCAGTGCTGCATGGCGCAGGTCTCCCAGCAGTCGCCGAGCGGTCAGATACCGCCGGCCGTGAGCTTTTCCGGGTCGAGCAGGTCGCTGAGCTGCTCGCGGCTCAGGTCGGTGTGCTCCAGCGCGACGTCGATGATCGGCCGACCTTCCTTGTAGGCTAGCTTGGCAATCTGGGCAGCCTGCTGATATCCGATGATCGGATTGAGTGCCGTCACCAGAATCGGGTTGCGCCCGAGCGCTTCCTTGAGCTTGGCCTCGTTGACCTTGAACGTCGCGATCGCCTTGTCGCCCAGCAGACGACTGGCATTGGCCATCAGTTCGATGCTGGACAACAGGTTGTGGGCAATGATCGGCAGCATCACATTGAGCTCGAAATTGCCGGACTGACCGGCGATGGCGATCGCCGCGTCATTGCCGATGACCTGCGCCGCCACCATGGCGGTCGCCTCGGGAATCACCGGGTTGACCTTGCCCGGCATGATCGAGGAACCCGGTTGCAAGGCCTCGAGTTCGATTTCACCCAGGCCGGCCAGTGGCCCCGAGTTCATCCAGCGCAAGTCGTTGGCGATCTTCATCAGGGTGACGGCGGTGCCTTTGAGCTGGCCGGACACGGCCACTGCGGTGTCCTGCGAGCCGATCAGGGCGAACAGGTTGTCGCCCTGGGTGAACTCGACACCGGTCAGCTCGCCAAGGTGATGACAGAAACGCCGGGCGAACTCCGGATGCGCGTTGATCCCGGTGCCCACCGCCGTGCCGCCCTGTGCCAACGCCTGCAAGGCAGGCTGCAGCGCTTGCAGGTGGTCGATGTTGGCCTGGATCTGCGCAGCCCAGCCATGCAGCACCTGGCTCATGCGCACCGGCATGGCATCCATCAGGTGCGTGCGGCCGGTCTTGACGAAGGCGTGAACCTGCTCGGCCTTGGTCTGGGTGACCTGCACCAGGTGCCGCAGCGCAGGCAGCAGTTGTTCATGCACGGCCAGCGCAGCGCTCACGTGAATGCTGGTGGGAATGATGTCGTTGCTGCTCTGGCCGCAGTTGACGTGGTCGTTGGGATTGACCGGCTCGTCGACAAGGCGGCCCGCCAGGGTCGCGATGACCTCGTTGGCATTCATGTTGGAGCTGGTGCCAGAGCCGGTCTGATAGATGTCGACCGGAAAGTGCTGCATGAAGTCGTCGGCCAGCAGTTGTTCGCAGGCACGCACGATGGCATCGCCCTGGCCGGCGCTGATCTGCGCAAGCTCGACATTCGCCTTGGCCGCAGCGGCCTTGGCCAGAATCAGCGCGCGGATGAACTGGGTCGGCATGCGCTGCCGGCTGATCGGAAAATTGTCGACGGCCCGCTGGGTCTGGGCGCCATACAGGGCCGCCTCCGGTACCTGCAGTTCGCCCATGCTGTCACGCTCGATACGGGTGTTACTCATCGCAATATCCTTGCAGCAGATCAGTGAGTGGAATCGAAGGCAGCAGCTCGCAGCGCGCCAGCTGATGGGCGCAGTCCTGCCACTGGCGGACCTGGGCTGGCTGTGCCGCGCAATTGCGCAGGTCACGCAAGGGCCGCCAGGCCTGGTCCAGACACAGGCTGCGCCAGTGCCACGGCAGGGCTTGATCGAGGGCGGTTGCGAGCATCAGGCGAAAGGTGCCGTGAGCCACGGACCATGAAGAAGTCGGGGTAAAGCGCGCCAGGTAGCGGCCTTGGGCGAGGTAGTGTTCGATGAGTCGCGGCTCGTCGGGCGCCAGCGCGCAACGGATTTGCAGGCCGAGCCAATGCCAGTTTTCCAGATGGGCGAATTCGTGAACGGCAGAACTCATCGGCGCACCTTTTTGCCGGAATGAGTTTTATTATTGATTGATATTGAGAATCAACACAAGCGCCCATGTAGGCACCTGTGCTGCAAACCGTGCCGGCCGCGACGGACCGGCGGTAGGATCAGCTGCCGGCGACTGTCATGCGCTCGATCAGGACCGAGCCTGTGCGAATGTTGCTGCGCAGCTCCAGATCGTTGCCTACGGCGACGATCTGTTTGAACATGTCGCGCATGTTCCCGGCAATGGTCACTTCCTGGACCGGAAACTGGATCTCGCCATTTTCGACCCAGAATCCGGCAGCACCGCGCGAGTAGTCGCCAGTGACCATGTTCAGGCCGTGGCCCATCAGCTCGGTGACCAGCAAGCCACGCCCCATGCGCCGCAGCAGCGCTTTCTGGTCTTCGTCGCCATGGGTCACGAACAGGTTGTGCACGCCACCGGAGTTGGCGGTGCTGGGCAGGCCCAGCTTGCGCCCCGAATAGGTACTGAGCACATAGGAGACCAGTTCACCGTTCTCCACGAACGGCTTGGCGTAGGTGGCCAGGCCATCGCCGTCGAACGCTGCGCTGCCCATGGCACGCATCAGGTGCGGACGCTCGTCCAGAGTCAGCCACTCGGGGAACAGGCGCTGCCCCATCGCCCCTTCCAGGAACGAGGACTTGCGATACAGATTGCCCCCGGAAACGGCGGCCAGGAAATTGCCGAACAAGCCCCCAGCCAGCTCGGCTGAAAACAGCACCGGTACCTCGCAGGTCGGCACCGGACGTGCGCCCAATCGGGCCGCAGCCCGCTGTGCGGCGCGCTGACCGATGGCAACGGGATCGGCGACCAATTCGCCCTGACGATTGACGTCGTACCAGTAGTCACGCTGCATCTGACCGTTGGCCTCGGCGATCATCACGCAGCTCAGGCTGTGCCGGGTCGACGCATAGCCGCCGATAAAACCATGGCTGTTGCCATACACGCGGCAGCCCTGGTGGGTGTTGAGCGTGGTGCCGTCGGCGTTCTTGATCAGGGGTTCGGCATCGAAGGCGGCCGCTTCGCAGGCCAGGGCCTTTTCGATGGCCTGCTCGGGCGTGATGTCCCAGGCGTGGTAAAGGTCGAAGTCCGGCTGCTCGCGCGCCATCAGGGCGGCGTCGGCCAGGCCCGAACTTTCATCTTCGGAGGTGTGCTTGGCGATCGCCAGCGCCGCGGCGACGGTTTCGCGAATGGCCTGTGGACCGCTGGCCGAAGTGCTGGCCGAGCCCTTGCGCTGGCCAACGTACAGCGTGATGCCAAAGCCCTGGTCGCGGTTGAACTCGACAGTTTCCACCTCGCGCTGACGCACCGACGTGGACAGGCCCTGTTCCAACGAAACCGCCACTTCACAGGCACTGGCGCCCTGGCGTTTGGCTTCGTCGATGATCTGCTGCACTTGCTCCTGCAGGACGGGCAGTGCCTGCGGGCCGACGCTCTGGGGTGCGTTCATGGTGTTCTCCACTCAAATTCGGGTTTCGGCGCGGGCCGATCTACGGCCGGGCCAGACAAGCGGCCCCCGACTGGTTATCATGGCGGCGTTTATTTGCGGACGGCCCCCATGGTTGATTCTTACGACGACTCCCTCGACGAGGGAAAAAGCAAAACTCAGGTCAAGCGCGAACTGCATGCGCTGACCGATCTGGGCGAGCGGCTCACCACGCTCAAGCCGGACATGCTCGATCGCCTGCCCCTGACCGACGCTCTGCGGCGGGCACTGGGCGACGCCTCCAAGCACACGGCGCACATCGCGCGCAAACGTCACATCCAGTTCATCGGCAAGCTGATGCGCGACCAGGACATCGAGGCGATTCTGGTGCTGCTCGATCAACTGGACGCCTCCACCCGGCAGTACAACGAACGTTTCCACAACCTGGAGCGTTGGCGCGATCGATTGGTAGCGGGCCCGGACCAGGTGCTGGAGGCGTTCTTCGCCGAGTACCCGGAAACCGACCGCCAGCACCTGCGCAACCTGGTTCGCCAGGCCCAGCACGAAACGGCTCACAACAAGCCGCCCGCCACCACGCGCAAGATCTTCAAGTACATCCGCGAGCTGGACGAAACCCAACGCGGCCTGCGCTGACAGGCCCGCGGGCAGGCCATCCGGCTTGCCCGTCACCCGCTTCAGGCGCCGGTACCGCCCACCGTGATCGCATCGATCTTCAAGGTGGGCTGACCGACACCGACCGGTACCGACTGGCCGTCCTTGCCACAGGTGCCCACGCCACTGTCCAGTGCCAGGTCGTTGCCGACCATCGACACCTTGCTCATCGCCTCCGGACCATTGCCGATCAACGTCGCGCCCTTGACTGGCGTGGTGATCTTGCCGTCTTCGATCAGGTAGGCTTCGCTGGTCGAGAAGACGAACTTGCCGCTGGTGATATCCACCTGTCCACCGCCAAGGTTGGCGCAGTAGATGCCTTTCTTCACCGAAGCGATGATCTCGGCCGGATCGCTCTCGCCCGCCAGCATGTAGGTGTTGGTCATGCGCGGCATGGGCAGGTGCGCATAGGATTCGCGACGACCGTTGCCGGTGGCGGCGACGCCCATCAGCCGTGCGTTGAGCTTGTCCTGCATGTAGCCCTTGAGCACGCCATTTTCGATCAAGGTGGTGCACTGGGTCGGCGTACCTTCGTCATCGACGCTCAGCGAGCCGCGACGCCCGGCCAGCGTGCCATCGTCGACGATGGTGCACAGGCTCGACGCCACCTTCTCACCGACGCGACCGCTGTAGGCCGAACTGCCCTTGCGGTTGAAGTCGCCTTCCAGACCATGCCCGACCGCTTCGTGCAGCAACACGCCAGACCAGCCGGCGCCCATCACCACGGGCATGGTGCCCGCCGGTGCCGCCACCGCTTCGACGTTGACCAGAGCCTGGCGCAGCGCCTCGCGGGCATAGCCCATGGCGCGGTCTTCGGCGAGGAAATAACGGTAGTCGGTACGTCCACCACCGCCATGGCCACCGCGCTCGCGACGACCGTTGTGCTCGACGATGACACTGACGTTGAAACGTACCAGTGGCCGCACGTCCGCCGCCAGACTGCCATCAGCGGCCGCGACCAGAATTCTTTCCCAGACCCCGGCCATGCTCACGGTGACTTGCTGGATACGCGGATCCAGTGCACGGGTGGCGGCATCGACACGCTTGAGCAGGTCGACTTTTTCGGCGCGGGTAAGCACTTCCAGTGGGTTGTCCGGACCGTACAGCTGGCTGACCACCGGACTGCTGAAGGCCTGCACGCGGCCATTCTGCCCGGCGCGGGAGATAGAGCGCGCCGCGCGCGCGGCCTGGACCAGCGCATCCTGGGTGATCGCGTTGCTGTAGGCGAAGCCGGTTTTTTCCCCGGACTGGGCGCGTACGCCCACGCCTTGATCGAGGTTGAAACTGCCTTCCTTGACGATGCCGTCTTCCAGCGCCCAAGACTCGGAAATCTGACCCTGGAAATACAGGTCGGCCGCGTCGATGCCCGGGCCGGCCAACTCGCCCAGCACCGATTGCAGGCTGTCGAGCGTGAGGCCGCCGGGGGCCAGCAGGTGGTCGCTGACGGTGGATAACATCTGGCTCATATTTACTCCGCGCTGTTCGCAGGGCGCGTCGCGCGCTGCGGGATAGGTGCTCGCAGTTCGCTTGGCGGCACTGCGTCAGTAGGTGCTCGCAGGCCGCGAGGCGGTCTGCGCAAATGGATGCTCGCGATGCGGGTGTCGGTGACGGATGAACACTACATGCGTCCGCCCCGACACGTTTTCAATACCCGGCCTGGCCCAGCCGTCCGATACACAGCCAAGGCAACCGCCCCTTCAGCCACCGAAAGGCTTGACCAGGGTCATCTGCGGATCCTTCCACGAACCCTCGATGCGGTACTGCACACTGGCAAAGCGCGCCACGCGGTCGCCGAGCAGCTTGTTCACCACGAACAGGGCGCCGCCGACCACCGGCGCGCCCACCAGAACCGCAGCCAGCGGCAGGCTGTTGGTGATCGGCAAGGCGACCTGCACCTTGGCGTTGACGCCGTCGCGCACCATGTCCAGGGTACCGTCCAGATCGATGTCGGTGCTGGGGCCGCGCAGGGTGATCGGGGTTCGCGTCACGTACACCCCTTCGCTGGCCACCAGCAGGCCCTTGACTCGATCGTAGCTCAAACCCTTGCCCAGCACATCGGAGAAATCCAGGCGCAGACGGCGACCGATCGCATTGAAGTTGAGCAGACCGAACACGCGCAGGGCCTGGGCACCGCCTTCGACTTCGACGAACTGGCCGTCACGCAGGGTCGCGTCCAGGTTGCCGGAAAAACGCTTGAGCCCCACCCAGGCTGGTGAACCGGGCCAGCGGCCGTCAGCATCCAGGTGGAACGATTCGCTGGTCACGGTGGGCGCGAATTTCCAGGCCTGGAGCACGTCGGCCAGGTTCTTGCCCTGCAGCCGCCCGCGGAACCAGGTGCTGGACGCTCCGGGGGCACCTTCCCAAGTCGCCGCACCTTGCAGCATCAAGCCCTTGAGCCCCAGGTCGAGGTCGTTGAGGGCGACACCACGGGCGGTCGGGCGCAGCTTCAACGACCAACTGCCGACCAGTTCCGAACCCTGCAACAGCTGGCGAATCCTGACATTGACCGCCGGTATCTTGCGCGGATCGACATTGGCCAGGGGATCGGGCGCCTCGACCGGGTTGTCGGCCTTGACCGCGTTCGGATCGACCGGCGGCAAGCGCACGGTGTCGAGGTCGACATTGATCGGGGTCGCCTTGCCATCGGGCACATCGACCTTGCCGGTGATTTGCTGGCTGGCCACAGCGAGGTGCCAGGCGCTGGGGCTGCGGTTGAGCTGTACCCGCGCCTGATCGAGTTGCTGGCCGAACCCCTTGAGCGTGCCGATCTGCAGGTCGACGGCATTGATGACCTGGCTGGCGGTGCCACTCGGATTGCCGCCCGTGTAGTTCTCGGCCTGCTGCTGCCACGGCTCCAGGTCCAGGGTCGGCAGCGCGCCACGCACCCGCAGGCCCTGGGTCGCAGGAAGCTGCGGCGTGCCGGCGCCGACCAGCAATTCACCGCGGCCGCTGGCCAGGTCGTTGGGCGGCGCGGCGTAGGCGAAGCTGGCGATGTCGGCGTAGGTAACATCGAAACGACGCTCCCGGCCTTGCAGGTTCATCACGAAGGCCGTGGGACGGGCCACGGAACGCGCTTTGCCAAAGGGTGCGGGCAAGTCGATGTCGACGCCCTTGAGGTCGGAGTCGACGCGAAGCTGGCTGTCGCTGCCCAGTTTGAGCTGCAACTGGTAGGCGATATCGCCGGACGCCGGCACGGCCTGCTTGACCTGCAACCAGTCGACCAGGCGTTTCACCGGGATCTGGCTGTCGGCGACGATGCGCGTCAACGGCGCGCCCGGCTTGCCCTCGGCCATGATCTGCGCCTTCACCGGCTGATCGAAGGCCTGGGCCGTGACGCCCTCGCCACTCAGGCCCTTGTCGAAGTCGAAACGGAATGTCCCGCCCAGTTGACTCAGCGTAAGCTCGGGCGACTTGATCTTCAGGCGCGCCGCACGGGTGCTGAAGTCGACCACCACCTTGGGCTCGTGCCCCTTGACCAGAGGGATGTCGAGTTCCAGCTTGCCCTTGAGCGGGCCCTCGCCCTGCCAGCCAGCGAAGATGTCGGCGGTACCGATCGGAGCGGTCTGCAGGATCTTCAACCCGTCGGCCAGACCGCCGTCGAAATTGCCGTTCACGAACAAGTGGCTGTCCTGACCGACCGGCACGTGGGGCACGCTGACCGCCACGTCGCTGACTTTGGTGTCGAGAATCTGCCCACGGTCGGCCAGGATGCGCACATCGCCGTCCTGGATGTAGACATTGCCTGCGACTTTGCGCGCCTCCGGCCAGCCGGGCTGAAAGGCCAGGGTCACGTCATGGACCTTGAAAAACAGGGTGATGCTGCGCGAATGGGCCTCGGCTGCACTGGCCAGCGAGCCTTGGTACTGGAAGTAACCCTGGTCGACCGCGCCGCGTTTGATCGCCGTACGCAGCCACTGGTCGACCGACGGGCTGAGCACCTTGGGCAGGTATTTGCTGGTGTAGGCGCCATCGCCGTCGACCAGGCCAACCCGCAGGTCCATGTAGGGCTCGGCCTCGTGGTGCAACGGCAGGCGAATGAGGAAATCGGCCGCGATCTTGCCCTCCTCGCCCAGCACACGAATGGCCGGCGCGATCAGGGTGAAAGCGTGATCATCTAGCTTGAAGTTCAGCCGGGCATTGGCCTTGAGGTAATGCCAGGGCTTTTCGAAGATGGGACTCAGGTGCAGCATGAACTTGTCGCTGTCCAGGCGCAGTTCGCCTTGGCCGATGTCGCCAATCAAACTGCCACTAACATTGTCTGCCGCTGGAGCACCGTAGTAGGCATCGAAGCCGACATTCTCCAGATTGGCGGCGTAGCTCAGGCGCTCGGCACCCGTGGCCTTGGGACGAACGTCGAGGGAAAGGTTGCGCACCACGCCGGTGAAGTTCAGGCCGTTGACGATGGCCGCCACCTGTTTGGGCAGAGGTGCCAGCGCGTCGAGCAGTGGCGTGATCGGGGTAAGGTCGAGGCGATCGGCCTGCACACGCCACTGCTCCTGACTCGACGGCGTTGCCGCGCGCTGCTGCAGCGCCAGATGGCTCTGCCATGGCTTGCCGTCCAGCGTCATGGCGAGGGTTCCCAGGTTCACGTCGAAACCGTCGGTGTTGCGCTGCATCCACGCCTTCAGCGTGAGATCGGCGATGGTATACGGCTTGTGGTCGCCATAAGCGCCCTTGAACGCCGGCGCATCGAGTTGAACCACGGCTCGCTGGACATTGGCGTCTGCCCAGTCCACCCAAACCTCGCCCCCCGCCTTGAACTGGTCAAGCTGCCAACCCTGGGTATAGCGGCTTGGCAGCCACTTTGCCCAGTCGCTCTGCGGCAGATTCGCGTAGGCCTGGGCGCGGCCGTCGCGCCAGTGTTCGGCGCGTACCTGAGCCTCGACGTTCAGCGCCAGTGGCTGGCCGTCGGGCAGGTGCAGGCGCAGGTCCAGACGCTGGCGCTCGTCACCGGTGCGCAGACTCAGGCCGACATAGGTGAGGGTCAGTGGATCATGCTCGAAGGGTTGCAGGGTCAGTTGGCTGTCGAGCACCGACAACTGCTCGACCTGTTGCATCTGCTGCAACGTGCGCTGCACGTCGAAGGCCTGATCCGGTTGCTGGGGCACGCCCTTGACCGACCACTTGCCCGTGGCGTCCTCGACGGCGCTGAGCTGCACGCCGCCCAGCTCGAGATGGGCAATGCGCACCGCACGCGCCAACAGACTGCCCCACAAGTCAGGCACCACCTTGACCTGATCGAGACGCAGCGCGTTGCTGCCCTCGCCCACCTGCACATCATGAATCAGCAGCACTGGCGCCAGACGGTTCCAGCGGCCTTCCAGGCTGCCGATGCGCACCTGCATGCCCAGCGCCTCGCTGGCACGCGCCTCGATCTGAGCATCGTACTCGGCCACCAACGGAATCAACTGCCGACCCAGGCTGACATAGAGCGCCAGCAACACCAGCAGCACGGCGCACAGTGCCAGGGCCCAACGGATCAAGCCCCCGAGCGCAGCACTCACACGGACCATGCAGGCACGCTCCGGCGATGTACCGTGTCAGCCCTACAGGTCGAGAATCGTTCCACTGGCCGTTTCAGAGCAGCACCACATCATATTGTTCCTGGGAATACATGGACTCGACCTGGAAGCGAATGGTTCGTCCGATAAACGCTTCCAGTTCGGCCACATTGCCGGATTCTTCGTCGAGCAGACGGTCGACCACTTTCTGATTGGCCAGCACACGATAGCCTTCGGCCTGATAGGCACGGGCCTCGCGCAGGATCTCGCGAAAAATCTCGTAACACACTGTCTCGGGGGTCTTCAGCTTGCCGCGGCCCTGGCAGCAAATGCAGGGTTCGCACAGCACTTGCTCGAGGCTTTCCCGGGTGCGCTTGCGGGTCATCTGCACCAGACCCAGTTCGGTGATGCCGATGATGTTGGTCTTGGCGTGATCGCGCTCCAGCTGCTTCTCGAGGGTGCGCAGAACCTGACGCTGATGCTCCTCATCTTCCATGTCGATGAAGTCGATGATGATGATCCCGCCGATGTTGCGCAGGCGCAGTTGCCGGGCGATGGCGGTGGCCGCTTCCAGATTGGTCTTGAAGATGGTTTCTTCGAGGTTGCGGTGACCGACGAAAGCGCCGGTGTTGACGTCGATGGTGGTCATCGCCTCGGCCGGGTCCACCACCAGATAGCCGCCGGACTTGAGCGGCACCTTGCGGTCCAGGGCACGCTGGATCTCGTCTTCCACACCGTACAGATCGAAGATCGGGCGCTCGCCGGGGTAATGCTCCAGGCGGTCGGCGATTTCGGGCATCAGCTCGGCAACGAACTGGGTGGTCTTCTGGAAGGTTTCCCGAGAGTCGATGCGGATCTTCTCGATCTTCGGGTTGACCAGGTCGCGCAAGGTGCGCAGCCCCAGGCCCAGGTCTTCGTAGATTTCAGTCGGGGCGCCGACGGTCTGGATCTGCGCATTGATCTGGTCCCACAGACGGCGCAGATAGCGGATGTCCATGAGGATTTCCTCGGCACCGGCGCCGTCGGCAGCGGTGCGCAGGATGAACCCGCCGACTTCCTGGATCCCTTCTTTCTCGACGCAGTCGGCCACCACCTTCTTCAGGCGTTCGCGCTCACTCTCGTCTTCGATCTTCAGGGAAATGCCGACGTGCCGGGTGCGCGGCATGTACACCAGGTAGCGCGAAGGGATCGACAGCTGGGTGGTCAGGCGTGCGCCCTTGGAACCGATCGGGTCCTTGGTGACCTGCACTACCAGGCTTTGTCCTTCATGGACCAGGGCGCTGATGGTTTCCAGGCTCGAGCCTTCGCGCAGGGAGATTTCCGACGCGTGGATGAACGCGGCGCGGTCCAGGCCGATGTCGATGAAGGCGGCCTGCATGCCGGGCAGCACGCGCACGACCTTGCCCTTGTAGATATTGCCGACGATGCCGCGACGCTGAGTGCGCTCGACATGCACCTCTTGCAGGACACCGTTTTCCACCACGGCCACGCGCGATTCCATCGGCGTGATGTTGATCAGAATCTCTTCGCTCATGGCTGGGTCTCGTTCCTGGTGTCTTTATTGTAGTGGCGATGACGCGCCCGCAAGGCCCTTCTCAGGACGCTTGCCAGCAGGCGATGCCGTTGCGTTGCAGCAGCGCCGCGGTTTCGAACAAACCCAGACCGACGACGGCAGAATAACTGCCTTCGAGCTTTTCTACGAATATTGCACCCAGACCCTGAATGCCATAACCGCCCGCCTTGTCCGCCGGCTCGCCGCTGGCCCAATAGGCACGGGCCTCGGCCTCGTCAATGGGGCGGAAGGTGACCCGCGCCGACGCGGTGCAGGTGTCCATGCGCGCACCGTCGAACAGCGCCACGGTGGTGATCACCTCGTGAGTGCTGCCGGACAACAGCGCCAGTATCGCCAAGGCATCGGCTTCGTCGCGCGGCTTGCCGAGAATGTGCCCTTGAGCGATGACCGCCGTGTCTGCCCCAAGCACATGACCGCTGCCTGGCTGCGGCAGCGACTGCCAGCCGGCGCGGGCCTTTTCTTCGGCCATGCGTTGTACGTAGGCAAAGCTGCCTTCACCGGCCTGCGGCGTTTCGTCGATGGGTGCCTTGACCACGGTGAACGGGACGCCGATCTGCGTCAGCAGTTCACGCCGTCGCGGCGAGCTGGAAGCCAGGTACAGGGTAGACATGCGAGGCGTCTCCGCGTCGGGCCGCGCACGGGCCCGTCAGTTGATGCCCAGGCGCTTGCGCAAGCCGCGCAGCAGGTAGCTGACCCACGGCCAGAGCAAAGCGCTCATCAGCGCAGGCAGCAACAGGGCCAGGGTAGGTTGACGGTTGCCGGTCAAAGCACTCAGCCACAGCTGGACCAACTGCGCCAGGCCGAAGACCACGAGAATGACCAGGCTCTGCTGCCACATCGGGAAGATGCGCATGCGCTGGGCCAGGGACAGGATGAGGAAGGTGATGAGGCTGAGGATGAGCGCGTTCTGCCCAAGCAGCGTGCCGAACAGCACGTCCTGCGCCAGCCCCAGGACCCAGGCGGTGGTCATGCCCACCTTGTGCGGTACCGAGAGCGTCCAGTAGGCCAGCAGCAGGGCCAGCCACAGCGGCCGCAATACTTCCATGAACTGCGGCATCGGCGACACACAAAGCAACAGGCCGACGATGAAGGTCACCCAGATGACCCAGCCATTGCGCGAGCGAGTACCCACCATTATTGCCTCTCCCGTGTTGTAGCCGGCGCGGACCGCGAAGGCGTCGCCGGGGTCGTGTGCGCGGGGGTGGCGGCCGGTGCGGTGCTGTGAGCAGGGGTAGCGGATGCGGGGGTCGCGGATGCGGGTGCAGCGGCAGCCGGCGCCGTGCTTGGCGTCGTCGGAGTGCTGGCTTCGGGTGCCGCGCCTTGGCGATCGGCGGCTTCCTGAGCCTGCGCGGCCTCGGTGGCGCGCTGCTCCGGCGAACGGCTGTCACTGAACACCAGCAACAGATAACGGCTGCGGTTCAGGGCGGCGGTCGGCACCGCGCGCACGATGGCGAACGGCTGGCCGGAATCGTGGATAACTTCCTTGACCGTGGCCACCGGATACCCGGCCGGGAAACGCTGCCCCAGGCCCGAGCTGACCAGCAGATCGCCTTCCTTGATGTCAGCGGTGTCGGCTACATGGCGCAATTCCAGGCGCTCGGGATTCCCCGTGCCGCTGGCAATGGCGCGCAGGCCGTTGCGGTTGACCTGCACCGGGATGCTGTGGGTGGTGTCGGTGAGCAGCAACACGCGCGAGGTGTAGGGCATCAATTCGACCACCTGCCCCATCAGGCCACGTGCGTCGAGCACCGGCTGACCGAGCACCACACCGTCGCGTTCGCCCTTGTTGATCAGGATGCGATGGGTGAACGGATTCGGGTCCATGCCGATCAGCTCGGCGACCTCGACCTTTTCGTTCACCAGCGCCGAGGAGTTGAGCAACTCGCGCAGGCGCACGTTCTGCTCGGTCAGCGCCGCCAGCTTTTGCAGGCGACCCTGCAACAACAGGGCTTCGGTCTTGAGTTTCTCGTTTTCGGCCAACAACTCGGTGCGGCTGCCAAACTGGCTCGCAACGCCTTCATACAGACGTTGTGGCAGATCGGTGACCCAATAGGCACGCATCAGCACCAGCGACATTTCGCTGCGCACGGGCTTGAGCAGGGTGAAGCGCGCGTCGACCACCATCAGCGCGACCGACAGCACGACCAGCACCAACAGGCGCACGCCCAGTGAGGGGCCCTTGGTGAAAAGCGGTTTAATAAGCCGCTCCTCCCAGGCAAATGTTCATGTGGTCATTCATGTGACGGCAAACCGGCCCGGATCGAAAGTACAGGACGCATACAGGTAGCATCGAAGACGCTACCTGTAAACGGCCCCAGGAATCTTTCCCGCGAAGTTACTCGCTGGAGAGCAGATCCATGGTGTGCTTGTCCATCATTTCCAGGGCACGGCCGCCACCACGAGCCACGCACGTGAGCGGGTCTTCGGCGACGATCACCGGCAGGCCGGTTTCCTGGGCCAGCAGCTTGTCGAGGTCGCGCAGCAGCGCGCCACCACCGGTCAGCACCAGGCCGCGCTCGGCGATGTCCGAGGCCAACTCCGGAGGCGACTGCTCCAGCGCGCTCTTGACCGCCTGCACGATCGTGGCCAGGGACTCCTGCAGAGCCTCCAGCACTTCGTTGGAGTTCAGGGTGAAGGCGCGCGGCACGCCCTCGGCCAGGTTGCGGCCGCGCACGTCGACTTCACGCACTTCGCCGCCAGGGTAGGCGGTGCCGATTTCCTGCTTGATGCGCTCGGCGGTGGATTCGCCGATCAGGCTGCCGTAGTTGCGACGCACGTAGGTGACGATGGCTTCGTCGAAGCGGTCGCCGCCCACGCGCACGGACTCGGCGTAAACCACGCCATTGAGCGAGATCAGGGCGATTTCGGTGGTACCACCGCCGATGTCGACGACCATCGAACCGCGCGCTTCCTCGACCGGCAAACCGGCACCGATGGCGGCTGCCATGGGTTCTTCGATCAGGAACACTTCGCGGGCACCGGCGCCGAGCGCCGATTCACGGATGGCACGACGCTCCACCTGGGTGGACTTGCAAGGCACACAGATCAGCACGCGCGGGCTGGGCTGCAGGAAGCTGTTTTCGTGCACCTTGTTGATGAAATATTGCAGCATCTTTTCGCAGACGCTGAAGTCGGCGATGACGCCGTCCTTCATGGGGCGAATGGCGGCGATGTTGCCGGGGGTACGACCGAGCATGCGCTTGGCTTCGGTACCGACCGCAACGACACTTTTCTGATTACCGTGGGTCCGAATGGCCACAACCGATGGCTCATTCAGAACGATACCGCGCTCACGCACGTAAATAAGGGTGTTGGCAGTGCCCAGGTCGATGGAAAGATCGCTGGAAAACATGCCACGCAGTTTCTTGAACATGGGAAAAGGACCCTAGGCAACGCGTGGGTAAAAAAGTGCGGCAAACTCTAACAACGGCGGGGATTTTGGGCAAGGCGCCAATATGTTAAATTGGCTGTTTTTCCGGGCACGCCTGCACTCGATCGCGGCCATATGACCGCAAAAGTGCGATTGTGTTCCCCAAAACCACGGCCCTGCCGTATTTCATTTTCCACCGGAGACCCCCATGGCGCTTGAACGCTGCGACGTGGAAAAGATCGCTCACCTGGCCCGTCTCGGCCTGAATGACGCCGATCTGCCACGCACCATCGAAGCACTGAACAGCATTCTGGGCCTGGTCGACCAGATGCAAGCGGTCGACACCCGCGGCATCGAGCCCCTGGCCCACCCACTGGAAGCGAGCCAGCGGCTGCGCGCCGACCAGGTGACCGAACGCAACCAGCGCGACGCCTACCAGGCCATTGCGCCGGCGGTCGAGAACGGCCTGTACCTGGTTCCGAAAGTCATCGAGTAAAGGGAAAGAGCCTGCCATGCATCAACTGACACTGGCCGAGATCGCCCGCGGACTCGCCGACAAGAAATTTTCCGCCGAAGAGTTGACCCGCACCCTGCTGGCGCGCATCGCCCAGCTGGACCCGCAGCTCAACAGCTTCATCACCGTCACCCCCGAGCACGCCATTGCCCAGGCACAGGCCGCCGATGTGCGCCGCGCCAAGGGTGAAAGCGGTGCCCTGCTGGGCGTGCCGCTGGCCCACAAGGATCTGTTCTGCACCCAGGGCATCCGCACCAGCTGCGGGTCCAGGATGCTGGACAACTTCGAGGCGCCCTACGACGCCACCGTGGTGGCCAAGCTCAATGCGGCCGGCGCGGTCACACTGGGCAAGTTGAACATGGACGAATTCGCCATGGGCTCGGCCAACGAGAACAGCCACTACGGTGCGGTGAAAAACCCCTGGAACCTGGCGCACGTGCCCGGAGGCTCGTCGGGCGGTTCGGCTGCGGCCGTGGCCGCGCGTCTGCTACCAGTGGCCACAGGTACCGATACCGGCGGCTCGATTCGCCAACCCGCCGCCTTCACCAATCTCACCGGCATCAAACCGACCTACGGCCGGGTGTCGCGCTGGGGCATGATCGCCTACGCCTCCAGCCTCGATCAGGCCGGCGTGCTGGCGCGCAATGCCGAAGACTGCGCCCTGCTCCTGCAAGGCATGGCGGGCTTCGATCCGCAGGACTCCACCAGCATCGATGAACCGGTTCCGGACTACAGCGCCACCCTGGGCGACTCCCTGCAGGGTCTGCGCATCGGCGTGCCGAAGGAATACTTCGGTGCCGGCCTCGACCCGCGCATCGCCGAAAGGGTACAGGCCAGCATCCAGGCGCTGGAAAAACTCGGCGCGGTGATCAAGCACATCAGCCTGCCGAACATGCAGCAGGCGATCGCCGCCTACTACGTGATCGCGCCGGCCGAAGCGTCCTCGAACCTGTCGCGCTTCGATGGCGTGCGCTTCGGCTACCGCTGCGAGAACCCCAAGGATCTGACCGATCTGTACAAGCGTTCGCGCGCCGAAGGCTTCGGCGCGGAAGTGCAGCGTCGCATCATGGTCGGTGCCTATGCCCTGTCGGCCGGCTACTACGACGCCTATTACCTGCAGGCGCAGAAGATTCGCCGCCTGATCAAGAACGATTTCATGGCCGCCTTCGAAGACGTCGACATGATCCTCAGCCCGACCACGCCGAACCCGGCCTGGAAACTGGGGGCCAAGAACGCCGATCCGGTGGCCGCCTACCTGGAAGACATCTACACGATCACCGCCAACCTGGCCGGCCTGCCCGGCCTGTCGATGCCGGCCGGTTTCGTCGATGGTCTGCCGGTCGGCGTGCAACTGCTGGCCCCTTACTTCCAGGAAGGCCGCCTGCTCAACGTGGCGCACCAGTACCAGCAAGTCACCGACTGGCACACTCGCGCGCCTGAAGGCTTCTAAGGAGAAACATCATGCAATGGGAAGTCGTGATCGGGCTGGAGATTCATACCCAGCTCGCCACCCAGTCGAAGATTTTCTCCGGCAGTTCCACCACCTTCGGCTCAGAGCCGAACACCCAGGCCAGCCTGGTCGACCTGGGCATGCCCGGCGTGCTGCCGGTGCTCAACCAGGAAGCCGTGCGCATGGCCGTGATGTTCGGTCTGGCCATCGATGCCGAGATCGGCCAGCACAACGTGTTCGCGCGCAAGAACTACTTCTACCCCGATCTGCCCAAGGGCTACCAGATCAGCCAGATGGAGCTGCCGATCGTCGGCAAGGGCCACCTGGACATCACCCTGGAAGACGGCACGGTCAAGCGCATCGGCGTGACCCGCGCGCACCTGGAAGAGGACGCCGGCAAGAGCCTGCACGAGGACTTCAGCGGCAGCACCGGGATCGATCTCAACCGAGCTGGCACACCGCTGCTGGAAATCGTGTCCGAGCCCGACATGCGCAGCGCCAAGGAAGCGGTGGCCTACGTCAAGGCGATCCATGCGCTGGTCCGCTACCTGGGCATCTGTGACGGCAACATGGCCGAAGGTTCGCTGCGTTGCGACTGCAACGTCTCGATCCGGCCCAAGGGCCAGGTCGAGTTCGGTACGCGCTGCGAGATCAAGAACGTCAACTCGTTCCGCTTCATCGAGCGCGCCATCAACAGCGAGATCGCCCGCCAGATCGAGCTGATCGAGGACGGTGGCAAGGTCGTTCAGCAAACCCGCCTGTACGATCCGAACAAGGACGAGACACGGGCCATGCGCAGCAAAGAGGAAGCCAACGACTACCGTTACTTCCCCGATCCGGACCTGCTGCCGGTGGTGATCGAGGATTCGTTCCTGGAAACCACCCGGGCGACCCTGCCCGAGTTGCCGCCGGCCAAGCGCGAGCGCTTCCAGAACGAATTTGGTTTGTCCGCGTACGATGCCAGCGTGCTGGCTTCGAGCCGCGAGCAGGCTGACTTCTTCGAGCAGGTCGTGGGCAGCTGCGGCGATGCCAAGCTGGCCGCCAACTGGGTCATGGTCGAGCTGGGCAGCCTGCTGAACAAGCAGGGCGTGGAAATCGAGGAATCACCGGTCAGCGCGGCGCAACTGGGTGGTATGCTGCAGCGCATCAGGGACAACACCATCTCCGGCAAGATCGCCAAGATGGTTTTCGAAGCCATGGCCAATGGTGAAGGCGATGCCGACCAGATCATCGAGGCGCGCGGCCTGAAGCAGGTCACCGATAGCGGTGCCATCGAGAAGGTTCTGGACGAAGTGTTGGCCGCCAACGCCGAGCAGGTCGAACAGTACCGTGCGGCAGACGAGGCCAAACGCGGCAAGATGTTCGGCTTCTTCGTCGGCCAGGCCATGAAAGCGTCCAAGGGCAAGGCCAACCCGCAGCAGGTCAACGAGCTGCTCAAGAGCAAGCTGGCCGGCTGATGCAACAGCACACCCCCTGTAGCAGCGGCGCAAGCCGCGTCCGGCCTCGGCGCGGTGAATCAGACGAACCGGGGATACCGCCGACGCGGCTTGCACCGTTGCTACGGGGGGCTTGTTCATTTGGGCGTCATGTCGTGTGTGCCGGTGCGATTGCGTTGTTGGCCGGTTGCGCCAGCCAGAACGGCATCATTGACCCGCGTGGTTACGACCGTGACGGGGTCGCCTCCTATTACGGCGCGCGCCACCATGGCGCTCGTACGGCCAGTGGCGAACGCTTCGATCAGCACGGCCTGACTGCGGCCCACCGCCAGCTACCATTCGGCACCCGAGTGGTGGTGACCAATCTGGCCAACCAGCGCAACGTCATCGTGCGGATCAACGACCGTGGTCCTCAATCACGCGGGCGCTTGATCGATGTGTCCAAGGGCGCGGCAGAAAAACTGGGCATGCTGCGCAGCGGCACCGCTCGCGTGCGCGTGCAAACCCTGCAAGACTGACTCGGAGCCGCCGTCATTTTCAATCTCGCCACCTTGCCCGGACCCACCTTGCTGCAATTGTTCGCAGGGCTGTTGCTGCTGATTGCCGGGGCCGAATGGCTGGTGCGCGGCGCCGTGCGCCTGGCGGCTGCGCTGAAGGTCAGGCCGCTGGTGGTGGGCCTGGGAGTCGTGGCACTGGGCAGCAGTGTGCCGCAGCTGGCGGTCAGCCTGCAGGCGACGTTCGTCGGTACGCCCGACATCGCCGTGGGCAGCCTGGTGGGCAGCAACATCTTCAGCTTGCTGGTGACTCTGGGGTTGTCCGCGTTGATCATTCCGTTGCGGGTGTCCCGGCAACTGCTGCGGCTCGATATCCCGTTGCTGATCGGCGCCAGTGCGCTGGTGTTCGGACTGGCCTGGAACGAACAACTGGGGCGCCTGGAAGGTGGCATCCTGCTTCTGGGCCTGGTCGGCTACCTGGGCATGCTGTGGCGCCAGTCGCGGCATCCGGGCCGGGTGGCGACGCCACAGGGCACCGCCCCCTGGCTCAAGTGCCTGGGCATGATGCTCGGCGGTTTGCTGCTGCTGGTTGCCGGAAGCCACTGGTTGCTGGAAGCGGCGCTGGAACTGGCCACCGATTTCGGCCTGTCGGATCGGGTGATCGGATTGACCATCGTGGCCGTCGGCACTTCTCTTCCAGAGCTGGCCACCTCGCTGGTGGCCGCGTTGCGCGGTCACCGTGAGATAGCCGTAGGTAACGTGATCGGCAGCAATCTGTTCAACCTGCTGGGTGTGCTTGGCCTGACCGCCGTGCTGGCACCAGCGCCCTTGAGCGTTTCGCCCAATGCGCTGGATTTCGACCTGCCGGTCATGCTTGGCGTCACGCTGCTGTGCCTGCCTCTGTTCTACTCCGGGTACCGCGTCACGCGGGTCGAGGGGCTGGTGCTGCTGGGGCTCTACGCTGCCTATGGCCTGCATGTGGTGACCTTCACCACGGGCATGCCACTGGCGGCGAGACTGGAAGAGCTGATGCTGTTCTATGTACTGCCAGTGCTGGCGGCAGTGGTGCTCTGGGGCACCCTGCGCGCCTGGCGTCGACAGCACTGAACGACGCGCCCTACCCCTGACGCTTCTTGAACATCCAGGCCACGGCCAGCACCCCGAGCCATACGGGAATCAACAGCACCGAAATACGGATGCCTGGGGTCATGTACATGATCACCAGAATCGCTGCCAGGAACGCCAGGCACACCCAGTTGGTGATCGGGTAACCCCAGCTCGGAAAGAACGTTGCATGACCGCTGGCACGCATGGCCTTGCGGAACTTCAAGTGCGTGATACTGATGATGCCCCAGTTGATGACCAGCGCAGAGACGGCCAGCGCCATCAGCAAGCCAAAGGCCTCGCCTGGCATCAGGTAGTTGATGAGCACGCTCAAGCCGGTTGCCAGCGCGGAAATCCCCAGTGCTTTCATGGGCACGCCACGGCGGTTGACCTTGAGCAAGGTCTTGGGTGCATCACCCTGCACCGCCAGGCCGAACAGCATGCGGCTGTTGCAATAGACGCAGCTGTTGTAGACCGACAGCGCTGCGGTCAGCACCACCACATTGAGTACGGTGGCCACCACGTTGCTGTCCAGCGCGTGGAAGATCATCACGAACGGACTGCCGCCCTCGACCACTTTCTGCCACGGGTACAGCGACAGCAGGATGGTCAAGGCGCCCACGTAGAACAGCAGGATGCGGTAGATCACCTGGTTGGTGGCCTTGGGTATGCTGCGCTTGGGATCATCGGCTTCGGCGGCGGTGATGCCGACCAGTTCCAAGCCGCCGAAGGAGAACATGATCACGGCCATGGCCAAGGTCAGGCCCCCAATGCCGTTGGGGAAGAAGCCGCCGTATTGCCAGAGGTTGGCGACGCTGGCATCGGGCCCGCCATTGCCGGTGGCCAGCATCCAGGCGCCGAAGCCGATCATGCTGACGATGGCCGCCACCTTGATCAACGAGAACCAGAACTCCATCTCGCCATAGATCTTCACCTGGAACATGTTGATCGCGTTGATCAGCACGAAGAACACCGCGGCCGAGGCCCAGGTGGGCACGTCCGGCCACCAGTACTTGATGTAGATGCCCACGGCGGTCAGCTCGGCCATGCCCACCAGCACGTACAGCACCCAGTAGTTCCAGCCGGACATGAAGCCGGCCAGG
The DNA here is from genome assembly GCF_001423465.1 of Pseudomonas sp. Leaf129. Lineage (NCBI taxonomy): Bacteria > Pseudomonadati > Pseudomonadota > Gammaproteobacteria > Pseudomonadales > Pseudomonadaceae > Pseudomonas > Pseudomonas sp. Leaf129. The sequence continues at coordinate 170,166 of NZ_LMOC01000010.1, read as the reverse complement.
CCACTCCAGTAGCGGTTGGCGAAATGGCTGAAGGTCCCGGTGACCGGTTCCTCGACGACCATCTCACCGAGTTGACGCATGATGAAGAAAGCGATGAGGCCGCCGATGGCGTAGCCCAGGATCACCGAAGGGCCGGCCATGCCGATGGTCTGGGCAATGCCCAGAAACAGGCCGGTGCCGATGGCACCGCCTAGAGCAATGAGCTGGATATGCCTGTTTTTCAGACCCCGATGCAGACCTTCGGGGGTGGATTGATCATCCATTGCGGTTCCTTAGCGGGTAAATGCTTGCCGGTGGGCAAGCAGCGTCTAGATCCAGCCGCCCCACTGCAACAGGAAAATTCCGATATTGGTGGTGATGGCCGCCGCCAGGGTGGTGATCACGATGATGGCGGCGGCGAGCGAATAGTTGCCGCCGCTGGCCCGCACCATGACATAACCGACCGAGGCCGAAGGAGCGCCAATATACAGGAACAGAATGCCCAGTTCCGCCCCGCGAAAGCCCAACAGCCAGGCACCGAATGTACCGACGATCGGCAGCAGGATCATTTTCACCGCGCTGGCGCTCAGGGCCACCGAACCGCTGCTGCGCAAGGCGGCCAGTGACAGGGTGCCGCCGATGCAGATCAGTGCCAGCGGCAGGCTCATCTGCGCGACGTAATCGGCAGAGGTCAGGATCCAGTTGGGGATGGGCACCTGCAGCCAGGCGAAGGGCACGGCCGTGACCACGCTGATGATCAGCGGGTTGACCAGGATGCTCTTGCAGATGCTCAAGGGGTCGGACTTGATGTTGGGGCTGTAGATCGCCAGGACCACGACGGACAACGAGTTGTAGAGCACGATCACCAGGCCCGCGAGGATCGAGCCCAGAGAGATGCCGTAGTCACCATACATGCTGCCGGCCAGAGCCAGGCCAATGACGCCGTTGTTGCCCCGAAATGCGCCTTGGGTGAAGACGCCGCGATCGACTTCGGGACAACGCTTGGTGGCGATCCACCAGGCGATGGCGAAGCTGCCCACCGTGGCCACCACGAAATACACCAGCAAGCCGGGCTTGAGCGCCGAGCGCAGGTCGGCATGGTAGATGCCCAGGAACAGCAAGGAAGGCATGCAGACGTTGAACACCAGGGCCGAGGCGGTCTTGATGAAGTTGTCGTTGATCCACTCGATCCGCTTCAGCCCATAGCCCAAAAACAGCATGGCGAACACCGGAGCGGTCACGTTCAGGGTCTGCAGAAATAGGGCCAGCATGCCGGGGGAACCTGTTGCCTGGAGTCAGACGACAATGATAGCGAGGATAGGGGAATGAGGCGGGGAAATTCTGGTAAAGCGTGTGTATGCAGCGGCCCCTTGGCGGGCCCGCCCCGCTCCCACAGAAATCCCCAGCACCTGCAAGATCCCCGTAGGAGCGGTCAGCGGCCGCGAAAGCCGCACCGCGGTTCCGAAGCTTACTGCGGACCCATCTTGTCCATCAGCGCAGCGAGCATTTCATACTCTTCACCGGTCAGGTCGGTCAGCGGGGTGCGCACCGGACCTGCGTCGTAGCCTGCGATCTTGGCGCCAGCCTTGACGATACTGACGGCATAGCCCGACTTGCGGTTGCGGATGTCCAGGTAAGGCAGGAAGAAGTCGTCGATCAACTTGCCTACGGTGACGTGATCGTCAGCGGCGATCGCGTGGTAGAAGTCCATCGCGGTCTTCGGGATGAAGTTGAACACGGCGGACGAATAGACCGGTACGCCCAGCGCCTTGTAGGCAGCAGCATAGACTTCGGCGGTCGGCAGGCCACCCAGGTAGCTGAAACGGTCGCCCAGACGGCGACGGATCGACACCATCAACTCGATATCGCCCAGGCCATCCTTGTAGCCGATCAGGTTCGGGCAGGTTTCGGCCAGACGCTCGAGCAGCGGTGCGTTCAGACGGCAGACGTTGCGGTTGTAGACGATGACGCCAATGTTGACCGATTTGCACACGGCTTCGACGTGGGCGGCCACGCCGTCCTGGCTGGCTTCAGTCAGGTAGTGCGGCAGCAGCAACAGACCCTTGGCGCCCAGGCGTTCGGCTTCCTGTGCATATTCGATGGCCTGGCGAGTGGAACCGCCAACGCCAGCAAGGATAGGCACGCTGGTGGCGCAGGTGTCGACCGCAGTCTTGATCACCTGCGAGTATTCGCTGGCAGCGAGGGAGAAGAACTCACCGGTACCACCGGCAGCGAACAGCGCGCTGGCGCCATACGGGGCAAGCCATTCCAGGCGCTTGATATAGCCTTCGCGGTGGAAGTCGCCTTGGGCAGTGAAGTCGGTCACCGGGAAAGACAGCAAGCCGTGATTGAGGATGGACTTTAGTTCTTGTGGATTCATTGTTTGAACACCCTGGGTCGCATGGAAAATTGAACAACCAAGCAGCCATGGCTGGCTGATGTCGTACGTCATCGTACAACTACTTTCCGTGTTCCTCAATAGGAGGAAAGAAGTATTTTGGTTTGTCGCGATGTGCCTTGGGCACTGCATGTAACGCCGACGCGGCTTGCGCCGCTGCTACAGGGATTGCGGTGCTTCTGTAGCAGCGGCGCGAGCCGCGTCAGGTGCACCGCGGAGTGTCAGGCAATCACCTTGGGGTGATCAGACCCTGCCGGCTTCGGCTTCCTGGTGGGCCTGGCGCAGGCGTTCGCGGCTGTTGGTCAGGTGCAGGCGCATGGCGGCGCGTGCCGCATCGGAATCCTGACGGGCAATGGCGTCGTAGATTTCCTCGTGCTCGCGGCTGAGCCGGGTCATGTAGTGCTGCTGGTCGTCGTGCGCCAAGCGCGCCGAATTCAGCCGGGTACGGGGAATGATGCTGGTGCCCAGGTGCGTCATGATGTCGGTGAAATATCGGTTACCCGTGGACAAGGCGATCTGCAGATGAAACTGGAAATCCGACGCCACCGCATCACTGGCATGGGCCGCGCTTTCGTTCAGCGCATCGAGCGCCGCGCGCATGGCCGCCAGCTGTTCGTCGGAACGTCGGCTGGCAGCCAGACCGGCGGACTCCACTTCCAGGCTGATGCGCAACTCGAGCACCGCGAGCACGTCGCGCAAGGTGACGATGGTCGCCGGATCGATGCGAAAGCCACTCGGGCTCGGCGTGTCCAGCACGAAGGTACCGATGCCGTGACGGGTCTCGACCTGCCCCGCCGCCTGCAGCCGGGAAATGGCTTCGCGCACCACCGTTCGGCTGACGCCCTGTTCTTCCATGATGGCCGACTCGGTAGGCAGTTTGTCGCCCCGCTTGAGTTCGCCATCGAGAATACGCTGGGTCAGCACGGCCACCAGTTCCTGGGCCAGGCTGCGCGGTTTGCGACGGGCGCGTGGGGCGGCGCTCTGAGTATCCATAGTGAAAGTCATTCTCGAAACGGTCGGTGATTGGAGCAATCATAGCCTAAAGCAGGTTGTACGATCATGGCATGAGTGGCCGCAATGCCCAGCACGCGGGCAAATGCCGCCAGCCGATGCACGCAAGGTGCCAACCAGAGCATGCGCTGAAGATTCAGCGCCGAACCGGACGCTTCTGCAATTTGCGTTGCAGGGTGCGTCGGTGCATACCCAACGCCCGCGCCGTGGCGGAAATGTTGCCTTCGTGCTCGGTGAGCACCCGCTGGATGTGCTCCCATTGCAAGCGATCCACCGACATCGGGTTTTCCGGCACCAAGGTATCGAGGTCGGCGTGTTCGGCCGACAGCGCAGCCAGCACGTCGTCGGCGTCGGCCGGCTTGCACAGGTAGTTGCAGGCGCCACGCTTGATCGCCTCCACTGCGGTCGCGATGCTGGAATAGCCGGTGAGGATCACCACGCGCATCTCCGGGTCCAGCTCCAGCAGCTTGGGCAGCAGCACCAGGCCCGAATCGCCTTCCATTTTAAGGTCCAGTGCGGCGTAGTCCGGGATGTCGTCCTGGGCCAGCTTCAAGCCTTCCTCGGCGCTGCCCGCGGTACTTACACGAAAGCCTCGGCGGCTCATGGCGCGGGCCATGACGCGGGTGAAGGTGGCGTCATCATCTACCAACAACAAATGTGGCAGTTCTTCGCCTTCGACTTGGTGTTCGTCAGTCATCGATCATCTCCTCGGACGCCACGGGGCAGACGCAGCTCGGTGAGCGTGCCGCCCTCTTCATGACTATAGAGTTTTACCGAGCCGCCGGCGCGAGTCACGCTGGCTTTGCTCAAGAACAGGCCGAGGCCGAAGCCTTTGCCCTTTGTGGTGAAGAACGGCTTGCCGATCTGCTCGGCAATCGCCAGGGGAACACCCGCTCCGTGGTCGCGGATCGAGATGAAAATGTCAACGCTGTCCCAGTCCAGCCTGACCTCGAGGTTGTCGGGGCAGGCATCGGCGGCGTTGTTGAGCAGGTTGAGCAGCGCCTGGGTCAGATCCGGCGGCGGCGCCAGGTGGGGAACCTCGCCCTGGCCCTGGCGGTGGAAGCGGTAGCTGGATTCGGGACGCATCAGGTGCCAGCGATTCAGGGCCTCGTCGAGCCAGGCGGTCACGGGTTGATCGACCACAGCCATGCGCCGATTGGCCTCGGCGGCACGCACCAGCTGCTGCAGGGTCTCCTTGCACAGCTTGACCTGATCCTGCAGCACCTGCAGGTCTTCCTGCAGTTCAGGCTGGGGATGGTCCTGGCGCATCTCCTTGAGCAGCACGCTCATGGTGGCCAGTGGCGTACCCAACTCATGAGCCGCACCGGCGGCCTCGGTGGCCACGGCCAACAGTTGCTGGTCACGCAGACCCTCTTCGCGACGCTGCGCGCGCAGTTGTTCCTGGCGCCGCAGCTCTTCGGCCATCTTGGCGGCGAAGAAGGTAATCACCGAAGCGGCCAGGGCAAAGCTCAACCACATGCCGTAGATCTGCAGGTTCTCACGACCGATCGGCAAGGCGTCGAGGGGGTAGAAATGCGCCAGCATGAAGGTGTAGCACGCCAGGGCGATCCCGGACAGCACCAGGGAATAGACCCACGGCAGGGTCACGGCGGCGATGGTCAGCGGCACCAGGTAATAGGAAACGAACGGGTTGGCACCGCCGCCCGAGTAGTACAGCAGGACGCTGTGGATGAGCAGGTCGCAGGCCAGTTGCAAGGCGTATTCAAGTTCGGTGACCGGCAACGAGAAGCGCAGGCGCAGTACGGTCAGCGCGCAGAGTATGGCCGACACCGCCAGGGTGGTGCTCAACGCCAGCCACGGCAAGGGCAACAGGTGCGTGAGGTAGGCGAAGCCGACCGAACCGGCCTGAGCGGCCAGTACCAGCGTGCGGATGAAGGTCAGGCGCCAGAGGTTCTGGCGTGAAGCGGAAAGAGGCATAGGGTGGGCGAGCATTTGCTCTCCAGTGAGCGCTGCAGGCGGATCGGTGCAAGTATAACCAACTCGACGCGTCGACAGCGAAAAGTGCGGCAAATGACCGCGTCGCAAGTGCAGACCTCCGGTTTATCGTAAAAGGTGGCCTGTCCATGCAGCCCCCTCAGGAACCGCATCCGGCCTGGCCAGTCTTACGCAGCACCTACAACAAGGAGTTTTCCATGCCCGTCATCACCCGCAGCGCCGCCTTGGTCCTTGGCGCAAGCCTGTTGTCCAGCCTCCCTGCCCTGGCCGACGAGGCCCGCTACAACCAGATTTCCCTGCGTGCCGAGGTCAGCCAGGAAGTGCCTCGCGACCTGATGCTCGTGACCCTCTACAGCGAGGAGCAGAACGCCGACCCGGCCAAGCTTGCCGCCGGTATCAGCGACACGTTGAACAAGGCCCTGGCCCAGGCCCGCGAAGTCAAAGGCGTGATCGTGCGCCAGGGCAGCCGCAACAGCTATCCGATCTACGATGACAAGGGCCAGACCATCACCGGCTGGCGCGAACGCGCCGAAGTGCGCCTGGAAAGCGCCGACTTCCCGGCCCTGTCCAAGCTCACCGGCGAATTGCTGCAGAGCCTGAAGATGGGCGCCATGGACTTTTCCATCGCCGACAAGACCCGCAAGCAGAGCGAAGACGCCCTGCTCAAGGAAGCCGTGGCCGCCTTCAAGGCCCGCGCGCAACTGGCCACCGACGCCCTGGGCGGCAAAAGCTACAAGGTGGTCAACCTCAACCTCAACAGCGCTGGCTACCCTCGCCCCTACGCCTCGGCGCCGATGATGATGAAGGCCGCTCGCGCCGACGCGGCTCCGGTGACCCCGGACGTAGAAGCGGGCACCAGCGAGGTCAGCATCAATGCCGACGGCGTCATCGAAGTCGTGATGCCTTGATACCCTGACGCGTTCATCAAGGGCAGAATCCAGCCTCGTCGAAGCGGATTCTGTCCGCAAACATCACTCCCCGAGTCCCTCCCTTCGTCTTTCGAGGCCCCATATGGATATCCCCGCCTTCAAGCCCCTGCTCCTTACCGCCGCCCTGTGCGCCGGGATGCCCATGGCCCAGGCCGCGAGCACGCTGGTGTACTGCTCCGAAGCCAGCCCTGCCGGTTTCGATCCCAGCCAGTACACCAGTGGTACCGATTTCGACGCCTCGGCGGAAACCGTCTTCAATCGCCTGACCCAGTTCAAGCGCGGCGGCACTGAAGTCGAACCGGGGCTGGCCACTTCCTGGGACGTCTCCCCGGACGGCTTGACTTACACCTTTCACCTGCGCGAAGGCGTCAAGTTCCACACCACCGACTACTTCACGCCCACCCGCGATTTCAACGCGGACGACGTGCTGTTCACCTTCCAGCGCCTGCTCGACCCCGAGCATCCATTCCGCAAGGCCTACCCTTCGGAATCGCCCTATTTCACCGACATGGGCCTGAACACCAACATCAAGTCGGTCAGCAAACAAGACCCGCATACCGTGGTCTTCACGCTGAACACGGTCGACGCCGCCTTCGCGCAGAACCTGGCGATGAGTTTCGCTTCGGTGCAGTCCGCCGAATACGCCGACCAGTTGCTCAAGCAGGACAAGGCCGCCGACATCAACCAGAAACCCATCGGCACCGGCCCGTTCGTGTTCAAGCGCTACCAGAAGGATTCGCAGATCCGCTACACCGCCAACAAGGCGTACTGGAAACCCGAGGACGTCAAGCTCGACAACCTGATCTTCTCCATCAGTACCGATGCTGCCGTGCGCCTGCAGAAGCTGAAGGCTGGCGAATGCCAGGTCAGCGGCTATCCACGGCCTGCCGACATCGAGGTGATGAAACAGGACCCCAACCTGCGCGTGCTCAGCCAGCCGGGCTTCAACCTGGGTTTCCTGGCCTACAACGTGACCCATCCGCCGCTCGACCAGCTCAAGGTGCGTCAGGCCCTGGACATGGCGATCGACAAGCCGGCCATCATCAAGGCGGTCTACCAGAGCGCCGGTCAGTTGGCGCAGAACGCCCTGCCCCCTGCGCAATGGTCGTATGACACCCGAATCAAGGACGCGCCCCACGACATTACCAAGGCCCGTGCCCTGCTCAAGGAAGCCGGAATCAAAGAGGGCACGACCATCGACCTGTGGGCCATGACGGTGCAGCGCGCATCCAATCCCAATGCACGCATGTCGGCGCAGATGATCCAGAACGACTGGGCCAAGATCGGCATCAAGGCCAACATCGTCAGTTACGAATGGGGTGAGTACATCAAGCGCGCCAAGAATGGCGAGCACGACACCATGATCTATGGCTGGACCGGCGACAATGGCGATCCGGACAACTGGCTCGGCGTGCTCTACAGCTGCGCGGCGGTCAAGGGCAGCAACTACGCCAAATGGTGCGATCCGGCCTACGACAAGCTGATCCAGCAGGCCAAACTGAGCAGCGATCGCGATGAACGCGTGAAGCTGTACCAGCAGGCGCAGGCCATACTCAAGCAACAAGTGCCGATCACCCCGATCGCCAACTCCACGGTTTTCCAACCCATGCGCAAGGAAGTCCAGGATTTCCGCATCAGCCCCTTCGGCCTGACGCCTTTCTATGGCGTCAGCCTTTCGCAGTGATACCGAACGCCCCATTGCAGTGCGTCATCGTGGTGCAATGGGGTCGATAAGTGTGCATTGAGTGGCCAAATGTAGTTGAACATGCGTTCAACTACCGAAAAACTTACATCGATGCGACATTCGTGTACGCCCGTCCCACCGTTTCAGGTGCGATACACCGCAAACAGTTGATTTGGGTATGCCGCCTGCATAAGTATCGGCCAGGTCGACTCACAAGGTCGCCCTCATTCTTAAAATGACAACAACTGAGGCCACCATGCTCAAAACCGCGGTCATTCCGTTCATCGTCGGGGCCGGCCTGCTCGCCAGCGCCCCTTTCGCCCATGCTGCGAGCAACCTTGTATTCTGCTCTGAAGGCAGTCCGGCGGGTTTTGACCCGGCGCTGTATACCAGTGGTACGGATTTCGACGCTTCGGCAGAAACCGTCTTCAACCGTCTGAGCCAGTTCGAGCGTGGCGGCACCGCAGTCATCCCGGGTCTGGCTACCAGCTGGGACATCTCCGAAGACGCCCTGACCTACACCTTCCACCTGCGCGAAGGGGTCAAGTTCCACACCACCGACTACTTCAAGCCGTCCCGTGAATTCAACGCCGACGACGTGCTGTTCACTTTCAACCGCATGATCGACAAGAACATGCCGTTCCGCAAAGCCTATCCGACCGAGTTCCCGTACTTCACCGACATGGGCATGGACGAGAACATCACCAACATCGAGAAGCTCGACGATCACACCGTCCGCTTCACCTTGAAGACGGTCGACGCCGCGTTCATCCAGAACATGGCCATGAGCTTCGCTTCGATCCAGTCCGCCGAATACGCCGCCCAGCTGCTCAAGCAGGGCAAGGCCGCCGACATCAACCAGAAGCCGATCGGCACCGGCCCGTTCGTGTTCAACCGCTATCAGAAAGACGCGCAGATTCGCTACAAGGGCAACAAGGACTACTGGAACCCGGCTGACGTGAAGATCGACAACCTGATCTTCGCCATCACCACCGATGCATCCGTGCGCATGCAGAAGCTCAAGAAGAACGAATGCCAGGTCAGCGTCTATCCACGTCCGGCCGATCTCAAGCCGCTCAAGGAAGACAAGAACCTGCAGATGCCCGACCAGGCTGGCTTCAACCTGGGCTACATCGCCTACAACGTCACCCACGAACCACTGGGCAACCTCAAGGTTCGCCAGGCGCTGGACATGGCGGTGAACAAGCAGAGCATCATCGAGGCCGTGTACCAGGGCGCCGGTCAACTGGCGGTCAATGCCATGCCGCCGACCCAGTGGTCCTATGACGAGAGCATCAAGGACGCCGGCTACAACGTGGAAGAGGCCAAGAAGCTGCTCAAGGAAGCCGGCGTCAAGGAAGGCACCGAGATTACCCTGTGGGCCATGCCGGTGCAGCGTCCCTACAACCCCAACGCCAAGCTGATGGCCGAAATGCTGCAGTCGGACTGGGCCAAGGTGGGTATCAAGGCCAAGATCGTCAGCTACGAGTGGGGTGAATACCTCAAGCGCGCCAAGGCCGGCGAGACCGATGCCATGCTGATCGGCTGGAGTGGCGACAACGGTGACCCGGACAACTGGCTGGGCACCCTGTACGGTTGCGATGCGGTGAACGGCAACAACTTCTCGAAGTGGTGCGACAAGGACTACGACCAGTTGATCAAGACCGCCAAGGCCACGCCCGATCAGGCCAAGCGCACCGAGCTGTACAAACAGGCCCAGGTGCGCCTCAAGCAACAGGTGCCGATCACCCCGATCGCGCACTCCACGGTCTACCAGCCCATGAGCGCCAAGGTCACCGACTTCAAGATCAGCCCCTTTGGCTTGAACTCGTTCTATGGCGTGGGCGTGAAGGACTGAACCAGGCACCTCCCCTAATGGAAGCGGGCGATGGACCGGCAGGTCCAGCGCCCATTCGCTTGCATTAACGCCAGGATTTTTCCCACAGCTCTACCGGAATACGCCGACATACGCCCTCGTCCAATGGGACTAGCTTCCTTTGGTGGCGGCCGCCGTATTCCTGCCAGGGAACTGGCGCCCCACGATCGGAAAACAACAAGACAGGGACTATCATGCGACATACCCAGCTTTGCTCCGCCATGCTTGCTCTGGGCCTGCTCGGCCAGGTTGGCCTCAGCCACGCCGCCAACAGCCTGGTGTACTGCTCCGAAGGCAGCCCCGCCGGCTTCGACATCGCCCAGTACACGAGCGGCACCGACAACGATGCTGCGCAACCGATCTACAACCGCCTGACCGAATTCGAAAAAGGCGGCACCAGTGTCATTCCTGCGCTGGCCACCAAGTGGGACATCTCCGAAGACGGCCTGACCTACACCTTCCACCTGCGCGAAGGGGTCAAGTTCCACAGCAACGAAGCGTTCAAGCCGACCCGTGACTTCAACGCCGACGACGTGCTGTTCACCTTCAATCGCATGCTCGATCCCAACCAGCCGTTTCGCAAGGCGTACCCGACCGAGTTCCCGTACTTCGTCAGCATGAGCCTGGACAAGAACATCGCCAAGGTCGAGAAAACCGACGACCACACCGTGGTGTTCACCCTCAACGCCGTAGACGCCGCGTTCGTGCAGAACATCGCCATGAACTTCGCGTCCATCCTGTCCGCCGAGTACGCCGAGCAGCTGCTCAAGAGCGGCAACATGCGTGACATCAACCAGAAGCCGATCGGCACCGGTCCGTTCGCCTTCCAGCGTTACCAGAAAGACTCGCAGATCCGCTACAAGGCCAACCCGCAGTACTGGGACATGAGCCAGGTGAAGGTCGACCAGTTGATCTTCGCCATAAACACCGACGCTTCGGTGCGCATGCAGAAGCTCAAGAAGAACGAGTGCCAGGTCACCGCCTACCCACGCCCTGCCGACCTCGCGGGCCTCAAGGCCGACCCCAAGCTCAAGGTCATGGAGCAGGCCGGCTACAACCTGGGCTACATCACCTACAACGTGCGTCACAAGCCGTTCGACCAGCTGGAAGTGCGCCAGGCCATGGACATGGCGGTGAACAAGGACGCCATTCTCAAGGCCGTCTACCAGGGCGCCGGGCAGAAGGCCGTCAACGCCATGCCACCGACCCAGTGGTCCTACGACGAGAGCATCAAGGACGCGCCTTTCGATCCGGAGAAAGCCAAGCAGATGCTGCAGGCCGCCGGCGTCAAGGAAGGCACCGAGATCACTCTGTGGGCCATGCCCGTGCAGCGCCCCTACAACCCCAATGCCAAGCTGATGGCTGAAATGCTGCAGGCCGACTGGGGCAAGATCGGCCTCAAGGTCAAGATCGTCAGCTACGAATGGGGCGAGTACCTGGACCGCACCAAACGCGGCGAACACGACGTCTCGCTGATTGGCTGGACGGGCGACAACGGCGACCCGGACAACTGGCTGGGCACGCTGTACAGCTGCGACGCCATCGGCAGCAACAACTACTCGATGTGGTGCAACCAGGACTACGACAAGCTGGTCCAGCAGGCCAAACGGGTCACCGACCGCGAAGAGCGCAGCGTGCTCTATCGTCAGGCCCAGCAGTTGCTCAAGCAACAGGTGCCGATCACCCCGATCGCCCACTCCACCGTCAACCAGCCGGTCAGCGCCAAGGTTGAAGGGTTCAAGGTCAGCCCGTTCGGGCGCAACGACTTTGGCGGCGTGAGTCTGCGCGACTAGATAAACCAGGCCCTCCCCACACCCATGACCGTGCCATGGGTTTGGGGAGCTTTTGGCAAAAAAGAGCAAGCAAACGTTTGCAACTGTCATCACGGGCCATGGACTGGCCATCAGCCGCACTAGAAGACGCGGCCATAAAACTAAAAAAGTAAGGAGCTTCAGTTGAAAATTACCAAGAGAGCAGTCTTCACCTTGTCGTTGAGCGGGTTCGCGCCCCTGGTCCTGGCCGATGAAGCCAGCCAGGCGTTCATCCCGCTCACCGTCAAGACCAGCAGCGCACAGGATGAGGCCAAAGGCTTCATCGAGGACTCGAGCCTGACCGGCTCGACCCGCAACTGGTTCGCCAAGGAGAAAGGCAAGCGTGGCCTGACCTGGGGCATCAACAAGGGCGATGGCGTAACCGAACGCACCGGTAGCCGCGACACCTGGGTTCAGGGCACCATCGTCAACTACACCTCGGGCTTCACTCAGGGCACCGTGGGGTTCAGCACCGAAGTGGCGGCCTACAACACTGTGGCGCTGGAGCAGGGCAAAGGTCGCGTGGCCGGCGGGGGGAACCGCACACTGACCGATCACGATGGCGACGTGGTCGACCAGTGGACCAAAGCGGGCCTGGCCAACCTCAAGGCGCGGGTGTCCAACACCGTGCTGACCGCCGGGCGTCAATCGATGAACACGCCGGTACTGGCCTTCATCGGCAACCGTGCCCTGCCCTCCAGCTTCGAAGGTGTCAGCCTGCACAGCGCCGAGTTCGACAACCTCGACTTCGACCTGGGCACCTTCAGCCGCGTCTCGCCGCGAACCGAACAGAGCCTGAGCAAGTTCAGGACCGAATACGGCGACGGCACCACCACCGATCAGGTCAACATCTTCGGCCTCAACTACCAGCCGCTGAAAAGCCTGACCACCAGCCTGTACGCGTCCAACGTCAAGGATGTGTGGAACCAGTACTACTTCGGCGCCTCCCATGAACTGGGCGATGCCTCGGTGCTGGGCCTGACCACCGGTTTCAACTACTACAAGACCAAGGATGCCGGCAGCTCGAAGATGGGCGCCATCGACAACGACACCTACAGCCTGTCGTTGACCGCCACGCACAAGGCGCACAGCCTGACCCTGGCCTTCCAGGAAGTGAACGGCAACGAATACTTCGACTACCTGCACGAAACCAACGCCATTTTCCTGGCCAACTCGCTGTTTTCCGACTACAACGGCCCGAACGAAAAATCGTTCCAGATCGGTTACGGGCTGGACATGGCCGGCTATGGCGTACCCGGCCTCAAGTTCAGCGTCTACACCGCGCGCGGCTGGGGTATCGATGGCACACACTACAAGGGCGGCGGCTATGATGGCATCCAGGCCCAGGACGGCGAGAAGCATTACGAGTACGGCTTCGGCACCTCGTATGCCGTGCAGGGCGGGCCGTTGAAGGCCAGCACCATCCGCGCGACCTACAGTGCCCACCGCGCCAGCGCCAATCAGGTCGATGGCAGCCTCAACGAGCTGCGCATCGTCACCACCATTCCGTTCCAGATTCTTTGATCGGCAACCGCTGCCCGGGGTTCGACGAATCCCGGGCAGCGGCTACGCTTACGTGCGATTGCGAGGGCAATGATGAAAACGCTATCTCTGAAGGCTGCCGTGGCAGCCGCCCTGCTCGGCCTGACCTTGGGCGCCAGTGCCAAACCGCTGGTGGTCTGCACCGAAGCCAGCCCCGAAGGTTTCGATATCGTTCAATACACCGGCGCGGTCACGAGCGATGCCTCGGCCGAGACGGTGCTCAACCGCCTGGTCGACTTCACGCCGGGCACCACCGACATCCAGCCGGGGCTGGCCAAGAGTTGGGACATCAGTGAAGACGGCAAGACCTATACGTTCCACCTGCGCGAAGGCGTGAAGTTCCACACCACCGACTACTTCAAGCCGACCCGCGCCCTGAATGCCGACGATGTGCTGTGGAGCTTCATGCGCCAGTTCGACGCCAAGCACCCCTGGCATGACAAGTCGACCATGGGCTATCCCTATTTCGAATCGATGGCCATGGGTGATCTGATCCAGAGCATCGACAAGCTCGACGACATGACCGTGCGTTTCGTGCTCAAGCGCCCCGAAGCGCCGTTCCTGCGCGACATGGCGATGCCCTTCACCTCGATCTACTCAGCCGAATACGCCGACCAGTTGCTCAAGGCCGGCAAGACCGCCGACTTGAACAGCAAGCCGATCGGCACCGGGCCGTTCGTGTTCGTGCGCTACAGCAAGGACGCCCAGGTTCGCTTCAAGGCCAACCCCGATTACTACAAGGGCAAGCCACCGGCCGACCCGCTGATTTTCGCCATCACCGTGGACAACAACGTGCGGGCGCAGAAGCTGCGGGCCAACGAGTGCCAGGTGGCGGTCTATCCCAAGCCAGACGACGTACCCGGCATCAAGGCCGATCCTCAGCTCAAGATCGCCGAGATGGATGCCTTGATGACCAGCTATGTGGCCATCAACACCACTCACAAATACCTGAGCGACGTTCGCGTGCGCCAGGCCATCCAGATGGCCTTCGACAAGCAGACCTTCGTTCGTACCCTGTTCGGCGAGGGCAACGCGACACCGGGCGTGGGGCCCTACCCGACCACGCTGCTGGGCTACAACCACAGCCTCAAAGACCTGCCCTACGATCCGGACAAGGCCCGCGCGCTGCTCAAGGAAGCCGGCGTTCCGGAAGGCACCTCGTTCACCATCTTCGCGCGCAACGGCAGCAGCCCGACCAACCCCAACTCCAGCCTCGCAGCGCAATTGTTGCAGGCCGACCTGGCCAAGGTTGGCATCAAGCTGGACATCCGCGTGCTGGAATGGGGCGAGTTGATCAAGCGCCTGAAACTGGGCGAACATGACCTGGCTTTCTACGGTTGGGCCGGCGACAACGGCGACCCGGACAACTTCCTCAGCCCGAACCTTACCTGCGAAGCAGCGAAGAACGGCGAAAACGCCGCGCGCTGGTGCAACAAGGAATTCGACGCCCTGGTCAGCCAGGCCCGCGAAACCACTGAACCGGCAGCACGCGCGGCGTTCTACGAACAGGCGCAGGTCATTTTTCTCAAAGAGCAACCCTGGTTGAGCCTGGCGTATCCACGTCTGTTCTCGGCCATGCGCAAGAACGTCGAAGGCTTCCACATAAGCCCGATGACCAATAACAACTTCGCCACCACCCAGGTGAAGTAGAAAAAGACGCCGCGTATCGGCGCCCACCCGGGCGGATGCGCGGCTTGCCTAACCGGCTGATGAGGTACTACGCACGATGTTTAGTTTTATTGCCCGACGTGTGGGATTGCTGATCCCCACTTTCTTCGGCATCACGCTATTGACCTTCGCGTTGATACGCCTGATTCCCGGTGACCCTGTCGAAGTGATGATGGGCGAGCGTCGGGTCGACCCCGAAATGCACGCACAGGCGATGGAACGCCTGGGTCTGAACAAGCCCCTGTATGCTCAGTACCTGGATTACATCGGCAATCTCGCCCAGGGCAACCTGGGTGAGTCGCTGCGTACGCGCGAGAGCGTGTGGACCGAGTTCACCGCGCTGTTTCCGGCCACGCTGGAGCTGTCCATCGCCGCGCTGATCTTCGCCGGCGTGCTCGGCCTGCTGGCGGGTGTGATCGCCGCGCTCAAGCGAGGATCGCTGTTCGACCATGGGGTCATGGGTATTTCCCTGGCCGGCTATTCCATGCCCATCTTCTGGTGGGGCCTGATCCTGATCATGTTCTTTTCGGTGACCCTGGGCTGGACGCCAGTGTCGGGGCGCATCGACCTGCTCTATGACATCCAGCCGAAAACCGGCTTCATGCTCATCGACACGTTGTTCAGCGAAGACGAAGGCGCCTGGTTGGACGCCCTGCAGCACCTGATTCTGCCCGCCATCGTGCTGGGCACCATTCCGCTGGCGGTGATCGCCCGCATGACCCGCTCCTCGATGCTCGAAGTGCTGCGCGAGGACTACGTGCGCACTGCCCGCGCCAAGGGCCTGTCGCCGACTCGCGTGGTGTTCGTGCACGGTCTGCGCAACGCGCTGATTCCGGTGCTGACCGTGTTCGGCCTGCAGGTCGGCACCTTGCTGGCCGGTGCGGTACTGACCGAAACCATCTTCTCGTGGCCGGGCATCGGCAAGTGGCTGATCGAGGCCATCGGCGCCCGTGACTACCCTGTCGTGCAGAACGGCATCCTGTTGATCGCCTGCCTGGTGATCCTGGTCAACTTCGTGGTGGATATCCTCTACGGCCTGGCCAACCCACGCATCCGTCATCAGCGTTGAGACCCTATCCATGACTACGAAAATCGAAACGGTCGCGGTGGATCAGAGCCTGCTCTACCCCTCCCCGTACAAGGAATTCTGGCAGGCATTCGCCAAGAACAAGGGCGCCGTGGCGGGCCTGGTGTTCATGCTGATCATCGTCTTCTGCGCGCTGTTCGCGCCGTGGGTGGCGCCGCACAACCCCAGCGAGCAGTACCGTGACTTCCTCCTCACCCCGCCGGTATGGCTGGAAGGCGGCCAGTGGCAATTCATCTTGGGCACCGACGAGCTGGGCCGTGATTTGCTTTCGCGCCTGATCCAGGGCTCGCGGCTGTCGCTGCTGATCGGCCTGTCGTCGGTGGTGATGTCGCTGATCCCCGGCATTCTGATGGGCCTGCTGGCCGGATTCTTCCCGCGCATTCTCGGGCCGTCGATCATGCGCCTGATGGACGTCATGCTGGCGCTGCCATCGCTGCTGCTGGCCGTGGCGATCGTCGCCATCCTCGGCCCTGGCCTGATCAACACCGTGATCGCCATTGCCGTGGTGTCGCTGCCTTCCTACGTGCGCCTGACCCGCGCTGCGGTGATGGGCGAACTGAACCGCGACTACGTGACCGCCGCGCGCCTGGCCGGGGCTACGTTGCCGCGCCTGATGTTCATCACCGTGCTGCCCAACTGCATGGCGCCGCTGATCGTGCAGGCCACCTTGAGCTTTTCCTCGGCGATTCTCGACGCTGCCGCCCTGGGTTTCCTGGGCCTGGGCGTACAACCGCCAACGCCGGAATGGGGCACCATGCTGGCTTCGGCGCGTGACTACATCGAACGCGCCTGGTGGGTGGTGAGCCTGCCGGGCCTGACCATTCTGCTCAGCGTGCTGGCAATCAACCTGATGGGCGACGGGCTGCGCGATGCGCTGGACCCCAAACTCAAGAACGCCGCCTGAGGAGCCGATCATGTCACTTTTGAATATCAACAACCTGAACGTACGTTTCGGCGATGCCAAGGCCGTACCGGTCGTGGACGGGCTGGACCTGAGCGTGGACAAGGGCGAAGTGCTGGCCATCGTCGGCGAATCGGGCTCGGGCAAATCGGTGACCATGATGGCCCTGATGGGCCTGATCGATGCACCCGGCATCGTCACCGCCGACTCGCTGGTCTTCGACGGCCACGACATGCTCAAGCTCAACGCCCGGCAACGGCGCAAGGTGGTCGGCAAGGACCTGGCGATGATTTTCCAGGACCCGATGACTGCGCTTAACCCCAGCTACACCGTGGGTTTCCAGATCGAGGAAGTCTTGCGCCAGCACCTGGGCATGTCCGGCAAGGCCGCGCGCCAGCGTGCTCTGGAATTGCTCAAGAAGGTGGAAATCCCGGCAGCCGAAAGCCGCCTGGATGCCTATCCGCATCAGCTGTCCGGGGGCATGAGCCAACGCGTCGCGATCGCCATGGCGATTGCCGGTGAGCCCAAGCTGCTGATCGCCGACGAACCGACCACCGCACTGGACGTGACCATCCAGGCGCAGATCATGGAGTTGCTGCTCAGCCTGCAACAAGAGCAGAACATGGGTCTGATCCTGATCACCCACGACCTGGCCGTGGTGGCTGAAACCGCCCAGCGCGTGTGCGTGATGTACGCCGGTCAGGCAGTGGAAGTGGGCCATGTGCCGCAACTGTTCGACATTCCTGCGCACCCCTACAGCGAAGCGTTGCTGATGGCCATCCCGGAGCACAGCGAAGGCGCCGAGCGCCTGGCCACTCTGCCCGGCATCGTCCCCGGCCGCTACGACCGTCCGCAGGGCTGCCTGCTGTCGCCGCGCTGCCCGTACGTGCGGGACAACTGTCGCACCGAACGCCCGGCCCTGGACCCCAAAGCCCAGAGCCTGGCGCGTTGTTTCTACCCACTCAATCAGGAGGTGGCGTGATGAGCGTCGTACTGACCGCCCGCGACCTTACCCGTCATTACGATGTTTCGCGCGGGCTCTTCAAGCCCCATGCCGTGGTGCGTGCCCTCAATGGCGTCTCCTTCGAGCTGGAAGCCGGCAAGACCCTCGCCGTGGTCGGTGAGTCGGGCTGCGGCAAGTCGACCCTGGCCCGCGCGCTGACCCTGATCGAAGAACCATCCTCCGGTTCGCTGCAGATCGCCGGCCAGGAAGTGGCAGGCGCCAGCAAGGCCGAGCGCAAGCAACTGCGCAAGGACGTGCAGATGGTGTTCCAGAGCCCCTATGCTTCGCTCAACCCTCGGCAGAAGATCGGCGACCAACTCGGCGAGCCGCTGCTGATCAACACCTCCCTGAGCAAGGCCGAGCGCCGCGAGAAGGTCCAGGCGATGATGCAGCAGGTCGGCCTGCGCCCCGAACACTACCAGCGCTACCCGCACATGTTCTCCGGTGGCCAGCGCCAGCGCATCGCCCTGGCCCGCGCCATGATGCTGCAACCCAAAGTGCTGGTCGCCGACGAACCCACCTCGGCCCTCGACGTGTCGATCCAGGCACAGGTGCTGAACCTGTTCATGGACCTGCAGCAGGAGTTCAACACGGCCTATGTGTTCATCTCCCACAACCTGGCCGTGGTGCGTCATGTAGCCGACCAGGTGCTGGTGATGTACCTGGGCCGGCCGGCGGAAATGGGGCCCAAGGAAGACATCTACACCCGTCCTCTGCATCCCTATACCCAGGCCCTGCTGTCGGCCACGCCGACCATCAAACCGGACCCGCTCAAGCCCAAGATCAAGATCGTCGGCGAGTTGCCCAACCCGCTGAATCCGCCGTCGGGCTGTGCGTTCCACAAGCGTTGCCCGTACGCCACCGAGCGCTGCAGCACCGAAGTACCGGCGTTCCGGCCGGTGGATACGCGGCAGGTGGCGTGTCACTACGCCGAGCAGTTCCTGTAACGCCTGCAGGCCTCTTCGCCAATCGGTGAAGAGGCCTGCAGCTCCCCTTTCTCCCCAGTGCATCCGCAGACGAATGTCTCTATGATGCCGAACATGATCAAAGACCCCTTTGCCCGCCTGAACCTCGATCGCGAGGTCATCACCGTCAGCCAGCTCAATGGCCGCGCCCGTGTGTTGCTCGAAGATGTCTTCAGCAATATCTGGGTCGAAGGTGAAATCTCCAACCTGGCGCGTCCGGCGTCCGGGCACGTCTATTTCACGCTCAAGGACAGCGGCGCCCAGGTGCGCTGTGCCCTGTTCAGGCAGAACGCTCAACGCGTGCGCCAGGTGCTCAAGGATGGCGCAGCGGTGAAAGTGCGCGGCAAGGTCTCGCTGTTCGAGGGCCGTGGCGACTATCAGCTGATTCTCGATACCGTGGAGCCTGCCGGCGACGGCGCGCTGCGCATGGCGTTCGACGCGCTCAAGGTAAAGCTCGACGCCGAAGGTCTGTTCAGCAGCGAACGCAAGGTGGCCCTGCCGGCGCATCCGCAACGCATCGGTATCGTCAGTTCGCCGACCGGCGCAGTGATCCGCGACATCATCAGCGTGTTCCGTCGACGTGCCCCGCAGATCCAGCTGACCCTGATCCCGACCGCCGTGCAGGGCCGCGAGGCCACCGCACAGATCGTCCGCGCTCTGCGCCTGGCCGATGCGCGCGGCTTCGATGCGATCATCCTGGCCCGTGGCGGCGGCTCGCTGGAGGACCTCTGGTGCTTCAACGAGGAAGCCGTGGCGCGCGCCGTCGATGCGTGCGTCACGCCCATCGTCAGCGCCGTGGGTCACGAGACCGACGTTTCCATTAGTGACTTCGTGGCCGATGTGCGTGCGCCGACGCCTTCTGCGGCCGCCGAGTTGCTGGCGCCCGATGCCGGCGACCTGCAACGGCGGCTCGACAGCCTGCAGCGACGCCTGGTGTTGCGCATGCACAATCGCCTGGCCCACGAACGCCTGCGCGTGGAGGGGCTGACTCGACGCCTGCGCCACCCCGGCGAGCGCCTGCGCCAGCAGGCACAACGCCTGGATGATCTGGACATGCGCATGCGCCGCGCCTTCGAGCGGCAGATGACTGCGCGTGCGCATCGCCTGGCGCAGTTGCAGACACGCCTGGCCGGGCAGCATCCGGACCGTGTGCTGCGCCTGCTCAAGCAGCGCCTGGATGGCCTGGCCGAGCGCTTGCCTCGCGCCATGCGTGACACGCTCAAGGACCGGCGCCAGCAGTTGCAGAGCCAGGTGCAGACACTGCACGTGGTCAGTCCGCTGGCCACCCTCGGGCGCGGCTACAGCATACTGCTCGACGAGCAGGGTCAGGCCATCCGCAGCGCCGAGCAGACCCAGCGCGGTCAGCGCCTGATCGCAAGATTGGGCGAAGGCGAGCTTGAAGTGCGTGTGGAAGACAATCACCTCACGCCCGTTACCCTTTCTTTACTGGATTGATCCATGCCGCGTTTTCTCGTTGTCGCCCTGCTGTTGTGCCTGTCCTCGTTCGCTCAGGCGGACAGCTACATCACCCGGCTGTTGAACAAGCCGGTGCCCGGCGGCGTGGCAGTGGTGGATCTGGGCAACGCCAGCCAGGCGCCCAAGGCGACCTACGATGGCAAGCGCGTGCTGGTGGTCAATGAGCAAGGTACCTGGCGCGCGATCGTCGGCATCCCTTTGACCGCCAAGCCTGGCCAGGCGCAGGTCAGCGTGGCCGGTCGCGCAATCGGTTTCGAGATTGGCAGCAAGAAGTACCCCGAACAGCGGATCACCTTGAAGAACACTCGCCAGGTCAATCCCAACCCGGCGGACATCAAGCGCATCGACGGCGAACTCGCCGAACAGCTGCGCGCCTACCGTAGCTTCAGCCCCGGCATACCGAGTAATCTGCTGCTGGACAAGCCGGTCAGCGGCCCCTTGTCGAGCAAGTTCGGTGTACGCCGTTTCTTCAATGGCGAGGAGCGCAATCCGCACTCCGGCCTGGATTTCGCAGTGCCCGCCGGCACGCCGATCAAGACGCCTGCCAATGGCAAGGTGATCCTGGTGGGCGACTACTTCTTCAATGGCAACACGGTGTTCGTCGACCATGGGCAGGGGTTCATCAGCATGTTCTGCCACATGTCAAAGATCGACGTGAAGGTCGGCCAGGACCTGGTGCGCGGCGCCGTGGTCGGACGCGTAGGCTCCACAGGCCGCGCCACCGGGCCGCACATGCACTGGAACGTCAGCCTGAACGATGCCCGGGTCGATCCGGCAATCTTCATCAACGCCTTCCAGCCTTGATCCACCGGAAATCCTCTCAGCACTGCTTGACCTGTGGGAGCGGGCTCTGCCCGCGAAGGCCGCACCGTCGACCCAATGCATTGCGCCGCCCCTTGAAGCCACGCAATCTCTGGCACCCCTTTCCAAATATTCAGCAATAAAATCTCGCCTGCTCCAAGATAGCCAACTCTCCTACCATTTTCCTCAATACCCTTGCCATTTTTCACCCCAATGGTTAGGGTTGAGGTCATGAAAACCGCCCATACCCTCATCCAGCTCCGCCAGCACCGCAGCCTCTGCCTGGTCAGTGCACGACTGCCTGGCTGAAACGCGTCGCCTCGCCCCTCACCTTTTCGAATGACCGGCAGGCCCTTTCCCCAGGCTGCTCACCAAGGATTTTCACCATGTCCATGCTCAAAGACCCGTCGCAGAAGTACCGCGCGTTCCCGACTATTGACCTCCCCGATCGCACCTGGCCGTCGAAGTCCATCACCGCCGCGCCCATCTGGTGCAGCTCCGACCTGCGCGACGGCAACCAGTCACTGATCGAACCCATGGATGCGGTCAAGAAGCTGCGCTTCTGGAAAACCCTGGTCGCCGTGGGCGTGAAGGAAATCGAAGCCTCCTTCCCTTCCGCTTCGCAGACCGATTTCGATTTCGTGCGCACCTTGATCGAAGATGGCCACATCCCGGACGACACGACCATTCAGGTCCTGACCCAGGCCCGCGAAGACCTCATCGCGCGCACCTTCGAATCGCTCAAGGGCGCCAAGAAAGCCATCGTTCACCTGTACAACGCCACTTCGCCGTCCTTCCGCAAGATCGTCTTCAACCAGGACAAACAGGGCGTCAAGGACATCGCGGTCAATGCCGCCAAGCTGTTCGTCAAATACGCAGCGCAGCAGCCGGAAACCCAGTGGACCTTCCAGTACTCGCCGGAGACGTTCAGCGCCACCGAGCTCGAGTTCGCCAAGGAAGTCTGCGATGCGGTGATCGAAGTGTGGAACCCCACTCCGCAGAACAAGGTAATCCTCAACCTGCCAGCGACCGTGGAAGTGTCCACCCCGAACATCTATGCCGATCAGATCGAATGGTTCGGCCGTCACATCAATCGTCGCGACAGCGTGCTGCTCAGCCTGCACACCCACAACGACCGTGGCACCGGCGTGGCCGCCACCGAACTGGGCCTGATGGCCGGTGCAGATCGCGTGGAAGGCTGCCTGTTCGGCAACGGCGAGCGGACCGGTAACGTCGATCTGGTGACCCTTGGCTTGAACCTGTACACCCAGGGCGTCGATCCCGAGCTGGACTTCTCCGACATCGACGGCATTCGCAAGGTGGTCGAGGAATGCAACCAGTTGCCGGTGCATCCGCGTCATCCGTATGTCGGCGATCTGGTCCATACCGCGTTTTCCGGCTCGCACCAGGACGCCATTCGCAAGGGTTTCACCCAGCAGAAGGAAGGCACGGTGTGGGAAGTGCCCTACCTGCCGATCGACCCGGCCGACATCGGTCGCAGCTACGAGGCAGTCATCCGCGTCAACAGCCAGTCGGGCAAGGGTGGCATCACCTACCTGCTCGAACAGGAATACGGCATCAGCCTGCCGCGTCGCATGCAGATCGAGTTCAGTCAGGTAGTACAGGGCGAGACCGACCGCCTCGGCCTTGAAATGACCGCTCAGCAGATCTATGCGCTGTTGCGCAAGGAGTACCTGCAGGCCAACACGCCCTATGCGTTGATCAGCCATCGGTTGCAGGAAGAGAACGGCAACAGTGCGGTTGACGTGGAGGTGCACAGCGACGGTGAAACCCAGCACTGGCGCGGCAAGGGCAACGGCGCCCTGGAAGCGCTGGTGGCCTCCATGCCGGTCGCGGTCGAGATCATGGACTACAACGAACACGCCATTGGCGCTGGCACCAACGCCAAGGCCGCGGCCTATATCGAGCTGCGTGTGGCCGGTGGACGTCCGGTGCATGGTGTTGGCGTGGATGAAAACATCACCACCGCCAGCTTCAAGGCGCTGTTCAGCGCACTGAATCGCTCGCTGAGCCAGCAGGAAGCGAAAGCTGCCTGATACGGGCAGCCACACAGGAACCGGCCTTCAGGGCCGGTTTTTTTATGCCTGCGCTACCCCGTAGGAGCGGTCATCGGCCGCGAAAACCACACCGCGGTGTGTCAGGTATGAGCGTTCCTAGCGCAACTCGTATTCGTCAGCGTCCAAGTAGGCCGGGAACTTGCTGCGATAGGCGTGCAGGGCCTGGGCATCGAAGCTGGCATGAAACACGCCGTCGGCCTCACCCGCGCACAACAGGGTTTCGCCCTGAAAGTCCAATAACTGGCTGTCACCCGTGTAGGCAAAGCCCTTGCCGTCGGTGCCCACCCGATTCACCGCCGCCACGTAGCAGAGGTTCTCGATCGCACGGGCCGGCAGCAGGCGGTTCCAGTGCATGCGCCGCGAGCCCGGCCAGTTGGCCGTGTACAGCAGCAGGTCGGTGCCCTCGCCATCTCGGCTCCACACCGGAAAACGGAGGTCGTAACAGATCAACGGACGCACGCGCCAGCCCTTCACGGCGAACACCGCTTGGCGCTCGCCGGGGCAGTAGTGTTCGTGCTCTCCCGCCATGCGAAACAGATGACGCTTGTCGTAGTGCAGCATCCGCCCATCCGGGCAGGCCCACAGCAGGCGATTGCGGTAGCTGCCATCGGCAGCCTGGACGATCACGCTTCCGGTGACCACCGCATCGAGCTTGTTGGCCCACGCCAGCAGCCAGTCGTGGGTCACCCCGTTCTCCGGCTCGCACAGGCTTTCGGACTCCATCGAAAAGCCAGTGGTGAACATCTCGGGCAAGACCACCAGATCGGCGCCCTGGGCTTGTTCCAGCAAGGTATCGAAGTGTTCGAGATTGGCCTCGCGGTCGTGCCAGGCCAATTGGGTCTGGATCAGCGCGATTCTTAGCTCAGGGGCCTGCTCGGCCAGGGTTGCTTCCGTCAGATTCGGCATAGTTTGTGAGCTGCCTCGCGCAGCGTCTCCTCACGTTTGGCGAAACACAAGCGAACCAGGCGCTGGTCCGGAACCGGCGTGCGATAGAACACCGAAACCGGAATGCTGGCTACGCCATGCTCACGCGTCAGCCACAGCGCCATGTCGACGTCGTTGAGGTCGGGGCGGATCGCCGAATAGTCGACCAGTTGAAAATAGGTGCCGGGCGTGGGCACAAACGTGAACCGCGAATCGGTCAGCAGATCGCAGAGCAGATCGCGCTTGCCCTGATAAAACCCAGGCAACGCATCCACGTGGTCGGGGTGTTCAGCCATGTACTCGGCCAAGGCATGCTGCAAGGGCGTGACGCCACAGAAACTGACGTACTGGTGCACCTTGCGCAGCTCCCGAGTCAGCGCGGGCGGTGCGATGACGTAGCCGGTTTTCCAGCCGGTGACGTGATAGGTCTTGCCGAACGAGCTGACCACGAAAGCCCGCTCGTATAGCCGCTCGCAGGCCAGCACGCTGGCATGGGCGACGCCATCGAACACCAGGTGTTCGTAGACCTCGTCGCTGAGGATGTAGATGTCGCGGTCGGCGATCAAGGTCGCCAGGCGGTCGAGTTCGGCGGCAGTGATCAGGGCACCGCTGGGGTTGTGCGGCGTGTTGATCACGATCATTCGGGTACGCGCGTTGATCGCTTGGCCCAGTTGCTGCCAGTCGATGCTGAAATCCGCAGCATTCAGTTGCACGTGCACGCACGTGCCGCCCGCCAATTCGACCGCGGGCTCGTAGCTGTCGTAGCAGGGATCGAACACGATCACTTCATCGCCGTGGCGAATGGTGGCCTGAATCGCGCAGAAAATCGCCTGTGTGGCGCCGGGGGTGATGGTGATTTCGCTTTCGGCATCCACACGACGTCGATACAACCGCTCGACCTTGGACGCAACCTGTTCGCGCAGGGCGGGCAGCCCGGTCATGGGCGAGTATTGGTTATGCCCGGCCAGCACATGCCGCCCGACGGCTTCGAGCAAGGCAGGCGGACCGTCGAAATCAGGAAAGCCTTGAGACAGGTTCAAAGCGCCGGTTTGTGCGGCGAGCTGGGACATGGTGGTGAAGATGGTGGTGCCGACATTCGGCAGCTTACTGCTGATCATGGGCCGCTCCCTGGGAAAACGTTCCCCAGTGTAGCAGGCAGACCGCATACACCGCCGACGCGGCTTGCGCCGCTGCTACAGGGATTGCGGGGGGCCTGATGGAACGCATGGGGCGTTGACGCGGCGTGCGCCGCTGATGCGGGTTACACATTCCCCTGTAGCAGCGGCGCGAGCCGCGTCCGGCACCACCGCGGTGTATCAGCGCTTGTCGCGGCGCTTTTTGTCGGCTTTCTTGTGGTGCGACATCAGGCGACGCTTCTTGTTGACCTGGCGGTCGGTGAGCGTGTTCTTGTTGCCTTCGTACGGGTTCTCGCCACCCTTGAACTCGATACGGATCGGCGTACCGACCAGCTTGAGCACGCGGCGATACGTGTTTTCCAGATAGCGCACGTACGACTTCGGTACCTTCTCCACCTGGTTGCCGTGGATCACGATCAACGGCGGGTTGGCACCACCCAGGTGAGCGTAGCGCAGCTTGATCCGGCGGCTGTTGACCATCGGCGGCTGGTGCTCCTGCACCGCGTCCTCGAGGATCTGGGTCAGGCGGCTGGTCGGCCAGCGGGTGATCGCCGACTTGAACGACGCCTGCACCGAAGCATACAAGTTACCCACGCCGGTGCCATGCAGCGCCGAAATGAAGTGGATGTCGGCGAAGTCGACGAAGAACAACCGCCGCTCCAGCTCAACCTTCACATAGTCGCGCTCGCTGGGCTGCATGCCGTCCCATTTGTTCAGCGCGATAACGATGGCGCGCCCGGTTTCCAGGGCGAAGCCCAGCAGGTTCAGGTCATGGTCGACTACGCCTTCGCGTGCATCCATGACGAAGATCACCACGTTGGCGTCTTTAATCGCCTGCAGCGTCTTGACCACCGAGAATTTTTCCACTTCCTCGTGGATCTTGCCGCGCTTGCGCACACCGGCCGTGTCGATCAGCGTGTACTTCTCTTCGTTGCGTTCGAAGGGAATGTAGATACTGTCGCGAGTCGTACCTGGTTGGTCATAGACGATCACCCGGTCTTCGCCGAGCATGCGATTGACCAGCGTCGACTTGCCGACGTTGGGTCGACCGATGATGGCGATCTTGATGCCATCTTTCTCGCTCGGGCCCGGAATGCGCACGGCTTCCTCGCCCTCGGCGACCTCGGCGTTGAGGTCGACTTCTTCCTCGTCGCGCGGGAACTCGCTCAAGGCGGCTTCGAGCAGCGCGTTGACACCGCGGCCCTGCGCACCGGCCACGGGGATGGCGTCGCCCATGCCCAGTGGGGCGAATTCGGCCTTGGCCATCTCGGGGTCGACGTTGTCGACCTTGTTGGCGACCAAAAGCGAGCGCTTGTTACGCTTGCGCAGGTGCTCGGCAATCATCTGGTCGGCGGCGGTGAAACCCGCGCGCGCATCGACCAGGAACATCACGACATCGGCTTCTTCGATGGCGAGCAGCGACTGCTCGGCCATCTTCTCGTCCATGCCGTGTTCGTCACCGGAAATACCACCGGTGTCGACCAGAATGTAGGAACGCCCTTGCCAGCGCGCCTCACCGTATTGGCGATCACGGGTAAGACCAGACAGGTCGCCGACGATGGCGTCACGGCTTTTGGTCAGGCGGTTGAACATGGTGGATTTACCGACGTTGGGTCGGCCCACCAGGGCGATTACGGGAACCATGCGGCTCTCCACTGCGTTGATTCAGAAAATACAAAGGCCGCTGCAGGCAGCGGCCGGAGTTCGAGGCGCTTCAAACGAAGCGGCTTCCAGGCACCCGTGGGTGTCTGGAAGCATAGTCAATCACTGCTTGACGGTCAGGGCTTCCAGCTTGCCACTGTTGCCGTAAATATAAAGCATGTCGCCAACGACCAGCGGGCGAGCCCGTACACCGTCACTGTCGACCCGAGTACGGCTGACGAAACGACCGTCGACCTGACTCAGCAGGTGGACGTAACCTTCCAGGTCGCCCACCGCGATGTAGCTGGAAAACACTTCGGGAGCCGACAGCTGGCGACGCGCCAGTTGATCATTGCTCCACAGGGCGGTGGTGGAACGCTCGTCGACGCCCTCCACAGTGCCCGAGGCCAGGCTGGTGTAGACGTTGCCGAAGCCCTGCGCGACACCTGCGTAACTGGACGCATCGCGCTGCCACAGTACACGCCCGCTTTCCAGGTCCAGGCCGGCCATGCGACCCTGGTAGGTGGTCACATACAGCGTGCCGCCGGACAACAGCAGGCCACCGTCAATGTCGACCACACGATCCAGTTCGGAACGGCCCTGAGGCACGGCGACCCGAGCTTCCCAGACCGGCACGCCGTTTGAGATGTCGAGCGCAACGACCTTGCCAGTCGACAGACCGGCGATCGCCAGCTGATTGGTCACCAGGGGGGCGCCCGTACCGCGCAGGGTCAACACCGCTGGAGTGCTGTCGTAGATCCAGCGCTGATCACCGGTGCTGGCATCCAGACCGATCAGGCGATCGTCCTGGGTCTGCACCACCACGACGTTGCCGTTGTTGGCCGGTGGCGCCAGCACTTCGCTGTTCACGCGTTTTTTCCAGCGTTGCTCACCGGTGTCGGCGTCAAGTGCGATCACGTCGCCGCGCAAGGTGCCCAGGGTCACCAGGCCGTAGCTTACGCCCACGGCACCGGAAACCGGCTGGTCCAGGTCTTTCTTCCACAGGACGTCGCCCGTCATGCGGTTCATCGCGACTACCTCGCCCGTTACATCGGCGGCGTAGATGCGATCGTTCTCGATCGCCGGCACGAGCATGTTGTAGGTCTTGCCCTGGCCGTCGCCGATACCGCGGCTCCAGACCTTCTGCAAGGACACTTCTTCCTTGAAGTCGGTGAGTTCGGCCGGGGGCAGTTCCTTCTTGCTGTTGCTGCTGCAACCCACGGCCATCAAGGCCAGGGCCAGCAATGCTGCATGTTTCCAACGGATCACGTCACGCATCCCCTTTGGCCAGGTCGTCGAGCTTGATTTGAAGGCCACCCACCGCCGCTTCATCGGACAGCGCAGCCTTGGCTTTTTGATAGGCGGCATAGGCGTCGTCGCTGCGGCCCAGTTGCACCAGCAGGTCACCCTTGAGTTCTTCGCGGGCTGCCAGGAACGCCTTGTCGGCATCGCCGTCGAGCAGCTTCAAGGCGTCTTCGGCCTTGTTCTGCGCGGCCAGGACCTGCGCCAGGCGCTGACGCGCCACTTCGCCCAGGGTGGTGTCGACCGGCTTGTCGACCACCGTCTTGAGTTCGGCGGCGGCATCATCGAGCTTGCCGGCATCGACGGCGGCCTTGGCCAGGAACAGGCTGGCGTACTGCGCATAGGCAGTACCACCGAACTCGTTCTTGAGCTTGCCGGCCAGGTCTGCCACCTGGGCGGTATCGGGCTTGCCGGTCGGGGTCAGGCTGGCTTCCAGCAACTGCTGGTACAGGTTGGAAGCGCTCTGCGACTGGTTGCTCTGATAGCGGGTCCAGGCTTGCCAGCCGAACACGACCACCAGGGCCAGCAGGCCACCGGTGACCAGGGGCTTGCCGTTACGCTGCCACCAGTCCTTGAGTTCGCCCATTTGTTCGTCTTCGGTACTCGACACCCCAATGCTCCTATTCGCGCAAATGCTTGATGCTTGCTTGATTCAGCCCTGCACAACGCAGGTCGCCAGATGGTCGGCCAACGCCGACCAGGCAATGTTCTGTTGTTCGCCCTGGCCGCGCAGGGGTTTGAAACCTACCACTTGTTGGGCCAGTTCGTCGTCCCCCAGGATCAAGGCGTACAAGGCACCGCTCTTGTCGGCCTTCTTGAACTGGCTCTTGAAACTGCCGGCACCGGCGTTGACCATCAGGCGCAGACCCGGTACCTGGTCGCGCAGCCGCTCGGCGAGGGTCAGACCTGCCAACTCGGCCTGTTCGCCGAAGGCGCAGAGGTAGACGTCGACCTGCCGGGCAATGGATTCGGGCACCTGTTCCAGGGTTTCGAGCAACAGGATCAGACGTTCGATGCCCATGGCAAACCCCACGCCCGGCGTCGGTTTGCCACCCATCTGCTCGACCAGGCCGTCATAGCGGCCGCCGGCACAGACGGTGCCCTGAGCGCCCAGCTTGTCGGTGACCCACTCGAAAACGGTCTTGCTGTAGTAGTCCAGGCCCCGCACCAGCTTGGGGTTGATCACGTAGGGAATGCCAGCGGCATCCAGACGCGCCTTCAAGCCCTCGAAATGCACGCGCGACTCTTCGTCGAGATAATCGGCCAGCTTCGGCGCGTTGACCAATACCGCCTGGGTTTCCGGGTGCTTGGTATCGAGCACGCGCAGTGGGTTGGTCTTCAGGCGGCGCTGGCTGTCTTCGTCGATCTGGTCCAGGTGCGCGGTGAGAAATTCCACCAACGCCTCGCGGTAGCGACCGCGGGCTTCGCTGGTGCCCAGGCTGTTGAGTTCCAAGGTGACCGCGTCGCGAATGCCCAGCAGTTTCCACAGGCGCCAGGTCAGCACGATCAGCTCGGCGTCGATGTCCGGACCGTCGAGGTTGAACACTTCCAGGCCGATCTGGTGGAACTGGCGATAGCGCCCCTTCTGCGGCCGTTCATGGCGAAACATCGGGCCCATGTACCAGAGCTTCTGCACCTGGCCACCACCGCTCAGGCCATGTTCGAGCACCGCGCGGACACAGGCTGCCGTGCCTTCAGGACGCAGCGTGAGGGAATCACCGTTGCGATCCTCGAAGGTGTACATCTCCTTTTCGACGATATCGGTGACTTCGCCGATGGAGCGCTTGAACAGGTCGGTGAACTCGACGATGGGCATGCGGATCTGGCGGTAGCCGTAACCGTCCAGCAAACCGGCCACGGTGCCTTCGAAGTAACGCCACAGCGGCGTCTGCTCAGGCAGGATGTCGTTCATGCCACGAATGGCTTGCAGAGTCTTGCTCACAAAATATCCTTAGAAATCCCTGTTAGCCGCGGACGATCAACGCCGCATCGGCTTCGACCTTTTCCGCAGCCTTCTGCCGGATCAGCTTCTCGAGCTCATCCACCAGGTTGTCATTGGTCAGTTTCTGCGACGGCTTGCCGTCGATGTAGATCAGGTTCGGCGTGCCACCAGTGAGGCCGACATGGGCTTCCTTGGCTTCGCCCGGACCGTTGACCACGCAACCGATGACCGCGACGTCCAGCGGCACCAGCAGGTCTTCGAGACGGCCTTCGAGCTCGTTCATGGTCTTGACCACGTCGAAGTTCTGTCGCGAGCAGCTGGGGCAGGCAATGAAGTTGATGCCGCGCGAACGCAGGCGCAACGACTTGAGAATGTCGTAGCCGACCTTGACCTCTTCCACCGGATCGGCCGCCAGCGAGATGCGAATGGTGTCGCCGATGCCGTCGGCCAGCAGCATGCCCAGGCCGACCGCCGACTTGACCGTACCCGAACGCAGGCCTCCGGCTTCGGTGATCCCCAGGTGCAGCGGCTGAATGATCTGCTTGGCCAGCAGACGATAGGCGTCGACAGCCATGAACACGTCGGAAGCCTTAACGCTGACCTTGAAGTCGTGGAAATCCAGGCGCACCAGATGCTCGACGTGACGCAGCGCGGACTCGACCAGCGCTTCCGGGGTCGGTTCGCCGTACTTCTTCTGCAGGTCCTTTTCCAGGGAGCCTGCGTTGACGCCGATACGGATCGGGATGCCACGATCGCGCGCGGCATCGACCACGGCGCGCACGCGGTCTTCGCGACCGATGTTGCCGGGGTTGATGCGCAGGCAGTCCACACCCAGCTCGGCTACGCGCAGGGCAATCTTGTAGTCGAAGTGGATGTCGGCCACCAGCGGCACGCTGACGCGCTGCTTGATGCGCCCGAAGGCTTCGGCGGCGTCCATGTCGGGCACGGACACGCGCACGATGTCGGCGCCTGCATCGACCAGGCGCTGGATCTGCCCGACGGTGGCATCGACATCATTGGTGTCGGTGTTGGTCATGCTCTGCACGGCGATGGGCGCGTCGCCCCCCACCGGTACCGAGCCGACCCATATTTTGCGCGATTCGCGGCGCTTGATCGGAGACTCACCGTGCATGTTATTGCCCCAGCTTCATGCGAGCAGTATTGCCCTTGGTAAAGGGTGCGACATCCACCGCTTGACCGTTGTAAGTCACCTGGGCGGCATTGGCCACGCCCAGGCGTATGGAAAGCGGCGGCTTGCCGCTGACCTGAAGATTTTCGCCACTGCGCTTGAGACCGCTGTACAGCACCTTGCCGGTGGCATCGGTGACCTGGGTCCAGCAGTCGGCGACGAAATTCATGCCGACCTGGCCCTGCCCGGCCACGGGCGCCTCGGCTGGCGCAGACGCGGCGGCAGGGGCCGGCGCGGCAGGTGTTGTCGCTGCATTAGGTACAGGTGTGGCAACAGTTGCAGGCGTCTGCGCAACGGTCGCAGATGGCTGGGTAGTCGTGGTCGCCGGTGTGCCGGTAGTGGCCGGGTCAACCGGGGTTTGGCCCTGCCCCAGGCTCAACGCGGTGGGTTCGCCTTCGCGCGCAGCCACCACGGCCTGGTCTTCAGGCTCGTCCAATGGATGAATCTGGGTCGTGCCGTCGGCGCTTTCGACTTCGACGTGCTCCAGCGCAACGTTGGTTGGATCGGTGCCACGGGCCGTGGTCTTGTCCTGCCACCAGAGGAAGCCGCCACCCACCAGGGCCAGCACCAGCATCAGGCTGACGATGCGCAGCAGGTTGTGGGCCAGGCGCGAAGGTTCTTCGATGCGGCCCAGGCCATGAACGTTGCTGCCCTGCGCATTGGTGCCGGTGTACTGATCGAACGCCTGCACCAGCACGGCCTGATCCAGGCCAAGCAATTTGGCATAGGCGCGAATGTAGCCACGGGAAAAAGTGTGGCCGGGCAGCTTGTCGAACGCGCCCGCTTCCAGGTTGGCCAAAGAGGCCGGGGTGAGGTTCAGCCGCGCGGCCACCTCGGGCAACGACCACGCTTTGCCTTCACGGGTCTGACGCAAGGTATCGCCGGGGTTTACACGAGAGCCTGCTGCTACTTCGGGATGCGCCGCTTTCATCTTTGCTCCGACAGGTATTGCTGATATTCCGGCGTACCGGGATAAAGCCGTTTGAGTTGCAGGCCATAACTGGCGGCCTTGTTCTTGTCTTCGTAGACTTTCGCCAGACGCGTGCCGAGCAGCAGGCTGCGCGCGGTTTGCTCGCTCAACTGGGTGAACCGGTCGAAATACTCCTTGGCCGGCACATACTGCATGTCCTGGTACGACATTTCAGCCATTTCCAGCAGCGCCCGCGGCTGCTGGCGGTTGAGCCGCAGCGCTTTCTCCAGGTTCTGCCGTGCCACCTCACGCTGGCCCAGGGCCGCCGCTGTCATGCCAAGGTTTTCGAAGACCCGCGAGCGCTCTGGGTAGAGCGTGTCAGCGGCGGCCTTCTCGAACAGTTCGTAGGCTTCCTGGTAGCGTTTCTGTTCATACAGGAAGCTGCCGTAGTTGTTCAGGATACGGGCATCGCTGCGTGCGTTCAAAGCCTTGCGAAAGTGCTGTTCGGCAAGCTCGGGTTCCATTTCCGCCTGGAACACCAAGGCCAATGCCGCATTGGCGTCGGCGTCGGAACCGTTGAGCTCCAGGGCCTTCTTCAAGGGAATCTTGGCCCGCTCGGTACTGCCTTCCTGCAGGTACCCCAAACCCAGTTGCACGTAGGCCTGACGCGCCTCGTCCCGACCCTTGCTGGTGTCCATCGGATTGACCTTGCCCGTGGTGACGCAGCCGGTCAGCAAGGCGAAGACGATCAGCAGCGCGGCGCGCAGGGTCATGGAGTTCCTCTCGTTCAGTTCCGATTTGCGGCAGTTTGCGGCATATCGGCCTCAGCGCCTAATTGGCGTACGGCGATGTAGCGTTCACTGCGACGCGTGCGGTCCATGACCTGCCCCACCAACTGACCACAGGCGGCGTCGATATCCTCGCCACGGGTAGTGCGCACGGTCACGTTGAAGCCGGCCTGGTGCAGGTGATCCTGGAAACGACGGATGGCGTTGTTGCTCGGCCGCTCGTAACCGGAATGAGGGAACGGGTTGAACGGAATCAGGTTGATCTTGCACGGTACGTTCTTGAGCAGCTCGACCATTTCGATGGCATGGTCGAGCTGATCGTTGACGTCCTTGAGCAAGGTGTACTCGATGGTCAGCACACGCTTTTCGCCCAATTGCGACATGTAGCGCTGGCACGACTCGAGCAGCATCTTGAGCGGGTACTTCTTGTTGATCGGTACCAGCTGGTTGCGCAGTGCGTCGTTGGGCGCATGCAGCGACAGGGCCAGGGACACGTCGATGTGATCGGCGAGCACGTCGATCATCGGCACGACACCCGAGGTCGACAGGGTGACACGGCGTTTGGAGATGCCATAGCCCAGGTCATCCATCATCAGGCGCATGGCCGAGATGACGTTGTCGAAGTTCAGCAGCGGCTCGCCCATGCCCATCATCACCACGTTGGTGATGGCACGGTCGACGGTCGCCGGGACGCTGCCGAAGGATTTGTTGGCAATCCACACCTGACCGATGACTTCGGCGGCGGTGAGGTTGCTGTTGAAGCCTTGTTTGCCGGTGGAGCAGAAACTGCAGTCCAGGGCACAGCCCGCCTGGGACGAAACACACAAGGTGCCGCGCTTGCCCTGGGGGATGTAGACGGTCTCGACGCAGCTGCCGGACGCCACGCGCACCACCCATTTGCGGGTGCCGTCGGTGGAGATGTCCTCGCTGACCACTTCGGGGCCGCGGATCTCGGCACAGGCCTTGAGCTTTTCGCGCAGGGCCTTGCCGACGTTGGTCATGGCATCGAAATCGTCCACGCCAAAATGGTGAATCCACTTCATGACCTGACCGGCACGAAAGCGCTTCTCCCCGATCGAGTCGAAGAACTGTTCCATTTCCGGTTGAGTCAGCCCCAACAGGTTCGTCTTGCCAGTCATATCAGTCATGGATTCACCTTCACTCGTGAGCCGTAGCTTAGCGAGTGGTTACTTCGGTAGTAGCGAAGAAGTATGCGATTTCGCGAGCAGCAGCGGCTTCGGAGTCCGAACCATGAACGGCGTTGGCGTCGATCGACTCGGCGAAGTCGGCGCGGATGGTACCGGCAGCGGCTTCTTTAGGGTTGGTGGCACCCATCAGCTCGCGGTTCAGGGCGATGGCGTTTTCGCCTTCCAGAACCTGAACGACAACCGGGCCGGAAGTCATGAAGGCAACCAGTTCACCGAAGAAGCCACGAGCGCTGTGCTCGGCGTAGAAGCCTTCGGCCTCGGCCTTGGACAGTTGCTTGAGTTTCGAGGCAACGACGCGCAGACCGGCTTTTTCGAAACGGGTGGTGATCTCGCCGATGACGTTCTTGGCGACAGCGTCGGGCTTGATGATGGAGAAAGTACGTTGAACAGCCATGTGAAACTCCAGAAACGGTGATTGAAGCGAAAAATTAAACCCGCGAATTATACGCGGGTTCCGGGGTATTGCCTAACCTGCAAATCGATCAGTCTTTTTCGGCGGCCCAGAGGGTCTGCACCGCTTCGAGCACCTTCTCGCCGACGCGACCGGAGGTGTCGTCGAAATCCGGCAGCGCCTTGATCATCTGCTGCAGGCGGGTGAAGCCGATCGAATACGGGTCCAGATCCGGGTGCTGCTCTTCCAGCTCCTCGGCGATGCGCTGTACATCATTCCAACCATAGCTCATGACAACCCCTCGGTCAGTGCGGCGCTTCGGCAGCGTGATTGAGCGAGTACTTGGGAATCTCGACGGTGATGTCCTCGGTGCCGACCTTGGCCTGGCAGCTCAGACGCGAAGTCGGCTCCAGCCCCCAGGCGCGATCGAGGAAGTCTTCTTCCAGCTCGTCGGCTTCTTCCAGCGTGTTGAAACCGGCGCGGATCACGCAGTGGCAGGTGGTGCAGGCGCAAACGCCGCCGCAGGCACTCTCGATCTCGATGTGATGATCGTGGGCGACGTCGAGCAGCGACCTGCCGGTTTCAGCCTCGACCACCATACCGTCCG
The DNA here is from genome assembly GCF_001423465.1 of Pseudomonas sp. Leaf129. Taxonomy (NCBI): domain Bacteria; kingdom Pseudomonadati; phylum Pseudomonadota; class Gammaproteobacteria; order Pseudomonadales; family Pseudomonadaceae; genus Pseudomonas; species Pseudomonas sp. Leaf129. The sequence continues at coordinate 134,963 of NZ_LMOC01000010.1, read as the reverse complement.
GGCAATGCTCGGCGTGGGGCAGAAATGTCACCTTCGGCATCAGTTATTCCTCAATTTCATTCAGGTTGCGCCCTGACAGGGCGTCTTTCACGGCATTGTTCATGCGACGCGCGGCGAACGCATCGGTCACCTGCGACAGCAGCTTGGTCTGCTGTTCGATGGCCGGACCGTCACTGCCTTTGACCCGCGCGCGCAACTCGTCCATCTGCAGGCCGATCACCATGCGCTCCTCGTCGTCGAGCAGACGCTCGCCGTCGGCGTCCAGCGCGGCCTGTACGGCCTCGATCAGACGCTCACCGTCGACCTGGTGTTCACGCAACTGGCGAGCGACCTTGTCATCGCCGGCGTACTGGAAGGAATCGGTGAGCATCCGGGCGATCTCGCCGTCGGTCAGACCGTAGGACGGCTTGACCTGAATGCTCGCCTCGACGCCCGAACCCAGCTCGCGGGCGGACACGCTGAGCAGGCCATCGGCATCGACCTGGAAGGTGACGCGGATCTTCGCCGCACCAGCCACCATGGCAGGAATGCCGCGCAGTTCGAAACGGGCCAGGGAACGGCAGTCGCTGATCAGCTCGCGCTCACCCTGCAGCACATGCACCAGCAGGGCCGACTGGCCGTCTTTATAAGTGGTGAAATCCTGGGCACGGGCGACGGGAATGGTGGTGTTGCGCGGAATCACCTTCTCCATCAGCCCGCCCATGGTTTCCAGCCCCAGGGACAAGGGAATGACGTCGAGCAGTAGCAGTTCCCCGCCGTCACGCTTGTTGCCGGCCAGGGTATCGGCCTGGATGGCGGCACCGATAGCCACTACCTGATCCGGGTCGATGTCGGTCAGGGGCTGGCGCCCGAACAGCTCGCCCACCGCTTCACGCACACGCGGAACGCGAGTGGAACCGCCGACCATGACCACGGCGAGAATCTCGTCGATCTCGATGTTCGCGTCACGCACGGCGCGCCGGCACGCCTTGAGGCTGCGCGCGACCATGGGCTCGATCAGGGTCTGGAAAGCATCACGGGTGAGTTCCGCAGTCCAACTGCCGTACGTGATGGTGGTGCTGTGCGCCTGGCTCAATGCTTCCTTGGCAGCGCAGGCCGCCTGGAGCAATTGGCGTTGCGCACCTGGGTCGAGGTTGGCGGATACACCGGCCTGCTCGACGATCCAGCCGGCGATGGCATGGTCGAAGTCATCACCGCCCAGCGCGCTGTCGCCGCCGGTGGCCAGTACTTCGAACACACCACCGGTGAGGCGCAGGATGGAAATGTCGAATGTCCCGCCACCCAGGTCGTAGATCGCCACCAATCCTTCGGCGTGTTGATCCAGGCCATAGGCCACGGCCGCGGCGGTGGGCTCGTTGAGCAGGCGCAAGACGTTCAGACCGGCCAGACGCGCAGCGTCCTTGGTGGCCTGGCGCTGGGCATCGTCGAAATAGGCAGGCACGGTGATCACCGCCCCCACCAGCTCGCCACCCAGGGTGTCTTCGGCTCGCTGACGCAGGGCCTTGAGGATGTCGGCGGACACTTCCACCGGACTCTTCGGACCTTGTGCGGTTTCGATGAACGGCATGTGCGACTCGCCACCGACGAAGCGGTAGGGCAATTGCTCGCCCAGTTGCTTGACGTCGGTCAGGCCGCGGCCCATCAGGCGCTTGACCGAGAGCACGGTGTTGAGCGGATCGCTGGCAGCAGCGGCCTTGGCAGCCGCTCCCACTTCGATGCGGTCGGCATGATAGCGCACGGCGGACGGCAGGATGACCTGCCCGTCTGCGTCCGCCAGGGGTTCGGAGAGACCGCTGCGCAGCGCAGCGACCAGCGAATTGGTAGTGCCCAGGTCGATCCCCACGGCCAGACGACGCTGGTGTGGTTGAGGACTCTGGCCAGGTTCGGCGATCTGCAGTAGGGCCATGCTTATCAGGTCAGGAATTCAGGCGTGCGGCCGTAGCGACACTGGGTTAATCGTCGAGGCGCTCTTCGAGCTGGCGCACTTCATAGGAAAGCTTGTCGAGGAACTGCATGCGCCGCATCAGGCGTTCGGCCTGTTCGCGTTGTGCAGCGTCATCCCAACAGGCAGCGAAGCTGTCTTCGAGTTCAGCCTGCGCGGTCTTGACCCGCCGCTTGAACGTTGCCACGCCCGCCAGGTCGGCGCTGTCCTGCAGGTCTTCGAGCTCTTCGCGCCACTGCATCTGCTGCAGAAGAAAGTCCGGATCGTGAACCGTGACTTCCTGCGGTACTTCCTGGCCACTGATGGACAGCAAATAGCGCGCACGCTTGGGCGCGGCCTTCAAGGTCTGGTAGGCGTCGTTCAGGCCCGCAGACTTTTCGAGGGCCTGGCGCTGCTCACGCTCGGAGGCATCGGCAAAGCGATCGGGATGGACCTCACGGGCCAACTCGCGATAGCGCGTGGCCAGTTGATCGAGGTCCAGGCGAAAGCCGGGCTTGAGGTCGAACAGGGCGAAATGACAAGGAGTACCCACGGATGTGCCTCAGATATTGAAGCTTTCGCCGCAGCCACATTCGCCGCGCACGTTGGGGTTGTTGAACTTGAAGCCTTCGTTCAACCCTTCCTTGACAAAATCGAGTTCGGTGCCGTCCAGGTAGACCAGGCTCTTGGGATCGATGATCACCTTGACGCCATGGTTCTCGAAGACCTTGTCTTCGCTACCGGCTTCATCGACGAACTCCAGCACGTAGGCCAGGCCCGAGCAACCGGTGGTGCGTACGCCCAAGCGAATGCCGTCACCCTTGCCACGCCCCTGGAGGGAACGACGAACATGGTTGGCGGCGGCTTCTGTCATGCTGATAGCCATCGTGACTCCTTACCTGCAAACGGTTTCGCGCGAGCGGTCACCCGCACCGCGCTGTATCGAACCTTCGACTGTGTCCAGCTTCGCTCTGACTCAGAGCAGACCTTTCTTCTGCTTGTAGTCGCGCACGGCCGCCTTGATGGCGTCCTCGGCGAGCACCGAGCAGTGAATCTTCACCGGCGGCAACGCCAGTTCTTCGGCCAGCTGGGTATTCTTGATGGTTTCGGCTTCGTCCAGGGTCTTGCCCTTCATCCACTCGGTGGCGAGGGAGCTGGAAGCGATGGCCGAACCGCAGCCGTAGGTCTTGAACTTGGCATCTTCGATGATGCCCTGCTCGTTGACACGGATCTGCAGACGCATCACATCGCCGCACGCCGGAGCGCCGACCATGCCGGTGCCGACGTCGGCATCTTCGGCGTCCATCTTGCCCACGTTACGTGGGTTTTCGTAGTGGTCGATGACCTTTTCACTGTAAGCCATGGTATTGATCCTTACTGAAACTCATCAGGTAAGCCGCTCTTGTCGGCAGCTACTTAGTGCGCCGCCCACTCGATCTTCGAGATATCGACACCGTCTTTGTACATGTCCCACAGCGGCGACAGAGCGCGCAGCTTGGTGACGGCCTCGCAGACTTTCTGCGCGGCGTAATCGACTTCCTCTTCGGTGGTGAAGCGACCGAAGGTGAAACGAATGGAGCTGTGGGCCAACTCGTCGTTGCGGCCCAAGGCGCGCAGTACATACGAGGGCTCGAGCGAGGCCGAGGTGCACGCCGAACCGGAAGACACTGCAAGGTCCTTGAGGGCCATGATCAGCGACTCGCCTTCGACATAGTTGAAGGACAGGTTCAGGTTGTGCGGTACACGGGCCGTCAGACTGCCGTTGACGTACAGCTCTTCGAGGTTCTCGACCTGCTGGTAGAAGCGATCGCTCAGCGCCTTGATGCGCAGGTTTTCGCTGGCCATGGTTTCCTTGGCGATGCGGAAGGCTTCGCCCATGCCGACGATCTGGTGCGTGGCCAGGGTGCCCGAACGCATGCCGCGCTCGTGACCGCCGCCGTGCATGGCCGCTTCGAGGCGAACACGCGGCTTGCGGCTGACGTACAGCGCGCCGATACCCTTGGGACCGTAGGTCTTGTGCGCCGAGAACGACATCAGGTCGACCTTTAGTGCCGACAGGTCGATCTCGACCTTGCCGGTGGACTGGGCGGCATCGACGTGGAACAGCACGCCGCGCGAGCGAGTCAGCTCGCCGATGGCAGCGATGTCGTTGATCACGCCGATTTCGTTGTTCACATGGATGACCGAGACCAGGATGGTGTCGTCACGCATGGCCGCTTCGATCATGGCCGGAGTGACCAGACCGTCGGTGCCGGGCTCCAGATAGGTGACGTCGAAACCTTCACGCTCGAGCTGGCGGGTGGTATCCAGGACCGCCTTGTGCTCGATCTTGGTGGTGATGATGTGCTTGCCCTTGGTCTGGTAGAAGTGCGCCACACCCTTGATCGCCAGGTTGTCGGACTCGGTGGCACCGCTGGTCCAGACGATCTCGCGCGGGTCGGCACCGACCAGGTCGGCCACTTGGCGACGGGCGTTCTCGACAGCTTCTTCAGCTTTCCAGCCGAACACGTGCGAACGGGAAGCCGGGTTACCGAAGTTCCCGTCCATCTGCAGGCATTCGATCATCTTCTGTGCAACACGAGGATCCACTGGCGTGGTCGCGGAGTAATCGAGGTAAATCGGCAACTTCATTGGTATCTCCTATCAGGCGGCTAACCTGGCTTTCTCATTCGACGGCAGACGTTTCGATCTTGTCCAGGCGCTGCATGCGGCCGTTGCTATTGCAACGACGCAGATCCTGGCGCTGAGCGACTTCTTGCACCTCACGGCGAGTGACAAGGTCGGACAGACTGATACCGCTCAAAAATTCGTGAATCTGCTGGCTGAGGTCACACCACAGGTGGTGGGTCAGGCAGGTGTCACCGGCGTGGCAATCACCCAGGCCCTGGCACTTGGTGGCATCGACCGATTCGTTGACCGCGTCGATGACCTGTGCAACCTGGATGCCTTCCATTTCACGGGACAGCTGATAACCACCGCCGGGACCACGCACGCTGGACACCAGGTTGCCCCGGCGCAGCTTGGCGAACAGTTGCTCCAGGTAGGACAGGGATATGCCCTGGCGCTCGGAGATGTCGGCCAATGAGACCGGGCCACGCTGCGCGTGCAATGCCAGGTCGAGCATGGCAGTGACGGCGTATCGGCCTTTCGTTGTCAGTCGCATGGCTAGTACCACGGGTTCTCGGAATAGGTTCGATCATCCTATTTCCGAGTAAATTTGTCAACTATAAGTCCTACTGATTTACTAGGACTTGAGCGCAAAAACGGCGGCGCAATGGTAGCAGACTAATGATGCCGATTGGGGCCTGTGTGACGGCGCGGATCAGGACTGCGCCTTGCGCTCCGCGCCTTGCACGCATTCGAAGTCTTCGTCGCGCAAGGGCGGCAGGTCCTTGGCGCAGTAGTCGCTGCCCAGGCGGTTCAGCGCGCCACACATCCCTTCCAGACGCCCGTCCACCGCATGCAGATGATCAAGCAGTTGGCCAATGGCCCGCGCCACCGGGTCGGGCATGTCCTCGCCGCCGACGCCATAGGCATCGAAACCGATCTTCTCGGCCATGGCCTTGCGCCGCGCGTCCAGCTGGTCATCGCTTTTGACGATGATCTTGCCGGGTATCCCGACCACGGTCGCGCCGGGCGGCACTTCCTTGGTCACCACCGCGTTGGAGCCGACCTTGGCCCCGGCACCCACCGTGAACGGCCCGAGCACCTTGGCGCCCGCCCCCACCACCACGCCATCGGCCAGGGTCGGATGGCGCTTGCCCTTGTTCCAGCTGGTACCACCCAAGGTCACGCCCTGGTAGATCGTCACGTCGTCACCGATCTCGGCCGTCTCGCCGATCACGATGCCCATGCCGTGGTCGATGAAGAACCGTCGCCCCACCGTCGCACCGGGATGGATCTCGATGCCCGTCATCCAGCGACCGAAGTTGGACACCACCCGCGCCAGCCACTTCAGGTCGCGCTTCCACAAGGCATGGGCGGCCCGATGCAGCCAGATGGCGTGCATGCCCGGGTAGCAGGTCAACACCTCGAACGCATTGCGCGCGGCCGGATCGCGATGAAAAACACTCTGGATATCTTCCCGCAGACGTTCGAACATTTATTGATCCTTGCGCTTATGCGGCTCGCCCCGAGCGACCTTTTGGGTCTCGGTGAGAATGCCGCGCAAAATACTCATTTCCGACTTGTTCACGGCGCTGCGCCCGAACAGGCGGCGCAGGCGAGCCATCAGGTGCCGTGGCTTTTCCGGGTCGAGAAAGGCGATGTCGACCAGGGTGTCCTGCAGATGGCCATAGAAGCGCTCCATCTCGTCGCTGGTGGCCAGCTCCTCGGTCTTGTCCAGCGTTGGCGCCGGACGCTTGCCCGCCAGCCAGGCCATGCGCACTTCATACCCGAGCACCTGCACCGCCGCCGCCAGATTCAACGAACTGAAATCCGGATTGGACGGGATGTGCACATGGAAATGACAGCGCTGCAGCTCATCGTTGGTCAAGCCCGCGTGCTCGCGACCGAACACCAGCGCGATCTCCTTGCCCTGCCCGGCCTCCTCGATGACCTTCTCGCCACACTCTCGGGGATCCACCAGCGGCCACGGCAGGCTGCGGTCGCGGGCGCTGGTGCCCAGCACCACGGTGCAGCCCACCAGCGCCTCTTCCAGGGTGGCGACCACCTGGGCGTTCTCCAGCACGTCGCTGGCGCCCGATGCGCGGGCGTCGGCTTCGGGCGACGGGAACTCGCGGGGCTCAACCAGGACCAGCCGCGACAACCCCATGTTTTTCATGGCGCGCGCCGCGCCACCGATGTTGCCGGGATGGCTGGTGTTGACCAGGACGACTCGGATGTTATCCAGCACGGCTAGGGCTCTGTGTCGGGGAAAGGGCGGCAAATATTACAGAAGGCCTATAACTAAGGCTATGTCCCTCTTCTTGTCCACGACTTTTCTGCTAGAATGCGCGGCTTTCTTTAACGACCTTAGGTGAAACGTCCATGCAGCCCATGCTGAATATCGCGCTGCGCGCCGCCCGCAGCGCCAGTGAATTGATCTTCCGCTCCATCGAGCGCCTGGATACCATCAAGGTCGACGAGAAAGATGCCAAGGACTACGTGTCCGAAGTCGATCGCGCTGCCGAACAGAAAATCATCGACGCCCTGCGCAAGGCCTACCCGACCCACGGCATCCGTGGCGAAGAGACCGGTTTCCATGCCGGCAGCGGTGAAGGCGAAGACTACCTCTGGATCATCGACCCACTGGACGGCACCACCAACTTCCTGCGCGGCGTACCGCACTTCGCCGTCAGCATCGCGTGCAAGTACCGTGGTCGCCTGGAACACGCCGTCGTGCTTGATCCTGTCCGCCAGGAAGAATTTACCGCCAGCCGTGGCCGTGGCGCCCAGCTCAATGGCCGCCGCCTGCGCGTCAGCGGTCGCACCAGCCTGGACGGCGCCCTGCTGGGCACCGGCTTCCCGTTCCGCGACAACCAGATGGACAACCTGGACAACTACCTGGGCATGTTCCGCAGCCTGGTCGGCCAGACCGCCGGCATTCGCCGCGCCGGCGCCGCCAGCCTGGATCTGGCCTACGTTGCCGCTGGCCGCTTCGATGCGTTCTGGGAGTCGGGCCTGTCGGAATGGGACATGGCCGCAGGCGTCCTGCTGATTCAGGAAGCGGGCGGTCTGGTGAGCGATTTCACCGGAGGTCACAACTTCCTGGAAAACGGCCACATCGTTGCCGGTAACACCAAGTGCTTCAAGGCAGTCCTGACTGCCATCCAGCCGCACCTGCCGGCCTCGCTCAAACGCTGAGACCTGGCACGACAAGAAAAGCACCCCACGGGGTGCTTTTTTCATGGGCGCAATTCAGCCCCCGCCCAGTCAACCTTCGCAGGCGAAAGCCAGTATCCGCCCCAGCATTTCGTCGCATCCGGCCAACTGCGCGACACTGATGAACTCATCGGGCTTGTGCCCCTGCGCCATGCTGCCGGGCCCGCACACCACGGTGGCGATGCCTGCCTGATCGAACAGCCCGCCTTCGGTACCGAAGGCCACCGTGGAAAACGCCTGGGAACCGCTGAACCGCGCGATCAAGCGGGCGGCCTCGCTGGCATGGCTGACGTCCAGGCCCGGGTAGCTGGACAGCTCGCTGAACCGAATTGCACTCTGACCACTGATCGCCTGCATGGCCGGCAGCAGCGTGTGCTCGGCGTAGCGTTGCAGGGCCTGGGTCAGCTGTCGCGGGTCTTCGGCAGGCAGCGAGCGCACTTCGAAATCGAAACGGCAGTGCTGCGCAACGATGTTGAGCGCGGTACCGCCAGCGATCACTCCCACCTGCACCGTGGAAAACGGCGGATCGAAGCGCTCGTTGCGGGCAGCCGGTGCCTGCAGCGCATCGCCCAGCCGACCCAGCTCGGCAATCAGCCGCGCGGCATATTCGATGGCATTGACCCCGCTCGGCGCGTGGGCCGAATGGCAGGCCAGGCCCTGCACCTCGCAGCGCATCGCCAGTTTGCCTTTGTGGCCGAGCACCGGCGCCAACTCGGTCGGCTCGCCGATCACGCACAACATCGGCTGCACCGGCTTGCCCCGCAGGGCCTCGAGCAGCGAGCGCACGCCCAGGCAACCGACCTCTTCATCGTAGGACAAGGCAATGTGCACCGGCCGACGCAGGGGCGCCTGCACCAGGGCGGGCACCTGTGCCAGTACGCAGGCGATGTAGCCTTTCATGTCTGCCGTGCCGCGGCCGTACAGCTTGCCGTCCGCTTCGCTCAACTGAAACGCAGGATACGTCCAGGCCTGGCCGTCCACCGGCACCACGTCGGTATGACCCGACAGGACGATGCCCGGCACATCGGCCGGGCCGATGCTGGCGAACAGATTGGCCTTGCTGCCGTCCTCGTTGTAGATCAGCTCGCTGCTCACGCCATGCCCGGTCAGGTAGTCGCGAACGAACTCGATCAGGGCAAGGTTGGATTCGCGGCTGGTGGTATCGAAGGCCACCAAGTGCGCCAGCAGCTCACGGCTGGCGCTCATCGCTCGTCTCCGGGCACGCCATAGCCCGGTGCTACCGCCGGATTCAGGGCACGGTCGATGTAGTCTTGCATCTGCGGTCGATAGGCCTGCCACAATCCCTGCAACTCGCCCACGGGGTCATGCTCGGCCCAGTCAACGCGCAGATCGACGATAGGCCACGGTAGCTCGCCCACGACCTTCAGCGCCGCCGAGTGCACCGGCCCGGCTTCGCCGCCCGCGGCCAGGCCGGCGAGCAGGGCGTGCAGCAGACGCTCGGCAAGATGCCCGGAGGCGTTTTCGAACGCCTCGACCACGGCGTCGACCACCGCAATGTCGGCCAGCATGTTGCCGGCGGCCACGCACTGCTCACCGCTGCGCGCGTGATGAATACCCAAGGTCTGGCTCCCACTGGCGTGGGCGCTGCGGCCTTGCGCATCGATGGCGATGATCTGGCGATACGCACCGAAGCCGTCGCGGTCCAGCACCTCTTGCAACGCCTGGTCAGGCGACACCTGCCGTTCCAGTTGCGCCAGTGTCTGCGGGCCGAGGGCTGGCAGCGTGATGTTCTGCGACGACACCGCGCCCACACCGGCCACAAGCCACGGGCAGCGAGCACCCACGGCGATGCTCGACGAACTGATGGCGATGCCCAACTGGCCGGTTTTGGCGCAGCGCGCTGCGATGGAAAAGGTCATGGCAGAGAACTCCTCAGTCCGGAATGACGGCGATCACGTCGATTTCCATCAGCCACTGCGGCTGGCCCAGGGCCGAGACCACCAGCCCCGTGGAGATCGGAAAGACACCTTTGAGCCAACGGCCAACGACGTGATAGACCGGCTCGCGATAACGCGGATCGATGATGTAGGTGGTGGTCTTGACGATGTGCGACAGGTCACTGCCCGCCTCTTCCAGCAACTGCTTGACGTTTTTCATGGCCTGCTCGGCCTGCGCCGCAGGGTCGCCCAGGCCGACCAGGTTGCCGTCGAAATCGGTGCCCACCTGACCGCGCACGTAAACGGTATTGCCGGCGCGCACCGCCTGGCACAAATCATTGTCCAGGCTCTGATTGGGGTAGGTGTCCTTGGTGTTGAACATGCGGATGCGGGTATGGGTGACCATGAACGAAGCTCCTTGGCGTGCGCGTCGAGGTGACGCGACACAGTGATGATCAAGCGTTGGCGCGCAACGGCGCGGGTGTCCGGGCAGCGGTCCGGGACTCGTCATAGGCGCGGTACTTGCGCTGCGTGGCGATCTGATCGGCGACATGCTTGGCGTCGTGCCAGACGCCCCAGATAAAGGCCGAACCGCGCCGGGACAACCACGGCAGGCCGACGAAGTAGACACCCTGCTCGCTGCTCACGCCGCGCTGATGGCGTGGCTTGCCGTTGGTGTGGAAGGCGTCGACCTGCAGCCAGCTGTAGTCCTGCGAATAGCCAGTGGCCCAGATGATCGTGGACACCCCCGCCTCGGTCAGGTCCAGCGCTTGCAGAGGTTGGGCAATGCACGCCGCGTCGGCCACGCGTTCGCGGGCGGTCGGCTCCAGGGGCAGGTCCAGGCCGTTGCGCTCGGCGTAGGCGTCGGCAGCATCGAGCAGCGCCAGGTAGTTCTCGTCGCCTCGGTCCAGATTGTCGTTCAGATCCTGGGCGAAGCTGACCTTGCCGTCGGCAAAGCGCTCTGTCAGACCCACCAGCACCATGCCCGCCTGAGCCAGTCGCCGAAAGTCCACGGTATGTCCGCCGCGGGCACCGCTGACGGCGATGGTGACGTGCTCCCGACCCGCCTGCACCGTTTCACTGTCCCACAGCCCGAGCACGCCCAGCCACCAGCAGAAGTCGCGCCCACGGTAGGCGCGCGGCGGCCGATCGTGGGGACCCACCGAGAGGTAGACCTTACGCCCGGCACGCAGCAACTCCTCGGCGATCTGCACCCCGGAGGAACCGGCCCCAACCACCAGTACCGCGCCTTCGGGCAATTGTTCAGGATTGAAATAGTGCGCCGAGTGAATCTGGTGGAGGGTCGAATCCGTGGGCGCGATGGCCGGGATCACCGGCTTCTGAAACGGCCCGGTGGCCGATACCAAGTGGTTGACGCAATAGGTGCCGTCGCTGGTTTCCACGGTGAAGCCGGCGCGGCCGACATTGCGCGTGACACGCCTGACCTCGACCCCGGTCTTGATCGGCGCGTCGAACTTGCGGGCATAGGCCTCGAAATAGTCGGCCACCTGCTCCTTGCCGGCAAAACCATCGGGGTCCATGTCGAATTCCAGACCCGGGAACCGATCGTGCCAGGCCGGGCCGTTGGCCACCAGCGAGTCCCAGCGGCCCGAGCGCCAGGCTTCGGCGATACGATGCCGCTCCAGCACTAGATGAGGGATACCCAGACGGCTCAGGTGCTCGCTCATGGCCACGCCGGCCTGGCCGGCGCCTACGACCAGAGTGTCTATTTCGGTGATCTGTTGGTTCATCTTGGCATCCTTCGACAGGCCGTCGGTGGCCAGTCGCTGTCTTCATGAAAATTCGAAAGCCGGGCGCACGGCGTCCTGCGGCGCCCGCGAGGCTGTGTGCAAAGCTTCAATCCGTCGGGCGCTCGGTTGCGCTCAGTCCACCAGCGAAGGGTCCGCCTGGATCATCAGGTGCTTCATTTCTTCGAAATGGCGCTGGGAAAAATCGGTGATCTTCTCCCAGTCCCGTGCGGTCTTTTCCGCCACGTCATCGGCGAGCAGCTTGAGCGGCTGGCCGGTCGACCAGGCCGTCACCAGAATCTGGCAGGCCCGCTCCAAGGTCCAGATGTCATCGAAGGCTTCGCCCACCGTGGCGGCGGTGACGATGACGCCGTGGTTGCCCATCAGCAGCCGGCGCTTGTCCTGCAGCAGGTTGGCCAGGCGGGCACCCTCGGCGCTGGTATCAGCCATGCCACCATAGAGTTCGTCCACCGCCACACGGTTGAAATAACGCGCCGTGTTCTGGTCGACCGGCAGAATCTTCGGTTGCGCAAGGCAGGCCACGGCCGTGGTGTAGACCGGGTGCAGGTGCAGCACCACACGGGCATCGGGCAGGCGCTGGTGAACCTGGCCGTGGATCGACCACGCCGTGGCGTCCACGTCCGGGCGGTGCGCGGCGTCGGTGTCGTCGGCATCGAGCAGCAACAGATCACTGGCCCGCAGCCGCGAGAAATGCACCCACTTGGGGTTGAGCAGAAACTGCTTGCCGTCGGCGCTGATGGCAGCGCTGAAATGGTTGGCGACCGCCTCGTGCATGCCCAGGTGGGCGATGATGCGGAACGTTGCGGCCAGGTCGATGCGCGTCTGTTCTTCGAAACTCAGGGCCATGCTCTGGGCACTCCATTGAAACGTACCCGCCAGGATCGACGGGTACTGTCGGCTGATGTCGAGGCGCGATATCAGGGCTTGGGCATCAAGGCGGCGATGTCATCGGCGGTCGGCGCCTGGAACTTGTACTTGTCCAGCAGCGCCGCGTATTCAGGGGTCTTGCTGTACTTCTCCAGGCCCTGGATCAGCGCGTTGCGGACCTCGTCGTTGCCTTTCTTCACACCGAAGCCGTTGAGCACTGGGTAGATCAAGGTCTGCGAGGAAATCACCACGCGATCGCCCAGCTTGTCGACCACCCCGCGAGCGACCGCCGCGTCGGTGATCTGCGCTTCTACCGCGTGGGCGAGCATAGCCTGGGTGGTTTGCGGGTCGGTGCCGTACTCACTGATGGCGATCGGCTGCAGACCGTTCTTCACGCAGTACTCGGCGGACAGCTTCTGCAACTGCTGCAACCAGGAGGTGGCGCCCATGGAGCCGATCTTGTGCCCGCAGAACTCTTCCGGCGTCTTGGGCTGATAGGCGCTGCCCTTGACCGCGAGGATCGACTCACCGCTTTTCAGGTAAGGGACCATGTCGATCACCTTCATGCGGTCGGCGGTGATGTACATCGACGAGTTGGTGATATCGAACCGTCCGGCCTGAAGCCCGCTGATCAGGTTGGGAAAGCGGGTGTCGATGTTTTCCGCAGTCATGCCCATGACCTTGGCGAGACCGTCGAGGAACTCGATATCGAAGCCGGCGGGCTTGTTCTTCTCCATGTATTCGTAAGGGAAGAACGTCATGTCGGACCCGGCGACGATCTTGCCGGGCTGCTGGAACGCCGAAGCGCTCAACGAACTGGCAGCCAGGATGGCGCCGAACACGGCCATGGCGACGGGGCGGGCTTTCAGGCTTGGCAACTTCATGGGGTATTCCTCGCAGTCAATGGATTCAGGCTGTTGCCAGGTCGGTACCGGCTTGCTGGACGAAAAACGATGCACCCTTGGGTTTCTGCGGCAGGCGAACATGGTTCTCGGTGCTGCGGATCAAGCCGCTTTCGCACCCGGCCACCAAGCGTCCGGCGTGCTCACTGGGCAGCGGGTTGTCGGCCAGTGGCAGAGCGTCCTCGGCGGCGTACACGCTGATGAACAACGTCCGCGGATCTTCGGTGTGGTTGGGGCTCGAAGCATGCAGCAGGCGGGTGTGCATGAAGCACACCGAGCCCGGCGGGCCGAAGCAGGCCACCGGCGCCTGGCAGTGCTCCTCGACCACGGCATCGGCCACCGCGCCGGTGAAACGCTCGTCGTGCCAGTGCGACCACAGCGGGCCTTTGTGGCTACCGGGTATCACCTTGAGCGGACCGTTCTGGGCGGTCACTTCGCTGACCATCAACAGCGCCGTTACCAGGTCGTCGTTGCTGTGCGGAGTGAAGAGGAAATCCTGATGCCATTTCACCTGGGTCGCGGTGTGCGGCAGCTTGGAGTTGATCTTGCTGTGATGAAAACGAGTGCCGCTCCCGCCGATCAACTGGCCGGCGATTTCGGCCATACGCGATTCGAACGCCGTCTGGCGATACGCTAGCGAAATCTCGGTGGGCGACGCTACCCGGCGCAGGGAAGGATGGTCGGCACGGTGATCGCTTTCCACATCGAAACGTGCGCGACCATCCAGGGTTTCACCCCAGGCCTGAGCCTGGCTGCGGCTGTCCTGCACCCATTGATCGAAATCATGCTGCAGCGCCGCCACTTCAGGCGCCGCCAGCACATCCTCGACCACCAGAAAGCCATCCTGGTGAAACTGGTCTATCTGCCATTGCTCGATCATGTTCTCTCCTCGCACCGGTAGGGTTGGCTTCAGGCCAACGAGACATCTTTCAGGAACGCTTCCACTCGCGGGTTGTGACCGCCACGCAGCGCCTGCGGGCTGTCGTCGCAGACCACTCGCCCCTTCTCCATGAAGACGATGCGATCGGAAACCTTGAAGGCAAAATTCATTTCGTGAGTCACGATGACCATGGTGATGCCCTCGCTGGCCAGGGCCTCGATGACCTGCAGCACCTCGTTGACCTTCTCCGGATCGAGCGCCGAGGTGGGCTCGTCGAACAGCATGATCTGCGGGCGCATCATCAGTGCCCGGGCGATCGCCACGCGCTGCTGCTGGCCGCCGGACAACTGATGCGGGTATTTCCAGGCGTGGTCGAGCATGCCGACCTTGTGCAGCAGGGCGTAGGCCTGTTGCTTGAGTTCGGCCAGGGGCGCCAGACGGTGATAACGCGGCGCCATCAGCAGGTTGTTCAGCACGGTCATGTGCGGGAACAGATTGAAGCTCTGGAACACCATGCCGATGTTCATGCGGTGCTCGGCGTGCTCCACATAACGCGGCGGTTGCGCACCCTGCCGGTTCAGATGAATGAACGGCTTGCCGTTGATCTTGATGTCGCCGTTGTCGATCTGCTCCAGGCCATTGAGCAAACGAATCAGTGTGGTCTTGCCCGAACCCGAAGGACCGATCACCGACACCACTTCACCCGGCTCGATCTGCAGGCTTACCGCACCGAGCACTTCGACGTCGTTATAGGCCTTGTGCAGCTTGGTCGCCTGCAACGCAGGACCGGTCGCGGCGCTATCGGTTCGCGTCACGGTGGCCTTGTGCTCGGTGGCCAGGCGCAGCACTTCGGCATCCGGCTGACGCGCGGCCTTGGTCTGGGTCACGTCCAGATAACGCTCCAGGCGTTTGAGCAGGAAATCGAACACGGTCACGATCAGCACATAGAAGAACGCCACCCCTGCCATGGTTTCCATGACCAGAAAGTTCTGCGAATACAGGCGCTGACCCACCATGAGGATCTCGGTCAACGAGATCACCGACACCAGCGAGCTGAGCTTGACGATGGAAATGAATTCGTTGGTGAGCGACGGCAGGGCCACCCGCAAGGCCTGGGGGATGACGATGCGCCACTGGGTGCCGGCAAAGCGCAGGCCCAGTGCTCGTGCAGCCTCGCTTTGCCCCTTGGCGATGGACAGCAGCCCGCCACGATGGATCTCTGCGACGTAGGCGGTTTCACTCAACACCAGCGCGATCAGTCCGGCCCAGAACGGATTGGCCAGCAAAGCCGACGTAGACGGCATCGCCTGTGGCAGGTTGTAGACGAATATCAGCAGGACCAGCAGCGGCAGACTGCGAAACAGCCAGATGTAACCGCGCGCCGGCAAGTTCAGCAATGGACGAGAAGATTGCTTCGCCAGCGCCAGTACGAAGCCCAGCACAATACTGATGACCCAGGTCAATACACTGAGTTGAATCACGGTCCAGGCCGCCATCCAGAACTCGGTATCGCCGAGCAGACCAAACATGTATTTCCAATCAAACGTCATCGTCGGCTCGCTTGGCAAGGTCAAGGGTGATGGGTGACTTCCTGTCGACTATGAACTTCGAACGTTGCCCGTTCTGCCCGTCTTGAACCCATCATGATTGATGCCAGGTTCCGCCGAAATTAGTAAATTCGGGCCCCTTGCATAGGAAAAACCTAAGCAGAAGTTCCTGAGGCGAACTTCGCACTCCCTATGTCTACTTGGTTAGATGCAAAGCTCAAGAACAACTGCACGGTTTTAGCGCAGCCTGTTTCCGGTCTTATGGCAGACGAGACTTTTTGGTGCGAAATGGGTTTTGCGCCTTGATTCATTGGGTGTGCCGGAATGCCGCACTTCAGAAGCTCGTTTGCAGAGCGCCGCTATTGCTGGGCGTGAAGTGCGATCAGGGTTCCGACAGTCCCGGTAGTTCAGGGTGGCCCGGGCACTGGCATGGTCTTCGCAGGCATAGGTAAAACCTATTCAGGCGGCGCAGGGCTGAACGGCGCTGGCGAGGAGCTGAACTTGATGCACTTCACCCTTCGGCAACTCAAATACTTCGTGGCGGCCGTCGAACAGGACAGCATTGCCGAAGCCTCCAGGCAGTTGCACATATCCCAGCCGTCCATCTCCGTCGCGATCAAGAATCTCGAAGAAGCCTTCAATCAACCCTTGTTCGTCCGCCATCATGCCCAAGGTGTTTCACTCACGGCCGGCGGCGGCAGGATCTATGAAAAGGCCAAGGAGTTATTGAGGCTGTCCCAGGAATTGGAACAGGATTCGCGCGCCGAGAATGGCAATGTTTCGGGCACCATTGCCATTGGCTGTTTCGAATCGGCCGCGCCGTTGTACATGCCCAAGTTGGTGGCCGGATTCAAAAGCCTGTATCCGGAAGTTGCCATTCAACTTTATGACGGCGAACAGCATGAACTGATGCACGGCCTGCACCGTGGTCGCTTCGACCTGGCCTTTCTCTACGACCTGGAACTGGGCAACACCATTCACAAACAGGCCCTCAACGCACCCCACAAGCCCTATGCCCTGCTACCGCTCGATCACCCTCTGGCGCAACGAACCTCGGTCACTTTGCAGGCCCTGAGCGAGGAGCCGATGATCCTGCTCGATGCCGTTCCCAGCCGCAGTTACTTCATGGATATCTTCACGGAGAAGGGCTATGCCCCGGTCGTTGCCTACAGCTCCCCCTCCATCGAGATGGTGCGCTGCATGGTAGGGCAAGGATTGGGATTTTCGGTGTTGGTCACGCGGCCGTGCAGCCATATGACCTATGACGGCAAGCTGCTGGCGCATCTGGAGATCGAAGACGACATGCCGGCCTCAACGCTGGTGATGGCGCACCTGCGCAACAACCAGCCGGGTCGAGCGACTCGGCTGTTCATGGAGTATTGCCGGAGTGTGGAGCTGACGCCGCCGGGACCGGCGGCGCGTGTGAGCGAGGAGGAAGCTGGAGCTTATTGCCCGGCCTGATTCTCACCAAGGATCAATTGACCCTGCTTGTTCACCGGGATCTGCGAGCCTGGGTCGCGGTCCATGCGCACTTGGCCGACCTTGCCGTCGAGCTGGTACTTCACGTTGTAGCCCACGACCTTGTCGCTGATGTCGTTGACGGTATTGCAGCGGGTCTGAGTCGTGGTGTAGGTGTCACGACCCTGCATGCCCTCCTGGACCTTGTTGCCGGCGTAGCCACCGCCAACGGCACCGGCCACGGTGGCGATCTTCTTGCCGTTGCCACCACCGACCTGATTGCCGAGCAAGCCGCCCGCCACTGCGCCCAATACACTGCCCACGATCTGATGCTGATCCTGCACCGGCTTCTGCCGAGTCACAGTGACGTCCTTGCACACTTCGCGCGGCGTCTTGATCTGCTGTTTGATCGGCTCTGCGGCCAATACGTCGGCGTACTCGGGGCCTTTGTTCACGAGGCTGTAGGTTGCAACGGCGCCTCCGGCGGTAACACCGACAGCACCCAGCACTGCACCAATCAGCAACGACTTATTCACTTTGAACCTCCTGACTACGGTCATGGCGCCAGGCCACGTTTCCCAGCCTTGGAGCATGAAAAAAGGCGCGAGTTCAATACTCGCGCCTTTCAGGCCTTGTCGCAGTTGACGTGGAACGTCTTATGGACGGTCGTCGACCTGGTCCTTGGCCACGGGAGGAATCAGATCCTCGCTGCTCAGGTTCAGCCAGATCAGTACCACGTTGGCGATGTAGATCGACGAGTAGGTACCGGCCATGACGCCGATGAACAGTGCCAGCGAGAAGCCCCACAAGTTATCGCCACCGAAGAACATCAGGGCGGCGATGGCCAGCAGGGTCGACACCGAGGTCGCCACGGTACGCAGCAGCGTCTGGGTCGTGGAAACGTTGATGTTCTCGATCAGGGACGCCTTGCGCATCACCCGGAAGTTCTCGCGAACCCGGTCGAATACCACGATGGTGTCGTTGAGCGAGTAGCCGATGATGGCCAGTACCGCCGCCAGCACTGTCAGGTCGAAAGTGATCTGGAAGAACGACAACAGGCCCACGGTGACGATCACGTCGTGAATCAGCGACAGGATGGCGCCGACCGCGAATTTCCACTGGAAGCGGAACGCCAGGTAGACGAGTACGCCGCCAAGCGCCAGCAGCATGCCGAGGCCGCCCTGGTCGCGCAGTTCTTCGCCCACCTGCGGGCCGACGAACTCGACGCGCTTGACCGTGGCCGGGTTGTCGCCACCGACCGTCTGCAGCGCCGCCGCGACCTGGTTGCCCAGTTGCGGGTCTTCACCCGGCATGCGCACCAGCAGGTCGGTGGTCGCACCGAAGTTCTGCACCACGGCGTCGTGATAGCCGGCTTTCACCAGCTCGTCACGGACCAGGCCCAGGTCGGCCGGCTTCTCGTAGGTCAGCTCGATGAGCGTACCGCCGGTGAAGTCCAGCCCGTAGTTCATGCCCTTGTGGAACATGCTGAACAACGCCAGCACGGTAAGGAGCACGGTGATGGCGAACGCAATATTGCGCACGCCCATGAAGTTGATGGTACGTAACATGGCAGCCCCTTAAATCCACAACTTCTTGAAGTCCCGACCGCCGTAGATCAGGTTGACCATTGCGCGGGTCACCATGATGGCCGTGAACATCGAGGTAAAGATCCCGAGGGACATGGTAACGGCGAAGCCCTTCACCGGGCCGGTGCCCATGGCGAAGAGAATCCCGCCGACCAGCAGCGTCGTCAGGTTGGCGTCGATGATCGCGGTGTAGGCGCGGTCGAAACCTTCGTGAATGGCGCGCTGGATGCTCATGCCATTGGCGATCTCTTCACGTATGCGCGAGAAGATCAGCACGTTGGCGTCCACCGCCATGCCCATCGTCAATACGATACCGGCGATACCCGGCAACGTCAGGGTCGCGCCCAGCAACGACATCAGCGCCAGCAGCATGACCATGTTCAAGGCCAATGCCACGGTGGCGATCACACCGAAGAAGCGGTAGATGGCGATGATGAACAGCGAGACGAACAGCATGCCCCACAGCGACGCATCGATACCCTTGGTGATGTTGTCGGCGCCCAGGCTCGGGCCGATGGTGCGTTCTTCGGCGAAGTACATCGGTGCGGCCAGACCACCGGCGCGCAGCAGCAGGGCCAGTTCGGAGGATTCACCCTGGCCGTTGAGGCCGGTGATGCGGAACTGGCTGCCCAGCGGCGACTGGATGGTCGCCAGGCTGATGATCTTCTTCTCTTCGGTGAAGGTCTGTACCGCGACGTCCTTCTCCACGCCATTGACCGTCTGCTTGACGTAGCGGGTGGTCGGGCGCTGTTCGATGAAGATCACCGCCATGCTGCGGCCGACGTTGCTGCGCGTGGCGCGGCTCATCAGGTCGCCGCCGTGGCCATCGAGCTTGATGTTCACCTGTGGCTGGCCATGTTCGTCGAAGCTGGCCTGGGCGTCGGTGACCTGGTCACCGGTGATGATCAGGCCACGCTCGACCGCCGCCGGGGCACGGTTGCCCTCGCGGAATTCGAAGGTCTCGGTGGTGGCCTTGGAATCGTCCGGGCCTGCGCCGAGGCGGAATTCCAGGTTGGCGGTCTTGCCCAGGATACGCTTGGCTTCGGCGGTGTCCTGCACGCCCGGCAGCTCGACCACGATGCGGTTGGCACCCTGACGCTGTACCAGCGGCTCGGCCACACCCAGTTCGTTGACCCGGTTACGCACCGTGGTCAGGTTCTGCTTGATCGAGTATTCGCGGATTTCCGCAACCTTGGCCTGAGTCATGGACAGGCGCAGCACCGACAACTCGTTGCGCTCGCTGGCGGTCAGGTCGAAATCGGTGAAATTCTTGCGGATCAGGGCCTGGGCCTGGTCACGGGTCGCGGTGTCGTTGAAGCCCAGCTGGATGGCACCATCCTGCTGCGGCAGGCTGCGATAGCGCACACGTTCCTTGCGCAGCAGCGTCTTGACTTCGCCCTCGTAGACTTTCATGCGGGCGTCGAGCGCCTTGTCCATGTCCACTTCGAGCAGGAAGTGCACACCACCGGACAGGTCGAGGCCCAGCTTCATCGGGCTGGCGCCCAGGCTACGCAACCACGGCGGCGTGGTCGGGGCCAGGTTCAGGGCCACCACGTAGTCGTCGCCCAGCGCCTTGCGCACGACATCCTTGGCCGGCAGTTGGTCTTCGGCCTTGGTCAGGCGCAGCAGACCGCCCTTGCCGTTTTCGGCCAAGCTTGCGGATTTGACCTGGATGCCGGCGGCGTTGAGCGCCGTGCCGACGCGATCCAGATCGGCCTGATTGACCTGCAGCGCAGTGCTCGCGCCGCTGACCTGGATGGCCGCGTCATCAGGATAGAGATTAGGTGCGGAATAAATAAAACCGATCGCCAGCACCGCCAGGATCAGTACATATTTCCACAGAGGGTATTTGTTCAGCATCACGCCGCCCGTTCAAGACGCGGGGCGCCTTGCGCGCCCCGACATGGGTAAAAGTCTGCAGCTTAGATCGCTTTGAGCGTGCCTTTGGGCAGGGTCGCGGCGATGGCGCCCTTCTGGATTTTCAGCTCGACAGTGTCGGACACTTCGATGACCACGAAGTCGTCGGTGACCTTGTTGATCTTGCCGGCAATGCCGCCGTTGGTAACGACTTCGTCACCTTTCTGCAGGTTGCCCAACAGGTTTTTCTGTTCCTTGGCACGCTTGGCCTGCGGGCGCCAGATCATCATGTAGAAGATGACCAGGAAACCGACCAGGAAAATCCACTCGAAGCCAGTGCCGGCAGGGCCAGCAGCCGGTGCAGCGGCGTCCGCGAAAGCGGCGGGGATCAAAAAGCTCATTCAACGCTCCAGTTACTTAGAAGTTATTGACTTGAAAGTCTTTATAAAACGGTCAGTCCAAGGGCGGCACAGGCAGCCCGCGCTTGGCATAGAAGGCATCGACAAAGGCGGCCAATGTACCCTGTTGAATAGCCTCGCGCAAACCAGCCATCAGCCGCTGGTAATGACGCAAATTGTGGATGGTATTCAACATGCTACCCAGCATTTCCCCACACTTGTCCAAGTGGTGCAGATAAGCGCGCGAGAAGTTGCGGCAGGTGTAGCAATCACAGGTAGGGTCCAACGGCGAATCATCGTGGCGATGGAACGCGTTGCGGATCTTCAGCACGCCGGTATCGATGAACAGATGCCCGTTGCGCGCATTGCGCGTCGGCATCACGCAGTCGAACATGTCGACACCGCGGCGCACACCCTCGACCAAGTCTTCGGGTTTGCCTACTCCCATAAGGTAACGAGGTTTGTCAGCAGGCATCTGGCCCGGCAGGTAGTCGAGCACCTTGATCATTTCGTGCTTGGGCTCGCCCACCGACAGGCCGCCGATGGCCAGGCCATCGAAGCCGATCTTGTCCAGGCCTTCGAGCGAGCGCATGCGCAGGTTCTCGTGCATGCCGCCCTGAACGATACCGAACAGCGCCGCCGTGCTGTCAGCATGGGCATCCTTGGAACGTTGCGCCCAGCGCAGCGACAGCTCCATGGACGTGCGCGCGGTCTGCTCGTCGGCGGGATAAGGCGTGCATTCGTCGAAGATCATCACCACGTCCGAGCCCAGGTCACGCTGCACCTGCATCGATTCCTCGGGACCCATGAAGACCTTGGAGCCGTCCACCGGGGAGGCGAAGTACACGCCCTCCTCCTTGATCTTGCGCATGGCGCCGAGGCTGAATACCTGGAAGCCACCAGAGTCGGTCAGAATCGGCCCTTTCCACTGCATGAAATCGTGCAGGTCGCCGTGCGCCTTGATCACCTCGGTGCCGGGGCGCAGCCACAGGTGAAAGGTGTTGCCCAGGATCATCTGTGCGCCGATCGCCTCGATGTCGCGCGGCAACATGCCCTTGACCGTGCCATAGGTGCCCACCGGCATGAACGCCGGGGTTTCCACCACGCCACGGGGAAAGGTCAGGCGACCACGACGGGCCTTGCCATCGGTGGCCAGCAACTCGAACGACATACGACAGGTGCGACTCATGCTTGATCCCCTGGCGCGGCTTCGCTGGGACCGCGAGGCGCCGGATTGCGGGTGATGAACATGGCATCACCGTAACTGAAGAAGCGGTACTCGTTGGCCACCGCCGCCGCATAGGCCGCCATGACTTCGGGATAACCCGCGAACGCCGAGACCAGCATCAACAGCGTGGACTCGGGCAAATGAAAGTTGGTCACCAGGGCATCGACTACATGAAACGGCCGCCCTGGAAAGATGAAGATGTCGGTGTCGCCGCTGAACGGTTTCAATACGCCATCGCGGGCCGCGCTTTCCAGCGAACGCACGCTGGTGGTACCTACCGCTACCACGCGGCCACCGCGGGCCTTGCACGCCTGCACCGCATCGACCACGTCCTGGCTGACCTCCAGCCACTCTTTATGCATGTGGTGATCTTCGAGCTTCTCGACCCGCACCGGCTGGAAGGTACCCGCGCCCACATGCAACGTCACGAAGGCAGTTTCAACGCCCATCGCTTCGATCTGCGCCAGCAGCGCCTTGTCGAAGTGCAGACCCGCCGTCGGCGCCGCCACCGCACCGGCCTTCTCGGCGTACACGGTCTGGTAGCGCTCGCGGTCGGCAGTGTCGTCGGGGCGATCGATGTAGGGCGGCAACGGCATATGGCCAACGCGGTCCAGCAGCGGCAGCACTTCTTCGTTGAAGCGCAACTCGAACAGCGCATCGTGCCGCGCGACCATCTCGGCCTCGCCGCCGCCGTCGATCAGGATCATCGAGCCGGGCTTGGGCGACTTGCTGGAACGCACATGGGCCAGCACGCGATGGCTGTCCAGCACGCGTTCCACCAGAATTTCCAACTTGCCCCCCGACGCCTTCTGGCCAAACACCCGCGCCGGAATCACCCGGGTGTTGTTGAACACCATCAGGTCGCCCGGCCGCAGAAAGCCCGGCAGATCGGTGAATTGACGATGATCCAGCGCACCGGACGGCCCATCGAGGACCAACAAGCGGCTGCCATGGCGCTCGGCCAGCGGATGGCGAGCGATCAGGGAATCAGGAAGCTCGAAAGAGAAATCGGCGACGCGCATGATAGGGTTCGGCTGTATAGGGCTGAAAATTCTAGCAAAAATCTTCAAAATTGACCATGAAAGCTGATTGACCAGTGGTCGAGTCGTCTCTATACTTCGCCGCCTGTAAGCCCTGATGGCGGAATTGGTAGACGCGGCGGATTCAAAATCCGTTTTCGAAAGGAGTGGGAGTTCGAGTCTCCCTCGGGGCACCAAATCAGAAAAAAGACCTTCGCGAAGGTCTTTTTTTTCGCCTGCGATCGGCATCCTTCCTGCTCAGGAGCGGCCGCTGGCCATGAACAAGCCAGCGCTGCCGACGCCGTATCCGTTCACCGCCACCTATTCAGTGGTACCCAGGCATTCGATATATGGCTCAAGGGGCACCGTGTCGCTCGCAGCCTTGGCGGCCTCTGCAGCAAAATCGACTGTTGCCCCCACCTTCTCTTGAACTGTACCTCCCGCCGCTCACCTGATGCGCCTACCCTTGGAGTCAACTCAAAGGAGCAGTCGTCATGCCGGATGCAGCCAACCTCTACCTGTTCGTCATTGCCGCGGCATTGCTGCTGATCGTCCCCGGACCGAACATGGCGTTCGTCACAAGCCACGCCCTTGCCCATGGCTGGCGGGCCGGGGTGGCGGCCGCGCTGGGCATTTCGCTGGCGGATTTGATCATGACGCTGCTGGTCAGCGCAGGCATGGGTGCTGTCGTCATGAGTTGGGCTCCTGCTTTCGACTTGTTGCGGTTGGCGGGTGCGTGCTATCTGTTGTGGATGGCTTGGCAAGCGTTGACGGCGCCAACGGCTCAAAGCGCTGCCCCACGTCCGCTGGGCTCGACCCGCAAGGTATTCATTCGCGCCACGCTCAATAGCTTGTTGAACCCCAAGGCCCTGCTGTTCTTCATGGTGTTCCTGCCGCAATTCGTCACGGTCGGCAATGCAAGCGTAGTCGTCCAGCTCTCGGTGCTGGGCACGCTGCTCGCCTTGATTGCCCTGGTTTTTCACTGCGTGCTCGCCCTTTGTGCCGCAGCGCTGCGCAAACGGTTGAATGGCGGTCCGGCGTTGAGAAGGTGGGGCAGCTATGGCTTCGCGGGCATGATGACGGCACTGGCCGCACGACTATTATTTCTTGAGCGACCCCTATGATCTTCCTTCTACACCCCGGCAAAACAGGTATCAGCTTCAACCTACTGGCACTATAAAAGCCCCTACCTGATCCACCCCCGCGAACACGGAGTTCCGCCCTTCACATGAGCAATGCCTACCGTACATTCTTCGCAACCCCAGGCGTCGTGGCGCTGATCGTGGCCGGCTCGATGGCCAGGCTTCCGCAGGCCATGGTCGGTCTGGGCCTGATTGCCATGCTTGCACAGGAAACGGGCCGCTACTGGGTGGCGGGTGCGGTAGCGGGCACTTATACCCTGACCAGCGCCATACTCGGCCCGAAGATCTCGAAGCTGGTGGATCAGCGCGGCCAGCGCAAGGTGCTGGCGCCGATCGCGGCGTTCAGCATTGGCATGCTGCTCGCCTTGATCGGTGCCGTGTACTGGCATGCGCCGCTGCCGGTGCTGTTCGTGCTGGCAGCCATGGCAGGTGTGCTTCCCAGTTTCGGGGCGATGATCCGCGCGCGCTGGGCCTATCTGTTTCGCGGAAAGCCGCAGCTGCACGCCGCGTATTCCCTGGATACGGTGCTGGTGGAATTCACCTTCATCGTCGGCCCGCCGCTGTCCATCGCCTTGAGCAGCGGTCTGGTTCCTCAAGCCGGACCTTTGGTGGCCGCCGTGCTGCTGGCCGTCGGCGTGGTCGCCTTCCTGCGCCAGCACGAAACCGAGCCACCGCCGATACCAGCCGTCAAAGGCCACTCCAGCTCTCCCCTGCGCATTCCGGCCTTGCGGATCATCGTCGTGGCGATGCTGGCGCTGGGCGTGCTCGGTGGGTCGGTCGACGTGGCGGTGGTCGCTTTTGCCAAGGAGGCCGGCTGGGCGGCCGCTGCCAGCTTTGTCCTGGCGGGCTTCGCGGCAGGATCGATGGTCGCCGGGATCACCTTCGGAGCGGTCAGGAGTGGGCTACCGTTCGAAACCCAATTGCTGATCGGCGCGGTATTCACCGCCGTGGCGACCACGCTGCCGATCTTTGCGCCCAATGTGTACTGGCTCACCGGCTTGCTGTTCATCACCGGCATGTCGTTCGCGCCGACGCTGATCGTGGTGATGAACATCGGCACGAAAATCCTGCCGCCCGGAAAGATCACCGAAGGGCTGACCTGGTTGAGTACAGGCGTCAGTGTCGGCATTGCAATGGGCGGCGCGACTGCCGGCCTGGTCATCGACCACTTCGGCACCCGTGCCGGATTCGGCGTCGCCATCGGCGCCGGCTTGCTGATGCTCACCGCCGTGCTGACAGGCCTGCGCACGCTGCAGGCAAGTTCGGCGAGCGAGACGATCGTTCCTGGCTGACACGCCCCTGTCACATCCCCACGCTTACATAGCCCTTTCTCTTTCACAGGGCTATGTCATGAGCATGTTCGACCTCAAGCGCCGTCGTCTTGTCCAGGCCGTGGGTGCGGGTTTTCTGCTGCCGGGGCTGGCGCCGGCGGTGATCGCTTCGGTCAAGGACCGGCCCCAACTCACCGACGGCGTGCAGTCCGGCGACCTGTTGGGCGACAAGGCGATGGTCTGGAGCCGGTGCGACCGCCCGGCGCGGATGGTGGTGGAATGGGATACGCGCAGCATGTTCACCAACCCGCGCCGACTGGTCTCGCCATTGGCCGACGCCGGCACCGACTTTACCGCACGGGTCGAGCTCAATGGCTTGCCGGTGGATCAGGCGATCTTCTATCGGGTGCAGTTCGAGGACGCGCAGACCGGCGTCAGCAGCGAGCCGTGGTTCGGTCATCTGCGCAGCGAGCCTTCGCAGCGTCGTGACATCCGTTTCGTGTGGAGCGGCGACACCGTGGGCCAGGGCTTTGGCATCAATCCGGACATTGGCGGCATGCGTATCTACGAAGCCATGCGCCTGCGCTTGCCGGATTTCTTCATCCACAGCGGCGACACCATTTACGCCGACGGGCCGGTGCCGGCCACGGTGACCACGGAAAACGGCCGCGTGTGGCGCAACATCACCACCGAAGCCAAGAGCAAGGTGGCCGAGACTCTGGATGAGTACCGCGGCAACTACCGCTACAACCTGATGGATGAAAACGTGCGCCGGTTCAACGCCGAGGTGCCGCAGATCTGGCAATGGGACGACCACGAGGTGACCAACAACTGGTCGCCCAGCAAGCAGCTCGACGAGCGTTACCAGAACCGCGACATTCGCCATCTGGTGGGCAACGCCCGCCAGGCATGGCTCGAATACGCCCCCATGCGCCTGCAACGGGCCGACAACGGTGGGCGTATTTACCGCAAGCTCAGCTACGGGCCGATGCTGGACATTTTCGTGTTGGACATGCGCAGCTACCGCAGCGGCAATGATGACAATCTGGCGCCCACACCCGAAGCCCGCACGGCGTTTCTCGGGCAGGCGCAACTGGACTGGCTCAAGTCCGGGCTCAAGGGATCGCAGGCGCAGTGGAAAGTCATCGCCGCCGACATGCCCATCGGCCTGGGTGTTCCAGATGGAGAGGTCAGCCCAGGCGTTGGCCGCTGGGAGGCGATCGCCAACGGCGATGACGGCGCTGCCAAGGGTCGCGAGCTGGAAATCGCCGAGCTGCTGGGTTTTCTGCGCCAGCAAAAAATTGCCAACACCGTCTGGCTCACGGCCGATGTGCATTACTGCGCAGCCCACCACTACCACCCCGACCGCGCTGTGTTTCAGGACTTCGAGCCCTTCTGGGAGTTCGTCGCCGGACCGTTGAATGCCGGCAGCTTCGGGCCCAACCCGCTCGATGCCACGTTCGGTCCGCAAGTGGTTTTCCAGAAAGCGCCGCCTGCGCAGAACACTTCGCCGTTCGCGGGCTTCCAGTTTTTCGGCGAAGTGCAGATCGAGGGCTTAAGCGGGGAAATGACCGTGCAACTGCGCGACCTGGACGGCGTGGTGGTGTTCGAAAAGAAACTGCAGCCGGCCTGATCGATTGCACCGCAAGCGCCATGGCAGACGGCTTGCGGTGCCATGGCTCAGCCAACAAGGCCCGGCAGCACCAGGCTCGCGCCCAACCCGATGAGCGCGGTGCCGATCACGCGATCGACGAGGCGTTGTTTCTCCAGCATCCGCCGCCGCAATGGCCCGGACGAAAAGAACAGCGCCACGATGCTGAACCACACCCAGTGCGAGAACGACATGAACAGACCGTAGGCAAAGTTCGTCGTCATCGAACTGCCTGCCTGCACGACCTGACTGTAGGTCGCCACCACGAACAGCATCGTCTTGGGATTGAGCGCATTGGTGAAAAAGCCCATTCGAAAAGCGCTCCACAGAGACGGTGTCGCACCCTCGACGGTATCCAGCGCCAACTTTGACGTATTGAGCAATGAGCGCAGCCCCAGGTAAATGAGATAACCGGCACCCAGCCATTTCATGGCCATGAACAACAGGGGCGATTGCGTGATGATCACGGCAATACCGAACACGGTGTAGAAAACATGCACCTGTACACCGCAGGCAATGCCCAATGCCGCGATCAGTCCACTGCGCCGCCCATAGGCATAACTGTTGCGCGTGACCATGGCGAAGTCGGGGCCTGGGCTGATGACAGCCAATACGGTAATCAGGGCTACTGCCAGTAATTCGTTCATGACCACATTCCATCAGCGTTTCTTGAAAGTAACGACCAGTACATCGCGGTGGGCAGGTCGATCGGGATGTATCGGGATGATGGCGCTGACACCGTGCCGGACCTGTGCGTCATTGAGCAGGGCAGCTTCCAGCTCATGGATCATCGAATGCCTGGCCAGCAGCCGCTGGTCGTTATCGTAGATGGACGTTTCCCCCTCCACGACATTGACCCTGTTGACCATCAGCATGAATACAAAGTCGACGCCGTCCCGGTGCACACCTTCGGGCGTGGGAGAGGCGGCTCCCGCGGACGCATCGATGCGGAACTGATGGACTTCGATATGCCATGCGCAGTGTGGCGCCAGCACATTGAAGCAGGCGCAACACAGATCCATCACCGCCGAAAAAACCAGGCCTTCGCAGAGCTCGGTCGGGATCGGGGCAAAGTGCCGGACAAGGCCGCCATTGAGTGGGTTGTGCACAGTGGTCTGGTAATGCGGTTGGTGAGGACTGGGTTGCCAGTGGCGACTGCCCTGCTCGGTGAAGAAGGTGGCGTAACGCCGGAAGCGATAGGTACCACCGTCGCCCATGAACGCGTCCTGGTCCAGATGACCCCATGAGAGCCGGAAGTCTTCCCAGCCCTGGACGAAGCCGGGTACGGCACTGTTCAGCAAGGCTGCGACCATGGGCGGTTGCAGAAAAACAAACCCATTGCGGTTTACGGTATCGCAGACTTCGGCGATCAGTGGCGTATAAAGCTGGGGAGCAAGATTGCCAATGGGCATTGCACGCTTATGAATATTGTCCATGGATTTTCTCCATTTTATTGGTCAGGTCGCCAGAATCCTCGGCAACGAGCGCCATCATGGAGTTTTGCCTGGGCTGAAAAAAACGATTTATAGTCATCGAAACCTGTGAGATTTCGTTGCCCGTATGAGCCTCCCGCCCCTCGCTTCCTTCCGTTTTTTCAACGCTGCCGCGCAAACGCAGAGTTTCATCAAGGCCGCGGAGCAACTGCACGTCACTCATGGCGCTGTGAGCCGCCAGATTCGCTCGCTTGAAGAGGCATTGGGCGTAGAGCTGTTCGAGCGACGCAACCGTGCGGTGTTTCTCAACCATGCCGGACGTCTGCTGCATGAGGTGACCCAACCGATGTTCGAGCAGCTGGAACAGGCGGTTCGTCAGGTACAGCAGAAAGCCTGCGAAGACATTCTGGTGTTGTCCTGCGAGCCGACCATCGCAATGAAATGGCTGATTCCACGTCTGCCCGCCTTCAACAAGGCGCATCCGGACATCCAGATTCGATTGCTGGCAGCGGGCGGGCCGATCGATTTCTCTCGGTGTAGCGCTGACCTGGCCATCCGACGCGATGATTTCCACTGGGATGACACCGTGCACAGCAGCGCACTGTGTCCGGAATGGGTGGGCCCGGTGTGCGCGCCCAGCCTGGCAGGGCCGGCCGGACGATTGAGCGGCGTGCACCTGCTTCGCAGCCGAACACGACCCGCGGCCTGGGAGCAGTGGTTGCGCCTGGTGCAGAAAGTGGCCTGCGATGTCACGACCATCGATTACGAGCACTTCTACTTGTGCCTTCAGGCGGCCACCGCAGGCCTGGGCGTGAGCATGGCGTCGATGATGATGGTGGAAGAAGAGCTCGCCTCGGGCCAACTGGTCGCACCCTTCGGCTTTGTACGCGACGGGTCCGGGTATTTCCTGCTGTCGGCGCGGTCGACCGAAGAAAGCCGGAAATGCAGGGTTTTTCGTCAGTGGCTGGAGACCCAGGCGCAGGCATCGGTGGCCCAAGGGCTTGAAGGCGCGTCTGCCACCTCCCTCTGATCCGGCCTCGTTTGGTGCAGCAGGAATTAACCACCGCCTCGTCCACCTTGCGCTACGCTTTGTCTTATAACGCCCACCGAGGCTGGTTGGGTGTTCCGCTGTTCCATCAGCCTGGCGACTACGACAGCGCCAGCAAGCGTGCGAGGGGCGAACGTGAAAAACCTAGGCGATATTCTGCAAATCAAGAACTTGACCGAAAAGCTCCAGGGCATCCTTCCATCGACGGCTGCAAAGGGCTACCTGCAGGGGGCCGACGCCTTCGACAAGGGCCGTCCGGACTACCCCAAGGAGCTCGACAACTGGTTGCGCGAGACGATTCAGATCAAGCCGCACAGCAAATGGGACCCACCCCACACAACGGTACTCGACCTGGGGTCAGGCACCGGCAAGTTCATTCCGCGACTGCTTGAGGCCGGCGCCGAAGTGTTCGCCGTCGAGCCTGTTGCGGCGATGCGTGCACAGCTGGAACACAACTGGGCCGACAACCCCTACGTGAAAGTCCTCGAAGGAGCTGCCGAGGAAATCCCCCTCAAAAGTGGATCGGTGGACGCCGTGGTCTGCGCCCACTCCTTCCATTGGTTCGCCAATGCCGCCAGCATGGCGGAAATCTATCGCGTGCTGAAACCCAGAGGACGCTTGGGAATGATCTGGAACCTGCGCGACACCAGCCACGACTGGGTGCGCCAGATCGCGGACATCGTGAGCGATGTGGCCGGAGACAGCCCACGGTTCTATACCCAGAAATGGCGGGAAGCATTTCCTCACAGTGGATTCACGCCCTTGGTTGAAAAGCGGTTCACCCATACGTACACCGGTACGCCAGAGGACGTCATCCTCAACCGGGTACGCTCGATCAGCTTCATTTCTGCCCTTGCCCCAGAGCAGCAGGAACCGATTTTCCAGAAAGTGCGCGAAATCATCGCCACACATCCGGATCTCAAGGACAAACAGGAAATCACCGTGCCCTACAACACGGTGGCCTTTCACACTGTCAGGTTTCTCTAGCGCCCATAGCGAGCGGCCGGGGCCGGTCAGTGCACCGGCGTCAGCCCGCTTTCCTCAATTGCCAGCCGGGCCGCCGGGGTGCTCAAGTACTGCAGCAACGCCGCGGCCTCTTCAGGGTGAGCGCTGGTACGCGTAACGCCACCTGAATACAGCGTCATCTTCTGCACCGCATCGGGAATCAGACCGACGATGTCGATACCCGGTACCGCCTTGAGCTCGCTCAACTGCTGGAACCCCAACTGCACATCGCCCCGGGCGACGGCCGCCCCCACCGGTTCGTTGTCGACCAGGCTGCTTTTGTCGCGAAGCTGCTCGGTGAGCTTCATGCGCGGGAACAACAGATGTGACAGGTACAGGCCACTGGTACTGTTGGAATAGGCCAGCGAACGGGCGTCAAGCAACGTCTTGCGAAAGGCGTCGACACTGCCGATGTCAGGCTTGGCCTCGCCCTGGCGTACCGCCATGGCAATGAACGACTTGCCAACATCCACCCGCGGCTCGCGCTGCACTTCCCCCAATTGAATGAGTTTGTTCAGGGCCGCGTCTTCGGTAAGCACCAGGTCCGCACGCTCGCCGCGCTCCAGTCGACTGGAGATCGCCATGGGGTTGTCGCCGATGGCCGGCGAAGGCAACACGGTGACTTTGACCCCAGTGGCCTTTTCATATTCGACGACGATAGTCTGCATGGCGCTGACCACACCACCGGAGCCGAGCAACGACAGCTGAACCGGTGGGGGCGCTTTCTGCGCGTGGGCGGCGCTGGAGCCGAGTAATACACAAGCCAGCAGAGCGCTGGTGAGCCGTTTGGTCATGACAATATGATCCTGAAACTGAAGATGAAGCCTGGCCGATGACTGGCCAGAGGCGAAGCGAACGAGTGCGGTGAAGGTCAACCGCCTCGCGAGGAATGATCAGTTTACGCGTAATCGGCCAAAAGCCAGGATCAGGTTGCCATTTAAAAAGGTGTTCTCGGGCAATTGCAACTTGGCGAAACAATTTCTCCGGACAGTCGAGCGCTCATCCCGACAATGCGTCGCACGATGCATTGGCAGGATCTGTGGGGTAACTGTCATTTACCCACGCGAGCTCCGGACCGATCATGCCTGCTCCAGACTGGAGTGAACGTATGCCCAACGCCCTGCCCCCCGAACTGCAGATTTTCGACCGCCCCTTGCAGGTGGTCATCCTGCTGTATCCCGGTATCGAGATCCTCGACTTCGCAGGACCTTACGAGGTGTTCAGTGTCGCCACGCGCATCGCCTTGCGCGACGGCCTCAGTGCTCATCCACCGTTTCTCGTCAGCACAGTCGCGGCCAGTCGCGAGCTGCTCACTGCGCGCTACGACCTGCGGGTGCAGCCCGATGCGCAGTTCGATGACGAACTGCCTTGCGACGTTCTGATAGTACCGGGTGGTGTGATCGATCAGCCCGTAAATGATCCGCAGACCCTGGCTTGGGTGCGCCGGATGGCATCGTCGACAGGCTTGCTGACGTCGGTGTGCAGCGGGGCGTTGATTCTGGCCAAGGCTGGCCTGCTGCAAGGACACAGCGTGACCACCCATTGGGCCGACATCCAGGAACTCCGTGAAGGCTACCCGGACCTGGACGTGCAGGAAAATGTGCCCTATGTCGACGCCGGCAGCCTGGTCACCAGTGCCGGGATCTCCGCCGGTATCGACATGAGCCTGCATCTGGTGGCGAGGCTGCTGGGCGGTGACGCAGCGCGCATCACCGCGCGCCAGATGCAGTACGAGTGGCGCGACCTGCCAGGCTAGGAACGATCCGCCTTGTCGGCCCGGAACATCTGGCGGATGCCACGTACGGCCTGGCGTATGCGATCCTGGTTTTCGATCAGGGCAAAGCGCACGTGATCATCGCCATAGTCACCGAACCCGATGCCAGGCGAGACGCAGACCTTGGCTTCGGCCAACAGCTTCTTGGCGAATTCGAGCGAACCAAGATGGGCGTAGTCCTCGGGAATCTTCGCCCAGACGTACATCGAAGCCTTGGGGTTTTCCACCATCCAACCCAGCTCGTGAAGACCTTTTACCAGCACGTTGCGACGCTGGCGGTACTGTTCGGCGATGTCTTTCACACACTGCTGATCGCCTTCGAGTGCGGCGATGGCCGCCACCTGCAGGGGTGTGAACGTGCCGTAGTCGTGATAGCTCTTGATCCGGGCCAGAGCGTTGACCAGCTCGGGATTGCCGACCATGAAGCCGATTCGCCATCCTGCCATGTTGTAACTTTTGGACAGCGTGAAGAACTCGACGGCGATGTCCTTGGCGCCCGGTACCTGCATGATCGAAGGCGCCTTCCAGCCGTCGTAGACGATGTCGGCGTAGGCCAGGTCGTGCACCACCAAAACGTCGTAGCGCTTGGCGAGTGCCACCACCCGCTCGAAGAAATCCAGTTCCACGCATTGCGCGGTCGGGTTGGATGGAAAGCCCAGGATCATCATCTTCGGCTTGGGAATGGACTCGCGGATCGCCCGTTCCAGCTCGTTGAAGAAATCCACACCGGGCACCAGCGGCACCGAGCGTACCTGGGCACCGGCGATCACTGCACCGTAGATGTGAATAGGGTAGCTGGGGTTGGGCACCAGAACGGTATCGCCCTGGTCGAGGGTCGCCAGCATCAGGTGGGCCAGGCCCTCCTTCGAACCAATGGTGACGATGGCTTCGTCTTCAGGGTCGATATCGACCTGATAGCGGTCCTTGTACCAGCGCGAGATCGCCCGACGCAGCCGCGGGATGCCACGGGAAGTGGAGTAGCCGTGGGTGTCTTCGCGCTGGGCAACGGTCACCAGTTTGTCGACGATGTGGGGCGGCGTGGCGCCGTCGGGATTACCCATGCTCAGGTCGATGATGTCTTCGCCGCGCCGACGCGCAGCCATCTTCAATTCGGCAGTGATGTTGAACACATAAGGGGGGAGACGATCGATGCGCGCAAAGCGGCGCGGGCGAACAGGTTCGGCCATGATTTCCTCGGAGACGTAAGCGCCCGGAACCGTCCGAGCGACGTTGGCCACTGCGGTGGCCAGCTCGAACGATAATCGGGCCGATGCGGGGCTGTAAAGCGGAATATGCGGTACGGCCCTTGCGGGCAGAGCCCGGTTCCACAAGAGTCCCTGTGGGAGCGGGCTCTGCCCGCGAAGGCCGCACCACGGACCCAACCTCTGCCCAAAAAAAGCCCCGGATCTATTCGGTCCGGGGCGTTTTTATCGCTGCAGCGAAATCAGTGCGCGTAAGTCAGCAACAACTCACTGGGCACCTTGAAATCCAGCGACATCATCACGCTCAAGGCAGTGATGGTGAAGATCGAGAACACGAACAGCTTGCGCGCCCAGACTCGATCATCAACCGCCTTGTAGCCCGTCCAGGCCATGTACAACCAGTACATGCCCATGGCCGCCGCCACTGCCAGATAGCTCATCCCGGCATAGCCACCCAGGGTCAGCATCAGCGTCGCCAGCAGGAAAGCCAGGATGTAGAGCAGGATGTGCTTCTTGGCCACGACGATTCCGCGCTTCACCGGCAACACTGGAATCGAAGCTGCCAGATAGTCATTGAAGCGGAAGATCGCGATGGCATACGAATGAGGCATCTGCCACAGGCTGAACATCACCAGCAGCGTCAACGCCGCCAGATCGAAGCTGTTGCTGACTGCCACGTAACCGATCACCGGAGGCATGGCACCGGACAGACTGCCGACCAACGTACCATGCACCGACTTGCGCTTCAGGTAGAGGCTATAGAACCCTACATAGATCACAAAGCCGATCAGACCGCACAACGCCGCCAGAGGGTTGGCCAATGCGTACAGCATGACCATCCCGGCGACCCCGAGCAGTGTGGCGAAGATCAATGCGACCTTCACCGAAATCTGCCCCTGGACCAATGCGCGGTTCTTGGTGCGCTCCATCTTCACGTCGATGTCGCGGTCAATGCAGTTGTTGAATGCACAGCCCGATGCCACCACCAGCGATGTACCGATCACTGTAGCCAGGAACAGCCCAATGTCGACATGCCCTTGAGAGGCCAGGAAGAACCCACCTGCCACGGAAAGCACGTTACCGAAAATGATCCCCGGTTTGGTGATTTGGATAAAGTGCTTAACGGACATGCCGGGTTCCTTACTTCGCCATCATGAAGTGATGGATGCTGAACATGATCCACAGCGACAGACCGACCAGGAACGCGATGATCAACGCCGAGAAGACGAAGGCGATCACGTTCCAGCGCTGTTCGGACGTGCGGTCCAGGTGCAGGAAGTAAACCAGGTGAACCAGCACCTGGACCACTGCGAAGATCAGCACGATCCACAGCGTGGCTTCCTTGGACAGAGTCGGGAACATCACCAGACCGAACGGAATCGCGGTCAGGATGACCGACAGCACGAAACCGATCATGTACGACTTGTAGCTACCGTGGCTGCTACCGGCCGAAGTGGTATGAGGGTTTGCCATTTACAGAGCTCCCATCAGATAGACGACGGTGAACACGCAGATCCAGACCACGTCCAGGAAGTGCCAGAACAGGCTCAGGCAGCTCATGCGCGTGTTGTTGGTTGCGGTCAGGCCTTTGGATTTGATCTGGGCGATCAGCACCGCCATCCAGATCAAGCCGCTGGTCACGTGCAGGCCGTGGGTTCCGACCAGGGTGAAGAACCCGGTCAGGAAGCCGCTGCGCTGCGGGCCGAAGCCCTCTTCGATCAGCTTGTGGAACTCGTAGATCTCCATCGCGATGAAGCCTGCACCCAGCAGGAACGTGACGAACAACCACTTCATCACGCCGCTTTTGTCGTTGCTGTGCAGCGCCAGCATGGCGAAGCCATACGTGATGGAGCTGAACAGCAGCAGTGCAGTCTCGGCTGCCACGAAGGGCAGCTCGAAGATGTCGTGGCCCGACGGGCCACCGGCGACGTTGTTAACCAGTACTGCGTAGGCGGCGAAGATCGACGCGAACAGGATGCAGTCGGTCATCAGGTAGATCCAGAAACCAAAGACAGTCATGCCCCCGGAATCGTGATGATCGTGATCGTCGTGACCGTGCTCGTGTTGGTGAGCCACTTCCGCGTTTAAGGTTGCGTTAGACATTGTTTAAGCCTTCTCCACCGTGGAGTTCAGACGAGAATCAACTCGTGCAGCGTTTGCCAGGCGAGCCATGCGTTCACCTTCGATACGAGCGACTTCTTCAGCCGGTACGTAGTAGTCGATGTCGTCGTCATAGCTGCGCACGATCAGGGTGATGACCATGCCGGCCAGGCCGATCGCAGCCGCCCACCAGATGTGCCAGATGGCGGCGAAGCCCAGGATCAGACCGAAGAACGACATCAGCACGCCCATACCGGTGTTGCGCGGCATGTGAATCTGCTTGTAGTCCGCGGCGTTGGCAGTGGCTTCACCACGCTCTTTCATGCCCCAGTAAGCGTCCAGGTCGGAAACCACTGGCTGCTCGGCGAAGTTGTAGAACGGTGGTGGCGACGAAGTCGACCACTCCAGGGTACGGCCATCCCATGGGTCGCCCGAAACGTCCTGATTCTTGTGACGATCGCGGATCGATACATAGAGTTGCAGCAGCTGGAAGAAGATACCGGCGGCGACGAACAGTGCACCGACGAAAGCCACGTACAGCCAAGGTGTCCACTCTGGGTTGTCGGTATGGTTCAGGCGACGGGTCATGCCCATGAAGCCCAGCACGTACAACGGCATGAACGCCAGATAGAAACCGACCAGCCAGCACCAGAACGAGTACTTGCCCAGACGCTCGTTGAGCTTGAAGCCAAACGCTTTCGGGAACCAGAAGGCGAAGCCGGCCAGGTAACCGAATACCGCACCACCGATGATCACGTTGTGGAAGTGAGCGATCAGGAACAGGCTGTTGTGCAGGACGAAGTCAGCGCCCGGTACCGCCAGCAGTACGCCAGTCATGCCGCCGATGCTGAAGGTCACGATGAAGCCAATGGTCCACAACATCGGAGTGGTGAACTCGATGCGGCCACGGTACATGGTGAACAGCCAGGTGAAGATCTTCACACCGGTCGGAATCGCGATGACCATTGTCATGATGCCGAAGAAGGCGTTGACGTTGGCCCCCGAACCCATGGTGAAGAAGTGGTGCAGCCAGACCACGAACGACAGCACGGTAATGGCGATCGTTGCCCATACCAGCGAGACGTAGCCGAACAGACGCTTTTTACAGAATGTCGAGGTTACTTCCGAGAACACACCGAAGGCCGGCAGGATCAGAATGTAAACCTCGGGGTGGCCCCAGGCCCAGAACAGGTTGACGTACATCATCGGGTTCCCACCAAGCTCGTTGGTGAAGAAGTGGAAGCCCAAGTAGCGGTCAAGGGTCAGCATGAACAGAACAGCGGTGAGGATCGGGAACGAAGCTGCGATCAGGACCGCGGTGCACAGGCAGTTCCAGGTGAACACCGGCATTTTCATCAGCGTCATGCCAGGCGCACGCATCTTCAGGATGGTGACGATGAAGTTGACGCCTGTGAGCAAGGTACCCAAGCCGGATATCTGCAGTGCCCAGATGTAGTAGTCGACACCTACCCCCGGACTGTATTGCAACCCCGCCAACGGCGGATACGCCACCCAGCCGGTCTTGGCGAACTCGCCGACACCCAGAGAGATGTTGACCAGCAGCACGCCGACCACGAACAGCCAGAAGCTGACCGAGTTCAGGAACGGGAAAGCCACGTCGCGAGCGCCGATCTGCAGCGGCACGACAATGTTCATCAGACCGATCATGAATGGCATGGCCATGAAGATGATCATGATCACACCGTGAGCGGTGAAGATCTGGTCGTAGTGTTCCGGTGGCAGGAAGCCGGTGGAACCGCCCGTGGCGACCGCAAGCTGCGAGCGCATCATGATGGCGTCGGCAAAGCCGCGCAGCAGCATGACCATGGCAACGGCGATGTACATCACGCCGATTTTCTTGTGGTCAACCGACGTGAACCACTCGGTCCACAGGTACGTCCACTTCTTGTAGTAGGTGATCAGACCGAACACCACCGCCCCGAGCAGCGCAACGACGGCGAGTGTCACCATCACTATCGGCTCGTGGAAGGGCACCGCTTCCAGACTAAGTTTACCGAACATCTTTTACTCCTCTGCCCCAGCAGCTGAATTCTTGCCCATGTCCATCCCTTCGTTCGAGGCTTGCTTCCCCTCGTGGCTGACGCCTTTACCTGGGTTCATGCCTTCATACTTGTCGATGATGGTCTGGAACAGGTTCGGGACGTACGAGGAATACAGCTCGACCGGGTTTTTCTCGCTAGGTTTGGCCAGCGCTTCGTAGGTAGCTGCATCGAGCTGCTTAGGCGCGCTCTTCACTTCACTGACCCATGCATCGAAATCAGCCTGGGTCGTAGCGACTGCTTTGAATTTCATGCCGGTGAAGCCTGCACCGCTGTAGTTCGCGGAGATGCCGTCGAACTCGCCGTTTTCATTGGCGATCAAGTGCAACTGCGTCTGCATGCCGGCCATTGCGTAGATCTGGCCGCCCAGCTGCGGAATGAAGAACGAGTTCATGACCGAGTCGGAGGTGATGCGGAAGTTGACCGGTACGTTGGCCGGGAAGACGATCTTGTTGACCGTGGCAATGCCTTGTTCCGGATAGATGAACAACCATTTCCAGTCCATCGCAACGACCTGGATGGTGACCGGCTTGTGCTCGGAATCCAGCGGACGGTACGGATCCAGGTGATGAGTCGACACGTAGGTCACGTAGCCCAGCGCGATGATGATCAGCAGCGGGATGCCCCACACCACCAGTTCGATCTTGGTGGAGTGCGCCCATTCAGGCGTGTAGGTGGCTTCCTTGTTGGAGGCACGGTATTTCCAGGCGAACGCGAGCGCCATGACGATGACCGGGATCACCACCAGCAACATCAGCCCGGTGGCGATGTAGATCAGGTTGCGTTCGTCGATGCCCACCTGCCCTTTCGAGTCGATCAGGGTCCACTTGCACCCGCCGAGAAAAAGCATGCCTAAAAAGGGCAGTATGCCAAACAGTCTGGGGTAACGCTTTTTACTCATCTCACGACCTCTAGAGCAGCTTGCTTCAATGCAATTGTGTTTTGGTAGCCAACACTTCGACCTGCCAAGCGCCAGCATTTATATCGGGATTGAATACGGACATGCCAGGCTCGCAGTTGCTGCGGGGTGACAAGACCGGTCTGGAACGGTGCAGCTGTCATGACTTGTGCAATCCAGAGGATTGCAGACTCTTTCCCTTGAGTGCATGGACCACTCAAGGGTTCAGCTAAGCCGTACCAACGGTATGAAAAGTGCCTGCCAATGGTGCAAAAGCGCCACCGACCTGCCCTTTTTGAGGCACTGACCTGCTGAAATTTCCGCGATTGTAGTGAGCCCTTTACCCATTGACTACGACTAATCCAGCAACAGGTATTTCCAAATTATGCAACAATCCGACGCACTTTCAAAGCCTTGCGACACGATGTCGCACCCCTGAAAACCCTTGCGAAGGCCCGTATTTTAGGGGCTTTCGCGAAATCGCCGACGACAGGTTGTCGCATCTTCGCCGTTACACGCCGAAGGCGGAATCGACTTCCGGCACGAATAATGACGAGGCCGATACCCCTGGCGCCATCAGGCGCGTGTTCGATTGCGATAGATGCCTACGGGTACAAGAATAGCCGTCATCACAAAAGCCACCAGCGCCCACTGCGCCAGCGACAGGCCGAGCACCGGCGGATAAGGTGTGGAGCAGAAACCCTGAACCTGAAACACGCTGGGCATCAGATCGGCCAGGGGCAACCCGTCGACGATCGGTTGCAGCGTGTCGAGGCCGCAACTGACCGAGGGATTGGCCAATACCCATGCATGACGCCCGGCCGCCGCAATGCCGCCCACGGCGCTGAGCACCACCAACCCTTCGCATACCGTCACACCGGTACGGCCGCGCATCGCCGCGCCGATGAAGGCGAACAGGGCAATGAAAAGCAAGGCATAGCGTTGCAGGATGCACAATGGGCAAGGTGCCTCGCCCAACACGATCTGCATGTACAGCGCCCCACCGATCAAGGCCAGGCAGATCACGCCCAGCAATACCAGGAAACGTCGCTCGCGGTTCAGGCGCAGGTTGACTTCATTCATTGCAGCTTTCCCTTCACAGGTCAGAACGGGCAGGTTTTTAGATGGGCGCCAGTCTACACGCTGGGTTGCCAAGAGGACTGTAGGAAAACTCTGGAAATACGGTGTAACCAGAAATTTCTTCCGACTCGCATACAGTACGGCGCGCGTGATTAAACCGACGTTAAGCCAGGCGTGGCAGCCAGCACGGCGATCTCGTTAAAGCCTGCGCGTGTCGAGTCGATACATAGGCAACGCACTCCTTTGGCGGGTCGTTCGCCGCCCCGCATCGGCTCCATCAAGAAGGTTCACATGGCAACCCAGAACGCCCGCGCAGATTCCCTTTCCTTGCTGTTGTTCACCTTGCGCAGCGGCAAGTTGATGGCCATCAACCTGCTCAAGGTCAGCGAGATCATCCCCTGCCCTGCCCTGACCCGACTCCCCGAAGCACATCCCCACGTCAAAGGGGTGGCAACCCTGCGGGGCCAGGCGTTGTCCGTCATCGACCTGAGCCGAGCGATCGGTGAGCAACCCTTGCTCGATCCGTCCGGCGGGTGCCTGATCGTCACGGACGTCAGTCGCTCCAAGCAGGGCCTGCACGTTCAGGCCGTCAGCCGCATAGTGCATTGCCTGAGTACCGATATCCGTCCGCCACCCTACGGCTCGGGTACCAAGTCGTTCATCACCGGGGTGACCCAGGTGGACGGTGCGCTGGTGCAGGTACTGGACATCGAGAAAGTCATCCACGGCATTGCCCCGGCGCGCCTGCAGGGCGAACCCCAGCGCTTGAGCGACGCCGATGCCCGCTGCCTGGCCAACGCCAACATCCTGGTTGTGGACGACAGCCACGTGGCGTTGCAGCAGTCGCTCATCACCTTGCGCACCCTGGGCATCGAATGTCGGACGGCGCGCAGCGCCCGCGAGGCGATCGACTGCCTGCTGGAACTGCAGGGCACCGAGGCGCAGATCAATGTGCTGGTATCGGATATCGAGATGTCGGAAATGGACGGCTACGCGCTGACCCGCACTTTGCGAGAAACACCGGACTTCAAGGATCTGTACGTTCTGCTGCACACCTCGCTGGACAGTACGATGAACAGCGAGAAGGCTCGGCTGGCCGGCGCCAATGCCGTGCTGACGAAATTCTCCTCCCCCGAACTGACCGGCTGCCTGATCACCGCAGCGCGTTTCGTCGCCGAACAGGCGCGCTGAGTTCGCTGCGGCATAAAGGTACCTGCGCCTCAACGCAGTCAGGTCAGCGGTGCACCCAGGCATAATGGGTGCCCGTTTACACCGCTGAGGCTCCCTGACCATGAAAACCCACCTGATCCTTTTGCTCGCGCTCGGCGGCGCCACCACTCAAGCGATGGCGTCGACCGACCAAGCCTGGGCGGAACACGACAAACGCATCGCGAGCAGCTGCTTGAAAGCCACCACATTGAAACAGGCCCGGGTGGCCAGCGCGCCTGCCGAATTCGAAGACCGCGTGGGTTACACCGCAGTGCTCATCCAAGGCCGTTATCCACAGGCGCACATGAAGAATCAGCCTGGCGCCGAGCTGTGTCTGTATCACAAGCAAAGCCGCAAGGCATTCGTCACTCAGTGGGATTCGGTACAGGGCAAATAACGTCAAAGCAGAATGAATGCATAGAGGATGCTGACAAACGGCATGCTGCCGGCTTTCTCGTCGAGTGCTTCCAGCGCTGCGAACTTGAGCATGAATGAAACAACCACCAGCACCCTAATCCATGGCTGGCGTGTCGATAACACCAACAGCATGCCCAAGGCGAGGGCCAGTTGAAAGGCGCAGCACTTGATCGCCGCCGGCAACGTGCTGACGTACAGCAAGGCCAGCATCACGGGGATCAGACTCGCCAGCAGCAATCCTTTGCCATACTTCACACAGTCCATAACGATCACTGGCCTTCCTTCATTTATCGACTTGTTGTAAGGAAAGAAGTCTCTGGTGATCAACTGGGCAGTTCCATAGGTCTATTCAGCACACCTTGTAGGAAAAACCCGACGGGTCTAACGGTTAAACGCCTCTGGATCTGAGCGATTTTTCCTGGGCGAACCGCAATAGCCCCATGGACGTCGGCTGCCCAGGGCCGACCACCCAAAGGCCTGGGCTTGGCAAGGCAGCGCGACTAAGGTCAAACTGCCCGATCTTCCCCCCTGCCGGTGTCCGATCCGCATGCGCATAGCCATCCGCCCCCTGCTCGTGGCAGGTCTGCTGCTCGTCGTCGTGGTCGTCGCGGCATGGCTGTTCAAGCGCACCTCACCCACCCAGCCAGCACCGGCCCAGCCCATCCCGGTGCGCGTGGTCAGCGTGGTGCAGGCCGATGTTCCGCGTTACCTCACCGGTATCGGTTCGGTGCTTTCATTGCACAGCGTGACCGTGCGCGCGCAGGTCGACGGCATTCTTTCCCAGGTCGCGGTGAAAGAAGGCCAATGGGTGAACAAAGGAGATGCGCTTGCCAGCATCGACGATCGCGCCATTCGCGCCAGCCTGGCTCAAGCTCAGGCGCAAGCCAGTCAGAGCCAGGCGCAGTTGCAAGTGGCAGGGATCAACCTGCGCCGCTACAAGGACCTGAGCCGTGACAATGGTATTTCCCGACAGGTGCTCGACGAACAGCAAGCCCTGTTCGACCAGCTCACCGCAACCCTGCAAGGCAACAAGGCCGCCATCGCTGCGGCGCAAGTGCAGTTGTCCTATACCCAGATTCGTTCGCCGGTGACCGGTCGGGTCGGGATTCGACGCGTGGATCCCGGCAATTTCCTGCGCGTCAGTGATGCCGAAGGCTTGTTCACGGTGACTCAGATCGATCCCATCGCTGTCGAGTTCTCGCTGCCGCAGCAGGAACTGGCCACCCTGCAGTCGCTGCTGGACAAGCCGCAGCCAGCGGTGGTGCGCGCGTACATAAATGGCGACACCGAGACGGGCACGCAGGTCGGTGAAGGCCACCTCACCCTGCTGGATAACCAGATTGCGGCAAACACCGGCACCATTCGCGCCAAGGCTGAATTTCATAACGGCAAACACACCTTGTGGCCAGGTCAGCTGGTGAGTGTCGGGTTGCAGGTCGGGATCGAGCGCAATGCCCTGGTAGTGCCATTGGCCGTGGTCCAGCGCGGGATCGACGGCCATTACGTCTACCGTGTGACTGACGCCAAGGTCGAGCAGGTTTCGGTGCAGGTGCTTTACCAGAACTCCACGCAGAGCCTGATAGAGGGCGTGGCGGCTGGTGACGTGCTGGTCAGTGACGGGCAGTCAAGATTGAGGCCAGGCGCTTCCGTGCAGGTGGTCGAGCCGGCGACGGGCAACGCAGCGACCGCGCCATGAGCGCCGGGCGCTCGGTCAGCGCCTGGTGCATCGACCACCCGGTGGCCACCGTTCTGCTGACCTTTGCCCTGGTGTTGCTCGGTGGCCTGGCCTTTACCCGGCTGGCAATCGCGCCGCTGCCCGAAGCGGATTTCCCGACCATTCAGGTGAACGCCCAATTGCCCGGCGCCAGTCCGCAGACCATGGCATCTTCGGTGGCCACGCCTCTGGAAGTGCAGTTCAGTGCCATCCCCGGCATGACCCAGATGACCTCCAGCAGCGCGCTGGGATCGACCAATCTGATCCTGCAATTCAGCCTGAGCAAAAGCATCGACACCGCCGCGCAAGAGGTCCAGGCGGCAATCAATACCGCGGCCGGACGTCTGCCGCAGGACATGCCCAACCTGCCAACCTGGCGCAAGGTCAACCCGGGTGACAGCCCGGTGCTGATCCTCAGCGTGAGCTCGGCGCAAATGCCCACCCACGTGTTGAGTGACTACACCGAAACGCTGCTGGCTCGGCAACTGAGCCAGATCGAGGGCGTCGGCCAGGTCTACATCACCGGCCAGCAACGCCCGGCGATTCGTGTGCAGGCGGCTCCCGAGCGCCTGGCTGCGTTGGAGCTGACCTTGGCCGACCTGCGCGGCGCCATCCAGCAGACCAGCCTGAACCTGGCCAAGGGCGCTCTGTACGGTGACACCAGCGTTTCGACACTGGCCACCAACGATCAACTGTTCGAGGCCGATGAATACGCGCAACTGGTGGTGGCCTACCGTGACGGTGCGCCGGTGCAGCTCAAGGATGTCGCCACCGTGATCCAGGGCGCGGAGAATGCCTACGTGCAATCCTGGTCCGGTGATCAACCGGGGTTGAACCTAACGATTTTCCGTCAGCCGGGCGCCAATATCGTCGACACCGTCGACCGCATTCTCGCCGCCATGCCACGCTTGCAGGAGATGCTACCGGCGACCGTGGACGTCACCGTGCTCAACGACCGCACCCAGACCATCCGGGCTTCCCTGCACGAAGTCGAGCTGACGCTGCTGATCGCCGTGTTGCTGGTCGTGGCGGTCATGGCCCTGTTCCTGCGCCAGCTGTCAGCCACGCTGATCGTGTCGAGCGTGCTGGGTGTGTCTCTGGTCGCGACATTCGCCGCCATGTACCTGATGGGTTTCAGCCTGAACAATCTGACGCTGGTGGCGATCGTGATCAGCGTCGGCTTCGTGGTCGACGACGCGATCGTCGTGGTGGAGAACATCCATCGCCACCTTGAAGCAGGCGATGGCATGCGCGAAGCGGCGATCAAGGGTGCCAGCGAAATCAGCTTCACGGTGGTGTCGATCAGTTTTTCGCTGATCGCCGCGTTCATTCCGCTGCTGTTCATGGGGGGCGTGGTCGGGCGGCTGTTCAAGGAGTTTGCCTTGACGGCGACCTCGACCATTCTGATTTCGGTCGTGGTTTCCCTGACCCTGGCACCGACCTTGTGCGCGCTGTTCATGCGCCGACCCGCGCACGCCACGCGCGCCGATTTCGGTGCGCGTCTGCTGGACTGGTATGACAAGGGGCTGATACGCGCGCTGGCGCACCAGCGTATCACCCTGGCCGTGTTCGCCCTGACCGTGGGCCTGTCGGCTGTGGGCTACGTGCTCATCCCGAAAGGGTTCTTCCCGGTGCAGGACACCGGTTTCGTGCTGGGCACAACCGAGGCGGCGGCGGACATTTCCTATAAGGA
The DNA here is from genome assembly GCF_001423465.1 of Pseudomonas sp. Leaf129. Lineage (NCBI taxonomy): Bacteria > Pseudomonadati > Pseudomonadota > Gammaproteobacteria > Pseudomonadales > Pseudomonadaceae > Pseudomonas > Pseudomonas sp. Leaf129. Next base: position 90,113 of record NZ_LMOC01000010.1, on the reverse strand, counting down.
CATGCAGGAAAAACACCTCGCTCTGGCCCGCATCGTCGGTGCAGATCCGGCGGTCCGGGCTTATTCCCACGCTGTCGGCGTGACAGGCAGCAACCAGACCATTGCCACTGGACGGTTCTGGATCGGCTTGAAGAACCAAGGCGAGCGAGACGTGTCGGCCAGCGAGTTCATCGACCGCCTGCGGCCGCAACTGGCGCAGGTCCCGGGCGTGGTGCTGTACCTGCGCGCCGGGCAGGACATCAACCTCAGCGCCGGCCCCAGCCGTAGTCAGTACCAATACGTGCTCAAGAGCAATGACGGGCCTACCCTGAACCTGTGGACCCAGCGCCTGACCGAGCGGCTGCGGGCCAACCCGGCTTTTCGCGACCTGTCCAACGACTTGCAGTTGGGTGGCAGCGTGACGCACATCAGCATCGATCGCGTGGCCGCAGCGCGTTTCGGCCTGACCACCAGCGACATCGATCAGGCGCTGTACGATGCGTTCGGTCAGCGCCAGATCAACGAATTCCAGACCGAGACCAATCAGTACAAGGTCATTCTGGAACTCAAGGCGGATCAGCGCGGCAAGGCGCAGAGCCTGCAGTACTTCTATCTGCGCTCAGCGCTGAGCGGTGAAATGGTACCGCTCTCGGCCGTCGCCCGAGTGGAGCCGCCCACTCAGGGCCCCTTGTCGATCAGTCACGACGGTCTGTTTCCGGCTGCCAACCTGTCTTTCAACCTGGCACCGGGGGTTGCGCTGGGCGAAGCCGTGGCGTTGCTCGAACGCACGGAGGCGGAACTGGGCATGCCCGCTTCCATCAGCGGCAGTTTTCAGGGTGCGGCCCAGGCCTTTCAGAGCTCACTGGCCAGTCAACCCTGGCTGATTCTGGCCGCGCTGGTGGCGGTATATATCATCCTGGGCGTGCTGTACGAAAGCTTCGTCCACCCCCTGACGATCATCTCGACCCTGCCCTCGGCCGGGCTCGGTGCCTTGTTGCTGTTATGGCTGTGGGGACAGGATTTCTCGATCATGGGTTTGATCGGCCTGGTCTTGCTGATCGGCATCGTCAAGAAGAACGGCATTCTGATGATCGACTTCGCCCTGCAGGCGCAACGTATCCAAGGACTGCCCCCGCGTGAAGCGATACACAAAGCCTGCCTGACGCGATTCCGCCCGATCATCATGACCACCCTGGCTGCACTACTGGGTGCGTTGCCGTTGATGTTCGGCTACGGCGCCGGTGCGGAGTTGCGCCAGCCGCTGGGTATTGCGGTGGTGGGCGGCCTGCTGATCAGCCAGGTGCTGACGCTGTTCACCACGCCGGTGATCTATCTGCAACTGGAGCGGCTGTTTCACCGCACCGACGGTTCGCGGACACCCGCACTGCCTGCCAGCCACTGAACACCAGCCATAAAAAAACGCCCGATACACGGGCGTTCATCTATTGCTCAAGCCAACTCAGCTATGGGCACGAGCGATATTGCGCAGCGCCTTGATCTCATCGTGATTGCGTTGTACGCCCTGCTGTTGACGCTCGATGATGGAATGAACGTGGGCAGGCAGTGGCTGGGCCAAGGCGTCCTTATAGGCCGCAAGTGCTACATCTTCGCCACGCTCGGCTTCGTTCAATACCGCCTCTTCATCCTTGCCGGTGAAAATCGATTTGACGTCGACCCAACGGCGGTGCAGGTCGCCGCTCAGGCTGGTGGAGTCTTCAGGGGTACCGCCCAGAGCGATCACTTCGGCTTGCAACTCGCCAGCCGCCTCAGCGCATTCGTCCGCGTGCTTGGTGAACAGCGCCTTGAGCTCGGGGTTCTTGATGTCTTCGGCGCACGTCTTGAAGCCTTCCTGACCGTCTTTGCAGGTTTCGATCAGATTGTTGAGAATCGAAATCACGCTTTTGGTGGGACCATTCATCTTTGTTCAATTCCTGAAAAAATCGGAAACCGGGTTGGGGATGAATGAGCAAGAGCAGGCTTCGTGCCAAATCGACGTTATTGATTATTGTCTTATAGATCAGTGGCTTGCGATTAATAAGCCGCCGACCCTACCCTCTTTATGCATGATCGCGAATTATGCGCTCGTGCAGAATGCATGTAACCTTTGTCACCTTGCCCCTGAAATGAAACTCGTTGCGAAGATCTGTCTATGAACCCTGAAAAACTCGAATCTCTGGTGACATTTGCAATGCCCTTCGGCAAGTACAAGGGCCGGGTGATTGCCGATCTGCCAGGGCATTATCTGAACTGGTTCGCACGCGAGGGTTTTCCCAAGGGAGAGCTGGGTGGTCTGCTGGCCCTCATGCAGGAAATCGATCACAACGGTTTGTCCGACCTGCTCGATCCGCTGCGTGCCAAACATGGCAAGCCGCGCATTGCCGATGGCCGCTAGGGCTATCAAGGCTTTGTTCCAGGCAAAAAAAAGTGCGCCGACCAAGCGCACTGAAGACAGCCATGAAGCGCCTAACGAAGTCTGATCAATCGAGCAGAGCCAGCGCTTGCGCACTGCACTCCTGAATGCGTGCCCAATCGCGGTTTTCAATCCATTTGCTGTCGAGCATCCATGAGCCGCCCACGCACATCACGTTGGACTGCGCCATGTAGCTGTTGATATTGCTTGGGCCCACGCCGCCCGTTGGGCAGAAGCGTACCTCCGGGAAAGGTCCGCCCAGCGCCTTGATGGCAGCAACACCACCGCTCACCTCGGCCGGGAACAGCTTGAAGCGGCGATAACCCAGCGCGTAGCCCATCATCAATTCGGACGGGCTGCTGATACCCGGCAGCAAGGGCAGCGAGCTTTCCACACCGGCCTCGAGCATGTCCTGGGTCACGCCGGGGGTGACGGTGAACTGAGAACCGGCCTGCTCGGTCGCGGCCAGCATTTCCCGAGTCAGTACGGTGCCTGCGCCCACCAGCAGTTCGGGGCGTTGCTCGCGCAGCACCTGAATGGCCTTCAGGCCGAGTGCCGAACGCAGGGTCACTTCCAGCACGGTCAGACCGCCGGCCGCCAGTGCATCGGCGAGCGGCAGAATGTCCTCTTCACGCGCGATGGTAATGACGGGCAGGATTCGCGCACGCGCCGCCAGGGCGTCGATCTGGGCAACCTTGTCAACCATGCGTTGCTGTTGTTCGGTGGTGATCATTGCGGCGGTTCCTTGATTCATTGACACCAGTAGATATCCAACGCGGAGTGCAGGAAGGCGCGGATCGGCATCTGCGCGACATCGTCGCCGGCCAGTGCGGTGCGCAATGTGCTCAACTTGCTCTCGCCCTGCACCGACAACACCTTGAAGCGGGCCGAGGCCAGCAGCGCGCGGCTCATGCTCAGGCGTTGATGGGGTACGCTGGGCGCCAGCATCGGCCAGCAGCGACGCTCGCTGTCCAGTGCCAGAGCCTGTTCGAGGTTGGGGCTGTCGGGAAACAGCGACGCGGTGTGCCCGTCATCGCCCATGCCCAGTACCAGCACATCGATCGGTGGCAATTGGCCGAGCAGGTCATCGGCCACTGCAGCGGCCTCCTCCTGGCTGGAAGTGGTCTGGTACAGGCTGACGAAACGAGCCTGCTCCACCGCGCCGACCAACAGGTGACGCTTGAGCAGACCGGCGTTGCTGTCGGCATGCTCGATGGGCACCCAACGCTCGTCGGCCAGGGAAATCACCACGCGCGACCAGTCCAGGCTCTGACGCGCCAGGCACTCGAAGAACGCCACCGGACTGCGTCCGCCGGAAACCACCAGGGTCGCCACATTCTGACGTTCGATGGCCTCGCGCAATTGTTCGGCCACCTTGCCGGCCAAGGCTTCGGCCAACAGGGGGGCGCTCACGCAGTCGTGAACCTTCACCCCTTCGGGGAACTGTAAATCAGATATCGCCATACCAGGATCTCCCATCGCGTGTGATCAGGGCAATCGAGCTCATCGGCCCCCAGGAACCTGCCGCGTACGGCTTGGGGGCATCGCCGGACTTCTTCCAGCCGGCGATCAGCTGATCGCACCACGTCCACGCATATTCGATTTCATCTTTGCGGACAAACAGGTTCTGATTGCCCTGCATGACCTCCAGCAGCAACCGCTCGTACGCATCTGGAATACGCGCACTGCGATAGGTGTCGGAGAAATTCAGTTGCAACGGCCCGCTGCGCAGTTGCATGCCCTTGTCCAGGCCTTGTTCCTTGGTCATCACCCGCAGCGATATGCCTTCGTCCGGTTGCAGGCGGATGATCAGCTTGTTGCTGATCTGCAGGCGCTGCTCGGGAGCGAAGATGTAGTGCGGCGGCTCTTTGAAGTGGATGACGATCTGCGACAGTTTCTGTGGCATGCGCTTGCCGGTGCGTAGGTAGAACGGCACGCCGGCCCAGCGCCAGTTGCGAATGTCGGCGCGCAGCGCGACGAACGTTTCGGTGTCGCTCTGGGTGTTGGAGTTTTCCTCTTCCAGATACCCCGGCACAGGCCGGCCTTCGCTATAGCCCGCGATGTACTGACCCCGGACCACTTGCTGGGTCAGCCCATCGGCAGTGAACGGCGCGAGCGCCTTGAGAACCTTCACTTTCTCGTCGCGGATACTGTCGGCGGACAGATCGGCCGGTGGATCCATGGCGATCAGGCACAGCAGCTGCAACAGGTGGTTCTGGATCATGTCGCGCAGCTGACCGGCCTGGTCGAAATACCCCCAACGGCCTTCGATGCCGACCTTTTCCGCCACGGTGATTTCCACGTGGGAAATGTAGTTCTGGTTCCACTGGGTTTCGAACAGGCTGTTGGCGAAGCGCAGGGCAATGAGGTTCTGCACCGTCTCCTTGCCCAGGTAGTGGTCGATTCGGTAGACCCGGTTTTCGGGGAAGTACTGCGCCACGGCGTCGTTGACCCGGCGCGAGGATTCCAGGTCGTGGCCAATCGGTTTTTCCAGCACGGCGCGGGTGCGCTCGGTCAGGCCGACCTTGTGCAGGTTTTCGCAGATGGCGCCGTACACGGCAGCCGGCGTGGCGAAGTAGGCGATCAATTGCTCGGCATCGCCGACTTTCTCGGCCAGTGCAACGTAGGTGTCGGCGTCCAGAAAGTCCACGTGCACGTAGCTCAGACGGGCCAGAAAACGCTGCAGTGATTCAGGCTCGAGCTGCGCCTCGGAAACGAATTTGCGCAGTCCGGCTTCGATGACACCCAGGTGGTGGGCCTCGTCACCGGGTTCGCGGGCCAACGCGAGAATGCGGGTATCGGCGTGCAGCAACTGCGCGCGATCGAGTTGATACAGCGCTGGAAACAGCTTGCGCAATGCCAGGTCGCCCAGGGCGCCAAAGAGGGCAAAGGTGCATGATCCTGCGGTCATTGAGGGCATGATGTTTGTTCTTCTATCAAGTTGACGTAGAAATACCCTTTTTCAGGGCGCGATTCAAGGCAGAATGTAGTAATAACCACAACATTTGCCCCTTCAAACAGATACGGGTGGTGGCGCACTGCGCCCACCAGTAGGATAAGCCACCCGTGAAGACAGCCTAGCCAGACATGCTCGCTGGCTGCAGTAGACCCAAGGACATACCATGGACCGTGTGCGAAATCTTCTGGAACAGATCCAGAGCCGCCTCGATGAGCTGAACAAGGCCGAACGCAAGGTGGCCGAGATCATTCTGCTCAATCCGCAGCAGGCAACCCGCTTCAGTATTGCCGCCCTGGCGCAAGCCGCCAAGGTCAGCGAGCCGACGGTGAACCGCTTCTGTCGATCCTTCGGCGTCAGTGGCTACCCCGAGCTGAAGCTGCAACTGGCGCAGAGCCTGGCCAGCGGCGCGGCTTATGTCAGTCGCGCGGTGGAAGCCGACGACGATCCTGCAGCCTACACCCAGAAGATTTTCGGCAGCGCCATTGCCTCGTTGGACAGCGCCTGCCAGCAACTCGATCCGGCCTTGGTCAGCCGCGCCGTGGACATGCTGATCCAGGCGCGGCAGATCCATTTCTTCGGCCTCGGCGCATCGGCGCCGGTGGCGCTCGATGCGCAGCACAAGTTCTTCCGCTTCAACCTGGCGGTGTCGGCGCATGCCGATGTCCTCATGCAGCGAATGCTGGCCTCGGTGGCCCACACTGGTGAGCTGTTCGTGATCATTTCCTACACTGGGCGCACCCGCGAACTGGTGGAAGTGGCTCGCCTGGCGCGGGAAAACGGCGCCTCGGTGCTGGGCCTGACCGCCGCGGGCTCGCCCCTGGCCAAGGCCAGCAGTGTCAGTCTGAACATACCCCTGCCAGAAGACACGGATATTTACATGCCGATGACCTCGCGCATCGTGCAACTGACCGTGCTCGATGTGCTGGCCACGGGCATGACGCTACGACGCGGGGTGGATTTCCAACCGCACCTGAGGAAGATCAAGGAAAGCCTGAATGTCAGCCGCTATCCGGCAGGAGATGGGCTGGACTGAATACGGATCTGCAGGAGCGGCCAGTGGCCGCGAAAAGTGCGCCGCGGTGGATCAGATGTACCGTGGTGTGGCTTTCGCGGCCGATGACCGCTCCTACGGGAGTCCATCACTGGGTTAAAAAAAAACGGGCGACCGAAGTCACCCGTAAAGAGCACACCACAAATCAGAACTTGGACTGAATCTTCAGGCCGGCCACCAGTGCATCGTCCACCTGATTCACGCCGCCCGGGTGCTTGATGTACTGCACGTTGGGCCGCACGGTCAGCCAGTTGGTGACGTGGAACCCGTAGTAGATCTCGGCGTTGTATTCGGTGTCCTGGATCGGCAGGTAGGTGGGGTTGTCGTAGTCGTCGACATTGTTCAGATCGTTGACCAGGCGACGATTCTTGCGTACGTCGTCGTTGACGTGGATGCGGGCGATGCCCACGCCGATGTCATCCTTGGGCCGAGCGTCGAAGGGCCCCATGTAGGTCAGGCCGATCTGCTGGTAGTTGTCGACGAAGTTGGTGTCCTTGTCGTGCACGGTAGCGTTGGCGAAGATGCTCAGACCACGTGCAGCGCTGCCGTTATGGCTGGTCAACTGCTGCTGTGCCACGATCCAGGCGCCATGCTTGCTGCTGTGGGACTTGTAACTGGCGCCGGACACGGCGGCTGCCTGGCCATTGCCGTCTTCATAGACGTCGTCGGCCTTGGCCGTGCTGTAGTAGTAGCCCAGACGGTACTCGCCCGGCAGATCGTTGAGCTTGGGCGTCCACACCAGTTCGACCGGCAGGATCATGCCTTTGGTGCCGCTACCGCTGAGCTTGAAGCCGTTGCCGGTTTCCAGGTACGAAGGGTTCTGCTCGAACACACCCACCTGCGCGTACACTTCCGGCGTGATGTTGTACTTGATGCGCAAGGCCCACTGGCTGACCGGCCAGTTATACCAGATGTTGCCGACCCAGTTGCCGACCTGCGAACCGCAGAACGCCAGGTTCTGGAAGTCGCACGGGAAGCTGTTGAATTCCTCGCCCGGACCAAATCGACCGATCTTGACGTTGAGCTTGTTGTCGAAATAGCCCTGCTTGTACCACATCTGCGTCAGCCGCCAGGTCTGCCCCCTGCCCCAGACTTCCTGGGAGGAACTCAAGGTCCCGGCACGCGGATCGCCGATCCGGTCGTTGGAAATGTTGCGACCGCTACGTTCGGTAATGGCCAGCTTGAACTCGGCGTCGTTCCAGCCCAGGATCTTTTCCAGGTCCATCTTCACGCCCAGGGCGAACTGGTCGCTGTAGCGTGCGGTGGTGTCGTCGTTGTAGCCACCGTTCAGGTTGCTACCAACCTCCCCCACATACTCCAGCGAAAAATCGTATCCCTTTTCCAGCAATTCGGTACGCGCTCCACCCCAATCGCCGGTCATCCACGGCGACTCTTCGGTGAAGGCGCCGGCGGCGTGCACGCTACCGGCCAGACTCAAGGCGCCAAGCATCGACAATTGGCCGATCAGTCTGGGTTTGTTGATAAGTCTGCTGTTCATCCCGCTTCCTCTTTTATTGTTATTGACGTGTTGTACAGTCTTGCCAATGACAGGCGACAGGCCGCCTGCCGGTGTCGCTATTCAGCGTCCTTTGAACTGGGTCACGTTGCCCAAGGGTGCAGCATCTTCCACGGAGCGCGTTATGCCGAGGCGCGCGCCACTGGCCGCGTCGAAAAGCAGGACCTTGCTCGGGTCCAGCAACAGGTTCAGGGTCGCGCCTGGCGTCGGTGCATCATCCGGCGCCAGTCGGCAGCAGACCTTGGTCTGGTTCACCGTGACGAAGACCAGGGTGTCCGGCCCGGTCGGCTCGGTGATCTGTACTTCGGCGCGCAACACCGGCAACCCCGTGGTCTGTTCGCTCGCCAGGGCGATCTGCTCGGGGCGAATACCGAGGATGATCTCGCGATCCTCCAGCCCCGCGTCGGTGATACCCAGCGGTAGCTCGCAGCGCGCCTGGCCGCTGTCGAGCAACGCCACCAGACGGCCGTCCTGACGCGTCAGGCGCAGAGGGATGAAATTCATCGGCGGCGAGCCGATGAAGCTGGCCACGAACAGGTTGGCCGGATCGTTGTAGATCTGTTGTGGCGTGCCGAACTGCTGGATGATCCCATCCTTCATGACCGCCACCTTGTCGCCCAGGGTCATGGCCTCGATCTGGTCGTGGGTCACGTAGACCGTGGTGGTCTTCAGGCGCTGGTGCATCAGTTTCATTTCAGTGCGCATCTCGACGCGCAGTTTGGCGTCGAGGTTGGACAGCGGTTCGTCGAACAGATAAATCTTCGGCCGACGCGCCAGGGCACGGCCCATCGCCACACGCTGTTGCTGACCACCGGAGAGCTGACCCGGTTTGCGGTTGAGCAGGTGTTCGATCTGCAGCAGCTTGGCCACGCGCGCGACTTCTTCATCGATCGCCGACTGCGGCATCTTGCGGATTTTCAAGCCAAATTCGATGTTCTCGCGCACGCTCATGGTCGGGTACAGCGCGTAGGACTGGAACACCATGGCGATGTCACGATCCTTCGGGCTCATGCCACTGACGTCCTGATCACCAATCATGATCGCGCCGCCGGTGATGCTTTCCAGACCGGCGATGCAGTTCATCAGGGTCGACTTGCCGCACCCCGACGGGCCGACGAGGATCAGGAACTCCCCGTCCTTGATCGACAGTTCGATGTTCTTCAGCGTGTCCGGCAGGCCGGGACCGTAGGTCTTGTTGACGTTGCGAAGTTCGAGCGTAGCCATGATTACCCCTTGACTGCGCCGGCTGTCAGCCCGCGCACGAAATACTTGCCTGCGACCACATAGACCAGCAGGGTCGGCAAACCGGCGATCATCGCCGCCGCCATGTCAACGTTGTATTCCTTGGCGCCGGTGCTGGTGTTGACCAGGTTGTTCAGCGCCACCGTGATCGGTTGCGAATCACCGCTGGAGAACACCACACCGAACAGGAAGTCGTTCCAGATCTGGGTGAATTGCCAGATCAGGCACACCATGATGATCGGCGTCGACATCGGCAGAATGATGCGGCGGAAAATCGTGAAGAAACCCGCGCCGTCCAGACGTGCGGCTTTAACCAGCGCGTCGGGAATGCTCACGTAGTAGTTACGGAAAAACAGCGTGGTGAACGCCAGACCGTAAACCACGTGGACAAGCACCAGGCCGGTGGTAGTGCTCGCCAGCCCGATCTTGCCGAGCGTGAACGAGGCCGGCAGCAGCACCGTCTGGAACGGCAGGAAGCAGCCGAACAACAGCAGACCGAAGAACAGCTGCGAACCGCGGAAGCGCCACATCGACAGCACGTAGCCGTTCAGCGCCCCGATGGCGGTAGAGATGATCACGGCAGGTACGGTGATCTTGATCGAGTTCCAGAAGTAACCGTCAACCGTGGCCCAGGCCTTGACCCAGCCGATGCCGCTGACCACGGTCGGCCAGCTCAGCAGGTTGCCGGTGCTGATGTCTTCCGGGGTCTTGAAGCTGGTCAGCAACATGACCACCAGCGGCACCAGGTAAAGCAATACGGCGAGGATCAGCACCGCGTAGATCGCGATGCGACTCAGGCTGATGGCGGGTTTGGCTGCGAGATCAGTCATTGCGCTTGGTCCTCAGCTCGGAATACAGGTAAGGCACGATGATCGCGAGGATCGCACCGAGCATCAGAATCGCACTGGCCGAGCCCATGCCCATCTGGCCGCGACTGAAGGTGAAGGAATACATGAACATCGCTGGCAGGTCGGAGGAGTAACCCGGACCACCGGCGGTCATCGCCGCGACCAGGTCGAAACTCTTGATGGCGATGTGCGCCAGAATCATCACCGCACTGAAGAACACCGGACGCAGACTCGGCAGCACCACTTTCCAGTAGATCGTCGGCATGCTTGCGCCATCGATCTGCGCGGCACGAATGATCGATTGATCGACACCACGCAGGCCAGCGAGGAACATCGCCATGATAAACCCCGAGGCTTGCCACACCGCCGCGATCACAAGGCAGTAGACCACGCGATCGGGGTCGATCAGCCAGTCGAGACGGAAGCCTTCCCAGCCCCAGTCACGCAGCAATTTGTCCAGGCCCATGCCCGGGTTGAGCAGCCATTTCCACGCGGTACCGGTGACGATCATCGAAAGTGCCATCGGGTACAGGTAAATGGTGCGGATAAAGCCTTCGCGACGGATGCGCTGGTCAAGGAACACCGCCAGCAACACACCGATCACCAGCGTGATGCCGATGAACATGCCACCGAACACGGCGAGGTTCTTGCTCGCGACCCACCAGCGGTCGTTGTCGAACAACCGCGCGTACTGCGCAAGGCCCGCCCACTTGTAGGTCGGCAGGAACGTCGACGTGGTGAACGACAGCACGAACGTCCACAGGATGTAGCCATAGAAGCCCACCAGTACGATGAACATGCTCGGCGCCAGCACCAGTTTTGGCAGCCAGCGTTGCAATGCATCGAACGGCGAGGCTTTGCTGAACGCAGCAACAGAGCTCATGGGGAAATCCATCGAGAAAGAAAAGGGCAGCTACGCGCTACAAGTTTCAAGCTGCAAGATAAGCAGGGCAGTGCTCTGACTTGCAGCTTGCAGCTTGCCGCTACGGCTTATTTGGAAGACTTGACCGCTGCGCCGAGCTTCTTGGCAGTGTCGGCCGGGTCGGCCTTCGGATCGTTGATGTAGTTGGTCACGACATCGAAGAACGCGCCTTGCACGGCCAGCGTGGTCGCCATGTTGTGCGCCATGCTCGGTTGCAGGCCGCCGGACTTGGCGTCCGCCAGGAAGTCCTTGGCGGCGGTCTGTGCGCAGGAATCGAAACCGAGTTGTTCCATGTTGTTCAGCATGTCGTTGCGAACCGGGATCGAGCCTTTGTTGATGCTGAAGACTTTCTGGAAGTTCTCACCCAGCACGACTTTGGCGATGTCCTGCTGACCGGCCGCAGTGCCTGCGTCCTTCTGCTTGAACACGGCCAGCGAGTCGATGTTGTAGGTGAACGCCTTGTCGGTGCCCGGGAAGGCCACGCACTCGTAGTCCTTGCCAGCGACTTTCTTGGCGGCGGTCCATTCGGACTTGGCCCAGTCACCCATGATCTGCATGCCGGCCTTGCCGTTGATGACTTTGGCCGCTTCCAGGTTCCAGTCCTGACCTTTGCCGTCGGCGTCCATGTAGGTCGCGACTTTCTTCAGCTCGGTCAGCGCCTTGACCATTTCCGGGCCAGTCAGCGCGGCGTTGTCCAGGTCGACCAGGGCCTTTTTGTAACCATCGACACCCATGACCGAAAGCACTACCGCTTCGAACACGGTGCTGTCCTGCCAAGGCTGACCACCATGGGCCAGAGGGATGAAACCTGCAGCCTTGAGCTTGTCGCCTGCAGCGTAGAACTCTTCGAGAGTGGTCGGGTTCTTGGTGATACCGGCTTTCTTGAACACTTCCGGGTTGATCCACAGCCAGTTCACGCGGTGAATATTCACCGGCACGGCGACGTAATCACCGTCGTACTTCACGGTATCGGAGACTTTCTTGTCGAGCAGACTGTCCCACTTTTCCGACTTGGCGACATCTTTCAGCACGTCGGTGTCGAGCAGGCCGGTCGACGCCCATTCCTGGATGTCCGGGCCTTTGATCTGGGCTACACCAGGCGGGTTGCCGGCCACGGCGCGGCTCTTGAGCACGGTCATGGCAGTCGAACCGCCGCCACCGGCTACGGCCCCGTCTTTCCAGGTGAAGCCATCTTTCTCGACCTGCGCCTTGAGCACGTCGACCGCCGCTTTTTCACCGCCTGACGTCCACCAATGGACCACTTCCACCGAACCTTTGGAATCGGCAGCCATGGCACTGAGCGGGAACAGGGAGGCGAAGGAAACGACGAGGGCGAGGCGAGAGAGCTTGTTCATGGGACTTCCTTTTTTGTTGTTATGCAGAGGCAAGTCTGATGCTTGCGTTGCGTGAGAGTGTAAACACCGCCAAGTGGGGTGCAGGTAACGAAGGGATAGGGAAATGTCACAGACTGGTGACATTCATGATCGCCCGGCCAGTTGGTGTGCAGAAACACGCGGACCGCTCACACCGTCTTGCGCGGCAAGACCAATGTCACCCGCAAGCCACCGGCCGGAAGATTCTGCAACGTCACCTCGCCACCGTGGCTGTGGGCGATGTTGCGCGCGATACCCAGCCCTAGCCCATAGCCCTGCTGGGTACCGGCCAGGCGGAAGTGCGGCTCGAAGACCTTCTGTAATCGTTGCTCGGGTACACCGGGGCCCTCATCGTCCACGTACAGCACGAAGGCCTGCGCATCGTCGTGGATGGACAGGTGCGCGCGGTCACCGTACTTGAGGGCGTTGTCGATCAGGTTGCCGATGCAGCGTTTGATGGCCAGCGGCTTGCCGGCGTAGGGTCGGCGCGCCTGGCCTTCCAGGGTCACACGGCCATTGCCGTGCGGCGCCAGATAAGGTTCCACCAGACAGTCGAGGACCTGATCGAGATCGACCCGCTCGATGTTCTCGTGGATGTCGGTGTCTTTCACGCATTGCAGTGCGCCCTTGACCAGCAATTCCAGCTCGTCCAGGTCGCGGCCGAACTTGGCCTCCAGGGTGGGATCGTCGAGCAGTTCGACGCGCAGCCGCAAACGGGTGATGGGCGTGCGCAAGTCATGGGAGATGGCGCTGAACAACTGGCTGCGTTCGGTCAGGTAGCGGCTGATGCGCTCGCGCATGGCATTCAGCGCCCGCGCCACTTCCACCACCTCGCTGCCGCCTCCGTCCATGGGCGGCTGGTTGTTGACCTCGCCCAAGGACAACTCGCGTGCGGCGCGAGCCAGACGTTTGAGAGGACGACTCTGCCAGTGCACCAGCACGCCGATGAACAGCAACAGGAAACCGCTGGTGAGGGCGATGAACCAGATCTGCTGGGCCGGCAGTCCCTCTTCTTCCAGGGTCGTGTAGGGTTCGGGCAACAGTGAAGCGATGTACAGCCATTCGCTCGGCCCCAGGCGAATCTGGGTGACCAGCACCGGTGGATTCACCGGCTCCAGGGTCAGGGCGTAGTGCGCCCAGGAACGCGGCAGTTCGTCCAGCTTCAGGCCGCTGTTGAAGATGCGCAGATCATCGGGGCTGACGAAGGTCACCGAAATATCCACGTCGCTGCCCAGCTGAGATCTGAGCACCGCAGACACCGCCTCGATTACCGCGGTCTTGCGTGCGGTCGGTTCGAGCAACTGCATGCCCAGGGGCTTGTCATTGAGCGATACGAAAAAGCGCGTACCGCCCATGCTGCGCAGCTGATCCAGCACCAGCGGCCGATAGGCCAGTGGCAGCGAACGAAAATAGCTGACGCTGGCCGCCATCGAATGCGCCAGGCTGCGCGCGCTGGTAACCAGTCCTTCGAGCTGAGTGGCCCGCAACTGCGACAACCAGATCACGCTGGACAACCCCTGCGCCAGCAGCACCGCCAGCAGTGTCAGCAAGAGCATGCGGCCCAGCAGCGAGCGTGGTTTAAACAGGCGCAACGTGGGCCGCCAGCAGGTAACCGCTACCGCGCACCGTGCGGATCAACCGGGGCGGTTTGTCGTTGTCGCGCAGGCGCTGGCGCAGACGGCTGACCGCCATGTCGACGATGCGGTCCAGAGGCATCGGCTCGCGCCCGCGGGTGGCGTTGCCGATGGTGTCGCGGTCGAGAATCTGCTGGGGATGATCGAGAAACAGTTTGAGCAAGGCGAAGTCGGCACCGGACAGGAACACCTCCTCGCCATCGGTGTGAAACAACCGGTGGCTCACGGTATCGAGCCGCCACTCGTCGAAGCCAAGCACCTCGCCGCTGCGCTCGCTACGCTCGCTGGCGAACTGGCTGCGCCGCAGCAGCGCCTTGATGCGCGCTTGCAGCTCGCGAGGGCTGAACGGTTTGCCCAGATAGTCATCGGCGCCTAATTCGAGACCGATTACCCGGTCCGCTTCATCGGAGCTGGCCGTCAGCATGATGATCGGCACTTGGGCCATGCGTGGATGCTGGCGGATCCAGCGGCACAGGCTGAAGCCGTCTTCGTCGGGCAGCATGACGTCGAGAATCACCAGGTCGGTGCCGACCTCGGCGCTCAGGGCTTCGCGAAAGCCCGCGCCGTTGGCCGTGGTGCGCACGGCAAAGCCGGCGCGGCTCAGGTAGGTGTCCAGCAGTTCGCGGATTTCCTGATCGTCATCGACCAGCAGGATCGATTTGCCGACAGTGCTCACGTGGGCGTCCTTGTTGTCATTGCCGGGTCGATACGCCCGGCTTTTTTCAAGGGCTGATTAAACGCTCAAGCTTGCGCCTGTTGCAAGGCCACGCCAGCGCCCAGCAGCCCGGAGAACTCGGCCGTGACCACCCACACGGGAATGCCCTTGAAGTAATCGCTCATGCAGCCCTTGTCGGCGAAGCTTTCGGCGAAACCGCTCTGCATGAAGATTTCCAGGAAGCGCGGGATCACGCCGCCGACGATGTACACACCACCGCGACCGCCCACGGTCAGCACATTGTTGCCCGCCACCCGGCCGAGAAAGCGACAGAATTGCTCCAGGGTTTCGCGGGCGACGGGATCGCCGGCCAGACCGGCTTCGGTGACTTGCGCAGGTGAGTCGCAGGATGGCTCGTGACCGTCCACTTCGCACACAGTTTGATACAACCTCAACAAGCCGCCACCGCTCAGAATCGTTTCGGCACTGACGTGACCGATCTGCGCTTCGATGTGCGCTCGCAGCTGAGCTTCGCGGGGGCTGCCAACCGGCAGGTCGACGTGGCCGCCCTCCCCCGGCAGCGCCATCCAGCCGTTGCGCAGGCCGATCAAGGTGCCCACGCCCAGGCCGGTGCCCGGACCGATGACCACGGCCGGACGTGCAGGGTCGGCCTCCCCTTCGCACACCAGCTGATACTCGTCGGGCTGCAGCCGGGTCATGCCCAAGGCCATGGCCGTGAAGTCGTTGATCAGCAGCAGGTGATCCAGCTGCAGGGTCTGGCAGAAGGCCTTGCGGCTCAGGCGCCAATGGCTGTTGGTGAAGCGAAATTCGTCACCGTCCACCGGGCCGGCCACCGCCAGGCACGCGGCACCGATATCGCCTTTCTGCAGTTTGAGGTCGGCCATGTACACGCCGATCGCGTGCTCGGGGCTGGTGTGGTCCGCCGTCGCGAAGACCCGGACCGAATGCAATGCGTCATTCTCCCAGATGGCGAAACGTGCGTTGGTACCGCCAATATCGCCAATGAGGGCGAGTGTCATCGCAAAATCTCCAACCCCGAAGTGAAGGCACTGGCGCCTTGCTCGGCCGAGCTGAAGGCCTGGCGCATGAACCCGAACAGTTCACGCCCGCAACCTACGCCATTGGCCAAGGTGCCGACCGCCGGGGTGCGGCTGGCCAGCGTCTGGGCATCGACGCGCACCTGCAAGGTACCTTCGACACCGTCGACCCGGATGATATCGCCATCGCGCACCAAGGCCAACGGTCCGCCACTGGCCGCTTCGGGGCTGACATGAATGGCGGCGGGAATCTTGCCAGACGCGCCGGACATGCGCCCGTCGGTAACCAGCGCGACCTTGAAGCCGCGGTCCTGCAGCACGCCGAGAAACGGCGTCATCTTGTGCAGTTCCGGCATGCCGTTGGAGCGCGGGCCCTGGAAACGCATGACGGCGACGAAATCCTTTTCCAGCTCGCCGGCCTTGAACGCGTCGGCCAGTTCCTGCTGGTCCTGGAACACGCGGCAAGGCGCCTCCACCACCTGATTCTCCAGAGCCACAGCAGACACTTTCATGACGCCACGGCCCAGGTTGCCTTCCATCACGCGCAATCCGCCCTCGGCCGAAAACGGGCGTGCCACCGGGCGCAGAATGCTCTCGTCGAGGCTCGCCACAGGCCCTTCGCGCCAGACCAGACGGCCGTCTTCCAGAAACGGCTCGCGGGTATAGCGGCTCAGGCCATGGCCGGCCACGGTGTTGACATCCTCGTGCAACAGGCCTGCACCGAGCAGCTCGCGAATCAGGAACGCCATGCCGCCAGCGGCCTGGAAATGGTTGATGTCAGCCTTGCCGTTCGGGTAGACATTGGACAGGGTAGGCACGACTTCGGAAAGGTCGGCCATGTCCTGCCAGGTCAGGATGATGCCTGCTGCCATGGCGATCGCCGGCATGTGCAGGGTGTGGTTGGTCGAACCGCCCGTGGCGTGCAGGGCGACGATCGAATTCACCAGTGACTTTTCGTCGACGATGCGACCAATGGGCGTGAACTCGCCATTGGCTTTGGTCAGGCGCGTCACCTGATGAGCCGCTTCATGGGTCAGCGCGTCGCGCAGCGGCGTATTGGGGTTGACGAACGAGGCGCCCGGCAAATGCAGGCCGAGCACCTCCATGAGCAGCTGATTGGTGTTGGCCGTGCCATAGAAGGTGCAGGTGCCCGGACTGTGGTAGGACTTCATCTCCGATTCGAGCAACTCCTCACGGCTGGCCTTGCCCTCGGCATAGCGCTGCCGGACATCGGCCTTTTCCTTGTTGGAAATGCCCGACGGCATCGGTCCGCCGGGGACGAAGATCATGGGCAGATGGCCAAAACGCAGGGCCCCCATCATCAAGCCCGGCACGATCTTGTCGCAGATGCCGAGCATCAGCGCACCGTCGAACATGTTGTGCGACAGCGCCACGGCTGTGGACAGCGCAATGGTCTCGCGGCTGGCCAGGCTCAGTTCCATGCCGGGCTCGCCCTGGGTCACACCATCGCACATGGCCGGCACGCCGCCGGCGAACTGGCCGACCGAGCCGATTTCACGCAGGGCCTGCTTGAGCTGTTCGGGGTAGGTCTCGTAAGGCTGATGCGCCGAGAGCATGTCGTTATATGACGAAACAATTGCGATATTGGTCGCGTTCATCATGCGCAGTTGGTGCTTGTCTTCGGTGCCGCACCCCGCTACTCCATGGGCAAAGTTCGCACACTGCAGCTTGCCCCGCATGGGGCCGTCGCTGGCAGCGCTGTCGATCAGTTGCAGGTAGTGCTCGCGGGTAGCTTGGCTACGCGCGATCAGCCGTTGGGTGACCTCAAGGACGCGGGGATGCATGTGAAGAACTCCAGGCTTTGGGGGCGACCTCTGCAACACTCTGTCCGAACTACGACCTGTGCCAGGGCTCAAAGCCCTGCAGGCAGAATCGATGTGAAGGAAGGGTTGTACCGGTCACTCGTTGTAGATAGAACAAAATATTGCCACTAAAAAGGCTTGTTTTCTATTTCTATGCGAATAATCTTGTAATTCCAACAACAAAACAGATTACGTGACCTGCTTGCCCGGACCTGATCCAAGGGGAATCACCCAATCTGATTACAGGAATCACTCATGACCATTCGCATAGCAATCAACGGTTTTGGCCGCATCGGCCGCAACGTCCTGCGGGCACTCTATACCCAAGGCTACCGCCAGGACCTGCAAGTCGTCGCCATCAACGACCTGGGCGACAGCGCGATCAACGCCCACCTGCTCAAGTACGACACGGTGCATGGCACCTTCGACGGCACGGTGGAGCACGACAAGGAAGGCCTGACGGTCAATGGCGATCGCATCTCGGTGAGCGCGATCCGCAACCCGGCCGAGCTGCCGTGGAAGGCCGAGAAGATCGACGTGGTGTTCGAATGCACCGGCCTGTTCACTGACCGTGAGAAGGCCGCGGCGCACCTGACCGCCGGCGCGCGCAAGGTGATCATCTCGGCCCCGGCCAAGGGCGCCGACGCCACGGTGGTCTATGGCGTCAACCATGAAGTGCTGCGCCAGTCCCACGAGGTGATCTCCAACGCCTCGTGCACCACCAACTGCCTGGCGCCGGTTGCCCAGGTACTGCACCGCGAGCTGGGCATCGAGCAGGGTCTGATGACCACGATCCATGCCTACACCAACGACCAGAACCTGATCGACGTGTACCACAGCGACCCCTACCGCGCGCGCTCGGCCACCCAGTCGATGATCCCCAGCAAGACCGGTGCTGCCGAGGCAGTGGGCCTGGTGCTGCCCGAACTTGCCGGCAAGCTGACCGGCATGGCAGTACGCGTCCCAGTGATCAACGTATCGCTGGTCGACCTGACCCTGAACCTGTCGCGCGAAGTCAGCCGTGACGAGATCAACGCGCTGATGCAGGCGGCGGCCGAACAGTCCAAGGTGCTGGGTTACAACACCCTGCCGCTGGTCTCGACCGACTTCAACCACAACCCGCTGTCGTCGATCTTCGATGCCAACCACACCAAGGTCAACGGCAAGCTGGTCAAGGTCATGGCCTGGTACGACAACGAGTGGGGCTTCTCGAACCGCATGCTGGACAACTGCCTGGCGCTGATCAACGCCAAGTAAGACCCCATAGCGGCTGGATACGGTTGATGCCGTCTCCAGCCGCGATACCTCTTGCAAAGATCGCGACTTGACTAGATGAACAGATGAGAAGCATTATCATCTGCTGCTTTCCGGTCGAGCACTTCCGTGAGTCAATCACGCTTCAATTCCGTTTTTCTCTCCCAGCGCTTGAGTCTGCTGCGCACCCTTCAGCGCATGGTACGCAACCCCAGCACCGCCGAAGACCTGCTTCAGGAAACCTACCTGAGGGTCAACCGTGCCCTGGGCGAGCGACCCATCGAGCACCTCGAACCCTTCGTGTTTCAGACAGCGCGCAATCTGGCACTGGATTATCTGCGCTCACGGCGGGTGCAGGAGCGGACCATGGTCGAAGATGTGCCCCTCGACGTGCTACAAAGCATTGCAGCAGCGAGCAGCACTCCAGATGAGGCGGCTCATGCCGAGCGCCTGCTGGCCAGGCTGACCCTGAGCCTTGGCCGACTGACGCCGCGCCAGCAGCGCATTTTCATATTGAGCCGAGTGCATGGCAGCAGTTATGTAGAGATTGCCCAGGAGCTGGACGTCTCGGCAAGCACCGTACAGAAGGAATTGAAATTGATCATGGCGATCTGCATCGGCGTCGCACAGCGCCTGGAGCAACACCCGTGAACCGGCAGCATTCACCAGAACAGGCGCCATTGACGCCCGTCACGGAGCAAGCCATCGATTGGCTGATCGTTCAGCCCTGCGCCGACCCCGCCGAGCAAAGGGCATTCGAGACCTGGCTGCTGGCCGACCCCGGACATGCCGCTGCGTTCGAGCAAGCCCGCGCCGTGTGGCACGGGGCGCCGGTGCAGGACGCCGCCGTGGCCCTGCAAACGCAGTGCCGAACGCCGGCGTGGCGGCGGCATTGGAAACCCCTCGCCACCGCCGCGATACTGGTGGTCGGCGTACTCAATTTCACCCACCTGCCGCTGCGCGTACAGGCTGCTCATCTGACCCAGGTCGGCGAACGCCAGCACCTGGAACTGGAGGACGGCTCCAAGGTGCTGCTCAACACCGATTCGGCCTTTTCCAGCCGAATCGACACGCGGCAACGCAGCGCGCGCCTGTACGAAGGCGAAGCCTTTTTCGAGGTGCCGCCCAGCCGTCGGCAACCTTTGCAGGTGCGAGCCGGCCCGGTGCGTGCCGATGTGCTCGACAGCGCCTTCGCCGTTAGCTACCACGATGGCCAGGCGCAGGTGCGGGTACAGCGCGGCAACGTCGACCTCAGCGCCAGCCATGACGAGAAAGTCCGTCTGAACGCCGGCGACAGTATCCGTATCGGCCCCAAGGGGTTCGGCACACGCGAGCGGCTCGATCCGCAGAAGGATCTGGCCTGGGTCCAGGGCCGGCTGATCTTCGAGAACTGCCCCATGGGCGAGGTGCTCGCCGAACTTCGACGCTATTACCCAGGGTGGATCATCAATACCGACAAAAAACTCGAGCAGGTGGCGGTGACCGGCAATTACCGCCTGGACAATCCGCTCGATGTAGTTCGCTCGCTGGCCCAGGTAACGTCGGCGCAGGTGCGGGAGTTTCCGGCGCTGGTCATCCTGAACTGACAGACACGTCACTCTCATGAACCAACAACCTGCATAACCCGCATAATTATTTTTACGCTGTAGCGCTTCCCCATCCGTCTAGTCATAGCCAATGCAACTGATTCGTATTCGAATCAGCGACACTATAACGACACGCGACAAGGAGCGCTTTCGATGCCCACAGGTTTCACTCGTCCAACGTTCCACCACTCGGTGCTCGCCGCTGCCCTGCTGCTGGCCGCCGTGCCTGCCGTGGGCAGCGCTGCAGAGCCGACACCAAGCAGCGCCCGCAACAGCGTCAGTCACTCCTTCAGCATCGCCCAGCAACCTCTGACATCGGCCTTGAACGGCTTCAGCACCACGACGGGATGGCAAGTCGGACTGCCCGCCGAGCTCGCTCGGGACGTTGTATCACCCGGCGCACGTGGCAACCTGACGCCGGAACAGGCACTGGATCGCCTGCTCGCGGGCACATCGCTGCGCTACCGGAAAATTAGCGCCAATAATGTCGTGCTCGAGCGCAGTCCGCCGGGTGCCGTGATCGCCCTGCAACAGATGACCGTCAGCGCCACCCGCCAGGAACAGAGCGCCGACAGCGTACCGAGCACCGTCAGCGTGCAGGACCGCACGCAGCTGGACCGTGACAACGTCAACACGATTCAGGATGTGGTGCGCTACGAACCGGGCGTGTCAGCGGGCGGCACCGGCCTGCGCAGTGGCATCACCGGCTACAACATTCGCGGCATCGATGGCGACCGCATCCTCACTCAGGTCGATGGCGTCGAAGTGCCGGACAGCTTCTTCAACGGCCCCTATGCGCAAACCGAGCGCAACTACGTCGACCCGGAAATCGTCAAGCGGGTGGAAATCCTGCGCGGGCCGGCGTCGTCGCTGTACGGCAGCAGCGCCATCGGTGGGGTGGTCAGCTATTACACCCTGGACCCGGAAGACATCATCAAGCCGGGCAAGGACATCGGCGCGCGCCTGAAGACCGGCTACAGCTCGGCAGACGAGAGCTGGCTGAGCTCGGCCACCGTGGCCGGCCGTACGGGTGACCTCGACGCCTTGCTGCATGTGAGCCAGCGCAACGGGCATGAAACCGAGTCCCACGCAGATCACAACAGTACCGGACTGAGCCGCACCGCGGCCGACCCCAAGGATGTGCGCTCCACCAACGTTCTGGCCAAGCTGGGCTGGAACTACGCCGACGACGCTCGGTTCGGGCTTACCTATGAAAAGTACAAGGACGACCGTGATGTCGACCTGAAAAGCGCCTATGGCGGCCCGTATGCCAATGGCAGCCCGCTGAATTTCTATCGATCGCGCGGTGGCAATGACACGGTCACCCGCGAGCGCTTCGGCTTGAACCACGACTTCGGCCTGGACAGCGTCGTGGCCGATCACATCAAGTGGAGCCTGAACTACCAGATCGCCAAGACCGACCAGCACACCGAAGAGCACTATGTCGTTCCGCGCGCACGCGATGTGCTGCGAACGCGTGACACCCTGTACAAAGAGCGCCAGTGGGTGTTCGACCTGCAACTGGACAAGGCCTTTCAGGTGGGACAAACCGATCACCTACTGACCTACGGCACGAACATCCGCCAGCAGAAGGTCACCGGCTCGCGCAGCGGCTACGGGACCTGCCTGACCGTGATGGGCAGTTGCCGAGCCATCGGCGCCGACAGTTCGACCGATCGCCTGGTCAAGTCCAGCGACTTCCCCGACCCGACCATCAACACCTACAGCCTGTTCGCCCAGGACGAGATCCGCTGGAACCAGTGGACCTTCCGGCCCAGCGCTCGCTATGACTACACCCAGCTCAAGCCCCGCCTGACCGATGAGTTCCTGCGCACGGTCAACCCCAAGGGCGAGTACACCGTGACCGACAGCGATCGGAACTGGCACCGGTTGTCACCCACGATGGGCGTGACCTACGACTTCGATGACCACTACACCTGGTACGGGCAGTACGCCGAAGGCTTCCGCACGCCCTCGGCCAAGGCGCTGTACGGTCGCTTCGAAAACCTGGGCGCCGGTTATACGGTCCAGCCCAATCCGGACCTGGATCCAGAGAAAAGCAGAAGCTATGAAACCGGTCTGCGCGGCAAATTCGAAGCCGGCACTTTCGACATCGCGGTGTTCTACAACCAGTATCGTGACTTCATCAACGAAGATGCGGTCACCCCCGGGGCGACGTCCGCGGTGTTCCAAAGCAACAATATCAAGCACGCCACCATCAAGGGCGTCGAGCTCAAGGGCCGCTTGAACCTGGACAGCTTCGGCGCACCGCAAGGTCTCTACAGCCAGGGCTCCATCGCCTACGCCCATGGCAAGAACGAAGACAACGGCCAACCGATCAACAGCGTCAATCCGCTCAAGGGTGTCTTCGGCCTGGGTTACGAGCAGCAGCAATACGGCGGCCTGCTCAGCTGGACACTGGTCAAGCGGCAGAACCGAGTGGACAGCAGCGCGTTCAAGTCGCCGGACGGCAGCGGCGTGTTCAAAACGCCTGGATTCGGCATCCTCGACCTGGCCGGTTACTACAAGGTCACCGACGACGTCACCGTCAACGCCGGCCTGTACAACCTCACCGACAAGAAATACTGGCTATGGGACGACGTACGCAGTTATGACGGTGTGGGCGAAGCGGCGGTGACATCACCCGCCAACCTCGACCGTCTCACGGCTCCTGGTCGTAATTTCGCGATCAATCTGGTTTGGGACATCTGATAATGGCACTGTAGGGGCAGATAACCGCTGCCCCTGTGGTGAGATTTTTTTACGGTCCGCTGTGAGTCGATTCGTCTCGTCTACACAGCACCGCATTTTCAAGGAATTCGCAATGACCGTCACCGAGCACCCTCAGGACCACGCCCCACTGCGCTCCGCGCGCTTGCGCGCGATCAGCCAGGCGTTGCATGACAGCCTGGAAAACACCGTGGCCCGCCACGCGCCATTCGATACGCCGGAAAGCTACGGGCGCTTTCTGCAGATGCAGTACCTGTTCCAGTCGGAGCTGCAGCACCTGTACAACGATCCCGCCCTGATCGCCTTGTTTCCCGACCTGCCCGGGCGCTGCCGCGCTGAGGCGGCCAAGGCCGACCTGATCGATCTGGGCGTGGCCATTCCGCAACCTGTTCCGGGCGCCCTCAGCGAGCCCAGCCTGGCGACGGCGCTGACCTGGATTCGTGTCTCCGAAGGGTCTAAACTCGGCGCCGCTATCCTGATCAAGCGGGCCAACGCCCTGGGCTACACGGAGAGTTTCGGTGCTCGTCATCTGGCCGAACCCGAAGGCGGACGCGGCAAGGGCTGGAAAGCCTTCAACGCAATTTTCGATGCCCTGCCCTTCAGCCCGAGCGAAGAAGCGGAAGCCGACCAGGCGGCCAACGACGCGTTCGCGCGCTTGCAGGTGCTGCTGCAACACACCTACGCCGATCATCGGGACACGGCGCCGGCTTGAAACCCGACTGTATGGAACTCATGGACAACCCTCGCCCGCTCCCCTCAAAGATGGCCCGCGTGCTTTACGGCCTGCTGGCCTATACCAGCCTGATCATCGGGCTGATCGCGATCGTGGTGCCGGGGTTGCCCACCACCGAGTTCATCCTGCTGGCCGCGTGGGCGGCAACCAAAAGCTCGCCGCGGCTCAGCGCCTGGCTGGAGAACCACAAGTTGTTCGGCCCCATGCTGCACAACTGGCGCAATGGCAAGGTGATCACCCGCCGGACCAAGGTCAGCGCCACCGTCAGCATGGTGATCTGCTCGCTGGTGATGTGGTTCACCCTCAAGCAACACTGGCCGGTCTACGCTGCCATCGCGGGCATGGTGCTGGTCAACCTGTGGATCTGGTCGCGACCCGAACGCGTCACTGCCGAGCGCTGACCCACAGCCTCGGCCCTACAGCTTTGAGCCATGGCAAGGCATACTGCCTGCCTCCGCTGTCCAGAATGCACGAAACCCATGCGTATCCACGTCAGCTTCATCGACCGTGTCGGCATCACCCAGGAAGTGCTGGCATTGCTTGGTGCCCGCAATCTCAATCTCGATGCCGTCGAGATGGTCCCACCCAACGTCTACATCGATGCGCCGACGCTCAGCCCGCTGGTCCTGGAAGAGCTGCACGATGCCCTGTTCCGGGTAAAGGGCGTGGAAGACGTGCGTGTGGTCGACATCCTGCCCGGACAGCGCCGGCATCTGCAGCTCGAAGCCCTGCTGGCCGCCATGGCCGATCCAGTGCTGGCGCTGGACAGTGCCGGCAATGTTCTGCTGGCCAACCCGGCCTTGGTCGAGCTGTATGGTCGCGAGCCGGCCGGGCAGTCGGTGGCCGATCTGTTCGCCGATCCGGCCCTGCTCGGTTCCCTGTTGGAACAGGGGTTCCGACTGCCACTGCGCGAGGTCAATCTGAATGGTCAGACGCTGCTGCTCGATGCCACACCCATCACCGACGCAGGTGCCTTGCTGACGCTGTACCCGCCCAACCGCATGGGTGAACGGCTGGCCGCCCTGCACCACGACCATGCCGAGGGATTCGACTCGCTGCTGGGTGACTCTGCACCCATTCGTGCGCTGAAGGCTCGAGCGCAACGCGTTGCGGCCCTGGATGCGCCTTTATTGATCCAGGGCGAAACCGGCACCGGCAAGGAACTGGTGGCACGTGCCTGCCATGCCGTCAGCGCGCGCCACGGGGCGCCGTTCCTGGCTCTCAATTGTGCCGCGCTGCCGGAGAACCTCGCCGAGAGCGAGCTGTTCGGCTACGCCCCCGGCGCCTTCACGGGTGCCCAGCGAGGCGGCAAGCCGGGGCTGATGGAGTTGGCCCACCAGGGCACGGTGTTCCTCGACGAAATCGGTGAAATGTCGCCGTACCTGCAAGCCAAGCTGCTGCGTTTTCTCAACGATGGCAGCTTTCGCAGGGTCGGCGGCGACCGCGAGGTCAAGGTCAATGTGCGCATCCTCAGCGCCACCCACCGCAATCTGGAGCAGATGGTGGCCGAAGGAGCGTTTCGGGAAGACTTGTTCTACCGCCTCAACGTGCTCAACCTGAATGTGCCGCCGCTGCGCGAGCGCGGCGAAGACATTCTGTTGCTCGCGCGTTACTTCATGCAGCAGGCCTGCACGCAGATTCAGCGGCCGATGTGCCGACTGACAGCGAATACTTATCCTGCCTTGCTGGGCAACCGCTGGCCGGGCAATGTCCGGCAGTTGCAGAACGTGATCTTTCGCGCCGCTGCCGTCTGCGAAAGCAATACGGTGGATATCGGTGATCTGGATATTGCCGGTACCCGCGTGACCCACCGCAACGACGGTGAGGTGGTCAGCCTGGAGCAGGCGGTGGGCGCCTACGAAAAAGCGCTGTTGGAAAAGCTATACCCCAGCTATCCGTCGAGCCGCCAGTTGGCCAGCCGACTGCAGACGTCACATACGGCCATTGCGAATCGACTGCGCAAGTACGGTATTGGTAGCGCATCCTGACACGTCACACAACCCATACCGTATCGATTCCAATACACCGTACGCAATCCAATACACCCTTGTCTGATGCGCCCTGTAGCAGCGGCGCAAGCCGCGTCTGGGCCCACCGCAGTGTATTCGACAGACCGCGTTTGGCGCCGACGCGGCTTGCGCCGCTGCTACAGGGGCTATCGCCAGGTATGGGCCCGCGTGATGCGTAGCGTTTTCGTTACAGCCAATCTGCTGCTGGACGTAGGTCATCTGCCTGAAGGCCTTGAAGTGTGTGGCTTTGGGGAATCTGGCAACCATCTTGCTAAGTAACCGCCATTGCTGAACCCCAAATCATTGCGGAGTTTCCATGAGCGAGTTGCGTTTCACCGTCGAACACGAATGGCTACGCCTCGAAGCCGACGGCAGCGTCACAGTCGGCATCACCCCTTTTGCCCAGAACGCCTTGGGCGATGTCGTGTTCGTGCAGTTGCCCGAATTGGCCCACCACGCGCGCGATGCCGAGGTTTCGGTGCTGGAATCGGTGAAGGCTGCCAGCAGCATCAACATGCCGCTCGACGGCGAGATCGTCGAGGTCAACGCAGCGCTCGATGCCGCCCCGGAACTGGTCAATCAGGACCCACTGGCACAGGGCTGGTTCTTCCGTTTCATCCCCGATGACCTGGACCAGGTTCACGCCTTGCTCGACCAGCCCGCCTACGACAACCTGATCGCCGCCCAAGGCTGAGGATCGACCATGACTCGCGCCATTGCACTGCACACCGACAACGAATTCATCGCTCGCCACATCGGCCCCGGCCCTGCCGACGAGCAGGCCATGCTCGATTTTCTCGGCTACGACAACCTGGACGCGCTGAGCGCCAGCGTCATCCCCGAAAGCATCAAGGGCACCAGCGTGCTTGGTCTGTCTGCCGGGCAGAGCGAAGCCGATGCCTTGGCCGCCATCAAGGCCATTGCCCAGCAGAACCAACTGTTCAAGAACTACATCGGCCAGGGCTATTACAACACCCACACGCCAGCGCCGATTCTGCGCAACCTGCTGGAAAACCCTGCGTGGTACACGGCCTACACGCCGTATCAGCCGGAAATTTCCCAGGGCCGCCTGGAAGCGCTGCTGAACTTCCAGACCCTGATCAGCGACCTGACCGGCTTGCCCATCGCCAATGCCTCGCTGCTCGACGAAGCGACCGCGGCTGCCGAAGCCATGACCTTTTGCAAACGCCTGAGCAAGAACAAGAGCAGCCAGCGCTTCTTCGCCTCCAGCCACTGCCACCCGCAGACCCTGGCCGTACTGATCACCCGCGCTGAGCCCTTGGGTATCGAGGTGGTCGTCGGCGACGAGCACCAGCTCGCCGACACCGACGGCTTCTTTGGCGCACTGCTGCAGTACCCCGCCAGCAACGGCGACATTTTCGATTACCGCGAACTGGTCGAGCGCTTCCACGCCGGCAACGCTCTGGTGGCTGTGGCCGCAGATCTGCTGGCCTTGACCCTGCTCAGCCCGCCGGGTGAATTCGGTGCCGACGTGGCCATCGGCAGCGCCCAGCGTTTTGGTGTGCCGTTGGGTTTCGGCGGCCCGCACGCTGCGTATTTCTCCACCCGCGACAGCTTCAAACGCGACATGCCAGGCCGTCTGGTCGGCGTGTCCGTGGACCGTCACGGCAAGAGCGCCCTGCGCCTGGCCATGCAGACCCGCGAGCAGCATATCCGCCGCGAGAAGGCCACCAGCAACATCTGCACGGCGCAGGTCCTGCTGGCCAACATCGCCAGCATGTACGCGGTCTACCACGGCCCGGCTGGCTTGATCCAGATCGCTCGGCGCACCCACCAGCTCACCGCCATCCTGGCGCGCGGCCTGACGCAACTGGGCGTGCGCGTCGAGCAGCAGCATTTCTTCGACACCCTGACCCTTGCCACCGGCAACGCGACCGAGCGCCTGCATGAGCAGGCCCGTGCCGCGGGTATCAACTTGCGCGAGGTCGATGCCGAGCGCGTGGGCATCTCGCTGGACGAAACCACCCGCCAGGCCGATGTGGAAGCGCTGTTCGCGCTGTTCCACAACGAAAGCACCGAGGTGACCTTCCAGACCCTGGCCGACGAAGTCACCGATCGACTGCCCGAAGCCCTGCTGCGTCAGTCGGCGATCCTGCAACATCCGGTCTTCAACCGCTATCACTCGGAAACCGAGCTGATGCGCTATCTGCGCCGCCTGGCCGACAAGGACCTGGCCCTGGATCGCACCATGATCCCGCTGGGCTCCTGCACCATGAAGCTCAACGCCGCCAGCGAGATGATCCCGGTGACCTGGGCCGAATTTGGCCAGTTGCACCCTTTCGCTCCGGCCGCGCAGAGCCTGGGCTATCAACTGCTGACCGACGAGCTGGAGAGCATGCTGTGCGCCGCCACCGGTTACGACTCCGTGTCCCTGCAGCCCAACGCCGGTTCCCAGGGTGAATACGCCGGGCTGCTGGCGATTCGGGCCTACCACCAAAGCCGTGGCGAAGCGCATCGCGACATCTGCCTGATTCCGTCCTCGGCCCACGGCACCAATCCGGCTACGGCGCACATGGCCGGGATGCGCGTGGTGGTCACCGCCTGCGACGCGCGCGGCAACGTCGACATCGAAGACCTGCGCGCCAAGGCCATCGAGCACAGCGACAAGCTGGCAGCCCTGATGATCACCTACCCGTCCACCCATGGCGTGTTCGAGGAAGGTATCCGCGAGATCTGCGCGATCATCCATGACCACGGAGGCCAGGTGTACATCGATGGCGCCAACATGAACGCCATGGTGGGCCTGTGCGCGCCGGGCAAGTTCGGCGGCGACGTGTCCCACCTGAACCTGCACAAGACCTTCTGCATTCCCCATGGCGGTGGCGGTCCGGGTGTCGGCCCGATCGGCGTGAAAGCGCACCTTGCTCCGTTCCTGCCCGGCCACGCGGCCCTGGAACGCAAGGAAGGCGCCGTCTGCGCAGCGCCGTTCGGCAGCGCCAGCATCCTGCCGATCACCTGGATGTACATCCGCATGATGGGCGGCGACGGTCTCAAGCGCGCTTCCCAGGTGGCCATCCTCAACGCCAACTACATCGCCCGTCGCCTGGAGCAGCATTACCCGATTCTGTACGCCGGCAGCAACGGCCTGGTGGCTCACGAGTGCATCCTCGACGTGCGCCCGCTCAAGGACAGCAGCGGCATCAGCGTCGACGACGTCGCCAAGCGCTTGATCGACTTCGGCTTCCACGCCCCGACCATGTCGTTCCCGGTGGCGGGCACCCTGATGATCGAGCCGACCGAAAGCGAATCGATGGAAGAACTCGACCGCTTCTGCAACGCCATGATCCAGATCCGCGAAGAAATTCGCGCGGTCGAGGAAGGCCGTCTGGATCGCGACGACAACCCGCTGAAGAATGCGCCGCACACGGCCGCCGAGTTGGTCGGCGAATGGACCCACGCCTACAGTCGTGAACAGGCGGTCTACCCGCTGCCGACCCTGCTGGAAAACAAGTATTGGCCACCCGTTGGCCGGGTCGACAACGTTTTCGGCGACCGCAACCTGGTGTGTGCCTGCCCTTCCATCGAAGCCTATCAGCAAGCGTGATGACGGCGGTGCGCGGCCTTGATTGCCGCGCGCCCTGCTGCGCAAGGAATGACTATGTCCGATACCCCTCTGCAAACCACCCCGCTGCATGCGCTGCACCTGGAACTGGGCGCGCGCATGGTGCCCTTCGCCGGCTACGACATGCCGGTGCAGTACCCACTGGGCGTCATGAAAGAACATCGACACACCCGAGCCCAGGCCGGCCTGTTCGATGTGTCGCACATGGGCCAGATTCGCCTGACCGGCGCCGACGCCGCCAAGGCCCTCGAAACGTTGGTGCCGGTGGACATCATCGACCTGCCGGTGGGCATGCAGCGCTATGCGCTGTTCACCAACGAACAGGGCGGCATTCTCGACGACCTGATGGTGGCGAACCTGGGCAACGACACCTTGATGCTGGTCGTCAACGCTGCCTGCAAGGACCAGGACCTGGCCCACCTGCAACAGCATTTGAGCGGCCGTTGCACGATCGAAGCCTTGTTCGATTCACGTGCGCTGCTGGCGCTTCAGGGTCCGGCGGCGGTCACGGTGCTGGCACGTCTGGCCCCGGAAGTCGCGCAGATGACGTTCATGCAATTCGCCAGCGTCGAGCTGCTCGGCGTGGTCTGCTACGTGAGTCGCTCGGGCTACACCGGCGAGGACGGTTTCGAGATTTCCGTGCCAAACGCCCAGGCCGAAGCCCTGGCGCGCGCGCTGCTGGCCGAGGCTGAAGTGGAACCCATTGGCCTGGGCGCACGGGATTCGCTGCGACTCGAAGCAGGCCTGTGTCTGTACGGCCATGACATGGACAGCGATACCTCGCCCATCGAGGCCAGCTTGCTCTGGGCCATCTCCAAGACGCGCCGCGCCGATGGTGCCCGTGACGGAGGTTTCCCGGGTGCCGAGATCATCTTCGCGCAGCAACACGAAGGCGTTGCACGCAAGCGCGTCGGCCTGCTGCCTCAAGAACGCACACCCGTACGTGAGGGTGCTCCCATCCTGAATGCCGAAGGCGTTGAAGTCGGTCGCGTCTGCAGTGGCGGTTTCGGCCCGACCCTGGATGCTCCGGTTGCCATGGGCTATGTGGAGGCCAGCGCAGCGACGCTGGACACTACGCTCAGTGCCATCGTGCGTGGCAAGCCCGTGCCCATGAAAGTTGCCAAGATGCCGTTCGTGCCGCAACGCTATTATCGGGGCTGATTGCAACCTGGCGCATCGATGGACTCTGGCTGACAGCCGTCCCTGGTAGATAAAAACTATGACGCGACGCTAAAGCGTCATAGTTCCAACACACCTTATTGCACTGTTTCCGTTGTTTTAACTCAATGACGTCAAGTGTATGCAGCTTGTGCACGAACTTGGGGCAACGCCCCGAACAGGGCCTGAAATGCGGCACAAAAAGGTCTGAACACCGCGGTTGCGAGGGCTTGTTTTTCTCGCTGAAGTTAGCGTAAAGTTTCTCCACTGTGTTTGCATGGGTCGCTTGGATCGTGACCTGGGCAGTAGCGCTGATGACTGCTACAACCCGTTCGACGTCTCTTAACTTTCCTGCAAATCAGCCCAGTACTCTTTCATGTGAAAGACGCTGTTAATACTTCTAGGTTTCAAGGAAATTAAGCTATGTCGAATCGTCAAAGCGGTACCGTCAAGTGGTTCAACGACGAAAAAGGTTTCGGTTTCATTACGCCTGAAAGCGGTCCAGACCTGTTCGTTCACTTCCGCGCCATTCAAGGCAACGGCTTCAAGAGCCTGAAGGAAGGCCAAAAGGTCACCTTCGTATCCGTGCAGGGCCAGAAAGGCCTGCAGGCCGACGAGGTTCAAGCCGAGGCTTGATTCGAGCGTCGCCCAAAAGCCCCAGCGCTGATAGCCTGGGGCTTTTTTGTGGCCGCTCGGTAAGCGCCGACTGCCCCCCTTCCAAGGATTCTCGATGGCACCCGATGCCGTGAACGCTATACATCAGCCGATGCCGGCAACCTTGGCTCGCCGGCTGGCTGCGGCGGCCTACGATCTGATCCTGTTGGTAGCCCTGCTGATGGTCGCCACCGCGCTGTACAAGCTGGGACAAGTGCTCTGGTACGGCGAAGCTCACCTGCGCGCCCTGTCCGAGGCAGGCGCCTTAGATCATGACCAATGGCTTTCACTGCTGCTGGCAAGTCTGTCGTTCGCCTTCTTCGCCTGTTTCTGGACCCGTGCCGGGCAGACCCTGGGCATGCAGGCCTGGGGTATCCGCGTGCAAAGTGCCGACGGTAGCCCGCTCGGCCTGGGCCAGGCGGCGCTGCGCTTTGTCCTGGCGATAGTGTCGTGGCTATGCCTGGGGATCGGCTGGTGGTGGATGCTGTTCGATCGACGCCAGCGCACCTGGCACGATCTGGGATCGCGCAGCCAGGTGGTGCGGATGGCCCAACGAAAAACCGGCCACTGAGGGCCGGTTTTCTGTGTGGCTGTGCTTGCGCTAACCGGCGCGTCGCAACAGCCAGATCCCTGCCACGGCGCAGATCGCTGCAGGCAGCACCACTGCCAGCAGCGGTGGGAAGCCGAATACCAGGCTCGATGGCCCGAGCAGGTCCTGGGCGATGCGGAACACGAAGCCCACCAGCACGCCGGTGAACACGCGCTGGCCCAGGGTGACCGAACGCAACGGGCCGAAGATGAACGAGATGGCCATCAACACCAGCGCTGCCGTGACCAGCGGTTGCAGGACCTTCACCCAGAACGCCAACCAGTACTGACCGTTGTTCAGCCCTTGATCGGCGAGGTAGTGGATGTAGCCCCACAGACCGGAAATCGACAGCGCTTCGGGTGCGACAATGACCGTACTCAGCAGCTGTGGAGTCAGGGAAACATCCCAACGCTCTTCGGGAGCCTTGACCACTTCGCTGCGATCGCTGTGGAACAGCGTGGTAGTGACATCACTCAACTGCCAATGATCACCATCGTATTGCGCCTTGCGGGCAAAGCTGGCGCTGAGCATATGGCGCTGGTCGTCGAAGCGGTAACGGGTGACCCCGTACAGCAGGCCTCGTGGCTGGACCGTGTTGATGTGGATGAATTCATCGCCCTGGCGGTGCCACATGCCGTGCTTGCCGCTCTGCGCATCGCCACTGCCCTGAGCCAGGGAGCGCTCGGCCTGAGCCTTGTCTTCTGCAGGCGGGGCAACGTATTCACCTACCAGCACGCCCACGATCATCAACACCAGCATGGGCTTCATCACTGCCCAGACGATGCGCCCCACCGACACGCCGGCCGCGCGCATGATGGTCAGTTCGCTGCTGCTGGCCAGGCTGCCGAGGCCGATCAGGCAGCCGATCAGGGCCGCCATCGGCAGCATGTCGTAGACCCGTCGCGGAGCCGTCAGCGCCACGTATTTGCCGGCATCGACCAAGGTGTAGGTGTCGCTGATGTCACCCATCTCGTCGATGAAGGCGAACAGCGAGGCCAGCCCGAGGATGATCCCCAGCACGGCCAGAATGGCGACCGCGACGCTTTTGCCGATGTAACGATCGAGCTTAACCATGGGTCACCCCCTTGGCACGGCGGCTGGCACGGGCCAGCTTCATGGGTTCCCAATACATCAGCAGCAGGCCGATGGCCAGGAACAGCGCGTGCACCCACCACATGCCAAGCGCTGCGGGCAGCCGGCCTTTTTCCATGGCGCTGCGCGCGGCGATGAGCAGGGTCAGATAGGCCATGTACAGAAGGATCGCCGGTAGCAGTTTGAGGAAACGGCCCTGGCGCGGGTTGACCCGCGACAACGGGACTGCCATCAGAGTCACGATGAACACCAGTATGGGCAGCGACAGGCGCCACTGCAGCTCGGCGCGAGGCCGTGGGTCATTGCTGCCCCACAGCTCGCCGGTGGGGATGGCTTCGCGATCGGTGATGTCACTGCTCACGTCCGGCTTGGGCAGAAGCACACCGTAGGTGTCGTACTGGATGGCGCGGTAGTTGGCTTCGCCCGGGTTGCCGTCGTAACGGAAGCCGTTCTCCAGAATCAGGTAGCGGTTGCCATCGGCACGCACTTCCTGGCGGCCCTTCTCGGCCACCAGCACGGAAATTCCACGATCCTTCGCCTTGTCCTGTGACATGCGTTTCTCGGAGATGAACACGCCACTGAGGTCGACGCGGTTTTCCGAGAGGCTCTGGGTGTAGGTGACGCGGGTGCCATCGCGCAACGCCTGGAAGCGACCCGGCACCAGGGTGTCGAACTCGGTCATGGCGTCCTGCTGATTGATGATCGTGGCGACTTGGGCGACGCCCTGCGGCGCCAGGCTCAGGCTCAGCCAGGCCACCAGCAGGGCGACCAGCGCCGCCGGGGCCATGGTGATCGCCAGCAGGCGCTGCTGGCTCATGCCGGTGGCGGAAAGCACGGTCATCTCGCTTTCCAGGTACAGGCGCCCATAGGCCAGCAGGATGCCCAGAAACAGGCCCAGCGGCAGGATCAACTGCAGGAAACCCGGCAGGCGGAAGCCCATGATCATGAACAGCACGCCGGGGTCGAGGATCCCTGACGCCGCCTGGGCCAGGTACTTGATGAAGCGCCCGCTCATGATGATCACCAGGAGCACCGCACTCACGGCGCTCATTGTGATCATGACCTCACGGGACAGATAACGGAAAACGATCAAACCAGACACTCCAGGGTCGTCGCGCGCAGGCAGCCCGACAGGGGAACGTAGCAGCCAGGACAGGGGCCGGCCCGCAGGAGCGGGCCAGGTAAAAAAGTCGCCGCATTATCCTGTGAAAGGCTGTGCCTGTCACTTAACAGCGGCATTGGATGGACAATTACCACCATGCAAAGGTTGCGAGGGGGCTGGGGCTGGGGTCAAACTGGACGCTTTCGCGCGAACCGTCTTGCGCAAGCATCGACCTAGAATCAGGGGTTCTGGATATGGAATTGGTTGTAAAGAGCGTTGCTGCCGAATCGATTAAAACCGCGACCCTCGTCGTCGCCATCGGCGAAGAGCGCGCACTGGGCGCCATTGCCAGCAAGATCGACAGCCTGAGCGGCGGCTTGATCAGCGCTGCACTCAAGCGTGGCGACATCGTCGGCCGTGCCGGCCAGACCCTGTTGCTGCCGGGCGTACCTGCACTCAAGGCCGAACGCCTGCTGCTGGTGGGCAGCGGCAAGGACGAAGAACTGGCCGACCGCCCATGGCGCAAGCTGGCCAGCGCTGCCTATGGCGCATTGAAGAACCTGGGCGGCAGCGATGCCGTGTTCGCTTTCGACGAGCTGACCGTCAAGGGCCGTGACGCCTACGGCCGAACCCGCCTGCTGGCAGAAACCCTGATCGATGGCGAATACGTGTTCGATCGCTTCAAGAGCAAGAAGGCCGATCCGCGTGCCTTGCAGAAAATCACCCTGCTGACGCAGAAATCCAGCCAGGCCGACGTCGAACGCGCCGTGACCCATGCCAAGGCCATCGCCAGCGGCATGAGCTTCACCAAGGACCTGGGCAATCTGCCGCCCAACCTGTGCCACCCCAGCTTCCTGGCCGAAGCCGCCAAGAGCCTGAGCAAGGCGCACAAGAATCTCAAGGTCGAGATCCACGACGAGAAGAAGCTCAAGGAACTGGGCATGGGCGCGTTCCTGGCCGTCGCCCAGGGCAGCGCACAGCCGCCACGCCTGATCGTGCTCAACTATCAGGGCGCGAAGAAATCCGAGCAGCCGTACGTGCTGGTGGGTAAAGGCATCACCTTCGACACCGGTGGCATCAGCATCAAACCAGCGGCCGGCATGGACGAGATGAAGTACGACATGTGCGGTGCGGCCAGCGTGTTCGGCACCCTGCGCGCCGTGCTGGAGCTGGAGCTGCCGATCAACCTGGTATGCCTGATGGCCTGCGCCGAGAACATGCCCAGTGACCGTGCGACACGCCCCGGCGACATCGTCGAGACCATGAGCGGCCAGACCGTGGAGATCCTCAACACCGACGCCGAAGGCCGTCTGGTGCTGTGCGATGCCCTGACCTACGCCGAGCGTTTCAATCCGCGCGCGGTGATCGACATCGCGACCCTGACCGGCGCCTGCGTCGTCGCTCTGGGCGGCCATACCACCGGCCTGATGAGCAACAACGAAGCCCTGGTCGGCCAGTTGCTGGAAGCGGGCAAGCAGGCGGACGATCGTTGCTGGCAGCTGCCGCTGTTCGAGGAGTACCAGGAGCAACTGGACAGCCCGTTCGCCGACATCGCCAACATCGGTGGGCCGAAGGGCGGTGCCATCACTGCCGGCTGCTTCCTGTCCCGCTTCACCAAAGCCTATGAGTGGGCGCACCTGGACATCGCCGGCACGGCGTGGGTCAGCGGCGGCAAGGACAAGGGCGCCACCGGTCGTCCGGTGCCTCTGCTCACCCAGTACCTGCTGGATCGCGCCGGGGTGTAATGCCTCAAGTCCGCGTCGGTCCTTTTCGCGGGCAGAGCCCGCTCCCACACAAGCATGCTTCCTGTGGGAGCGGGCTCTGCCCGCGAAAAGAACGACTCGGTCTCAAGCACCAGGAACACACCATGCCCCAAGTCGACTTCTATGTTCTGCCCACGCCCCTGCCCGCCGCTCGTCTGGATTTCGCCTGCAAATTGGGCGAAAAAGCCTGGCGCCTGGGCCATCGGGTGTACGTCCATTGCACCGACGCTGCCCAGCGCGAGGCACTGGATGCACGCCTGTGGAGCTTCAAGGGTGAAAGCTTCGTCCCCCACAGCCTGGCGGAGGACGATCCGCACTCGCCCGTCACGTTGGGCATCGCTGCACAGGCGGCGGGCCATGACGACCTGCTGATCAACCTGGCCTTGAGCGTACCGAGCTTTGCCGGGCAGTTCGCCCGTATCGCTGAAATAGTGGTAGAAGACCCTGCTATTCGTCAGGCCGCCCGGGAGAGTTTTCGCTTCTACCGTGAACAAGGCTATCCTCTGCAAGACCACCGCTTATCGCGACTTTGAGCCTACGATGGACAACAACACCAAGCCTTTGCCCAAATCCGTACACCTGCTGGACGACCTCGAATCGATCCGCAAGCTGCTCGGCGACGACACCCTGCAGCCACCGCTCCTGACTGACGCCGTGGTTCGCAGCGAGCCGGATGTGCCGTTGCTGTTCGAACTGCACGACGAGCCCGGGGCCGCTGCCGAAGCGCCAGCGGCGGCAACCGTTGCCCCTACCCCCGCGCAGAACCGCCAGGACACCCTGCTGCACCTGGACGCCGAACTGCGCGCCGCCGCTCAGTTGATCATGCAGGATGTGATCGACGATTTCGCACCGCACATCGAAACCGAAATCAAGCGCCGCCTCGAGGCCCGCATGGAAAGGTTGCTGAACCAGCCCTGATCCCCTTCCCCCGCCCTTCGCAGCCACGGACCGCTCGCCTACCACCGTAGGAGCGGTTCTCGGCCGCGAAACAGGCGCTACGGTGTGTCAGCCATACCGAATTGCGCCCATCGCGGCCACGGACCGCTCCTACGCAGCCCGCCTCCCTCCCATAGCCGCCATATCCCCGCTATACTTCCCGGCTTTCTTTGAATAAATGCCTTATAGGGTCCCGCCGCGCATGGATAAGACCTACCAGCCGCACGCTATCGAAACTTCCTGGTACCAGACCTGGGAGGCCGAGAACTACTTCGCCCCGCAAGGTGCCGGCGACTCCTACACCATCATGATCCCGCCGCCGAACGTTACCGGCAGCCTGCATATGGGCCACGGCTTCAACAACGCGATCATGGACGCCCTGATCCGTTTCCGCCGCATGCAGGGTCGCAACACCCTGTGGCAGCCGGGTACCGACCACGCCGGTATCGCCACGCAGATGCTGGTCGAGCGCCAGATCGAAGCCCAGGGCCTAAATCGCCATGACCTGGGCCGGGAAAAATTCCTGGAAAAGATCTGGGAATGGAAAGACCAGTCCGGTGGCAACATCAGCCGCCAGATCCGTCGCCTCGGCTCGTCGGTCGACTGGAGCCGCGAACGTTTCACCATGGATGACGGCCTGTCCGAAGCGGTCAAGGAAGCCTTCGTGCGCCTGCACGAAGACGGCCTGATCTACCGCGGCAAGCGCCTGGTCAACTGGGACACCAAGCTGCACACGGCCATCTCCGACCTGGAAGTGGAAAACCACGATGAAAAAGGTTTCCTCTGGAACCTCAAGTACCCGCTGGCAGACGGCGCGAAAACCGCCGAAGGCAACGACTACCTGATCGTCGCCACCACACGTCCGGAAACCATGCTCGGCGACGCCGCGGTCGCGGTGAACCCGAACGACGAGCGTTACCAGGCATTGATCGGCAAGTTCGTCGAACTGCCCTTGGTAGGCCGTCGCATTCCGATCATCGCCGATGATTATTGCGACCCCGAGTTCGGCACCGGCTGCGTGAAGATCACCCCGGCCCACGATTTCAACGACTACGAAGTCGGCAAGCGGCACAACCTGCCGTTGCTCAACATCTTCGACAAGAATGCCAACGTTCTGCCCTGCGCTCAGGTGTTCAACCTCGACGGTACCCTGAACGACAGCGTCGATGGCACCTTGCCTGGCGAATACGCCGGCCTGGAGCGCTTCGAGGCCCGCAAGCAGATCGTCGCCGCGTTCGACGCCGCCGGCCTGCTGGTCAGCGTCGATGACCACGCCTTGAAAGTGCCGAAGGGCGATCGCTCCGGCACCGTCATCGAGCCCTGGCTGACCGACCAGTGGTACGTGTCCACCAAGCCGTTGGCCGAACCTGCCATCGCCGCTGTAGAAGACGGCCGCATCGCCTTCGTGCCCAAGCAGTACGAAAACATGTATTTCTCCTGGATGCGCGATATCCAGGACTGGTGCATCAGCCGCCAGCTCTGGTGGGGCCATCGCATCCCGGCCTGGTACGACGAGTCCGGCAAGGTCTACGTCGGCCGCAGCGAAGCCGAAGTGCGCAGCAAGCACGGCCTGGGCGCCGATGTGGTGCTCAACCAAGACAACGACGTACTGGACACTTGGTTCAGCTCGGGCCTGTGGACCTTCTCCACCCTGGGCTGGCCGGAGCAGACCGAATTCCTGAAGAAATTCCACAGCACCGACGTGCTGGTCACCGGCTTCGACATCATCTTCTTCTGGGTCGCCCGGATGATCATGCTGACCATGCACCTGGTCAAGGACGAGAACGGTACGCCGCAGGTACCGTTCAAGACGGTCTACGTGCATGGCCTGGTGCGTGATGGCCAGGGCCAGAAGATGTCCAAGTCCAAAGGCAACGTGCTCGACCCGCTGGACATCATCGACGGTATCGAGCTCGAAGCCCTGGTTGAAAAGCGCACCAGCGGCATGATGCAGCCCAAGCTTGCGAAGAAGATCGAGAAGCAGACCCGCGACGAGTTCGAAGGCGGCATCGCCAGCTACGGTACCGACGCCCTGCGCTTCACCTTCTGCTCGCTGGCGTCCACCGGCCGCGACATCAAGTTCGACATGGGCCGTGTCGAGGGCTATCGCAACTTCTGTAACAAGATCTGGAACGCCGCGCGCTATGTGCTCGACAAGGGCGAGGACTGCGGCCAGAACGGCGAGGCCTACGAGCTCTCGCTGGCTGATCGCTGGATCATCTCGCAGCTGCAGCGCACCGAAGCCGAAGTCACGCGTCATCTGGATCAGTTCCGTTTCGACCTGGCTGCCCAGGCACTCTATGAGTTCATCTGGAACCAGTATTGCGACTGGTACCTGGAGCTGTCCAAGCCGGTGCTGTGGGACGAGAACGCTCCGGTGGAGCGCCAGCGCGGTACTCGTCGCACCCTGGTGCGCGTGCTGGAAGTGGCGTTGCGCCTGGCGCATCCGTTCATGCCGTTCATCACCGAAGAAATCTGGCAGCGCCTGGCGCCGCTCGCTGGCGTGCAGGGCAAGACGATCATGCTGCAGCCTTGGCCGGTGGCCAATGAAAGCCGTATCGACACCGCTGCCGAAGACGATATCGAGTGGCTCAAGGGCCTGATGCTCGGCGTGCGCAACATTCGCGGCGAGATGAACATCGGTCCGGGCAAGCCGCTGGCGTTGTTCCTCAAGAACACCGGCAGCCAGGACCAGCGTCGTCTGCAGGAAAACGATGCCTTGCTCAAGAAGCTCGCCAAGCTGGAGTCCATCACCGTGCTGGACGATGGCCAGGAAGCGCCTCTGAGCGCTACTGCGCTGGTCGGTGAAATGGAAGTGCTGGTGCCGATGGCCGGGCTGATCGACAAGGACGCCGAACTGGCTCGCCTGGACAAGGAAATCCAGCGCCTGAACGGTGAAGTCGCTCGCGTGGGCGGCAAGCTGTCCAATGCAGCCTTCGTCGACAAGGCACCACCTGCCGTCATCGACAAAGAGCGCGCCAAACTGGCCGAAGCCGAACAGGCATTGACCAAGCTGGCTGAACAGCACGCGCGGATCGCCAGTCTGTAATCCGTCTTGCTGGCCTCTTCGCGGGCAGACCCCGCTCCCAGACAACATCCTGTGGGAGCGGGCTTTGCCCGCGAAGAGGCCCCCGCCCCCACCGGTAACCTCCCCATGTCCACCCCGCCAAAACCCACCCTGCACCCGCGCAATCGCCACCAGGGTCGCTACGATTTCCCGCAATTGATCAAGAGCCATCCGGACCTTGCCCGGTTCGTCATCCTCAACCCGTATGGCAAGCAAAGCATCGACTTCGCCGATCCTGCGGCGGTGAAGGTGTTCAACCGGGCGTTGCTCAGGACCCTCTATGGCATTGAGCACTGGGACATCCCGGATGGCTACCTGTGTCCGCCCATACCCGGACGGGCCGACTATCTGCACTGCCTGGCCGACCTGCTGGCCGAAAGCAACGGTGGCGAGATTCCGCGGGGCGCCGGCGTCAGGGCGCTGGATGTGGGTGTAGGTGCCAACTGCATCTATCCCCTGCTGGGCCACAGTGACTATCGCTGGCAGTTCGTCGGCTCCGACATCGACCCGGTGGCACTGGCCTCGGCCAACACCATCGTGCAGGCCAACAAACTGGGCAAGGCCATTTCCCTGCGCCAGCAGGCGCAGCCTCGGCAGATTCTCCAGGGACTGCTGGGCCGCGAAGAACGGTTCGCCGTGACCCTGTGCAATCCGCCCTTCCATGCCTCGTTGCAGGAAGCGACCCGCGGCAGCCAGCGCAAATGGCGCGCGCTGGGCAAGGCCGATCCCAAGCGCAAGTTGCCCGTACTCAACTTTGGCGGTCAGAACAACGAGTTGTGGTGTGAAGGCGGCGAGATTCGCTTCGTGACACAGCTGATCAACGAAAGCGTGGCCGTGGGACAGCAGGTATTGTGGTTCTCGACGCTGGTGTCCAAGGCCTCCAACCTGCCGGCCATTCAGACAGCCCTTGGCAGGGTCAATGCCGTGCAGGTCCGAGTGGTGGAAATGGGCCAAGGCCAGAAGCAAAGCCGCTTCGTCGCCTGGACCTTCCAGGCAGAGCCAGCCGGCAAAAACTGGTTCAGCTGACTGATTCACGGCGCACTGCGGCCCCTGTGGGAGCGGGCTCTGCCCGCGAAGCAGCCACCACGCGTTGCGAGCTTCGCGGGCAGAGCCCGCTCCCACAGATGCTCACAGACCGCGCCTATGGAATTACAGGCACAAAAAAACCGCGCCCGGGTTGACCCGCGGCACGGTTCGTCGAGCCGTTACAATTACTTGTTAACGGAATCGGTCAGCACTTTGGCTGGGACGAACTTGACGACTTTCTTGGCAGCGATTTCGATGGCAGCGCCAGTCGAAGGGTTACGGCCAGTGCGGGCAGGACGCTCGGTGATTTTCAGCTTGCCGATACCAGGCAGAGTGATCTCGCTGCCATTTTCCAATTGATCGGCAACGATCTGGCCCAGCTGCTCGATAGCGTTGCGCGCGGTGGTTTTCGGCGCGTCGATAGCTTCAGCGATATCGGCGATCAGTTGGTCTTTGGTTAATGCCATGGTGGTGTACCTTCCCTATCAAATTCAATTGGATTGCAAAGTGCAGCGTAAGTCGGAGCCGGGCGTGCGACGTCCGCCGGGGCTCGCGTTTCGGTCATGCCAATCGCCATTGTAGATACCCAGAATGACGTTTGGTTCGACTCGAAAGCCGCTCTCTGCGGGGCTTCACGGCCTCGTGGGCCGCAAGACCGGGCAAAACTAGCACAGAGCCAAACAAATATCCGCCACTAGCGGCCCTTTTATTCAGCTTTATCATGGGTTTGGCCAAAAAGTAGACGATTTCGTCGTTTCAGCGCATGCGCAGGTCACCGGCAATCCGTAAAACCCCTATCTACGTTACACTTCGCCCCTTTGTGGCACAGCCTGCTCCAGCCGCCGTGCCCATCAGTCAGACAAGCCGAGAAGCCCATGCCGATCCGTCACTGCATCGTCCATTTGATCGACAAGAAACCCGACGGCACGCCTGCCGTGCTTCATGCACGCGACAGCGAGCTGGCCGAGTCCAGCGCCATCGAACATCTGCTTGCCGACCTCAACGAAAGTTACAACGCCAAGCAGGGCAAGGCCTGGGGCTTCTTCCATGCCGAGTCCGGTGCGCACCCATTCAGCGGCTGGCTCAAGGACTATCTGGACGAGGGCCGCGACTTCACCCAGTTCAGCCGCACGGCCGTCGAGCACCTGCAGAAGCTGATGGAAGAATCCAACCTGTCCACCGGTGGGCACGTGCTGTTCGCGCACTATCAGCAGGGCATGACCGATTACCTGGCCATTGCCCTGCTGCATCACAGTGAAGGCGTGGCCGTGACCTCAGAGCTCGACGTGACCCCGTCGCGGCACCTGGACCTGGGGCAACTGCACCTGGCGGCGCGCATCAACCTGTCGGAGTGGCAGAACAACAAGCAGTCCAAGCAGTACATCTCGTTCATCAAGGGCAAGAACGGCAAGAAGGTCTCGGAGTACTTCCGCGATTTCATCGGCTGTCAGGAAGGTGTCGATGGTCCGGGAGAAACGCGGACACTGCTCAAGGCGTTCAGCGACTTCGTCGAGAGCGAGGACCTGC
Organism: Pseudomonas sp. Leaf129; assembly: GCF_001423465.1. Taxonomy (NCBI): domain Bacteria; kingdom Pseudomonadati; phylum Pseudomonadota; class Gammaproteobacteria; order Pseudomonadales; family Pseudomonadaceae; genus Pseudomonas; species Pseudomonas sp. Leaf129. The sequence continues at coordinate 47,834 of NZ_LMOC01000010.1, read as the reverse complement.
CAGAAGAGTCGGCGCGGGAGAAAACCCAGACGCTTGTGGAGTACGCCACCAGCCAGACCAAGATGGGCGAGCCGGTCACGTTGAAAGAGCTGTCAGGGCTGATCGATGAAGAGCGCCCGCAGGCGTTCTATGACCATATCCGCAACAAGGATTACGGTTTGTCGCCTGAGATTCCGGCCGACAAGCGCACCCTCAACCAGTTTCGTCGCTTCACCGGGCGGGCCGAGGGGCTGTCGATCAGCTTCGAGGCGCATCTGCTGGGCTCGAAGATCGAGTATGACGAAGAAGCCGGTACCTTGATCATCAAGGGCCTGCCGTCGCAACTGACCGACCAGCTCAAACGGCGCAAGGATTGACGGACTGCGCCGTGTGAGTGGTCACCGACCGCTAAGCGGATGCTGTGGGGTGTCAATCGAACCGCAGCGTGGCCTTCGCGGGCAGAGCCCGCTCCCACAGTTGGCGGGGAGGCAGGCGGTGTGGGGTGTCAATCGGACCGCAGCGTGGCCTTCGCGGGCAGAGCCCGCTCCCACAGTTGGCGGGGAAGCTGGCGGTGCGGGGTGTCAATCGGACCGCAGCGTGGCCTTCGCGGGCAGAGCCCGCTCCCACAGTTGGCGGGGAGGCAGGCGGTGTGGGGTGTCCGGCTTGACGTCGCCGCTACGGTGTTGTGATCGCAAAACCCACTCGCGGGAAATGCACATGCACCACGCCGGCGCGCGCGTCTTCACGCCGGATGATCAATTCCTCGGCCCCGGCAAACAACAGCTCGCCCTGCACGGGGTCGACGCCATAGTCCACGGCCGAGATGCTCACCTGGTCGCCCACCTTGAACCCGTTGGGATCCTCGAACGTTTCGTCGGGCAAGTCTGCCGGAGTGGCCGCTTTGGCAATCGCCAGGGCTTCGTCGGCAGTCAGCTCGCTGTAGGTGCCGTGGCCAAAACCCAGTACGCGCCCCAGCCAGGCATGGATCGCGGGATAAACATCCACCAGCGGGGCGGTGACCGGCGTGCCCTTGAGAAACCACAACAGGTGGGCCATGGAGAAATCGGCCAGGGTAGGTTCGCCAAACAGGTAGTCGCCCTCTGCGTTCTGCAGTTGCTGTTCCAGGCGCGCCATGAACGTTGGCCACTGATGCTTGGCCTGCTCGACCGACAAGCGCGTCGCAGTGCCGCCCTGGAACAGCGCCATGCGGTCGGCGATGAAGGCCTTGGCGGCGTCTTCGGGCAGACGCGACAGACGGGCGCTGATGGACTCGGGCTGGAACACCAGGCTGACGGCATGCTGGAACAGCACCGAATCGGCCCAGGCGGCGAAAGTGGCCACGGTGAGTTCCTGCCCAAGGGGCAGCAGCGCCGGCAAGGCTTTCTCCTGCTCCAGCCGTCGAGCGATCAGGGCTGTGTCGCAATAGACATCGGCGCCGACCTGCAGCACTGGCGTCTTGCGATAGCCACCGGTCAGCGCTGTCAGATCAGGCTTGGGCATGATCGGCGAGATCAGTACCGAGCGCCACGCGAGCCCTTTGAAGCCGAGCATCAAGCGGGCCTTCTCGGCGAACGGCGAGGTCGGATAGTGATGCAGGATCAACTCGGACATATCGGCTCCAGCAGCGGATGGGAAAGCCCACAGCTTACTCGCCCTCGCCCGCAGCACATACCCCTGTAGGTGTACCTGAATGAACGCACGCCCGAACGCGGCTCGCGATCCCTGTAGCAGCGGCGCAAGCCGCGTCGGCGGTGCACGCGGTGTGCCTGAACGAACGCACAACCCCGAACACGGCTCGCGATCTCTGTAGCAGCGGCGCAAGCCGCGTCGGCGGTGCATGCGGTGTGCCTGAATGAACGCGATGAAGCCGGACGCGGCTTGCGCCGCTGCTACAAGGGTACGCAATCCCTGTAGCAGCGGCGCAAGCCGCGTCGGCGGTGTATGCGGTGTGCCTGAATGAACGCGATGAAGCCGGACGCGGCTCGCGCCGCTGCTACATGGGGGTGAAGGAGGCTACGAGGTGTTCCTTGGCTGCCTTGCGCAAGCGTTTGATCAGCCGTTCGTGGCGCAAGGCTTCGCTTTTGCTTGGCCATGCTTCCACGTACACCAACGCCACTGCCGGGCTGGACAGGAAAAACCGCGCGCCCTTCCCACTCTGGTGCTTGGCGAAACGGCGCTGCGGATCGTCACTGATGCCGCAGTAAAGCGAGCCATTCGCCGCGCGCACCAGGTAGACGTACCAAGGCTTGGATGGCGCGATAGCGGTCATCGATTCAGCAGCGTCTGTGAGCAAGCAAAATCACTCCACCTTAGTCGCCACCGCACCTACATGCAGCGTACGCCCTGCACCCATGCCGGCGGCCGTGGCCGCGACGCCGATGACGGCGAACACCCAACCCACTGCGCCCCACCCACCCGTCATGTCGTGCACCAGACCGACCGCAAAGGGCCCCATCGACGCGATGGTGTAGCCCACGCCCTGGGCCATGCTCGACAGATTGGCCGCCACATGGGCATCGCGCGAGCGCAGCACGATCAAGGTCAGTGCCAGCGCGAACACACCGCCCTGCCCCAAACCCAGCACGATCGCCCAGCCCCACATTCCACCCAGCGGTGCGTAAAGCAGGCCGAACAACCCAGCCAGGCTCAGCGCCATCACCGCGAGAATCGGCAGGCGCTGATCACGGCCGCGGGTGGCCAGCCATGGCACGGTCAACGCGCTGGGCAACTGCACGATGATCGAGAATGACATGACCAGACCCGCTTGCGCAGCCGATAACCCGCGCCCGATCAGGATCGACGGCAACCAGCCGAAGACGATATACGCCAGCGAGGACTGCAGCCCCATGAACAGCGTGACCTGCCACGCCAACGGATCACGAAACAGCCCACTGACACGATAGCGAGCGCGCTGGACACCATGCTTCTGTCGCGTCTGCGGTAGCCAGAACACCGCAGCCAGCAATGCCGGCACCATCCAGAACGCCAGGCCGATGCGCCAGCTGTCGTCGAAATACTGGCTCAGCGGCACGCTGGAACCGGCCGCCAATGCCGCTCCCAGGCATAACGCCATGGTGTAGACGCCGGTCATCGTGCCAGCCTGTCGGGCGAAGTCGCGCTTGACGATGCCAGGCAGCAGCACACCGATGATCCCGATACTGCCACCGGCCACCAGGCTGCCGATGAACAAGCCCCAGATGCCCAACTGACTGCGCAAAGCGATACCGGCCGCCAGCACGAGCAACACGCCAAGGACCACGCGCTCGCTGTCGAATCGCCGAGCCAGCAAAGGTGCCAGCGGCGCGAAAAGGCCCAGGCACAGGACCGGGAGCGTGGTCAGCAGACCGGCCGTCGAGCCGCTCAGGCCGAGGCTGGCAGAGACCTGCGCAAGCAACGGCGCCATGCTCGACAGGGCCGGACGCAGATTGAGCGCCACCAGCACCAGACCAAGGATCAGCAACCAGGGTTTATGCAGCGGCGTGACGATATCGCGACTCGAAGGGGTACAGTTGGCAGTAGGCATAAAAGTCCAGAAACGAAAGTGCGGACCATTGCCAGGACGAGAATGTCTGGTGGTCTCTTGGATACGGCTTTGAACGAAGAAGCGTAGAGCCTATTGCCAGCAATGGCAAATGCCTGGCTAGCAGTGTGTCCTTCAGACCGCGGCGCGCCCTTCGCGGGCAGAGCCCGCTCCCACAACTGGGCCTCATAACAGGCGCGGATCCCCTGTGGGAGGGGGTATGTCAGCAAGGGCAAATGCCTGACTGGCAGTGTGCCCTTCACCCCGCAGCGCGCCCTTCGCGGGCAGAGCCCGCTCCCACAACAGGTTCTCAGCAGGCATCGGGCGTGGCGGAAATCCTTTGGGAGCCGGTATGCCTCGCGGGCAGAGCCCGCTCCCACAACAGAGCTCCACAACAGGATCTCACAACAAGCGCGGATCCCTTGTGGGAGCGGGCTCTGCCCGCGAAGCAGGCGCCGCGGTGCAGCAGACCTGAGACGAAAAAACCCGGGCACAGGCCCGGGTTTTTGGTTTGCTGCAAACAGTGATCAGTGCAGGATCTGGCTCAAGAACATCCGCGTCCGGTCACTCTGCGGGTTGTCGAAGAAGTCGTTCGGCGCGGCCTGCTCGACGATCTCCCCCTTGTCCATGAAGATCACCCGGTTCGCCACGGTGCGGGCAAAGCCCATTTCGTGGGTCACGCAGAGCATGGTCATGCCGTCTTCGGCCAGGCCGATCATGGTGTCGAGCACTTCCTTGACCATTTCCGGGTCGAGCGCCGAAGTCGGTTCGTCGAACAGCATGATCTTGGGCTTCATGCACAGCGCCCGCGCAATGGCCACACGCTGCTGCTGACCACCGGACAACTGACCGGGAAACTTGTGCGCCTGCTCCGGAATGCGTACGCGCTCCAGGTAATGCATGGCGATTTCCTCGGCCTGGCGCTTGGGCATCTTGCGCACCCACATCGGCGCCAGCGTGCAATTCTGCAGAATGGTCAGGTGTGGAAACAGATTGAAGTGCTGAAACACCATGCCCACTTCGCGACGTACCGTTTCGATCTGCTTGAGATCGTTGGTCAGCTCCACGCCGTCGACGATGATGGTGCCCTGCTGATGCTCTTCCAGCCGGTTCAGGCAGCGAATGGTGGTCGACTTGCCCGAACCCGAAGGCCCGCACAACACGATACGCTCGCCTTGGGTCACGTTCAGGTTGATGTCCTTGAGCACGTGGAACTGGCCGTACCACTTGTTCACGCCTTGCATCTGGATGATGCCCGGAGCGCCGGCCGGTTTCTTGATCGCTTCACTCATGATTAAGCTCCTAACGCTTGTGGCCAGTGTCCAGCTTGCGCTCCAGGTGCATGGAGTAGCGGGACATACCGAAACAGAAGATCCAGAACACCAGGGCCGCGAACACGTAGCCCTCGGTCGCCATGCCCAGCCACGCCGGGTCGGCTGCCGCCTGCTTGACGCTGTTGAGCAGGTCGAACAGGCCGATGATGATCACCAGGCTGGTGTCCTTGAACAATGCAATGAAGGTGTTGACGATGCCCGGAATGACCATCTTCAGGGCCTGCGGCAGGATCACCAGGCCCATGCTGCGCCAGTAGCCCAGCGCCATGGCCGAGGCAGCTTCGTACTGCCCCTTGGGAATCGCCTGCATGCCACCGCGCACCACTTCCGCCACATACGCGGACTGGAACAGGATCACGCCTATCAGCGCGCGCAGCAGCTTGTCGAAGTTCATGCCTTCAGGCAGGAACAACGGCAGCATCACCGAGGACATGAACAGCACGGTGATCAGCGGTACGCCACGCCAGAACTCGATGAAGGTCACGCAGACCACCTTCACCGCCGGCATTTTCGAACGCCGGCCCAACGCCAGCAGGATCCCCAGCGGCAAGGCGCCCGCGATGCCCACGGTGGCGATCACCAGGGTCAGCATCAGGCCGCCCCATTGGCTGGTTGCCACGGTCGGCATGCCGAACGCGCCGCCATGCAGCAGGAAGTAGGCGATGATCGGGTACAGCACCAGAAAGCCGATGCCATAGACCGCCTTGCGCTTGAACCGTGACATGAACAGCGGCGCCACACCCAGCACGGCCAGCCACACGGTCAGGTCGACGCGCCAGCGCAGCTCGGGTGGGTAATAGCCGTACATGAACTGGCCGAAACGTTGCTGGATGAACACCCAGCAGGCGCCTTCCTTGGTGCAGTCGGCACGGGTGGTGCCGACCCAGTTCGCGTCGAAGATCGACCAGCTCAACAACGGCGGTACGATCAGCCAGATCAGGTACAGCGACAACAGCGTCAGCAAGGTGTTGAGCCAGCTGGAAAACAGGTTCTGGCGCATCCACGCGACCGGGCCGAACACTTTGCTCGGTGGTGGCTGGTCGGGTTTGAAAATATGGGTCGTCATGCGCTCATCCTCACCGTTCGATCAGCGCAATGCGCTTGTTGTACCAGTTCATCAGCAGGGAAATGCTGATACTGATCGCCAGGTACACGCTCATGGTGATGGCAATGACTTCGATCGCCTGCCCCGTCTGGTTGAGCACGGTACCGGCGAACAGCGAAACCATTTCCGGGTAACCGATACCGGCAGCCAGCGACGAGTTCTTCGCCAGGTTCAGGTATTGGCTGGTCAGTGGCGGAATGATCACGCGCAGGGCCTGCGGGATGATCACCTTGCGCAGGGTCGGGCCGTTGCGCAGCCCCAGGGAATGCGCCGCTTCGGTCTGGCCGTGACTGACCGACTTGATGCCCGAACGCACGATCTCGGCGATGAACGCCGCGGTGTACACGGTCAGGGCCAGGGTCAGGGCCAGCAGTTCCGGGATCAATACCCAGCCACCGACGAAGTTGAAGCCCTTGAGCTCGGGTTTTTCCCAGTGCACAGGAGCGCCGAAGATCAGCGAGCACAGGGCCGGCACGACGATCAGGATCGCCAGGCCCACCCAGAACTTGTGGAACGGCTCGCCGGTGGCTTCGAAGCGCTTGGTGGCCCATTTGGACATTAGCACGATGCCGACGATGGCCAGGATGACGCTGATCACGAACGGCCAGAAACCCGGTGCAGCAAGGGCAGCCGGCATGTTCAGGCCGCGGCTGCTGACGTAGAAGCTGTCCATGAAGCCATGGGCGGCGCGCGGCCCAGGCAGCGTCAGAAACACCGCGAAGTACCAGAACAGGATCTGCAGCAGCGGCGGGATATTGCGGAACACCTCGATATAGACCGTCGCCAGCTTGTTGATCATGAAGTTGGGGGACAGCCGAGCCACACCGATCACGAAACCCAGCAGGGTTGCCAGGATGATGCCGATGATCGACACCAACAGGGTGTTGAGCAGGCCGATCACGAACACGCGCGCGTAGCTGTCCGATTCGGTGTAGTCGATCAGGTGTTGGGCAATGCCGAAGCCGGCACTGCGTTCAAGAAAGTCGAAGCCGGAAGTGATGCCCCGGTGTTGCAGGTTGGTCTGTGTGTTGTTGAACAGAAACCAGCCCATACCGACCACCGCCACAATGGTGATGATCTGGAAAAGCCACGCACGCACACGTGGATCAGTCAGGGACAGGCCCTGCTTGGGTGCGCCGATTTGATTTTGCATGGAAAGCCCCAGAGGAGAGGGAGAACAGCGCCTGACGGCAACGTGCCGTCAGGCGCAGGGCCGATCAGCGTACGGGTGGTGCGTACTGGATACCGCCAGCGTTCCACAGAGCGTTCTGGCCACGGTCGATCTTCAGCGGGGTGTTCGCGCCCAGGTTGCGCTCGAACATTTCACCGTAGTTGCCGACCTGCTTGACGATCTGTACCACCCAGTCCTTCGGCAGTTTCAGGTCCTTGCCGTATTCGCCATCGGCGCCCAGCAGACGAGCCACGTCAGGGTTCTTGGTCGACTTGGCTTCGGCTTCGACGTTCTTCGAGGTCACGCCAGCTTCTTCGGCGTTGAGCTGAGCGAACAGGGTCCACTTGACGATCGCCAGCCAGTCTTCGTCGCCACGGCGTACCACTGGGCCCAGAGGCTCCTTGGAAATGGTTTCCGGCAGCACGATATAGTCGTTCGGTGCGGCCAGCTTGCTGCGCTGGGCGAACAGCTGCGACTTGTCGGAGGTCAGTACGTCGCAACGGCCGCCTTCCAGGGACTTGGCGCTTTCGTCGGAAGTGTCGAATGTGATCGGGGTGTACTTCAGGCCATTGCCGCGGAAGTAGTCAGACACGTTCAGTTCGGTGGTGGTACCGGCCTGGATGCAGATGGTTGCACCGTCCAGTTCCTTGGCGCTCTTCACGCCCAGCTTGTTGTTCACCAGGAAGCCGATGCCGTCGTAGTAAGTCACGCCGGCGAAGACCATGCCCATGCCCGCATCGCGGGAGCTGGTCCAGGTGGTGTTGCGCGACAGGATGTCGATTTCACCGGACTGCAACGCGGTGAAACGCTCCTTGGCGTTCAGCTGGCTGAACTTGACCTTGGTGGCGTCGCCGAACACGGCGGCAGCGACGGCACGGCAGACGTCGGCGTCGATACCAACGATCTTGCCCGAAGCATCAGGAACGGAGAAACCAGGCAGGCCGTCGGAGACGCCGCACTGTACGAAACCTTTCTTCTGGATGGCGTCCAGAGTGGCACCCGCCTGAGCGAAGCTGCTCACGCCCAGAACGGTCGCAGCGGTCAGTACAGCCAGGGTGGATTTCAACATCTTCATTCAAAACCTCCAGTTGCTCTTGTTGTGTCCGAGCTTGAATTGCGCTGCACCTAAATGAGGCGGTATCGACCCGTGTCGGCTAGTTGTTGGGTCAAGCATCAATCGCAATACAAGTGATGAACCCGAGTGGCCAGATGGCGCGACCGGGATATGCAACGCTTGCCCCCGCTCCCCGCAAGGTCCGACGCAGTGGCCTGCGGCGTCTTTCGCGATCATCGACCGATTCTGCTACAACCCTGATGGACTGCTCTGCGTCAGTTCCAAAGGGCTCTATAGTGTTACCGCCGATGAGGATGCTGGTATTACGCCAGTTACTTAGCAAGCCTCGTACCAGAGTGAATCCGGAAAGCGTTTAAGTGCGCGTCAATAGAAAAACTTGTAGCCTTGCGACATCTTCTTCAGAGATCGCACCATCGCGCCCCGTTGCGCTGCACTCAAACGGAGCGGGCGCCCCACAACGGAGCAACCATGACTGACCCCCTGATCATAGAACCGAACCACACCGCCGACGCCTGTGTCATCTGGCTGCACGGCCTGGGTGCGGACAGATACGATTTCCTGCCGGTAGCAGAAGCCCTGCAGCAACGCTTACACGGCACGCGCTTCGTACTGCCCCAGGCGCCAACCCGCGCGGTCACCATCAACGGCGGCTACGCCATGCCCAGCTGGTACAACATCATTGCCATGAGTCCGGCACGGGCGATTGACCAGGGTCAGCTGGAAGCGTCTGCGCAGATGCTTTGCGGCCTGATCGAGGAACAGCAGGCCAGCGGGATCGCCCCGGAGCGAATCTTCATCGCCGGGTTTTCCCAAGGTGGCGCAGTGGTCCTGCACACGGCCTACATCACCTGGACAGGACCGTTGGGTGGGGTGCTGGCGCTGTCGACCTATGCGCCGACCTTCGACGAGAAGATCGAGCTGGCCGCGAGCCAGCAGCGCACCCCGGCACTCTGCCTGCATGGGCAGAACGACGAGGTGGTGATCAATGCCATGGGTCGCAGTGCCTATGAATACCTCAAAGGCTGGGGCGTGGACGCAGCGTGGCGGGAATACCCCATGGGTCACCAAGTGTTACCGCAAGAGATCGCGGACATCGGCGATTGGTTGGCGCAGCGGTTGCACTGACCCCAGGCCGGCCATTCACGGCCAATGACCGCTCCTACACATCCCCCGTAGGAGCGGTCATTGGCCGCGAACCAGACGCTTCAGTCTATCTGCCATACCGCGGCACAGCCTTCGCGGCCCGAAGGCTCACCGCGCGCGCCGCTCCCACATCCAGCACTCTTCTACCGTCGTGCGCGATTCTTGCATTACACTGCCTGACGCACATTCCTTAACCAATCGATGAGAAGCCCGTGCTCAAAGCACTCAAGAAGATGTTTGGCAAAAGCGACGCACAGCCGCTTGCTGCCGACACTGGCGCCACCCGCGCGCTACCCGTCGACACTGAAGAATCGACCCCGCCGGCCACTGCGGCGGTTGCACCGGCCGCCAGCCCTGAACCGGCAGCAGCCGCTGCACCCATCATCGTCGAAACGCCCCGCCGCCCTCGCCCGCCCAAGCCAGTGGCACCGGCCTGGAACCGCGCTGACTTTCAGGTCGCCCCGCAGGAAGGCAAGACCCGCTTCCACGACTTCGCGCTTACCGACGAGCTGATGCACGCCATCCACGACCTCGGTTTCCCCTATTGCACGCCGATCCAGGCGCAGGTGCTGGGTTACACCCTCAAGGGCCGCGACGCCATCGGCCGTGCCCAGACCGGCACCGGCAAGACCGCCGCCTTCCTCGTGTCGATCATCTCCCAGCTGCAGCAGACGCCTGCGCCCAAGGAGCGCTTCATGGGCGAGCCGCGCGCGCTGATCATTGCGCCCACTCGTGAGCTGGTGGTACAGATCGCCAAGGATGCCGCCGGCCTGACCAAGTACACCGGTCTGAATGTGATGACCTTCGTCGGCGGCATGGACTTCGACAAGCAGCTCAAGCAGCTCGAAGCCCGTCACTGCGACATCCTGGTCGCCACCCCCGGTCGCCTGCTGGACTTCAACCAGCGCGGCGAAGTACACCTGGACATGGTCGAAGTGATGGTGCTCGATGAAGCCGACCGCATGCTCGACATGGGCTTCATCCCCCAGGTGCGTCAGATCATTCGCCAGACCCCGCCCAAGCAGGAGCGCCAGACCCTGCTGTTCTCGGCCACCTTCACCGAAGACGTGATGAACCTGGCCCAGCAGTGGACCACCGACCCGGCCATCGTCGAGATCGAACCTGAGAACGTCGCCAGCGAAACCGTCGAGCAACACATATACGCCGTCGCTGGCAGCGACAAGTACACGCTGCTGTACAACCTGGTCACCGGTAACGATTGGGAGCGCGTGATCGTGTTTGCCAACCGCAAGGACGAAGTGCGCCGCATCGAAGAGCGCCTGGTGCGCGACGGCGTGAATGCCGCGCAACTGTCCGGCGATGTGCCGCAGCACAAGCGCATCAAGACGCTGGAGGGGTTTCGCGAGGGCAAGATCCGCGTGCTGGTGGCCACCGATGTGGCAGGCCGCGGGATCCATATCGATGGCATCAGCCATGTGATCAATTTCACCCTGCCCGAAGTGCCGGACGATTACGTTCACCGCATCGGTCGTACGGGGCGGGCCGGCACCAGTGGCGTGTCGATCAGCTTCGCAGGCGAAGACGACTCCTACCAACTGCCTTCCATCGAAGCGCTGCTGGGCCGCAAGATCAACTTCGAAATGCCATCAGCCGAGCTGCTCAAACCGGTGGAACGCAAGCGCTCCTGACCCCCGTAGGAGCGTTCCGTGGCCGCGAAGGCCTCACCGCGCCGTCCTTTTGTGGAAGCGGGCTCTGCCCGCGAAGGCCTCATCGCGGTACACCCGCTCCACAGCGCCGCCTCTTGTGGGAGCGGGCTCTGCCCGCGAAAGGACCGCCGCCGACCTTCAGATCATTCCCAGCGCTGGGCCGCCTGCTCGTCGCTTTCTCGCCCCTGCACCCAGCGCGGGCCATCCTCGGTGTTCTCCTTTTTCCAGAACGGCGCGCGGGTCTTGAGATAGTCCATGACGAAATCACAGGCCTGAAACGCCGCCTGACGATGGGCGCTGGCCACACCGACGAACACGATCGGCTCACCCGGTTCCAGCGCACCGACACGGTGCAGGATCTCCAGTTTCAGCAACGGCCAACGCTGCGCTGCTTCCAGAACGATCTTGTCCAAGGCCTTCTCGGTCATGCCAGGGTAGTGCTCCAGCAACATTCCGCGAACTTCGAGCCCGTCATTGAAATCGCGCACGTAGCCAACGAAACCCACCACGGCGCCCACCCCGGTATTGGTTTGATGCAAAGCGTTGAGCTCGGCACCGGGGTCGAATGGTTCGTGCTGCACGCGAACGCCCATGCTCAGCCTCCGGTAACGGTTGGAAAGAATGCCACTTCATCGCCGTCGAGCAGCGGCTCATTCAACCCACACATCTCCTGGTTGCGGGCGCACATCAGGCCCTTCTCACCGAGCACTTCGCGATCGCCGCGCAGGATGAGGAATTCACGCAGCGTCTCGACATTGGCGAACTCACCCTCTACCACTTCCTCACCCACCCCCAGCAATTCGCGATAGCGGGCGAAATACAGCACCTTGCAATTCATGATGCATCCACCTGGAAATGACCGCTCTTGCCGCCCAGCTTCTCCAGCAGGCGCACCGTTTCAATGACCATGCCGCGATCCACTGCCTTGCACATGTCGTAGACCGTCAGCGCGGCGACGCTGGCCGCCGTCAAGGCTTCCATTTCCACGCCGGTCTGGCCGGCCAGCTTGCAGCGGGCGTGGATCAAGACGCTGTCCTCGCCATCGGCTGCCAGCTCGACCTTGACGCCGGTCAGCATCAGCGGGTGACACAGAGGAATCAGATCGCTGGTCTTTTTCGCCGCCTGGATGCCAGCAATGCGCGCTACCGCGAAGACATCGCCTTTGGGGTGTTCACCGTCGACGATCATGCGCAGGGTCTGCGGCAGCATGCGAATGCGCGCCTGGGCCACGGCCTCGCGAAAGGTCACCGCCTTGTCGGTCACGTCGACCATATGGGCGCGGCCTTGAGAATCGAGATGAGTCAGCACGGAAAGACAGCTCCTGGATATGAACCTGAGTATGAAGGGCTCGAGTTTAAACCCGATGCCTGTTTCCTGCACAAGGCCAGGCGCCCCTCCTCGGAAAATTCGCAGATTCTTTGGGATTTGGACGACTTTGCGCAGCCATCGGGCCTTCGATAATCGCCGCGCCTGCCGTGATCCACGCGCCCCCCCCAGCGTGAACCGCCGCAGGCGCCCCATCACCCAAAGGAGAAACCCCCTGATGAAATCTCGCTTGCTCGCATTGCCCCTGGCCCTGCTGATGACCGGCTCGGCCTGGGCCGACCAGCGTATCGACCACACCTTGACCGTCACCGCCACCATCCCAACCGACAAGTTCTTCGTCGAACCGTTGGGCGGCAACTGGATGAACGACCCACAGAACATGAGCTTCAAGCCGGTGGACGGTACCTTGGAGCCGATCCGCAAGCAGCTCTCGGTCAAAAGCAGCAGTGGCGCCATCAAAGCCAAGCTGCTCAACTCGCCAGCGATGACCAGCGGTGCCAACACGATCGCGCTGAACGTCAAGATCGGCAGCCAGGTGCTCAGCACCAAATCGGAAATCGTGACCACTGCCGCCGACGCCGCTGCCGGTAGCGTGGTCGACTTCCTGGTCACCGCAGGCGCCAAGCCTACGACCGGCTATGTACCGGGTAACTATCAGGGCCTGGTCAACCTCGTGTTCGAAACTCCAGATCCAAAGTGATCGCGCTTCCGCTTCTGAGCTGAACCCTGCCTCCCGGCGGCGCGCCTGTGCGCTCGACCGGGCGGAATTTGCCTGTGTGATACCCATGACGAGAACCGCCACATCGGTCTTCAGAGAACGTTTGGCGGCGGGCATGCTGTGCCTGGCGACGTTGCCGACCACGGCATCCGCCGACACACCCGCTTCCTTTAACCCCTTGGGCGTGTTGAGCCAGGCCGAAGGCTTGCCGCGCGAATTCAACGACCACTTCTTCGATGTTCCTCTGGCAGTACGCGTGGACCTGGATGGCCGCCTGCTGGGCGAAGCACTGGTCATGCTCAGCCGTGATGAAAAGGTGCAACTGATCGAATTCACCGGCAGCGAGGACAGCCAGGAACCCGACGCGCAACGGCAACGCTGGAGCGAATACCTGAGCGATCCACGCCCCCTGGGTAACTGCGCACGCAATTGCGCCAATGACTTGCTGGCGTTGCATTACAGCCTGAGCAATTCACAGCTTTCCATTCTGACCCGCACCGTCGAGCGTCTCAGCGAAGAGGAGCGCTACCACGCCCTTCCGGCGCAAGGCAGTCACGGCGTCATTGTGCGCAACCAACTGAACATCTCCGGCAATGAAGCTGACCAGACCGGCCGCTACGCATTGCAAGCCCAAGGCAGCGTCGGCCAATGGACCACCCTGGGGCAGCTTCAGGTGGACCGCTCCAGCGACACCCAACAGCGCACCCGGCACCGCGTCGACCAACTGTACGCCGAGCGCCTGGAGCAGGGTCATTTCTACCGCCTGGGCTACTTCACGCCCGATGCCCAGGGGCTGATGCGCCAGCCGCGCCTGCTCGGCGACAGCCCGGACACGGCGCTGGGCATCATGTATGGCAGCAGCGACAGCCTGGCCGTAAACAGCGCCAATCCCAGCGCCACGCCGATCTACGTCACGCCGAATCGGCCCGGCGTGGTGGAGATCTATCGCAACGGTGCGCTGATCAATAGCCAACCGGTGCAACCGGGCTTGCAGGCAATCGACACCAAGGTGCTGCCCGGCGGCATCTATGACGTGGAAGTACGCTTGATCGAAGACGGTCAGGTCACCGCCAGCACGGAGGAATTCATCTACAAGCCGTCCAACTGGAGCAATCCCGACGAGCCTTGGCGCTACAACCTGTACCTGGGCCAACGCACCACCCGGCTGTCCAACTGGGAAGATGATGACGATACCAGCATGACCGCCGGGGCCTTGTTCAACTACCTGGCCCACTCGCGACTGGTACTTGGCGGCTCGCTGCAGCACGTCAGGGGCTTCAACCAGTATGGCGTTTCCGCCGACTGGGACGCGCTGGACACCCTCAAGCTGTACGCCAACGTGTTCCAGACCGACGAGCACGGCCATGGCTACGACCTGCAGGCGTTGTGGAACTACCCAGCCGGCAACCTGGTGCTCAGCCGCAGCCAGACCTGGCAGCAATACCCGCGCCTGCGTGGCGAGTTCGTGCGCGCACCGGGCCAGGAAGTCACGCAGACATCGCTGTCGTGGCTGCACCGTCTGGACCGCCGCATCAGTACCACCAGCCGTGTTTCGCAAACCAATGGCCTGTATGGCGGCACCTCGGTGGACCTGGGTCTGACCTACCATGGCAGCTTGCTCGGCTCGCTGGCCAACTGGCGCACCTCGGTATTCGATCGACCGGGCAACCCAGGCACCGACCACCAGCGCAACCGTGGCATCAACTTCACATTGAGCATGAGCCTGGGCGACGACGGCCGGCGCTTCTCCGGCACGCTCGGCTCGCGCACCGCGCGCGATGGCACCCGCGACCAGAACCTGTCGCTGACCTATCAGCAAGCGCTGGAGCACCACACCTTGCGCAACGTTTCCACCACCCTTAGCGCCGACCGCTACGGCGCCGGACTGGCAGGCAACGTGCAATTCCAGAACCGCGCCGTGTATGGCGATGTTCATATGCAGAACTCGTCCTACGACAACACCCTCAGCGGCGGCCTGAACCTGGAAAGCACCCTGGCCGTGGGTGGCGGCAAAGCGGCCATGAGCGGCGATGTGCAAGCCTACGCCGCCAGCATGATCGTCGATGTGATTTCCGACCTGGACGACCTCACCTTGCGCGCCGACAACCTGCAAGGCCCCAGTGCCCAGCTCAAACCGGGCCGCAATGTGATTCCGGTCAATGCCTATCGTCCAGGCCAGGTGCAGTTCGATTTCCAGGGCCTGGACGCCCACGCGGCGGTAATTCAGCCCGCCGGGTTCAGTTACCACCTCAATCGGGGCGGCGTCGATTACCACCAGGTGCGCATCATGCGCACGGTCACCGTGCTGGGGCGCCTGCTGGACGTGCGCGGCGCACCGATCAAGGGAGCGCTGGTGATCAACCATGCCAGTCGCAGCCTGACCGAGCCCGACGGATTCTTTGCCGTGGAAATGAGCGAGTCCACGCCCACTCTGGAGGTCCGCCAGCGTGGCGGCCGGTTGTGCTTCATCAAGCTGGATGAGCGCCATGCCCGCCGCGAAAACGAAGTGCTGTTGGTCGGTGACCAGCAGTGCAGCCCCGACACGCTGGCAGGCGCCAGCCTCAACCGTGAAGGAGACGCCGGATGAGGCGGCTGATCATGTTCGCAAACTACGCGCTGGCCGTGCTGTGTCTGGTCAGCGGAATGGCCCGTGGTGCAGAGGCGCTGATTACGGCGGAGGTCCGCAACGGTACCATCGCCAATACCACCCCCAGAGCACTGTTCTGCAGCTTTTTCGCCCAGGGCAGTTTCTGCTGGAGCCCCTGGTCAGTCAATTTGCCGCTGACCTACTACAAGTCCATCAACCTGGAAACCACCAACGTGCGGGAAATGATCTATGTACGCGCGCCGCAGGTGATGACGATTCAGTTGATCAACCAGACTACTCATGAAACGGCTAAAGTGGTCCTGCGTACCCAGTACATCAGCCAGCGCGCAAGCCACAGCACTCATCGAGTGATGAGCGCTAGCGTCACCGGCGTCAATGGCTGCCAGAGCATGGGACCTCATTACAATAGTACCCAATACACTCGCCATCTGTGGACCATTCCTGCTGGCGCCTGCTACAGCAGACCCACTGCCGTCCCGGCGGTCGAGGAGTCTTACGTCAGCGAACTGGGCATGACCTTCTATCCGGAGTTCCCCAAACCCGAGTCTTTGAGCCCCGGTCTCTGGGAAGGGGTAGTCACCAATCGCATCGGTCCGGCCGGAGAGTTCGATTTCGGCGAGATCTACGGCCAAAGCGCCGACACACTCGACGTCCGGGTACAACTGACGGTCAAACACGACATTCGCGTGGACATGCCGGCAGCCAATACCCAAGTGGCGTTACTGCCCCCTCGCGGCTGGTACGACTACAACAATCACAAGGTCATACCAGAACGCCTGTTCAAAGACCTGCCGATCAGGGTATGGGCAGCAAGCACCTTTGCCGTCTATCTGGAATGTCAGTACCCCTACCCCCCACGGTGCCGACTGATGCCCAACTCACCCCACGCCCGATCGGTCAACGTGGAAGTCGCGCTCAGCTTGCCGGGACCGTTCAGTTACAACGGCCAGCCGGTCACTCGACTGGAACTGCAGCGCGGGTCGCAGAACGCCAGGTTGATCACACCCAGCGGCAGTGCATCAAACCAACCCGGCACCGTGCACCTGGAAATCCAGCAAAATGTGCTCAGGCAGATGCTCAATTTTCCCGGTACCACCTACAGCGGCACCGTTACCATTGTTTTCGACGCCAACCCCTGAGGGTCCAACATGAAATACCTCTTGCCCATACTCTGTCTGCTCACGCTACCCGCCCACGCGGCGCCCGAGCTGAACATCGGCGCGCTCTATGAATACCTCGACGGCGGCCGCAGCACTGCCCTCAAACGTATCTACAACGGCGGTGACAGCACCGCCTTCGTCAAGGTCATGGTCGCCGAATTGGTGTATGCCGCCGACGGCACCGTCACCGAAGTCGCCATGGACGGTCAGCCCTCGGAGCAGCGCAGTCTGGTGGCGAGCCCGGCGCGGCTGATCGTTCCGGCCAATGGCATGCAGCAGGTACGTTTGCTGTTCCGCGGCGAACGCGACAAGGAACGCTATTACCGCTTGCGTTTCATACCCGTGCTGCCGGAGATCAACGATGGCTTCGGGCTGACGTCCGAGGAAGCCGAACAGTACGACGCATCGCTCAAGGCCGGCGTGAACATCCTGGCGGGGTACGGCGCGGTGGTGTTCGTCAGGCCTGCGCAACCCCAGTACGCCACCGAGGTGGTGCACGAACCCAAACGTTTCATCATTCCGAACAAGGGTAACTCGACGATCGTGCTCGACCACTTCAACGACTGTGATCTGAACGGCAACGACTGCGCGCCGCCCACCAAGCACCATGTGCGGCCGACCAAAAGCCTTGAGTTCGAGCGCAAGCCCGGTCGCAACTATCGCTTCGTACTGGAAGAAGGCACGCAGCAGCGGGCGTTCGATTTCAACGGCTGACCAGCCATCCGGCGGTGTGCGCGAAGCCTGTTCGCGCCCACCGGGCAGTGGTCAGGTCAGAGATGGGATTCGGCATACTCGGCCAGAATCGACCGTGGTACACCCTGCAGCGTAATGTGCACGCCCTGCGGGAAATCCTTGAAACGCTCCGTCAGATAGGTCAGCCCCGAGCTGGGCGCCGACAGGTAGGGGGTGTCGATCTGCGCCAGGTTGCCCAGGCAGATCACTTTGGAACCGGCGCCGGCACGGGTGATGATGGTTTTCATCTGATGCGGAGTCAGGTTCTGGCATTCGTCGATCAGGATCAGGCTTTGTTGGAAACTGCGGCCTCGGATGTAGTTGAGGGATTTGAACTGCAAGGGCACCTTGCTCAGGATGTAGTCGACGCTGCCGTGGGTGTTTTCGTCCTCCATGTGCAGGGCTTCGAGGTTGTCGGTGATGGCGCCCAGCCAGGGCTCCATTTTTTCCGCTTCGGTACCGGGCAGGAAGCCGATCTCCTGGTCCAGCCCCTGCACGCTGCGGGTGGCGATGATGCGCCGGTAGCGCTTGGTCACCATGGTCTGCTCGATGGCGGCAGCCAGCGCCAGGATGGTCTTGCCCGAACCCGCCGCACCGGACAGGTTGACCAGGTGGATGTCCGGGTCCAGCAGGGCGAACAAGGCCAGCGCCTGATAGATGTCGCGTGGCTTCAGACCCCAGGCTTCCTGGTGCAGCAAAGGCTCCTGATGCAGGTCCAGGATCATCAACTCGTCGTCCTTGATGCCCTTGATCCAGCCAACGAAACCCTGCTCGTCGATGATGAATTCGTTCATGTGCACTGACGGCAGCAGCTCGCTCAACTGCACACGGTGCCAGGTGCGGCCGTGGTCCTGACGGGTCTCGACCTTGCTCACGCGGTCCCAGAACGATCCGGGCACGTTGTGATAGCCGCGAGAAAGCAGCGACACGTCGTCGACCAGCTGGTCGGTACTGTAGTCCTCGGCGGCAATGCCGCAGGCGCGCGCCTTGAGGCGCATGTTGATGTCTTTGGTGACCAGAATCACGCTCAGGTCGGGGTTGCGAGTGTGCAGGTCGATCAACTGGTTGATGATGATGTTGTCGTTGAGGTTCTGCGGCAGCAGGTTCGAAGGTTCAGGACGCTTGTCCATCAGGATGGACAGAAAGCCTTTGGTGCTGCCATTGACGCGCATGATCGGCACGCCGGACTCGACCACTGAAGGCGAGGCATCTCCCAGGGTCTTGTCGATCAGACGGATGGCCTGCCGACACTCGGCAGCGACGGTCTGCTTGCCATCCTTGAGTTTGTCCAGTTCCTCCAGGACGGTCATGGGAATGGCGACGTGGTGTTCTTCGAAGTTCAGCAGGGCGTTCGGATCGTGGATCAGTACGTTGGTATCGAGCACATAAAGGATTGGCTGATCGGAAGAGGTGCTGCGTCCTTGTTCATCCATACTCGGTCACCTTTTTGGGAGCCTGACAACGCAATACCTGGACGGTGCTGCGCCGCGAAAAGGCCGCCGGATTCCCACATCAAGGAGCAGGACCTGCGCACAGGTGGAGTGTCTCTGGAAGACGCCACCTGTGATGCAGGGTTCGGCGGTCTGTCTTCGTAATACCGCAAAACCCATGAAGGAAAAAAGCACTTTACGGTTTTTTGAAGTTTATTTTTCCGTAGTGCGAATAACGCTTGGCGGCTGCAACGCACGCCGTTAGAGTCCGAAGTTGACCCGCCCGTCATCAGACCGGCAAATTTCGCAAAAAACCTGCCAAAGCCCCGTAAAACCTGACGTTTAACGCTTTTGTTCACTGAACGTCGGCGCAGGCTTGCCATTGGATGTCGGTCTGGGCGGTTTCGCGCATCAGCCAGGGCACCGCAGTCTGAGCCTTGGCCAGGCTGTCATGAAACACCACGATCCCCCGTCGCCACAGCAGCATCAGGCTGAGCGTGCGCTCGCCGGCCTGCTGTGCGGTCAGGCGGCTGTCGTCGTCCATCGAATCGATGTTCCACAGCGCCACTTTCAGACCCGCGCCAGCGAAGAACCCACCGCTGTCGGCGCGGCGCTGACCGTAGGGCGGGCGGAACCAGGCCACGTAGCTGTCGGGCAGATCGCTCTGCAGCAGGGCGATGCTACGCAGCACCGAGTCCTGCCATTTGTCCCATTGCCCATGGGAAACGTACTGCCAGCCCAGGGTCGCCACGCACTGGCCGGCATACAGCGCCTGCAATCGAGCCACCGAGGTCTTGTCGGCGCGCGCCTGCAGGCTCTGGCCTGGGACGAAGAACGTAGCGCTCAGATCCTGCGCACGCAGGTAGCCGGTCAGCGCATCGGTGGCGCCATCGACCGGGCTGGGGCCGCCGTCGAAGGTCAGCAGGAATGTGCGGTCGGCAAAGCCATTGCCATCGAATTCCTGTTCCGACAACAGCTGCACTTCACTGGTGGTCTGCGGCGATACGGCGGCCAGGCGTAACAATTCGTTGAGATAGGCCTCGCTGAACACCTGGCCCGGCACGGCAAACCCGGAATAGAAGGACTCGGGCGCGATACCCAGATCGGCCGCCTGGGTGCGCAGATCGCTTTCGCTGTCGATGGCATAGCAGAACGAGGCGTCCTGCTCGCAGCTTTGCTGCGCCAGATCGAAATTGGCCCAGAGCCGCTGCCAGAGTCGCTGGCGCAAGTCGTCGATCGCCAGCAGGTTGATCTGGCGCAGACCCAGACGTGCGGTCAGCTGTGCTTCGTCCTGGCTTTCACTGGCCAGCAACGAACGGGCGAACAGCAGTATCTGCGCACGCGAGGCGACATCGAACAGCACCGGCGAGTCGATGCGCTCGGGCCAGTGACTGCGCTCCAGGGTCGCCACCGGCGGCGCGGCGACGGCGGCCTGAGCGGCGCAGAACAGAGCGGCCAGCATCCTTGATACCCAACGCAACGGCGATCTCCTCGATGAAGGGTGCGCGGGCACTATACCGCTGTCATGCCACGGCGCGTAGCGTGGTGGTGTGCGCGGGCCTTCCCCCACCTCGTTTCTGTGATTACAGTAGGCAATCAACGGCGGTTCAGGAATCACCCTATGCTTCGCTTGGCCCTCGCCGTGCTGATGCTGGCCACGCCCACGGCGTTCGCCGCCGGCAAGGTCAGCATCTTCAACTGGCCCGATTACATGGCCCCCGACACCCTGTCCAACTTCCAGCGCCAGACCGGCATCGACACCCAATATTCCTTTTTCGACAGCAACGAAACCCTGGAGAAACGCCTGCGCGAATCACCCGCAAAGTACGACGTGATCTTTCCGTCCAACCACTTCATGAATCGGCATATCAGCGCCGGCAATCTCAAGCCATTGGACCGTAGCCGTCTACCCAACTGGAAGTACCTGAACCCTGCCCTGCTGCGCGCCCTGGAGATCAACGACCCCGGCAATCGTTACGGCTTCCCCTACCTGTGGGGCTTCAGCGGCATCGGCTACAACGTGCAGCAGGTCAAGGCCGCTCTGGGCGACGATGCGCCGGTGGATTCCTGGGATCTGGTGTTCAAGCCGGAAAACATCGCGCGCTTGAAGAAGTGCGGAGTCGCCTTCCTCGACATCGGCCCCGAATTGTTGCCCATGGCCCTCAACTATCTGGGACTGCCCTCGCACAGCCAGAATCCGGCCGACTACGACAAGGCGCGCGCGCTGCTGCTAAGCATCAAGCCCTACGTACGCTATTTCGATTCGGTGGAGTACAGCCATCAATTGGCTGAAGGCAAGCTGTGCGCCGTGGTCGGCTTTTCCGGCGATATCCTGCAGGCGCAGACCCAGGCCAGACAGGCCGGCCAGGGCGTCGAGATCGAGTTCACCTTGCCGCGGGAGGGCTCGACCATGTGGTTCGACATGGTCGCCATCCCCACCGACGCTCCGGACGAAGACGCGGCGTACACCTTTCTCAACTACCTGCTGGACCCCAAGGTCATGGCCAACATCACCAACAGCGTGCACTACGCCAATGGCAACGAAGGCGCCGATGAATGGGTCGACCCTGCGATCAAGGGCGATCTGCGGATCTACCCCAGCGCCGAGGTGATGAGCAAGCTGTTCCTGCTACAACCCATGCCGGCCGACATCGAACAGCTGCGCACCCGAATCTGGAACCAGATCCGTCACTGAGGCCCTGGCTTGGATCAGTGATGCTCGCGAGTGGCGCGGAATTTCACGTCCGGCCAGCGTTCTTCCATCAGCGCCAGATTGACTCGCGTCGGCGCCAGGTAGGTCAGGTGCCCACCGCCGTCCAGGGCCAGGTTCTCAGCGGCCTTGTTGCTGAATTCCTCGAGTTTCTTCTTGTCGGCACACTCGATCCAGCGGGCGGACCACACGGTGATCGGCTCGTAGGCGCATTCCACCTTGTATTCCTCTTTCAGGCGGCTGGCGACCACGTCGAACTGCAGCACGCCGACCGCGCCGAGAATGATGTCGTTGCTGCGCTCGGGGAAGAACACCTGGGTGGCACCTTCCTCGGCCAACTGCTGCAGCCCCTGGCGCAACTGCTTGGACTTGAGCGGATCCTTGAGCCGCACCCGGCGGAACAGCTCCGGGGCGAAGTGCGGGATACCGGTGAAGCCCAGGCTTTCACCCTCGCTGAAGGTGTCGCCGATCTGGATGGTGCCGTGGTTGTGCAGGCCGATGATGTCGCCGGCGAACGCTTCTTCGAGCTGCTCGCGCTCGGAGGAGAAGAACGTCAGGGCGTCACCGATGCGCAGGTCCTTGCCGGTGCGCACATGGCGCATCTTCATGCCCTTCTCGTAGCGGCCCGAACAGATGCGCATGAAAGCGATACGGTCGCGGTGCTTGGGGTCCATGTTCGCCTGGATCTTGAACACGAAGCCGGAGAATTTCTCTTCCACCGGTTCCACGGTCCGCTCGTTCGCCACGCGCGGCAGGGGGCGCGGTGCCCAGTCCACGACGGCATCGAGCACATGGTCGACGCCGAAGTTGCCCAGCGCCGTACCGAAGAACACCGGCGTCAGCTGGCCGGTCAGGAACTCGTCCTGGTTGAATTCGTGGCAAGCGCCCTGCACCAGTTCCAGCTGCTCCACGAAGCGATCGTACTCGTCACCCAGGTGCGCACGGGCCTCGTCGGAGTCCAGCTTCTCGATGATCTTCACATCGGTACGCTCGTGGCCATGGCCCGGCGTGTAAACGATGATGTAGTCGCCTGCCAGGTGATAGACGCCCTTGAAGTCGCGGTAGCAGCCAATCGGCCAGGTGATCGGCGCGGCCTTGATCTTGAGTACCGCTTCGATCTCGTCGAGCAGCTCGATCGGATCGCGAATGTCGCGGTCCAGCTTGTTGATGAAGCTGACGATCGGCGTGTCGCGCAGGCGGCAGACATCCATCAGAGCAATGGTGCGCGGCTCGACGCCTTTACCGCCATCGAGCACCATCAGCGCCGAGTCCACCGCCGTCAGGGTGCGGTAGGTGTCTTCCGAGAAGTCTTCGTGACCCGGGGTGTCGAGCAGGTTGACCATGTGCTCGCGATAGGGGAACTGCATCACCGAGGTGGTGATGGAAATCCCGCGCTGCTTCTCCATTTCCATCCAGTCGGAGGTCGCGTGACGGTCGGACTTGCGCGACTTGACCGTACCGGCCACGGCGATCGCCTTGCCCATCAGCAAGAGCTTTTCGGTGATGGTCGTCTTACCCGCATCCGGGTGGGAAATGATGGCAAAAGTGCGGCGTTTCGCGACTTCGGCGGCCTGTTGAGTCATGGGGGATCGCCTGGCGAGGGATAGAAAATGGGCGCGGATTATAGCCCAGTTCCAACGGTGGGGGCCACTGCGTGCGCCATGGCATTTACCCCGGCTCTGCCTTGGCCATGCGATATCTACCACCGCGCAGCTGCGCACCCCAGGCAACGTGGTGCCCCCATCGCAGGGCTTGATTCTGAAGCCCGCAGCGGTGCCTCTTGCCCCCCGGAGCTACCAATGACGACCCTACCACTGCCCTGGTTTCACAGCCGCGCGCTGGAACAGCGCTTCCTGCGCCACCTGAACGCTGTGTCCCACCCATTCCTGACGCCTGAAGCGGCGCAATGGTTGCGCCAGCTTGCCCAACCCGAGCGCGATCACCAGGCATACGACGAAATACGCGTGGATGGCTTGAGCGTGATCACCGCGCGAGGGCATGCCGTCGAATTGCCCTTGAGCATGATGATCAGCACGAGCCAGCACCCATGGGTGGCCCACTACCACCCGATCAGCGGCTTGCAGCTGTTCGACGACCGACGTCACCTGAAGCACTATCTGCTCGAGCGTCTGACGGGCCCCGATGGCGATCTGACGCTGAGCTACCTGCACACGCTGGAGGAAAATCGACAGCTGCACCTCGACGGGCTCGACGAGGTGCAGGTCATGCTCATGGAGGGTTCGGTGTTCGATACCCTGATGCTGGACATCCAGCATCGACTGAGCGAGCAGTTGCGCGGGTTGCGTCAGTTGTTGCTGGATCAGCCCATTCCCGATGAGCAGGTGACCCGCGGATCCGCCGCCGTCATGGCCAACCGGCTCGCCTACTACTGGCGCGAGGGAGCCGACCAGCCAGCGCTGCCTGCCGAACAGCTGACCCATCAGTTGCGTACGCAACTGATCACCGAGCTTACCCGTTTGCAATGGGACGGCACGCTGCCTGCCGGCGAGCATGATCGGCTCTGGGCCTGGCTTCAGGGCCAGGTACAGCCATCACCTCTTTCCTGCTTCATCCTGCAAGGATCGACTGCCGAAGGTCGCCAGCAGCCTTTGACAAACAGCCTGGTACTGACCGGTGACAGCACCGCGGCTGCGTACTTCTTCAACGCCGCAATGGGGCTGGTGCGTTACGCCGACCGTTCAGCACTCCTGGCAGCACTCACCGATCTGGAGCAGCGTGCTCGGTGGCTGTCCTGTGTGCCGAACGCACAACAGCCAGCCTTCAAGGCACTGCCCATCACCGGCATCGAACTGGTACACGAGCCTGACTCCTCAGGCGGTTTGCACAGCTACACCCGACGCCTGCTTCAAGTACAGCACTCGGTGTTCTCGGACAGCTCGCCGGCTGCTGCCACGCGAGATATGCATACGCACTGCGAGCAAGCCCTGGCCCTGCATCAGCGGCTGGCCCCGAGCCTGCAAAGGCTGGCCCCGCCCTTCGCCGCTGACCCACGCGACAGCCTGGTCAGCCTGATGCAACTCACCGGTGCGGCGCAAGATGACCTGCAGCAGCCCCAGCGCAGGGTGAGCGCGCTGACCGAACTGCACATCCACTACGCCAGCTACCTCGAACGCAGTCCCGACTTGCGCTGGGCCGCGCTTCAAGCCCTGGAGTTGCAACTGGCGAGCATTCTGCCAAACGGACCACCCGCCCGCTCGCTGTACCTCATCGACAGCAAACGGTCCGCTGCGGCGACGCCTTGGGTCGATAGCCTCTGGACGAACGAGCCCCTTGCTGCTGGCACGAGCTGGCAGGTCGGTACGGTAGTAGCCGAAGGCTCACGTCAGGTGCTGCAGCAGATACCGAGCTTGCTGATCGAGCACATCACCGGGCAAGCACAGCGCAGCCTGTACCGCGAACTGAAAATCGCCCTGGGTCATCGTGAGGCCACTGCAAAGGCCTATCGACGTTCGTTGCGGCGCTCGCTGTTCGGCGTCGAATGGGCACTGTTCAAGCAAAGTCGATCAGTCGCCTCGCCGCTGGTGGAAGCGTTGCTGCGCGGCGACCCGGTACAGGCGTGGCAGCACAAGACCGGCCACCCCGCGCACGCCAATGCCGACGCACTGATGTTGAGCCAGTCCGCAGATGCCAGCGGGGCCGTTGTGATCTGGTCATGTGAGACAGGCTTCCAACTGTTCGAGTCTCAGGAAGCCGCGCATCGCAACGCCACGCAATGGTCGCCACGGCCGGCCGAACTGAGCCCTGGGCTGAGCAACTGGACCGCCCTGCCGGGCGATGCACTGAACACCTTGAACAGCCTGGACAGCGAGGACCGGCAACGAACCGCGCTGCAAGCCTATGATCAACTGCGCAACCAGGGCTGGCCCGCGGAATCCTTGCCCGACCTGCTACGCGAAGCCATGACCGTGGACAGCCTGCAGCAACAGCTGTATCGCCTCGAAGACATGGCCCGCGGCTTGGTGGCAAAGGCGGCCCTGCCCGTCTGGTTGCAGCAGGCGGCCGTCGAAGATCAGCAGCACTACCTGCGCGCACTGGGGTTGAACCTGCTGGCCAGCCCGGCCGAAGACGACTATCTGTTTGGTGTTCCCGATATCGGCACTTACACACACGGCGTGCTGCAACGCCGGCTGAACCAGGACTTCACGCACGATCGTTTCAACCCCAAGGCGATCTTCATCACCACAGCCCGATACGTGCCGGCCCCGGTAGCGTCCGGAGAAATTCCGTCCGGCATTCCTGCAGCTTCGATCGTGCGACGGCAAACCCTGATCGAATACGCCTTGAACCACTACCGGGACTGGGACGCCGCCGTCACCCGCGTCGAGCTGGGTGAGGGGCATGTGGCGCCCGCCGTGCTGGACGCCGACTACTGCCGCCGATTGGTACGAGAGGCCGATGTGGGCGCGCACTACCAGGCGCTGCTCAAGCAGACCTTCGACCCTACGGACCTCGATTACCCTCGCCGACTGACGCTGTACGCCCGCCAGCTCCCGGGGCAGCTGCTGGAATGCGCCTGGCGAACTCGGCTCCAGCAAGCCCTGCCCCTGCAGGCGGTCGAGCTGATCACTCGCGTGGCCTGCATGCCCGACCCCACTGTGCGACAGCCACTCAACGGCCAACCCGTGTTGTTGACCGCGCTGCAGTTGATTGCCAAGCCCGGAATGAAACCGGACACGGTGCCCGGTTGCTATCTGTTCAGGGCCGGTGAAGAGGGTCCGCTGGTGCTCTACCTGCCTTATGAAGCCACGTACACCTTCCAAGCCTTCGACAGTGGCACCGCCTTGCTCACGGCCCTCGCCGCCGATCCGACCTTGCAGACGCGACTGCTCGCGCGCATGCCGGAAAACCTGCGGCCGCGCTATGCCCATGGCGGCTTCCGCGAGCCGCATCTGGGCCGGACCGGGGACAACGACTTCAATCTGACGCAGAGCACCCGAACAGGCCCGGCATTGGCCTGCAACCCTATCGCCGGTAACGCGCTGCGCTACCTGTTCGTGGAGAACGGTCTGTATCTGCAAGCCCTTGCCGCCACGCAATGGGTCACCGCAGAACAGGTGCGCTGGCAAGCGTTGGTCAATGTGTTGAGCCTGGCTTGGGAGCAGTTGAGCATGTTCCTGCCGGGCAAGGTCGGGCTGGCCGTAGCCGCCTGGCAAACCGAGCTGGCGCTGCTGGACATCGCCCAGAACGTGCAACAAAACAGCTGGGGGCAAACCTTGGCGCAGTTGACTTGCGCCCTGGTGCAGGGGCTGGCGATCAGTCAGGGAATGGCGCAGCCTGCGCTTCAGGGCAGCGCGCGTGAGCACTTCTGGCAAACCGTGCACAGCGCTCCGGAGTACGGCCTTGCGCTCACGTGCTACGAGGCGCCCACCCAAACCCTGCGGTCATTGACGTTTCAGCCGCCAACGCGCACTTACCTGAACTCCGGCGACCAGACCCACTTCATCAGCCTCAATGGCAAGGTCTATCGCACCCGTCAGGAGCAGGGCCGCTGGTACCTGGCCGGGCAGCCTGATGATGACCTTGGCCCCAGGGTGCTGCTGGACGCCGAGCAAACGTGGATCATCGATCCCGATCAGGACCTCGCCATCAGCGCAGGTGGAGTGCCCAGCAGCCTGGGCAGTCGCCTGGTCCGCTGGTCGCTGAGCCGTAACGAGATCATCATTCATGCCGTGGGCTGCCAGCAGATCCGCCGATTGCGTCCGCACCGTGCCGACATCCTCTACCGTGCCCATCGCGATGCCTTGGGTTATCTGGGCAATGCGCTGGTCAGCCTGCGAACAGCGCGGACCGTCGGCAGTGCAGATGCCCATACCTTGAAAGTGTTCAAGCACTTCTTCGGCGTCGTCCAGGTCACGACGCTGTTGATCGAACGGGTTCAGAAAGTGCTGGAGAAACTGGCCAGGGTCATGGCGTCGCGCGCCTATTCGCCGACAAGCTCGAAACGCTACGTCATGGCAAGTCGCCTGAGCGAGCAATCCTCGGTGGGTATTGCCTTCGTGTCTGTACAGGATCCACAGGGACAGGTGTTTCTGATGGACGAATTCTTCAATTTCGAAACGGCTCGCCTGTTGCCCCTCAAACCGTCCTATACCCCAACGCAAACCGACGCCGTGAGCAAGGCGATGATCCTGTTGCATGAGTTCAGCCATATCGCCTGCGACACCCGGGACATCCGCTACATCGAAGCGGCGACGCCCTATACCGATCGCTTGCGCCCGGGCGTGAGGCGGGCATGGCTGGTGCGTCAGCACGACGTGTCGTTCTCCCATCTCACGCCTGCGCGCCAGTTGTTCGTCGTCCGCGATGGCGCTACCGGACAGGTGCGCGATATCCGCAACGAAGACCGCAAAGGGCGCGCTCTGATCCTGCGTCTGGCAGGCTCGCCTGATCTGGACGATGCACGTCGGCGGTTCCAGACCGACGCGGACATTCGCGCACAGATTCTGTTGAAGAATGCCGATTCGGTGACGCTGTTGATCTATCGCCTGGGAAATCGCACAACCCCCTGACGCGGCTCGCGCCGCTGCTACACAGCCACCTCAATCCCCTGTGAAAGCGGGCGCTACCCGCGAAGTCAGCGCAATCCCGTGTGGGAGCGGGCTCTGCCCGCGAAGGCCGCGCAATCCCATGTGGGAGCGGGCTCTGCCCGCGAAGGCAGCGCAATTCCGTGTAGGAGGGTGCTCCGCCCGCGAAGGCCGCACGATCCCGTGTGGGAGCGTGTTCTGCCCGCGAAGTCAGCGCAATCCCTTGTGGGAGCGGGCTCTGCCCGCGAAGGCCGCGCAATCCCATGTGGGAGCGGGCTCTGCCCGCGAAGGCCGCACTGCGGTGACTCAGACAGGTCGCATACAACGCCGACGCGGCTCGCGCCGTTGCTACAGGCACCGCAACCCCCTGTAGCCGCGGCGCAAGCCGCGTCAAATGCCCTAGGCAACTCTCCCTCGAACGCCATCCCATGCAAGCTTTATGGTCATAAAAGGTGGCCAAATGCTGCCTCACTGTGGGAACCTCTCGCGGCACGGAGACGTCCATTCCCTGATTCGCGCTGTCGTCAGGGGCTGCAAAATCAGCAAGTTAGCCTGACGAGGCTGCGCTTATGGCTCGCACCACGCGAGCTGCTATTCGCGTCCTACCTGGGCCGATCGCTCGCCCGAGCGCTCGTCGCAGGCCCGGTAGGCGCCGACTGAAAAAGGAGTCCGCCTGTGGCTAATCGCTATGGCAAAGGGCTGTTAGGGGGCGCGGTTATCGTTGCCGTCCTGGCCCTGCTGGTCCATTGGATCGGCATAAGCACTATCGAGCACTACCGTGAAGACCTGCTGTTCTACCTGCAAGCGCACCTGATTCTGGTGCTGGTATCAATGTTCGCCGCACTGTTGGTGGGCATCCCTGCCGGAGTCGCGCTGAGTCGACCCAGCATGGTCAAGCGCGCCGAACGCTTCATGCAGATCTTCAACATCGGCAACACCATTCCTCCCCTGGCGGTCCTCGCCATCGCCCTGGGCATCCTGGGCATCGGCAGCGGCCCTGCCATCTTCGCGCTGTTTCTCGCCTCCCTGCTGCCCATCGTGCGCAACACCTACGAGGGGCTGAAAAACGTTCAGGGTTCACTCAAGGAAGCCGCCACCGGCATTGGCATGACCCCACGGCAGGTGCTGTTCAAGGTGGAGTTGCCCAATGCGGTGCCGATCATCGTCGGCGGTGTACGCGTGGCGCTGGCGATCAACGTGGGCACCGCGCCCCTGGCGTTCCTCATCGGCGCCAACAGCCTGGGCAGCCTGATCTTCCCCGGCATCGCCCTGAACAATCAGCCGCAGCTGTTGCTGGGCGCCGCCTGCACCGCGCTGCTGGCCTTGATCCTGGACGGCATCGTGACCCTGGTCAGCCGCCTCTGGCTTGAACGCGGATTGACTCGCTGAGCGAAGGAATGAATTCAATGAAGAAGTTAAGCATCGTACTGGGCTTGGCCCTGCTGTGCGCGGGCGTCGCGCAGGCCGCGGACAAACCCGTGATCCGCCTCGGCGCGCGCGTGTTCACCGAGCAAACCGTACTGGCGGCCATCACCGCCCAATACCTGGGCAGCAAGGGCTACGACGTACGGGTCACCGGCGGCCTGGGTAGCAATCTGGCGCGCAGTGCTCAGGAAAGCGGCCAATTGGACATGCTCTGGGAATACACCGGCGTCTCTCTGGTGTCCTACAACCACATCGACGAAAAGCTCGACAGCGCCGCGACCTACGCGCGAGTCAAAGAGCTGGACGGCAAAAAAGGCCTTGTCTGGCTGACCCCCTCGCGGTTCAGCAACACCTACGCCCTGGCCTTGCCTGAAGACGTCGCCAAGGCGTATCCCCAGGTCAACACCATCAGCCAGCTGAACCAGGTGCTGATCGACGAGCCGAAGAAAGACCACATCCTGGCCTTGGATACCGAGTTCGCCAACCGCTCCGACGGCCTGGTGGGCTTGACCCAGACCTACGACCTGAAATTCACCCGCCGTGACATTCGCCAGATGGATGCCGGCCTGGTCTATACCGCACTGCGCAACGGTCAGGTCTTCACTGGCCTCGTCTATACCACCGATGGCCGCCTCAACGCGTTCAAGCTCAAGCTGCTCGAAGACGACCTCAAGTACTTCCCCGACTACACCGCAGCGCCCGTGGTTCGCCAGCAACTGCTCGACGCCCATCCGCAACTGGCCGCGCAACTCAAGCCGCTTGCCGAGATGCTCGACGATGCCACCATGCGTGAGCTCAATGCCCAGGTCGATGTCGCGCACCGCAGCCCGACCGTCGTCGCGGCCGAGTTTCTCAAGGCCCATCCGATCAACGATCAAGCCCAGGAGAAGCCATGAGTTTCCTCGACACCTTCTCCCACCTCGACTGGCCCTTGGTGCTGCAACTGACCTGGCAGCACATCACCCTGGTCGGCATCGCCGTCAGCCTGGCCATCCTCTTCGGCGTGCCGATCGGCATCCTGATGACCCGCTTTCCGGCACTTGCCGGGCCCCTGCAGGCCTGCGCCACGGTGCTGCTGACGATCCCCTCGATCGCCCTGTTCGGGTTGCTGCTGCCGTTCTATTCCAAGTTCGGCCAGGGCCTTGGCCCACTGCCGGCCATCACCGCCGTGTTTCTCTACTCGCTGCTGCCGATCCTGCGTAATACCTACCTGGCCCTGACCGGCGTGGAGCCCGGCATCCGCGAAGCGGCCAAGGGCATCGGCATGACCTTCGGCCAGCGCCTGCGCATGGTCGA
Organism: Pseudomonas sp. Leaf129; assembly: GCF_001423465.1. NCBI lineage: Bacteria > Pseudomonadati > Pseudomonadota > Gammaproteobacteria > Pseudomonadales > Pseudomonadaceae > Pseudomonas > Pseudomonas sp. Leaf129. The sequence goes on along the minus strand of NZ_LMOC01000010.1, from coordinate 16,890 downwards.
GCTGCCCATCGCCGTGCCGGTGATCCTCGCCGGCGTGCGCACCGCCGTGGTGATGAACATCGGCGTCATGACCATCGCCGCCACCATCGGCGCCGGCGGCCTGGGCGTCCTCATCCTCACTTCCATCAGCCGCAGCGACATGTCCATGCTCATCGTCGGCGCCGTGCTGGTCAGTGTCCTGGCGATCATCGCCGACCTGCTCCTGCAATGGCTGCAACGCGCCCTGACTCCCAAAGGATTATTGAAATGATCGAACTTCAGAACCTGACCAAGACCTTCCACAGCAACGGCAAGGAAGTCAAAGCCGTCGACGCGGTAAGCCTGACCGTCAACGAAGGCGAGATCTGCGTATTCCTCGGGCCCTCGGGCTGCGGCAAGAGCACCACGCTGAAGATGATCAACCGGCTGATCATGCCCACCTCCGGCAAGGTCCTGATCAACGGCGAAGACACCACCGGCCTGGACGAAGTGACCCTGCGCCGCAACATCGGCTATGTGATCCAGCAGATCGGCCTGTTCCCCAACATGACCATCGAGGAGAACATCACCGTGGTCCCGCGCCTGCTCGGCTGGGACAAGAAGCGCTGCGCCGAGCGCGCCCGCGAGCTGATGAGCATGATCAAGCTGGAGCCCAAGCAGTACCTGCACCGCTACCCGCGCGAACTCTCGGGCGGCCAGCAACAGCGCATCGGCGTGATCCGCGCCCTGGCCGCCGAAGCGCCGTTGCTGTTGATGGACGAGCCCTTCGGCGCGGTCGACCCGATCAACCGCGAGATGATCCAGAACGAGTTCTTCGAGATGCAGCGGGCCTTGAACAAGACCGTGATCATGGTCAGCCATGACATCGACGAAGCGATCAAGCTGGGCGACAAGATCGCCATCTTCCGTGCCGGCAAGCTGCTGCAGATCGACCATCCCGACACCTTGCTGGCCCATCCGGTGGACGACTTCGTCAGCAACTTCGTCGGCCAGGACAGCACGCTCAAGCGCCTGCTGCTGGTCAAGGCCGAGGACGCCGCCGACAACGCACCGTCGGTGAGCCCGGAAACGCCGGTGGCCGATGCGCTGGAACTGATGGACGAGCACGACCGCCGCTACGTCGTGGTCACCGACGCGCAGAACAAGGCCATGGGCTATGTACGCCGTCGCGACCTGTACCGCCAGGTCGGCAGCTGCGTCGACTTCCTGCGTGAATTCAACGCCACGGCGGCCTACGACGAGCACCTGCGGATCCTGCTGTCGCGCATGTACGAGTTCAACCGCTCATGGCTGCCGGTGCTGGACGCAGAGAACGTGTTCCTCGGCGAAGTGACCCAGGAATCGATCGCCGCCTACCTCAGCTCAGGCCGCTCGCGCGGCATGAAAACCAGCATCGTCTCCCCCGCCGAAACCGCCCAGGCCTGACGAGCCACCGCCCCGCTCCCACTCCGTGTGGGAGCGGGGCGGGCGGCGAGCCCTCTGCCCGCGAAAGCCCCCCCGCAATTCCACAGCCCTACCCCAGATTGAACCGCGCCGTATTCTCGCTCAGCATCCGGCTCCCCTCCCCCAACCGATCCGCCGCCTGGTTCACAGCCCGCGCACCATCGAGCAGGCGCACCGCGGCCTGATCCACCTGCTGGATATTGCTGCTCACCTCATCGGCCGTGGCGGCCTGCTCCTCCACCGCCGTGGCGATCTGCGCCAGGGTATCGGTCACCCCCTGTACCGCTCCGGCAATCTCACCCAGGCGCTCACCCAGGCCCATCACCGACTGCGCATCGACCTGCGCCTGCCCACACGCGGCCTGCATCAGGTCCACGGCCTGCTTGACCGTCGAACGCAGGCTTTCCACCGTCCCGGCAATCTGCCCGGTGGACGCTTGCGTGCGCTGCGACAGGCTGCGCACCTCATCGGCCACCACCGCAAAGCCGCGCCCCTGCTCGCCCGCCCGGGCCGCCTCGATGGCCGCATTGAGCGCCAGCAGATTGGTCTGCTCGGCAATACCGCGGATCGCATCCACCACCGACTGGATCTGCTGCCCCTGTTCACTCACCCGGCCCAGCGCCTGCGCCGTGCCGTTCAAACGCTGGTTGAGCTGCTGGATACTGGCAGTGGTGCGTTGGCTGTCGCGGCTGCTGTCTTCGGCAATCTGCCGGGTGTGCTGGGCACTGCCCGAAGCCTCCTCGCAACTGCGGGCCACGCCTTGTGAAGTGGCGGCCAGCTGCGTGGCGGCCGCCGCGATCTGGCTGATCTGTTGCTGCTGCGCCTCGACCTCATCGAGCGTGCCGCTGGATTGGCTATTGAGCGTCACCACCGCCTGGCTCAACTGCACGGTCTCGTGGTTGACCCCCAGCAGACTGCCACGCAACTGCACCACGGCGGCATTGAGCGCCGTACTGATCGCCGCCAGCTCGTCACGCCCCTGCACCGCTACCTGGACACTCAGATCGCCATCGCGCAGCGATTGCGCCAGCGTTGTGATCCCGCTGGCGCTGCGCCGAATCGACGCCTGCAAGCACACGAACAGGTACAGCGCGGCCAACAGCAACAGGGCGAATACCGCAGCGCCTGGAATCAACTGGCGAACGGCCTGATCGTGATAGTGATCCAGACGCCACTCCAACGACTTCAGCGACTCGTGGCGCAATTCGTTCAGGGCGCCGAGCATGCTGTCGATACTGCTTTCGAACTGCGCGGCAGACAGCTTGATGTCGCCGCCGAACAGATTCTCGTCCAGACGCTTCAACTCGCCGTCCAATGTACCCAGCGCTTTCTGGTACTGCTCGTCCCAGCCACGTAGTTGCTCCGGCAAGCGCTGCTGCAAGGCGCCACCGGCTTTCACCAGTTGCTCGCGCGCATCGTTGATGCGGCTGCGCAGATCACGCATCTGCAGACGACTCTGCAGGCTGAACTGCCCCGCTACCAATGACGAATGACCAATGCTGCCCAACCGCCCGACGCGCTCGATCAGATCAGGCGCCTGCTGGGTCGCGATCTGCATCAGCAGATAGGTTTCCCGCCACGGATCGACGATCAGTCCGCTGGCCATGGCGATCTGCTCGCGCAGCACCTGCACCGACGTCAGCGCGGCCGTGAAGCGATCGTAGCCGTCAGGCCACCAACCCACCTGGCGCAGGCTCGCCAAGTCCAGACCCTTGGTCGCGGTTTGTACCGCTTGCAGCCGCCCCAGGGTATCGGCAGGCGCCTTTTCGCGCGCCAGCTCACTGCCCAGCTTGTCGAGCGACGCCTGGATCCCCGGCGTGGCCGCCTCCAGCGCAGCGATCGCCGCCTGCGCCTCCGGCGTTGGCTGGCGCTGGATATCCACCGCTTTCCAGCGCGCGGCACGGTTGCGCTGCGCCGACAGCTGCGCATCCAGGCTGTCGAGTGCCAGCAACTGATGCACGCCGCTGCGCTCGGCATTGATAACCGCCAGCCGGTCGCGAAAATCTTCCCCCAACAGCCACAGACTGCCTACCAGCGGCAGCATGAACAGGAGAAACAGCAGCTGAAACTTGCGCGCGAAACCATAGCGACCCAGCAACCGGATACCCGGCGACAACAAAGCATGCATGTCCGACAACTCCACGGAGACTGCAGGTACCTACGGAAACGTGGCGCCAGCAAAATGCCATCTCAGCAAGATTCAGACCAATCATCTTCCCTCGGCTTTGCCCGTACCCTGGATCGCCCCACCGCTGGCGCGGCTCCGCTTTGGTGCAGAAGCCCCCGACTCCCTGCTTCCAATCAGTGCAAAGAATGTGTAACCGGAAGTGGCAAGTGAGCCGTAACGCATTACCGATGGCGCGCAAACACCGCAACCAATGACATGGCCCGGAACCTGCTACACGCAAACCGCAAAAGCTGACCACACAGTTATGTTTCAGCACACGCCAACGCTCGCTCAGGCTGGCTCGCTACACACACCGTCGCCGCACGATCCGGCGTCCATCGTCCCAGGGGAGCAACATGCTGGACTCATTCTTCAAGCTCAAGGCGCACAACACCACCGTGCGCACGGAAATCCTCGCCGGGGTCACCACCTTCCTGGCCATGGCCTACATCTTGTTCGTCAACCCCAGCATCCTGGGCGAAACCGGCATGGACAAGGGTGCCCTGTTCGTCGCGACCTGCCTGGCGGCGGCCATCGGCTCGGCGATCATGGGCCTGATCGCCAACTACCCGATCGCCCTGGCGCCGGGCATGGGCCTCAATGCGTTCTTCACCTACACCGTGGTCCTGCACCTGGGCCACAGCTGGCAGGTGGCACTGGGCGCGGTGTTCATCTCGGCCGTGTGTTTCTTCCTGCTGTCGATCTTTCGCATCCGCGAATGGATCATCAACAGCATTCCCTTGCCACTGCGTTCAGCCATCGCCGCAGGCATCGGCCTCTTCCTCGCACTGATCGCACTGCAAAACGCCAAGATCGTGGTCGCCAACCCGGCCACTCTGGTCGGCATGGGTGACCTGTCCAAACCCGAGCCGGTCCTGGCGATCCTCGGCTTCTTCATCATCGTTGCCCTGGAAGCGCTCAAGGTCCGCGGCTCGGTGCTGATCGGCATCCTGCTGATCACCGTGCTGTCCATCGTGCTCGGCATCACGCCGTTCGGCGGCGTGGTATCGATGCCGCCGTCACTGGCACCGACCTTCCTGCAACTGGACATCAAGGGTGCGTTCGACGTCGGCCTGATCAGCGTGATCTTCGCCTTCCTCTTCGTCGATTTGTTCGACAACTCCGGTACCCTCATCGGCGTGGCCAAGCGTGCCGGCCTGATGGGCAAGGACGGCCACATGCCGAAAATGGGCCGCGCCCTGATCGCTGACAGCACCGCCGCACTGGCCGGCTCGCTGCTGGGTACCTCGACCACCACCAGCTACATCGAATCGGCAGCGGGCGTCAGCGCCGGCGGGCGAACCGGCCTGACCGCCATCGTGGTCGCCTGCCTGTTCCTCCTGGCGCTGTTCTTCGCGCCCTTGGCCGGCAGCGTTCCAGCGTTCGCCACCGCCCCCGCCCTACTGTTCGTGGCGGTACTGATGGCGTCGGGGCTGGCAGAGATCGACTGGGACGACATCACCGTTGCCGCACCCGTCGTCGTCACCGCGCTGGCCATGCCGTTGACCTACTCGATCGCCAACGGCATCGCGTTCGGCTTCATCACCTGGACGGCGGTCAAACTGCTGAGCGGCAAATGGCGCGAACTCAATTCGGCACTGGTCGTGCTGTCGATCATCTTCGTCATCAAGCTGGGCTGGTTCGGTGGCTGATTGCCGCGCCAGGCGCGCCCTTGCACCCGCGCCTGGCCTAAGCGTTTGATCGCACGCATAAATATTTTGCAAAGGGGTGTTGACACAATCCCGTTTCAAGCGAATAATGCGCGCCACTTGGCTACATAGCTCAGTTGGTTAGAGCATAGCATTCATAATGCTGGGGTCCGGGGTTCAAGTCCCTGTGTAGCCACCAAGTACGAAAAAGGGCTTACCGAAAGGTAGGCCCTTTTTTTATGCGCGCATTTCCACATGACCACAACTTGCTACCATGACCTTCATTTCCCATCCCGGAGGTCTCCATGCGTGCAACGGTGCTGGTGCTGGTCGAAACCATCAACGACTATGTGTCGATTCTCGAAGATCAAGGCTACGACCTGATCATGGCGCCTTCGCCTGCCGAGCGTGCCAAGGCGATCGCCGACCACGCGGACCGCATCGATGCCGTGCTCACCCGTGGCCCGTTGGGTTTGACGGCGGACGAGATGGCGGCTCTCCCTAAGCTGCGCGTCATCTGCGTACTGGGCGCAGGCTACGAGAACGTCGATCTGACAGCCGCCAAGGCACACGGCTTGACCGTGACCAACGGCGCTGGGGTGAATGCATCCTCGGTGGCTGACCACACCCTGGCGCTGTTGCTGGCCCTGATGCGCGATATCCCGCGCGCCGATGCGTCGGTCCGGCGTGGCGAGTGGGTCAAGAGCATGCGCCCTTCGGTGGCCGGCAAGCGGCTGGGCATCATCGGGCTGGGAGCCGTCGGCCTGGCAATCGCCAAGCGCGCCGCGCTGGGTTTCGACATGAGCGTGCACTACCACAACCGCACGCGACGCGATGATGTCGACTATGGGTACTGCGCCAGTCTGACAGAGTTGGCCGCAGTCAGCGATATTCTGGTCATTGCCACACCGGGCGGCGTGCAAACCCGCGCCATTGTCGACGCCAGCGTGCTGGAAGCGCTCGGGCCGCAAGGGTTTCTGGTAAACATCGCCCGCGGCAGCGTAGTGGCGACGGACGATCTCCTGACGGCTCTGCAAAACAACGCAATAGCCGGTGCGGCGCTGGACGTGTTCGACGACGAGCCAAACGTACCAGAAGCCTTCAAGACGCTGCACAACGTCGTCCTGACGCCTCACGTGGCCGGCCTCTCACCAGAAGCCACGCGAGACACGGTGACAATGGTAGAACGCAACCTGAGCGCGTTCTTCAGTGGCGAACCGGTGCTGACACCCGTCCAGCTTTGACGACCACCCATGTGGGAGCGGGCTCTGCCCGCGAAGAACGCACCACGATACATCAGGATAAAACAGCTGTAGGACCGGAGCGGGCGGCGAGCCCTCTGCCCGCAAAGGCCGCACCACCGCTCCCCAACCTCACACAAACATCAAATCACCCCACAAGCCATCCGCGCCGCACCACCACCCAACGGTGCCGGTGAATCGGAATGGTTGTCACCACCGGCATGCACCATCAACGCATGCCCTTCCACTTCGCTCAATTTCTTCAAGCGCGGCGCCAGCACCGGATAGGTCGCGGTGCCATCGGCATTCACATAGATCGCCGGCAGATCCCCCAGGTGACCTTTGGCATCATAGGGGCCCAGGTGCTTGCCGGTCTTCTGTGGATCGAAGTGCCCGCCTGCCGCTTCCGCAGCCGACATCTTGCCGTCCTTCATCGCCGCCGCGCAGCTGCCATTGGCATGAACGTGGAAACCATGCACGCCTGCCGGCAGCGACTTGAGCTGCGGCGTGAACTCCAGCCCGTAAGGCGTTTCCTCGATCATCACCGTGCCGATCGGCTGTGGCGCGCCCTCGGCGCTGACCAGATTCATCTGGACTTCCTTGGATGCCGCATTGGCGCTACCGATCGACATTGCAGCCATCAGTGCAAGCCAGCCATAAGACTTCATCGTGCCTCCTTCGCTTCGCGTTTGATTACCGGTAGGGCCGCGACTCGCATCGCCGCCCCATCTCGTTCAGAACCCGAATCGGGCCCACTCGTTCCTGCCCATCAATCCAGCGCGCGCAGACGGTATTGCGGCGGCAGTTGATCGAAGCCACTGATGGTCACGTCCAGGCTTTTCCAGCGCCCATCCTTGATGCCGTAGATGCAGCCATGCACCGACAGCTCCTGACCGCGGTGCCAGGCGTTCTGAACGATGCTGGTATGCCCGACGTTGGCCACCTGCTGAATGACGTTGAGTTCGCACAGACGGTCGACCTGCTCCTCCTCGGTGGGCAAGGTCGCCAGCACCTTGCGGTGCTCGTAGTACAGGTCGCGAATGGTCCGCAGCCAGCCATCGATCAAGCCCAGCTGGCGATCCTGCATCGCTGCGCGCACGCCGCCGCAGCCGTAATGGCCGGTCACCAGGATGTGTTTGACCTTGAGCACATCGACCGCGTACTGGATCACCGACATGCAGTTCAGATCGGTGTGCAGCACCACGTTGGCCACGTTGCGGTGCACAAACAGATCACCCGGCAGCATGCCCACGATCTCGTTGGCTGGCACCCGAGCGTCCGAGCAGCCGATCCAGAGAAACTCCGGGGTCTGCTGACGCGCCAGCTTGGCGAAGAACTCCGGATCTTCTTCCTTGATCGCCTCGGCCCAGCGCGCATTGTTGTCGATCAGTTCCTGTAGATCATGCATGTTCAAGCCTCAAGAATGATTTGGATTATGACTGGCCAGCACCGCACAAGGTCACGGTGGGTCCCGACAAATCACGCTGAATCTTTCCAGCCGCACGAGGGTCAACCCTATCTAGACACACACCAGAGGATTGCCGTAATGACTGACTCCCATCGCCCCTACGATGCGCCACAACCCAACCCGATCGACGACACCGAAGATCGCATGGGCCAAGTCCGCGAGCTGGATTTCGATGACACGGACGGTCCCACCGGCCGGATCGGCGACACCATTCCCGCCGACGAACTGGAGCATCTGGTCCCCGAGGAACGCGTACGCGAAGCAGGCCTGACCGGCGCCTCGATGGATGATCACAATCCGACCGACGACGACCTTAGCCCAGAAACATTGATCCACGAGGATGGCGCACGTTCGCCCAATGAGCCAGGCGAAAGCGGTCCCGCTGATCAGGAACTGAGCTTCGTCGATGAAGATGACATTGGCGGCGGCGATGGCCTGGATGAAGAAGAACTGGCCCTGATCGATCCGCTCGACGGCAAACGCTGAGGCCAGCGTCCACACCGATCACTTTCCCAGGCTCATGCAGGGCAGTGATCGGTGGCGCTTACTTGAACCAAGCAGTCATTCGAACAACGTACAGGCCATGACCAGCGCATCCTCGCGCCCACCGGCCATGGGGTAATAGTCCCGTCGCTTGCCGATCTCATTGAAGCCATAGCGTTCGTACAGGCGGTACGCCGACTGATTGCTGGCGCGCAGCTCCAGAAAGCACTCACGCCCGCCCAGCTCGTAGGCTCGCGACATCAGCCGTTCTAGCAACTTCAAACCCAGTCCACGGCCCTGGTTTTCCGGCTTCACGGTGATGTTCAGCAGATGAGCTTCGTCGATGATGACGTTGAGCACGCCATGGCCCACCTGTTGCTGGCCGTCGAACATCAACCAGATCTCGTATGATTTCAAACCATCGAGAAAGATGCCCCGCGTCCACGGATGGGTGTAGGCAGCGAATTCGATCTTGAGTACAGCATCCAGATCCGCTTCGGTCATTCGGCGAAAGCTTACGGCATCACTCATCACGGTTTTTCCAACGCGGTAGCAGACGGCGCATCGCCTGCCACACGGCAGCCTTGCGCTCGGGTTCATCCATCAACAGCTCAAGACCCGGTACGGCCCAGGCCAGTCCAAGCCCTTCCACTTCCAGCTCGCGGTTGTAATCCTCGGCATTGGCACGCCCGGCAAACCGAATCGCCGGCAACCCGACCAACCACAGGCACGTGCACGGCGCCTGCTCAAGCTGCGCCATGACGAAGCCCTGCACGAAATCGCAGGCCGCATCCGGCCCCTGGTCCAACTGGCCGCGCTGCAGAAACGGCCAGCGGATCGGCTCGCCCAGAATCTGTGGCGCATCGGGCAGGCCGGCAGCGCGCAGCATGTCCTTGAGCAGCAGGTAGGAAGGATCGCGACTCTGGAAAGCCTGCCCTGTGGCCAGCTCAACCAGCACCAGACAAGGACCGGCGCGCAGCACCTGCAAGGCAAAACGCGGCGGCGCACTGACCGGTTTGGCGACCGGTGCCTCGACGGCCTCTTCGGTTACAGCAGCCACGGCCGGACGTGCAACGCTGGGCCGCGGCACCTCGATCCTGGGCCGCTGAACCTTGGCCGGATCGGGCATCGCAGGCTCCACCGCGCGCGGAGCATTCGGCAGCGCCGAGGTCACCGCCGCCTGCTCGGCAGGCTCCAGAGGCGACGGCAACACCTCGACATGCGCAAGTACACAGGCACGCGAAGGTGCTGCGAACGGCAGCTCGGTGCGGGGCAGCCAATGCACTACCTGCATGGCGTCCAGATAGGCGCGACGACGGGACTCGTTGAGCAAAGGGTCAGCCATCTGTGGGTAAGTCGAGGCGGTGGATTCTACCGATGTTCGACACGAAGTGCCGCCACGTTTTACACAAGCGCTCGCGCGCAGCACCAAAACCCGCCCCATCATGCAGTACAATCGCGACCCTTTAACCTGGCACGAGTCGACCAGCCGATGATCGAACCCAAGCGCGTGCTGCGCGCCCTCGCCGACCACTGGGCCCTGCTGGAGCCGCTGTGCGAGCACTTCGACCAAGGCACCCTGAGCCTTGTCGAACTGCGTCAGCAGCTGACTGCCCAACGCCTGGACAGCACTGCCCAGGAGATCACCAGCCTGCTCGACACCTGGATCCGGCTGGACATCCTGGTACCCGTCGCGAAAAGCCCCAACCGCTTCGAGCTCAACGCGCAGATCCACGACTTCCTCGCCTACCTGCGGCGCGAACATCGCCTGGGCCTGTGCCTGGAGATCGAAGCCTACCTGCGCCACCTCGAACGTTTGGCCGGGCACATCCAGGATGCCTTCGACATTCGCGATGGCAACGACCTGGCTCGCCAGCTGCGACTGCTCGACATGCGCGTGCGCGATGTCCTGAAGAAACTGGCCAGTGACGAACAGGCGCTGGTGGCCGTGGCCGAGCGGGCCAAGACCCGCGATCGTCAGGTTGACCTGCGCCAGCGCTACGCCGAGGTCCTCGCGACATGGGATGAATACGTCGAACCCATGATCCAACTGGTCAACGCCGACGGTGCTTTCGAGCAAGGCGTGCGCAAGGTCGAAAACGTCCTGCTGCGTTTGCTCAGTGAACAGCAGCGCCTTGGTCACCTGGTCGATGACGACATGCTGTTGCGCACTCACGCGCGCATTCTGGAAATGCAGACGTGCGCGCAGTTGACCCTGCGCCATGCCCGCGAACTGCTGCTGCCGCTGCGCGAAGAAGCACGCCGGCACAACGCCGTGACCCGCGGCGCAGCCCTCGCGCTCTCGGCCATTCGCCGCAAAGGCCTGGACGCCGTCCCCCAGGCCGCCCTGCCATTGTTCAGCCGTCCGCAAAGCACATTCCTGGGCAGCGCCAGCCAGGTCGAAGCCTATGTCTACGCCCTCGCCCGCTTCGAAGCCAAGCCCGCGCCCTTCCCCAAGGCGCACAAGAGCGACACCGCAGGCAGCCAGCGCGCACCCCGCACGGTCAAGGAAATGCTCGAACGTTGCGAAAACGCCCTGCCGATGCCCGACCTGATGCTCTGGCTGCTCGATCAGGAACCCGATGGCGCCACCGATGAGCTGCTGTACTGGTTCTCGCGCCTGTCGCGGGACAAGCGCTTTGCCCGCCAACGCCTCGAACGCCGTGACTACCATACCCGCGAGCACCAGCTGAGCCTGCGCTCCTTCGCCCTGCTTTCCAGCGCCGAGCCCGCCACAGCGGTCACCCCGGCACACTCCGCGAGCACCGAACATGCATCTTGACCTCAACGAACTGACCCACCTGGCGCCGATCTTTCGCGAGCTGCTCAAAGGCTTTCACATCAGCCGACGCGACCCGGAGCTCTACTCGCAACTCTCGACCCTGCAGGACGTGTACCGCGGCCTGTTCAAGGCCCTGGGCTTCGAACTGGTCTGCGACACCCGCGGCTTCTACTACTTCGTGCCCGAACTCGCTGCCGCTCAGGTCAACAAGACCGCGCAGCGTCTGTCCCTGTTCACCTTCATCCTGGTGGAGCACCTGGCCGATCAAGGCCGCGATCCGATTGCCGTACTCGATGGCGGCAGCCTGGGGCGCGACGAACTGCCGGCCCTGCTGGACAAATACCGCGACCTGTTCCTGCAGGCCGAGGTGCAGACCCAGGAAGAACTGGAAGAGAAGATCCTGCGGCGCATGACCCAACTCGGCTTCACCGCCGAAGACAATGGCATCTATCGCTTCCTGGCGCCGATGCATCGCTTCCTCGATGTGTGCCTATCGGTGCAGCAGGACCGCGACCTGGCCGCCAGCCTGCACAGCGCCCTGCCCCTGCCGGTGCCGATGCTCGCGGGGGACGATACCGATGACGGCGATGACATCAGCGACGAACAGGCCTTGGCCCTCGCCATAGCCCAAGAGCGACAGGAGCTCGACGCATGACCCAGGAACGCTACGGCATCCGCCGCTTCGCCTTGCTCAACACCGCCGGCTACAGCCTGGGACTGTTCCCGCTGGAGCAGCCGCTGTCGGTCTACGGCGCCAACAACCTGGGCAAGAGCGCCTCGATCAACGCCCTGCAGTTCCCGATCCTGGCGCGCATGTCCGACATGAGCTTCGGCAAGTACACCCTGGAGCAGTCGCGTCGCTTCTATTTCGCCACCGATACCAGCTACATCCTCTGCGAAGTCGTCCTGGCCCATGGCCCCCATGTCATCGGCGTCGTCGGTCGCGGTCCTGGCGGGGGCTTCGGTCATCAGTTCTTTGCCTACGCGGGCGAGCTGGATCTAGCGCATTACCAGCAGGACGGTACCTGCCTGCGCCAGAAAGAGCTGTTCAGCAATCTCGAACGCCATAACCTCAAGGCCTATGAGCTCAAACCCGAGGAGCTGCGTCGCCTGCTGGTCGGCGGCCACACCAGCGTACCGCTCGACCTCACCCTGATCCCCCTGCGCTCGACCAGCGAGCAGAGCCTGAAAACCTTTCGCGCCCTGTTCATCAACCTGCTGCACATGCGCGAAATCACCGCGGCCAAACTCAAGCAGCTGTTCCTCGATGCCTTCGAGCACAGCCTGCGCTCAGGCAGCGTGGACTACATCGCCGCCTGTGAAGAGGCCTTCCGCGACGTGCGCCGTATGGAGCAGGACTATAACGCCCTGGTCGCTGCCGGCCCGCTGGTCGAGGCACTGGCCAATGGCGTCGCCCAACGCGACGGCCTGCGCGGCAAGCTGCACCGCCTCTCGCCGATCCTGGATGGGTTGCTGGGTACCTGGCAGGACTATGCCGGCGCGCGCAAGGAAGAGCTGGTCATCCAGTCCGAGCACTACCGCAACGAACAGGATGTGCTCCAGACCAACCAGCGCGGCAGCACCCAAGAGCTCATGCGCCTGGAGCGCGAAATCTCGACCATCCAGCGCTGGCTCGGCGAACTCTCGGTCCTCAAGAACCGCTTCGCGCTGGTCACCGACGTCCGGATGCTGGAGCAGCAGCTGCTGGCTGCCAAGGATGCCCACGACGAACTGGCCGGCGCCCTGGCGCAGTCTCGCCAGTTCAGCGCACAGGACCTGCAGGAGCGGGTCGGCGACGTCGAGCAGCGCCTCAAGTCCATCCGCCAGCAACTGGAGCATGCCGACAACAATAGCTATGCGCGCCTGCGCGAAGAGTTCTCGCAGCAGGATGTCGACCGCCTGATGCGCCTGTTCAACGGCGCACTGTTCAGCCTGCCCACCGGTCCACGAGGCCTGGACCTGGATGACGGCAATGCCTGGGTCGACACCGTGCAGACCGTGCTCGACCGTTTCAAGGGCGAGCGCTTCGAACTGCCCGGACTCTCCATCGACCTGTCCACCATCGAACCGCCGGTGTTGCAGGCCCTGGCTGATCGCGCCGCCCTGCGCGAGCAACGTGCGCGCCTGGAAAAGGAGTTGCAGCAACTCAAGACCCAGCAGGCCGTTGCCGCGGACCTCTCGGCCAGCAAGTCGCGCTCCGAGACGCTGTACCAAGAGGTTCTGGATGCCCAGAAGGCCTTGGAAGACTACCGTCGCAGCCAAACCCTAAGCGGCGAAGAGCAGGACAAACTCGAACAGCTTGCCCAACTCGAAGCGGCCCAGGACGAACTGGCGCGCTCCAGCGACGCCTTCACCGAGCGCGTCGGACAGCTGTCTGCCAAGCTGCAACTGGTGGGCCGGCAGATCGCCGACCTGGAAAGCAAACAGCGCACCCTGGACGATGCCCTGCGCCGCCGCCACCTGCTCCCGGCCAATCTGCCATTCGGCACGCCTTTCATGGAGCTGATCGACGACTCGATGGACAACCTGCTGCCCTTGCTCAATGACTATCAGGACAGCTGGCAGAGCCTGCAACGTGTCGACGGACAGATCGAAGCCCTGTACGCCCAGGTGCGCCTCAAGGGCGTGGCCAAGTTCGACAGCGAAGACAACGTCGAGCGCCGTCTGCAATTGCTGATCAACGCCTACGCCCATCGCACCGACGAGGCCCTGACCCTGGGCAAGGCTCGACGCGCCGCCGTCACCGACATCGCCCGGACCCTGCGCAACATCCGCAGCGACTACGACAGCCTCGAACATCAGTTGGCGTTGTTCAACCGCGAGATCAACAAGCGCCAGGTGTCGAACCTGCAAAGCTTCCGCATCGTGCTCGCACCCAACAAGGACGCCCTCAAGCACATCGACCAGATCATCCACAGCGCAGGCCAATACGAGGAAGGCGAAACCCTTTCCGTATTCGACCTCAACCAGAGCGCCGAGCAGGACAGCAAGAACGAGGAGGCCAAGGAATACCTGGCCCGCATGGTCGCGGCCAATCATAACCAGCTCGGCCTCAAGGACCTGTTCGAACTGGCCTTCGAAATCACCAAGATCAACGGTCAGCCGGTCATCCACACGGACATCGATGGCGCCGCCTCCAACGGCACCACAATGACCATCAAGGCGCTGACCAACATGTACCTGTTGCTGCACCTGATGGATCGCGATCAAGCCGGCCGCATCCGTCTGCCCTATTACCTCGACGAAGCCGCCGATATCGACGAACGCAACCAGGCCGCCCTGCTGGAAACCAGCCAGCAACTGGGTTTCACACCGATTCTGGCGAGCGTGAAACCACAGGTATCCGCTCACGTCGCCATCGACCTCGAAGGCGGCAGCAGCGCCGAAGGTATCTACATCGATGAAGCGGACTGGAAATTCATCCGCCGCCACGACGAACTGACGAAAGCGGTCGCTGCACTCGAAAGCGAGGCCAATCGGTAAACGCAACGCAATGAACGAGCCCCGCAACAGCGGGGCTTTTTTTTTGAAGCCTTCAACCACCCGCCGACCTGATCAGCTCAACCGCCGCCGGGTCGGTCTTGATCAGGCTCAACTGGTGCAGGCTGATGTAGCGCCCGTCCTTGTATTCGACATCGCGCAACGTACCTTCGTGGGCAAATCCAAGCTTCTCCAGCAGATGCAAGCTGGCGGCATTCTCCGGCTCGACGTCTTCGTGAACTCGACTTTTTCAACCCTTCGAGCGTTCAGTCGTCGCACATATGGATGCCCAGATCGTTACGCCCAGGCGCAACATGCGGCTTTAGAGTCAACGCCGGAATTTCATAGTCCCCACCATTCTGGCGACGAAATCGCAGCGGCTCATCACTGAACAGATTATCCAGCCGGACTGCGTAGGCTTCACAAACCTGTTCGAACCGAGTCGCGTCCATTTTGCCTGTTTTGTAGATCGGAAAAGGCGGCATCACCGTGAACCCAGGATAGAAAAGCACACCGTGTTGAATGGGGAACAGCAGATCATTCAGCGCACCGTTCACACCTCGATCACTGTAATGAGGCTCCCACCCGCCCATGGTCACCACCAACATGGCGCGCTTTCCCATCATGCTGCCTTCGCCGTAGCGATCACCCCAATGACTTTCGCTGTGTTCGCCAACGCCGTAGGCAAACCCGTAGGCATAGACGCGCTCGATCCAGCCCTTGAGGATTGCAGGCATCGAGAACCACCACAGTGGAAACTGAAAGATCACGGCGTCCGCCCAACGCAACTTTTCCTGTTCTCCCTCGATGTCCACCGGCTGCGTGCCCGCAGCGAACACACGCTGCGATTCAAGCGCAGGGTTGAAAGGCGCTTGGTTGTCATAGCCAGGCGCATCGTCGGTATCCAGAGGCGCTTTCCAACCCATCGCGTACAGATCCGAAACGACCACTTCGTGCCCCCCGGCTTTCAGGTGAGCGATGGCAAAATCCTTGAGTGAGCCATTCAGGGATCGAGGTTCAGGATGGGCGTAGACAAGCAGCAGCTTCATGTGGAGCTCCAGGTAAATGAATGCCACACGGTAGCGACTGGCTCGCTATGATAGAAATGAATTCCCGAAACAGCTGGTATTTACATGCACAATACCTTGCGTCGCCTGGATCTCAATCTACTGGTCACGCTGGATGCGTTGCTGTCCGAGCAAAACGTCACGCGCGCGGCCCGACTCCTGAATCTGGCTCAACCGACAGTCAGCCTGCAACTGGGTCGACTGCGGGAGATTCTGGACGATCCCTTGTTGCTGCCAGGCCCGCGAGGGATGTCACCTACCGAGCGAGCCAAGGCGTTGCGCGGACCGTTGCGTGAAGCGCTGGTAGCTTTGGAAGCGACGCTGAGCCCGAGCGCCCCATTCGAGCCTGCACTGTCCAATCACACCTGGAAAATCGCTGCGAGTGATTACGCCGTGACCGCATTGGTCTGGCCATCGTTGGCGGTGCTCAGGCGCCTGGCACCGGACACCCGCCTGGTGCTGTTGAACAAGAGTCCCCTCAGCCTCGCCGATGACCTTGAAAATGGTCGGATCGATCTGGCCCTGCACACCCGCGATGAAGCATCACCAAAACTGCGTCACAAGTCTTTGGTTCACGAACGCTATGTGCTGGCAGGGCGTCGAGGTCATCCCGCATTGGCAACCCCGATTTCGCTTAAGGCATTCTGTGGTCTTGAACACGCCGTGGTGTCACCCAATGGCGCTGGCTTCATTGGCAGTACTGACCAGGCACTGGCTGCTCAGGGCCTGGAGCGCAAAGTCGTTCTATCCGTGTCCACTTTCAACTCGCTTGTCTCAGCACTGGCTCACAGTGACCTGGTCGCGGTGGTGCCGGAAAGACTTGTGCAGGATCAGCCAGCTCTTCACGTCCAGACACCTCCACTCGCTATTCCAGGTTTTGAGATGCTCATGTTATGGCCGGAAAGACTGCATCGAGACCCTGGCCACATGTGGCTGCGCGATCTCATCGCCTCTGGAATGCACAGGGGCACAGATCCATAGGCAGGCGTGCTGAAAAAACCACCCGCCAACGTGGTTATTTTTGCCTCAAGAAAGACAAAACCCCTACCTGCTTGCGCAGATAGGGGTTTCGGAATTGAATCTTGACGATGACCTACTCTCACATGGGGAAACCCCACACTACCATCGGCG
>NZ_LMOC01000009.1:0-508539 GCF_001423465.1 Pseudomonas sp. Leaf129 | reverse complement strand
GATTCAATTGTTAAAGAGCGGTGGGTTGATTCTTTCGTCTCAACCGAGGCGCGCATTCTACGCTAGCCTCATATTCTGTCAAGCGTTTATTTCGAAGTATTTTTCCAGAAACCTGAACAACTTCAAACACTTGACTCGCTTCGATCACTCATCAGCGGGAGGCGAATTCTACAGCGTTTCAAACCGCTGTCAACTGCCTTTTTCACCGCTTCCGACCTTGAAGATCGAAGCACTTCCTCACTACCTGAACGACTAACTCATTGATTAACAAGGCGTTTATCGTTTCGGCTGCGCCGGAAGTGGGGCGAATTATAGACACTTGAAATCTGCCGTCAACCCCCAATTCAGAAAACTGTCATAAACCTTATTCACGTGCTGCTCCTATATAGAAGCAGCACTACACCACGCCTGCGGCGTGGAGTTGGTCATAGGTCTGGGCATCCATGCTCAACAGCTGCTGCAGGACTTCCTGGGTATGCTCGCCCAGCAAAGGAGGCGCATGTCGGTACTCCACAGGACTGGCGCTCAGCCGTAGTGGGCTGGCGACCATGGGGAGGGTGCCCGCCAGAGGATGTTTCAGTTGAATGGCCAGTCCCCTGGCAAGCACCTGAGGGTCGGCGAACACCTGGGCCAGATCGTTTATCGGACCGCAGGGCACGCCAGCCACTTCGAGTTCGGTGACCCACTGCTGGGTCGTCTTGAACACCGTCGCCTGCCGGATCAGGGGGATCAGCTGCGTGCGATTGGCGACCCGCTGCTGGTTGGAGGCGAAGCGGGGGTCGGTGGCCCACTCGGGATGGCCGGCCACCTGGGCGAATTTGGCGAACTGGCTATCGTTACCCACCGTCAGGATGAAATCGCCGTCGGCTGTAGGAAAATCCTGGTAGGGCACGATGTTTGGATGGGCATTGCCCAAGCGTCCAGGCGCGACGCCCGTGGTGAGATAGTTCATGGCCTGGTTGGCCAGACAGGCTACCTGCACGTCCAGCAGGGCCATATCGATCTGCTGGCCACCGCCGCCTTTGTCGCGATGCGCCAATGCAGCCAGTATGGCGACAGTGGAATACAGACCGGTCAGGATGTCAGTCAGAGCGACGCCCACCTTGGCAGGTCCGGCACCAGGATCGCCATCGGCCTTGCCGGTGAGGCTCATCAGGCCGCCCATGCCTTGCACCATGAAGTCGTACCCTGGGCGGGTGGCATAGGGGCCGGTCTGGCCGAAACCGGTGATCGAGCAGTAGATCAGTTGCGGATTCACGGCGCTGAGTGACGCATAGTCCAGCCCATACGCAGCCAGACCGCCGACCTTGAAGTTCTCGATGAGAATGTCGGAGTTCGCAGCCAGCTCGCGGACCAGCTGTTGCCCCTCGGGCCGAGTGAAGTCGATGGTGACCGAGCGCTTGTTGCGATTGGCTGCCAGGTAATAGGCGGCTTCACCGGTGCTGTTGCCTGCCTGATCCGCCAGGAACGGCGGTCCCCAGGCTCGGGTGTCGTCACCCCGGCCTGGACGCTCGACCTTGATGACCTCGGCGCCGAGGTCGGCGAGGATCTGACCCGCCCAGGGCCCAGCCAGCACGCGCGACAGATCGAGTACACGAAGATGCGAAAGCGCGCCCATGACAACCTCCTGTCAATAGAAGGCTTGCAGGCCGGTTTGCGCACGCCCCAGGATCAAGGCGTGCACGTCGTGAGTGCCTTCGTAGGTATTGACCACCTCCAGGTTGACCAGATGGCGGGCAATGCCGAATTCGTCGGAGATGCCGTTGCCGCCGAGCATGTCTCGGGCCATGCGTGCGATGTCCAGGGATTTGCCGCAGGAGTTGCGCTTCATGATCGAGGTGATCTCCACCGCCGCGGTGCCTTCGTCTTTCATCCGCCCCAGACGCAGGCAGCCTTGCAAGGCGAGGGTGATCTCGGTCTGCATGTCGGCCAGCTTCTTCTGGATGAGTTGGTTGGCGGCGAGCGGGCGACCGAACTGCTGGCGATCCAGGGTGTACTGCCGAGCGGTGTGCCAGCAGAATTCCGCTGCTCCCAACGCCCCCCAAGAGATGCCGTAACGCGCGGAGTTGAGGCAAGTGAACGGCCCTTTGAGACCACGCACATCGGGAAACATGTTTTCTTCCGGGACAAACACGTTGTCCATGACGATTTCACCGGTGATGGAGGCGCGCAGGCCGACCTTGCCGTGAATGGCGGGTGCGCTGAGGCCGGCCCAGCCTTTTTCCAGAATGAAGCCGCGGATGTCACCCGCATCGTCCTTGCCCCACACCACGAACACGTCGGCAATCGGGCTGTTGGTGATCCACATCTTGCTGCCGCTCATGCGGTAGCCGCCGTCGACCTTGCGCGCCCGTGTAACCATGGCGCCTGGATCGGAGCCGTGGTCGGGTTCGGTCAGGCCGAAGCAGCCGATCCACTCGCCACTGGCCAATTTGGGCAGGTATTTCTGCTTTTGCGCTTGAGTGCCGAATTCATTGATTGGAACCATCACCAATGACGACTGCACGCTCATCATCGAGCGGTAGCCGGAGTCCACCCGCTCTACCTCACGGGCGATCAGGCCATAACAGACGTAGTTGAGACCACTGCCGCCGAATTCTTCCGGGATCGTGGCGCCGAGCAGACCCATCTCGCCCATTTCGCGAAAGATGGAGGGATCGGTGGTTTCATGGCGAAAGGCTTCCAGAACACGCGGCATGAGCTTGTCCTGCGCGTACTGCTCCGCACTGTCGCGCACCATGCGCTCTTCCTGGGTAAGTTGCTGGTCCAGTAGCAGTGGGTCGATCCAGTTGAAGCTTGCCATGTGTCCGTCCTCTAGAAAGCGGTATATCCGCAGATTAGGCCGCTGTGGCTTGGCGGACAAAGCAGGATTACGCATGGGCTTGTGATAATTTCTCACTTCATAAGTGGGCCATGGTGCACAGCGCCGGGACTTGAGTGAGGAACGGTTACATGCGCAGACGAATACCCAGTACAGCCGCACTGATCTGCTTCGAGGCGGCGGCGCGCCATGAAAGTTTCACCAAGGCGTCTGCGGAGCTGTTCCTGACCCAGGGGGCGGTCTGCAGGCAGATTGCCAATCTCGAAGCGTTTCTCGATGTGCGCCTGTTTCGACGCTCCAAGCGGGGCGTGAAGCTGACCGAAGCGGGATTGTCTTACAGCCGCCGGGTGGCCGCGCAACTCGATGCTGTGGAGCGCGAGACGCTGGCGGTGATGGGTCAGCAGGGCGCCAGCACCTTGGAGCTGGCCGTGGTGCCGACTTTCGGTACCCAATGGCTGCTGCCGCGGCTGAAGGATTTCCAGCGGCATAACCCGCAGATCACGGTCCACCTGACCAACCGTACTCGGCCTTTCCTGTTCGCCGACACCGACTTCGATGCGGCGATCTACTTCGGGGACGGTGACTGGCCGGGCACGCAGACCAGCAGGCTAATGGAAGAGCATCCCGTTCCGGTGTGCAGTCCGGCGCTGCTGCAAGGGCAGCTGGCATTGACGCCAGCCCGCATTGCCGAACTTGCGCTGCTGCAGCAGAGCACTCGTCCCTATGCATGGCGACAGTGGTTTGCCAGCCTGGACATGAACGTGCCGCGTGATCTGAGCGGTCCGCGCTATGAGCTGTTCTCCATGCTGGCTCAGGCAGCGGTACATGAAATGGGGATTGCGCTCATTCCTCCGTTTCTGATCCAGCGGGAGTTGCGCGAGGGCAGCCTGGTCGTTGCCAATCCCCACGAGCTGAACAGTTCCAAAGCCTATTACCTGGCCGTGCCGGACAGGCATCGCGAGTTGGGATCGCTGCGAGTGTTTCGCGACTGGCTGATGCAACAGGCGCAGGATTATCACGCAATGGAAGGGCGCCAGCATCGCTGACGATGCGTAGTGGTGCCGTTAAATACCCTACAGATATATGTTTATGGCGCGTTTCTGAAACATATGGAAAAGCGCGAATTTTCAGCGCCAGCCTTTGCACTGCCTGACTATGGCGTGTTTTTGACGCTGATTGGTCTCTGCCCTGCAAATATTTCGCAAATTATTTCGAAGCACCCAGTCATCGCTGTAACTCCCGATTTAGAAGGCTTTGAGCCCTACCGCTGTGACATTCGGTCACAGCGTGACTTGTAGTGCTCTGCGTGTATCGCTCCATAAGCTGTTGAAGCCGCTCGTCGGGGCCTGCAAAATGCCGCGGCCCGCCGTTTTCAGGCGGTATCGTGCTGATGGGCCATCGCAGAATGAGCCATTGCCAGTGCTTGGGTACGACCAGGAAGAAGATCCAGCAGGAGATATAACGTGCACATTGGTGTTCCTCTCGAAACGCAGCAGGGCGAGACACGTGTAGCCGCCACCCCGGAGACCATCAAGAAGCTGGTCGCTCAGGGCCATGTGGTGACGGTTGAAAGTGGCGCAGGCGTGCGCGCGAGCGTGACCGACGGTGCCTATGAGGCCGCTGGCGCGATCATTGGCAGCGCGGCGCAGGTGTTTGCCACGCAGTTGGTGCTCAAGGTCAATCCCCCCAACGACGCAGAACTTTTGCAGATGAGCACCGGTACGGTGCTGCTGGGCATGCTCAACCCGTTCAACAACGAGTTGATCGCCAAGATGGCGGAGCGGGGCATCAGTGCTTTCGCCCTCGAGGCAGCGCCTCGTACGTCACGTGCGCAGAGCCTGGACGTGCTGTCTTCGCAAGCCAACATCGCCGGCTACAAGTCAGTGCTGCTGGCGGCGCATCACTACCCACGGTTCATGCCGATGCTGATGACCGCAGCCGGTACCGTCAAGGCGGCACGGGTGCTGATTCTGGGTGCCGGGGTGGCGGGGCTGCAGGCCATCGCCACGGCCAAGCGCCTGGGTGCGGTGATCGAGGCCTCGGACGTACGTCCTGCGGTGAAGGAGCAGATCGAATCGCTGGGGGCGAAGTTCATCGATGTGCCGTACGAAACCGACGAGGAACGCGAATGCGCCGAAGGCACGGGGGGTTACGCCCGGCCCATGCCTGCCAGCTGGATGCAGCGTCAGGCGCAGGCGGTTCACGAGCGCGCCAAGCAGGCTGACATCGTCATCACCACTGCGCTGATTCCAGGGCGCAAGGCGCCTACATTGCTCAGCGCCGAAACAGTGGCGCAGATGAAGCCTGGCTCGGTGGTGATCGACCTCGCAGCCCTGCAGGGCGGCAACTGCCCACTGACCGTGGCCGATCAGGTGGTGGTGCATAACGGCGTGACCATCGTCGGGCCGACCAACCTGCCGGCGCAGGTGGGTGCCGACGCTTCGGCGCTGTATGCCCGCAACCTGCTGGATTTCATGAAGCTGCTGTTCGACAAGGAAGGGCAGTTCACCATCAACCTGGAAGACGACATCGTCGCCGCGTGCCTGATGTGCCGCGATGGCCAGATCGTGCGCAAGAACGGCTGAGGACACTACAAATGGAAGACATGCTGATCTCCCACGGTATCTACAACCTGATCATTTTCGTGCTGGCCATCTATGTCGGCTATCACGTGGTCTGGAACGTGACACCTGCGCTGCACACACCACTGATGGCCGTGACCAACGCCATTTCGGCCATTGTCATCGTTGGTGCCATGCTCGCCGCAGCGCTGACCGTGACGCCTCTGGGCAAGACCATGGGCACCCTTGCCGTTGCGCTGGCAGCGGTGAACGTATTCGGCGGATTCCTGGTGACCCGGCGGATGCTGGAGATGTTCAAGAAGAAAGCCCCGAAAGTGAAGGATGAGGCGTCCAAACAATGAGCATGAACCTGGTTACGCTTCTTTATCTGGTGGCATCGGTGTGCTTCATCCAGGCATTGAAGGGTCTGTCCCATCCGACCACGTCGCGACGCGGCAACCTGTTCGGCATGCTGGGCATGACCCTCGCGGTGCTCACCACCGTCGGCCTGATCTACAAGCTGGGCGCAGAACTGGCAACCGCCGGCATCGGCTACGTGCTGGTCGGTCTGCTGGTGGGCGGTACCGCTGGGTCGATCATGGCCAAGCGCGTGGAAATGACCAAGATGCCGGAGCTGGTGGCCTTCATGCACAGCATGATCGGTCTGGCAGCAGTGTTCATCGCTATCGCCGCCGTGGTCGAGCCGCAATCGCTGGGCATCGTCGCGCACCTGGGTGACGCGATTCCAACTGGTAACCGCCTGGAACTGTTCCTGGGCGCAGCGATTGGCGCCATCACCTTTTCCGGCTCGGTGATTGCTTTCGGCAAGCTGTCCGGCAAATACAAGTTCCGCCTGTTCCAGGGCGCGCCCGTGCAGTTTGCCGGCCAGCACAAGCTCAATCTGCTGATCGGCCTGGGCACCTTGCTGTGTGGTCTTATCTTCATGTTCACGGGCAGCTATGCCGCCTTTGGCCTGATGCTGGCCCTGGCGTTCGTCTTGGGTGTGCTGTTGATCATCCCGATCGGCGGGGCAGACATGCCGGTGGTGGTGTCCATGCTCAACAGCTATTCGGGCTGGGCTGCAGCGGGCATCGGATTCTCGCTGAACAACTCGATGCTGATCATCGCCGGTTCGCTGGTGGGTTCCAGCGGTGCGATTCTGTCCTACATCATGTGCAAGGCGATGAACCGTTCGTTCTTCAACGTCATTGGCGGTGGCTTCGGCGCCGTTGCGGACGCGGGCCCGGCGGGTGCCAAGGAAGCACGACCAGTGAAATCGGGCTCGGCGGACGATGCCACGTTCCTGCTGACCAACGCCGACACCGTGATCATCGTGCCTGGCTATGGCCTGGCCGTGGCCCGCGCGCAGCATGCGCTCAAGGAGCTGACCGAGAAACTGACCCACGCCGGCGTGACCGTCAAATATGCGATCCATCCGGTGGCCGGACGTATGCCGGGGCATATGAACGTGCTGCTGGCCGAAGCCGAAGTGCCTTATGACCAGGTCTTCGAGATGGACGACATCAACTCCGAGTTCGGCCAGGCCGACGTGGTGCTGGTGCTCGGCGCCAACGACGTGGTCAACCCGGCGGCCAAGAACGATCCGAAATCACCCATTGCGGGGATGCCGATCCTTGAAGCGTTCAAAGCCAAGACCATCATCGTCAACAAGCGCTCGATGGCCAGCGGCTACGCCGGTTTGGACAACGAGCTGTTCTACCTGGACAAGACCATGATGGTCTTCGGCGATGCCAAGAAAGTCATCGAAGACATGGTCAAAGCTGTGGAGTAAACGCCGCACCAGGCGATGCACTGTGAACGGCTAACCCCGCCCATGGCGGGGTTTTTTGCATCTACGGTAAAAGTGTTTTACGGGAAAAGGTGCGGAATAGAGCGGTTGATGCGACTTTGGTCGCAGGACGCGACTGCCTGCATTCACTAGACTGCGCAGCACGCGTTTCGCTTCTCGGGATAATGAACATGCACGCTGACCGTATTCGCCTGGCTTCCTTGCAGGACAAGATAATGAGCGCCGCCCAGGCGGCTGAACTGATCGAAGATGGCATGACCGTGGGCATGAGTGGCTTCACCCGTGCCGGGGAGGCCAAGGCCGTTCCCCAGGCGCTGGCGGAACGCGCGCTGCGCACACCGCTCAAGATCAGCCTGATGACTGGCGCCAGTCTGGGTAATGACCTGGACAAGCAGTTGACCGAAGCCGGCGTGCTGGCCCGGCGCATGCCATTCCAGGTCGACAGCACCTTGCGCAAGGCCATCAATGCCGGCTCGGTGATGTTCATCGACCAGCATCTGTCCGATACCGTGGAACAGCTGCGCAACCGCCAGATCAAGGCCGTCGACCTGGCCGTCATCGAATGCGTCGCCATTACCGAGGAAGGGCATCTGGTGCTCAGTACGTCGGTGGGCAACTCGGCAAGTTTCGCGATCCTGGCCGAACAGGTGATCGTCGAGATCAACCTGGCGCAGCCGTTGGAGCTGGAAGGCCTGCACGACATCTATATTCCTAGCTATCGGCCCACACGCCTGCCGATCCCGGTGTTGAGCGCCGATACCCGCATCGGCCGCTGCGCGGTACAGATCGACCCGGCGAAGATCAGCGCCATCGTCATCAGCCAGCAGGCCGACTCACCATCGACTGTGCTGCCACCGGACGACGATACCCAGGCGATCGCGGGGCATCTGGTGGACTTTTTCAAGAGCGAGGTCGACGCAGGGCGTTTGACCAACAGCCTCATGCCGTTGCAGGCGGGCATCGGCACCATCGCCAATGCGGTGATGCACGGCCTGCTGGATTCACCGTTCGACAACTTGACGATGTACTCCGAAGTGCTGCAGGACTCGACCTTCGACCTGTTCGATGCCGGCAAGCTGGCGTTCGCTTCGGGCAGCTCCATGACCTTGTCGGCGCGAAAGCATGCGGAAGTCTTCAGCCACTTCGAACGATACAAATCGCGCCTGGTGCTGCGTCCGCAGGAGATTTCCAATCACCCGGAGGTGATTCGACGCCTGGGCATCATCGGTATCAACACTGCGCTGGAGTTCGACCTGTACGGCAACGTGAACTCTACCCATGTCTGCGGCACCCGGATGATGAATGGCATCGGCGGGTCGGGTGATTTTGCGCGCAACGCCCACCTGGCCATCTTCGTCACCAAATCGATTGCCAAGGGTGGTGCAATTTCCAGCGTCGTACCCATGGTCAGCCATGTCGACCACACCGAACACGACGTCGATATCCTGGTGACCGAGCAGGGCCTGGCGGATCTGCGCGGCCTGGCACCGCGGG
Source organism: Pseudomonas sp. Leaf129 (assembly GCF_001423465.1). NCBI lineage: Bacteria > Pseudomonadati > Pseudomonadota > Gammaproteobacteria > Pseudomonadales > Pseudomonadaceae > Pseudomonas > Pseudomonas sp. Leaf129. The sequence continues at coordinate 499,853 of NZ_LMOC01000009.1, read as the reverse complement.
AGCGGGCGCAGGCGGTGATCGATAACTGTGTTCATCCCCAGTATCGAGAGGCCCTGCAGGGCTATTTCGATCAGGCATGCCTACGTGGCGGCCACACGCCTCATGTCTTGCAGGAAGCACTGCAATGGCACATCAACCTGGAAGAGACCGGGCGCATGTTGGCGAGCTGAAGCGCACAGTTTAGCTGTGATGCAATACAGTTCTTGGATGTGGTATCTGGACTCACCAGCATGAAGCATAAACTGTACTACTGTACGGGTAAAAATCGAGGTCGAGTTGCTTGGAGTGAATGCATATCGAGCAAAAATGCACTACTTGAGGGCAGACCCGTACAGTTGCCTCATTCCAGAGCAAGACAGTTGTGTTTAACAGTCAACTGACCGTCCACAATACAGATGAACTGTGCCTACTGTTCTGGACAGGGAGCGTGGAAAATGGGTACCAGATAAACCACTACTCAGCCCCGCCACAAGCGGAAGGATGTACATCATGGAACGTACCCTCAGTTCCGACCTGTTCCAGGCCAACACCAAAACTGCTCAAACCTCGGCTCCTCTGCGCTTTTTCGCCAACCTGATGCTTTGGCAGCGCCGTATCGCCAGCCGCCATCAACTGGCTCGTCTGGATGCTCGTCTGCTGGCCGATGCCGGTATCAGCGAAGCCCAGCGTTGCGAAGAGTTGAGCAAGCCGTTCTGGCGTTGATGCAACGCCGCGCTGGTGACAGAGCCTGAAGGCCGAACCAGCAACGAATTCTAAAAAAGCCCGTCGCGGTCAACGCTGACGGGCTTTTTTTTGCCTGCACAAAAGCTGACAGATACAGTTATATGATTATGATCAAAGACCATAACAGTTGAATCATCGCTCACGCTGGATGGTCGGAGTGCTGGCGCCCGAAGCTTCGAGGCGCTCTAATAAGCTTCATAGCGCTCAAACTTCGCCTTGATCTGGAGATCCATCATGTCCCGTAATCATCTGTTGGGTGCCGCCGTATTGTTGGCTCTGGCCAGCGGCGCGCAGGCTTCAAGCTTCGTCGTCACGACCGATGCACTGGTCCGTGGGGTCAATGCATCGACCAATGCAACCTCTGACCTGTCTTCCTCGCTGCGCGACAACAAGATCGTGCGTGAAGCGCGGGACGATGCGGCGAGCTTCGTCGCCAGCCAGGGCGATATCCGCGGTGCCAAGCTGGAAAGCGCTTTTGCCCATATCCGCAAGGTCGCCCCGCAGATGCAGGCCAGCGACGCGCAACTGGCCCAGGCCATTCTGGCCATCTGATGCTCTGCAACGGGTACCTCCCGCAGATGAAGAATGCGGCAGGCTGCTGCAGCCTGCACATCGCGGGTGGTTCTCGGACCCACGTTGGGCTAGCCTTGCCGGCCCAATCGCTCTACATCTGAAGCCTGATGCGTTATTTGCCACTGATTCTCGTCATCTGGGCGTCGTCGGCTGCGGCCTTCGACGTGAGTCTGCAGTCCTCGGTGATCACCTTGTATGTGACCAGCAAGATCACGACGGCCCCCTTCGATCGCAAGTTGATCCTGTCTGCCCGTGACGATGCTGCGTGCTTCGTCGCCAGCAATGGGCGATGTCGTGGGGCACGGCTGCAGGCAGCTCTGGCGAGCATTCGCCAGAAGCACCCACAAATTGCTGCCAGCGACCTTGAACTGGCGCAGGCGATACTCGTCCAATAGACACCTCGTATTACGGAGAAGCTCCATGCGTACCCCGCTGATTGCCGCTACCCTCGGCCTGTTCTTGCTGGCCGATGTGGCCCAGGCCCAAACTGTCGTGGCCACCAGTAATATCATCGTTCGTGCATTTGGCCGATCGATCGATTTCACGTCCGACACCACCACTTCGATCCGTGACTCCAAGGTGGTCCTGGAAGCTCGGGACGATGCGGCCAGCTATGTGGCCAGCCAGGGCGATATTCGTGGTGCCCAACTGGAGGCGGCTTTCAATACGCTGCGCGAACGCGTTCCACAGGCGCGCAGCGCCAGTGACCAGGATCTCGCCGAAGCCATTCTCGCACTGTGAGACGATTGGCCAGCTGGCTGCTGGCGGCAGGCCTTCTGCTGACGACGGCGCAGGCCACTGCTGGCTTGCAGCTGGTCCTTGATCGCAGCGGGCTGGACGCTCGACAGGCCGATGCCAGCCAGGCACTGCTCGACGATGCGATGGCTGCATTGCCGCCGCGCTTCGTCGAGCAACTGGACCGCCGGATCGACGTCAGTTGGTCGTCGCGCATGCCTGACAACGCCTATGGTCAGGCCTCCCTGGTCTCGAGCCTGGAGTTGAACCTGAACCAGCTGCAAGGACTGGCCGATGGCTCTTCGGCCCAGCGGCGGACCAACCGTCCCCACGGTACGGTGCGCGAGGAGCTGCTGGCCACCGTGCTTCACGAGCTGACCCATATCTATGACCGCGCGCGCCTCTGGACACCTGCCGAGCGCACGCTGGTAAGCCGCTGCGGCCGACAGGATGCAAGCCTGGGCAAGGTAGGCCTGCCCGATGAGTGCCGTGGCCAGACGACCCGCCGCTTCACCCTGAGCGACGATCCACGCCTGTTGGACCTGGCCGGCTGGCAGCAATATGTCGGGCGCCGCGGCGAGCGTGAAGAGCAGAACCGTCAGATCGTGCGCAGTCCTGACATCTATGAGGTGAGCAGCCCCAAGGAATTCGTCGCGGTCAACATGGAGTATTTTCTCCTCGACCCGACCTATGCCTGCCGTCGTCCGGCACTGTTCGAATATTTCAAGGCGCGGTTCGACTGGGCGCCCGCACGCCAGCAAAGCTGTGCTCAAGGCCTGCCGTATCTGAATGCGGGCAGCGACTTTGCCAAGACGCCGCTGGGCAAGATCGATCCTGAACGGGTCTATGCGGTGGACTACCTGCTGGCCGAGGCCAATCAGAACCTGGCCAGCCGCTGGGGGCACAGCATGCTGCGCCTGGTCATCTGCGCACCGGGGCGGCCACGTGGCCCGGACTGTCGACTGGATCTGGAACAGCACCTGGTGTTGTCCTACCGCGCGTTCGTCAATGACGTGCAGCTTTCCACCTGGGGCGGGCTGATGGGGCAATACCCCTCGCGCCTGTTCGTGTTGCCGTTGTCGCAGGTGATCGACGAATACACCAAGACCGAACTGCGCAGTCTGGCTTCGGTGCCGCTAAAGCTGGATCGGCCGGAGATCGAGTCTTTGGTGCGCCATGCGGCCGAAATGCATTGGAGCTACGACGGCAGCTACTACTTTCTGTCCAACAACTGTGCGGTGGAAAACCTCAAGCTGCTGCGCAGTGGTACGCATGATCCGCGCTTGCAGGGTATCGACAGCATCTTGCCCAACGGCTTGCTCGAGGTTCTGGAAGGCCGCGGGCTGGCCGATGGCAGCGTACTGGATGATCCGCGCGAGGCACTGCGCCTGGGTTATCGGTTCGATTCGTATCGCGATCGCTATCAGGCCATGTTCGAGGTGCTGCGCAAGCATCTGCCGATTCCGCAGCAAAGCGTCGAAGCGTGGCTGGAGCAGAGCGCGCAGCAGCGGCAACCCTGGTTTGCCCAGGCCGATCTGCGCACCAGTGCCGCGCTGCTGTTGCTGGAGCAGGCCAGTTACCGACGTCAGTTGCTGTTGGCCCAGGAGGAAGTGAAGCAGCGCTACCTGGGTGCTCGCGAGCTGGGCGACGGTAGTGTGGCCAATGCCAACCAGATGCTGCAGGAGATCCTGGCCAACAGCGGATTTCTCAGCCGACCGGCGGAGTTGCTCGATAACGGGGGCTACGGTCTGCCGCAGACGGCGGAATGGCAGCGTCTGGAATCGGAAAGCAGTCAGCGTCAGCAACAGCTGCAGCGCCTGAGTACCGATCTGGACAAAGAGGTGAGAGCGCTGTTGACGCCTGAGCGGGCCAGAGAGATTGCGGCCACCGAAGCGAATCTCAAGCAGGTGGGGGAGCATCTGCGTGAATTGCACAAGGCGGCGGGGGGGTTGGTGTTGCCCTAGGCGGGGCCGTTGGATCTTGGGTGATCTGACTGGCTTCTTTGCGGGCAGAGCCTGCTCCCGCAAGGTCAATTGTATCGTTTTGAATGGCGAAAGGTTGTTGAAAGCTTGCCGACTTAGCATCGACTCACCCCCGGCGTAAGACCGGCCGGCCAGAAAGCAGCATCCAGATGCGCTTTCGGCCTCTTGAACAACAACAATGGTGAAACCGATGTCCTTGATGATCCCTACCCGTAGTGCCTCTCTTCCCATACTCCCGGCTCCTGCCATTCCTCGCTGAACCTTTCGTTCTTCGTCCTTAGCCGCGCTGTGCCTGGAGTATTCCCATGCTGACATTCCTTGGCTTTGCCATGGTCATCACGTTCATGTTCCTGATCATGACCAAGCGCCTTTCCGCGCTGATCGCCTTGATCATCGTGCCTATCCTGTTCGCCCTGTTCGGTGGTTTTGCACCGGAAATCGGCCCGATGATGCTTGCGGGCATCACCAAGCTTGCGCCGACCGGCGTGATGCTGATGTTCGCCATCCTGTATTTCGCACTGATGATCGATTCGGGTTTGTTCGACCCGGCAGTGCGCAAGATCCTCAAGCTGGTCAAGGGCGACCCGCTGAAAGTCTCGGTCGGTACCGCCGTGCTGGCGCTGATCGTTTCGCTGGACGGTGACGGCGCGACCACCTACATGATCTGCGTGGCGGCCATGCTGCCGCTGTACCAGCGCATCGGCATGAGCCCGAGGATCATGGCCGGCTTGATCATCCTGGCAGGCGGGGTCATGAACATGACGCCGTGGGGTGGTCCCACCGCACGTGCCGCCAGCGCCTTGCATGTCGACCCTTCGGACATCTTCGTGCCGATGATCCCGGCCATGGCGTTCGGCGTCGTCGCCATCCTGGTGATTGCCTACATGTACGGCAAGCGCGAGCGCGTTCGCCTGGGCGAGCTGCATTTGCAAGGCGATGAAATAGACCACAGCGAGATCAGCGTTTCGCAGTACCCGGACGCGCGCCGCCCCAAATTGATCTGGTTCAACGGCGGCTTGACCCTGCTGTTGATGGTGACCTTGATCATGGGCCTGCTGCCGCTGCCGGTGCTGTTCATGATTGCGTTCAGTATCGCCATGATCGTCAACTACCCGTGCCTGGAAGCGCAGAAGGCACGTGTTGCCGCTCACTCCGGCAGCGTTCTGGCCGTGGTCGGGTTGATCTTCGCCGCGGGTATCTTCACTGGCATCCTGACCGGTACCGGCATGGTCGACGCCATGTCCAAGAGCCTGCTGGCCGTGATTCCGGATGCCATGGGCCCGTACCTGGCCGTGATCACCGCGTTGGTGAGCATGCCGTTCACCTTTTTCATGTCGAACGATGCCTTCTACTATGGCGTCCTGCCGGTACTCGCCGAAGCGGCTGCGCACTACGGTATCTCGCCGGTCGAGATGGCCCGTGCCTCGATCGTCGGACAGCCGGTGCACCTGCTCAGCCCGCTGGTCCCCTCGACCTACCTGCTGGTGGCCCTGGCCGGTATCGAGTTCGGTGACCACCAGCGCTTCACCCTCAAGTGGGCAGTACTGGTTTGCCTGTGCATAATGTTCGCCGCACTGGCCATGGGGATCTTTCCTCTGTTCAGCAGTCTATAAATCTTATTCGCGGGCCAGGCCGGATGACGTTGCGCCGCTGCCATTCACAGGTAGCGGCGCCATAGTCTCCGGCCTTGCGTCGCCCTGGCCTCCAACACGAAGGACTTCACATGGAATGGTTCACCAACCCGGAAATCTGGGTTGCTTTCTTGACCCTGACAGCGCTGGAAATCGTGCTGGGCATCGACAACATCATCATGATCTCGATCCTGGTGAGCCGCATGCCCAAGCACATGCAGGCGCGTACGCGAATCTTCGGCCTGGCGCTGGCGATGGTCACGCGTATCCTGCTGCTGCTTTCGATCACTTGGGTCATGCGCCTGACCGCCGACCTGTTCGTGGTGTTCGGCCAGGGCATCTCCGGGCGTGATCTGATTCTGTTCTTCGGTGGCCTGTTCCTGCTGTGGAAAAGCTCGCAAGAGATCTACCACGGCATGGAAGGCGAAGAAGAGGGCGGTGACGAAGTTGCAGGCAAGGGCGGCAATTTCATCTACACCATCATTCAGATCGCCATCATCGACATCGTGTTTTCGCTGGATTCGGTCATCACCGCGGTCGGCATGGTGTCCCATGTGCCGGTCATGGTCGCTGCGATCATCGTCGCGGTGTTGGTGATGATGGTCGCCTCGGGCACCATCAGCCGCTTCATCGATCAGCACCCTTCGTTGAAGATGCTGGCACTGTCGTTCCTGCTGGTGGTCGGTACCGTACTGATCGCCGAAGCCTTCGATGTGCATGTGCCCAAGGGCTATGTGTATTTCGCCATGGCCTTCTCCCTGGCTGTGGAAGCGATCAACATCAAGATGCGTACCGCTATCGCGCGCAAGCGTCGCGAGTCTCAGGAAGAGTCCTGAGCCTGCAGAGCTGCGTGCTGCCCTCGCGGCACGCAGTGATGGCCAGCAATGTGCTATGAACGACTCGCCGGTCAGGGAGTCTGTTCCATTGACTTGGCCGATTTCGATGGAAGGGATTCATGCACGAGCGGGTGAAAAGCGCTCCAGGTACACAGCGCCGCCTGTTGTGCCTGTGGCTTCTGGCAGCGGCGCTGTTGTGCGCCGGCCGTGAAGCCTTGGCGCTGGACCGTTTCCAGGTTGAAGGCTATCTGTTGCCCAATGGCCTGCAACTGCTGCTCAAGCCTGGCGACGAACGTGCCCATGTGTCCATCCGCCTCGTTGTCGGTGTGGGTTTCGACGACTTCTCCTGCACCGACCAGGAATTGCCCCACCTGCTCGAGCACCTGCTGTTCAGCGGTATCGACGAGCACGGCGAAGGCGGCCTCGAAGAGCGCATGCAAGCGCTAGGCGGCGAATGGAATGCCTTCACCAGCAGTGCCGACACCACTTTCGTGATCGAAGCACCGGCGCGCAATCAGCGCAAGGTGCTCGACCTGCTGCTGGCCGCCATCACCCAGACCAGAATCGATGACAACGTTCTGGCAAGCACCAAGCGCATCATCGAGCACGAAGATGGTACCCATCACTCCCACCTGCAGCACCTGCTCGACAAGCCAGCTCAGGACAGCAATGCCAGCAGCCAGTTGGCCATCGAGTTGGGGCTCAAGTGTCCGCAGCCTGCGGAAGTCACCGATCTGACCCTGGAACAGGTGCGCGAGGTTCGGCAGAGCTGGTATGCACCGAACAACATGAGCCTGATCGTCGTCGGAGGCCTGGACAAGCTGTTGCCCGCCTATCTGGAGCGCACCTGGGGCGCGCTGGACGCGGTCGAGCCCAGCGATCATCAGGATCTTCGTACAGTCACCCACGAAGCCGAGCCGCAGGCCGACCTCATACGCGGCTGGCTGGGCGACGACGCCACGCTTCACCTGTATTTCCTCGAACCGGTGCTGGATACCGCCCATCCGGCGACGCTGGACCTGCTGCAAAGTTATCTGGAGTGGGAGCTGTACCGCGAACTGCGACTGGCCCACGGATTGTCGTATGGGCCTTGGGTGGCCCGCGAGTCGTATGGCGACAGCGGCCTGTTGAGCCTGAATGCCGCGGTGGACCAGGCCGATATCGGTCAGGCAGGTCTGGTCATGGGGCAGATGATCGCGCGTCTGCGCGACAACGGTGTGGACGCTGCGACCTTCAAGCGCCTCAAGAACCTGGCGATTGCCCGGCAAGCATGGGCGGCACAAGGCAACATTGCCTTGGCCGACTACTATTGGGGGGCATTGGCCGACTATACCGACGGCCGCTTTGCCAGCCCGGCACGGCAGTTGGGGCAGGTCACCGTGGAAGATGCCAATACCGCATTGCGTCAGCTGGTCAGCAAGCCGGGGTACATACGTGTGGAAAAACCGCTGCTCAGCTATGACCAGTTCTATCAGCTTGCCTGGGCAGTGTTGATCGGCCTGGCACTATTGCTGGTGGGCCTGATCGTATGGCGGCGTCGCGCCAAACGACACTGAGCCCTGCCAGAGCCGTCTTCTGATTGCCGTTTCTTTGCCTTTTTTGTGTGGAAGACCATGCCGTACTTCGTCCAGCGACTCATCGACCTTATCAAACGCTATCCGGGCGTGATCGCGCTGGGCGGCTTCCTGTCCGGGATCGGCAGCTTCGTGCTGGTCGATCGGCAGGCAGGGCTGGCCAGCTGGATCGCGGTGGTGATGCTGCTGACCTGGGTCTGGCTGATGCTGGAAAACACCTTCACCCAGTTGTTCGCACGGGTGTTCAAGCGCGAGATACCGACGCCGGTGCTGCGCTATGCCACGCAGATGATCCACCAGGAAAGTCTGTTCTTCGTGCTGCCTTTCTTCTATATCACCACCACATGGAACAGTGGCCAGTGGGTGTTCACCGGCTTGCTGACCCTGGCCGGGCTGGTGTCGATCATCGATCCGCTGTACTACAAATGGGTCGCGCCCCGGCGCTGGCTGTTCATGGCGCTGCACACCTTCACGCTGTTCGCGGCGTTGCTCACGGCGCTGCCGATCATCCTGCACCTGACCACCGATGAAAGCTTCAAGCTGGCGCTGGCCATCGCCATGCTGCTGGCTTTTCCAAGCCTCGCTGTCAGCTTCCCGATCAATCACTGGCGCCGGGGCGTGGCGCTGGTGGGGGTGACCCTGATGATCGGCGGCGCCGGGTGGCTGCTGCGCTCCTGGGTACCGCCTGCGACCCTGTGGCTGACGGAGGTGGCGGTGACCACCGAGCTGGACAACCGTAGCCGCACTCACGGGGACAGTCTGGAGACGGTCAGCGCGGCGCAACTGCGCAGTGGTGGTCTGTATGCCTACACCGCAATCAACGCCCCACGGGGCCTGGACGAGCGGATCTACCACGTGTGGCAGCACAAGGGTAAGGAAGTCGACCGCATCGCCCTGGACATCCATGGTGGCCGCAAGGAAGGTTATCGCGCCTGGAGCCACAAGCAGAACTTCCCCGACGATGTCACGGGAAGGTGGCAGGTGCGGGTCCTGACCGAGGATGGCCAGATCGTCGGCGTATTACGCTTCAAGGTGACCGACGACGCCACTCAGGCAGCGGTGGCGCCGAAGAACCAGTAGCACACGACGATGGCCGCAATGACCCCGGCCAGGTCCGCCAACAGTGCGCAGCCCACGGCGTGGCGGGCGCGCTGGATGCCCACGGCGCCGAAGTACACTGCCAGCACATAGAAGGTGGTTTCGGTACTGCCTTGAATGGTGGCCGCGACCAGGGCCGCAAAACTGTCCACACCGTGGGACTGCATGGTTTCGATCAACATCGCTCGCGCGGCACTGCCGGAGAACGGCTTGACCAGTGCGGTTGGCAGGGCGTCGACGAAACGGGTGTCCATGCCCAGCCACTGGACCAGGTGGCGAATCCCGTCCAACCCCAGCTCCAAAGCGCCCGAAGCGCGCAGCACGCCAACCGCACAGAGCATGGCGACCAGGTAGGGCAGCAGGCTCTTGGCGACATCGAAACCTTCCTTGGCGCCCTCGACGAATGCTTCGTAGACCTGGACCTTGCGCAGCGCCCCGATGGCCAGAAAGAGGATGATCAGGCCGAACAGGGTGAGGTTGCCCAGGATCGACGACAGCCCTGCAAGCGCGGTCGCCGACAGGGTGCCCAGAAACGCCATGAACAGGCCCAGCAGCAGCGCACCCGGGACCAGATAGGCCAGAACCACCGGATCCCAAAGTCGCAAGCGCTGCATCACAGCCACTGCCAGCAGGCCGACCAGCGTACCGGCGGAAGTGGCTAGCAAAATCGGCAGAAAGACCAGAGTCGGGTCCACGGCGCCCTGCTGGGCGCGGTACATGAAGATCGATACTGGGAGGAGGGTCAGAGACGAGGCGTTGAGCACCAGGAAGAGGATCTGCGCATTGCTCGCCGTGGTAGCGCTGGGGTTGAGTTCCTGTAGCGAGCGCATGGCCTTGAGGCCAATGGGCGTCGCGGCGTTGTCCAGGCCCAGGCCGTTGGCGGCGAAGTTCATGGTGATCAGCCCCAGTGCCGGATGCCCGCGCGGAACCTCGGGCATCAGCCGGCTGAACAGCGGCCCGAGGATCTTGGCCAGCCAATCGACGATGCCCGCCTTCTCGGCAATCTTCAGGAAGCCCAACCAGAGGGTGAGGGTACCGAACAGCAGGACCATCACTTCGACCGACAGCTTGGCCATGGCGAACAGGCTTTCGACCATGGCGGCGAAGATACCGGCGTTGCCGCCGACCAGCCATTGGCCGAAGGCCGAGATCGCGGCGATCAGAAAGAAGCTGAGCCACAGGCCGTTCAGCATGGGTATTCCCTCATTCGAAGATGCGCGGATGATAGCCCAAAGCGAAGTGGGATTCTGCCCCGCAGGGCAGTGGGCGGTGTCAGGATTTTCGCGTGAAGCCGGACGCGGCTTGCACCGCTACAGGGAGGCACCTATCGCAGTTGTGGGCCCTTCGCGGGCAGAGCCCGCTCCCACAGTGCGCGTGAGGTGCGCAGAGAGTTGTGGGCCCTTCGCGGGCAGAGCCCGCTCCCACAGTGCGCGTGAGGTGCGCAGAGAGTTGTGAGCCCTTCGCGGGCAGCCCGCTCCCACAGTGCGCGTGAGGTGCGCAGAGCGGTTGTGGGCCCTTCGCGGGCAGAGCTCGCTCCCACAGGGTGATGTAGCAGCGGCGCGAGCTGTGTCAGGAGGCGACGCGCTCCTTGCTGCGCCAGTGCGGCAGGGAGTTCCAGTAGCGCTCGCCCTTGGCATCGTCGTACATGCCTTCCCAGCGCGAGATCACCAGCACTGCCAAGGCATTGCCGATCACGTTGAGCGCGGTGCGGGCCATGTCCATGATGCGGTCGACGCCGGCGATGAAGGCCAGGCCTTCGAGGGGGATGCCGACACTGCCCAGTGTCGCCAGCAGGACCACGAACGACACGCCCGGCACGCCGGCGATGCCTTTGGAGGTCACCATCAAGGTCAGCACGAGCATCAGCTGTTGCCCGATCGACAGGTCGATGCCATACAGCTGGGCGATGAACAGCGCAGCGATGCTTTGATAGAGGGTCGAGCCATCGAGGTTGAACGAGTACCCGGTCGGTACCACGAAGCTGCTGATGGCCTTCGGCGCACCATAGGCTTCCATCTTCTCGATCACCCGCGGCAGTACGGTTTCCGAACTGGCCGTGGAATACGCCAGCACCAGTTCGTCCTTGAAGATCCGGAACAGTTTGAAGACCGAAAAGCCGAACAAGCGTGCAATCAGGCCCAGCACGACGATGGCGAAGAACAGGATCGCCACGTAGACCAGCACCACCAGCTTGGCCAAGGGCAGCAGCGAAGCGAAGCCGAAGTTGGCCACCGTCACTGCAATCAGGGCGAAGACCCCGATGGGGGCGTAGTTCATGATCATGTGGGTGACCTTGAACATGGTTTCCGATACGCCCTGGAAGACCTTCACCAACGGCTCGCGTGTCTCGCTGGGCAGGCTCGACAGGCCAAGGCCGAACAACACCGAGAAAAAGATGATCGGCAGCATGTCGCCGCGCACGATCGAGGCGAACACATTGGAGGGAATCAGGTTGAGAAGTGTGGCCACGAACGCATGGTCATGCTGCACCTCGGCCGTAGTCTTCTGGTACTGCGAAATGTCCACGGTACCCAGGGTACTCATGTCGATGCCCACACCGGGCTGGAACAGGTTGGCCAGGCCCAGGCCGACCAGAATGGCCACCGTCGTCACCACCTCGAAGTAGAGGATGGTCTTGACGCCGATGCGGCCCAGCTTTTTCGCATCACCAACCCCGGCGATGCCGACGATCAGTGACGAGATCACAATGGGGATCACGATCATCTTGATCAGGCGGATGAAGATATCCCCTGCTGGCTGCAGGATGTTGCTGATCCACCAGGCCTTCTCGGCACTGAAATGGTTGAGCAATGCACCCAGTGCGATACCCAGTACCAAGCCGATGAGTATCTGCCAAGCGAGGCTCAGTTTTGCCTTCTTCATGTCGTTACCCTTTTTCCAAGTCAACTCGTGAGCGCCGCGAGGAAACCGAGCGGCCCTCCGTAGAGGCTTCGCCGCCCGTAGCGAAGCGCTTTGGCGAACGAAAAAAGGCGCAACTATTCCGATGCGTTGCGGCAGCGTCTAATGCCGGAAACGACTACCCCATGCAGAATCGGCATAATGTAATCGAGTGGATTTATCGCGCAAACGCCTTCGTTCGGATAGACGACTGGCCATGACAGGCGATTCGGGAGGTTTCAGCGGATTGACGAGGCGGCATGACCCATTGCGTTCGAGAAACCGAACACACCGTCATGAATGTAGGAAAAGTATGAAAGGAGATGAAAGGAGATGGAAGGCAGCCACTGCCGCCTGAATAGGCTCTGCGCAAGCCAGGGTACGCAATGGTCGTACACGGCTTGCGCAGCAGCTGTTGCCTGACCCGGCCCGGTTCGGAGGTCCTCCCTGTACCCCTAGGTCACTCCGAACCAACTGCATTCAGAACAACCCGACCCCATGGTCATGACCGGCACCTTCTGAGTGCCGACCATTCGGGCCGGGTAGACCTGGCCCAATCTGTAAATCCATACCACGTTGCGCTACTTGCGCTGCATGCCACGCCAATCAGGAAGTCAGTACCAGTTAGGGTCTTTCTTCAACTGTTCCATCAACATCTGCTGCATACCTTCATCAGGCTTGCCGAGAAAGCGATAGGTGGCGTGACGTGTGGGCGACTTGTCAGCGGGCAAGCCTGCTGGCACCTGAACGTACAAGGCGTAGGCATCTTCCTTGTCCATGCTGAATGCCACCAACAATCGACCACTCTTGCAGCTGTCGGCGGTCTCGCACAGCGGGCCCACCAGATAGTTGTCGCCATCTTCGGCGACGGCAGTCATCTGCTCTGTCGAAACGCCGGACAGATTGATGATCCAATCCGGCACGCGTTCTTCGGACTTGATCACTGACTGCCAGGTGTCACGGTATTCGGCACTCGAGCTCAGAATGTCACTGACTCGGTTCTGACCGTCATTGGCGGCCATCGCCATGCTGCTGCCGACCAGCGACAGCGCCATGGCTATACCCTTGAGGGTCACGCTGGTCATGGTCAGCCTCGACCGCGACGGCCGAAAATGAACGAAACGACGAACAGCACCAGGAATACGACGAACAGGATCTTGGCGATGCCTGCTGCGGTGCCGGCGATACCACCGAAGCCCAGAACGGCGGCGATGATGGCGATGATCAGGAATGTGACTGCCCAACTCAGCATGGTGTATCTCCTTTACGATTTGTCGTGTTTTATCTGTTGATCAGATGCGTTACCCAAGCTCAGAACACCCAACTGCGAATGTGTTCAACCGGTTCGCTGGTTTGTACGCGTTCAATGTTTCCGGATTGCTTGTAGCCCACCCAGTGCGCGCTGGCAGGATTGAGATGAGCCGTATCGACAAGACGGTCCTGAGGCGGCAGAAGAAGCTCCTGCTGCTGCGAGGCTGCCCAGCTTGCATACTGCTGAACCGCCAACAACGTCACCAAAGCGGCCAGGACCAAGAACAATGCTTGACGCATCGATTGGGACAGGGCGGACGCTTGAGCGGCTTGAGGACGGTTCATCCGGTAACTCCTTGAACTTGGATGGCGGCTATACGTTTAATCTTGAAACGGATATTGCAGCCTGCATGCCAACCTTTTGTCCCAATAATTCCTTTTAAAATCAATTAGTTATAGGCAATCTAGATTGCCGTTGGGTAGCAACCTGCACGATGGGCCTGTGGAGGTCGGGCTATTTGCACGATCAGATGATCGGCTTGGATATTTTCAGCAGATCGGCATCGACTCCGCGCACACCGCGAATGTTGCGCGCAACCTCGACCGCCAGGGTTTTCTGCTCGGAGCTGGCGACATCGCCCTTGAGCGTGACCATCCCGGTTCGGGTCTCCACGTCGATGCTCAGCCCGTCGAGATCGCGATTGAGTAGCAGGCTCGCCTTGATCTTGCTGGTGACCCACGTATCACTCAGCGCTTCCTCGGTTTTCTTCGCCTGGGTCTCGGCACGCGTGGTAGCCGTATCCGCCGCACCGAGACTGATCAGATTGTTCACCTGGTAGACGCCATCGGTATTGGTCGCCAGGGTGCCTGCCAACTGTTTCGCGTCGGCCGTCTGTGCCTGGCCTTTGAGCGTGACGACGCCATCAGCCGTGCTGACCACGATGTCCAATGCCTGAGTGCTGGTGTTCCACAGCAGCTTGGACTTGATGATTGCCGTGAGCGTGGCGTCTTCCAGATGTTGCGCGAACTGCTGCCGTTGATTGACGTGCTCAACCAACTCCGGATTCAAGGTGAGACGGTTGTCGACCTTGTCGATACCTTGGGTATTGAGCGCCACCTGCTCGGCCAGCTCGCGATCCACTTCGTCTTCCACAGCGCCGGTCAGGGTAGCGGTGCCCTGGTCGACCTTCACGCCGAACTCGAAACCGTTGAGCTGGCGATTCAAGGCCAATGCCGTCCAGATCGAGCCCTCTTGCCGGGCCGCCTGCAATTGCTGATCGAGACTGGCGGGGGCCGCCGCGGCCAACGACGAAAGGCTGACCAGGCCTGCGATGACGCTCGCCAACGTGAGTCGTTTGAAGCTGCTCATTCGTACTCTCCTCTAATTCAAGACAAACAGCTGATATCGCAAGGCACATGCCAAACTTTTTACCTACTGAAAGCTCAGACATTTCATACAGTTAGAAATGTCATGAGCGAATAGCTACCATGCAGCCTGCCGAATCAATCAGAATTGACCATGCAAGCTGCCCGATCTTTCCGGGATCAACCAAGAAATTTCTCTAAGGAGCGTAGGAAAATGGAATCTGGCACGGAGCATAAAGGCCGCATTCTGCTGGTCGACGATGAGTCTGCCATCCTGCGTACCTTCCGCTATTGCCTGGAAGACGAAGGCTACAGCGTCGCGACGGCCAACAGCGCCAACCAGGCGGATACCCTGATGCAGCGTCAGGTCTTCGATCTGTGCTTCCTCGACCTGCGCCTGGGCGAAGACAACGGCCTCGATGTCCTGGCGCAGATGCGCGTGCAGGCGCCCTGGATGCGCGTCGTGATCGTGACCGCGCATTCGGCGGTGGATACTGCTGTGGACGCAATCCAGGCCGGTGCTGCCGACTATCTGGTCAAGCCTTGCAGCCCTGATCAGTTGCGTCTTGCGACCGCCAAGCAGCTTGAGGTACGCCAACTCTCGGCACGCCTCGAGGCGCTCGAAGGCGAGGTGCGCAAGCCCAAGGACGGCCTGGACTCGCACAGCCCGGCGATGATGGTCGTGCTGGAAACCGCACGTCAGGTAGCGGTCACCGATGCCAACATCCTGATCCTCGGCGAGTCGGGGACCGGCAAGGGCGAACTGGCACGGGCCATCCACGGCTGGAGCAAACGCGCCAAGAAAAGTTGCGTGACCATCAACTGTCCTTCCCTGACCGCCGAGCTGATGGAGAGCGAACTGTTCGGCCACAGCCGCGGCGCGTTCACCGGCGCCAGTGAAAGCACCTTGGGCCGGGTCAACCAAGCCGATGGCGGTACGCTGTTCCTTGACGAGATCGGCGACTTTCCCCTGACGTTGCAACCCAAGTTGCTGCGTTTCATTCAGGACAAGGAATACGAAAGGGTGGGTGACCCCGTCACGCGTCGCGCCGACGTGCGCATTCTGGCGGCGACCAACCTCAACCTCGAAGACATGGTTCGCGAGGGACGTTTTCGCGAGGACCTGCTGTATCGCCTGAACGTGATTACCCTGCACCTGCCACCACTACGCGAACGCAGCGAGGACATTCTCACCCTGGCCGATCGTTTCCTGGCGCGCTTCGTCAAGGAATACGCGCGGCCTGCCCGTGGCTTCAGCGAAGAGGCCCGCGCCGCTTTGCTCAATTACCGCTGGCCAGGCAACATTCGTGAGCTGCGCAACGTGATCGAACGGGCCAGCATCATCTGTCCCCAGGAGCGCGTCGAAGTCAGCCATCTGGGCATGGCCGAGCAGCCTGCCAACAATGCGCCGCGCATCGGTGCCGCGCTGAGTCTGGACGAGTTGGAGAAGGCCCACATCGGTGCGGTACTGGCCACCAGCGATACCCTTGATCAAGCCGCCAAGACCCTGGGCATCGACGCCTCGACGCTTTACCGCAAACGTAAACAGTACAACCTATGAAACTGGCCATGAAGCTGCATACCCGGCTGTTTCTCAGCATTTCGGCGCTGATTACCGTCGCGTTGCTGGGTTTGGTGCTAGGTTTGGTCAGCGTGATGCAGATGGCCGCTTCGCAGGAGAGCATGCTGCGCAGCCATTTCACCACCCTGGACCTGGGGCTCAAGATGCGCCAGAACCTGGGCGATCAACTGGTCATGATGCTGGACGCGAACCCGGACGCAGTGGGCATCGCTCAGGCACAGCAGCAGTTTCAGGCGTTGCTCGATGAAGGCATTGCGCACGAGCAAAGCCACAGTGCCCACTATGGCTTTCTGCAGTCCGCCGAAAACTTCCAGACCTTCGTCGCGCAATACCGCGCCACGGCCACGCAACACTTGCCACTGAGCCAGAACCCGCCCTTGAGCCAGGCGTTCAATACCTTGCGCACGGGTTTGATCGATTCCTACAAGGGCACCTTGCAGAGCATCGCGGCGCTGGAGCACGAGTCTCACCAACGAGCGATGTGGGTGTCGGGCCTGCTCGGCCTGGTGGGGCTGGCGGTGCTCATCGTCGGCTACTTCACTGCGCACGGTATCGCGCGCCGTTTCGGTGAACCCATCGAAGCCTTGGCCAAGGCCGCAGACGATATCAGTCAGGGCAACTTCGACGTGCAACTGCCGGTGTCACCGGCGGCTGAGCTGAATCGGCTGGCCAGCCGCTTCGGCACCATGGCCCACGCGTTGCGCCAGCACCAGGCGACTAACGTCGATGAGCTTCGCGCCGGTCAGCAACGGTTGCAGGCGGTGCTCGACAGTATCGACGACGGCTTGCTGATGATCGATCGGCAAGGTCAGCTGGAGCATTTGAACCCGGTGGCGCAGCGTCAGCTGGGCTGGGAAGACCATCGTCTGGGCCTGGGGCTGGGTGAGGCGCTGGGCAGACCGGATCTGGACGAGCAACTGAACCTGATCCTGCGCGGCGGCAGCATGGAACGTGCGCTGGACGACCTGAGTTTCGATGTCGATGGAGAGGCGCGGCTGCTGTCGTACAGCTTGACGCCTGTGACCCACACTCAGGGCAATATCCTTGGTGCGGTCATGGTGCTGCATGATGTGACCGAGCAGCGCGCCTTCGCGCGAGTGCGCAGCGAGTTCGTCCTGCGTGCCTCCCACGAACTGCGTACGCCGGTGACGGGCATGCACATGGCCTTCGGGCTGTTGCAGGAGCGCGTGCATTTTCCCGAGCAGAGCCGCGAGGCGGACCTGCTCATGACGGTGAACGAAGAAATGCAGCGCTTGATGCAGTTGATCAATGACCTGCTCAACTTCTCTCGCTACCAGAACGGTCTGCAGAAGCTGGTATTGGCCCCTTGTGCGCTGGATGACCTGCTGCAACGCGCCTACGAGCGTTTCGCCATCCGTGCCCATGAGCTGGGTATTACGCTGACCGTCGAGCTGACCGAAGGGCTGCCGCGCCTGCACGTGGATGCAGGGCAGCTGGATCGGGTGCTGGACAACCTGCTGGAAAATGCCCTGCGACATACCGCGGAAAACGGTCACATCCGCCTGCAGGCACGTCGCCATGCCGAGCGGGTGATCATCAGCGTCGAAGACAACGGCGAAGGCATCGCCTACGGCCAGCAGGGGCGGATCTTCGAGCCTTTCGTGCAGGTGGGCCGCAAGAAGGGCGGAGCCGGTCTGGGCCTGGCGCTGTGCAAGGAAATCGTGCAACTGCACGGTGGCCGCATGGGCGTCTATTCACGGCCTGGGCAAGGTACCCAGTTCTACATGACCCTGTCGATCTAGGCGGACGTCGCGAGCGCTGTCCGCGCTCAGGCTTCGTCGCCCGCACGCCGGCCAGCGCGGCGCCGGCCCTTGGTGATCAGTTCCTTGAACTGGCGCGCATTCAACGCCTGTGCAAACAGCCAACCCTGACCGTAATCGACGCCTTCGCTTTCGAGCAACAACGCCTGGGCCTCGTGCTCGATGCCTTCGGCGATCACGCGCAGATCCAGGGCATGGGCCATGCGAATGATGTGGGGTGCCACACCACTGCTTTCAGCGTCATCGCCCAGGGCGTCGATGAACGCCTTGTCGATTTTCAGGCAGTCCACGGGCAGGCTTTGCAGGTAGGCCAGGCTGCAGTAGCCGGTGCCGAAATCATCGATCAATACCGTATGACCGACATCGCGAAGAGCTTGAAGGTTTTCGCGCGCCACGTCGACGTCGATCAGGGAACGTTCGGTGACCTCGAAGGCGATCTGCTCGGGCGCCACGCGATAGATCGCCAGCAGTTGGGCCACCACCTCACCGATACGCGGCACGGTGACGTCGCACGCGGCCAGGTTCACCGAGATGTACAGGTGCGGATTGGCTCGCAACAGGTGGCTGAGCTGCTCCAGCGACTGCTGCAGGACGAAGTCGGTGATCTGCCGGATCTGCCCGCTGTGCTCGGCCAATGGAATGAACAGCTCCGGGCTGGTGAGGGTACCGTCGGGTCGGCGCCAGCGTACCAAGGCCTCGGCACCGACACAGCGCCGATTGCTCAGATCGAAGATCGGCTGGTAGAGCACCTGCAGTTCCCCGCGACGCAACGCACCGTGCAACTCGCCACCCATCGAGCGGCGCTGAGTGATCAGCTGCAGGACCAGCCAGCCAATGCACAGGGCCACCACCAGGCTGACCGGAAACAGCAGCCACAGCAGGGTGTTGAATATGGGCAGCTCCTTGCTGCGCGGCGCAATCAGCACCAACTGAAAGTCCGGGGACTTGGTGGACATGCGGTAGATCAGCCGGTCCGACGTTACCTGCAGGGCATCCACCGCATCGGCCCGCCAGCCCGAGGCCGGCGGCCAGGGCTGCTCGGAGCCGAGCACGGGGATCGCCCGGCGGCCCTGATCCAGAACCACCAGCAGGCTGCCACCGGCGGGCAGATCGACCACATCGCTCAAGTGCCCTCGGGAAGTCGAGACCCGGAACGGCCCACGTCCGAGCATCAGGGCGGCCCAGTTGTCATTGCGTTGGGTAGTGGTGTTGAGCCAATAACTGTAGGTGGAACCCTGGATGTCCGGGGGGCGACTCAGGCTGGCCACGTCCTTGCCACGGCGATTGGAGCAGCGCTGGGCGCCGTCGATGAACGCGGCCTCGAATACGAAGCGGTTATCGAAGCCGATCTTCTCCAGGGCGTCCATCATCTGCGGACCGCAATGGCGGACGGGTTGCGCCTGCAACGCATCGACCCCCTCGCGCAATTGACCGAACACTTGCTCCAGGCGCACCAGGAACCGTTCGCCGCTGGCATTCATCTGCTGCCTTTCGCTGAGCTGAAGCTGATGCATGATCAACGCGAAACTGGCCGCGAACAGCAACAGCGCGCTGGCCAGTGCGGCGAGCATCGCCAGCGCCCAGGGGCGGTACAGAAGACTGCGGAGCTGCGGGAAAACGGCGGCCATCGAGAATCATCCAGTCGGGGGCATCAATGTATAGCAACAGGATGGCGATTGGCCCGCGCTTTCGGGCCCATCAACGTGAAATCCATCGTTACCTGTTGTTGAGCGCCTGCAGGATCGCGGCGCTTTGTGCATCGGGCTCGCCGTCGAAGCGTTGCGGGCGGAAGTGTATCTGGAAGGCGGCGATCACATGCCGCGTGGCGACGTCCAGCTCGCCGCTCTGGACCACGTTGTAGCCCAATCGGGCCAGCTGCTGCTGATACCACGAGATGCTTGGCGGGCTGACCTGGAAACGCGCCTGATTGCGCGCCACGGCTTGCGCATCGGGCCAGATGCCCAGGCCCTGCTCGGCCAGGCGCTGCCAGGGAAACATCGGCCCCGGATCGGTCTTGCGCAGCGGGGCGATATCGCTGTGGCCGATGATGTTGCGCGGGGCGATGGCGTTGCGCTGGACGATATCCTTGAGCAGCGCGATCACGGCCTGGATCTGCGCTTCGCTGTAGGGGTACCAGACACGACCGTTCGGGGTGTCCTTGTAGCCGGGGTTGACGATTTCGATGCCGATGGAGCTGGAGTTGAGCCAGGTCCGGCCATCCCACTGGCTGTCGCCGGCATGCCAGGCACGCTGGCTCTCGTCCACCAATTGGTAGACCGTGGCCGAGCGATCGCCGATCAGGTAGTGGCTACTGACTTCCCCGTGGGTCAGCAATTGCAGGGACCGCGCCTCGTCAGCCGAGGTGTAGTGCAGCACCACGAATTGCACGCGGTTGTCGTGATTTGCGGAAGGGTGACTGCGGTCGATGCTCAAACCGTTCGAGCAACCGGCCAGCACCAGCAAAGATAGGGCAACTAAGAGCAACTTCATGGGAGGGTCACATGCAGGTTGTAGGAAAAGAGCGTGAGCATAGCCTAGCTGGTAGCTCGGATTGAGGTGACGTGCATGACGCCTCGTTGCCGAATGTTGCGTACACGTTCGAGGCAGGGTCAGGGCGCCTGTTCGATCTGGTTGCGTCCAGCTTCCTTGGCACGGTACAGCGCCTGGTCGGCACGCTTGAGCACCTGACTGGCATTTTCGCCTGATTTGAACACTGCCACACCGGCAGACATCGTCACGGTGACGCGCTCCCCCTTGAAATGGAAAGGGCATTGTTCCACCGCTGCACGCAGGCGTTCGAGCAGGCGACTGCCGCCGCTCAGATCGCTGCCAGGCATCAGCAGGGCGAACTCCTCGCCACCGAAGCGGGCGATGAAATCGTCGCCGCGCAGGCCCTTGCGCAGAACGTTGGCGATGATCTTCAAGACTTTGTCGCCAGCCTGATGGCCATAGGTGTCGTTGATCGATTTGAAATGGTCCAGATCCAGAATGGCCAGCAGCAGGCCCGTGCCGGTTTGTTGCAGGCGCCCATGCTCCAGCGCCAGCCGCTCGTTCCAGGCGGCTCGGTTGGGCAAGCCGGTGAGCGGGTCGAGCAACGCCTTGTGGCGCTGCTGTTCGAGCTTGTCGCGGTAATCGAGTGCTTCGCGCTCCATGCTGGTCACTCGCTCGCCGAGACCCTGCAGACGCGCGGCGATTTCCTGCTCGCGTGCCTCGCGCTGCAGACGGTGCTGCTCCATGCTGGCCAGCAGGCCTTCGAGGCGGCTTTCAAGCACTTGCTTGAGGCCATCGATATCGGTGGCGCCGCGCATGCTGGTCTGCAGACCGTCGACGTGTTCGCGCAATACATCGTCCAGCGCCAGGGCGGCACTGCGCGACTCGACATGGTCGCCATGGGTGAGCTGCAACTGACGCTGGAAATTCTCCAGGCGTTGATTGAGCTGCTGCAGGTAGCGCTCGAATTCCTGCTGGCTGCCGTCGTTGACGGCCAGCATCAATATGGCGAGCTCATCGAGCACCGGCAACAGCTCGTACCAGTTCAGCCCACGCTGGATGCGCGCGTGCATGGCCTGGGCCTGAGCCATGTAGCGCTCGGGCAGCGTCAATTCGCTCAGCAGTTCGAGCAAGGTGGTTTCGATGTGGCTGGCCACGCTGCTATAGGGCGGTTCAAGGCTGGCGGGCAAGGCGTAGAAGGCCTGCTCGTCGGTCAAGTCGCTGTCGAGCACTTCCATCTGTCCGATGGGCTGCTCGGTGGACTGTTCGGGGGGCTCCTCGACAGGCTGCTCGGTAGGCTCGGTGACGGCAGGCGATGCGACGGCCTCTGCATCGCTGGACACAGGCTCGACAGTGTCAGTGCGGCTAGCGGGCAGGATTGGATGGGGCTCTACGGGTTGAACGCGAACGGACTCAGGCTCGGCAACGGATGACAGCTGTACTGGGGGTGCTTCTGGTGCTTCTTGTACTTCTGGCACTTCGGGCTGCGCCGTAGCTGCTGGAGGCACCGAGTCTGGCACCGGCGACGCATCCTGCATGGGCTGGAGCGAGCCTGCATCGACCGCATCGGGACTGCCGAACAGACGCTGCAGCAAGCCCGCCCGCTGCGCGCGCAACGGTCGGTCGAGGGTATTGAGTGCCCGCTCCTGCAAACCACTGAGCTCGCTGAGCAGCAGCGGCATCTCGCGTGCCTGGCCGGCGCGTTCCTCCAGGCCGTTGGCAAGCTTCTTCAAGGGTTTGCTGATGTCGCGAGGCAAGGGCAGCGATTGCAGCTGGGTGACCAACGCCCCCAGTGCGGTGCCGATCTGCTGGACACGGGACTGACGCCGCTGTTCGGACTCCAGCACTGCGGTTTCCAGGCGTGGGATCAACGCGGCCAGCTTGGCGTCCATGTCCTCGCCACGCAGTACTTCGCGCATCTCCTTCATGCACGCGTCCACCGCGCGATCGCTGCCCTCGGCGGCCAGACTGCTGCGCACCAGACCCCGACGCAGCAGGTCGAGCCGAGCGTTCCAGCGCCGCTCGAGCTTTTCCTGCTGGTCGATGCTGTGCAGGTATTTCTCTTTCCAGCGCTGGCTGTCGTCGCTCATGGCAAGGGCTGCTCGTTGACCTGCAGCTCACGCCCACCCGCGATGGGCGCGCTGCGAAAACGTCGTATCGCGGGTGTCGCCGCTTACTTGGCAGCGCGTTCCTTGGCGATCAGCTGGTCGGCGACGTTCAAGGTCTGCTCCGGACCACCGGCGGTGCCCAGGTCGAAGCGATACTTGCCGTTGACGATCATGGTCGGCACGCCGGAGATTTCGTACTTCTTGGCCAGCTCTTTGGCCTTGGCGATCTGGCCCTTGATGGCGAAGGAATTGAAGGTCTGCAGGAACTTGTCCTTGTCCACGCCCTGGGTGGCGACGAATTCGGCCATCTCCTGCGGGTCGGTCAGGCGCTTGTGTTCCTTCTGGATGGCGTTGAACACGGCGTTGTGGACCTTGTGCTCCACACCCATGGCTTCAAGGGTCAGGAACAGCTGGCCATGGGCGTCCCAAGGGCCGCCGAACATGGCAGGAATACGCACGAAGTTGACGTCGGCCGGCAGCTTCTCGACCCATGGATTGATGGTCGGTTCGAACGCGTAGCAATGCGGGCAGCCGTACCAGAACATTTCAACGACTTCGATCTTGCCAGGCTCGGCCACAGGCACCGGGGCGCTCAATTGAACGTAGGTCTTGCCGGCTTCCAGCGGCACATCCGCCGCCTGGGCGGTAACGCCCATGGCACTGGCGACAACGAGAAAGGCGCCGAAAATCAGATTACGCATGCGTGACTCCTGAGCAGTTTCATACAAGGGACGGATCGGTGTGAGCACCGGACCTGCCTGATGGAGGCGGGTAGTGTAACGGCAGTGATGTCAAAAAAGGGTAGACGGGAAGGGCGTTTGCGCTAATTTCATTGCGCAATGGATGCAACACGGCGTGAGCGAACCGCAAGGGCGGACCTGATGCTGACCCGAATCGTATGGCTTCAACGTAGCGCCTGGATATACGCTGCCAGGGCCGCGATATCGTCATCGTTCAGTTTGGCCGCAATCCGATGCATGATCGGCGCCGCAGCGTTGTCACCCTGACGGAAATCGGTCAAGCGCTTGATCAGGTAGGGTGCGTGCTGCCCGCCCAGCCGGGGAAAGCCGGCCAGCGCAGCGCCGGCGCCGTCCGGGCTGTGGCAAGCGCTGCAGGCGGGCAGCCCCAGGGCAAGGTCGCCGCCGCGATAGAGATCCTGACCACGCTGCGGCGCGGCGGCCTGGGCTTCGCCAGGGGTCGGCTTCTGGCTGGCGTACCAGCTGGCAATGTCGAGCAGATCCTGATCGCTGAAGCCGGCCAGCGTGCCGGCCATCTCCGGGACCACGCGACGGTTGTCGCGGATGTCCAGCAACTGCTGGTTCAGATAGCGCTCGCCCTGGCCGGCCAACGCTGGAAAGATCGGCACCAGGCTGTTGCCGCTGGGACCATGGCACGCCGCGCACAGGGTCGTCAGCGGCTGACCTCGGGCGCCATCGCCCATCAGCTCGGCAGCGCTCGCCGCACCGCTGGCCAGCAGGGCGCCGAGCAGGCCCATCACACGTATTGCGCTCATCGACTGATCCAACCAGGGTGAAGTTCGCAGCCTGCCGTACCCCACGGCAGGCCTGGATGCATTATGCCTGTGCGCACGCCATTGCCGGCAAAATCACCCACATATTGCCCAGCCCTATATACTTCGCTGCATCGTTCTTGCGGCCTGTGCATCGGGCCCTGCCTCTACCGGAAATCACATGCAACTCAAAAACCCCATCCTGGGCCTGTGCCAACAGGCTACCTTTTCGCTCAGCGCTGCCAAGGTCGACCAGTGCCCCGATGACGAAGGGTTCGAGGTCGCGTTTGCCGGCCGCTCCAACGCCGGCAAGTCCAGCGCCTTGAACACCCTGACCCACGCCAGCCTGGCGCGCACGTCGAAAACCCCGGGCCGCACGCAGTTGCTCAACTTCTTCAATCTGGACGAAGACCGCCGCCTGGTCGACCTGCCGGGTTACGGCTACGCCAAGGTGCCGATCCCGCTCAAGCAGCACTGGCAGCGTCACCTGGAGGCGTACCTGGGCAGCCGTGAAAGCCTCAAGGGGCTGATTCTGATGATGGACATCCGCCATCCGATGACCGACTTCGACCTGCTGATGCTGGACTGGTCGGTGGCCAGCCACATGCCCATGCACATTCTGCTGACCAAGGCCGACAAGCTGACCTATGGCGCGGCCAAGAACACGCTGCTCAAGGTTCAGGCGGAAATTCGCAAGGGCTGGGGCGATGCGGTGAGCATCCAGTTGTTCTCTGCGCCCAAGCGTCTGGGTCTGGAAGAGGCCTACACGGTGCTTGCGCGCTGGATGGAGTTGCCGGACAAGGACAGCGCCGAAGCCTGAACAGAAAAGCCAGGCAAAAAAAACCCCGGACTTCGTATGGGGAGGGGGAAGTCTGGGGCTCAAGGTCCGAACCACTGAGGGTCCGGATATCTGCCAACACTTAACACAACATAGGAGCATCGAAAGGCTTCACTAGCCAATCCCAATATCTGACTGAGGATGGCCGGCGGAGTTCCTCGGTAGATGCAAACTATTTGCACTAAGTCGTTGGTTTCATGTGAAGTTCAGGGTTTCATGATTGCTGGCATCGGGCCAGGTCTGTTCGCGGCCACTGACCGCTCCTACGAGAGACAGGTCTGTTCGCGGCCACCGACCGCTCCTACGGAAAATCGGTGTGTAGGAGCGGCCAGTGGCCGCGAAACAGCCGACACGGTGTCGAATCAGTGCGCCTCGTCCCAGTTGGAGCCCACGCCCACTTCCACCAGCAGGGGCACGTCGAGCTGCGCAGCGCCGCTCATGTGCGGACGGATCTGGGTGCCGATCTGTTCGACCAGATCTTCACGCACTTCCAGCACCAATTCATCGTGCACCTGCAGGATCACCCGCGCATCCAGCTCGCTGTCGGCCAGCCAGGTGTCCACGGCGACCATGGCGCGCTTGATGATGTCTGCCGCCGTGCCCTGCATCGGGGCGTTGATCGCGGTGCGTTCGGCGCCGCGGCGCAAGGCCGGGTTCTTGGCATTGATGTCCGGCACATACAGCCGACGGCCGAACAGGGTTTCGACGAAGCCCTGCTCGGCGGCCTGGGCGCGGGTGCGCTCCATGTACTCGAGCACGCCGGGATACTGGGCGAAATAGCGATCGATGTAGGCCTGCGATTGCTTGCGATCAACGCCGATCTGCTTGGCCAGACCGAATGCGCTCATGCCGTAGATCAGGCCGAAGTTGATCGCCTTGGCGCTGCGCCGCTGGTCGGTGGTGACCTGAGCCAGGTCCACACCGAACACTTCCGCTGCCGTGGCGCGGTGCACGTCCAGATCGTTCTGGAAGGCATACAGCAGGCCTTCGTCCTTGGCCAGGTGGGCCATGATGCGCAGTTCGATCTGGGAATAGTCGGCAGCCAGCAGACGATACCCCGGCGCGGCGATGAACGCCTGACGGATGCGGCGGCCTTCGGCGGTGCGGATCGGAATGTTCTGCAGGTTCGGATCACTGGATGACAGGCGCCCGGTGGCAGCGACCGCCTGATGGTAGGAGGTATGGATACGCCCGGTGCGCGGGTTGATCTGCTCCGGAAGACGGTCGGTGTAGGTGCTCTTGAGCTTGCTCATCGAGCGGTACTGCATCAGCACCTTGGGCAGCGGGTAATCCTGCTCGGCCAGTTCGGCAAGCACCGCTTCGGCCGTGGAAGCCTGGCCCTTGGCCGTCTTGGAGATGATCGGCAGACCGAGTTTCTCGTAAAGGATCACCCCCAGCTGCTTGGGCGAGCCCAGGTTGAACTCTTCACCGGCGATCTCGAACGCTTCGCGCTCCAGGGCGACCATCTTTTCGCCCAGCTCTACGCTCTGGATACCCAGCAGCTTGGCATCGACCAGTGCACCTTGGCGCTCGATACGCGCCAGCACCGGCACCAGCGGCATTTCGATGTCCTGCAGCACGGGCATGAGGCTGGGCACGGCGTCCAGCTTGGCTTGGAACAGCTGGTGCAGGCGCAGGGTGATGTCGGCGTCTTCGGCGGCGTACGGGCCGGCCTGTTCCAGAGCGATTTGGTCGAAGGTCAGCTGCTTGGCGCCCTTGCCAGCGATGTCGGCGAACTTGATGGTGGTGTGGTTCAGGTACTTGAAGGCCAGGCTGTCCATGTCGTGCCGCGTCGCGGTGGAATCGAGCACGTAGGATTCGAGCATGGTGTCGAAGGCCACGCCGCGAACCTCGATGCCGTTTTCCTGCACGCCGCCGATGGCACAGTTGGCCAGGATGTTCATGTCGTACTTGGCGTGCTGCCCGACCTTGAGCTTGCGCGGGTCTTCGAGCAGCGGCTTGAGCGCCAGCAGTACGGTGTCGCGGTCGAGCTGCTCGGGCACGCCCATGTAGGAATGGGTCAACGGAATGTAGGCCGCTTCGTGCGGTTCGACTGCAAAGGAAATGCCCACCAATTGCGCGCGCTGTGCGTCCAGGCCGGTGGTCTCGGTATCGAAGGCGAAAAGGCTGGCCTGTTCGAGCTTCTTTAACCAGACATCGAAACGGGCCTGATCGAGAATCGTCTCGTAGCGGACCTCGATGGCGGCCACCGGCTCCTGCACCGGGGCCAGTTCCTCACCGGCGCGCCGGGCGTCGCGCTCGACGTCTTCGATCCAGCTGCGGAATTCAAGCTCGCTGTAGATTTCCAGCAGGGCGTCGCGGTCCGGCTCGGTGCACATCAGCTGATCGACTTCGACGTCCAGCGGCACGTCGATCTTGATGGTCGCCAATTCGTACGAAAGAAAGGCCATCTCCCGGTGCTCTTCCAGCTTGGCCGGCAACGACTTGGCGCCGCGAATGGCCAGGGTCGGGACCTTGTCGAGGTTCTCGTAGAGCTCCTTGAGGCCACCGCCGATGCCGGTGAGCAGGCCTTGAGCGGTTTTCTCGCCCACACCTGGAACACCGGGAATGTTGTCCACCTTGTCGCCCATCAGGGCCAGAAAATCGATGATGTGCTCGGGGCCGACGCCGAATTTCTCTTTCACGCCTTCGATGTCCAGCACGCTGCCGGTCATGGTGTTGACCAGCGTGATGTGGCCATCGACCAGCTGCGCCATGTCCTTGTCACCGGTGGAAATGACCACCGGCCGATCCGCGGCCGCGCTGCTGCGGGCCAGGGTACCGATCACGTCGTCCGCTTCGACATTGTCCACGCACAGCAACGGGTAGCCTAGCGCGCGGACCGCCGCGTGCAAGGGTTCGACCTGCACCCGCAGGTCGTCGGGCATGCTGGGTCGGTTGGCCTTGTAGTCGACGTACAGGGCATCGCGGAAGGTCCCGCCCTTGGCGTCGAATACCACGGCGAACGGGCTGTCCGGATACTGTCGGCGCAGGCTCTTGAGCATGTTCAGCACGCCCTTCACGGCGCCCGTGGGCATGCCCTTGGAGGTGGCCAGCGGCGGCAGAGCGTGGAAAGCGCGGTACAGATAGGAGGAACCGTCCACCAGGACGAGAGGAGCTTTGCTCATGAGCAGAATCAACCTTTTCGGCGAGCTCGGCGTTAGAATGCCCCGAGCTGTGACCACAAGAACCATGTCAACAAGAACTGTGACAACAAAGGGACAAGGTTATCATGCGCAATGTAAAACGCCTGTTGCTCGCGACACTGCTGCTGAGCGGCCCGCTGATGGTCCAGGCTGCTGACGATGCGCCTTCGGCCGATCCGGACGTGACCATTCGCCAGGACGGCGACAAGACCATTCAGGAGTACCGCCAGAACGGCTTCCTGTACGCCATCAAGATCACCCCGAAGCACGGCAAGCCGTACTTTCTGGTGCGCGCCGATGGCACCGACGACAATTTCATCCGCTCCGACCAGCCGGACATGTTGATCCCGGCCTGGAAGATCTTCGAGTGGTGAGGCTGTAATTTTCAATTCAACCGGGCGCCGCCGCTGTGGCGCCAGTATGGGCAAATCTACGACATGTCTGTGTTTACACCCTTGACCCGCGCCGAGCTCGAAACCTTTCTGGCCCCTTATGGCCTTGGCCGTCTGCGGGACTTCCAGGGGATTGCCGCCGGTACCGAGAACAGCAACTTTTTCATCAGCCTGGAGCAGGGTGAATACGTACTGACTCTGGTAGAGCGCGGGCCGACTCAGGATTTGCCGTTCTTCATCGAACTGCTCGATGTGCTGCACGACGCGCAGCTGTCGGTGCCCTATGCCTTGCGCACCACCGACGGGGTCGCGCTGCGTACCCTTGCCGGCAAACCGGCCCTGCTGCAGCCGCGCCTGGACGGTCGGCATGTGCAGGCACCGAACAACCAGCACTGCGTTCAGGTAGGCGAGTTGCTGGCGCACATTCACACGGCAACCCTGGACGCACCACTGGTACGCCGAACCGACCGTGGCCTGGACTGGATGCTGGAGGAGGGCGAAAAGCTGGTCGCTGGCCTCGACGCGGCGGCTGCCGAATTGCTGCGTCCGGCCCTGGCCGAGATCCAGGCGCATCACGCGCAGATCCTGGCGCTGCCGCAGGCCAACCTGCACGGCGATCTGTTCCGTGACAACGTGATGTTCGAAGGCACGCACCTGACCGGCGTGATCGATTTCTACAATGCCTGCTCGGGGCCGATGCTCTACGACCTGGCGATCACCGTGAACGACTGGTGCTCGGACGAGCAGGGTGCGCTGGATGCGCCACGGGCGCGGGCGTTGCTGGGTGCCTATGCGGCGCTGCGGCCGTTCACCGCAGCCGAAGCGCAGCTCTGGCCACTGATGTTGCGCGTGGCCTGTGTGCGTTTCTGGCTGTCGCGCCTGATCGCGGCGCAGTCGTTTGCCGGGATGGATGTGCTGATTCACGATCCCAAGGATTTTCAGGATCGCTTGGGGTTGCGGCAAAAGGTTGGGGTGGCGTTGCCGTTTGCTTTTTAGGGCTTGATTTCGCGGGGCGGCCTTCGCGGGCAGAGCCCCGCTCCCACACGGTCCGCCGCCCGTCTCGCTGCCACATGAGCCTGCTCCCAGCGCAGGAGCGTCAGAGCTTTTCCAGGCAGCCGGCGAGGTTGTCGGCCAGGTTGGCCAGCAGGGTCTCGTAGCCCGTCGCGGTGGCCTCGTCGAAACCACCCAGGGCGTCCAGTTCGGCCAGGGTCACCGGCAGGCCGGCCGTCAAGGTCTGCGCCAGCTTGGGCCGCATCGGCGGCTCGCTGAACACGCACGTCTTGCCCACTTCCTGCAGCCGCTGGCGCATTGCGGCGACATGCTGCGCGCCCGGTTGCACTTCGGCTACCACGGCAAATACGCCCGTATGCTTGAGGCCATAGGCCTCCTCGAAATAATCGAAAGCCTCGTGGAAGACGAAATAGGGCTTGCCCTGGATACCCGCCACCCGAGCGGCCAGGCGGGTGTCCAGTGCATTCAGACGTTGCGTGAACGCCGCCAGGTTGGACTGGTAGCGGGGCGCATTGGCCGGATCGGCCGCGGACAGGTCGGCGGCCATGCGCGTGGCGATCACCCGGGCGTTGACGGTGGAAAGCCACAGGTGGGCGTCCAGTGTGCCTGGGCGATGGTCGTGATCGTGATCGTGGTCCGACGCTTCCTCGGCGTGGGAGTGGCTGTCCTCGGCGAAATGGCGCAGATGCAGCCCCGGGAGGGTCTGGATGGTCACCGTGGGCTTCTGCCGAGTCTCCAGCACGCGCGGCAGAAAGCCTTCCATGTCCGGGCCGATCCAGTACAGCAGATCGGCGTCGCCTACCCGGCGTACGTCCGATGGTCGCAGCGCATAGTGGTGCGGCGAGGCGCCGGGCGGCAGCAGCACTTCGGGCTGGCCGACGCCGTCCTGCACGGCGGCTGCGATCAGCTGCACCGGCTTGATGCTGGTCAGTACACGCACCTGGGCCTGTGCCGGCAGGGCGGTCATGCAAGCGGCGAGCAAACCGATGGAAAGAGCAAAAATACGAACCACAATGGACACTCTCGGGGGCAAGAACAGGTAACATAATAACGTCTCTATCAGAATTCGTCGCCGCTCATGTCCAAAACACCGCTGGCCAGCCGTCCCCACGACCACTCCCATTGCGTCCATCACGCACTGAGCGAGGCCGATGCCTTGTGCCTGAAACAGGGCCTGCGTCTGACTGCCTTGCGCCGTCGCGTACTGGAGCTGGTCTGGCAAAGCCACAAGCCGCTGGGCGCCTACGACATCCTTGCCGTGCTCAGCGAACAGGACGGCCGTCGCGCAGCGCCGCCCACGGTCTATCGCGCCCTGGACTTTCTGCTCGACAACAACCTGGTGCACCGCATTGCTTCGCTCAACGCCTTCATCGGCTGCAACCATCCCGAGCACGCCCACCAGGGCCAGTTCCTGATCTGCCGCACCTGCCATGTCGCCGTGGAACTGGAGCACAAGACCATCAGCGATGCCATCGTCGAGAGCGCGCAGGGTATCGGCTTCGCCGTCGAGGGGCAGACCGTGGAAGTGGTCGGCCTGTGCGCGGCCTGCCGGGGGGCGTGATGAGCGAAGCCTTGATCCGCTTGGACCAGGTGAGCGTGGAGTTCGCCGGCCAACGTGTGCTCGATAACATCCATCTGTGCGTGCAGCCTGGGGAGATCGTCACCTTGATCGGCCCCAACGGCGCCGGCAAGACCACCCTGGTGCGTGCCGTGCTCGGGCTGCTCAAGCCCGACTCGGGCAGCGTCTGGCGCAAGCCTCGG
The DNA here is from genome assembly GCF_001423465.1 of Pseudomonas sp. Leaf129. NCBI lineage: Bacteria > Pseudomonadati > Pseudomonadota > Gammaproteobacteria > Pseudomonadales > Pseudomonadaceae > Pseudomonas > Pseudomonas sp. Leaf129. Next base: position 468,568 of record NZ_LMOC01000009.1, on the reverse strand, counting down.
CTGCGCATCGGCTACATGCCGCAGAAGCTGCACGTGGACCCGACCCTGCCGCTGTCGGTGCTGCGTTTCCTGCGCCTGGTGCCGGGTGTGGACCGCGCGCGCGCCCTGGCGGCGCTGGAGGAAGTGGGCGCCGCCCAGACCATCGACAGCCCGATCCAGACGGTCTCCGGCGGTGAAATGCAGCGCGTGCTGCTGGCGCGGGCGCTGCTGCGCGAGCCCGAACTGCTGGTGCTCGACGAGCCGGTACAAGGCGTCGACGTGGCCGGCCAGGCCGAACTCTATGCCCTGATCACACGCCTGCGCGAGCGCCATGGCTGCGGCGTGCTGATGGTGTCCCACGACCTGCATCTGGTCATGAGCACCACCGATCAGGTGGTTTGTCTGAACCGCCACGTCTGCTGTTCCGGTCATCCTGCGCAGGTCAGCGGCGATCCGGCCTTCGTCGAGCTGTTCGGCAGCCACGCGCCGAGCCTGGCGATCTATCACCATCATCACGACCACGCCCACGACCTGCATGGCGGCGTGGTCAGTGACACTCACGTACACGGAGACAGCTGCAAGCATGGCTGATTTTTTACTGTATGCCTTGCTGGCAGGCCTTTCCCTGGCAGTGGTCGCGGGACCGCTGGGTTCGTTCGTGGTCTGGCGCCGCATGGCCTATTTCGGCGATACCTTGTCCCATGCGGCCCTGCTCGGCGTAGCCCTGGGCTTCGTGCTCGACATCAGCCCGGCGCTGGCGGTAACGGTGGGCTGCCTGCTGCTGGCGATATTGCTGGTGACGCTGCAGCAACGCCAGCCGCTGGCCTCGGACACCCTGCTGGGGATCCTGGCGCCGAGCACCCTGTCGCTGGGCCTGGTGGTACTGAGCTTCATGCATGACGTGCGCATCGACCTGATGGGGTATCTGTTCGGTGATCTGTTGGCGATCAGTGCGACCGACCTGTACTGGATCGTCGGCGGCAGCGTGGCCGTGCTGGGGCTGTTGATCGCCCTGTGGCGGCCATTGCTGGCGATCACCGTTCACGAAGAGCTGGCACGCATCGAAGGGCTGCCCGTGGCAGGTCTGCGCATGGCCTTGATGCTGTTGATCGCCGTGGTGATCGCGGTGGCGATGAAGATCGTCGGCGTATTGCTGATCACTTCATTGCTGATCATTCCCGCGGCGGCTGCTCAACGCCATGCACGCTCGCCCGAGCAGATGGCACTGGGCGCCAGCGTGCTGGGGGTGATCGCGGTGTGTGCCGGGCTGGCGCTCTCGTGGTTCAAGGACACCCCGGCCGGGCCGTCGATCGTGGTGAGTGCCGCGGTGTTGTTTCTGCTGAGTTTTGCGTTGCCCAAGCGGTAGGGTGAGTCAGGCGCGAGTCGCTATGACCTGTAGACCTCGCGCCGATTGCCCAATTGAACGACCAGAACTCGCAGCGCCCCATCCTGGATGTCACAGATCACTCGGAAATCCCCAACCCGATATCGCCACAAACCACCCAGCGGCCCCATGAGTGCCTTGCCAGTGCTCCGTGGATCATCCCGACCGCCAATGCGCTCATCCATGAAATCGAGGATGCGCCTGGCTGCCTGCTTGTCGAGTTTGCGCAACTGAGTTTTGGCCGTGTCGGTGTAATCAATCGTCCAGACCAAGGTCTTTCCTTACGTCCGCTGCCGAGTGCACACCCTCTTGACCTCTACGGACACGCTCCAGAACGTCCGCTGCCAAGTAGTAGTCCTCCAGGTCGGCCAGGCCGTTGTCGATAATTTCGCGTAGGTAATACGCTTTGGTGCGCCCGGTGCTGCTTGCCAGAAAATCGAGGCGCTGCTCGGTTTCCGGAGCCAATCGAATAGAGGTGGGCATGACAGAAACTCCCGTGTGATACGTGTATTCACTGTATCACACAAGGTTGTGTTCAAGAATGGATGCGGCATGTCACAACAAAGGGATCATGGGGAAGCGATTTTCAGCGCCCATATTTTCGCCGACACCCCCACGGTGTAGACTTGGCCGTTTTTTGGGCAAATAGAGAGTCGCAGCAATGAAGCCGTTCGCCTCCCGTTATCTGCTACTTGCCACACTTTCCCTGCTGTTGACCGCTTGCCAGACTTCGTCGCGCGACCCCGCCGCTGACGCAGGTCCTGATGCCTGGCAACAGCTGGAAACCAATATCGCCAGCAGCGAGCTGGCCACGGCTGAAGATCAGCTGATCAAGCTGCAGGCCCAGGCTCCGCAGGATCCGCGCGTCAACGAGGCGCAGCGGCAGTTGGCCGAAGCCTATCTGCAGCGCAGCCAGGTGATGCTGCAGAAGGGTGACGTCAATGCGGCGGCTACCGCGCTGGGCCGTGCTCGCGTATTGATGCCCCAGGCACCGGCCCTCATCGGTGGCGTCAATGGCGCGATCGCCCAGGCGCGCAAGGCCGAGCTGGAAAAAGCCGAAGCGGCCCTGAAAGCGGCCGAAGCGCGGCCGAAGGCCTTGGTGCTGGATCCGAACGCCAGTGTTTCAGCAGTGCCTTTGAAGATGCACAGCGCACCTCAGTTGCGCGCACAGATGCGCGACATCGCGACTGACGTCGTTCATTACCAATGTGATGTGATCATTCAGGTGGCCCAACCAGGCGAATATCGCCGGCTGGAAGCGCTGCTCAAGCAGCGCGTCAGCGAACAGTTGCCAGAAATGCAACTGAAGGTCGGTCGCCGTGTGGTGCACGGACAACCGACCCAAGTGGTGCTTATACCGCGCCGTTAAGCCGGAATGGCTTTAGCGGCAGGTTCACGATCCCACACGCGATGCTTGGCGATCGCAGCGATGAACGCCTTGATGGTGCTGTCATCGTCGCCCACCAGCAGACCGGCATCTTCCTGCAGGCGCAGCGCTTCGAGCAGCGCCTTGCCATCCTTGCTGACACCGATTGCCTTGAGGTGCTTATAGGCTTCGAGCAAGTAGTGCAAGGCCACGCCATCGGCGCTCAGTGCCTTGATCGAATCCGCGCCACCTGGCACCCACACTGCGTCGAAAGCCACCGACGGCAGACCTTCCTGGGAAGCGTCGACTGCCAATGTCTGGCCGTCGGCAGTCTTGACCGGTGCGCTGGTAGGGCCCAGAACCTTAGCGTGTGCGCCTTCGGCCTTGAGCGCCTTCTGCAGGGCAGCGACCGCTTTGCCATCCACACCGTTGGCCACCAGGATCGCCACCTTGCGGCTCTTGATATCACCCGATAGCAGGTTCATCTGGCTCAGTGCAGGCGATTCCTTCAGCGAAGAAGGCTTGACCGACACGGTGCCCTTGGTTGGCGCTGGCAGACCCAGATTGGCTGCGACACGCGAAGCCAGTTCCAGATCGATGTTGGCCAGGATTTCGTTGACCTGACGGGCACGAATGTACTCGCGCTCGACCTTGCCCAATTCGAAGCTGTAGGCCGCGATGATGTGCTCTTTCTCGGCATGGCTCATGCTGTTGAAGAACAACGTGGCTTGCGAGAAGTGGTCGGAGAACGATTCGCTGCGCTCGCGGACCTTGTGTGCGTCGACACGCTCGGGATAGGTCTCGAAGCCGCCATCGATCGGTGCCGATGGAGTTTCCTTTGGCCAGCCACCGTCGATGGAGTTCGGCTCATAGGAAGCACGGCCCTTGTCGATGCGGGTGCGATGCTGGGCGTCACGCTGACCATTGTGGTTCGGCGCGATCGGACGGTTGATCGGGATCTCGTGGAAGTTCGGCCCACCGAGGCGGCTGATCTGGGTATCGGTGTAGGAGAACAGACGGCCCTGCAGCAGCGGGTCGTTGCTGAAGTCGATTCCTGGAACGATGTGGCCCGGGCAGAAGGCAACCTGTTCGGTTTCGGCGAAGTAGTTGTCCGGGTTGCGGTCCAGGACCATGCGGCCCAGTGGAGTGACCGGGACCAGCTCTTCGGGAATGATCTTGGTCGGGTCGAGCAGGTCGAATTCGAACTTGTGCTCGTCTTCTTCCGGCACGATCTGCACGCCCAGTTCCCATTCCGGGTAGTCACCCATCTCGATGGATTCCCACAGGTCACGGCGGTGGAAATCGGTGTCCTTGCCGGCCAGTTTCTGCGCTTCGTCCCACACCAGCGAGCAGGTGCCGAACTTGGGCTTCCAGTGGAACTTGACGAACGTGCCCTTGCCTTCGCCGTTGACGAAGCGGAAGGTGTGGATGCCGAAGCCCTGCATGGTGCGCAGGCTTTTCGGGATCGCACGGTCGGACATGGTCCACAGCACCATGTGCGCCGACTCGGGCACCAGCGAGACGAAGTCCCAGAAGGTGTCGTGGGCAGAGCCGCCGGTAGGGATCTCGTTGTGCGGCTCAGGCTTCACCGCGTGGACGAAGTCGGGGAACTTGATCGCGTCCTGGATGAAGAAGATCGGCATGTTGTTGCCGACCAGGTCGAAGTTGCCTTCATCGGTGTAGAGCTTGACGGCAAAACCACGCACGTCGCGCACGGTGTCACCCGAGCCGCGTGGGCCCTGCACGGTCGAGAAGCGGACGAAGACCGGAGTCTTCTTCGACGGGTCGCGCAGGAAGCCGGCCTTGGTCAGGGCCGAATGGTCTTCGTAGGTCTCGAAGAAGCCATGGGCGGCAGTACCGCGGGCGTGGACGATACGCTCCGGGATGCGTTCGTGGTCGAAGTGCGTGATCTTCTCACGCATGATGAAGTCTTCGAGCAAGGACGGGCCGCGTGCGCCGGCCTTGAGGGTGTTCTGGTTATCGCTGATCTTCACGCCATGGTTGGTGCGCAGGGCTTGTCCGGTGCCATCGGCACGGAACTGCTCGAGCGATTCCAGTTTGGCGTTGGTGTTCTGACGATCCAGGGTGTCGGTGCCAGCCGCTTCGCTCTTGCCGGCAGGGGGGGTCTTGTTGCTCATCGGGCCTTAACTCCTTGGTTCACGGCAGTCCGTGGACGGACTTTGATAAGTACCCTCACCTGATCACGGCAGGTATGGGTCAGGAATACTCAGCAAGTGACCTGACAAATTGCAGGGGCGTTCCTTTTTTTTCACGAACGGTCGCCAAGCCGACCTTTAGTCGCGTTATTGCCAAATCGCAGGTTGCGGCGAAAATAAATGCTAAATACGACTGGACGCCTGGGCTAAAATGCGCGCCCGGCTATCAGCTGCTACCCCATTCATGCGCCCCACAAGGTTCGCTACGTGATCGAGTTCCAAGATGTCCACAAGACCTACCGCGTGGCCGGTAGGGAAATTCCCGCGCTGCATCCCACCCGATTCACGGTGCCGGCAGGCCAGGTGTTCGGCCTCATCGGCCACTCCGGCGCGGGCAAAAGCACACTGCTGCGCCTGATCAACCGCCTGGAAAACCCCAGCGGTGGCACGATCATCGTCGACGGTGAAGACGTCACCGCGCTCGATGCCGACGGCCTGCGGGGTTTTCGGCAACAGGTCGGCATGATTTTCCAGCATTTCAACCTGCTGGCCTCCAAGACCGTCGCCGATAACGTGGCGATGCCGCTGAACCTGGCCGGGCGCCTGTCGCGCAAGGAAATCGACCAGCGCGTGGCCCAGTTGCTCGAGCGCGTCGGCTTGTCCGACCATGCGCGCAAGTACCCGGCACAGCTGTCCGGTGGTCAGAAGCAGCGTGTCGGCATCGCCCGCGCGCTGTCGACCAACCCCAAGATCCTGCTCTGCGACGAGGCCACCAGCGCCCTGGATCCGCAGACCACGGCTTCGGTCCTGCAACTGCTGGCCGAGATCAACCGCGAACTGCAACTGACCATCGTGCTCATCACCCATGAAATGGACGTGATCCGTCGGGTCTGCGATCAGGTTGCGGTGATGGACGCCGGACGCATCGTCGAACAAGGCCCTGTGGCCGACGTATTCCTGCACCCACAGCATCCGACCACCCGTCGTTTCGTTCAGGAAGACGAGCAGGTCGACGAGAACGAGCAGCGCAGCGACTTCGCCCATGTGGCGGGCCGCATCGTGCGCCTGACCTTCCAGGGCGAGGCCACCTACGCGCCGCTGCTGGGCACCGTGGCGCGCGAGACCGGCGTCGACTACAGCATCCTGGCCGGCCGCATCGACCGCATCAAGGACACCCCCTATGGCCAGTTGACCCTGGCAATCACCGGCGGCGACATGGACGCGGCATTCGCCCGCTTCACCGCTGCCGACGTTCACATGGAGGTGCTGCGCTGATGGACCTGATCAACTTCTTCGCCAGCGTCGACTGGAGCGAAATCTGGCAGGCCACTCTCGACACGCTGGTAATGCTCGGTGCGTCGCTGCTGTTCACCATCCTGCTGGGCCTGCCGCTGGGTGTTTTGCTGTTCCTCACCAGCCCACGGCAGATGTTCGAAAAGCCCAGGCTCTATGCGGTGCTGTCGTTCATCGTCAACGTGGTCCGCTCGCTGCCGTTCATCATCCTGATCATTCTGCTCATCCCCACCACCGTGGTGCTGGTGGGGACGTCGCTGGGCGTGGCCGGAGCGATTCCGCCGTTAGTCATCGGCACCGTGCCGTTCTTCGCGCGGCTGGTGGAAACCGCCCTGCGCGAAGTCGACCGCGGCATCATCGAGGCAACCCAGGCCATGGGCGCCACGACGCGGCAGATCATCACCCGGGCGCTGGTGCCCGAGGCCCTGCCGGGGATCATCGCGGCCATCACCGTGACGACCATCACGCTGGTGTCGTACACCGCCATGGCTGGCGTAGTCGGCGCCGGGGGGCTGGGTGACCTGGCGATTCGCTACGGCTACCAGCGTTTTCAGGACAACGTGATGTACGTCACGGTGATCATACTGATTCTGATGGTCCAACTGCTGCAGATGCTGGGCGACCGCCTGGTCGTGCATTTCTCTCGCAAATAATCGTAGGTCTGGCCCACGGGCCGAAAAGGAAATCGAAGATGAAAAGACTACTGGCCGCCATGGCCGCCGTCGCTGCACTGTCCGCCCAGGCCAACGAAAGCCTGAACGTGGCGGCCACCGCCGTGCCCCATGCCGAGATTCTGGAATTCGTGAAGCCGCAACTGGCCGAGCAGGGCGTGGACCTCAACATCAAGGTGTTCACCGACTACATCCAGCCCAACGTCCAGGTCGCGCAGAAGAACATGGACGCCAATTTCTTCCAGCACCAGCCGTATCTGGATGAGTTCAACAAGGGCAAGGGTACCGATCTGGTCGCCGTGACCGGCGTTCACCTGGAGCCCCTGGGCGCCTATTCGAGCAAGATCAAGCAGCTCGACGAGCTGGGTAACGGCGCCAACGTGGTGGTGCCCAACGACGCCACCAACGGCGGTCGTGCCCTGTTGCTGCTGCAGAAATACGGCCTGATTCGCCTCAAGGACCAGAGCAACATCCTGGCCACCACCAAGGACATCGTCGAGAACCCCAAGGGCTTGAAGATCCGTGAGCTGGAAGCGGCGACCATCCCGCGCGTACTGACGCAGGTCGACCTGGCGCTGATCAACACCAACTACGCTCTGGAAGCCAAGCTGGATCCGTCCAAGGATGCGCTGTTCATCGAAGGCAACGACTCTCCATACGTGAACATTCTGGTGGCGCGCCCGGACAACAAGGACTCGCCGGCCATGCAGAAACTGGCCGCCGCGCTGCACAGCCCCGAGCTCAAGCAGTTCATCACCGAGAAATACAAGGGCGCGGTGCTTCCCGCTTTTTAAGCCCGTGACAGGTCGAGTGTAAGCTCGACCTACATCTCTCAATCGCCCGCGACCAGCCCCGGAAGCTGGGCGATCATCTTCGCATTGTCGATCGGCCCGCGAATGAACCCCCGCTGGCGCCCATCCGGCCCGATCAACGCCAGATTGGCGCTGTGCTCCACCAGGTAATTGGGCTTGCGCGTGTCGGCGGGGATGAACGGAATGCTGATGGCGCTGGCCAGCGTCTGCAGGGTTTCGACCGGCGCGACCCACCCTTCGAAGCCTGCCTTGAAATAACCCAGGTACTGCTTGAGGCGCTCGGGGGTGTCGCGGTGCGGGTCGACACTGATCAGCACCACCTGCAAGCGCTCGCGCGTGGCGTTGGGCAGCTGTTGCTGCACGTCGCGCAGGTTGGCCAGGGTGGTCGGGCAGATATCCGGGCAGAACGTGTAGCCGAAGAACAGCAGCGACCACTTGCCCCTGAGCTGGTCGACGTGGACGGCCGCGCCGTCCTGGTCGGTCATCTGCAGCGCAGGCATCGCGCGACTCTGGGCCAACAGGATGATCCCTGCATCGACCAGTGCGGCGCGGTTGGGTTGGCTCTGCCGGGTGAGCAGGTGGTGAACGCTCAATCCGATCAGCAAGGCAAGGGCACCGGCAACGATGAAGACGATTTTCTGCGCTTTTGTCATGAGTCTGGGGTCAATGCACGTAAGAGGGGCGACGTTATCAGGCGAGCCATGAGGAGGGTAGTGGTTCGCGTCGTTATGAAATGTGTCCCGACTATGACAAATGCGTCTTAGCCTTCCCGATGGGCCAGCTATCGTTCCCACTTCACTTTCGTGACACCCGCCTGGAGCCTTCATGAACACCGCCGCATTGCGCGAGCAGATCCAACGTGCCACCGAACACGAGGCCGCTTCCGGCCAGCTGCAGCAACGCCTGGAAAAACAGCTGCCGCAGCTGCATCCGTCCATCGACATCGCTGAAGGCAACGATACCGCCCTGTGGCGCTTCGTCAGCGCCTACATCGATGAAGTCCCGCAACTGCTCGACGCCGCCAGCGAAGTGGCGATCAAGGCAGGTATCCAATCACAGATCGGACCGGTGCTGAAGATCGCCGAAGAATACTTCCTGCAACCGCCTGGCATTCTCGCGGACCATCCAGGGATGGATGGCCTGCTCGATGAAGCCTACCTGGCTCATCGTCTGGTAGAGGAAATCAACGATCTGTACATCCGTCACCTCGGCCAGCCGCTGATACCGCTGGACATGACCGTGGCCAACCTGATCGCCCACCAGTTGATCGGTGAAACCTTCGCCAACGAGTTGGACGAGGTCGTGCACCATTCGGTGGACCAGATGCTGTGCGATGAAAGCTTCGAGCTGCCGTCGGTGCAAGCCTACCGCGACAAGCTGGTCAGCCCCGAGACCGGGGCAGCATGGAAACAGTGGCCGTGCATGTCACGGCGCCTGGGGATCGGCCTGGACTTGAATGCAACCTCGCAGGCTGCGACAGGACCTGGCGAGCACTAGTCGCCAAGGCCTGCAAAGCGCTTCCCGATTGCCGGATCAGCTGCCGAAGCCTGCGCTGGTCCGCAGCTGACCTTCGATGCGCCGCTTGAGGCCGCGGCTTTCGATGATCATCCGCGAGCCCTTGCTTTGATTCGCGCGGCCCCAGTCTTCCAGCAGTTCCAGGCAGGAGTGGTCGATGTAGGTCAGGCCGGCAAGCGGCACATGGACGGTCGTGCCTTCCGGAATGCTGGCCAATGCCTTGGTCAGCGCCGGGACCTTGAGAAAGGTTGCCGAGCCCACCATGCGCAGCTCCACCTCACCAGGGGCCTGGTCGACCAGGGTGATCTTCAGGCGCGCCGCCTTGAAGGCCAGCTTCAGCAGGGTCAGGGCGAAGCCCAACAGCACACCGGTCAGCAGGTCGGTGAAGACGATCGCCAGTGCCGTGGCCGCGTAGGTGAACATCGGCATGCGACCGTAGCGACCCAGGCCCTTGAAGGCTTTGAAGTCGACCAGCTTGACGCCGGTGAAGACCAGTACGCCCGCGAGGCTGGCCACCGGGATGCTCTGCAACAGGCTGGACAGCAGGACGACGAAACCAAGCAGCCAGACACCGTGCAGGATCGCCGACAGACGGGTCTGTGCACCGGCCTGGACGTTGGCCGAGCTGCGTACGATCACACCGGTCATCGGCAGCGCACCGAGGATGCCGCACAGCATGTTGCCCACACCTTGCGCCGACAGTTCGCGATCGAAATCCGAACGCTGGCCATTGTGCATGCGATCCACCGCCGCCGCTGACAGCAACGTCTCGGCACTGGCAATGAAGGCCACGGCAATGGCGGCGATCAACAGGGCCGGATCGGCCAGGTTGAGCAGGTCGGCGGGGCGCAGCCAGTCGATGGCTTCAGCCAGGTTCGCCGGCACTTCGACACGCTTGACCGGCATGGCGAAGAACAGGCTCAGCCCGGTGGCCAGCCCCACGCCCAGCAGCGCGCCGGGAACGAAGCGCAACTTTTGCGGGCGCAGCTTTTCCCAGGCGTACATGACGGCGATGGTCAGCAGGCCCAACAACCCGGCTTGCCAGCCCAACCCGCCACCGATGCTGGGAATGGCCTGGCCGACGACCGCAGGGAATTCGATCAGGTTGCTCAGACCCGAGGGCTGCGGCGCCCGGTCGAGCATGACGTGGACCTGGGACAGAACGATCAGCACGCCGATACCGGCCAGCATGCCGTAGACCACCGCCGGCGCCGTGACGCGGAACCAGCAACCGAGCTTGAAACGCCCGGCCAACAGTTGCAGCAGACCAGCCAGCAGCAGGATGGGGCCGAGCATGGCCATGCCGTGCTGACGAACCAGTTCGAAGACCAGCACGGCCAGGCCGGCGGCCGGACCACTGACCTGCAATGGCGAGCCGGCCAGGAAGCCGACCACGATACCGCCGATGATGCCGGTGATCAGGCCTTTGGAGGGCGGCATTCCCGAGGCGATGGCAATACCCATGCACAACGGCAGCGCGACCAGAAATACCACGACCGAGGCGAGCAACTCGCGCGGTAGCACCGCTTTCATGTGTGCAATATTCACGTTCAATCTCCTGCAAGCATTCAAGCGAGCCGGGCCACTCTTTTCGACAGGCAGCAGCGTGCCTGCCCAATCCCCTGTAGCCCAACCGGCGCGGCGGTTACAGGTGGATTCGGCAAGCAATCGTTGAGGTGTGCTGTCGACAGATGATGGCCAGGCAGGCCCTGTCAAACGGACGCCACGGCGACCTAGAAGCGGCCCTTGGGCGTGGCGCTAGGCGTCGTGGTCGTTCTGTCGAGCGGACGGAAGCAGTCCTGCTCGGCGTCGTAGGCCTTGATTTCGCTCGTTTCGATGTTGTAGATCCAGCCATGGATGAACAACTGGCCGCTGGCCATACGCGACGCCACCGATGGGTGGGTGCGCAGGTGTTGCAACTGGGAGATGACGTTTTCTTCGGTCAGCACTTTCATGCTTTCGGCTTCGTTGGCGCAGTTGCAGTTGTCTTCGACCACAGTGCGGGCCACTTCCGAGTGGCGCAGCCAGGCCTTGACGGTTGGCATCTTTTCCAGCGAAGCGGGGTTGAGTACGGCCCGCATGGCGCCGCAGTCGGAGTGGCCGCAGACGATGACGTGCTGCACGCCCAAGGCCAGGATGGCGTATTCCAGAGCGGTGGAAACGCCGCCGTTCATCTGGCCATAAGGCGGCACGACGTTGCCGACGTTACGGGTCACGAACAGGTCTCCGGGAGAGCTTTGGGTGATGAGTTCGGGAACGATGCGCGAGTCGGCGCAGGTGATGAACATGGCCCGCGGTGCTTGCGCGGTGGCAAGCTTCTTGAACAACTCTTGTTGCTGGGGGAAGACGTCATGATGGAAATGCAGGAAGCCGTCGACGATCTGTTTCAGGGAGGCTTCAGCCGTATCGGCATGGCTCGGTGTAGGATCCTTGTCGCTCATGATTCATCCTCTTGCTGGATTTGAGATGGTTCCCAGTTTACCGGGTAAAAATTCCCACAGCTCACGGCTGGACGAGACGATTTACATAGGATTATGACTTGTGAGTCATTTGTCACTAACGTTACCGGTGAAAACTTAACTGAACCTGAATCGAGCGCTCTATTGTGCGGGGATGGGGATTGTCGAGACGATGGACGGCGTCCCTGTAACAGCGGCGCGAGTGGCGTCCGGCTTCACCGCGTTCTCCCAAATGCACCGCTTAAACCGCCGACGCGGCTTGCGCCGCGGCTACATAAGATTCAAGTCGTCTGCATGGCGGCAGCAGAACTGTGGGAGCGGGCTCTGCCCGCGAAGCAGCCGCCACGGTCTGCCTGAGCCACCGCGTGCTTCGTTTCGCGGGCAGAGACCCGCTCACACAGGGTCGATACGTGGCTTAGCGCACCAGGCAGGGGCGCTTGTTGTCGAATTGCCAACTCGAGATAAGGTTCAAGTTCTGCATAGCGGCAGCAGAACTGTGGGAGCGGGCTCTGCCCGCGAAGCAGCCGCCACGGTCTGCCTGAGCCACCGCATGCTCCGTTTCGCGGGCAGAGACCCGCTCCCACAGGGGCGATACGTGGCTTAGCGCACCAGGCAGGGGCGCTTGTTATCGAATTTCCAGTCTGAAATCAGGTATTGCATGGCAATGCCGTCATCCCGCGCGCCCAGGCCCTTGGTCTTGTACAGCTCGTGGGCCTTGGCCACTTCGTCCATGTCGATGTCCACGCCCAGGCCCGGCTTGGCGGGCACTTTGACGAAGCCATCGATGATCTGCAATGGCTCCTTGGTCAGGCGCTGGCCGTCCTGCCAGATCCAGTGCGTGTCGATCGCGGTGATCTCGCCCGGTGCCGCAGCGGCCACCTGGGTGAACATCGCCAGCGAAATATCGAAATGGTTGTTGGAGTGCGAGCCCCAGGTCAGCCCCCAGTCGTTGCACATCTGCGCCACCCGCACCGACCCCTGCATGGTCCAGAAATGCGGGTCGGCCAGCGGGATGTCTACCGACTGCAATTGAATGGCGTGACCCATCTCGCGCCAGTCAGTGGCAATCATGTTGGTGGCGGTGGGCAGGCCCGTGGCACGGCGGAATTCGGCCATGACTTCACGTCCCGAATAGCCGTTTTCCGCACCACAGGGGTCTTCGGCGTAGGCCAGCACATGGTGCTGATCACGGCACAGGGTGATCGCTTCTTTCAGTGACCAGGCACCGTTGGGGTCCAGGGTGATGCGCGCGTCGGGGAAGCGCTCGGCCAGCGCCGTCACCGCCTCGATTTCCTCGGCACCGCGCAGCACGCCGCCCTTGAGCTTGAAGTCGTTGAAGCCGTACTTGGCCTTGGCCGCTTCGGCCAACCGCACCACCGCCTCGGGGGTCATTGCCTTTTCATGACGCAGGCGGCTCCAGTCATCAGCGGCGTCCGGCTCGCTGCGGTAGGCCAGGTCGGTCTGGCCACGATCGCCCACATAGAACAGGTAGCCGAGCATCTTCACCGCATCGCGCTGTTGGCCTTCACCGAGCAGCGCTGCCACCGGCACCTCCAGAAACTGCCCGAGCAGGTCGAGCAGGGCGGCCTCCATGGCCGTCACGGCATGGATGGTGATGCGCAGGTCGAACGTCTGCAGACCACGGCCCGCACTGTCGCGAGCCGCAAAGGTGGTGCGCATGCGGTTGAGGATCTGCTGGTACTGGCCGATGGGCTGCCCCACCACCAGGCTGCGGGCGTCTTCCAGGGTCTCGCGAATGCGCTCGCCCCCGGGCACCTCGCCAACCCCGGTGTTGCCGGCGCTGTCCTTGAGAATCACGATGTTGCGGGTGAAGAACGGGCCGTGGGCACCGCTGAGGTTGAGCAGCATGCTGTCGTGCCCGGCAACCGGAATGACTTGCAGGCTGGTGACGATGGGGGCGTTGTGCGTGGTCATGTGGTTTTCCTTGTCATTGAATCCACGCCAGGCGCCGCAGGGGCCTGGCGAAAACGGTGCGGGGGATCGCGCTCGTCAGAGCGGTCGCGCCTGCACGGGTTCGGCAATGCCGCTCACGGGTTTGCCGGGCTTGGGCTGCGTACGGGCGAAGAACACCACGATCGCGGCCAGCACCGATGTCGCGGCCAGGCCGTACAGCCCGCCCTGGATCGAGCCGGTGCTCTGCTCCAGGAAACCGAAGGTGGCCGGCGCGACGAAGCCGCCCAGGTTACCCACCGAGTTCACCAGTGCGATCACCGCCGCGGCAATGCGCGCATCCAGGTAGGCCTGGGGAATGGGCCAGAACAGCGAGGATGCCGACTTGAAGCCGATGGCGGCGAAGCACACGGCCACGAAGGCAAACACCGGGCCGCCCGTGGTGGAAAGGAACATGCCGGCGGCGGCGATCAGCAGCGCTGTGGCCACCCAGGCCTGCTGGAACTTGAACTTGCCCGACAGCGCGGCAAACGCGTACATCGCGATGATCGAGATCAGCCAGGGTATCGAATTGAGGAAGCCCACCTGCAGGTCATCCAGACCGCCCATTTTCTTGATGATGCTGGGCAGCCAGAAGGTGGCGGCATAGATGGTCAGCTGGATGCAGAAGTAGATCAGGCAGAACAGCAGGATTTGGCGATCCTTGAGCAGCGTGCCCAAGGTCGGCTTGACGGTGTGCATGGCATCGCGTTCGCGCTGTTCGCGATCGATCTCGCCCACCAGCGCATCTTTCTCCTCCAGGGTCAGCCATTTGGCGTCGTGGACCTTGGAATCCAGCCAGAACCAGACGAAGAAGCACAGCAGCACCGAAGCCAGGCCTTCGATCAGGAACATCCACTGCCAGCCGTGCATCCCCAAGCCTTCGATCTGCAACAGCGCACCGGCCAGGGGTCCGGAAATCAGCGAGGCCAAGGCCGAGCCGCTGAGGAAGATGGCAATCGCCTTGCCACGCTCGACGCCAGGCAACCAGCGGGTGAAGTAGTAGATCACGCCAGGGAAGAAGCCGGCTTCGGCGATCCCCAGCAGGAAGCGCAGGATGTAGAAGTGGGTTTCGTTCTGAATGAACGCCATCATCGTGGCGACGATGCCCCAGGTGAACATGATCCGCGTCAGCCAGACCCGTGCGCCGACTTTCTGCAACAGCATGTTGGACGGCACTTCGAACAGTGCATAGCCGATGAAGAACAGCCCGGCACCGAAGCCATAGGCCGCCGCGCCGATGCCCAGGTCATGCTCCAGGTGCGTGCGCACGAAGCCGATGTTGACCCGATCGATGTAGTTGACGATGAACATGATGACGAACAGCGGGAGTACGTGACTCTTCACTTTCGAGACGGCGCGGGCCAGGACGGCATCGCCGGTTGCAACGTTTGAATTGCTCACAATTCAAATCTCCCACTGATTGTTTTTATGCGGGTAGTTTCTGTGTCGATCGGCAGCTGCGTGCTCGGTCGGCAGACATCATACAACTAGATATTCGTTGAACTCAACGTATGCAGGGCCAACCAATCTGCCATTCGTCGTTGTCATACATCTTTTTCAGCGTTGTCGATGCTGTTGTTGAACGGTCGGCGTCATCCTGTGGCTGGCCCGGCAGCGCCCGGAAGATGCTCGCAAGGTATGATCGGTTTTTTCGTCCGGGAGCCTCATCGATGTCGAAGCGACCAAACAGCCTGGCCCATGGGCTGGTCGAGGCCTTGAGCCAACAGATCCGCCTGGGCACCCTGGCGCCGGGCGCCAAGCTGCCGTCGGAGGGCGCTATCGTTGCCGAGCACGGCGTCAGCAGAACCGTGGTGCGCGAAGCCTTGTCGCGGTTGCAGGCATCGGGTCTGGTGGAAACCCGGCATGGGGTGGGAACGTTCGTGTTGCAACGCGAGCCGGCCCATGGCCTGCGTTTGAACGTCGACACGGCGCTCAGTGTGCGCGGCATTCTCGAGTTGCGTCTGGGATTGGAGACCCAGGCGGCCGCCCTGGCGGCCAAGCGCCGCAGCGAGTCTCAACTGCAACGCATGCGCAAGGCGCTGGACGACTATCAGCGCTCGCTGGCCAACAACGACAGCTGCGTGGAGGAAGACAAGCGCTTTCACCTGCTGATCGCCGAGGCAACGGGCAATACGTATTTCACCGACATCATGCAGCACCTGGGCGATGCAATGATTCCGCGCACTCGGCTCAACGCGCTGGAGAAGGGCGATGCCGATCTGTCCCAGCTGGGGCAGGTGGCGAACCTGGAACATGAAGCGATCTACCAGGCGATTCGTAAGCAGGATGCCGATGCGGCGCGGGCGGCGATGTGGCTGCATTTGAGCAACAGCCGTGATCGTTTCAATGCGGATTGAGGGGGATCTTATTACTGGGGGGTGTCAGTGAGGGCCCTTTCGCGGGCAGAGACCCGCTCCCACAAGGCTGGGATTGAGGGGGGTCTTTTTACTGGAGGGTGTCAGTGAGGGCCTCTTCGCGGGCAGAGACCCGCTCCCACAGGTATGCGAACTCTTGAACAACCTGTGGGAGTGGGTCTCTGCCCGCGAAAGGGCCGCCAGCCATGATCAGTGGCTGGTGGACTGCCCCAGGTCATCGCCGGAGGTGTGCTTCATGTCGTCGCCGCGCATCTGCTTGACGTCGTCGGCCGACACCGTCGAGCCCTGATTGCCCCAGCTGGTGCGGATGAAGTTCACCACATCAGCCACTTCCTGATCGGACAGGCGCCAGGCGAAGCCGGGCATGGTGAAGGTGGACGGCGCCGTGTGCGTGGCCGGCAACGTGCCACCTGCCAGCACGATGTGGATCAGCGAACTGGCATCCTCGGTCTGCAGCACCGGGTTGCCAGCCAAGGCCGGGAACACACGGGTGTAGCCCTGGCCATCGGTCCGATGACAGGCCGCGCAGTTGTCGATGTACACCCCGGCACCGACCTTGCTGTCGTCTCCCTTCCACAGTGCGTCGGACACACGTGCGTCGTATTCATGGGGCTTGTCGGCACGGTCCACCGCCGGCAGTGTCTTCAGGTATCGAGCGATGGCAGTGAGGTCTTCATGGGTCATGTACTGCATGCTGTGCTCGACCACATCGCTCATGCCGCCGAACACCGCACTGCGATCGCTGCGGCCGGTCTTGAGAAACTGCACCAGTTGCTCTTCGCTCCAGCTGCCCAGACCGTCCTTGTGATCGCCGCGCAGGCTCTTGGCGATCCAGCCTTCGAGCGGTGCGCTGCCAGCCAGGAAGTCGGCGTTGTCGCCGGCGCTCAGGGCCTTCTCCTGCATGGTGATCGCTCGCGGGGTATGGCAGGCGCCGCAGTGCCCAAGCCCTTCGACCAGGTAGGCGCCGCGGCTGATCACCGGATCGGAGCCCGGCGGCGGCTGATAGGCGCTGACCGGAGGGGCGAACAGTCCGCGCCAGATCGCCAGCGGCCAGCGCATGCTCAGTGGCCAGGGAATGTCGGTCGGCTTGTTCGGTTCGGCCACCGGCGCCACGCCCTTCATGAAGTAGGCGTACAGGGCGTGCATGTCGGCGTCGCTGACCCGTGCATAAGACGGGTAGGGCATGGCCGGATACAGGCTGCTCCCGCTCTTGCCGATACCGTGGCGCACGGCCTGGTCGAAGTCTTCGAAGCTGTAGTTGCCGATGCCGTCGCTGTGCGGCGTGATGTTGGTCGAGTAAACCGTGCCGATCGGCGTCTCCATGCCCAACCCGCCGGCGAACGGCGCACCGCCCTTGGCGGTATGGCAGGCCACGCAGTCACCGGCCCGGGCCAGGTAGCGGCCCTGCTCGATCAGGGCGTCGTCGGACTCCGCGGCCCTGACCGGCAGACTGGTCAACAGACTGGCGAGCAGGGTCAGCGCAGCGATCTGGATAACGTTCATCTCTGCGCTCCTTATGCCTGCACCAGCGGGCCGGGGTTCTTCAGGTACTGCTCGCGAATGGCCCGTGCCGACCAGTAGGTCAGTGCCGCCACCAGGCCGGTGGGGTTGTAACCCAACCCCTGGGGAAAGGCCGAGGCGCCTGGAACGAACACGTTGTGCACGTCCCAGCACTGCAGGTAGCGGTTGATCGCACTGGTCTTGGGATCGGTGCCCATGATCGCGCCACCGTTGAGGTGGGTGGTCTGGTAGGAGGCGGTATTGAAATGCTCGCCGACCTTCTTGCCCAGCAAGGCAATGGTCTTGGGGTTCATGGCCTGGGCGACCTTGCTCATTTTCTCGACCATGAAGCGGTTCATCTTGATGTCGTTTTCCTGCCAGTCGAAGGTCATGCGCAGCAACGGCAGGCCATAGGCATCGCGGTACACCGGATCCAGATCCAGGTAGTTGCCGCGGTAAGATTGATGGGCGCCGTGGGCGTCCATCGACACCTGATGGGTGTAGTAGTCGGCGGTGGCCTTCTTCCAGGCGCTGCCCCAGGCTGGCGTGCCCGGTGGATTGGCCGTGCCGGCGATGGGTCGGCTGCCGGCCTGGTTGACCCACATCGGCGAGCCGCCGACGAAGCCATGGGGGCCGTGGTCGAAGTTGTCGGCATTGAAGTCGTCGAACGCCACACCGTTGCCACCGGCGCCGATGAAGTTGTTGGTGTGGGTGTCCTTGTCGAAGAAGGCCTTGATGGTGGCCATGTTCTGGTAGGCGAAGTTCTTGCCGACCACACCTTCGCCGGTCTTGGGATCGTAGGGCTGGCCGATGCCGGAAAGCAGCATCAGGCGCACGTTGTTGAACTGGAACGCACCGAGAATCACCAGGTCCGCCGGCTGCTCGACTTCACGCCCCTGGGCATCGACGTAGGTCACGCCGGTCGCCTTGCGCTTGGTGCTGTCCAGATTGACCCGCAGGACGTGGGCGTTGGTGCGCAGCTCGAAGGTTTCGACCTGGCGCAACGCCGGGAGGATGTTCACGTTCGGTGACGCCTTGGAATACATGTAGCAGACATAGCCGCTGCAGAAACCGCAGAAGTTGCAGGGGCCCATCTGCGCACCATAGGGGTTGGTGTACGGCCCCGATGTATTGGCCGACGGCAGATTGTACGGCTTGTAACCGACCTCGGCGGCGGCCTTCTGGAACAGCTGCGCCGAAACGGTGTTCTTCTGCGAGGCCAGCGGGAACGGGTTGGAACGATCCGGTGCATAGGGGTTGCCACCCTTGCCTTCGCCAACCCGCACGCCGTTCACCGTCCAGGCCTGACCCGAGGTGCCGAAGACTTTTTCGGCGAAATCGAAGAACGGTTCCAGCTCTTCATAGCTGACACCGAAGTCCTGGATGGTCATGTCCTTGGGGATGAACTGCTTGCCGTAGCGCTCCTCGTAGTGGCTGCGCATGCGCAGTTCCATGGGATCGACACGGAAGTGCACGCCCGACCAATGCAGACCGGCGCCGCCGACACCCTTGCCCGGCAGAAACGCACCCAACTGGCGGTTGGGCAGTGCAACGTCGTTGACGCTGTGGCGGATGGTCACGGTTTCCTTGGAGATGTCCTGAAACAGCTTCTTGCGCACGCTGTAGGTCAACTCGTCGATCACCTGTGGATAACTGCCGTCCGGGTAGGTGTCCTGCATCGGGCCGCGTTCCAGCGCTACCACGTTGAGACCTGCCTCGGTGAGTTCCTTGGCCATGATCGCGCCTGTCCAGCCGAACCCGACGATGACCGCGTCGACTTTCTTCATTACCGTTGTCATGTCAGGCCCTCTCGCCGCGAATCGATACAGCCGGGAAGGGGTATTGCTCGTTGCGTTCCACCCAATCCATGAAGTCGGCGCGTGCGCCGGGAAAACCGATCTGAGTCCAGCCGACCATGCCCTTGTTGCCGCCGTGCACGGGGTCACAGAAGAAGCCTTCACGGGTGTTCTGCAGGATCAGACTGAAGAAGGCAGTGGCGGGCAGTTCGTCGAAAACCAACTCTCCTGCCTCGATCTTGCTGAGAACAAGGTCTTGGGTAGCGCTGTCTTGCTCAGTGAACACTTTGCCTGATTGAGCCTTGCACCAGGCATCCGTGGCGGCGATGCCCAGACGGTAGATCTGCTGGGGCACCAGCTGCAATTGATAGCCCATCTGGGGCGGGGCATCGGTCACGAACGGACCTTGCATGTACCACAATGCCCCCGTGGCATACGGGGTGTTCATCTGCCGATCGATGAATTCCGCTGCGCCGGCTTCCAGGGCACCGGGGCCCAGGTCATCCGCTGGAATCAGCCGAGCCACCGCGGCCTGTACGAAAGCCCACTCTTCAGCGGTGAAAAACGACGGCTGATAATCGGCGGTTGGCACCGGCTTAGGCGGCGCGGTCCGCGTATCCGCCTGGGCATCGGCCGTCAGGGCACCGAGGCCCAGGCCGCTACTGGCAACGGTCACCACCGGAATCAAGGTCAGTGTTTTGCGCAGAAAATCCCGGCGCGGGTTGTTTTCTTGCTCGGACATCAGGGTTCTCATCAGCTGTTCGATACGGTTTTTATCGATGCGCAGCTCAGCGGTACGTGTTCGTTGCACCACGCGGCCAGAGGCGGGTGATGCTTTGTGGAAGGCGCAGACGCGACACATTCGGCACGAAGCCAGGCGCGGCAAAATGCCGCCCTGGCGCTTCAACCGACAAATGTATCTATTTGTGACACCAAATGAAACCGGTTTCAGCCTCAATATGCACTGACTGGCTGGACGTCATTGTTCAAATCCGTCAAGCCTTGATGCCCAGATCCGCCAGTAACGCCTCGATACCCGGCTTGCTGCCGGCAAAGCTTGCCGCCAGCTCCGCGAATGGCCGCGTTCCGCCGGAGGCCAGAATCAGACGCTGGAAATCCTCACCCGCCTGACTCGCCAACAGCCCTTCACGTTCGAAGCGAGTGAACAGGTGGGCCGCGAGCACCTGCGCCCAGACATAACTGTAATAACCGGCCGCGTAGTCCGCGGCAGTGAATACGTGAGCGAAGGTGTTGAGCCAACGCACATAGGGTGGATGACGTACCACTTGCGTGTTTTCAAGCACCTGCTCGCCGATCTCCTGCGGTGAAAGCCCACTGCTCGTGCTGTGCAGGCGATAGTCCACCAGGGCGTATTCGAGCTGCCACAGCAGCGCCTGGGCACGGAAGCGAGCCTTGGCCGCGAGCGCCTGTTCAACGTAAGCGCTGTCGATCCGTTCACCGGTCAGATAATGCCGCGACATCGATTGCAGGATTTCCGGCTGCATGGCCCAGTGTTCGAACACGCCGCTGGGCAGTTCCACCGCATCTTCGGCCACGCCCTTGATGCCGGACACGCTGCCGTGATCGATGCGGGTCAGCACGTGGTGCAACGCATGGCCCAACTCGTGGAAGAACGTCTGGATATCGCCCAGGCTCAAAAGGCAGGGAAACGCTGGCGTCTGGGCAGCGAAATCACAGCCCACATGGGCAATCGGCAGTTGCAGGCGTCCGTCGGCGAAGCGGTGGCGGTCACGCAGAGCCTCCATCCAGGCACCCGCGCGCTTCTTCGGCCGGGTGTGCAGGTCCAGGTAAATGTAGCCAAGCACCTGATCCCCTTCGCTGAGGCGGAACAGGCGTACCGAGGCAGGTTGGCGTGGTGCTGGGGGGCATTCGTGCCACTGCACGTCGAACAACTGGGCGAGCAGGTGTTGCATGCCGTTCATCACCGCCTGCATGGGGAAATATTCGCGGACCTTGAGTTCCGTCACACCGTGATGGATCTGCAGGTATTTTTCCTGATAGTAGTTGCAGTCCCAGGCCTCCAGCGTTGGCACATTGAACAGCGCGGCCAGTTCCTGCACAGGGGCGAATTCGGCCTGCGCCGCGGGGCGAACCTTGTCGATCAGCTGCAGCAGCAGCTTCTCCACGTCGGCGGCTTCGTCGAACATGCGCGTGGCTTGGGCCAGCGAGGCGTAGCTGCGATACCCACTCGCTTCGGCCAACTCGGCACGGGCCGCGAGGATGCGTTGCAGCACCGGCCCGTTGTCATTCTCTCCAGCGCGCGGGCCCTGGTCCGAGGCCTGGGTGTAGAAGGCCTTGTACACCCGCTCGCGCAACGAGCGGTCGTGAGCCTGGCTTGCCACCGCCAGCACCAGCGGCAGTTCCAGGGTCAGTAGCCAACCAGAAAGGCCAGCCTCGCGTGCCCGCTGGGCCATGCTGGCACGTACGGCGGGGGCGATACCCGCCAGTGCAGCTTCATCGTCGAAGGCCAAGGTCCAGGCCTGGCTGGCCGCGTCCAGGTTATCGGCGAACGTCTGGTACAACCCCGCCAGCTCCATGTGCAGGCGTTCGATGCGCATCTGGGTCGCACGCGCAGTGCCCACCCCGGCCAATCGCGCGGCGCGCAGGGCGTGATTCAATGCCGCCTGCTGGGTCGAATCGAATTCGAGGGCCTGCGGGCTTTGCTGCAGCAGTTGCAAGGCGGCCTGCACCGTGCGGTTGTGTTTGATGGCCGACTCATAGGCCTGTACCCGCTCGCGGCATTTCGCATAAGCCTCGATCACCGCCAGATGGTGATGGCGACTGAGCAACTGCTCGGGTTGCAGCACCGCCAGCAAGCGCTGATGCATGTCTTCCAGTGGCTTGACCAAGCCTTCCCACGTGGGTGATTCGAGCTGCTCGGGGAGTAGTTGCGCCAGCTGACGCAAGTTGCTCTCGATCACATGGGTGATGGCCGGCTCGACATGTTCGGCCTTGATCAAGTGGTAGGGGACGATGTCGTGATTGCCCAGCAAGGGGTTGTCGGCCAGCAGGGCAGGGAGTGCGGACGGATAGGCGGTGCTCATGTTCGATTCCTTGAATGACGCTTGAGTGGCGCGTCAGTCTAGGAACGGAAGAAGTGTGGAGCGTGGTAGCCGGCTATTGCCGTCGACCTGCCCTTGCGGCAAGTCGACGGCAAGCCTGGCTCAAGGTTTCTTGAGCTTGGGGTTGGGGAAGAACTGCACCGGTTGCGAGGTGGGCCGGGCGATCTTGACGGCCACCTTGTTGACACGCGTGCCCAGTTCGCTGGGCACCGACTGGCCCTGCGCATTGAGCGTGTCGCTGTAACCACAGGCCACGCACTCACGATGGGGGACCTCGTCGACGCTCCACATCATCAGCTTGTCCGGCTCGCTGCAGGCCGGGCAGACGGCCCCGGCGATGAAGCGTTTCTTGGTGATCATGCCGCCGCTTCCTCGCTCAGACCGCTATGGCGCAACAGGGCATCGATGGACGGCTCGCGACCGCGGAAGTCGACGAACAGGACCATCGGGGCCTGCGATCCGCCGCGCGCCAGAATGGCTTCGCGGAAAGCGCGACCGGTGTCGGCATTGAGCACGCCGTCTTCCTCGAACTTGCTGAACGCATCGGCCGATAGCACTTCAGCCCACTTGTAGCTGTAATAGCCCGCCGCGTAGCCGCCGGCAAAGATGTGCGCGAAGCTGTTGGGAAAGCGGTTGTAGGCCGGCGGACGCATGACCGAAACCTCGTCACGCACACCGTCCAGCACTTCCATCACGCTGCGGCCATCGCCATGGGAGGCATGCAGCTCGAAGTCAAAGAGCGAGAACTCGATCTGGCGGACCATCATCAGGCCAGACTGGAAGTTTTTCGCCGCCAGCATCTTTTCCAGCAGGTCCTGAGGCAGCGGCTCGCCGGTTTCGTAGTGACCCGAGATCAAGGCCAGGCCTTCGGGCTCCCAGCACCAGTTTTCCATGAACTGGCTGGGCAGCTCGACCGCATCCCACGCCACGCCGTTGATACCCGACACGCCGACGTGCTCGACCCGCGTCAGCAAGTGGTGCAGGCCGTGGCCGAACTCGTGGAACAGCGTGGTGACTTCGTCGTGAGTCAGCAGCGCCGGTTTGCCGGCATCGGCCGGGGTGAAGTTGCACACCAGGTTGGCCACCGGGCTCTGCAGCTCGCCATTCTCGGTGCGACGGCGGTCGCGGGCACCGTCCATCCAGGCGCCGCCACGCTTGTTGGCGCGGGCGTACAGGTCGAAGAAGAAGCGGCCCACATGCTGGCCATTTTCCTTGATCTCGAACAAGCGCACGTCAGGGTGCCAGGTGTCGAAACCTTTCTGCTCGGCGATCTCGATACCGTACAGGCGCTGCACAATGGCGAACAGGCCGCCCAGTACCTTGTCGATCGGGAAGTAGGCGCGCAGTGCTTCCTGAGAAACGCTGTAGCGCTGCTCACGCAGTTTTTCCCCGTAGAAACCGCTGTCCCAGCTTTGCAGGTCGGCACAGCCCTGTTCGGCGGCATAGGCGCGCAGCTGCTCCAGGTCCTGGGCCGCGAACGGCTTGCTGCGCTGGGCCAGGTCACGCAGGAAGGTCAGCACCTGATCGGTCGACTCGGCCATCTTGGTGGCCAGGCTCAGTTCCGAATAACTGGCATAGCCCAACAGCTCGGCCAATTCCTGCCGCAGGTCGAGGATTTCGCGCATCACCGGGCCGTTGTCGTTCTGGCCGGCATTGGGGCCCTGGTCCGAGGCGCGGGTGCAATAGGCTGCGTAGACTTCTTCACGCAGGGCGCGGTCGTGAGCGTAGGTCATGACGGCGTAATAGCTGGGGAACTCCAGGCTGATCAGCCAGCCGTCCAGACCCTTGGCCTGTGCTGCGGCCGCCATTTGCGCCTTGGCCGAATCGGTCAGCCCGGCCAGGGCCGATTCGTCGGTGACGTGCTTGGTCCAGGCCTGGGTGGCGTCGAGCAGTTGGTTGGAGAAACGGCTGCCCAGCTCCGACAGCTTGCTCTGCACCTGGGCATAGCGCTGCTGCTGATCCACCGGCAGATCGATACCGGACAGGCGGAAGTCACGCAGCGAATGCTCCAGAATGGTCTTCTGGGCAACGTCGAAGCCCGCGGCTTCAGGACTGTTGGCCAGGGTTTCGAAGGCCTGGAACAGCTCGCGGTTCTGGCCCAGCTCGGTGGAGTAGGCACTAAGCGCCGGCAGGCAGGCCTCATAGGCCTGGCGCAGTTCGGCGCTGTTGCACACGGCGTTGAGGTGGCTGACCGGGCTCCAGGCAGCGCCCAGGCGGTCGTTCAGCTCGTCCATGGCCAGCACCAGGCCGGCCCAGGTAGGCTGGCTGCCCTGGGTTTGCAGAATGTGGGCAATGGCCGCGCGGTTGTCGGCCAGGATCTGTTCAATCGCCGGTTGTACGTGCTCGGCACGGATCGCCGAGAACGGCGGCAGGTCGTAGGACTGCAGAAGGGGATTCGCGCTCACGGTTAAACACCTTGGCTATGAAGAAACACTGGGACATCTTAATTACAATTACGACTCACCGCAGCTATCGACAACACAGAGGATGCCTATCGTGGCCATTCGCAATTTCCAGCAGCATACGCCGCGCCTGGGCGAACGCGCCTTCGTCGACCGCTCGGCGGTGGTGATCGGCGACGTCGAGATCGGCACTGACAGCTCGGTCTGGCCACTGACAGTAATCCGTGGCGACATGCACCGGATCCGCATCGGCAAGCGCACCAGCGTGCAGGATGCCAGCGTGCTGCACATCACCCATGCCGGCCCTTTCAATCCGGACGGTTTCCCGCTGCTGATCGGCGACGATGTCACCATTGGACACAAAGTCATGCTCCACGGCTGCACCCTGGGCAACCGCATTCTGGTCGGCATGGGCAGTACCGTCATGGACGGCGCGGTGGTGGAAGACGACGTGATCATTGGCGCTGGCAGCCTGGTAGCACCGGGCAAACGCCTGCAGAGCGGCTTTCTGTACGTGGGCAGTCCGGCCAGGCAAGCCCGACCGCTGACGGACAAGGAACGTGCGTTCTTCACCTACACCGCTGGCAACTACGTGAAGCTCAAGGACCAACACCTGGCCGAAGGCTTCGACAAGGACTGATTCCGTGCACTATCAAAACATTCTGTTCGACCTCGACGGCACCTTGACCGACCCGCGCGAGGGCATCACCCGCTCCATCCAGTATGCCTTGGCCAAGCTGGGCATCGACGAACCCGACCTGCGCAACCTGGAACACTTCATCGGTCCGCCATTGCTCGAGCAGTTCATGCACGCCTACGGCTTCGACGAGGCCCGCGCCTGGCAGGCGGTGAATTTCTACCGCGAACGCTTCCGCGTCACCGGTCTGTACGAAAACCAGATCTTCGCTGGTGTCATCGCACTGCTCGAAACCCTTCAGGGACAAGGTCGGCATTTGTATATCGCCACCTCGAAACCTTGGGAATTCGCCCGGGAGATCGCCCGGCACTTCGATTTCGCCAGGCACTTCAAGGTTATCTGCGGCAGCGAACTGGATGGCACGCGGACCGACAAGGTGCAGTTGATTGCCTACATCGTGGAACAGGAAAAGCTGGACCCTGCCCAGACCTTGATGGTCGGCGACCGCAAGCACGACCTGATCGGTGCCCGCCGCAACGGTCTGGATTGCGCGGCGGTGGGCTATGGTTTCGGTTCGCGGGAGGAATTGGTCCTGGAGAACCCGACGTATCATTTCGACACGTTGCAGGCGCTGCATGAGGCGTTCCTGCAAGGCGCAGGATGAGTCGGTAACGATGCGGACCATTCGTGGCCACTCACCACTCCTACACAGACTTCTCGCAACCCTGTAGGAGCGGCCAGTGGCCGCGAACAGGCCCGAAAGGGCACTGCAAAACTACCTACCCAACCGCGCCAACTCAGCTCTGCGCTCGTCCATCGGTAACTTGCCCAGTGCCGCCGCCCGATCATAAAAGGCGCGCCAATCGCCAGCGACCTGCCGGAACAAACCCGCGAACGCCGGCACCCACTGGTCGTACAGACCAAACGGCAACAGCTTGGCATTGTTCATCGGCCCGTTGATCCAGGCATCGAAACGCCTGTCTCCCTGCCAAGGCCCATCGCGCAGCTGGCGATATTCGCGGCGCAGGCGCTCGAACTCGGCAGCCTTGCCCTTGCGCATGGCCTGCGCAGATAACGGTTGGGCGTACAGCACAGCCAGGCGTTCGCGGGTGGCGAGCACCAATGCGGTGAACTGGTCACGTTGCGCCACCAGCGTGCTTGCCGCCGACGGCAATCCTCGCTGGACACGCCACTGCCGGGTACCTTCCTGCTCGACGAAGGTGGCGAAGGACTCATTGAATTCGGTGTCGTCTTTCACATACACACGCTGATGCGCCAGCTCATGGAAGATCAGAGTGGCCAGACGCTCGTCGCCCCAACCGAGCATGGTGTTGAGAATCGGATCGTCGAACCAGCCCAGGGTCGAGTAGGCCTCGACGCCACCGACATACACATCTCGGCCCGCCAGCTTCTGCAACGCCGCTTCGCCCCGAGCACCGGACTGACTGTAGTAACCGCGATAAGCCACACACCCGGCAATGGGGAAGCAATGGGTCAACGGCGCCAGGGAAAACTCCGGTGTGGCGAACACGTTCCACACCACCAATGGCCGACCGATGTCGGCGTACAGGCGATAGCTGCGGTTGTCCGGCAGATGCAAGTGCTCGCTGGCGAAGTCGCGGGCCGCCTGGGCACGCTGCAATTGCTCGCGCAGCCGCGGGTCGCGCGACGGATCGGCAAGGATCTGCGCCACCGGCTCGCGTGCCTGCAACAGCTGCCACTGGCCCTGCATCAGCTGGCCGTAATAGCCTGCACTGCTGCAACCGTTGAGCAGGAACAGCAGGCACAGGGGAACAAACAGGCGCAAACCGCGGTCGAGTGCGGCAAGAATGGAACGACGAACAACAACGAATTCATGCATGTGGTTTTCCATGGCCAGGCCCGCCAGCGAGCAGGTGTTATCGGCGCTGACCCTGCATCTTACGATCCCATGAGGAGAATTCCATGCGCGCATTGATCATTGCCAGCAGCCTGCTGACGCTTGCCGGCTGTGCCGGACTGCCCGACCCGGATCCAAACCAGGCCTGGATCGACCTTGCGGCCGACGACCAGAACGCACTGCACGCAACCCAGGTCGACGAGAAGGAATGGACCGACACGCGTTATTTCGAAGTCGAGCCCGGCCGCCATGAGCTCACCGTACGCCTGCAATTTCCGGTAGAGCCAACCAACATCGGCCCGGTGCCCGCACCGCTGTGGCGCAACTGTGAATTGAACGTCACCTACGCAAGCTTCGATGCAGGCCAACGGTATTTCCTGGAAGCGGGCAGCGTTGGCTTCAGCCCTTGGGCCAGACTCTACGACGAGCAGCGCAAGCTGGTCAGCCGGGCCCAACCTGCGGGCTGTCAAAGCACCTGAGCACCGCTTACCGGATGCAACCACTGACGGCGCCGACTCGCGCCGTCGGCACAAAGCTTCTAGACTCGAAACTTGTCTTGCCGATGGTTCTCTGCAGCCAAGGAACTCCCATGCGCGCCGTGCTCGCCCTGTTGACCTTCGCCACGCTCGCTGGCTGCGCCAACCCGCCGTTGCCCACCGTCGATCCGGGCAAAGCCTGGATCGACATGTTCACCACGACCGGGCGCCTGGTCATGGCGGAAAGTCTGGATGGCCGCAAGCTCAACGATGGGCGCTATTTCCAGGTGGATCCCGGAAGTCATGAGCTTGAAGTGCGGTTTGATTACGAAATGTATGCCGGAGGCGGGCTGGTCAACGACCCGTTCGACCGTACCTGCTACCTGACCGTGCGCTATGACGGTTTCAAGGCTGGCGAGCGCTACCGGTTGGAGGGCAGGGCGATTGCCATGCAAGCCAGTGCGCGACTATATGATTCGAGCAGGCAGATCGTGGCCGAGGACCGGGCCATTCACTGCATTCCCTGAGCGGCTGCTTGAGCGCCATGGCGTGATTGCACCGCAGCGCAATCAGTCGTCGTTTTTCTGATAGACGATCTTGCGCGTGCCATTGTCGCAGGAGCCCACGACCATATTCGGGTCCTTGGCATCGAGGTTGTCGACAATTTCCAGTGTGTACGATGTGACACCCTGGGCCTGGATCTTGGCCTCGATTTCGGCCTTCAAATCCTCACATGGCTTGGGTGCTGCCAACGCCGTGGTTGCCAACACACTGCACGCCATCGCCAAAATCAATTGCTTCATGACTCGATTCTCCTGATGAGTGGGCAGTGTAAGGCAACCGGGCGCACGCTACCTCAAGATTCCAGGGTGGCGCTCAGGGTGATGTCGGCGTTCAGTACTTTCGATACCGGGCAGCCTTCCTTCGCCTTGTTGGCCAGTTCTTCGAACTTGGCCTGATCGATGTTCGGAATCTTGGCCGACATGGTCAGCTTGATGGCGGTGATTGCAAAACCTTCGCCTTCCTTGTCCAGGCTGACTTCGGCGGAAGTCTTGATTTCATCGGGGGTAAGGCCTTCGCCGCCCAGGATCATCGAGAATGCCATGGAGAAACAGCCGGCATGCGCTGCGCCGATCAGCTCTTCCGGATTGGTGCCCGGCTGGCCTTCGAAACGGGTGTTGAAGCCGTAGGGATTGCTTTTCAGAGCGCCGCTCTGAGTGGAAATCTCGCCCTTACCGGTTTTCAGATCGCCTTTCCAGACAGCCGATGCGGTTTTCTTGATGCTCATAAAAGCCTCCATGATGGGCGCGACGGGTTCGCGCGGTGTCATGTGTTCAGAGGGCAGGGCGCTGGGCAAGTTCAGCGCGATTCGGACAGCTGGCTATTGAATCCGGGCAAGATGCCCATACTGACTATTCATAAGAAATAAACATTCGGTAGCAAAGATGCGCGGGGCATCCCACCTGCCACATACCCACAGGATGCCATTGATCATGACCGTTTTGACCGATACGAAATACTCCGTTCTCGACCTTGTGCCCGTACGTGCCGACCATGGCCCGGCACGGTCGCTGCACAATGCCCTGGACCTGGCGCGCCATGCCGAAACCTGGGGCTACAACCGCTTCTGGGTGGCCGAGCACCACAACATGGACGGCATCGCCAGCTCGGCGACCTCCGTGCTACTGGGCTATCTGGCCGGCGGCACGTCCTCGATCCGCGTGGGCTCGGGCGGGGTGATGCTGCCCAACCACGCGCCGTTGGTGATCGCCGAACAGTTCGGCACGCTGGAAAGTCTGTACCCAGGACGCATCGACTTGGGCCTGGGCCGCGCGCCTGGGTCGGACCAGATGACCGCGCGCGCGCTGCGCCGTGAACGCTCTGGCAGTGCCGACGATTTTCCCGACGACGTTCGCGAGCTCATGGCCTACCTTGGGCCTCGTACTCCTGATCAGAAAGTGATCGCCGTGCCGGGTAGCGGGACCAATGTGCCGATCTGGCTGCTGGGATCGAGCCTGTTCAGCGCCCAGTTGGCAGGCATGTATGGTCTTCCCTATGCCTTCGCTTCGCATTTCGCGCCGCGTTACATGCATGAGGCGATCCGTGTCTATCGCGCCCATTTCCAGCCTTCCGAGGTGTTGGACAAGCCGTATGTGATGCTCGGTGTGCCATTGGTGGCCGCCGACAGCGACGAGCACGCCGACTACCTGGCCACTTCGGTCTACCAGCGCATTCTCAACCTGATGCGTGGCCAGACCCTGGTGCAGCAGCCACCGGTCAAGAGCATGGAAGGGTTGTGGTTGCCCCATGAAAAAGCAGCGGTCGGGGACTTTCTGGGCTTGGCGGTGGTGGGGGGACCGGCGAAGATCCAGGCCAAGCTTGAGGTGTTGCAGGAGCAGACGCAGGCGGACGAACTGATCTTCACGTGCGATCTGTATGAACATGCCGATCGGCTCAGATCCTATGAGCTGTTGGCGCAGGTGATGCAGGGCTGAGCGTGCACTGACCTGAGTTGCTGCGGCGTCTGTTCGCGGCCGCTGACCGCTCCTACAGGGGATTTAATATCCTGCGGGAGCGGGTCATGGCAGCAACGTCATCAGCGCTTGTAGACGATGGCCTTCGTGCCGCCTTCACACGAACCGACAACCTGGAAACCTTCATCCGGAGTGACGTTGTCGACCACTTCCAGCGTGTAACCCGACACGCCGTTGGCATCGATCTTCGCGGCGATTTCGCTCTTGAGCTCCTCGCACGGCTTGCCTGCAGCGAACACGCCGCTTGCCACGCTCAACAAACCCACAGCCAACAAAATTCGCTTCATCGCTTGCATCCTTGGTTTGGTACTGCCGCTTTAAGACAAACGGCGGATCGCCTGTGGTCAGGTCGATACGCCGGGAGGGTGTTGTAACTTAACCTATGGCATTCGGCCAGTCGGAAGATTCCGTGTTTTCTGTCAGCTATTTTGAATACGGAAGCCGACTTTCAGCGTGACCTGGAAATGCGCCACCCGGCCATCTTCGATGTGACCACGGGTTTCGGTCACTTCGAACCATTCCATTTTCTCGATGCTCTTGCTCGCTTCGGCCAAAGCATTGTTGATAGCGTCTTCGATGGTGGTGGTCGAGGAACCAACCAGTTCGACTTTCTTGTACGTGTGGTGATCGCTCATGGTGCTCTCCAGTGGATGGACTACGAAAGGTTGTCTACCTGTGTGGGGATTTCTGCGCTAAAAGTTCATACGCACTGCACTTTCATCCTGCCGCGCAGTCGGAATCTACACACGCTATTCATCACAACGAAGGAGAGATACCGATGGCAATTTCGACCCGCAAGGCCTCGCTGCAAAGCATGGAAGCAGAAATCGAAAGTCTGCTGCGCTCCCTGGAAAGCCTGAAGGAAGATTCCACCGAGGAGTCGCGCAAGACCCTCAAAGCGCTGAAGGCCAATGCCGAGACCGCGCTGAGCCACTCGCGCAGCCTGATCAGCGATGCGTACGAAGAAGTGAAGGTCAAGACCAAGGAAACCGGTATCGCTACCCGTGACTACGCTCAAGAGCACCCTTGGGCCGCAGCTGGCGTCGCTGTCGGCGCACTGGGCCTGATCGCCGCTTACCTGATGTGCAACCGCAGCAACTAATCGACTTGGCGCGCCAGCTCCTGCTTGAGCCATAGCGCCAGCTGTCGGGCGCGCCCATCCGAGGCGCGCCGCGGGACCCAAAGCGCCAGCCGCGCCGGGGTTTGCGTAAAACCCCATGGCGCGGCCAGACGCCCGGCCCGCAGGTCATCAACCACCAGCGGTTCGGGTGCGATAGCAATGCCCAGTCCAGCCACTGCGGCTTCCAGCAGATAATACAAATGCTCGAACCCCTGTCCCAAGGTCAACGCCTCGGGTTCCAGGCCGTTGCGCCGTGCCCAGCTGGGCCAGGCCTGTGGCCGTGATGTCGTGTGCAACAGGGCGTGCTTGAGCAAGTCTTTGGCGGCACAGTTCTGCAAGGCCTCGAATCCATGGAAGCGCGGGCTGAGCACAGGTCCGATGCGTTCTTCGGCCAGTTCGAATACGTCCATGTCGGCGGGCCAAGGTGGTTCGGCAAACATCAGCAAGGCGTCCAGGCCAGGACGGCGAGGGTCCAGATCGCCTTCGCCGGCCGATAGGTGCAGCCGCAGGTCCGGCAAGTCGCTGTTCAATCGACCCAGACGCGGGATGAACCAGCGCGCCAGCAGGCTTCCCGAGCAGCCCAGGACGAACGGCGCTTGAGCCTGGGCCTGACTCAATTCCGCACAGACCAGACGCAGGCGTTCGAAAGCCTCGGCGCTGGCATCGCGTAGCCGACTGCCGGCATCTGTGAGTTTCAGGCCACGTCCCTGCTTGACGAACAATGCGATGCCCAGATGCTCTTCGAGCAGCTTCAGTTGTCGGCTGACGGCACCGTGGGTCACGCTCAAGGATTCAGCGGCCTTGCTGACACTGTTCAGACGGGCAGTGGCTTCGAATGCCTTGAGAGCATTCAGCGGGGGCAGGTCACGGCTCATGGTAATGTGAGAATTCCTGACAGGTTGCCGAGATCTTATCGGTTTTCCTGAGCGGCTGTCATGGGTACAGTAGTGACATCGCCCTTTCATTTCCCCTGGAGCTTCGCATGACCCAGAGCAATCTTCGCAGTGGCCCGGACAGCAACGGCCTGTTCGGCGCCTTTGGCGGCCGCTACGTCGCCGAGACCCTGATGCCGCTGGTGCTTGAGCTGGCTCGGGAATACGAAGCGGCCAAGGCCGATCCCGAGTTTCTCGAGCAGGTCGCCTACTTCCAGCGCGACTATATCGGCCGGCCCAATCCGCTGTATTTCGCCGAGCGTCTGACCGAACATTGCGGCGGGGCGAAAATCTACTTCAAGCGCGAAGAACTCAACCACACCGGCGCACACAAGGTGAACAACTGCATCGGTCAGGTGCTGCTCGCCAAGCGCATGGGCAAGAAGCGCCTGATCGCCGAAACCGGCGCCGGCATGCACGGCGTGGCTACGGCCACCGTGGCAGCGCGCTTCGGTCTGCCTTGTGTGATCTACATGGGTGCCACCGACATCGAGCGCCAGCAGGCGAACGTGTTTCGCATGAAACTGCTGGGCGCCGAAATCGTGCCGGTCACTTCCGGCACCGGCACCTTGAAAGACGCCATGAACGATGCCCTGCGTGACTGGGTCACCAATGTCGACGACACCTTCTACCTGATCGGTACCGTGGCCGGCCCACACCCGTATCCGGCGATGGTGCGCGACTTCCAGTCGATCATCGGCAAGGAAACCCGTGAGCAGATGCAGGAGAAGGAAGGTCGCCTGCCCGACAGCCTGGTTGCCTGCGTCGGCGGTGGTTCCAATGCCATGGGCCTGTTCCACCCCTTCCTGGATGACAGCAGCGTGGAGATCATCGGCGTCGAAGCTGCCGGCCATGGCGTGGATTCGGGCAAGCACGCCGCCAGCCTCAACGGTGGCATTCCCGGTGTACTGCATGGCAATCGCACCTATCTGCTGCAGGACAACGATGGGCAGATCACCGACGCGCACTCCATCTCGGCTGGCCTGGACTACCCCGGCATCGGTCCTGAACACGCCTGGTTGCACGAAATCAAGCGCGTGAACTACACCAGCATTACCGATGAAGAGGCGTTGGCTGCGTTCCATGCCACCTGCCGCCTTGAAGGCATCATCCCGGCGCTGGAAACCGCTCACGCCCTGGCCGAAGCCATGAAGCGCGCGCCGACGCTGCCTGCCGACCACTTGATGGTGGTGTGTCTGTCGGGCCGCGGCGACAAGGACATGCAAACCGTGATGAGCCATATGGGCGCCCAGGGCGCAAAGGAGACACTGGCATGAGCCGCCTCAAACAACGCTTTGCCGAACTCAAGGCCGAAGGCCGCGCGGCCCTGGTCACCTTCGTCACCGCTGGCGACCCCGGCTACGACGCTTCCCTGTCGATCCTCAAGGGCCTGCCAGCCGCCGGTGCGGATGTCATCGAGCTGGGCATGCCCTTCACCGATCCGATGGCCGACGGCCTGGCCATTCAGTTGGCGACCCTGCGGGCACTGAACGCCGGTCAGACGCTGGCGAAAACCCTGCAGATGGTTCGTGAGTTCCGCGTCGAAAACAGCACCACGCCCATCGTGCTGATGGGTTATTACAACCCGATTCACCGCTTCGGCGTCGAAGCCTTCGTGGCCGAGGCCAAGGAGGCCGGTGTCGACGGCCTGATCATCGTCGACCTGCCGCCCGAGCATGATGGTGAATTGGCGACCCCGGCACAGGCCTCGGGTATCGACTTCATCCGTTTGACCACGCCAACCACCGACGATGCACGCTTGCCAAGGGTGCTGGAGCGCAGCTCCGGGTTCGTCTACTACGTATCGGTGGCCGGCGTGACCGGTGCCGGCTCGGCTACCACCGAGCACGTAGGCGCTGCCATAGAGCGGCTGCGTCGGCATACCGACCTGCCGATCAGCGTTGGTTTCGGCATCCGCACGCCCGACCAGGCTGCCGCCATTGCCCGCCTGGCCGATGGCGTGGTGGTCGGCTCGGCACTGGTGGACAAGATCGCCCATGCCCAGCACCACGGTCAGGCTGTGGAAGATGTGCTGTCGCTGTGCAGTCAACTGGCGCAGGGCGTACGTAAGGCTCGTGTCAGCTGAAGGTAAAGATTCCAATACAGAGGAATTAGCCTCTGGTTCACGGGACTAAACGGCAAGACCAAGGGGGATCGAACCTGTGTTCGGTGCCCCTTTTTGCTGTTTGGCCGTGAAGGAAATCCATGATGAACATGCCACAAAACCTGATCCTGAGCGTGGGCGCACTGTTGATCGCTTGTGCACCGCTGGTGCAAGCCGCCCCCGGTGGTCCAGGTGGACCGGATGAGCAGCGTCAAGGGCGCCAGGAACAATCCCATCAGCGGCAGGGCGGACCCGATCGGCCTGATCATGACGAGCGCGGTCCGGGCAACCGTGGCCCAGGCAACCCAGGTGGCGGCATCGCGCGCGGTGGTCCACCCCAGGATTTCGGCCCCGTACGCCAGACCATTCAGGATCATCGCGACGTCTTTCGGCCCGGCAACCCACCTCCCGCCAGTATTCGCGCCATCAAGGGACAACCCCTGCCTCGCGGCTACGGTGCCCGCCTCGACGGTCCCGCGCTGAAGCATCTACCACGTTACGAAGGCTACGAATGGCGCCGCATGGGCACGGATGTGGTGCTGATCGCCATTGGTACCGGGATCGTTTATGAGGTATTGCAGGGGGTTTTGAACTGATCAACCATCTAGAGATGCACTGCCTGTCGTGACGCCTTCGCGGCTGTACGCCGCTCCTACACGGTCGCATTTCTTTGTAGGAGCGGCGTACAGCCGCGAAAACGGTGAGATAGGCGCTGCATAGCTTGCAGCAGAACCACGCCGACTCATAGCAGCAACGCAGCAAACTATTCAGCGCATTCGCTTCGAATCACTTCTAGCGCATAGCCAATGTCACTCGGCATAAACGCGTCTGGGAATGCCGGACATATCGTGATACTCAAAGAATGGAATGCTAACACTTCCATGGAAAGGCGCATTTAGCCCCCATTGACCATACCCAGCCTCTAGATGGCTAGGCGTTCCACCGGACGCAGACAGAGGGAAATTTGCAGCGGATAGGCTATCAACAGGCGAGCTCAAAACCGGCATTGACGGCTGCACCGGAACATCCAAGCTTTCATCGAACAGAGCTCTTAAGGCGCTTACAATCTCTTCATGCAAAACAGGATTATCGATACCAGGCTCGAACACACCCCAAAAACTAAATCGAGACAAACCCATCAAATCTCCAAATGTTGTAAACATGGAATTGCTGTTTTTTGTATTGCCAATCACCTTGATACCCCCCGGTGGGTAGTCGAGATTCATATCGTTTATAAGCCCAATCGACTTCACGGCGGCACGCCACCGAGGTAGTATATTTCCGCTGTCTCCGGACAAGACCACTTTTCGAGTCTGTCCTTCTTGGTAGAGATACCCCGTAGTCACCTGGTGACCTATTACACCCACCTCAGCGTGATGTTTTTTAACTGCAAAATGCCATGCTCTCAATGAGTGGCGATTAGAGGTGCCAATTGTCGCCGTACGAAGCGTGACGCGGTCGGTAGCTAAGCCATGTAGCTCCGCCATGACCTCTCCGTTCGGGTGACGAAGCGCCCAAAAGTTGTGGCTCCATAGACCGGCGATAGCATGTGAACGTGCTTCGATTTGATATTGCTGTGACATGGGTAACTCCTGTTAAGGGATGGATGTATGACTTCGCGAACTGTAGCCCGCGGTCTATGCTTCCACTACCCGGCTTATGGAGTTAAATACATAATTAATATTTTCTCATATTCTAATGAGAAGCCGCCCAAGCGCTTATACACCCCATGCCACTAGCCAAAAAGTCCATGGATGACCAATTCGATAGATCTGAAACAGGCTCGAGATAGTCGAAACCGTAAACAAGCGTGATATTGCCCCAACAGCCGCTCACTTTTTCGACGTTGCGATCCGGCTGCTGGAAATGGGTTTCGCTGATTACCGTACATACAATCCGGTTCGAGGCGTGTTGAGCAGAAACGCATTCGCCTTTCATGCCTTTGAAAAACGCTACCAGTGATGCATGGTCCAACGGTCGAAATGCCCGAGCGCCTATGGATCTACCTTCATCAAGACGAAGGGAAGGCGAGTGATCATCCGGCATCATGCGGATTATCGTATAGGTGAAGATATCGATTGGGGCAGGCGGCTGATAATCTTGAGGGATGGGTAGATAACATCCTGAAACGGCGGTAGATACAACGGCGACTGCTATGGCACGGCGCATGTCGATGCATTCCTGATCGGTGGGATCATGCAGGGTAGCCAGTCGACCGATTGTGCAGTAGCAGCCGTTTCCCAAGTGAATGTGAGATATCCCCTCTACCGCCGACTCTGCTCCTCCATCACCCAATCCACGAACCTTTGCACCATTTGTCCGCGGCGTTTGCGTTGCGGCACCACCACGAAATAGCCCAACGCCGATGTGGCGGCGCCTTCGAAAGGGCGGCAGAGCAGTTGCTGCTCCAGCAATGCGTCCACCAGGTGACGCCAGCCGATGGCAACGCCTTGCCCGGCAATCGCGGCCTGGATGAGCAGCGTGTAGTTGTCGAAGCGCAATTGCCCCGGTGCTGGGGCACTGGGGATGTGCAGGGCGCGGAACAGGCCGCTCCAATCGAACCACTGACAGCTGCTTTCACCGCGCAGGTGCAGCAGCGGCCATTCGAGCAATGCATCAGGGCCCAGCGCAAGCGTTCGATCGTCCAACAGGCGCGGGCTGCAGACCGGGAACACTTCTTCGTTGAACAACCAATGACTTTCACCCTGACGGAAACGGCCATCGCCGAACAGGACTGCCACGTCGATGTTCGGGCCGAGCATGGCGTGGCTGCGTTCGCTGGTGACCAAGCTGACATCGACCTGTGGATAACGCTGATGGAAGCGATGCAGGCGTGGCATGAGCCAATAGGCGGCGAACGCGAAGTCGGTGGAGACCTGAAGCACTTCGTGCTGGGTCTGGGTGGTGATCAAGCCCAGACAATCGTCGATGCTGCGCAGCCCTCCCTGTACCGCCTCGAACAGGGTGTAGCCTGCGTCAGTCAGCTCGATGCCTCGGTAGATACGATCGAACAGGCGGATGGCCAGTTGTTCCTCGAGCCGTTTGATCTGTTGGCTGACGGCAGGTTGTGTCGTACCCAACTCGGCGGCGGCAGCCGTGAAACTGCGCAGCCTGGCGGCGGCCTCGAAGGCCCGCAACAGGTCAAGGGAGAGTTCTCCGAGGCTTGCCAACATAAGCGCTACTTATCCTAGGTATTGTTCTGCATGGGCTTTACCAGGCCACAGCGGCACCGCAAGGTGAACGGTAGAAACTTCGCATTAATCTCCACTATGGAATGCCCTGAGCCCATGAAGCGCAAGAACATTCTTTTCATCATGGCCGATCAGATGGCCGCCCCTCTGTTGCCGATCTACGCGGCGTCTCCCATCAAGCTGCCGAACATCAGCCGCCTGGCCGAAACCGGCGTGGTGTTCGATGCCGCCTACTGCAACAGCCCGCTGTGCGCGCCGTCGCGTTTCACCCTGGTCAGTGGGCAATTGCCGAGCAAGATCGGCGCCTACGACAACGCCGCCGACTTTGCCGCCGACGTGCCCACCTACGCCCACTATCTGCGCCGCCTGGGTTATCGCACGGCGCTGTCGGGAAAGATGCATTTCTGCGGCCCTGACCAACTGCACGGTTACGAGGAACGCCTGACCAGCGATATCTATCCCGCCGACTATGGCTGGGCCGTCAACTGGGACGAACCCGACGTGCGCCCCAGCTGGTATCACAATATGTCCTCGGTGCTGCAGGCTGGCCCCTGTGTGCGCACCAACCAGCTGGATTTCGATGAAGAAGTGGTGTTCAAGGCCCAGCAGTACCTGTTCGATCACATTCGCGAAGACGGTGACCGGCCTTTCTGTCTGACTGTGTCGATGACCCACCCGCACGATCCCTACACCATTCCCAAGCCTTTCTGGGACCTGTACCGCGACGAAGACATTCCCCTGCCGCAGAACGTGCCGAGCCAGGCCGAACTGGACACGCATTCGCAACGCCTGCTCAAGGTCTATGACCTGTGGGACAAACCCTTGCCTGTGGATAAGATCCGCGACGCACGACGCGCCTATTTCGGCGCGTGCAGCTATATCGATCACAATGTCGGCAAGCTGATGCAGACCCTGGAAGAAACCGGGCTGGCAAACGACACCATCATCGTCTTCTCCGGTGATCACGGCGACATGCTTGGCGAGCGTGGGCTCTGGTACAAGATGCATTGGTTCGAGATGTCGGCGCGGGTGCCGCTGCTGATCTGCGCCCCTGGCCAGTTCCAGCCGGGGCACGTGCAGGCGGCCGTTTCCACCGCCGACCTGCTGCCTACCTTCGTCGAGCTGGCCGGCGGCGAACTCGAGCCCGGCCTGCCTCTGGACGGTCGTTCGCTGGTTTCCCACCTGCAGGGTGAAGGCGGCCACGACGAGGTGTTCGGCGAGTACATGGCCGAAGGCACTGACAGTCCGCTGATGATGATCCGCCGCGGGGCGATGAAATTCATCTACAGCGAGCAAGACCCCTGCCTGCTCTACGACGTGGACAACGATCCACACGAACGCAAAGACCTGAGCCAGTCACCCTCGCACCGGGCACTGTTCGAGGCTTTTCTGAGTGAAGCCCGCGGTAAATGGGACATGCCGGCGATACACCAACAGGTGCTCGCCAGCCAGCGCCGCCGTCGTTTCGTGGCCAGTGCGTTGACCCAGGGCACGCTGAAGAGCTGGGATCACCAGCCGCTGGTGGACGCCAGTCAGCAATACATGCGCAACCACATCGACCTCGACGACCTGGAGCGCAAGGCACGTTATCCACAACCCTGCCCATTACATCAGACGCTTTGAGGGGAAGTCCGCATGAAGGTCACCATGAAGATATCCACAGCCCTGGCAGCCAGCTGGTTGGCGGTTGTCGGCTCGCCGGCGTTCGCCGATGAACCGCTGTCTGACCCACAAAGTTGCGCCACCGTGAAGATGGCCGACCCGGGCTGGAGCGACATCGCCGCCACCAATGCGCTGGCCAGCCTGGTGTTGGAGGGCATGGGCTACAAGCCCAAGATAGACACCCTGGCCGTGCCCATCATCTTCGGCGGCTTGAAGGATGGGCAGGTGGATGTCTTCCTTGGCAACTGGATGCCGGCTCAACAGGGTTTCTACGACAAGTTCGTCGCCAACGGCGATGTGGTGCAGTACGCCAAGAACCTGGACGGTACCGAGTTCACCCTGGCCGTTCCCGATTATGTCTACGACGCCGGAGTGAAGGATTTCGCCGACCTGGACAAGCATGCCGATCAGTTCGGCAAGAAGATCTACGGCATCGGTTCGGGGGCGCCAGCCAACCTGTCATTGGCCGAGATCATCAAGAAAGACGAATTCGGCCTGGGTGACTGGAAGCTGGTGGAGTCCAGCGAGCAGGCCATGTTGGCCGAGGTCAATCGCAACGTGAAGAAGAAGGCGTTCGTGGTCTTCCTCGGTTGGACGCCGCACCCGATGAACGTGCAGATCAAGCTCAAGTACCTCACGGGCGGCGAGAAGTATTTCGGCTCCACCGGGACCGTGCACACTTTGACCCGCAAGGGTTATGCCCAGAGCTGCCCGAACACCGCCAAGCTGCTCAGCAACCTGGTGTTCACCCAGGAGATGGAGAACGGGATCATGGCCGATGTGGCCAACAGCAAGAAAACCAGCGCTCAGGCGGCGCATGCCTGGTTGAAAGCCAATCCGGCGGTGCTGGAGAAATGGCTGGACGGGGTGAAGACACTGGATGGCAAGGATGCGCTGCCGGCGGTGCGGGCGAAGCTTTGATTTATACGGGCTTGATGGTGGTGGGTGTCAGTGAAGGCCTCTTCGCGGGCAGAGCCCGCTCCCACATGGATACCGCGTTGAGCACTGGATCTCTGTGGGGGGGGCGCGGCGAGCTCTCTGCCCGGAAGAGGCCTTCACTGACACCCCTTCAATCGACTCAACCCGCCGCCATCTCCCGCCGCAACTGGCTCAGCACCGGCGCCGTATCCACCGCCACGCCGCGCCAGTAGGTGAAGGCTTCCGCCGCCTGCTCGACCAGCATGCCGAAACCATCCAGCGACAGCCGCGCGCCGTGTTCGCTGGCCCAGCGACAGAACGGCGTCGGCTCCTTGCCGTACATCATGTCGTAGCAGACCGTGACGCCGGGTTCGATCAAGCTGCTGGCAATGGGCGGCAGATCGCCTGCCAGGCTCGCCGACGTGGCATTGATGATGATATCCACAGGCTCCTCCAGCCAATCGAAGCCACTGGCCGCAACCGGGCCCAGATCAGCGAACAGCCGCGCCAGCTGTTCGGCTTTCTCGACCGTACGGTTGGCGATCACCAGCGACAGCGGCTGCTGCTCGAGCAGCGGCTCGATCACCCCTCGCACCGCACCGCCGGCACCCAGTAACAGAATGCGCTTGCCTTGCAGGGTCACACCGGCATTGTCGACCAGATCGCGTACCAACCCCACGCCATCGGTGTTGTCGCCGCGCAGGCCGCCATCGGGCAGACGGCTGAGCATGTTCACCGCGCCGGCACGCTGCGCGCGTGGGGTCAGCACGCTGCACAGGCTGAAGGCCTGCTCCTTGAACGGCACGGTGACGTTGGCGCCCAGGCCTTCCTTGAAAAAGCCCAGGGCACAGTCGGTGAAGCCATCGATGGGCGCCAGCAGCGTGCTGTAGTCCAACGCCTGGCCGGTCTGCTCGGCAAACAATCGGTGAATGGCCGGTGACTTGCTGTGACCC
This sequence comes from Pseudomonas sp. Leaf129, assembly GCF_001423465.1. Taxonomy (NCBI): domain Bacteria; kingdom Pseudomonadati; phylum Pseudomonadota; class Gammaproteobacteria; order Pseudomonadales; family Pseudomonadaceae; genus Pseudomonas; species Pseudomonas sp. Leaf129. Next base: position 427,418 of record NZ_LMOC01000009.1, on the reverse strand, counting down.
ACCGGGTTGCCGAAAACCACATAACTGTCCATGCGAAACGGTTCCTGAATCAAAGGGCGGAGGCTTGTGCCAGCCAGTCGCGGTCCTGAAGGAAGTAATCGGTCAACCGCGCTTCTTCGCTACCAGGCGCAGCCTTCCAGTCATAGCCCCAGCGCACCTGCGGCGGCAGCGACATCAGGATCGACTCGGTGCGGCCTCCCGACTGCAGACCGAACAGCGTACCGCGGTCGTAGACCAGGTTGAACTCGACGTAGCGGCCGCGGCGGAATTCCTGGAATTCACGCTGCTGCGCGGTGTAGGCCATGGCCTTGCGACGCTGCACGATGGGCAAATAGGCGTCGATGAAGGCATCGCCGATGGCGCGCATGAAGGCGAAGCTGGTGTCGAAATCCCATTCGTTCAAGTCATCGAAGAACAGGCCGCCCACACCGCGCGGCTCGCCGCGGTGCTTGAGATGGAAATAGCGATCGCACCAGGCCTTGTAGCGCGGGTAGACATCGGCGCCAAAGGGCTCGCAGGCCTGCTGGGCGACGCGGTGCCAGTGGATGCAGTCTTCCTCGTGGGCATAGTAGGGCGTCAGGTCGAAACCACCACCGAACCACCAGACCGCCTCTTCGCCTTCCTTTTCGGCGATGAAGAAGCGCACGTTGGCGTGGGACGTGGGCACATGCGGGTTGTGCGGGTGAATCACCAGGGACACGCCCAGGGCCTCGAAACCACGGCCGGCCAGTTCCGGGCGATGAGCGCTGGCCGAGGGCGGCAGGCCGCTGCCGAACACGTGGGAAAAATTGACCCCGCCTTTCTCGATCAACTCACCGTCGGCAATCACCCGGGTGCGACCGCCGCCGCCCGCAGGACGCGTCCAGGCATCTTCGACGAAGTGCGCGCCGCCGTCTTCGGCCTGCAAGGCGTGGCAGATTCGGTCCTGCAGATCGAGCAGATAGGCTTTTACGGCCTCGGTGCGGGTAGTCATGGCATCACCTTGGAGAAGGGCAAATACCGCCAGCGGCCTGCGTGCACGCCTGACCGGCGATCAAGTCGGCGCGTAGCATAGCATCGCTCACCGCCTGCGGCAGTTGACGCCGATCAAGCAAAGGCGTCCGATAGGCCTTCGCCCAACCACAGCAGGAGTGAACAGATGGCAAAGCGTATCCAGTTCGGTTCCACCGGCGGCCCGGAAGTCCTCGAGTTCGTCGACTTCGAGCCCAGGCAACCGGGCCCGCAGGAGATTCGCGTAAGCAATCACGCCGTGGGCGTGAATTACATCGACAACTATTTCCGCAGCGGCCTGTACCCGACGCCACAACTGCCATCGGGCCTGGGCACCGAGGCGGCCGGCGTGGTGGAGGCAGTGGGCAGCGAGGTGGACGGCTTCAAGGTCGGCGACCGTGTGGCCTACGCAGGCGGCCCCCTGGGCGCCTACAGCGACCTGCACGTGTTGCCTGCGGCCATGGCCGTGCACCTGCCGCAAGCGATCACTTTCGAGCAGGCCGCTGCGGTGATGCTCAAGGGCCTGACCGTTCAATACCTGTTGCGCCAGACCTACAAGGTCGAAGCCGGAGAAACCATTCTGTTCCACGCGGCCGCCGGTGGCGTGGGTTCGCTCGCCTGCCAATGGGCAGCGGCGTTGGGCGTGAAGCTGATCGGTACCGTCAGCTCGCCCGCCAAGGCCGAGCGAGCCAAGGCACTAGGGGCCTGGGAGGTGATCGACTACAGCCACGAGGATGTGGCCAAGCGAGTTTTGGAGCTGACCGACGGCAAGAAATGCCCGGTGGTCTACGACGGCGTGGGCAAGGACACCTGGGAAACCTCGCTGGACTGCCTCAAGCCACGTGGCCTGATGGTCAGCTTCGGCAACGCCTCCGGCGCGGTCAGTGGCGTCAATCTGGGGATCCTGTCGCAGAAGGGTTCGCTGTACGTCACCCGGCCGACCCTTGCCAGCTACGCGGTGCCCGGTGCGGTACAGGGCATGGCCGACGAACTGTTCGAGATGATCGCCAGCGGCAAGCTCAAGGTCGACGTCAGCCAGCAGTACCCGTTGAGCGAAGCGGCGAAGGCACAAACGGCCCTCGCCGCACGCGAGACGGTGGGCTCGACCATCCTGCTGCCGTGAAGCCGGGCAGGGAGCCGCACGCTGACGGCTCTCTCGCCATATTTTTTAGGGCAAGAGTCAGGGCAAGAGTCAGGGCCTGATCACCTCGCCGGTGACCAGGTCACGGATCACGCTCGGACTTTTCCGCCCGCCCAGCGCGCCCCCCAGCACCAGGTCCACTTCGCCCCGGAAGTATTGCTCCACGCGCAGGCGGCTGCGGGCAGCCGGACGGCCCTGGCGATTGGCCGAGGTCGACACCAGCGGCCCTACCAGCGCACACAGCTCGCGCACCTGCGGGTGATCGCTCACGCGCAGGGCCACGGAGTCGTGAATGCCGGTGATCCATTCGGGCAACAGGTCCTGGTGAGGCACCAGCCAGGTGTTCGGGCCGGGCCAGGTGCTGGCCATCCGATCGATCCAGTCCTCGGGAAAGTCCTCGAACAGGAAGTCGAACTGACGAATGTTGTCGGCGACCAGGATCAGGCCCTTGTCGACCGAGCGCTCCTTGATGGCGAGCAAGCGGTAGACCGCCTCTTCGTCCCACGGATCGCAACCCAGCCCCCAGACAGCTTCGGTCGGGTAGGCGATCACCGCGCCCGCTCGGATCTCGCGCGCCGCTTGTTGCACACGCCAACTGCTCACCATCTGCTGTCACTCCCATTGGAAACTGCCGCCAGTGTACTTAGCTGGCACGTGCAAACCAACGCCCCGCCTGACTGACCACACGCCCCTGCAGTTCCAGCTCGGTGAGTTGCGCCATCACCCGGGGCAATGGCCAGCCGAGGGCTGCGGCCAGACCTTCAGTGGTATGCGCCGCTGCCACCAACGCGTTCAGCAGCGGATCTTGCGATCGTTGCGGTGCTGGCGACGAGGCTGGCGGCAGGCGCTGCCAACCCTGCAAGCCTTCTAGGATGTGATCGATGGTCTCGACCAACTGCGCACCGTCGCGGATCAACTGATGACAACCGCGGGCGCCAGGATGATGAATCGAGCCTGGCAGTGCCCACACTTCGCGACCATGCTCGGCGGCAAGACGCGCAGTGATCAGCGACCCGCTGGCCGGACTCGCTTCGATGACCAGCACGCCCAGCGACAAGCCGCTGATGATCCGATTGCGCCGGGGGAAATTGCCGGGCTGTGCCTGGGCCTGCAGGGGAAACTCTGAAACCAGCGCGCCACTGCCGTCGACGATGGCCTGCGCCAAGGCACGGTGCTTCTGTGGATAAAGTTTTTCCAGCCCGGTGCCCAAGACCGCGATGGTATGTCCACCCACGTCCAGCGCACCTTGGTGGGCAGCACCGTCCACACCCAGGGCGAGACCGCTGGTGATCGTGAATCCGGCGCCTGCCAGGCTGCGAGCGAAGGCCCGGGCATTGTCCAATCCGGGCGGCGAGGCGCGGCGACTGCCAACCACGGCGATCTGCGGACGCTCCAGTACGCCGGGGTCACCGCGCACGAACAGCAGCGGCGGTGGATCGGCGATCTCCTTGAGCAGGGCGGGGTAGTCGGGCTGGTCCCACATCAGCAAATGCTGGTCCGCACGCTCTAGCCAGGCCATCGCAGCCGCAGCGGATTGATGAATGCCGGGGTCGCGGCGGGCCTGGGCGCTGGCGTCGCTGCAACCTGCACCACGCCATTGCACGGCCGAGGCATCGAGCGCCGAACGCGCACAGCCGAAGTGCGCAACGAGCTTGTGAAAGCGTTGCGAGCCAATGTCGGGGAGTAGTTGCAAGCGCAGACGCGCTTCGAGTTCGGAACAGGTGTGGGTGTTGCTTTCGAAAAGCGGCATCCGATCATCCTTGAATCGGCAGGCTCGCAAGCAGCTGGACAAGCTGTGGATAACTCTGTGCACAAAAGTATCGGAATGCGCCTGGGCACGATCCTCTCGTACCCAGGCGCCAAGTACGGCTACGGGTTGCCTACCTTGTCCATCACTGCCAACGAGCGGTTGGCGTTGAGGATCAAACCATAGCTCAGCTTTTCATAAGTGCGGAACACCATGAGCAGACCGGAACGCTCGTCCGGGACCTTGATCTGCTCGCCAGTGATACGATCGCGCACTGTCTCGCCGGTCTTGTAGACCGCCAGAACGTTGCCTTCGCGCAGCCCGTCGCGCTTTCCGCGGTTCAAGGTGACCACGTCGTACTTGCCGATCTGTGTAACACCTCGTGGCACATCAATGATCACACCATGGATGTCCGACTGCGGCGCGCTGGGAAAAAATGTCGAATTGACCGCACGCTGTTCATCGCTGAACAGCCGATCGCCCAGGCGAACTTCTTCGCGCGAGCGCTGCAGGACCAAGGTTGAGATGTCACCTTCGGTCGCGACGATTTCGCCACCACCGATATTGTCGGCGTTGATGCCCAGAAACTCCTGGGTATCGGGGTCCGTGTAGGCCTTGCCCTGGCGGAAGATTCCATAGACCGACTGCGCCGCATCGAACGATCCGCGGGCGTAGATGCGGTCGCCCATGCCACTGAGCACGCGCTCGGCATTGCCGGCGACGATGTAGGGTGCGGCGTTGAAATCTTCGACCGAATCCATGATGCGGTTGGTCAGCAGAAAGCTGTTGATCGATTCCAGCGGTATGCTGGGAATGGCTTCGGCCATCGGTGTGGTGCGCACCTTGGGCGAGAGCTTGATGGTGCCGCGCGAGGCGCCGCGCTCGAGCATCAGTTGCGGCTGACCATCGACGAAGCCCAGCACCAGCGAGTCGCCGGGGTAGATCAGGTCGGGGTTGGCGATCTGCGGATTGGCGTGCCAGAGCTGCGGCCACTGCCACGGCTGGCGCAGAAACTTGCCGGAAATGTCCCACAATGTGTCGCCACGGACCACGGTGTAGCGCTGTGGGTAGCCGTCCCTGAGCTGCACCTGCGCCTGCGTCAGGCCGGACATTGCCAGCAGTAGCAGGGCGAGTAGTGATTTCCTCATGCCGTGAATCCCTTTATCATGTCTGTTCACGCGAAATAACGACTTTACCTCACAGTGCAGCACATACGCATATGGCTATTTTAAACATCCTCGAATTTCCAGACCCGCGCCTGCGTACCGTCGCCAAGCCGGTCACGGTGGTGGACGACAGCGTTCGCCAGCTCATCGATGACATGTTTGAAACCATGTACGACGCGCCGGGCATCGGTTTGGCCGCTACCCAGATCAACGTGCACAAGCGCATCGTGGTCATGGACCTGTCCGAAGATCGCAGCGAACCGCGGGTGTTCATCAACCCCGAGTTCGAGTCGTTGACCGACGAGATGGACCAGTACCAGGAAGGTTGCCTGTCGGTGCCCGGCTTCTACGAGAATGTCGATCGTCCGCAGAAGGTCAAGGTCACGGCGCTGGATCGCGACGGCAAGCCCTACGAACTGATCGCCGAAGGCCTGCTGGCCGTATGCATCCAGCACGAGTGCGACCACCTCAACGGCAAGCTGTTCGTCGACTATCTGTCCAATCTCAAGCGCGACCGGATCAAGAAGAAGCTGGAAAAACTGCACAAGCAGCAAGCCTGATTCCGGTGCCCCTGTAGGAGCGGTCAATAGCCGCGAACAACGCACCTCGGCACGTCAGGAAGGGCCCTTTCGCGGCTGCCAGCCGCTCCTACAAAGGGTTGCGGCCCACCTCCAACAGCGAGAACTCCATGCGCATCGTCTTCGCGGGCACTCCCGAGTTTGCCGCCGAACACCTCAAGGCCCTGCTGGCCACCTCCCACGATATCGTCGCCGTGTACACCCAGCCGGATCGCCCGGCGGGACGCGGGCAGAAACTCATGCAAAGTCCGGTCAAGCAACTGGCCCTGGAGCACGGCATCCCTGTGCTCCAGCCAGCGACGCTGCGTGACCCGCAGGCACAGGCCGAACTGCGTGAATTGGCACCAGACCTGATGGTGGTGGTCGCCTACGGGCTTATCCTGCCGCAGGCGGTGCTGGATATTCCGCCGCTGGGCTGCATCAATAGTCATGCTTCGCTGCTGCCACGCTGGCGCGGTGCAGCGCCGATCCAGCGGGCGGTGCAGGCCGGCGATGCGCAGAGCGGCGTCACCGTGATGCGCATGGAGGCCGGTCTCGATACGGGCCCCATGCTGCTCAAGGTCAGCACCCCGATCGATGCCCACGATACCGGCGGCAGCCTGCACGATCGGTTGGCGCAGCTGGGCCCGCCGGCCGTGGTCCAGGCCATTGCCGGCTTGGCTGCGGGTACCCTGCCGGGTGAAACCCAGGACGACAGCCTGGCCAACTACGCGCATAAGCTGGACAAGAACGAAGCACGCATCGACTGGAGCCAGCCGGCCGAAGTGCTGGAACGCCTGGTACGAGCGTTTTTCCCCTGGCCGATCTGCCACAGCACCTTGAACGGCGAGGCCCTGAAGGTGCTGGCGGCCGAGTTGGCCGACGGCAGCGGTCAGCCGGGTGAAATCCTTCAGGTCGACAAGGACGGGCTGACCGTCGCCTGCGGTGTGCAGGCACTGCGCCTGACCCGCCTGCAGTTGCCGGGCGGCAAGCCACTCAACTTCAGTGACCTGTTCAACAGCCGCCGCGATCGCTTCGTGGTCGGCACGGTGCTGGGCCAATGAACCCGCGTCTGGCGGCGGCCCGCGCGCTCGCGGCAGTGCTCAACGGCAAGGCCTCGCTCAACAGCTCCCTGCCCAAGGAATTGGACAAGGTCGAAGCGCGGGACCGTGGCCTGGTCCAGGACCTGGCGTTCGGCACGGCGCGCTGGCAGCCCCGTCTCGACGCACTGGCCGAGCGGCTGCTGCAAAAGCCCTTCAAGGCCGCCGATGCCGATGTGCATGCCCTGCTGCTGGTGGGCCTCTACCAGCTGCTGTACACCCGCGTGCCGGCCCATGCCGCGATCGGCGAAACCGTCGGCTGCGCCGACAAGCTGAAGAAACCCTGGGCCAAGGCATTGCTCAACGCCGTACTGCGTCGTGCGCAACGCGAGAGCGACGCCATTCTGGCCGAACTCGAACGCGATCCGGTGGTACGCACCGCACACCCGCGCTGGCTGCAGAAATCGCTGAAAGCCTTCTGGCCAGAGCAATGGGAAGCCATTTGCACTGCCAACAACACTCACCCGCCGATGATCCTGCGAGTCAACCGCCGCCATCACGACCGTGATACCTACCTAGGCCTGCTGGCCGAGCAGGGCGTGGCCGCGCAGGCCTGTGTCCACAGCCGCGATGGCATCGTTCTTTCAGAAGCCTGCGACGTGCGCGGACTGCCCGGTTTCAGCGAAGGCTGGGTCAGCGTGCAGGATGAAGCCGCGCAACTGGCCGCCGAGCTGCTCGACCTGGTCCCCGGTCAACGCGTGCTCGATGCCTGCTGCGCGCCAGGTGGCAAGACGTGCCATATCCTGGAAGCCGAACCGTCTCTGGCTGAGGTCGTGGGAATCGATCTCGAAGCGAAGCGCCTGGTCCGGGTGCGCGAGAACCTGCAGCGTCTGGGGTTGCAGGCGCACTTGATCTCCGCCGATGGCCGCGATACTTCGGCCTGGTGGGACGGCAAGCCGTTCCAGCGCATCCTGCTCGACGCACCCTGTTCGGCCACCGGCGTGATCCGCCGTCACCCCGACATCAAGATGACCCGCCAACCCGACGACATCCAGGCCTTGGCCGTGCTGCAAGGCCAGTTGCTCGACGCTATGTGGCCGACCCTGGAGGTTGGCGGCGTGCTGCTCTATGCCACGTGCTCGACCTTGCCCACGGAAAACACCGAGGTCATCGAAGCGTTCCTGGCCCGCACGTCCGGCGCCCGCGAACTGGACCTGGCCACGTCCGCCGGGATCAAGCAGGCCCATGGCCGCCAATTGCTGGCGCAAGAGGGCGGTCACGACGGCTTCTACTACGCCAAACTGATCAAGATCGCCGCCGTACGCGGCCATTGACGGGGAATAACGGATGAAGATCATCATCCTGGGCGCAGGGCAGGTGGGCGGCACTTTGGCCGAGCACCTGGCCAGCGAGGCCAACGACATCACCGTGGTCGATACCGACCCCGAACGCCTGCGCAACCTTGGCGACCGCCTGGACATCCGTACCGTGCAGGGCCGCGGCTCGTTTCCGACCGTGCTGCGCCAGGCCGGTGCGGACGACGCGGACATGCTGGTGGCAGTGACCAACAGCGACGAGACCAACATGGTCGCCTGCCAGGTCGCCTACACCCTGTTCCATACCCCGACCAAGATCGCCCGGGTACGCGAATCGGCCTATCTCACCCGTGCCGGCCTGTTCGACAACGATGCCATCCCGGTGGATGTGCTGATCAGCCCTGAACAGGTGGTGACCAACTACATCAAGCGCCTGATCGAATACCCCGGCGCCTTGCAGGTCATCGACTTCGCCGGGGGCAAGGCGCAGCTGGTCGCGGTCAAGGCTTACTATGGCGGCCCGCTGGTGGGCCAGCAATTGCGGCAGATTCGTCACCACATGCCCAAGGTCGATACACGCGTGGCGGCCATCTTCCGTCGGGATCGGCCGATCCTGCCCCGCGGCGACACGGTCATCGAAGCGGACGATGAAGTCTTCTTCATCGCCGCCCGCGAAGACATTCGCGCGGTGATGAGCGAACTGCGTCGGGTCGACCAGAGCAACAAGCGGGTGGTCATCGCCGGCGGCGGGCAGATCGGCGAGCGTCTGGCAGAAGCCATCGAAAGCCGTTACCAGGTGAAGATCATCGAGATGAATCCGGCGCGCTGCCGCTATCTTTCCGACACCCTGGACAGCACCGTGGTGTTGCAGGGCAGCGCCTCGGACCGCGACCTGATGCTCGAAGAGAACATCGCCCAGGCCGATATATTCCTGGCCCTGACCAACGATGACGAGGCCAACATCATGTCCTCGTTGCTGGCCAAGCGACTGGGCGCGCGCAAGGTCATGACCATCATCAACAACCCGGCCTACGTCGATCTGGTCCAGGGCGGCGAAATCGACATCGCCCTGAGTCCACAACTGGCGACCATCGGTACGCTGCTTGCGCACGTACGGCGTGGCGATATCGTCAGTGTGCATTCACTGCGCCGCGGCGCAGCCGAAGCCATCGAGGCCATTGCCCACGGCGATGCGCGCTCGAGCAAGGTGATCGGCAAACCCATCGAAACCATCGACCTGCCACCGGGAACCACCATCGGCGCGATCATTCGCGATGACCAGGTGATCATCGCCCACAGCGACACGGTGATCGAAGCCGGTGACCACGTGATCCTGTTCGTTGTGGATAAAAAATACATCCGCGACGTGGAAAAGCTGTTCCACGTGGGCCTGAGCTTCTTCTGACCTCCGATCCCGCTCCCTCAGGGAGCGGGCCCTCTAGGAGCCCGCTCTGTGAAAGCATGTCGTGTGGGAGCGGGGCGGGCGGCCGAGCCCTCTGCCCGCGAAGAGGCCATCACGCCAGGCCGCTATCTCAATACCACTTCGCCTCACCCGCCGGCCGCTTCTTGAAGCGCTTCATGCTCCACATGTACTGGCTCGGATAAGCCCGCACATACTTCTCGACCACAGTGCTCATCGCCGCCACCGAGGTGTGCGTATCGGTGCTGTACATGGCCTCGGGCGCCGCTTCCAGAATGACCTTGTAGCCCGAACCGTCGGGCAGGCGCAGCGCATGCAGGAACACACCGACGGCCTTGCCGCCAGCCAGCATGTTGGGCACGAACTTGCTGGTCAGCGCCAGCGTACCGAGGAAGGGGACGAACATGCCGGCCGATTCGGCCGGTTCCGGGTCCGCCGGAATGCCCACCTGGCCGCCCTTGCGCACCTCCTTGATCACACTGAGGATGCCTTCCTTGGTCGAGGCCGCCACGCGGTTGCCCAATTGCACCCGCTGCTTCTGCAGCAGCTCGTCCACTGCCTTGAGCTTGGGCGGGCGGTAGAAAATGATCGGCTTGCACTGGTTGCAGTAGAAGTGATTGAGCACCTCCCAGTTGCCCAGATGGCTGGTGATGCCGACCACGCCCTTGCCCGAAGCCAGCGCCTGAGTGAGCACCTCAAGGCCCTCGACTTCGCGCACCAGATCGAGCGAACGCTGGGCCGGCCAGATCCAGGCGCAGGCGCTCTCGGTCAACGTCTTGCCGATGTCCATCAGGCTGCGGCCTACCAACTGCTCGCGTTCGGCGGCAGGCATGTCCGGAAAACACTTGGCCAGGTTGATACGCACCACATCGCGCGACCGGGTCGGCAGCTTCCACATCAGCCAGCCGATGGCGGTGCCGACCCGTTGCACGGTGCGCCACGGCAGCAGCGCGAACAACCGCAAGGCACCGACCATCAGCGCCCCTTTGAACTTATCCACAGATCACTCCTTAATTGCCCAGGCGCTCATTCTAGCCTCAGCCGGCCAGCGCGGCGTAGCGATCGCAATCCCGGGTATGGTCCATGACCATGCCCGAGGCCTGCATGAAGGCGTAGCAGATGGTCGGGCCGACGAAGGTGAAGCCGGCTTTCTTCAAGGCCTTGCTCATGGCTCGGGCCTCGTCGGTTTCGGTGGGGATGTCGCTGCGATCGTGCGGATGATTGATCTTCGGCTGCCCCCCCACGAACGACCAGAGAAAAGCCACCGGGTCTTCAAGCTGCAGCCAGGCCCGGGCGTTCTTGCGCACCCCGTTGAGTTTGAGGCGATTGCGCACGATGCCTGGATCCTGCATCAGCTGCTCGATCTCCTCGTCACTCAGCTGCGCAAGACGTTGCGGGTCGAAGCCGTGGAGCACCTGTCGATAGCGTTCACGCTTGCGCAGCACGGTGATCCACGACAGGCCGGCCTGGAACCCTTCCAGCGAAAGCAACTCGAACAGGGCGCCCGCCTCGCGCAGCGGCACCCCCCACTCAAGGTCGTGATAGGCCTGGTACAACGGGTCTTGGGTACACCAAAAGCAGCGAGGCATTGGGGCTCCATGGGTAGAGGCGCCGCGGAATCGCGGTATACTCCCGCTCTTTATATTCGCAGCCCTAGAAACAGGTGAATTTCGTGAGCCAGCCTACGCCAGCCGTGCGTACCTTCCAAGACTTGATCCTCGCCCTCCAGCAATACTGGGCCGAGCAAGGTTGTGTGGTGCTTCAGCCCTACGATATGGAAGTGGGCGCCGGCACTTTTCATACCGCCACGTTTCTGCGCGCCGTCGGCCCGGAAACCTGGAACGCCGCTTACGTGCAACCCAGCCGCCGTCCGACTGACGGCCGCTATGGCGAGAACCCCAACCGCCTGCAGCACTATTACCAGTTCCAGGTCGTTCTGAAGCCCAACCCGGACAACTTCCAGGAGCTGTATCTGGGATCGCTCAAGCACATCGGCCTCGATCCGCTGGTGCACGACGTACGCTTCGTCGAAGACAACTGGGAGTCGCCGACCCTGGGCGCCTGGGGTCTGGGCTGGGAAGTCTGGCTCAACGGCATGGAAGTCACTCAGTTCACCTACTTCCAGCAGGCCGGTGGCATCGAGTGCTACCCGGTCACCGGCGAAATCACCTACGGCCTCGAGCGCCTGGCCATGTACCTGCAGGGCGTCGACTCGGTCTACGACCTGGTCTGGGCCGATGGTCCGTTCGGCAAGGTGACCTACGGCGACGTGTTCCATCAGAACGAGGTGGAGCAGTCCACCTACAACTTCGAGCACGCCAACGTCGACAAGCTGTTCGAACTGTTCGATTTCTACGAGAGCGAAGCCAAGCGTCTGCTCGAGCTGGACCAGCCCCTGCCGCTGCCCAGCTATGAAATGGTCCTGAAGGCGTCCCACACCTTCAACCTGCTCGATGCTCGCCGCGCCATTTCGGTCACCGCGCGCCAGCAGTACATCCTGCGCGTGCGGACCCTGGCCCGCGGCGTGGCACAGGCCTACCTGATGGCCCGTGCCAAGCTGGGTTTCCCCATGGCGACCCCCGATCTGCGTGATGAAGTATTGGCCAAGCTGGAGGCTGCGCAATGAGTGCTCAAGATTTTCTGGTCGAGCTGGGCACCGAAGAGCTGCCACCCAAGGCCCTCAACACCCTGGCCGACGCTTTCCTGGCCGGTATCGAGAAAGGCCTGCAGGCCGCTGGCCTGAACTACAGCGCCAAGAACGTCTACGCCGCGCCTCGTCGTCTGGCCGTGCTGATCACGGGCCTGGACACCCAGCAGCCGGACCGCAGCATCAACCTCGACGGCCCGCCGCTGCAGGCCGCTTTCAATGCCGAAGGCGAGCCGACCCAGGCTGCGTTGGGTTTCGCCAAGAAATGCGGCGTGGACCTCAGCGAAATCGATCGCAGCGGCCCCAAGCTGCGCTACAGCCAGAACATCGTCGGCAAGCCCACGGCCAGCCTGCTGCCGACCATCGTCGAAGACTCGCTCAATGACCTGCCGATCCCCAAGCGCATGCGCTGGGGCGCGCGCAAGGAAGAGTTCGTGCGGCCGACCCAGTGGTTGGTGATGCTGCTGGGTGACGATGTCGTCGATTGCACCATCCTGGCTCAGAAGGCCGGACGCGAATCGCGCGGCCACCGTTTCCATCATCCGCAGAACGTACGCATCGGCTCGCCGGCCAGCTACCGCGAAGACATGCGCCAGGCCTACGTGCTGGCCGACGCTCATGAGCGCCGTGAACTGATCGCCCGACGCACCGCCGAGCTGGCTACCCAGCAGGAAGGCAGCGCCATCGTGCCACCGGCCCTGCTCGACGAAGTGACGGCGCTGGTCGAATGGCCCGTACCTCTGGTGTGCTCGTTCGAAGAGCGTTTCCTGGAGGTGCCGCAGGAAGCGCTGATCACCACCATGCAGGACAACCAGAAGTACTTCTGCCTGCTGGATGCCGACGGCAAGCTGCTGCCACGCTTCATCACCGTGGCCAACATCGAGAGCAAGGATCCGCGTCAGATCGTCGAGGGCAACGAAAAAGTCGTGCGCCCACGCCTGACCGACGCCGAGTTCTTCTTCAATCAGGACAAGAAGCAGCCGCTGGAAAGCTTCAACGCGCGTCTGGAAAACGTGGTGTTCCAGGCCCAGTTGGGCAGCGTCTACGACAAGGCCGTACGGGTCTCCAAACTGGCGGCCTACATTGCCTCGCGTATTGGTGGCGATGCCCAGCGCGCCGCGCGCGCAGGCTTGCTGTCGAAGTGCGACCTGGCCACGGAAATGGTCGGTGAATTCCCGGAAATGCAGGGCGTGGCCGGCTACTACTACGCGCTCAACGATGGCGAGCCCGAAGACGTCGCTCTGGCGCTCAACGAGCAGTACATGCCACGTGGGGCAGGTGCCGAACTGCCCAGCACCCTGACCGGCGCAGCCGTGGCCATCGCCGACAAGCTCGACACCCTGGTCGGCATCTTCGGCATCGGCATGCTGCCCACCGGCAGCAAGGACCCCTATGCCCTGCGCCGTGCCGCGTTGGGCGTGCTGCGCATCCTGATCGACAAGCAACTGGACCTGAACATCAACGATGCCGTGGGCTTCGCGGTCTCGGCCTTCGGCAGCAAGGTGAAGTCCGCAGGGCTGGCCGAGCAGGTGCAGGAGTTCATCTTCGACCGCCTGCGTGCTCGCTACGAAGACGAAGGCATCGATGTCGCCACCTACCTGTCGGTCCGTGCACTGCAGCCTGGGTCGGCGCTGGATTTCGACCAGCGCGTGCAGGCTGTTCAGGCGTTCCGCCGGTTGCCCGAAGCGGCTGCCCTGGCGGCGGTGAACAAGCGCGTCTCGAACCTTCTGAGCAAGGCCGACGGCAAGATCTCCGCCACCGTGGAGCCCAAGTACTTCGACAACGCCAACGAGTTCTCGCTGTACTCGGCCATCACTCAGGCCGACCAGGCCGTGGTGCCCATGGCTGCAGAACGTCGCTACAACGAAGCGCTGACCCGTCTGGCCGCCTTGCGCGAGCCAGTGGATGCGTTCTTCGAAGCGGTGATGGTCAATGCCGAGGATGCCAATGTGCGGGCCAACCGCTATGCCTTGCTGGCACGGCTGCGCGGTCTGTTCCTGGGCGTCGCCGACATTTCGTTGCTGGGGTAAGCCTTGAAACTGCTGATTCTCGATCGCGATGGGGTCATCAACCATGACTCCGATGCCTACATCAAATCGGTCGCCGAATGGCTGCCATTGCCCGGCGCGATCGAGGCCATTGCGCAGTTGCACCAGGCCGGCTGGACGGTGGCGGTCGCCACCAACCAGTCCGGCCTGGCGCGCGGATACTACGACCTGGCCACCCTCGACGCCATGCACGAGCGCCTGCGCTCGCTGGTGGCCGAGCAGGGCGGCGAGGTCGGGCTGATCGTGCATTGTCCACATGGTCCGGATGACCATTGCACCTGCCGCAAACCGCGTCCGGGCTTGTTGCAGACCATCGCTGCGCACTACGACGTGCCTCTGGCTGGCGTCTGGTTCGTGGGTGATAGCTTGAGTGACCTGAACGCCGCAACGGCGGTGGCTGCTCAGCCGGTGCTGGTGAAAACCGGCAAAGGCCTGCGTACCCTGACCCATGAACTGCCCGAAGGGACGCTGATTTTCGATGACCTGGCGGCAGTCGCCGGGCACCTTATCCACACTTGACGGTACCCACCGCTATGTCGATCCTGCGGGCAATCAGAATCTTTGCCTTTTATCTGCTATTGGGCAGCAGCGCCTTGCTGTGGTGCACGCTGAGCTTCTTCATCGCGCCGTTCCTGTCGTTCAAGGCGCGCTACCGTTTCATCAACGTCTATTGGTGCCGCTGTGCGCTGTGGCTGACACGCGTCATGCTCGGCATCGATGTGCAGATCAAGGGTGCACACAACGTTCCCCAGACACCCTGCGTCATCGTCTCCAACCATCAGAGCACCTGGGAAACCTTTTTTCTCTCGGCCTATTTCCAGCCCCTGAGCCAGGTGCTCAAGCGTGAGCTGCTGTTCGTCCCGTTCTTTGGCTGGGCCATGGCCATGCTGCGCCCCATCGCCATCGATCGCGACAACCCCAAGTTGGCACTCAAGGAGGTTGCGAGCAAAGGGGACACCCTGTTGAAAGATGGGGTGTGGGTGCTGATCTTTCCTGAGGGTACCCGTGTTCCCTACGGCCAGATTGGCAAATTCACCCGCAGCGGCAGCGCCCTGGCGGTGAATGCTGGATTACCCGTATTGCCCATCGCTCACAACGCCGGGCGCTATTGGCCCAAGGAAGGCTGGAACAAGCACCGTGGCACCATCGAGGTGGTCATTGGTGAACCGATGTACGCCGAGGGTACAGGCCCGCGGGCCATTGCAGCCCTGAACGAGCGCGTGCAGACGTGGAATGAGCAAACCCAGCAGGCCATGGGCGCGCTGCCGGAAAAGCCCGAAATCGCACCCACACCGGTTATCTGATTTCTGTGGATAACTTGTGTATTGTTTCTCGCGTAAACTATTTGAAAACTGCGTAACCAGTTGTTGGATATACAGTTTTCCAAAGGCTATAAATCCCTGCCATTGGTGCATAAGTTTTTTGCACGGCGGTGAAAGGCTCGACTTTCGAGCCTTTCACCGCAGCGTCTAGACCTTGTCCAGATCAACGTGCCGCGTTTCCTTCAGACAGAACATCCCCACCACGAAGCTGATCCCGGTCACCAGCACCGGGTACCACAGTCCGTAGAAGATATCCCCGGTGTACACCACCAACGCGAACGAGACCGTGGGCAGAAATCCGCCGAACCAGCCGTTGCCGATGTGATAAGGCAGGGACAGTGAGGTATAGCGGATGCGCGTGGGGAAGAGTTCAACCATCACCGCTGCCAGCGGGCCATAGGTCATGGTAGCGATCAGAATCATGGCAACGATGATCAACACCACCATGGGTTGATTCACCAGGCTCGCATCGGCTTTGGCAGGGTAGCCGGCCTGGGCGATGGCAGCCCGCAACGCCGGCTCGTCATAGCCCGTGATGCGCTGCTCGCCGATCGTGATCGCTACATCGCTGCCAGCGGCTGGGGCCGAGGAATACGGCACACCCGATTTGATCAGCAACGTCTTGACCTTGTCGCAGGGGCTGTCGAATTTGGCTTTGCCCACCGGATCAAACTGGAAGGTGCAGGTGGCCGGGTCAGCCATGACCGTTACTGGCGCCGTGCGCGTGGCCTGATCGATTTGCGGATTGGCGTAATGGCTCAAGCCCTTGAACAGCGGAAAATAGGCGAAGGTTGCCAACAGCAACCCCAGCATCAGGATGGGCTTGCGTCCAATGCGGTCGGACAACCAACCGAAGAATACGAAGAACGGCGCACCGATGATCACACTGATGATCAGTAACTGGTTGGCCAGCGCCGGATCCATCTTCAACATTTGCGTCAGGAAGAACAGCACGTAGAACTGCGCGCAGTAGAAGGTCACCGCCTGCCCGGCGTTGATGCTGAACAGCGCGGTCAGCACGATCTTCAGGTTCTGCCAGGAACCGAAGGACTCCCGGATTGGTGATTTACTGGTCTTGCCCTCGGACTTCATCTTGGTGAAAGTCGGCGACTCGCTCAGGCTCAGGCGAATCCAGGTCGAGATACCCAGCAATACGATCGACAGCAGGAACGGCAGGCGCCAGCCCCAGACTTCGAACTGATCGCCGCTGATGTAGCGGCTGCCCAGCACCACCAGCAACGACAGGAGCAAGCCCAGGGTGGCGGTCGACTGGATCCAGCCGGTATGAAAACCTCGCTTGCCCTGTGGCGCATGTTCGGCCACATAGGTCGCCGCGCCACCGTACTCACCTCCCAGTGCCAGGCCCTGCAGCATGCGCAGGATCACCAGGATGATCGGCGCTGCGATGCCGATGCTGGCGTAGGTCGGCAGCAAGCCTACCGCGAAGGTCGATATCCCCATCAGAATGATGGTCATGAGAAAGGTGTACTTGCGCCCGATCATATCGCCAAGGCGTCCGAACACCAAAGCGCCGAAAGGGCGCACCAGAAAGCCTGCTGCAAATGCCATCAGGGCAAAGATGAAGGCTGTGGTCTCGTTCACTCCGGCAAAGAACTGCTTGCTGATCACCGCAGCCAGGGCGCCGTACAGAAAGAAGTCATACCATTCGAACACCGTGCCCAGAGAAGAGGCGAAGATGATCTTCTTCTCGTCTCGGTTCACGGCAGGCGCGGCCGCCGCGCCCTGTTGCAGATAATCCGCCATATTCGCATCCTCAGTGATTATTGTTGTTGTTCCACTGTTGCTTGTCCCGAGTACTCCCTGTGCTCGGTCAAATCCTTTCCGGCATTTGCAGCGATGTCGCCGGCACAGCTTGCAATGGCTGTGGATCAAGGATCATCTGCGCAGCCTTTTCGGCGATCATCACCGTCGGCGAGCAGGTATTGCCCGAGACGATTTCTGGCATGATCGACGCGTCCGCCACACGCAGGCCCTGTACGCCACGTACCTTGAGTTGCGCATCCACCACCGCGAGGGTGTCATTGCCCATGCGGCAGGTACCCGCTGGATGAAAGATAGTCGTTCCTATGCGTCCTGCCGCTGCGCGCAACGCTTCCTCACTCTGCACCTCTTCCCCTGGCAGGTATTCCTGTGGGGCAAAGCCTTGCAGTGCCGAGCCTTGAACGATCTTGCGCGTCAGGCGGATGGCATCCACGGCCACCCGAACATCCTCGGGATCGCTCAGATAATTGGGATCGATCAGCGGTGCTGCGTCCGGATCGGCAGAACTGATATCGACTCGCCCGCGACTTTTCGGGCGCAGGTTGCATACCGAAGCCGTGAACGCAGGAAACCGATGCAGCGGCTCGCCGAAGCGCTCCAGTGACAGGGGCTGTACGTGATACTGAAGGTTGGGGGAGGGCTGCTCGGGGCTTGAGCGCACGAACGCACCCAGTTGGCTGGGCGCCATGGCCAGCGGCCCACTGCGGTCGTACAGGTAGCGCACACCCATGCAGAACTTGCCCCACAGGCTGTTGGCCACCTGGTTGAGCGTGCGTGCATTGCTGACCTTGTAGACCAAACGCAGTTGCAGATGGTCCTGCAGATTGCCGCCCACCCCAGGCAGTTCGTGCTGCACCTGTATGCCGAGGCGTTCGAGCAATGGCCGCGGACCAATGCCGGAACGCTGAAGGATGGTCGGGGAGCCGATCGCGCCCGCACAGAGAATGATTTCCCTTGCAGCCTGGAACCGATGGTCCTCACCCTGCCAGCGGGCAACCACGGTGTGAGCACGGCCATCCTGCAACAGCACCTTGTCCACTCGAACGCCCGTATGGACCGTCAGGTTCGCCCGTTTGAGCGCCGGACGCAGGAACGCCTTAGTCGAGTTCCAGCGCACTCCGGCTTTCTGATTGACCTGAAAATACCCACACCCCTGATTGTCGCCGGTGTTGAAGTCATCGATGCTGGCAATCCCAGATTCGGCCGCCGCACTGCGGAACGCATCGAGAATGGGCCAGCGGTAACGCTGCTGCTCCACGCGCCACTCGCCATCGGCGCTGTGGAATTCCGAATTGCCGGCATGGTGGCTCTCGCTCTTGCGAAACAGCGGCAGGACGTCCTTCCAGCCCCAGCCCGGATTGCCCAAGGCCTCCCAGCGGTCATAGTCGCTGGACTGCCCGCGCATGTAGATCATGCCGTTGATCGACGAACAGCCGCCCAGGACCTTGCCCCGTGGGTAGTTCAGGGCACGGCCGTCGAGGCCCGGTTGCGGTTGGGTCTTGAAGCACCAGTCGGTGCGGGGGTTGCCGATGCAGAACAGGTAGCCCACCGGAATATGGATCCAGGCATAGTTGTCCCGGCCTCCAGCCTCCAGTAACAACACCTTGACCGAGGGATCGGCGGACAGTCGATTGGCAAGCAGGCAGCCTGCAGGACCGGCGCCGACAATGATGTAGTCGTAGACGGGTGAGATCGATGGCATGGTGTACTCCGCGCCGTTTTATTGTTCTTGTCGTTCCCCATGTTATTGATTAGCTTCGTGGTGAAAACGAAAGATTTCACCCAGGGGCTGAGCGTTTTCGCACAGCGCACCGCGCAGTTGATTAACAAGGGAAAATCGATGTTCGACTGGAACGACCTGCGCTTCTTTCTCGAACTGCACCGCAGCGGTCGCCTGCTGACCGCCGCCAAGCGCCTGCACACGACCCACAGCACCGTCGCGCGGCACATCGAAAGCATCGAGCGCCATCTGGGTACGCCACTGTTCGTACAGAATGCCCATGGCTATGAACTGACCCCGGCGGGGCAGACGCTGCTCAAGCATGCCGAGGCCATGGAAAACGTGGCGCTGCGCGCGCAGGAAGACATCACGCAGTCGTTCAACCCGCTGGGCAAGATCCGCCTGGGCGTGACCGAAGGGATCGGCATCGCCTTCATCACTCCTCGCATCGGTGAACTGTTCCGCCGCTACCCAGGCCTGGAAGTGGAACTGGTGGCTGTTCCACGTTTCGTCAGCATCCTCAACCGGGAAGCAGAAATCAGCGTACACCTGGAGCGTCCCAACGCCGACTTACTGATCACTCGCAAGCTCACCGATTACCACTTGGCCCTGTATGCCAGTGCCGGTTACCTCGCCACCGCGGCACCGTTGCGTAGCCGTGAGGACCTGGCGCAGCACCGCTGGATCGGCTATGTCGACGACCTGTTATTCAGTCAGGAACTGCTGATGCTCAACAGCTTCTGTCGCAACCCGGTCGTTGCCTTCCGCAGCACCAGTGTCCTGGCCCAACAGGAAGCAGCCTGTATCGGTCTCGGCATCGCTGTGCTGCCGGTGTACATGGCTGCCCATGATCCGCGCCTGGTGCGCGTATTGCCTGACGAGACCATTCAGCGCAGCTACTGGATAAGCACCCGGCGCGAGCTACACAAATCGGTGCGGCTGCGCGTGGTCTGGGATTTCCTCCTGCAACTGTGCGCCGACCAGCAAGCCACCTTACTCGGCACTTGAAGCCATGCCCGGCTCCCACAAGTGACTCAATGTTGCCGTCATGTGGGAGCGGGCTCCGCCCGCGAAAGAGGCCCTTGCAGCGTATCAGTTGCACCGAGGTGTATCGTTCGCGGGCAGAGCCCGGCTCCCACAAGGGAGAGGTGTTTTGCCTTCATGTGGGAGCGGTGTGTTGCCGTCATGTGGGAGCGGGCTCTGCCCGCGAAAGCGTCAGTCGCGTCACCACAGTTTCAGCGGGCTCAAACAACCACCGGCTGCCCACCATGAACAGCTTCTTCCGCATCGCCATGCAGGGAAATCTTCGACGTCTCGGGTAACGCCAACCCTCCCGCAAGTGCCAGCACCGACACCCCCATCAGGTAGAACGCCGGCGACAGGTTGCTCCCGGTCATGCCAATCAACCAAGTAGCCATCAACGGCGCCGTACCGCCAAACAGGGTATAGGCCAGGTTGTAGGTAATCGCCGACGCCGTGTAGCGGGTCCGGGTCGGGAAGGTTTCCGAGAGCAGCGCAGCAGTCACCACACCGCTGAGCACTGCGCCCACCGCCAGCATCATCACGCCGAACACCGAGGCGGCGAACGAACCCGAACTGGCCAGCAGGAACGAAGGGTAAACCACCGCGATCAGCAACACGCCGGTGGTGGCCACCGTCGCGCGGCGACCGACCTTATCGGAAAAAGCACCTGCCACCGGACACATCAATGCGGCGAACACCAGCGCGATCACCGAGATCAGCAATGCCGTGGCCCTGCTCAGCCCACCCACCACCTGCAGGTAGGTCGCGAAATAAGTCGTGAACATATAGAAGGAGAGGGCGGTCAGCGACACGAATGCCCCCAGGCACAGGATTGCGCCGCCATGACTTCGCAGGGTGTCCTTGAGCGGCGAATGGGCGACATCGTGATCCTGTTTAACAGCCTGGAATGCGGGGGTCTCATCCAGGCGCCAGCGCAGGTAAAGACCGACCAGGCCCAGCGGCGCCGCAATCAGGAAGGGCACGCGCCACCCCCAACTGGCCATCGCCTCGGGCGACAGCGATGCATCCAGTGCATAAGCCATGACCGCCGCACAGGCAAACGCGCTGAAAGTCGACACCGGGATAAAGCTGCCATACCAGGCACGCTGGGTACGCGGCGCGTGCTCCATGAGGTAGGCACAGGCTCCAGCGTATTCGCCTCCTGCAGAAAAACCCTGCGCGCAGCGGATCAGCGTGAGCAGGATCGGCGCGGCAATACCAATGGCGGCATAGGTAGGCAGCAAGCCGATGAGCGTCGTTGCACCAGCCATGAGCAAAATGGTCATGGCCAGCACCTTCTTGCGTCCGATCCGGTCGCCCAGCATGCCAAACACGATCCCGCCCAATGGCCGGAAAGCGAACGCCACGGCGAACACCGCAAAGGTCTTCAACAACCCCGTGGTGGCATCCCCGCTGGGAAAGAACTGCTGGGCAATCGCCGTGGCCAGAAAACCATAGACGGCAAAGTCGAACCATTCCACGAAGTTGCCCACGGCAGCCGCGCAGATCACCTTTTTCAACGTTGCGGGAGAAACCCGCCCCTCCATTGCCTGGTTCATGATCTTTACCCCTGCACAGTTGTATCGAGCGATCGATTATCCGGTGCGTGCCATCCCACGATTGCCAAAAAACGGCATTGGCGTAGTCATGGCCGCAACGCACCTGTTACAGGCCGTCGCAAGATCCAAGCCAGCGTCGCGCTTGTTTCCTGCCAGGCAAGAGACCCAAGATCAGCACCCATAAAAAAACCCCGGGCCAAAGGCACCGGGGTCTGGTTTGCCGAGCGCGTCGACCTATCAGAAGTCCAGGTTCGACACCGCTAATGCGTTGCTTTCGATGAACTCGCGACGAGGCTCGACCGCATCACCCATCAGGGTGTTGAAGATCTGGTCGGCGCCTATCGCGTCCTCGATGGTGACCTTGAGCATGCGGCGCACGCTTGGGTCCATCGTGGTTTCCCACAGCTGATCCGGGTTCATCTCACCCAGCCCTTTGTAGCGCTGGATAGTATGACGCTTGGTGCTTTCGGTCATCAGCCAGTCCAGGGCTTCCTTGAACTCGACCACAGCCTTCTTGCGCTCGCCACGTTTCACGTAGGCACCTTCATCCAGCAGACTGGCTAACTGTGCGCCCAGAGCGGTCACGGTCTTGTAGTCGTTGCTGCCGAAGAAATCGCGGTTGAAGGTGATGTAGCTGGCCAGGCCGTGGGAAGTGATCTCCACTTCCGGCAGCCAGACATTGCGCTCACGGTCTTCACGCAGGCTGGCTTTGTACACCAGGCCGGATTTCTCGCTGGTGCGCAGACGCGCATCGAACTTGGCCAACCACGCTTGCATGGCTTCGTGGTCGCCCAGTTGCTCGAGCGAAACCGCCGGCAGGTACACGAAGTGCTCGGTGAGCTCCTGCGGATACAGACGCGACAGGCGCTTGAGCGTCTTCATGACCATGCGGAAATCATTGACCAGACGCTCCAGAGCTTCACCGGAAATCCCTGGCGCCGAATCGTTGAGGTGCAGGCTCGCATCTTCCAGGGCCGACTGCGTCATGTATTCTTCCATGGCGTCGTCGTCCTTGATGTACTGCTCCTGCTTGCCCTTCTTGACCTTGTACAGCGGCGGCTGGGCAATGTAGATATAGCCGCGCTCGATCAGCTCAGGCAGCTGGCGGAAGAAGAACGTCAGCAGCAGGGTGCGAATGTGCGAACCGTCGACATCGGCATCGGTCATGATGATGATATTGTGATAGCGCAGCTTGTCGATGTTGTACTCTTCGCGACCGATACCGCAACCCAGCGCCGTGATCAGGGTGCCGACTTCCTGCGACGAAATCATCTTGTCAAAGCGCGCCTTCTCGACGTTGAGGATCTTGCCCTTGAGCGGCAGGATCGCCTGGGTCTTGCGGTTACGACCTTGCTTGGCCGAACCACCGGCGGAGTCACCCTCCACCAGATACAGTTCGGAAAGGGCAGGGTCCTTCTCCTGGCAGTCGGCCAATTTGCCTGGCAAGCCGGCGATGTCCAGAGCCCCTTTACGGCGAGTCATCTCGCGCGCTTTACGAGCCGCCTCACGAGCACGCGCGGCATCGATCATCTTGCCGACCACGGCCTTGGCTTCGTTCGGGTTTTCCAGGAGGAAGTCCGAGAAGTACTTGCCCATTTCCTGCTCGACTGCAGTCTTCACTTCGGACGAAACCAGCTTGTCCTTGGTCTGCGAGCTGAACTTGGGATCCGGAACCTTGACGGAAATGATCGCGGTCAAACCTTCACGCGCATCGTCACCGGTGGTCGAGACCTTGTTCTTCTTGGCCAGACCTTCCTGCTCGATGTAGTTGTTCAGGTTGCGCGTAAGCGCCGACCGGAAACCCACCAGGTGAGTCCCGCCATCGCGCTGTGGAATGTTGTTGGTGAAGCACAGCAGGTTTTCGTTGAAGCTGTCGTTCCACTGCAGGGCAACTTCCACGCCCACGCCATCATCGCGCTGCACGTTGAAATGGAAGACCTGATTCACAGCTGTCTTGTTGGTATTCAAGTACTCGACAAACGCACGCAAACCGCCTTCGTATTTGAACAGCTCTTCTTTGCCGCTGCGCTCGTCCTTCAGCAGAATGCCAACACCGGAGTTCAGGAACGACAGCTCACGGATCCGCTTCGCCAGAATGTCCCAGCTGAAGTGAATGTTCTTGAAGGTTTCAGCCGACGGCTTGAAGTGAATCTTGGTGCCAGTGGTCTCGCTGTCGCCGACGATCTTCATCGGTTCCTGTGGCACGCCGTGCACGTAGAACTGCTCCCACAACTTGCCAGCGCGGCGCACGGTCAGTTGCAGACCTTCGGACAGGGCGTTCACCACGGACACACCCACGCCGTGCAAACCACCCGACACCTTGTAGGAGTTGTCATCGAACTTACCGCCAGCGTGCAGTACGGTCATGATGACCTCGGCTGCAGATACGCCTTCTTCCTTATGCACGTCCACGGGAATACCGCGGCCGTTGTCGGTCACGGAAATGGATTCGTCAGGATGAATGGTGACGGTGATTTCGTCACAGTGACCAGCCAGGGCTTCGTCGATGGAGTTGTCCACCACCTCGAAGACCATGTGGTGCAAGCCGCTACCATCATCGGTGTCGCCGATGTACATACCGGGACGTTTGCGTACGGCATCAAGCCCTTTCAACACCTTGATGCTGGAGGAGTCGTACGTTTGATTCTCGCTCATGCCTTCACTCCCGATGATCGTGGGTCTGGGTAATACTGCCTTGTTCCACGTGGAACAAAGCAACTGGCGTTTCCGTCTGCCAGCCTTCCCTCAATAATTCGTGGTCTACGCAGGTGATGAACACCTGGCAGCGTAAGTCTTCAAGCAAGCGGCACAATGCGCGACGGTGCTGTTCATCCAGCTCGGACGGCAAGTCGTCTACCAGATAGATGCATTGACCGCGGCGGGCTTGGCCTACCAGATGGCCTTGGGCAATACGAAGTGCGCACACCACGAGCTTCTGTTGACCGCGCGACAAGATGTCGGCCGCGTTGTGGGCGCCCATTCGCAATCGAAGGTCAGCACGCTGAGGTCCAGCCTGGGTATGTCCCATCTGCTGATCTCTCAACAAGGACCCTGCCAGGACATCTGCGAGTTCGCGATCCTTGTCCCAGCCTCGGTAATAGCTCAGTGTAAGACCTTCCAGCTTCAACAACTCTGCGAGTGTCTGTTCAAACACTGGCTTGAGCGCTTTGATATAAGCGCGCCGATAGTCGTCGATTTCAGCGCTGGCAAGGCAGAGTTCACGGTCCCATGCCGCTTGCGAAGCAACGTCAAGTGTACCATGCCGAAGCCATGAGTTCCGTTGCTTCAGGGCCTTCTGCAACCGCTGCCAGGTGGACATGAATCGAGGTTCCACGTGGAACACTCCCCAATCGAGAAACTGTCGACGGATCTTCGGAGCCCCCTCGAGTAGTCGAAAGCTATCGGGGTTGATCAGCTGCAAGGGCAATATCTGTGCAAGCTGCGCCGCGCTCCGGGCGTTCTGGCCGTCGATACGAATAGTGAAATCACCCTGTCTTTCCCGTGAGATACCCAGGTTGCTATGCCCGCCTTCAGCCAACTCAACCTGGCCGAATACCGTCGCAGTGGCTTGCTCGTGCTGAATGATCGGTACCAGACGCGTACTGCGAAACGATCGGGCAAGACCCAACAGGTGAATGGCTTCCAGCACGCTGGTTTTGCCACTGCCGTTGGCGCCGTAGAGGATATTGATACGCGGGGAGGGGGAGAAGGTCACCGGGTGCAGGTTGCGCACCGCGGTGACTGTAACGCGGGTCAGGGACATTCAGGTGGCTGTCAGAGGCGCATCGGCATGACGACGTATGCCGAGTCGTCGTTGTCGGATTCCTGGACCAGAGCGCTGCTGTTGGAGTCAGACAGGATCAGGCGAACCTGCTCGGTTGTCATCACTCCCAGCACGTCGAGCAGATAGCTGACGTTGAAGCCGATTTCCAGCGCGCCGCCGTTGTAGTCCACGGCCACTTCCTCTTCCGCTTCTTCCTGTTCAGGGTTGTTGGCCTGGATCTTCAACTGACCGGCCGCCAGCTGCAGGCGGATGCCGCGATACTTTTCGTTGGACAGGATCGCGGTGCGGCTGAAGGCCTCACGCAGTGCCTGACGATCACCCAGTACCAGCTTGTCGCCACCTTTGGGCAGCACACGCTCATAGTCAGGGAATTTGCCGTCGACCAGCTTGGAGGTGAAGGTGAACTCACCCGTAGTTGCGCGGATGTGATGCTGGCCCAGCACGATGCTGACATTGCCGTCGGGCTCGGTCAGCAGACGGGCCAGTTCCAGAATGCCCTTGCGCGGCACGATGACCTGATGGCGGTCGGCTTGACCAATATCGGCCTGCATCGAGCACATGGCCAGCCGATGGCCGTCGGTGGCGACTGCTCGGATGATGCCGGCCGATACTTCCAGCAGCATGCCATTGAGGTAATAGCGCACGTCCTGCTGGGCCATGGCGAAGCTGGTGCGTTCGATCAGGCGACGCAGCTTGCTCTGCACCAGGCTGCAGGTCAGCGAACCCGGGCCTTCTTCGACGGTAGGGAAGTCATTGGCCGGCAGCGTCGACAAGGTGAATCGACTGCGCCCGGCCTTGACCACGACCTTCTGCTCATCGACCTTGATGTCGATCAGCGCGTCGTTGGGCAGGCTCTTGCAGATGTCCATCAACTTGCGCGCAGGCACGGTGATCTCGCCAGGCTCGGCCGGCTCTTCCAGCTGCACGCGGCCAACCAGTTCCACTTCCAGGTCCGTACCGGTCAGAGACAGCTGCTGCCCCTGAACCACCAGAAGGACGTTGGAAAGCACAGGCAAGGTCTGGCGGCGTTCGACGACGCCTGCGACCAGTTGCAGGGGTTTCAACAGGGCTTCGCGTTGAATGGTGAAATGCATGGTCTAGTCCCTTGCCTCAAAAGCTGCGTAGTGAATGTTCACGTGGTCAGTGTACGCAGCAGGTTCTTGTAGTCCTCGCGGATATCCGCGTCGGATTCCTTGAGTTCGTTGATCTTGCGGCACGCGTGCAGCACGGTGGTGTGATCGCGCCCACCAAACACATCGCCGATTTCCGGCAGGCTGTGGTTGGTCAATTCCTTGGACAGCGCCATTGCCACCTGCCGTGGTCGGGCCACCGAGCGCGAACGGCGCTTGGAAAGCAGATCGGAAATCTTGATCTTGTAGTACTCGGCCACCGTTCGCTGGATGTTATCCACACTCACCAGCTTGTCCTGCAGTGCCAGCAGGTCCTTGAGCGACTCGCGGATCAGCTCGATGGTGATTTCGCGACCCATGAAGTGGGAGTGCGCAATGACCCGCTTGAGTGCGCCTTCCAGTTCGCGGACGTTGGAACGGATGCGCTGGGCGATGAAGAACGCCGCGTCATGAGGCAGCTCGACCTTGGCCTGGTCCGCCTTCTTCATGAGGATGGCGACACGGGTTTCCAGCTCGGGCGGCTCGACAGCAACGGTCAGACCCCAGCCGAAGCGTGATTTCAACCGCTCCTCGAGGCCTTCGATTTCCTTGGGGTAGCGATCGCTGGTGAGGATGACCTGCTGGCCGCCTTCCAACAAAGCGTTGAAGGTGTGGAAGAACTCCTCCTGAGAGCGTTCCTTGCGCGCGAAGAACTGGATATCGTCGATCAGCAACGCATCGACCGATCGGTAGAAGCGCTTGAATTCGTTGATCGCGTTCAACTGCAACGCCTTGACCATGTCTGCAACGAACCGCTCGGAATGCAGGTAAACCACCTTGGCATTCGGATTCTTCTTGAGCAGGTGGTTACCCACAGCGTGCATCAAGTGCGTCTTACCCAGGCCGACCCCCCCATAAAGGAACAGCGGGTTGTAGCCATGCTTGGGATTGTCCGCCACCTGCCAGGCAGCCGCGCGTGCCAGCTGGTTGGATTTACCTTCCACGAAGTTTTCGAAGGTAAAGGTGCGGTTCAGATAACTGGTGTGCTTGAGCGCACCTTCTACCTGGACAGTGCGTTGCTCGGAACGCACGGGTGCCGGCTGCGAGCTGGCACCGGCCATGGGGTCGAAACTGTCCCGCGAGGGTTCTTCGCTGGCCACTGAAGGCTTGGCAACGGCTTCTACAGGCGCTGCCGCAGGTGCGGCCGCCACCGGGGCGGCCTGCACCTGGTTCGCGGCTGCAGCGGCTGCCAGCGGCGCGTTGGGGGCCGCGCGAGGCGTCGAGCTGCGACGGCTGCCGATCAGCAACGAAAGTGCCGGCGCCAGGCCATTGCCGTGTTCACCCAAAAGTTCGAGGAGACGCGTCAGGTATTTCTCGTTGACCCAGTCCAGCACGAATCGGTTAGGCGCATAGACGCGCAACTCGTCGCCTTCGGCTTCGACCTGTAGCGGACGGATCCAGGTGTTGAATTGCTGGGCAGGCAGTTCATCGCGCAGGAGTTCCACGCACTGCTGCCAAAGTTCCACTGACACAGGTATCCCCTGAATTGAAAGCCGGCAAGGCAAAAACAACGGCCATTGTACCGGCGCTCCGCACACTTATCCACATGTAGGTCGGGTCCGCTGCCTCTGCCGCACGTAAAAACACAACGTCAATGCCTTGAAAACCTATCTGTGAGCTCTGTGGATAACCCGTCTTGAGATCTATGCACAAGTAGGGGTTGAGCTCTGTGTATAACTCACCTGTGGATATCCATCGATTTAATCCACAGGTTGTGCGGAGCAATGACACAGGCGCAGCCCATCTTCTGGACAGGGTTGCGGATCTCCAGAACGCCCTGTGACTAAGGCCTCCAGATGGTTATCCACAGATATTGGCCGCTCTAAGATCTATAAGCATTACAGAAAAGCTTTAAATAAGTCCCTTCTCTATTTTTATATTTGATCGCCTGAATCGTCCAACCCATCCTCCTGAGAAGGCACCGGCAATGAAGGCTCCCAATCCCCGACCTGCGTTCTTCAGTCCCCCTCTATCTGAGCAAAGGGGCCAAAAAGTAATAGTTGGTTGGAAATTGACCTTCTGCCGCGCTTTCACTAGAATCGCCGGTCTCTTAAAACGGGGTCCATTCCGGCCCGTTGTGGACGAACCAGGTAACAACCATGAAACGTACTTTCCAACCCAGCACCATCAAGCGCGCTCGCACCCACGGTTTCCGTGCTCGCATGGCTACCAAGAACGGCCGTACCGTCCTGTCGCGTCGTCGCGCCAAGGGCCGCAAGCGTCTGGCAGTTTGATCCTTCGGCACGGGTGGTGAGTCAGGACTACGGTCGGGAAAAGCGTCTGCTGACAGCCCGGCATTTCAAAGCAGTCTTCGACTCGCCATCTGGCAAGGTACCCGGCAAGAACCTGCTGCTCCTTGCGCGTGAGAACGGCCTCGAACATCCCCGTCTGGGGCTGGTCATCGGTAAAAAGAGCGTCAAGCTCGCCGTTCAGCGCAATCGCTTGAAACGCTTGATGCGTGACTCGTTCCGTCTGCACCAGGGCATCCTGGCGGGCTGGGACATCGTCATCGTCGCGCGTAAAGGTTTGGGCGACGTGGAAAACCCTGAATTGCATGAGCATTTTGGCAAGCTCTGGAAGCGCCTCGCACGTAACCGGCCCGCTCCAGTGGTGAAGACCGAACCTGCAGGAGTGGACAGTCAAGATGCGTAAACTGGCAATCGTTCCGATCCAGTTCTACCGCTACGCCATCAGCCCTCTCATGGCGAATCACTGTCGTTTTTACCCCAGTTGCTCTTGCTACGCGCTCGAAGCCATCGAAATCCACGGCCTCTTGCGTGGAAGCTGGCTGACCGTTCGTCGCCTTGGCCGCTGTCACCCATGGAATGCCGGTGGTTTCGACCCGGTTCCAGACGCCCCATCACCCCGTTCTTCTTCGATAGCCGAGTAATCATGGATATTAAACGCACGATCCTGATCGTCGCCCTGGCAGTCGTGGCCTACGTCATGGTCCTGAAATGGAACCAGGATTACGGTCAAGCCGCCTTGCCGACTCAGAATGTGGCTACCCAGAACCCGACGCCGGCGTTGCCGGAAACGGTACCGGGCACCAACACTCAAGCCAGTGCCGATGTACCCAGCGCCAATCCTGATGCCAATCTGCCTGTGCCGACCCCTGTTGTGGTCAGCAAGGACCTGATCTGGGTCAAGACCGACGTGCTCAACTTCGCTATCGACCCTACCGGTGGTGATATCGTCCAGCTGAACCTGCCCGAGTACCCTCGTCGCCAGGACATGCCGAACATTCCGTTCCAATTGTTCGACAACGGTGGTGAGCTGACCTACCTGGCCCAGAGTGGCCTGACCGGTACGAACGGCCCGGACGCGCGTCCAAGCGGACGTCCTGTGTACAGTGCTTCGCAGAAAAGTTATCAACTGGCTGACGGCCAGAACCAGCTCGTGGTCGACCTGACCTACAGCGACAATGGTGTGAACTACCTCAAGCGCTTCACCGTCGATCGCGGTGAGTACGACCTGAAAGTCAGCTACCTTGTGGATAACCAGAGCGCGCAGAACTGGAGCGGCAACATGTTCGCCCAGCTCAAGCGCGACAACAGCTCCGATCCTTCGTCGACCACGGCCACCGGTACCGCGACCTATCTGGGCGCAGCCCTGTGGACAAGTGGCGAGCCGTACAAGAAAGTGTCGATGAAAGACATGGACAAGGCCGGCCTCAAGGAAACCGTACAGGGCGGCTGGGTCGCCTGGCTGCAGCATTACTTCGTGACTGCCTGGATCCCTGCTGCCGGTGACAGCAACAATGTCATGACGCGCAAGGACAACCAGGGCAACTACATCATTGGCTACACCGGCCCTACGCTGTCGGCAGCGCCAGGTGGCAAGGTTGAAACCACAGCCACGCTGTACGCCGGTCCCAAGGTTCAGGACAAGCTCAAGGAGTTGTCCCCAGGTCTGGAGCTGACCGTCGACTACGGCATCCTGTGGTTCATCGCTCAACCGATCTTCTGGTTGCTCAAACATATCCACGCGATCCTGGGGAACTGGGGCTTCTCGATCATCTGCCTGACCATCCTGATCAAGCTGCTGTTCTTCCCGCTGTCGGCCGCCAGCTACAAGTCGATGGCGCGCATGCGTGCCGTAGCGCCGAAACTGGCTGCCCTCAAGGAACAGCATGGCGATGACCGGCAGAAAATGTCCCAGGCCATGATGGAGCTGTACAAGAAAGAGAAGATCAATCCACTGGGCGGCTGCCTGCCGATCCTGGTGCAGATGCCGGTCTTCCTTTCCCTGTACTGGGTATTGCTGGAAAGCGTCGAGATGCGTCAGGCACCTTGGTTGCTGTGGATAACCGACCTGTCGATCAAGGATCCGTACTTCATCCTGCCGATCATCATGGGTGCGACCATGTTCATCCAGCAGCGCTTGAACCCGACGCCTCCGGATCCGATGCAGGCCAAGGTGATGAAGATGATGCCGATCGTGTTCACCTTCTTCTTCCTGTGGTTCCCAGCAGGTCTGGTGCTGTACTGGGTGACCAACAACACCCTGTCGATTGCCCAGCAGTGGTACATCACGCGCAGCATCGAGAAAGCCGCGGCAAACAAACCTGCCGTCTGACGGGTTGCTCGACTAACCTGTGAACAAAGCGCCCCCTCGTGGGGCGTTTTGCTATCTGAAATTCGACCGGAGTACCTGCATGAACGTCGTTCGCGAAACCATCGCTGCCATTGCCACGGCCCAGGGTCGAGGCGGAGTAGGGATCGTACGCATCTCCGGGCCGCTGGCCAGCCAGGCCGCTCAGGCTATCATCGGCCGCGTGCCGACCCCTCGTCATGCGCACTATGGCCCGATGCTCGATGCGCAGTCCCAGGTCATCGATGAAGGGCTGGGCCTTTACTTTCCAGGGCCCAACTCGTTCACCGGCGAAGATGTACTGGAGCTGCAGGGTCATGGTGGACCCGTGGTGATGGACATGCTGCTGCAGCGCTGCCTGGAACTGGGCTGCCGCCTGGCACGTCCCGGCGAGTTCAGCGAGCGGGCCTTTCTCAACGACAAGCTGGACCTGGCTCAGGCCGAGGCCATTGCCGATCTCATCGAAGCAAGCTCTGCCCAGGCGGCACGCAACGCAGTACGTTCGTTGCAGGGGGCTTTCTCCCGGCGTGTGGATAACTTGACCGAGCAGCTCATCGCGCTGCGGATCTATGTGGAAGCTGCCATCGACTTTCCCGAGGAGGAAATCGACTTCCTTGCCGATGGCCATGTGTTGAGCATGCTCGACAAGGTTCGCAGCGAGTTATCCACCGTACTGCGCGAAGCCGGGCAGGGTGCCTTGCTGCGTGACGGGATGAACGTGGTAATCGCTGGCCGGCCGAATGCCGGCAAGTCCAGCCTGCTCAATCTGCTGGCCGGGCGTGAAGCGGCCATTGTCACTGACATCGCCGGTACCACTCGTGACGTGTTGCGCGAACATATCCACATCGACGGCATGCCGCTGCATGTGATCGATACTGCCGGATTGCGTACCACCCTCGATGAAGTCGAGCAGATCGGCGTCCAGCGCGCGCTGAAGGCCATTGCCGAAGCCGACCGTATCCTGCTGGTGGTGGACGCGACGTCTGCCGAGGCGGCCGATCCCTTCGCGGTCTGGCCGGAGTTTCTGGAGCTCACGCCCGACATCGGCAAGGTCACGGTGATTCGCAACAAGGCGGATCTGAGTGGTGAAGCGATCGGTATCCAGCATGACGACGACGGTCACGTGACCTTGAGTCTCACAGCCAAGGGAACTGGCCAAGGCCTTGAACTGCTGCGTGACCATCTCAAAGCCTGCATGGGTTACGAGCAGACAGCCGAGAGCAGTTTCAGCGCCCGTCGACGTCATCTGGAAGCCTTGCGGCATGCGGGTGATCATCTTGACCATGGGCGTGATCAGCTGACGCTGGTGGGCGCGGGCGAGCTCCTGGCTGAAGACTTGCGCCTGGCCCAACATGCGCTGGGGGAAATCACCGGTGCATTCAGTTCGGACGACCTGCTGGGGCGCATTTTCTCGAGCTTCTGCATCGGTAAGTAGATCTCCCGATATCCATGCAGCGCTGCATGGACTCATCAAGAGCCACCTTACGAGGTGGCTTTTTTTTATACACGCTTCAGGAGCCCTGTGGACAACCCCAGCTGAGCTAGGTTGATAAGCAGGTCCGAAAGCTGATGATAAATGCCGCTGTGGGTAAGCGCAGCTGTTACCCACAGGTTAATTTGGGTTATACACCGAGCTGACAGGCACCTGATCACAACCTTTAATTTCCCTGTACACGTTGTCGATACAGGCTTACAGAGCTTTATCCACAGATACGGTGTTGCCTAGTAATAAACATAAAAACAAAGCTTTAATAAATCTCTCTCTTTTAATTTCTATTACCGACGCTATCCACAGCTGGTTATTTTTTGTGCAGAAGGGTTCTTTAGCCAAGGCAAATTCCCTATACTGCGCAGCTATCCCAATTACCCACATAGAACAGGCACGAGGTGCGTGGTGGATTTCCCTTCCCGTTTTGAAGTGATCGTCATCGGCGGCGGTCATGCCGGTACCGAGGCAGCACTGGCCTCAGCACGCATGGGTGCAAAGACCCTGCTGTTGACGCACAACGTGGAAACCCTCGGTGCCATGAGTTGCAACCCGGCCATCGGCGGCATCGGCAAGAGCCATCTGGTCAAGGAGATCGATGCGCTCGGCGGTGCCATGGCGCTGGCCACCGACAAGGGTGGCATTCAGTTTCGCGTGCTCAACAACCGCAAAGGCCCGGCGGTGCGGGCTACCCGTGCGCAGGCCGACCGCGTTCTGTACAAGGCTGCCATTCGCGAGATTCTCGAGAATCAGCCCAACCTGTGGATATTCCAGCAGCCGGCCGACGACCTGATCGTCGAGCAGGACGAGGTCAAGGGAGTAGTCACCCAGATGGGCCTTCGTTTCATGGCCGATTCCGTGGTGCTCACCACCGGAACCTTCCTGGGCGGACTTATCCACATCGGTTTGCAGAATTATTCGGGTGGCCGTGCCGGCGACCCGCCATCGATCGCGTTAGCCCATCGTCTGCGTGAGCTGCCGCTGCGGGTAGGTCGTTTGAAGACCGGTACACCACCGCGTATCGACGGCAAGTCGGTCGATTTCTCGGTCATGACCGAACAGCCGGGCGATACACCCATTCCGGTGATGTCGTTCATGGGGTCCAAGGCGCTGCACCCGCGTCAGGTCAGTTGCTGGATCACCCACACCAACGCGCGCACCCATGAAATCATCGCCGCCAACCTCGATCGCTCGCCGATGTACTCGGCTGCCGGGGAAATCGAAGGGGTGGGTCCACGGTACTGCCCGTCGATCGAAGACAAGATCCACCGCTTCGCCGACAAGCAGAGCCATCAGGTGTTCATCGAGCCCGAAGGGCTGACCACCCACGAGCTGTACCCCAACGGTATTTCCACGTCCTTGCCGTTCGACGTGCAGTTGCAGATCGTGCGTTCGATTCGCGGCATGGAAAACGCGCACATCATGCGACCCGGCTATGCCATCGAATACGATTACTTCGATCCGCGTGATCTCAAGTACAGCCTGGAAACCAAGGTGATCGCCGGATTGTTCTTCGCCGGGCAGATCAACGGCACCACGGGTTACGAAGAGGCCGGCGCCCAAGGTCTGCTGGCTGGCGCGAACGCCGCACTTCGCGCCCAGGGCAAAGAGGCCTGGTGTCCACGCCGCGACGAGGCGTACATCGGCGTCCTGGTCGACGACCTGATTACCCTGGGAACCCAGGAACCGTACCGGATGTTCACCTCGCGAGCCGAGTATCGACTGATCCTGCGCGAAGACAACGCCGACCTGCGCCTGACCGAAAAGGGCCGTGAACTGGGTCTGGTCGATGACGCTCGCTGGGCGGCCTTCAGTGCCAAGCGCGAAGCGATCGAAATCGAGGAACAACGGCTCAAGAGCACCTGGGTACGCCCCAACACCGCTCAGGGGAATGCCGTCGCCGAGAAGTTCGGTACGCCGTTGACCCATGAATACAACCTGCTTAACCTGCTCAGCCGCCCCGAGATCGACTATGTCGGTCTGGTCGAAGTCACCGGCGGCGGAGCGCATGATCCACAGGTGGCCGAACAGGTCGAGATCAAGACCAAGTACGCGGGTTACATCGATCGTCAGCAGGACGAGATCGCTCGGCTGCGCGCCAGCGAGGACACCCGCCTGCCTGTGGATATCGACTATGCCGGGATCTCCGGGCTGTCCAAGGAGATTCAGGGCAAGCTGGGCGCGACCCGCCCCGAAACCCTCGGTCAGGCATCGCGCATCCCGGGCGTCACGCCTGCAGCCATTTCGCTGTTGATGATTCACCTGAAAAAACGCGGCGCAGGCCGCGAGTTGGAGCAAAGCGCTTGAGTTCCATGGTCACCGAACAACACCGCGAAGAGTTGTCCACAGGCGCCCGGCAATTGGGTGTCGAATTGTCCGAGGGCCAGCGCGAACAGCTGCTGGCCTATCTGGCCCTGTTGATCAAATGGAACAAGGCTTACAACCTGACGGCAGTGCGCAATCCTGACGAGATGGTGTCACGGCACCTGCTCGACAGCCTGAGCATTCTTGCGCACCTGGGTAATGCCCAGCGTTGGCTCGATGTCGGCAGCGGCGGCGGCATGCCGGGTATTCCCCTGGCGATCATGTTTCCCGAGAAACACATCGCCACCCTCGACAGCAATGGCAAGAAGACCCGTTTCCAGACTCAGGTGAAGCTGGAACTGGGACTCGCCAATCTTCAGGTT
Source organism: Pseudomonas sp. Leaf129 (assembly GCF_001423465.1). Classification (NCBI taxonomy): domain Bacteria; kingdom Pseudomonadati; phylum Pseudomonadota; class Gammaproteobacteria; order Pseudomonadales; family Pseudomonadaceae; genus Pseudomonas; species Pseudomonas sp. Leaf129. The sequence goes on along the minus strand of NZ_LMOC01000009.1, from coordinate 392,221 downwards.
ATCCACAGCCGCGCCGAAACGTTCGTACCCGAGCAGCCCTTCGACGGCATCGTTTCCCGCGCCTTCAGCAGCCTGCACGACTTCGCTCACTGGACACGCCACCTGGGCGACAGCGATACGCGCTGGTTGGCGATGAAAGGGCTGCATCCGGCCGACGAACTGGTAGCATTGCCAGCGGACTTCCACCTCGATAGCGAACACGCCCTGGCCGTACCCGGTTGCCAAGGCCAACGCCATCTGCTGATACTGCGCCGCACGGCATGATTGGGAACACGAGCACTAATGGCTAAGGTATTCGCGATAGCGAACCAGAAAGGTGGTGTGGGCAAGACCACCACCTGCATCAACCTCGCAGCATCGCTGGTCGCGACCAAGCGCCGCGTGCTGCTGATCGATCTCGATCCGCAGGGCAACGCCACCATGGGCAGCGGTGTGGACAAGCATGCGCTGGAAAATTCGATCTACGACGTGTTGATCGGCGAGTGCGACCTGGCTCAGGCCATGCATTTTTCCGAACACGGCGGATACCAGTTGCTGCCTGCCAACCGCGACCTGACCGCGGCCGAGGTGGTCCTGCTGGAAATGCAGATGAAGGAAAGCCGTCTGCGCAGCGCGCTGGCGCCGGTGCGTAACAACTACGATTACATCCTCATCGACTGCCCGCCGTCGCTGTCGATGCTGACCCTCAATGCGCTGGTGGCCTCCGATGGCGTGATCATCCCGATGCAGTGCGAATATTTCGCCCTGGAAGGATTGAGCGACCTTGTGGATAACATCAAGCGCATTGCCGAGTTGCTCAATCCGGACCTGAAGGTCGAGGGTCTGTTGCGCACCATGTACGACCCGCGCCTGAGCCTGATGAACGATGTCTCGGCACAGCTCAAGGAGCATTTCGGCGATCAGCTGTACGATACGGTGATCCCGCGCAACATTCGTCTGGCCGAAGCGCCCAGCTACGGGATGCCGGCGCTGTCGTACGATAAATCATCACGCGGCGCGCTGGCCTATCTGGCACTGGCCGGCGAGATGGTTCGTCGGCAACGTCGCCAATCTCGCACCGCTGCAGTCATTTAAGGATTCCAATGGCCGTCAAGAAACGTGGTCTCGGACGTGGACTGGATGCGCTGCTCAGCGGTCCGACCGTCAGCTCGCTCGAGGAGCAGGCTGTCAAGGTCGACCAGAACGAGTTGCAGCACCTGCCGCTGGACGTCATTCAGCGGGGCAAGTATCAGCCGCGCCGGGACATGGACCCGCAGGCGCTCGAAGAGCTGGCGCACTCGATCAAGACCCAGGGCGTGATGCAACCGATCGTGGTAAGGCCGGTGGCCAACGCACGCTTCGAGATCATCGCCGGCGAACGTCGCTGGCGTGCCGCGCAACAGGCTGGCCTGGAAACCATCCCGGCCATGGTCCGCGATGTGCCTGACGAAGCGGCGATCGCCATGGCGCTGATCGAGAACATCCAGCGCGAAGACCTCAACCCGGTGGAAGAGGCCATTGCCCTGCAGCGTCTGCAGCACGAGTTCCAGCTGACGCAGCAGCAGGTCGCCGATGCGGTGGGCAAGTCGCGGGTCACCGTGGCCAACCTGTTGCGCCTGATCGCGCTGCCTGAAGTGATCAAGACCATGCTGTCCCATGGCGATCTGGAAATGGGCCATGCGCGCGCATTGCTCGGTCTGCCGGATGAGCAGCAGGTCGAAGGCGCGCGACACGTTGTCGCACGAGGCCTCACCGTTCGGCAGACCGAGGCCCTGGTTCGCCAGTGGTTGAGCGGTAAACCCGAGCCGGTGGAACCAGCCAAGGCCGACCCTGACATCACCCGGCTGGAGCAAAGACTGGCTGAACGCCTAGGCTCTGCGGTGCAGATCCGCCATGGGCAGAAAGGAAAAGGCCAGTTGGTCATCCGCTACAACTCTCTGGATGAGTTGCAAGGTGTGCTTGCACACATCCGCTGAAACAATTCCTTGTGTAGCGCGCAGTCGGAAATCACTACCCGGCAGTTGAATAGGGGAGGAACCGCCCCTATACTCTGCGCGCATTTTGTCGGCACAATTTATGCCAAGTTACGGCTTATGGCACGTCGACCATTGAGGAGTCGTCACGATGGAAACCCGCACGCCAAACCGCCTGCCGTTCCATCAGTGGGTCGTTTTCCCGATGTTGTTGGCGCAAGGTGTCGTCGTGTTGCTGGCAGCTCTGGTGCTGTGGCAATGGCTCGGGGGGGTCAGCGGTTATTCAGGACTCTGCGGAGGCCTGATCGCCTGGTTGCCCAATCTGTATTTCGCCTGGAAGGCTTTCCGGTTCACCGGAGCCCGGGCCGCACAAGCCATCGTCCGGTCGTTCTACGCCGGCGAGGCAGGCAAGCTGATTTTGACGGCAGTGCTGTTCGCACTGACGTTCGCAGGAGTGAAACCACTGGCGCCGCTGGCTGTATTCGGCGTCTTCGGGCTGACCCAGCTGGTCAGCTGGTTCGCACCCCTGCTCATGAAAACAAGACTTTCGAGACCTTAGGGCGTTTGAGGCAACCATGGCAGAAACAACCGCTTCGGGCTATATCCAGCACCACTTGCAGAACTTGACCTTCGGTCAGCTACCAGAAGGCGGCTGGGGCTTTGCCCACACCGCTGCAGAAGCCAAGGAAATGGGTTTTTGGGCGTTCCACGTCGATACACTCGGCTGGTCGGTTGCCCTGGGCCTGATCTTCATCCTGATCTTCCGCATGGCAGCCAAGAAGGCGACGTCCGGCCAGCCGGGCGCTCTGCAGAACTTCGTCGAGGTTCTGGTCGAGTTCGTCGACGGCAGCGTGCGTGACAGCTTCCACGGCCGCAGCGCGGTGATCGCACCGTTGGCGCTGACCATCTTCGTCTGGGTGTTCCTGATGAACGCCATCGACCTGATTCCGGTCGACTGGATCCCGATGGCCGCGGCCTGGATCTCCGGCGATTCGCACATCCCGTTCCGCGCCGTGTCGACCACCGACCCGAACGCGACACTGGGCATGGCCCTGTCGGTATTCGCGCTGATCATCTTCTACAGCATCAAGGTCAAGGGCATCGGCGGCTTCATCGGCGAACTGACCCTGCACCCGTTCGGCAGCAAGAACATCTTCGTTCAGATCCTGCTGATTCCGGTGAACTTCCTGCTCGAATTCGTCACCCTGATCGCCAAGCCGATCTCGCTGGCCCTGCGACTGTTCGGCAACATGTATGCCGGCGAGCTGGTGTTCATCCTGATCGCCGTGATGTTCGGCAGCGGCCTGTTGTGGCTCAGCGGCCTGGGTGTCGTGCTGCAGTGGGCGTGGGCTGTGTTCCACATCCTGATCATCACGCTGCAGGCATTCATCTTCATGATGCTGACCATCGTCTACCTTTCGATGGCTCACGAAGAAAATCATTAAGGCCCGCCTGGCGAGTCTGATGCCCCTCGCGTCCTGGCGCGAGGGAGGTCCACACGGGCCGAAACACCGGTTTGTAACACCGCTTTAAAACCTAAAAACCAAGCAAAAGACGACGTAAAAAGTCGGGAGGAAAGATGGAAACTGTAGTTGGTCTAACCGCTATCGCTGTTGCTCTGCTGATCGGCCTGGGCGCACTGGGTACTGCTATCGGCTTCGGCCTGCTGGGCGGCAAGTTCCTGGAAGGCGCTGCTCGCCAGCCAGAAATGGTCCCAATGCTGCAAGTTAAAATGTTCATCGTCGCCGGTCTGCTCGACGCCGTGACCATGATCGGTGTTGGTATCGCTCTGTTCTTCACCTTCGCGAACCCCTTCGTTGGTCAACTCGCTGGCTGATCTCTCGAACCTTCGAGTGGATTGGTGTGATGGACAAAGAACGAGCGAGGTGTTGGCGTGAACATTAATGCAACCCTGATTGGCCAGACCGTTGCGTTCTTCATTTTTGTGCTGTTCTGCATGAAGTTCGTGTGGCCTCCGGTCATCGCGGCTTTGCACGAACGTCAGAAGAAGATCGCTGATGGTTTGGACGCTGCCAGCCGAGCAGCTCGCGACCTGGAGTTGGCCCAAGAGAAAGTGGGTCAGCAACTGCGCGAAGCGAAAGCTCAGGCAGCCGAAATCATTGAGCAGGCAAAGAAACGCGGCAACCAGATCGTCGAAGAGGCCGTTGAAAAGGCCCGTATCGACGCTGACCGCGTGAAAGTGCAGGCTCAAGCCGAGATCGAGCAGGAACTGAACGGCGTCAAAGACGCGCTGCGTGCCCAACTGGGCGTGCTGGCCGTAGGCGGTGCCGAGAAGATCCTGGGCGCCACAATCGATCAAAACGCGCACGCGGAGCTGGTTAACAAACTGGCTGCTGAAATCTAAGCGAGGGCGATCATGGCAGAACTGACCACGTTGGCCCGACCTTACGCTAAGGCGGCCTTCGAGCACGCTCAGGCCCACCAGCAGCTGGCCAATTGGTCAGCCATGCTCGGCCTGGCTGCAGCGGTGGCGCAAGACGCCACCATGCAGAGCCTGCTCAAGGCCCCGCGACTGACGAGCGCAGACAAGGCCGCCACGTTCATTGACGTGTGCGGCGACAAGTTCGATGCCAAGGCACAGAATTTCATCCACGTCGTTGCCGAAAACGACCGTCTCCTGCTTCTGCCGGAGATCGCCGAACTGTTCGACCTGTACAAGGCCGAGCAGGAAAAATCGGTCGATGTGGAAGTCACCAGTGCCTTCGCATTGAACCAAGAACAGCAAGACAAACTCGCCAAGGTTCTCAGTGCACGACTCGACCGGGAAGTGCGCCTGCAAGTTGCGGAGGATGCCAGCCTGATAGGTGGCGTCGTCATCCGCGCCGGCGACCTGGTTATCGATGGCTCGATTCGCGGCAAACTCGCGAAACTGGCCGAAGCATTGAAATCTTGAGTTTGAAGGGGCAGCAGAGCAATGCAGCAACTCAATCCTTCCGAAATAAGTGAAATCATCAAGGGTCGCATCGACAAGCTCGATGTGACCTCCCAAGCCCGTAACGAAGGCACCGTCGTCAGCGTTTCCGACGGTATCGTACGGATCCACGGTCTGGCCGACGTCATGTACGGCGAAATGATCGAGTTTCCTGGCGGCGTCTTCGGCATGGCACTCAACCTGGAGCAGGACTCCGTAGGTGCCGTGGTACTGGGCGCCTACACCAGCCTGGCCGAAGGCATGAGCGCCAAGTGCACCGGCCGCATCCTGGAAGTTCCGGTTGGCAAGGAACTGCTGGGTCGCGTCGTCGACGCACTGGGCAACCCTGTCGATGGCAAGGGTCCGCTGGGCAACACCGAGACCGACGCGGTCGAAAAGGTTGCACCGGGCGTTATCTGGCGTAAGTCGGTAGACCAGCCTGTACAGACTGGCTACAAGGCTGTCGACGCCATGATCCCTGTCGGCCGTGGCCAGCGCGAGCTGATCATCGGCGACCGTCAGATCGGCAAGACCGCTCTGGCGATCGACGCGATCATCAACCAGAAGAACTCCGGTATCTTCTGCGTCTATGTTGCCATCGGTCAGAAGCAATCGACCATCGCCAACGTGGTTCGCAAGCTCGAAGAAAACGGCGCCCTGGCCAACACCATCGTGGTGGCTGCCAGTGCTTCGGAATCTCCTGCGCTGCAATTCCTGGCACCTTATGCCGGTTGCACCATGGGCGAGTTCTTCCGTGACCGTGGCGAAGACGCACTGATCGTCTACGACGACCTGTCCAAGCAAGCAGTGGCCTACCGCCAGATTTCCCTGCTGCTGCGTCGTCCACCAGGTCGTGAAGCCTACCCAGGCGACGTGTTCTATCTCCACTCCCGCTTGCTGGAGCGTGCATCGCGCGTTTCCGAAGAATACGTCGAGAAGTTCACCAACGGTGCAGTGACTGGCAAGACCGGTTCCCTGACCGCGTTGCCGATCATCGAAACCCAGGCTGGCGACGTTTCCGCGTTCGTTCCGACCAACGTGATCTCGATCACCGACGGTCAGATCTTCTTGGAATCGGCCATGTTCAACTCGGGCATCCGCCCTGCAGTGAACGCCGGTGTTTCGGTATCGCGCGTAGGTGGTGCCGCTCAGACCAAGATCATCAAGAAGCTGTCCGGTGGTATCCGTACCGCCCTGGCTCAGTACCGTGAACTGGCGGCATTCGCCCAGTTCGCTTCTGACCTGGACGAAGCCACCCGCAAGCAGCTCGAGCACGGCCAGCGCGTGACCGAGCTGATGAAGCAGAAGCAGTACTCGCCGATGTCGATCGCCGACATGGCGCTGTCGCTGTATGCAGCCGAGCGTGGTTTCCTGACCGACGTCGAGATCGCCAAGGTTGGTAGCTTCGAGCAGGCCCTGATTGCTTACTTCAACCGCGATCACGCCGACCTGTTGGCGAAGATCAACGTGAAGGGTGACTTCAATGACGAAATCGACGCTGGCCTCAAGGCCGGTATCGAGAAGTTCAAGGCCACCCAAACCTGGTAAGCCGCAGCAGGGGCCGCAAGGCCCCTGCTTGCTAACCTGATAGGTGTTACATGGCAGGCGCAAAAGAGATTCGCAGTAAGATTGCGAGCATCAAAAGCACGCAAAAAATTACCAGCGCCATGGAAAAAGTGGCGGTCAGCAAAATGCGCAAGGCACAAATGCGCATGGCAGCCAGCCGTCCCTACGCGGAGCGTATCCGCCAGGTGATTGGACATCTGGCCAACGCCAACCCGGAATACCGCCACCCGTTCATGATCGAACGCGCCGTCAAGCGCGTCGGCTATATCGTGGTGAGCAGCGACCGTGGTCTGTGCGGCGGCTTGAACACCAACCTGTTCAAGGCCCTGGTCAAGGACATGGCGGCCAATCGCGAACGCGGCGTCGAGATCGACCTGTGCGTGATCGGCAGCAAGGGTGCAGCGTTCTTTCGCAACTTCGGCGGCAACGTCGTGGCAGCGATCAGCCATCTGGGCGAAGAGCCGTCGATCAATGATCTGATCGGCAGCGTCAAGGTGATGCTGGACGCGTACCTGGAAGGCCGTATCGATCGCCTGTCCGTGGTGTCCAACAAGTTCATCAATACCATGACGCAACAACCAACGGTGGAGCAGTTGATCCCGTTGGAGGCAACCCCGGATCAAGAACTCAAGCACCACTGGGATTACCTGTACGAACCCGACGCCAAAGAGCTGCTTGAAGGCCTGATGGTGCGTTACGTGGAGTCGCAGGTGTACCAGGCGGTGGTCGAGAACAACGCTGCTGAACAAGCGGCGCGGATGATCGCAATGAAGAATGCAACCGACAACGCCGGCGACCTGATCAGCGATTTGCAGCTGATCTACAACAAGGCGCGTCAGGCTGCGATCACCCAAGAGATCTCGGAAATCGTCGGCGGCGCTGCCGCGGTTTAACGGTTCAAATATTCAGAGGATCCAGCTATGAGTAGCGGACGTATCGTTCAAATCATCGGCGCCGTTATCGACGTGGAATTTCCACGCGACAGCGTACCGAGCATCTACAACGCGCTGAAGGTACAAGGCGCTGAAACCACTCTCGAAGTCCAGCAGCAGCTGGGCGACGGCGTGGTTCGTACCATCGCCATGGGTTCCACCGAAGGCCTGAAACGCGGCCTGAACGTGCTCGACAGCGGCGCAGCCATTTCCGTCCCTGTCGGCAAGGCCACCCTGGGCCGCATCATGGACGTTCTGGGCAACCCGATCGACGAAGCGGGCCCGATCGATACCGAAGAGCGCTGGGGCATTCACCGTCCAGCACCTTCCTTCGCGGAACAGGCAGGCGGCAACGACCTGCTGGAAACCGGCATCAAGGTTATCGACCTGGTCTGCCCGTTCGCCAAGGGCGGTAAAGTCGGTCTGTTCGGTGGTGCCGGTGTCGGCAAGACCGTGAACATGATGGAGCTGATCCGTAACATCGCCATCGAGCACAGCGGTTATTCCGTGTTCGCCGGTGTGGGTGAGCGTACCCGTGAGGGTAACGACTTCTACCACGAGATGAAGGACTCCAACGTTCTGGACAAGGTAGCCCTTGTCTACGGCCAGATGAACGAGCCGCCGGGTAACCGTCTGCGCGTCGCCCTGACCGGTCTGACCATGGCCGAGAAATTCCGTGACGAAGGTAACGACGTTCTGCTGTTCGTCGACAACATCTATCGTTACACCCTGGCCGGTACCGAAGTATCCGCACTGCTGGGCCGTATGCCTTCGGCAGTAGGTTACCAGCCGACCCTGGCCGAAGAGATGGGCGTTCTGCAGGAACGCATCACTTCGACCAAGGAAGGTTCGATCACCTCGATCCAGGCGGTATACGTACCTGCGGACGACTTGACCGACCCGTCGCCGGCGACCACCTTCGCCCACTTGGACGCCACCGTCGTACTGTCCCGTGACATCGCTTCCCTGGGTATCTACCCAGCGGTCGATCCACTGGACTCGACTTCGCGCCAGCTGGACCCGAACGTGATCGGCCAGGAGCACTACGACACCGCTCGCGGCGTTCAGTACGTGCTGCAGCGCTACAAAGAGCTGAAGGACATCATTGCGATCCTGGGTATGGACGAGCTGTCGGAAACCGACAAGCAGTTGGTATCCCGCGCTCGTAAGATCCAGCGCTTCCTGTCGCAGCCGTTCTTCGTGGCTGAAGTCTTCACCGGTGCCTCGGGTAAATACGTTTCCCTGAAAGACACCATCGCAGGCTTCAAAGGCATCCTCAACGGCGACTACGACCACCTGCCGGAACAAGCGTTCTACATGGTCGGCGGCATCGAAGAAGCGATCGAGAAAGCCAAGAAACTGTAATCCTGGCGCCCGGCAACGGGCGCTAATCAGGTTGAGGCAAGTATGGCTATGACAGTCCATTGCGATATCGTCAGCGCGGAAGGAGAAATCTTTTCCGGTCTGGTCGAGATGGTGATTGCGCACGGTAACCTGGGTGATATCGGTATCGCTCCAGGCCACGCCCCGCTGATCACCGATCTCAAGCCGGGCCCGATCCGCCTGATCAAGCAGGGTGGCGAAGCCGAGGTGTTCTACATCTCTGGTGGTTTCCTCGAGGTTCAGCCGAACATGGTCAAGGTTCTTGCCGACACCGTGCAGCGCGCTGCCGACCTGGATGAAGCTTCCGCTCAGGAAGCCGTCAAGGCTGCCGAGAAGGCCCTGAACGAAAAAGGCGCAGACTTCGATTACGGATCTGCCGCCGCACGTCTGGCCGAGGCTGCAGCCCAGCTGCGCACCGTCCAGCAGATCCGCAAGAAATTCGGCGGCTGATGCGTCGATTCACTTGCGATTGAGTAAAAGGGTAGCCTCGGCTACCCTTTTTCTTTTTCAGCATTTCCTCCCCGGTCAGCCTGCTGGCCATTCTCCGGATTGGTAGCCGTCCATGTCTCTCGATATCGTCATTCTCGCCGCTGGCCAGGGCACGCGCATGCGCTCGGCCCTGCCCAAGGTATTGCACCCTGTCGCCGGCAATTCCATGCTCGGCCATGTTATCCACAGCGCGCGCCAACTCCAACCGCAGGGCATTCATGTAGTGATCGGCCATGGCGCCGACGCGGTACGCGAACGCCTCGCTGCCGATGATCTGAATTTCGTGTTGCAGGACAAGCAGCTGGGTACGGGCCATGCGGTCGCACAGGCGGTTCCGGGCCTGAGCGCCGATAATGTGTTGATTCTCTACGGTGACGTACCGCTGATCGAGGTGGCCACTTTGCAGCGGCTGCTGCAGAAGGTCAGTGCCGATCAGTTGGGTCTGCTCACCGTCAACCTGGCCGATCCCACGGGCTACGGGCGCATCGTACGTGATGCCGATGGCCAGGTGCAGGCCATCGTCGAGCACAAGGACGCCGGCGACGAACAGAAAGCCATCAAGGAAGGCAACACCGGTATTCTTGCGGTCCCTGGAAAGCGCCTGGCCGACTGGCTGGCGCGCCTGTCCAACGACAACGCCCAAGGCGAGTATTACCTGACCGACGTGATCGCCATGGCGGTCAGCGACGGCTTGGTGGTTGCCACGGAAACCGCCCAGGATCCGATGGAAGTGCAGGGCGCCAACGACCGGCGTCAGCTCTCGGAACTGGAGCGCCATTACCAACTGCGTGAAGGTCGTCGCCTGATGGCCCAAGGCGTGACCTTGCGCGACCCGGCACGCTTCGATGTGCGCGGAGACGTCACCGTGGGCCGCGATGTCCTGATCGACGTCAACGTGGTGCTCGAAGGCCGCGTGGTGATCGAGGACGACGTGGTCATCGGTCCCAACTGCTACATCAAGGACAGCACCCTGGGCCGCGGCGTGGTGGTCAAGGCCAACAGTCATCTGGACGGGGCGGTGTTGCACGAAGGCAGTGATGCCGGCCCATTCGCGCGGCTGCGACCGGGTACGGTGCTGGAAGCTCGCGCCCATGTGGGTAACTTTGTCGAGCTGAAGAACGCGCGCATGGGCGAGGGCGCCAAGGCCGGTCACTTGACCTACCTGGGTGATGCGGACATCGGTGCCGGCAGCAACATCGGCGCGGGGACCATCACCTGCAACTACGACGGGGCGAACAAATGGAAAACCACTATTGGTGAGGACGTGTTCATTGGTTCGAACAATTCGCTGGTAGCGCCTGTGGATATCTTGGCGGGGTCGACCACTGCTGCGGGTTCGACCATTACCCAAGAGGTGCCGGAAGGGCAGTTGGCAGTGGCGCGGACCCGGCAGCGCAATGTTGAAGGGTGGAAACGGCCGGTGAAGATCAAAAAGCCCTAGTTATCCACAGCACGATGATTTTATCACTGGCCTCTTCGCGGGCAGATCCTGCTCCCACAGTGTCCTGTGTCCCAATTCGTGAGAGCGAGGCGGGCGGTGAGCCCTCCGCCCCACGAAGAGATTACAGAAAAGCCTTGCTTCACCATTGACGGATCTTTCATTTTAGGTTTCTATTGCCTTCGTTATCTTTCGAAACGAAACTTAGGTCGTCATGTCGAAGCGCAATACGCCTCAACGCCGTCACAGCATCCTCGCCTTGCTCAACGAGCAGGGCGAAGTGAGTGTGGATAACTTGGCCAAGCACTTCGCCACGTCCGAAGTGACCATTCGCAAGGACCTTGCCGCCCTTGAAAGTCATGGACTGCTCCTGCGTCGCTACGGCGGTGCGGTGACCATGCCTCAAGAGCTGATTGGCGAACCGGGCCCGCGCGTCTCGGCCATCAAGCAATCCATCGCCCGTGCAGCCGTTCTACGTATCAAGGAACACGCGCGGATCATCATCGACAGTGGCAGCACCACGGCGGCGATGATTCCGGAGTTGGGCAAGCAGCCGGGTCTGGTCGTCATGACCAACTCGCTGCACGTGGCCAACGCTCTGGGTGCGCTGGAGCACGAGCCCGTACTGCTGATGACCGGTGGCACCTGGGATCCGCACTCCGAATCGTTCCAGGGCCAAGTGGCCGAACAGGTCCTGCGCTCTTATGACTTCGATCAGCTCTTCATCGGTGCCGACGGCATCGATCTGGAGCGCGGCACGACGACCTTCAACGAGTTGCTGGGCCTGAGCAGGGTAATGGCCGAAGTCGCTCGCGAAGTGATCGTCATGGTCGAGTCCGACAAGGTCGGACGCAAGATTCCCAATCTGGAGCTGCCCTGGGGCCGCATCAGTACCCTCATCACCGATGATCGTCTGCCGCTCGAAGCGCGCGATCAGATTCAGGCGCGCGGGATCGATCTCGTGCTCGCCGCTACCAGCTAGGAGAAGCGAACATGTGTGGAATCGTCGGCGCCATTGCGGAGCGCAACATCACTGCCATTCTGGTCGAGGGCCTCAAGCGCTTGGAATATCGCGGCTACGACAGCGCCGGTGTCGCGGTGATGGACGAGGCTGGCAGCGTGCAGCGCCGACGTCGTGTGGGCAAGGTCGCCGAACTGCAAACGGCGCTGGCGGAGGAGCCTCTGCTCGGTAAGCTGGGGATCGCCCACACCCGCTGGGCTACCCACGGTGCGCCCACCGAACAGAACGCTCACCCGCACTTTTCCACAGACGAAGTGGCCGTGGTGCACAACGGCATCATCGAAAACCACGAAGTGTTGCGCACCCAGCTCAAGGAGCTGGGCTACGTGTTCACCTCGCAGACCGATACCGAAGTCATCGCCCACTTGCTGCACCACACCCTCAAGGCCCTGCCGGACCTGGCCGATGCGCTCAAGGCGACGGTCAAGCAACTGCACGGCGCCTACGGCCTGGCTGCCATCAGCGTGCACCAGCCCGATCGTCTGGTCGCCGCCCGCAGCGGCAGTCCGCTGGTGATCGGCCTGGGCATGGGCGAGAACTTCCTGGCCTCCGACCAGTTGGCCCTGCGCCAGGTGACCGACCGCTTCATGTACCTGGAGGAAGGTGACATTGCCGAGATCCGTCGTGAAAGCGTGCAGATCTGGGACGCCGCGGGCGCACTTGTGGAACGCGAAAGCGTGCAGTACCACGAAGGCGCAGAGGCCGCCGACAAGGGCGAATATCGCCACTTCATGATGAAGGAGATCCACGAGCAACCTACCGTGGTACAGCGCACCCTGGAAGGCCGTCTTGGGCAGAACCAGGTGCTGGTGCAGGCCTTCGGCCCACAGGCGGCCGAACTGTTCGCCAAGGTGCGCAACGTGCAGATCGTCGCATGCGGCACCAGCTATCACGCGGGTATGGTTGCGCGCTACTGGCTCGAAGGCCTGGCCGGCATCCCTTGCCAGGTCGAAGTGGCCAGCGAGTTCCGCTATCGCAAGGTCGTGGTGCAGCCCGACACCTTGTTCGTCTCCATCTCCCAGTCCGGCGAAACGGCTGACACCCTGGCCGCATTGCGCAACGGCAAGCAACTCGGGTTTCTCGGCAGTCTGGCCATCTGCAACGTCGGCATCAGCTCCCTGGTGCGCGAGTCCGACCTGACCCTGCTGACTCAGGCAGGCCCGGAGATCGGTGTGGCTTCGACCAAGGCGTTCACCACGCAGCTGGTCGCGCTGATGTTGCTGACGCTTTCCCTTGGCCAGGTACACGGATCATTGGAGGAGGGTGTCGAGGCGCAGCTGGTGGCCGAGCTCCGCCGCCTGCCCACCCGCCTGGGCGAAGCCCTGGCCATGGACACCACCATCGAGCGCATCGCCGAGCTGTTCGCCGAGAAGCACCACACGCTGTTCCTGGGCCGCGGCGCGCAGTTCCCGGTGGCAATGGAAGGTGCGCTGAAGCTCAAGGAGATCTCCTACATCCACGCCGAAGCCTATCCTGCCGGCGAATTGAAGCACGGGCCGCTGGCGCTGGTGGACAAGGACATGCCGGTGGTCACCGTGGCACCGAACAACGAGCTACTGGAAAAACTCAAATCCAACCTGCAGGAAGTGCGCGCGCGCGGCGGCGAGCTGGTGGTATTCGCCGATGAGCAGGCGCAGCTGAGCAACGGCCCCGGCACTCATGTGGTGGCCATGCCGCATATCATCGATGCGTTGGCGCCGATCCTCTACACCATTCCGTTGCAGCTGCTTTCGTACTACGTGGCGGTGCTGAAGGGAACGGATGTGGATCAGCCGCGTAATTTGGCGAAGTCGGTGACGGTGGAGTGAGGGGGGTAGGGTTGCGAGCTGATGTTTCCAAATCATAAAGGTTGTCACACAATAATAAAGTTGTCGCAAGTCGTTAAAGTGTTTCACAAGGCTCTATCCCGGCGCTTTTGCCGGGGTAGTGGCGGGTTCAGGAATAACGGCTCATTATCTACCTCGCCACTGTCACTTCTGTCCTGGGTAAACCGGCTCATGAGTTCCCCACGCCACATGCCCAGTGCCGTTCTGATCGAGTGGGTCGCCTCACAATGAGCGACTCGTGAAATGACATCTGCGCCCATTGCACCAAGAAAACTTGCTGCCTCCAGACTGATGACTCAGCGGAAGAACGGCTGCCTAGGAGGCCGACAGCCGAAGGATGTTCTGGCAGAAGACCCAGAAGCTGTGTTGGCGGCTGCAAAGTTAGAAGTTTGCGGTTTTATGCACGGCTAAGGCTGGCTTCTGGATATGCGAGCATTTGACTCATTAACCCCGGCGGAGGAGGTGTATTCCTTTACGCTAAGAGCGGTGCTCTCCATAGCCCTATCAGTTAAAACGCTCTCGTTCTCTTAGACCTCATCAATAGGCTAACTTGGCCTGATGGTGGTTCACCTGCGACCGAGGATTTATGGGCTCTGGGGCGGGGCCTAGTCCAAGAACCGTCAAAGGTAAGAAGCTATTGGCTCAAATAAAAGTTGTAGCCACCCAAAACGGTTACAGCGATAAGCTTTTGAACACCTTCACCATCCCAGAGGGGTTTACGGTCGCTCCAGATCTGAAGCTCATTTTGGAGAGAGCTTTAGCCAAACGCTAAGAAGAAGTCATTCGTAGAAATGGATATCAGCCTCTGATAGGCTGGTTGGTATCTGGCGATAGCAACTGAGTTAAATGAGGCCCTCATAATTATGCATAACGGTCTAGTATTGATAAATAGAGAGTTAATTTGAAAGTCTTCCTTACAAGTAATAAAGTTTATTTTGAAACTTGCGTCTCTGTACTGCTAGCAATCATGGCTATCATTGTTTCGATTAACGCTAACTCCATAGCCAAAGCTCAGCTATCCTTGGCGAACGATGCCCAAAGGATTGCTACGCTTCCTTATTTACCAAATGTTAAGGCTCGTTTTAATTTTTTATCTTCGGAAGATGGAGTTCGAGAAGAGAAGCTGGAAGTTACTAACTCTGGGGATTCGATGTACGAACTGCGCGCTGTTCCTATAGCGTTTTTGGAACTACGAGAGCTGCAGGTTGCTCCGATTAATGGACCCTATACAAAAAATACTCATCTTAATAAATCTATTATACCCCTTGAAGGGTATTTTCCTAACGTGACATGGGTGGATGGTAGCGAAAAGGATTTTGTGCTGTACCAAGACATAGGGAATACAGGGCTCTTGGAAGATAGATTAAATATCTTTTCCAAGAAATATAGTAGTGAGGAAAAACACATTATAGGCGGCATTCAGAAATATTTGCTTGTCTCATATAAAGACCGCTTCAAAACACTCCATACAGACTATTTCCAGTTTGACCCTATGGGTGAAGGGGTGCTGATGGATAGTTCTGAAGGTGAGGCAGTGTTTAAGAGTTATAACGAATCCTCTCAAAAAAAGATTAAGCTAGACTACAAAACTTCTACACCAGAAGAAATTGGCAAATTTTGGCTTAAACTGAAAAGCTAGAGAGCTGGACCAAAATCTGCCAGAGATAGAACACTGGCGGTCCAAGCGACTGGTTGAGCTACTAGTAGCTCTCACCCTCAATATTGAAATTATGCTCCTTCAATCGAATCAGAAAACCAATATGAAGATTAGATACAACACCCCAGGCTGTGGGCATACGGAAGAAACTAATCTAGAGCTGTTCATTAAGATTCTCGGCGGGGCACTGCCGATGGGTGGGTTCCAAGCATGGAGATACTATCTCTTCGCCGGTACCGGATTTGCTCTCACGATGGTGACTGCGATCATTACTGGTGGTATCGCTCTTCTTATGTTTAAAGACGAGATTGTCACATGGATCGTCAACCGTGGATACAAATACCCTCGCTGTGAGTCCGTTGACTGGGAGGCTTGATTCCAAGCAGGGCAGTCAACGGCGCGTGGCTCGGGCTGAAGCGAATTAGATTCGTATCCGGCCTTGCAAAAACGCTGTCATTTCTTAGAAAGTTGCAGCCATCGAGAGTCTATGGTCTCTTTCAGAGATCGTCCACTTCGATCTGCAGCAGTTTGGATTCTTTAAGTAGCTTATCCATCATGGCGAAGCAACTCAGTCTGTAGCCATGTATTTCTTCGTCTGAGAATAGCTGTTTACCGTTCAGATTCCAGGTTTTCCGGTTATTATTTGTTGCTATCGTGCATCTCTCTACCTCGCTCGACCAGAATTTTATTTCTTCAAACTTTGCTGCAGCACGTATGCTCAGGATCTGAGCTTTTGCTAGCGCCTCTTGATGTTTGGCACTGTCTTCCAGAGCGATCTTCGTTGCTGATAGTTCTTCTTTTTGGCTAAAATATGCTTTTATTAAAAAATACAATGCGATAAGCGAAGTTGGCGGGTTGATTAAGCCGCCAAAGTAATCGCCAATGGTGCCCCAGTCACCTGGAGACTTAGAGAATGGATAATCGTGCAAATTAAATATATAAACTCCAGCCACTGAAACAATGTAGAAAACTATAGCGCCCCACATCCATTTTTCCTTCCATTTCATCATTGTGTGCCCAATTTGGTGAAAGCAAGCGTTATAGTCGAATTTTAGTTATTTCGAAACTGCAATTTATGACAGTTCACTCCGTGCAGGACTGAACTGATACGCTGAATCAGGCCGCTCCCTGAACTGATCTAGTCACGGAAGCTCTTCAAGTTGGGCCTGTGATTTTACCAGATAGACGTGACCGCCCATGGGTATGTCGTATCCTGGGGGGCCGAGCCACTGTTGTGTTACGCCTATGGATTTGAGTAGTTCTTCCAGATCAACATCCGCGCTTTTGAGTTTTTCCACATCCCATTCGAAAAAAATCACGACCGCTTGCCAGGCTGGCCAGGGTGTGGTGGCAAGCAGATAGTAGTCGGTAGCTGCCGGAGGAAGGTTCAACCTGGCCATCTCCGCTAAAATCCAGATTGTGCGCCGCAGCAGGTAATGCCATCTGGACTCAAGATGCAACTCGATCTGCTGAGAAAAACTAGAGGGAATCGTACCTTTCGTTGGGTGGGGGACATACTCACAGCCCGCCTACCTCGACATGCCGTACTGAATCGGCGAGCTGTGTGATGTGCGTTGCCAACGGTTCCAGTGCATCTCTTTACGAATTTCGTAACCCTAAAGGCCTCTTGACAATCTTTATTGTTTGCAAGTTAGCCGTTTTTTTGGAGATTCTGAGTTTTGTGACAAACTTTATTTTCATGGAACTAGCTTTGTAATGACCTACGGACCCCGGAATACGGGGGGCACTGTGACAATCTTTATTGTTTCATCACAGCTATATGACCGCCAATCCCCCCTGAACCCCTGCCCGCCAGGCCCAAGCGCACGCTCACACCGTCCCCTCAGGCTCCACCTTGGCCAATATCCGATTCAGCCGCTCGACGATCTCCTTGTCGATCTTTTCATGCAGTCGCATGATCTCCAACTCCGCGCGCAGGTTCACCTCGAAGTCCAGGCTCGCGGCCAGGCGGTCTTTGGCTGACTGGCGGTTCTGGCTCATCATGATCACCGGCGCCTGAATGGCTGCGACGGTGGACAGCATCAGGTTGAGGAAGATGTACGGGTAGGGGTCGAAAGCCAGGCCGAAGTGATCGAGCACATCGGTGTTGAGCAGCATCCAGCCCAGCAGGATGATGGTGAAAGCGATGATGAAGGCCCATGAACCACCGATTGCCGCTACGCGATCGGACAGCCGTTCACCGAAGGTAGCTACCTCATCGGAGGCGTCACCGGCATCGCGGCTGACGGGCAGTCGTTTTCTCATCTGCTCCAGCACATGGATTTCTTCGGGTTCGAGCTGATGGGGGTGTTTGCCGAGGAAGCGTCGAGCCAGCGGTTCAAGTGGGTGCTTGGTGGCCATGGGGCAGGGTCTTCAGGTGGTGAGGAAGACAGGCACTATCCCATGGAATTCGACGCTGTTGAATGCTCGAAGCTGTGGACACTCAACCCTGCGGGACAATAGCCAGCGCATCCGGCTCCGGGCCTGCCGGCCAGCGGGCCTGCACGGACCAGGTGGCAGTGTCGATCACGGCAATCTCGTCGCCGCCGCTGATGGCCACGAATGCACGCTTGCCGTCCGGCGCCACCACCGCGCCGATGGGCAGGGCTGCGGCGCCCAGCAAGGTTTTGCGATACACCGCGCCTTTTCGGGCCAGATCGATGCGCTTGATCTCGCGCTTGTTCGCCACGTCGATCACCGACAGCTCGGCAGATTTGGCGCAGCTGACCAACGCATGGTTGCCATCGGGTGTCATGACGATGCGGATCGGGAAGCGGCCGGTCTTGATCCGATCCACCACCTTCAGCGTCTGGGTATCGACCAGCGCCACCTCGTCGTCTTCACGGTTGCTCACCCACACATGCTTGCCCGACGGCTCGATGGCAATGCCCTCGGTGCTGTTGCCGGTGGGCACCGAGGCGAGCTTGCGGTGCTGTACAAGGTCGACCACCGACAGACTGCCGCCTTTGACGTGGGTCACGTAGGCGCGGCTGGCGTCTGCCGACAGCACCACCATATGGGGCTGACCACCGCCAACGTCGATGCGCTCGAGCACCTTGCCCTGGGCCAGGTCGACCACCAGCAGGCGTTCGCTGTCTTCGGTGGTCACCACGACGCGTTGGTTGTCGGGAAAGAAGCGTATGCCGTGGGGGCGCGAATCCTGGCCCAGGTCGATGGTGCGCACCACCTTGCGGGTCGGCCAGTCGATCACGCTCAGGCTGTTGTTGGCCTTGCCCTGGGCGCCGTAGTTGCCCACCACCGCCAGCCGACCGTCGCCGGCGACGATGACCTCATGGGGGCCGGTGCCGACTGGCAGCTTCAACAGTTCCTTGCCGTTGACCATGTCCAGTGCCGACACACTGGCGCCGGCCTTGTTGCCCACCAGCAGGACGTCGGCCGCATGGGCCATCGGCAGGGCGCCGAGCAACAGCCCGGCCAAGCACGCGCGGCGCAAAGGTGTCAGCAGCGTAGGGGTCGAGTAGGGCATGGGCTGTCTCCTGAAAGTCCGTGGGCAGGGCATGGAGTTGTGACCTGCAGGAAATCATGAGAGTTCGGATCTAGAGCGGTCGAGGGGCATCCCATGGCTGCCTGGGTGAAGAGTGCAGTCGGCTGTATGGAGTTTTTTTCCCGCTCAGTGAGAATCGTCCTTCAGAATCGAGAATTTGTTCTTATAGTGCAGTCATGAATGACCCACGAACCACAGGCATCGTCGACCGTGTGCTGCAGGTGCTGACCTGTGTGGCCAAGGCCGGACAACCCATAGCGGCCAAGCGCATTGCCGCGCAGGTTGAGCTGCCGCTGAGCACGGTCTATCGGCATCTGGCGTCGCTGAAGAAGTGGGGCTTGCTGCAAGAGCACATGACCACCGGGTTGTACGAACCCGGTGCGACCGGGGTGCAACTGGCCTGGGGCTTCGATCAGACGTCCCACCTGATCAGCCAGAGCCGCGACGAGATCGGTGCCCTGGCTGAACGCACGGGCGAAAGTGTTGGCCTGCTGGTGTACAGCAATGGCCAGATGGTGTGCATCGCCATGGAGGAGAGCAGCAGCTCGCTGCGTTGCTCGTTCACCAAGGGCCGCGCGCATTCCATGATGCAGGGTGCATCGGCCAAGAGCCTGCTGGCGTTTCTGCCCGAGCCGGTGCAGCGCCAGTTGCTCGCGGAGCAAGCGCAACAGGGCGCCGTGGACGTCGCGGCGCTGGAAAAGGAGATCGCCCGAATTCGCAAGAATGGCTATGCCACCAGTGACAGTGAAGTCGATCTGGGTGTCTGGGGCGTGAGTGTCCCATTGGTTTCAGCGGACGGTGGCCTGGAAGGCACCATTACGTTGATGGCGCCGTCATTGCGCGTTGGCCCACGGGAGGCTGAGCTGATCAGCCTCACCAGAAAAGCAGCCAGCCGCATCTGCAATCGCTTCTAACTGCCGCTCAATCCATGTTTCGGGTCCTGATGGACTCACCCTTGCCAAAGGAATTTGTGATGAAAGCGTTGAAGTTGTTCACCCCCCTGGCTGCCGCGCTGACGCTGATGGCCTCGCTCTGCACCTCGGCCCAGGCAGCCGACGATGTGATGCGTGTCGGCACCGATGCCACCTTCCCACCCATGGAATTCGTGCAGGATGGCAAGCGCACCGGCTTCGATATCGAATTGATCGAAGCCATCGGGAAGCAACTGAACAAGAAGGTCGAATGGGTCGACATCGGCTTCAAGGGGCTGATTCCTGGCTTGATTTCGAACCGCTTCGATGTCGCAGCATCGGCTATCTACATGACCGAAGAGCGTCAGAAGGTGGTCAACTTCACTGACTCCTACTATCGCGGGGGCCTGGCTGTATTGGTCCTGAAGGAGGACGCCAGCATCGACAAGCCTGCCGATCTGGTGGCGGGCAAGAAGGTTTCGGCCCAGGTGGGCACCAAGTCCATCGACTTTCTGAAAACCAACTACCCCGCAGTGACTGTGGTGGAAGTGGAGAAGAACCAGGCCATGTTCGACCTGTTGGCCATTGGCCGGGTCAACGCTGCGGTCACTGGGCGTCCGGCGGCAGTGGAATACGCCAAGCGTCAGCCCAAGGTCCGGGTGCTGGACGAAGGCCTGACCACCGAACTGTACGGTTTCGCCATTCGCAAGAATGACACCGAGCTGCAACAGCAGATGAACCAGGCGCTGCAGACCCTGCGCAGCAACGGCGAATATGCCGCCCTGACCCAGAAATGGTTCGGCACCACCAAAGAATAAGCCGCCACTGCAGGTCCGCGCGACGCTTGCACGGACCTGCACATCACGCCTTCAACCGTAGCCTGTGCGGAGTACTTCATGGATCTCGACTTTTCCCCGGTCTGGGACGGCTGGCGCGCGCTCGCCTCCGGCACCCTGATCACCATCGAAATCACGGCTGCGGCATTGGTGCTGGGCTGTGTGCTGGGCCTGTTGATCGGGCTGGGCAGGCTCAATCCCAATCGCAAGATCATCTATGGGCTGTGCACCACCTACCTGACGCTGGTCCGTGGCACGCCGCTGCTGGTTCAGTTGTTCATTCTGTTCTTCGGTCTGCCGCATTTCGGCATCCAATTGCCGGCCTATGTATGTGGGATCTTTGGCCTGGGCATCTACAGCGCGGCCTATGTCTCGGAGATCGTCCGCGGGTCGATCCAGTCCGTGGAAAAGGGCCAGATGGAAGCCGCTCGATCCCTGGGGCTGCCGCACAAGCTGGCGATGCGCAAGGTGATCCTGCCCCAGGCCTTCGTGCGCATGATTCCCGCCCTGGGCAACGAATTCATTGCCTTGATCAAGAACTCGGCGCTGGTGTCGTTGCTGACCATTGCCGATGTGATGCACGAGGGCGAGAAAATCATCAGCGTGTCCTATCGCTCGCTCGAAGTGTACCTGGCCATCGCCTTCATCTATCTGATGCTGACCAGCATCACCACCTTGATCCTGCGCCGCACCGAGAAAGTGCTGCGCGCCGACGGGAGAGTGTGATGAGCACCGCCATCATCGACATTCGGAACCTGAGCAAATCCTTCGGTACCCATCAGGTGCTGCACAACATCGACTTCAGCGTGCAGCCCAGCCAGGTCGTGGTGGTGATCGGCCCGAGCGGTTCGGGCAAGAGCACCTTCCTGCGTTGCATGAACGGTCTGGAGACCGCCGAAGGCGGAACGCTGCGGGCTTGCGGCCACACGGTGGTGGAGCAGGGCCGGATGATGTCCGAAAGCAAACTCGACGCCCTGCGTAGCGAAGTCGGCATGGTGTTCCAGTCCTTCAACCTGTTCCCGCACCTCAGCGTATTGGACAACATCACCCTGGCGCCCATGGCCCTGCGCGGCAAGTCGCGCCAGGCTGCGCAAGAGCAGGGCCTGCGCCTGTTGAACAAGGTCGGCCTCGAACACAAGGCCCAGGTCTATCCCGGCACCCTGTCGGGCGGGCAGAAGCAGCGCGTGGCGATCGCCCGTGCATTGGCCATGGAACCCAAGGTCATGCTGTTCGACGAGCCGACCTCGGCACTGGACCCGGAACTGGTGGGCGAGGTGTTGCAGGTCATGAAGACCCTGGCGAACGAAGGCATGACCATGATCATCGTCACCCACGAAATGGGTTTTGCCCGGGAAGTGGCCGATGTGGTGGTGGTCATGGACCAAGGCGCCATCGTCGAAGCCGCGCCGCCAGCCCAGCTGTTCACCGCGCCTCGCGAAGCCCGTACGCGCAGCTTCCTGCAAAGCGTGCTGTCGCGAGACGCGGCGCCTGTTCTCTGATTGCCCGCGCCTGACTCACTGCCTAGAGGTTCATGTGGATACACCCTTGGATTCACCTACCAGTCACGCCCAGAGCAGCCTGTTTGCCCACAGCGCCCTACTGCCCGATGGCTGGCAGCGCAATGTGCTGCTGAGCTGGAACGCGCTCGGCGATCTGACCACCGTGAGCATCGATGCCGTGCCTGCGGCCGGCACGCCGGTGGCGCGGGGCCCGGTGATCAGTGGCATGCCGAACCTGCATTCCCATACCTTTCAGCGCGCCATGGCCGGGTTGACCGAAACCCTGGGCGACCCGAAAGACTCCTTCTGGAGCTGGCGCACCCTGATGTATCGCTTCGCCCAGCGCCTGCAACCGCGGCACCTGCAGGCCATCGGTCGGCATTTGTACATCGAGATGCTCAAGGCCGGGTACACCTCGGTCTGCGAGTTTCACTACGTGCACCATGGCGCTGACGGCCAGCCCTACGCCAACCCCGCCGAACTGTCCCTGCGCGTGGTTCGTGCAGCCGAGGAGGTGGGCATCGGCATGACCCTGCTGCCAGTGCTGTACCAGTACGGCGGCCTGGGTCAGGCAGAACCGTTACCGCACCAGCGTCGCTTCATCAATTCACCCGAGTGGATCCTCGAGCTGCGTCAGCACCTGCAAAAAGCCATGCCGCAGAACGGCAACCGGCGCTACGGCGTAGCGCCGCACTCGTTGCGCGCCGTGAGCGAAGCCTCCTTGTCGAGGCTGATCCAGGGCTTGGACAGTGAAGACCCGCGGGCGCCCGTGCATATTCATATTGCCGAACAAACCCGTGAGGTCGATGACTGCGTAGCCATCCTCGGCCAGCGACCGGTGCAATGGCTGTTGGACCGGCAACCCCTAAACCCGCGATGGTGCCTGGTGCACGCCACCCACATGGACGACGCTGAATACGCCGCGTTGGCACGCAGTGGTGCCGTGGTCGGTCTGTGTCCGACCACCGAAGCCAACCTTGGCGATGGTCTGTTCGATGCGCAGCGTTTCCTGGCCGACAAGGGAAATTGGGGTATCGGTTCGGACAGCAACGTGGCGGTCAATCCCTGGGCCGAACTGCGCTTGCTGGAATACGGCCAACGTCTGTTGCATCGCCGCCGCAACGTGCTGGCCAGCGCCGAAGCGCCGGCAGTGGCGGACCGACTGTTCGCTCAGGCGGTGAGTGGTGGGGCGCAGGCCACGGGCCGCTCGGTGGGCGGCCTGGTGGTCGGCCAGCGTGCCGATCTGGTCGTGATCGATTCGGACGCCGCCACTATCGCCCCGGGCAATCCGGCACAGCTGTTGTCCTCGATGGTGTTCTGCGAGCACGGCAGCCACCCCGTACGCGATGTCTTCGTCGGCGGCAGGCACGTCATCGACGACGGCCAGCACGCCCTGCAGGTGGAAGCGCTGCACGGCTACCGCGCCACCCTGGCCGACCTCCTGGAGCAAACGATATGACTCAGGAACACACGTTTGAGCTGCATGAGGGCATCGGCCCTTTGCTGATCTCCATGCCCCATGTCGGCACTGAACTGCCGGACGATCTGAAGGCGCATTACAGCCCGGTCGGCCAGGCGGTGGATGACACCGATTGGCATATCCATGAGCTGTACGACTTCGCGACCGCGCTGGGGGCGTCGACACTGCGGCCACGTTTTTCGCGCTACGTGATCGACCTGAATCGGCCGGCCGATGGCGCCAGCCTCTACCCTGGCCAGAACACCACCGGACTCTGCCCGCTGGCCACCTTCGACGATGTGCCCCTGTATCAGCCGGGGCACGAACCTGACGATACTGAAATCGCCAGGCGCCTGGAGCACTATTGGCAGCCGTACCATCGGGCCTTGCACCAGCAATTGCAGCGAATCAAAGCCATCCACGGGTATGCCCTGCTATGGGATGCCCACTCGATCCGCTCGGTTATCCCCCACCTGTTCGAAGGCGAGTTGCCGGTGTTCAACTTCGGTACGGCAAGCGGCAGCGCCTGCGCGCCTGGCGTTGGCGAGCAGTTGCACACCTTGGCCGAGCAGTTGGCTCCGCAGTTGCCAGCGGTGCTCAATGGTCGGTTCAAGGGCGGCTACATCACCCGCCAGTACGGCAGCCCGGCCCAAGGGGTTTACGCGGTTCAACTGGAGCTGGCGCAGCGTGCCTACATGCAGGAAACGCCGCCCTATGGGTTGCAGCAGGCCAAGGTCGACACCTTGCGGCCGGTACTGCTTGCGCTGATCGAGCGCTTCATGGCGTTCAAGCCTGCCTGACATTTCTTTGGTAGCCGGATTCCGATGACTGATTCGCACCTATACCAACCCGAAGCGTACACGGCCATGCCCTGGAAAAACGGGGGTGGCAGCACCTTGGAGATTGCCCAGCAGCGCTGCGTCGATGACAGCGGCTATGACTGGCGCCTGTCGATCGCCCAGATCGATGTCGATGGACCCTTTTCCGTGTTCCCCGGCTATAGCCGGGTCATCACCGTGCTGCATGGCGATGGGATGGTGTTGCAAATCAATGGGGTGGACAGTGAGGCGCTGGGTCCCCTGCAGCCGCTGAGTTTCGACGGTGGAGCGACCGTGCAGTGTCGCTTGCTGGGCTCGCCGATCGAGGATTTCAACCTGATCTACCGCCCGGATCGGATCAACGCTTCGTTGCGCTGGGTGGATTGTCATCCGGCCGTGGTGTTGGGTTCCAAGGCGACTCAGGTCGTTTTCTTCAATGCGTCAGTGGGCATTGTCAACGTCACCCACGCGAGCAGTGGACAGCGCCATGAGCTGGCCCCGCGAGCCACCCTGCGGTGCACCAACGTCGGCGGTCAGTTGCAGCGCTATAGCCTGGAGGGCGCAATGGCCCAGGTCTGTGTGGTGGAGTTGGACAGGGTGGACTGATCGCCCTGCGAGCCTGATGCTCAGCATCGTCCGCTTACTGGCAGGACTGACTTACCGGCACAAATGTGAAAAAAAAGTAAAAAACAGGTAAACGATTCTAGTTCTTGTTTGAAATTTCCTACATTATCACCGTCCTTTTCTTCGTCTTGGGACGCCGATCTTGAAGCCTCGTATTTCCGCCACCCTGTTGCTGGCCGGCGCCTGCGGTACCTTTCCGCTGGCGCACGCCGATGATTCCCTCACGCTGCCGTCCATTCAGGTGCAGGAATCGGCCTCCGAGGATCAATACAGAGATCCCACCGTCAGCTACACGGCCAAGCCTTCCTCGAGCACTACCAAGCTGGGGCTGAGCAAGCAGGAAACACCACAGGGCATCACCACCGTCACCCAGGCGCAGATGGAAGACTTCAAGATCCGTGGCATCAAGGACGCCTTGCGCTCCGCACCTTCGGTGACGGTGGAGCAGAGCGAGAGCGATCGGACCGAATTCACATCCCGCGGCTTTGAAATCACGTCGTTCGAATACGATGGGATGAGCATGCCGTTTTCCCAGGCCACCTTGATCGGCGACGTCGACATGGCTGAGTACGAGCAGATCGACGTGCTGCACGGGGCCAACGGATTGATGAGCGGGACCGGCAATCCATCGGCGACGGTGAATTTCGTGCGCAAACGCCCAACCGAGACCTTCCAGGCGCAGATCGATAGCAGCGTGGGCTCCTGGGACGGCCGCCGTATCGCCGCCGACGTCTCAGGCCCGTTGACCGACACCGGCAACGTGCGTGGCCGTTTCATCTACGCCCACGACAAGGGCAACTCCTGGATGGACCGCTACAGCCACGAACGCAACGTGGCCGCGGGTTTGCTGGCGTTCGATCTGAGCGAGCGGGATACGCTCACGGTCGGCTTTTCCCAGCACAACAGCGACTCCAATGCCAGCACTTGGGGCAACCTGCCGCTGGTGGACGACGCAGGCAACCGGTTGCACTACAGCAGCCGCAGTTCCAACGTGGGCCAGCCCTGGACCTACTGGAACATGCACACGCAGCGCACCTTCGCCGAACTGCAGCATGCCTTCGACAATGGCTGGAATGCCACGCTGACGGTGACCGGTATTCATGAATACCAGGACACCAACATGTTCTACGTGGCTGGGTTGAACGCTGATCGGGCCTCGGTCTTTGCGGCAGACACCTCCGCCACGGCCAACCAGGCCATTGGTGAAGCGAAGCTGTCAGGCCCTTTCAGCCTGTTCGGTCGCCAGCATGAACTCACCTTTGGGGCCACCTACGGACGGACGCACCAGACTGCGCGTGAATATGATTCCGTTGACGGAGGGTATTACTACACTTCCTTTGCCAGCATCCTGAACGGCACCACCGCCCGTCCGTCCTTCACCGTGACCAGCGACACCAATACCCAGAACTTCGTGGACAGGCAAAAGAGCCTGTTCGCCGGCGCGCGCTTCAACCTGACGGACGATCTGCACTGGATCGCGGGTGCACGCATGCTGAGCGCCGATGGCTCGGGTGAGAGCTACGGCTCGGATCATTCCCTGCGCGAGCATGGCCGAGTGACGCCGTACACTGGCCTGGTCTACGACCTGAGCGAGCAGTGGGCGCTGTACACCAGCTGGACACGGATCTTCAATCCGCAATACGCCACCTACGGGCTGGATGGCAAGTTGCTTGACCCGCTCGAAGGCAAAAGCCTGGAGGCCGGCGTCAAGGGTCGCTTGCTCGACAACCGTCTGGACCTGACGGCGGCTGTGTTCAAGACGCAGCAGAGCAATGTGGCCGGGGCCTTCACCCAAGTGGGTTCGCAATACCTGTACGAGACCGAGGACTACAAGAGCCATGGGGTGGAACTGGAGGCTTCAGGCGAAGCGTACCCCGGCCTGGACGTGCTGGCAGGCTACACCTATGTCGCCATCGAAGACGAGGACGGCAGTGATGCGCGCAACTATGTGCCTACACACAGCTTCCACGGTCTGGTCAGCTACCGCCTGCCGATGCTGCCGAAGGCTCACGTGGGCACGCGCCTGAGCTGGCAGAGCGGGGTGGAGAACGACACCAACAGCGCCATTCGCCAGAATGCCTATGCCATCGTCGACCTGATGACCCGCTATGACATCGACGACCATTGGAGCACGTCGCTGAACTTTAACAATGTCACCGATCGCAAGTACCTGCGCTCGCTGTACAGCCAGACCGCCAGCAGCTATGGCGCGCCGCGCAACATCACCGCATCGGTCAGCTGGAAGTACTGACCGGGTGCCAGCGCCATGCCCTGAGAACCCAACGGTCTCAGGGCATGGCGCTTGGCCCCTCAGCCGCGGCTCATGCTCGTGCGCATGGCCTTGGCCTTGCCTGTATCTGCACGTTTGCTCTTGACCACCCACCGACTCAGCGGGCCCTGCAGCAGCCATTGCCGCGTGCGGTTGCCGATCTGCTCCTGGAATATCACGCAGATGATGATGCACAGCAGCAGCAGGATAGGGTAGTACGCCAGCGACAGAGGGTGGCCCTTGGCCTGCGCAACGCAGGCCGAGGCATTGCTGAAGCACAACGGCACATTGATGTTCGCCAGCATTTCCAGACGACGGAAGATGATGAAGATCGGTGTGTGCAAGGCGAACATCGGCAGCGATGCCGCGCCCAGTCGGCGCGCCCATTTGATGTAGCGCTCGCTGCGCGGACTCGAGGCCATGGCGCACAGCGTGATCCCGCTGAGCACCAGCGGCAGCAGCAGGCCATTGTGCAGCAGCACGTACCAGTGACTGGCACCGCGCCAGTTGACCTCGGCGGCGATCGCTACACCAAAGCCCAGGGCAACCACCGCCAGCAGTTTGCCAGGGCCCCGCAACCCGACGCCCATCAACCGATGCTCGCGAAACAATAGATAGGCGACGATGCCGGCGAGGAAGACTGGTAGCCGCAGCAACGGAAAGTGGTGAAGGAAACCGATCCAGATCGAGCTGTAGTCATTGTTGAGGACCACCAGCAGCGGCGGGACCAGACACGCCGCCCAGATGATCAGCAGCAACCGCACCTTGTGTTTGGCGGCCGCCAGGCGCGGCGCGAACCAGGGGAACACGAGATAGAAGAAGAACAGTGCCGAGATCGACCACAGCGGCCCGTTGTAGGCCAGGTAGACCGGGTTCCAGGCTTGCAGCAGGGTGACCTGCAGCACCGCGTTGACGGCTATCTGGAAGTCACTGAGGTGGTATTTCAGCAGCTCGGGAGCGGTGCGCTTGAGCAGGTCATCGGATCGATAGGCGACACCCAGGTCGGTGTTGCTGTCGAACAGGCCCGTGAGCGCGATCAGGATCACGCAACTGGCAAGGCCGAACAGGTGAATGGGGTAGAGATTGGCAAAGCGCTTGGTCATGAAGGAGAGCGGTGGCTCTCGAAGTTTGTTGCCGTCCAGGTAGACGTGGGTAAGGAGAAAGCCGGATAACGCAAAGAAGCTACTGGTGGCGAAAAATCCCAGTTCGGTGAACTCCACCAATCCGCTCAGGTGTGTGTACTCGCTGTAGAAGGGGAGTGTGTGAAACATCACAAGGTACACGCCGAGGAAAAAGCGCAGCCATTCCAAACCTATGAATCTTTCGTTGTCTGCGCTCATGCAGGTCCATTTCCTTGATGATGTCGAAGCCCGGGCATGGTACAGCAAGCATTTCCGATGTTTCCGGATGTGTCCTGTAGCTGCCAGCGTAGCTGATGACGTGAAAATTTAATTACAGATCGAAGGATTACCGACCCACGGCACCTGACTCGATGATCGACTGGTCATCCGGGTACCGACTTCTGAGCTAGTCTTTTGTGCTGAATCGTTCAGACAGGGGAGAACTTCCATGCTCGCGCACCTACCGCCTGTGTTGCAAAACCTGCAGCTTCCCTTACGGCTGCGTCTCTGGGATGGACACGAACTGGACCTGGGTCCTTCACCAAGCGTCACACTCGTGCTGAAAGAGCCGCAGGTCATCAGCCAGTTTTCCCACCCCAGCCTGGATCAGCTTGGTAGTGCCTTCATCGAAGGCAAGGTGGATGTGGAAGGCGAGATCGGTGACGTCATCCGCCTGTGCGATGAACTCAGCCAGGCGATTCTGCACGACGATGAGGGGCCCGTGCCCGTGCGCTCGGCACACGACAAAGACACCGATGAACGCTCGATCGCCTATCACTACGACTTGTCCAACGAGTTCTATCAGCTCTGGCTTGACCGCGACATGGCTTACTCCTGTGCTTACTTCCATACCGGTCAGGAGACCTTGGAACAGGCGCAACAGGACAAGTTCAGACACCTGTGCCGCAAATTGCGTCTGCGCCAGGGTGACTACCTGCTGGATGTCGGTTGTGGATGGGGTGGCCTGGCGCGATTCGCAGCGCGGGAGTTCGGTGCCAGGGTGCTCGGCATCACCCTGAGCAAGGAGCAGCTTAAGCTGGCTCGGGCGCGAGTAGTGGCCGAAGGCCTGCAACATCAGGTCGAACTACAGCTGCTTGATTATCGTGACCTGCCCCAAGACGGACGCTTCGACAAGATCGTCAGTGTGGGCATGTTCGAGCATGTTGGCCACGCCAACCTGGGGCTCTATTGCCAACGCCTTTGCGGCGCTGTTCGCGAGGGTGGCCTGGTGATGAACCACGGCATCACGGCCCGGCATACGGACGGCCGTCCGGTAGGCAGGGGCGCGGGGGAGTTCATCGGCAAGTACGTTTTCCCCCACGGCGAATTGCCTCATCTGTCCATGGTCGATGCGCAGGTCAGCGAAGCAGGACTTGAGGTCGTGGACGTCGAAAGCCTGCGGCTGCACTACGCGCGCACTTTGCAGCACTGGAGCGCGCGCCTGGAAAACCAGTTGGAGGCCGCCGCCGGCATGGTATCCGAACAGTCTCTGCGGATCTGGCGTCTGTACCTGGCCGGTTGCGCCTATGGGTTCAGTCGGGGCTGGATCAACATCCACCAGATCCTTGCCGTCAAACCCTACACCGACGGCCATACCGGACTGCCCTGGACCCGCGATGATATCTACAGCAGCTGAGCAGGCTAGAGGATGGG
The DNA here is from genome assembly GCF_001423465.1 of Pseudomonas sp. Leaf129. NCBI lineage: Bacteria > Pseudomonadati > Pseudomonadota > Gammaproteobacteria > Pseudomonadales > Pseudomonadaceae > Pseudomonas > Pseudomonas sp. Leaf129. The sequence goes on along the minus strand of NZ_LMOC01000009.1, from coordinate 362,330 downwards.
TGAGATCAGCCGCGCAACGCGCATGCCCAACTTTTGCAGGCGATGGGTTTCCTTGCTGTCGCGTACATCGATCTCGCGCGATTGGGCGAAGTCGTCCAGCAGCATCTGTTCGACTTCGCTGGTGAAGGCTTTATCCACGGTCAACAGCATGATTTCGAAGTTCAGGCGGAAGGAGCGGTTGTCCATGTTGGCGCTGCCGATCGCGGTGATTTCGTCATCGATCAGCACCACTTTCTGGTGCAGAAATCCAGGTTCATAGCGGAACATCCGGACACCCGCACGGACGGCCTCGAAGGCGAACAGGCTGGAGGCGGCATACACCACTTTGTGATCGGGACGAGAGGGCAGCAGGATCCTGACGTCCACACCGCGCAGCACGGCCAGCCTCAGAGCGGCAAACACCGCCTCATCGGGGATGAAATAGGGCGTCGTGATCCAGACCCGTTCGTTGGCGGCGTGAATCGACTCGACGAAAAACAGTGAGCAGGTTTCATAGGAATCCGCCGGACCGGTCGCCAGGACCTGGCACAGCACACCGTCCTCTTCGTACGCATCCGGCAGAATCAACGGTGGCAGCTCGCGTGCCGCCCAGAACCAGTCCTCCGCGAAAGACTCCTGCAGGCAGGCGATCACGGGACCACTGATGCTCACATGGGTATCGCGCCAAGGCGACAGCTTGGGGTTGCCTCCCAGGTATTCGTCACCCACGTTATGACCACCGATGAAGCCTTTGATACCGTCCACCACCACGATCTTGCGATGGTTGCGGAAATTCACCTGGAACCTGTTCAACCAGCCGCTCTGCGTGGCGAACGCCTTCACGTTCACTCCACCGTCACGCAAGCGCTCGACGTATTCACGGGGCAGGGCATGGCTTCCTACCTGGTCATACAGCACGTAGACCTGCACACCTTCGGAGGCTTTCTGCAACAACAGGCCTTGCAGCTGACGCCCGATATGGTCGTCATGGATGATGAAGAACTGCACCAGTACTGCTTGTTTGGCCTCGCGGATGGCTGCAAAGATGGCATCGAATGTGGCGTGGCCATTGACCAGCAGGCCGACCCGGTTGTTGGCCAGGCAGGGCATGCGACCAAGCTTGGGCATGGCTCTGAGCGATGCGTAGGACGTCGACTTTCGTGCAGCCAGCGCTTCCTCGATCCACGGCCGCCAATCCAGGTCGGCAATGGCCGTGTGCATTTCCTTGTTGGCATGCCGACGCGCCTCGATGTAGCCATCGAACGTGCTGCGCCCGAACACCAGATAGGGGATCAATGTGAGGTAGGGAATGAACATCAACGACAAGGCCCAGGCGATCGACCCTTGCGCGGTGCGTACGGTAAGCACGGCATGGACGGCCGCCCCGATGCCCAGTACGTGCAGCAGGCCAAATAGATACCCAAAAAAAATCGGACTGTGATAATCCATTGCACGGTGGCTCCTTGATGCGCTGTGGTAACAGACCACGTTCAGGAGCGGTTGTCGCGTTTTTATTGCCGCGCAACTCGGGTCCGGTTTCGGCGTCAAAAGCCGAGGCGCCCGCGCTTTTCCCAACGACCTTCAGGAGTGACATCAGATGAGATTCAAATGGCCGATGGCAGCATTGATAGTGAGCCTTTCGGCGACAGGTGCGCAGGCGCAGATGTTGCAGCCTGGTCTGTGGGAAATGACCACCAGCAATATGCAGGTCGATGGCAAGCCATTGCCGGACATGCAGGTCATGCTGGGCCAGCTGAAGATGCTCCCGCCCGAGCAAAGGGCGATGATGGAAGGCGTATTGGCCAACCAGGGCATTACATTGGGCGGTAATGGCATTCGATCGTGCCTGACCCCAGAACAGGTCAAGACCAACGACATACCGCTGCAGGACCCCAAGTCGGGTTGCACGCAGAAGATCACCGAGCGCAACGGCAATGTTTGGAAATTCCAATTCAGCTGTCCAAAGGCTCAAGGCGCGGGACAGGCGCAATTCCTGAGCGACCGGGAATTCCTGACTACGGTCAGCGGCACCTTCAATGCCTCCGGTACCGCACAGAAGGGCAGCATGAATACCCGTGCTGTATGGTTGGGTAACGACTGCGGTGCGGTAAAGCCTCGTACGTGAAACATCGAGCACGTGTTCCACGTGGAACACGTGTTTTTTTCCTCATGATCCCCTCTGTTCAGGTAACAACAAACCAAAGCTCTTTATGTTATGTTATAACAATAAACAAAACATATAGCCCGTTGTAACCGTTCCTGATGAGGTCCGTCATGCCCAACCGTTTACCCGTCACCGTGCTCTCAGGTTTTCTGGGAGCCGGAAAAAGCACCCTGCTCAATCACATCCTGCGTAACCGTGACGACTTGCGCGTCGCGGTGATCGTCAATGACATGAGCGAGATCAACATCGACGGCAGCGAAGTGCAGCGCGACGTCAGCCTCAACCGCGCCGAAGAAAAGCTGGTCGAAATGAGCAATGGCTGCATCTGCTGCACGCTGCGCGAGGACCTGCTTCAGGAAGTGGCAAAACTGGCCGCCGACGGGCGTTTCGATTACCTGTTGATCGAATCCACCGGCATCTCCGAACCGCTACCGGTGGCGGAAACTTTCACCTTTCGCGATGAGCAAGGTCAGAGCCTGGCAGATCTGGCGCGGCTCGATACCATGGTCACCGTCGTCGATGGGGTCAATTTCCTGCTCGACTACCAGGCAGCTGAAAGTCTGGCGAGCCGAGGCGAGACGTTGGGTGAGGAAGACGAGCGGGCGATCACCGAGCTGTTGATCGAGCAGGTGGAGTTCGCCGATGTGATCCTGATCAGCAAGATCGATCTCATCAGCCAGGCCGAACGCACCGAACTGACCGCGGTGCTGCAAAAGCTCAACCCGGTCGCACAGGTGCTGCCGATGGTCATGGGTCAGGTACCTCTGGCGCGCATCCTGGACACCGGGCTGTTCGATTTCGAGCGCGCGGCGCAGGCGCCAGGTTGGCTGAAGGAACTGCAGGGCGAACACGTGCCTGAAACCGACGCGTATGGCATCGCCTCGACGGCCTATCGCGCCCGACGCCCGTTTCATCCACAGCGCTTCCATGCCTTCATCGACCAACCCTGGACCAACGGCAAGTTGCTGCGCTCCAAGGGCTTTTTCTGGTTGGCCAGCAAGCCCCAGGAAGCCGGGAGCTGGTCACAGGCGGGAGGACTGATGCGCTATGGTTTTGCCGGGCGCTGGTGGCGCTTCGTGCCTGAAGCGCAATGGCCGCAGGATGCTGAAAGCATCGCTGCCATTCAGCTCAACTGGAACGCCGACACCGGCGACTGCCGCCAGGAACTGGTGTTCATTGGCCAGAACATCGACTTCGCTGCTTTGAGTCGAGACTTGGACAGTTGCCTGCTCGACGACGATGAGCTGGCCTTGGGCGCACGCGCCTGGACTCATTGGCCGGATCCCTTCGGTGACTGGCACGAGCAGACACCGGTCGTGTAGCTTCGGCTGATCAGGGGGTCTCCCAGTGGCCCCCACTGTTCTGTTCGCAGAATGGCTTGAGGTACGCGGCATCGCTGGCCACACCGTAGTAGTGGATGTCCTGTTCATAGGGCATGCGCTCCACGCGCGCGCCGCGACACACACCGTAGGCGCCCTGCGGGCATTGCTCCAGGTGTTGCACCTCGACCTTCTGGCCCGGCAGATTCGGCTGGCAGAATCCATCATGAAACAGCTTCGGCGGTATAGTGCGATTCTGCTGGCACACTTCCACGCTCACCCGTTCGGCCTGACTGTGCACCACGCAGGCCTCGGCCCATACCTGAGTGCTGGCCAGCAGGCCCAGCAAAACCCACACACGCATCGTTCAACCTCCATAGACATCCGACCATGCTGCAGAACATTCCCACCCATGTCATCGCAGGCCCCTTGGGCGCCGGCAAGACCAGCCTGATTCGTCATCTGCTGACGTGCAAGCCAGCGAACGAACGCTGGGCCGTCTTGATCAACGAATTCGGTCTGGTGGGCATAGACGCCGCGTTGTTGGCTACAGCCGACGATGGTATCGCAATCGGTGAAATCGCCGGAGGGTGCCTGTGCTGCGTGAATGGTGCGCCGTTTCAGATCGGTCTTGCCCGCTTGCTGCGCAGTACCCATCCGGATCGATTGTTCATCGAACCGTCGGGCCTGGGCCATCCGTTGCAGATCCTTGCACAACTGGGTGAAGCGCCTTGGCGCGGGGTCCTGGCCGTGCAACCGCTGGTGATGGTGCTTGATGCTCTGGCACTCAGGGCGGGGAATGCGCTGCCTGCGGTACAGCTGGAAGCCGCGCGCACTGCGGGATTGCTGATCATGAACAAAGCATCCGATATTCATGAGCTGTGTATAAGTAAAAATTTACCCACAGCTCAAATGCTATGGCGGGACGTCGATGAAATCCGCTTCGATCAACTGCCGATTGTGGATAAGCCTGTCGCGCTTTTTGTGGACAAGCCGATAGACAGCCCCAATGCGCTGGGTGATCTATGGGTGGATAAGTCTCGTGTCCGATGCCAAGTGCAGGATCACCCTGATGGCTGGAGCATCGGCTGGCGTTTGCACCCACAGGTTCAGCTCGATCTGCAGACCTTGGGGCGTTGGCTGGTGAATGAAAGTTGGCATCGCGCCAAGCTGGTTATCCACAGCACGCAGGGGTGGCGATCGAGTAATTTGCTGGCAGGACAAACCGCCCAATGGAGACCGAGTGAGTGGCGTCGGGATTCACGGGTGGAGCTGATATTCGACACATCCCAGGACGCAACGCGCTTGCAGCAAGGGTTGTTGCGAGCACAGGTGCCGGATCCGTCACAGGACTGACACCCTCAGGGGCGCCAGCGCTTGTGTTCCTGGCGCCACTGGCTCATTTCGATGACCTCGGCACTGGTCGGCGTCTTCACTTCGAACGGGTAGGGTGCCAGCTCGATCTGCACCGCGTGCGGCCCGAACTGCGTGGCGATGCCTGCATGGCGCTGCTCGCCGGTGACGGTGAACTCGAAGTTGTACACTCGCGCCAGGCGCTTGCGGCCGTTGGCATCGGCCAGCCAGGCAAAGCGCTTGAAGGCGACGTTGTCGTCGAGCAGTTCCAGATCGAGCTTGCCGCAATGCTGCTTGACCCGCTCCAACGCCTTCTCGCGCAGGCCATGGTTGTGCCACAACCAGGCCGCACCTGCGGCCAGTAACATCAGGATGAACATATTGCCAAGGGTCAACATCAACGTGCGCTCCAACCGGTTGCTCGCAGCTTAACTGTGTCTCCGGTCTGTCGTACAGGCTGCATTTCGCGCGATACTGCGCGCCATGAAGTCCTGTCACCGGTCCGGAATCCTTGCATGAAACGTACACCACACCTGCTCGCCATCCAGTCCCACGTCGTGTTCGGCCACGCCGGCAACAGCGCGGCGGTTTTCCCGATGCAGCGGGTGGGTGTCAAGGTCTGGCCATTGAATACGGTGCAGTTTTCCAATCACACACAGTATGGTCAGTGGACGGGAGAAGTGTTGGCGCCGCAACACATTCCCGCACTGGTCGAAGGGATTGCGACGATTGGCGAGTTGGGCAACTGCGATGCGGTGCTCAGCGGCTACCTGGGCAGCGCTGCGCAGGGGCGGGCAATCCTGGGCGTGGTACGGCGGGTCAAGGCAGCCAATCCCAAGGCCCTGTACCTGTGCGACCCGGTGATGGGGCATGCGGAGAAAGGCTGCGTGGTGCCGGCCGAGGTCAGCGCCTTTCTGCTCGATGAAGCCGTGGCGGCAGCCGACGTGCTGTGTCCCAACCAATTGGAGCTCGACAGCTTCAGTGGCCGCAAGGCCGACTCCCTGCAGGATTGCGTGGCCATGGCGCGCGCCTTGCTGGCCCGGGGCCCGAAAGCGGTGCTGGTAAAACATCTGGCCTACCCCGGCAAATCACCCGAAGACTTCGAGATGCTGCTGGTCACCGCCACAGGCAGCTGGCACCTGCGGCGTCCGCTGCTGGCGTTTCCGCGTCAGCCGGTCGGCGTGGGTGATCTGACCAGTGGCTTGTTTCTGGCCAGGCTACTGCTGGGCGATGATTGGCTGGCCGCTTTCGAGTTCACGGCCGCGGCAGTGCACGAAGTGCTGCTGGAGACCCAGGCGTGCGCCAGCTACGAACTGGAGTTGGTGCGCGCCCAGGATCGGATCGTGCATCCGCGCCTGCGTTTCGAAGCCGTGGCGCTTTAAATCGGTTCTTCCTTGAGATCGCGGTAGCGCTTTTCCAGCTCCTGGCGGATCTGCCGGCGCTGCTGCGCCTGGATGAAGCGCCGCGTGCCCTCGGCATCCTGTGGCTTCAAAGGCGGTACGTGGGCGGGCTTGCGCTGGTCGTCCACCGCCACCATGGTGAAGAAGCAGCTGTTGGTGTGGCGCACCGAACGCTCGCGGATGTTCTCGGTGACCACCTTGATCCCCACTTCCATCGACGTGTTGCCGGTGTAGTTGACCGATGCCAGGAAGGTCACCAGTTCGCCCACGTGCACCGGCTCGCGGAAAATCACCTGATCCACCGACAAGGTCACCACATACCGGCCGGCATAGCGGCTGGCGCAGGCGTAGGCCACTTCGTCGAGGTATTTGAGCAGCGTTCCTCCATGCACATTGCCGGAAAAATTGGCCATGTCAGGGGTCATCAGCACCGTCATCGACAGCTGGGCGTTTCCAGGTTCCATAGTGAACTCACGGTTGGTTGGCAGAAGTACAGGGGCATCACCTATTCTGGCGTTGGCCACTTACGACGGGTCTCGTCCACAGGCGGACGCTGAACGAGGCTATTCCGTCACGTCTATCGTGCCATTACGTAGGGCATAGCGGCGATCTGTTTCCGCATATTGCACCGACGTTTGCCTGCAATGGGCAGTGTTAACCTGCCTCTTGAAACAATTGGTACCGTAATTCTGAATAGCAAAGGAGGCTATCACCGTGCATGCCATCAGTTTCATCCAGGACCTGGCAGTGATCATGCTGGTGGCCGGCGTGGTGACCATTCTGTTTCACCGGTTGCGGCAACCGGTGGTGCTCGGCTACATCGTCGCGGGTTTCATCATTGGCCCGCACACCCCGCCTTTCGGCTTGATCCATGACGAAGACACCATCAAGACCCTTGCCGAACTGGGGGTGATCTTCCTGATGTTCAGCCTCGGGCTCGAATTCAGCCTGCGCAAGTTGTTCAAGGTCGGCGCCACGGCCTTCATCGCCGCGTTCCTGGAAATCGTGCTGATGATCTGGATCGGCTACGAGATCGGCCGCTGGTTCGATTGGGGCACCATGGATTCGCTGTTCCTGGGTGCGATCCTGGCCATCTCCTCGACCACCATCATCGTCAAGGCGCTCAACGACCTGAAGATGAAGAACGAGCGGTTTGCGCAACTGATCTTTGGTGTGCTGATCGTCGAGGATATTCTGGGTATCGGTATCATTGCCCTGCTGTCAGGTATCGCCGTCAGCGGTGCGGTGAGTTCCGGTGAGGTGTTCTCCACGGTCGGCAAGCTCTCGCTGTTCATGGTGATCGCGTTGGTCGTGGGGATCCTGGTGGTGCCGCGTCTGCTGGCCTACGTGGCCACCTTCGAAAGCAACGAGATGCTGCTGGTGACCGTGCTGGGCCTGTGCTTCGGCTTCTGCCTGCTGGTGGTCAAGCTTGAATACAGCATGGTACTGGGCGCCTTCCTGATCGGGGCGATCATGGCCGAATCTCGGCAACTGCTGAAAATCGAGCGGCTGATCGAACCCATCCGCGACATGTTCAGCGCGATCTTCTTCGTCGCCATCGGCCTGATGCTCGACCCTGCCATCCTGCTCGCCTACGCCTGGCCGATCGCGGTCATCACCGTGGCGGTGGTGCTGGGCAAGATCGTCTCCTGCGGGATGGGGGCATTCATCGCCGGCAACGATGGCAAGACGTCCCTGCGAGTGGGGATGGGGCTGTCCCAGATCGGCGAGTTCTCGTTCATCATCGCAGCGCTGGGCATGACCCTGCAGGTCACCAGCGACTTCCTCTATCCCGTTGCCGTGGCGGTGTCGGTGCTGACGACCTTGTCCACGCCGTACCTGATCCGGGCGGCAGACCCGCTTTCCCATCGTCTGGGCGCTTTGGTGCCGCAGCGGATGGCGCGGGTGCTGGGAATGTACGGGGAATGGCTGCGCAGCATTCAGCCGCGCGGGCAGAGCGCGATGCTGGCGTCGATGATCCGCAAGATTCTCCTGCAGGTAGGGGTCAACCTGGCGCTGGTGATCGGTATCTTCTTTGCCGGGGCCTATTTCGCCGAGCGGATCGGTGGCTACCTGACCACATGGGTGGCCGAGCCCGGTGGGCAGAAAGCTTTGATCTGGGGCGCAGCTTTGCTGCTGTCGTTGCCGTTCCTGATCGCCGCCTATCGCAAGCTCAAGGCGCTGTCGATGCTCCTGGCGGAAATGGGCGTGAAACCGGAAATGGCGGGCAGGCACACCCAGCGGGTTCGACGCATCATTGCCGAAGTCATTCCGCTATTGTCGCTGCTGATGATTTTCGTGCTGCTGGCCGCGCTGTCGGCGAGCATCCTGCCGACCCTGGAATTGCTGCTGCTGATTGCCGTGGTGGCAGCCGCAGTGGTGGCCGTGTTGTGGCGCTGGTTCATTCGCGTGCATACGCGGATGCAGGTGGCTTTGCTGGAGACCCTGGACAACAACGTCGAGCATTGAAGTTGGGTAGGCAGGTTTGGCCTCTTCGCGGGTAGAACCCGCTCCCACAGCGTTGGCGGTGCGCCATCGAGCTGTGAAAAGGCCAGACCTGCCAATATCAATCAGCTTTCCAGCCAGACGTCCCGCGCCCAATGCCAGACCGATTCCCAGCTTTCCTCGGTCACCAGCTCTTCTTCGCCCGACCACAACACGACGGTGCCGTCTTCTTCGACACAGTAGTAATCGTCGCCATCCTGACAAATCGGAATCAGCTCGCGCGGGACGCCGAGGTCCCATGCCGTCGCCGCAACGTCCGGCAGGTAGGTGTGCGATTGCGGATCGGTCACGGTAACCGGCTCCAGGCTGCCGTACACCACGTCGCTGACGGTGAGCAGATATTCCTTGAAGACGAACGGAATGTTGATGAACAACTGCTCTTCGATCTCGACCAGCAGGTCTTCGTCTGGCAGTTCCAGGGGAACCGGCACCGGTTCGTTGGCTTCTCGGAGCTGCTCGATCACTTCTTCCACGATGTTTTCCTCTGACCAGAATACGCGCTGCGGTTTATACCTTAGCTGGAAATGGATGCAACGTTCAAAATGCAAAAGCCCCGACCAGGGCCGGGGCTTTGCAAAGCGTGACGCGTATCAGTTCTGGCGGATACCGGCCACCAGCCAAGGCTGGTTCTCGCCCTGGGCGCGTTCCATGTTCCAGCTTTCGCTGAAGGGTTCGCCCTTGTCGAAGCGCGAAGTCTTCGATACACCAACGAATGTCAGGGTAGCGATAGTCTTCTCGGCACGATCATCCACGCCTTCCAGCTGTACATGCAGGTCGTCGATGTAGGTGGACTGGAAGCCATCACCCAGCTCGGCGCGTTCCTGCTTCAGCGATTGCAGCATCTGCGGGGTAACGAACTCGGCGATCTTGTCCATCTCGTTCGCGTCCCAGTGCTGCTGCAACGACTGGAAGTGGTTGCGTGCGGCGTTCAGGAAGTTCTCTTCGTTGAACCAGGCCGGCGCGTTGATCACCGGACGGGCTGCGGAGGCACTACTTGCACCACCGAAGATCGAAGGCTGGGCAGGGGCCTGGTTGACGGTTTCACGCTGGTAAGGTGCACCGGCGCCAGCCATTTGCGGGCCTTGCTGCTTGCGACGGCGAGCGGCGATGAAGCGGAAGATCAGGAAGGCGATGACTGCCATGATCAGGAAGTCGAAGATCTGCATGCCCTGGAAGCCGTCGCCCATGAACATGGAGGCCAGCAGGCCACCGGCGGCGAGGCCGGCCAGAGGGCCCAACCAGCGCGAAGCACCGCTCGCGGCAGGGGCGGCACGGCCCGGTACGGCGGCTGTGGCACCTGGGGTTGCAGGCGCGGCCTGGCGCGTCTGGTGAGTCGGGGCTGCGCCCATGCTCTTGCCGCCGCCGAAGCGTTTGGCACTGGCATCCAGGCTCATGGTCAGGCCAATGCAAAGGGCCAGAGCCATGCTGAGAAATCGTTGCATAGGTTCATTCCGTTAGGTGGATTGCACGCGAGTCATGTTGCACAGGTGTGCTGTACATAGCTAGTGACAACATGTTTCGAGCTTTTGCGTAATTGCGAAAAGCGGCGTAGGAAATTTCACTGCCTGTGGAAGATGCAGTGTCGGCCTTTTGCGGCCGCCGAGCACCGCGAAAAGGCCGAGAAGCCAACCGTTACACCGCCTCCAGTTTCGCGTACCCCAGCATCAGCCACTTGCTGCCTTCGGCGAAGTTGACCTGCACCCGCGCCTGGGCGCCGGAGCCTTCGAAGTTGAGGATCACACCCTCGCCGAAAACCGAATGCTGTACCCGCTGGCCGAGATTGAACTGGGTTTCCGGGATGGCGGCGGCGCCGAACAGGCTGCTCGAGTTCTGCGCCTGACCGCCGCCGAAAGGGCGGCTCACGCTGTTGGACAGGCGCACTTCCTGAATCAGCCCGGCGGGCACTTCACGCACGAAGCGCGAGACCTTGTTGTACGTCTCGCTACCATACAGACGGCGTGTTTCGGCGTAGGTCATCACCAGGTGCTGCATGGCCCGGGTGATGCCGACATAGGCCAGGCGGCGTTCTTCTTCGAGGCGACCAGGCTCTTCCAGGCTCATCTTGTGCGGGAACAGGCCCTCTTCCATGCCCACCAGGAACACGTAGGGAAACTCCAGGCCCTTGGCACTGTGCAGGGTCATCAACTGAACGCTGTCTTCGTGCTCCTCGGCCTGGGTGTCGCCGGCTTCGAGGGACGCATGGCCAAGAAATGCGGCCAGGGGCGTGAGGTCGGCGTCTTCTTCGCTGTTTTCGAAGTTGCGTGCGGCGCTGACCAGTTCCTCGAGGTTTTCCACCCGTGCCTGGCCTTTTTCACCCTTTTCTTCCTGGTGATAGACGATCAGGCCGGACTGCTCGATGACGGTCTGGGTCATCAGGTGCAGCGGCATCTGCATGACCTTGGCGGCCAGGTTCTCGATCAGCTCCATGAACGCGCCCAGGGCGTTGGCGGCGCGACCGGTCAGGCCCTTGTTGGCCACCAGTTGCCGCCCGGCTTCCCACATCGACAGTTCGGCGTGACGTGCATGCTGGCGGATGGCTTCGACGGTCTTCTCGCCCAGGCCACGGGGCGGGACGTTGATCACGCGCTCCAGGGCTGCGTCGTTACCGCGCCCTTCGAGCAGGCGCAGGTAGGCCATGGCGTTCTTGATTTCGGCGCGTTCGAAGAAACGCTGGCCGCCGTAGATGCGGTAGGGGATGCGCTCGCGCAGCAGCGCCTCTTCCAGCACCCGCGATTGGGCATTGGAGCGGTACAGAATGGCGACGTCGCTGCGCGCCAGGCCGGTCTTGAGGGCGCTCTCGATGGTTTCGACTACGTAGCGTGCCTCGTCGTGTTCATTGAACGCGGCATACAGGCTCAGCGGCTCGCCATCGTCGCCGTCGGTCCACAGTTCTTTGCCCAGTCGCCCGCTGTTGTTGGCGATCAGCGCGTTGGCGGCCTTGAGGATACCGGCCGTGGAACGGTAGTTCTGCTCCAGGCGAATCAGCTGGGAGTCCGGGAAGTCGGCGGAATACTGGTGGATGTTCTCGATCTTGGCACCGCGCCAGCCGTAGATCGACTGATCGTCGTCGCCCACCACCATCAGGCTGTCGCCACCTTGTGCCAGTAGCCGCAGCCAGGCGTACTGCACGGCGTTGGTGTCCTGGAATTCGTCGACCAGCACATGGCGGAAACGACGCTGGTAGTGCGCCAGCAGGCTGGGGTTGTCGCGCCACAGGTCGAGGGCGCGCAGCAGCAGTTCGGAGAAGTCGATCACGCCGGCCCGCGCGCAGGCCGCCTCGTACGCTTCGTAGACCGAGCGCATGGTCGCCAGGAACAGATCGCCGCCAGGCTGGATGTGCTGCGGGCGCAGGCCCTCGTCCTTCTGCCCATTGATGAACCACTGCGCCTGGCGCGCCGGCCATTTCTGCTCGTCCAGGCCCAGCTCGCGCATGACCCGCTTGACCAGGCGTTGCTGGTCGTCGCTGTCGAGAATCTGGAAATTCTGGTTCAGGTTGGCTTCCTGCCAGTGCGCGCGCAGCAGGCGGTGGGCCAGGCCGTGGAAGGTGCCTACCCACATGCCGGCCGGGTTGATACCCATCAGTTGCTCGATGCGCTGGCGCATCTCGGCAGCGGCCTTGTTGGTGAACGTCACCGACAGGATGGAGTGGGGCGAGGCGTTTTCGACCTGGATCAACCAGGCGATACGGTGCACCAGCACTCGGGTTTTACCGGAACCAGCACCGGCCAGGACCAACTGACGGCCGACGGAGGCGGCTACGGCCTGGCGTTGGGCATCGTTGAGGGAATTCAGCAGAAGGGAGAGGTCATCGCGCATTCCGGCATTTTAGGGTGCGCGATGGAGTTGGGGCAAACAAGAGTTGTCGGTTGTGAGACAAATCCTGCGAGTGTCGGACATAAGGTGCAGATTCGACGTGTGCGCCGAGCAATGTCCGGCCGTTTTTGCCTGCGCGGCGGGTGCTGAGACGTTTAACTGGGCGATCACCGAGGCCTGTAGTATAACTACAGGCCAGCTACATCCTGGCCCCTCGACTCCTCTAGCGGAAGCTGTCCCTTGAACCTGCTGCAACACATCGACCAGTCTCGCCACCTGCTGCGCAAATCCGAACTCAAGGTTGCCGAGCATGTGCTGCTGGACCCTGCGGCGGTGATGCACAGCTCCATGGCCGATCTGGCGCACAGCGTGGGCATCAGCGAGCCGACCATCGTGCGCTTCTGCCGCGCGATCGGCTGCACCGGCTTCCAGGACCTCAAGCTCAAGCTGGCGCAGAGTCTGGCGGCGGGGGCGAGCTTCGGCCAGTTCGCTATTCACGAAGACGACTCGGTGGCCGACTACAGCCTGAAGATCTTCGACACCACCCTGCATACCTTGATGGAAGTGCGCGAGAAGCTCGACCCCGAGGCCTTGCAGCGGGCGATCAGCGCCATGGTCACGGCGCAGCGGGTCGAGTTCTATGGTTTCGGCGCCTCTGGCGCAGTGGCGGCCGATGCCCAGCACAAGTTCTTCCGCCTGCTGCTCACGGCGGCGGCCTATTCGGACCCGCACATGCAGGCCATGTCGGCGGTGACCCTCAAGCCGACCGACGTGGCCGTGTGCATCTCGCAATCGGGGCGCTCCAAGGACCTGCTGATCACTGCCAACCTGGTGCGCGAAAGTGGCGCCACGTTGATCTCCCTGTGTCCGGGGCAGACGCCGCTGGCGGAGCTGGCGACGGTCAACCTGGCGGTCGATGTTCATGAAGACACCGAAATCTATACGCCCTTGGCCTCGCGTATCGCCCACCTGGTGGTGATCGACGTGCTGGCCATGGGCGTGGCGATGGCCCGCGGTCCGGACCTGGTCAATCACTTGAAGAGCGTCAAGCGCAGTCTGCGCAGCCTGCGCCTGTCGCCCAAGTCGTTGAAGGCCCACGAGGCCCACGAGGACTGAGCGAGGCGTGATCGGTTTAACCCGATGTTCACCGCCCCGTCGCTAAACCTTCATACACCCACGCCACCCTGTACTCCCGAACTCGAACTGGGAGACAGGCAATGGCTCGTTACGTCGATGGCTCGCAAGCGCAAGGCAACAGTGCCGCCCGCACCAAACGTCAGCAGGAAGATCAGCGCCGCATGGAGTTTCGCCGCGCGATCGAAAGCTATGCCGAGCAGCGTCGCCTGCTTCAGGAAATTGGCGACGACGCCCAGCTCAGTGTCTGGCAGACGGTGTCGGCGGATGTCCGGCAAAGCGCTCGACCAGCGTCGTGATCTGCGTCCGTTCGGCACGGATGAACGCGGCGAAGGCCAGCGCCACCGGCGACTGACGCCGCGCCTTGGCCTGCACCACGCACCAGCTGCGCTGCAACGGCAGTTCCGTCACAGGCAACTCGCGCAGCGTGCCTGTGGATAACTCCCGGGCCACGGCGTGGCGCGTCAGCAGCGCCAGCCCCAGACCTGCGATCACGCATTCGCGCTGGGCTTCGGCAGACGCCACTTCCAGGGTCTGCGTGAAGTGCACGCGTTTCTCCTTGAAGTATTCCTCGCAGGCCCGGCGCGTGCCCGAACCTTGTTCGCGTACCAGCAACGTATAGGCTTGTAGGTCCTGCAGGCTCAGCTGTTCGAACTGGCACAGCGGATGCTCGGGCGGGGCGACGGCGACGATCGGATTGTTGAGGAAAGGCATGAAGTCCAGGCCCATGTCCTGCGGCACCATCGACATGATGGTCACGTCGTCGCGGTTGTCGCTCAGGCGGCGGATCACCTGGGCGCGGTTGACCACCGTGAGCTGCAGGTTGACCTCCGGATGCAGGGTGCGGAAGGCGGCGAACAGATGGGGGGTGAAGTACTTGGCACTGGATTCAACTGCCAGCTTGAGCTGCCCCTGCAATGAGCCCTGCATGTCGGAGAGCTGCATGTCGAGGTTTTCCAGGCGGCCGAAGATGTCACGGCTGGCCGCCTGCAGCGCCTGGGCTGCTTCGGTCAGGTAGAGCTTCTTGCCCACGTAATCGAACAGCGGCTGGCCGACCAGCTCTTCCAATTGGCGAATCTGCAGGCTCACCGCTGGCTGGGTGAGTGACATTTCCTCGGCCGCACGGCTGTACGAGCGCAGATCGCAGACCTCGTTGAACACCTGAAGCTGACGCAATGTCAGGCGCATCAGTGACTTACGCATGTCCCGTTCCCATGTTCGAGCGATGATCAGCCAACTATAAGCTTTAGCTAATATGTAACCTAACAAAGATTGATTTTTATTAATCCTCGTACCGCGCTAGCTTGCAGAGGCGACCAGGAAACAACTGGTTACCCAAAGGGTCGGCCACGCACCGACCCGAATGGATTCATCGGTCGAGGAAATTCCAAGTGATAAAAAAGATCCTGATCGCCAACCGAGGTGAGATTGCCGTACGCATCGTACGAGCCTGCGCCGAAATGGGCATTCGTTCGGTCGCGATCTATTCCGAAGCCGATCGTCACGCGCTGCACGTCAAGCGCGCAGACGAAGCCCACAGCATCGGCGCCGAGCCCCTGGCCGGCTATTTGAACCCCCGCAAGCTGGTGAACCTGGCGGTTGAAACCGGCTGCGATGCCTTGCACCCGGGCTATGGTTTTCTCTCCGAGAATGCCGAGTTGGCCGATATCTGCGCCGAGCGCGGGGTGAAGTTCATCGGGCCGTCGGCCGAGGTCATCCGCCGCATGGGCGACAAGACCGAAGCCCGGCGCAGCATGATCAAGGCGGGCGTACCCGTCACGCCCGGCACCGAGGGCAACGTCGCCGACATCCACGAGGCGTTGGCCGAGGGTGAGCGCATTGGCTACCCGGTCATGCTCAAGGCTACCTCGGGCGGCGGTGGGCGAGGCATTCGCCGTTGCAACAGCCGCGAGGAACTGGAGCAGGCCTTTCCACGGGTGATTTCCGAAGCGACCAAGGCCTTCGGCTCGGCCGAGGTGTTCCTGGAAAAGTGCATCGTCAACCCCAAGCACATCGAGGCGCAGATCCTGGGTGACCGCTTCGGCAATGTGGTGCACCTGTTCGAACGCGACTGTTCGATCCAGCGACGCAACCAGAAGCTCATCGAGATCGCCCCCAGCCCGCAACTGACCCCCGAGCAGCGCGCCTACATCGGCGACCTGTCGGTGCGCGCGGCCAAGGCGGTCGGCTACGAGAACGCCGGTACCGTGGAGTTCCTGCTCGCCGAGGGCGAGGTGTATTTCATGGAGATGAATACCCGGGTGCAGGTGGAGCACACCATCACCGAGGAAATCACCGGTATCGACATCGTCCGCGAGCAGATCCGCATTGCTTCGGGCCTTGCGCTGTCGGTGAAGCAGGAAGACATCGTGCACCGCGGCTTTGCCCTGCAGTTCCGCATCAATGCCGAGGATCCGAAGAACAACTTCCTGCCCAGCTTCGGCAAGATCACCCGCTACTACGCCCCCGGCGGGCCGGGCGTGCGCACCGACACGGCGATCTACACCGGCTACACCATTCCGCCGTTCTACGATTCCATGTGCCTCAAACTGGTGGTCTGGGCCCTGACCTGGGAGGAAGCCATGGACCGCGGTCTGCGGGCGCTCGATGACATGCGCCTGCAAGGCATCAAGACCACGGCGGCCTACTATCAGGAAATCCTGCGCAACCCCGAGTTTCGCAGCGGCCAGTTCAATACCAGCTTCGTCGACAGCCATCCGGAGCTGACCCAGTACTCGATCAAGCGCAAACCCGAAGAGCTGGCCCTGGCCATCGCTGCCGCCATCGCCGCCCACGCCGGCCTGTGAGGAACACAACAATGTCCAATACTCCTGTTTCCAAGCGCATATTCGTGACCGACACCATCCTGCGCGACGCCCATCAGTCGTTGCTGGCGACCCGCATGCGCACCGAAGACATGCTGCCCATCTGCGACAAGCTCGACCGGGTCGGCTACTGGTCGCTGGAAGTGTGGGGCGGCGCCACCTTCGATGCCTGTGTGCGCTTCCTCAAGGAAGACCCGTGGGAACGCCTGCGCAAACTGCGCCAGGCGCTGCCCAACACCCGCCTACAGATGCTCCTGCGCGGGCAGAACCTGCTTGGCTACCGGCACTACAGCGACGATGTGGTCCGCGCCTTCGTGGCCAAGGCGGCCGACAACGGTATCGATGTGTTCCGCATCTTCGATGCAATGAACGACGTGCGTAACCTGCGTGTGGCGATCGAGGCGGTGAAGGCGGCTGGCAAGCACGCCCAGGGCACCATCGCCTACACCACCAGCCCGGTGCATACCGTCGCCGCCTTCGTGGCTCAGGCCAAGCAGATGGAAGCCATGGGTTGCGACTCGGTGGCGATCAAGGACATGGCGGGCCTGTTGACGCCCTATGCCACCGGCGAGCTGGTCAGGGCCCTGAAGGCTGAGCAGTCGCTGCCGGTGTTCATCCACAGCCACGACACGGCCGGCCTGGCCGCGATGTGTCAGCTCAAGGCGGTGGAAAATGGCGCCGATCATATCGACACGGCTATCTCCAGCTTTGCCTGGGGCACCAGTCATCCGGGCACCGAGTCCATGGTCGCCGCGCTCAAGGGCAGCGAATTCGACACCGGCCTGAGCCTGGAACTGCTGCAGGAGATCGGCCTGTATTTCTATGCCGTGCGCAAGAAATACCACCAGTTCGAGAGCGAATTCACGGCGGTCGATACCCGCGTGCAGGTCAACCAGGTGCCCGGCGGCATGATTTCCAACCTGGCCAACCAGCTGAAAGAGCAGGGCGCGCTGAACCGTATGAACGAGGTGCTGGCCGAGATTCCCAAGGTGCGTGAAGACCTGGGCTTCCCGCCGCTGGTCACGCCTACCTCGCAGATCGTCGGTACCCAGGCGTTTTTCAACGTGTTGGCCGGCGAGCGCTACAAGACCATCACCAACGAAGTGAAGCTGTACCTGCAAGGCGGTTATGGCCAGGCGCCGGGCAAGGTCAACGAACAACTGCGACGCCAGGCGATCGGCAGCGAGGAGGTCATCGACGTACGTCCCGCCGACCTGCTCAAGCCGGAGATGGACAAGCTGCGCAAGGACATCGGCGAGCTGGCCCAGTCGGAGGAGGATGTACTGACGTTTGCGATGTTCCCCGACATCGGGCGCAAGTTCCTCGAAGAGCGTGCCGCCGGCACGCTGGTGCCCGAGGTGTTGCTGCCGATCCCCGAGGCAGGTGCCCAGGTTGCGCGCAGCGGTGAAGGGGTCCCGACCGAGTTCGTCATCGATGTGCACGGCGAAAGCTATCGGGTCGACATCACCGGCGTCGGGGTCAAGGCCGAAGGCAAGCGGCATTTCTACCTGTCCATCGACGGCATGCCTGAAGAGGTCGTGTTCGAACCCCTGAACGAGTTCGTCGGCGGTGGTATCGGCAAGCGCAAGCAGGCCAGCGAACCGGGCCATGTCAGCACTGCGATGCCCGGCAACATCGTCGACGTGCTGGTCAAGCAGGGCGATGCGGTCAAGGCCGGGCAGGCGGTGTTGATCACCGAGGCGATGAAGATGGAGACCGAGGTTCAGGCCGGTGTGGCCGGCAAGGTCGTGGCCATCCATGTGGCCAAAGGCGACCGCGTGAACCCCGGCGAGATATTGATCGAGATCGAGGGCTGATCTCCGGCTGCAAGGTTTTCCTCTGGGGGCCGGGTGGCCCCCTTTTTTTCAGTTATCCACAGGCGCTTTACGCACTTGCGCGAAACTGCTCCAGCGCCTTTACTTGCCCTGACGCCGGCTGGTTGTCCGCTGCCAGCCACTCCTCGAACGCGTCCTCGATCGCGGGCCATTCGCTGTCGGTGATGGAGAAGTACGCCGTGTCACGGTTGCGACCCTTGACCATCATGTGCTGACGGAACACGCCCTCCAGTGTGAAACCGACCCGTTCGGCTGCGCGGCGCGAGCGTTTGTTGGCGTTGTCGCACTTCCATTCGACCCGGCGATAGCCCTGGCTGAAGGCCAGCTTGAGCGCCAGGTAGATGGCTTCGGTGCCCTTGGGCGTGCGCTGCATGGAGGCGGCGAAGGCCACATGGCCGACTTCCAGGCGCCCGTGCGCCGGTACGATCGACATCAGGCTGAGGATGCCCTCGGCCTTGCCGGTGTGCTGGTCGACCACACAGAAGCCGAGGGGGTCATTGCTGATCGCATAGCCATCGAGCCAGATGTAGAACAGTTCCAGGTCGTTGAACGGGCCGTAGGGCAGGTAGTCCCACAGCTGCGCGTCGGACTGCGGCCCTTGCAGGGCTTCCCAGAGGTCTTCGCCATGGCGCTTGGGGTCGAGTTTCTCCAGGCGGATGTAGCGGCCATTCATGATGGTCGCCACGGGTGCCTTGACAGGCTTCCAGTCGATTGCGGAGGTAGGCATGGCAGCTCCTAGAGTGTCTTGCGAAATTGAATGAAGCCGGGTTGTTCGGCGACACGCTGGTACAAGCCGATGGCAGTGCCGTTGGTTTCATGAGTCAACCAGTGCACCTTGACGCATCCGGCGGCCTTGGCGGTGGCGTAGACGTATTCGATCAACTGGCAACCCACGCCTGCACCGCGTGCCGCATCGTCCACCAGCAGGTCCTGTAGATAGCAGGAATTTTCAATGGTCCAGCACGAGCGGTGATAGATGTAGTGGACCATACCGACAGCCACGCCGTCGCGCCAGGCGAGCGCGGCATTGATGGGTTCGGCCTCATCGAGCATGCGCTGCCAGGTGACCTGGGTCACGGCTTCGGGAATGTCGGTCTTGTAGAAACGCTGATAGGCCTGCCAGAGGCTCAGCCAGGTGGAATAGTCGGCAGCAGTGACAGGACGAATTGCAAGGTCGGACATGCTCAGGCTCCGGTGGTGGATGACTGTCATCTTGGCAGTTCGTCTCGATGAACGCATCCATCGGCCCGTTCGGAAATTATCCACACAGGTATCCACAGGGTTATACCCCTGTTTATGCACAGCCTTATCCACAGATGAATCCAGTCATCTGGTTTTACATACAGTAAAATGGCTTGCGGTACGATCATTGGCTAGTTTCTGACCGGCACCCATGAAGAACGTTGCAGTGAAGTTGTTCACAAAAGGGTAAGTGTGGCAGCGGTCGGTTTCGGCCAGCGCTTGCCGGCACGGCGGGGTATTAACTTTTATACTGGCCGATTGTTTTTCCTATCTGGACGCTTCCATGAGCTCGACTGTTTCTGTTGCCCCGCGACGCGCCCTGGGCGCGCCGTTGGTGGCGGTATCGCTGCTGGTGCTCGGCGCGGTGTTTCTCGCGGCCGTGGTGGGTACTCGGCAAGTACTGTTGTGGGTGGTCGGAGCCGCCCTGGGCCTGACGCTCTATCATGCGGCGTTCGGGTTCACCTCGGCCTGGCGGGTGTTCATCCGTGATCGCCGCGGGGCGGGGTTGCGGGCGCAAATGGTCATGCTTGCAGTGGCCGTGCTGCTGTTCTTCCCGGCATTGGGCGAGGGTAGCCTGTTCGGCCAGACGGTGGTGGGGCTGGTGGCGCCTGCCGGACTATCGGTGGTCTTCGGCGCCTTCATTTTTGGTATCGGCATGCAGCTAGGTGGCGGGTGCGCGTCGGGCACTCTGTTCACTGTCGGTGGTGGCAACGCGCGCATGCTGGTGACGCTGCTGTTCTTCATCTGCGGCTCGCTGATCGCCACGCATCATGTGGACTGGTGGTTCGCCTTGCCCTCGCTGCCGGCGATTTCGATCGTCAAGAGTCTCGGCGTGATCCCGGCGCTGGTGTTGAGCTTGGCTTTGTTCGCGGTGATCGCACTGGCCACGGTGAGCCTGGAGCGGCGTCGGCATGGGGATCTGGAAACGCCCGAAGCTAGCGCACAGCCCGGTTCGAACAGGTTCATCCGCGGACCGTGGCCGCTGGTGTGGGGTGCGGTAGCGCTGGCGTTGCTGAACTTCGCGACACTGGCGTTGGCCGGGCGTCCATGGGGCATCACCTCGGCGTTCGCCTTGTGGGGCGCAAAAGTGGCCAGCGGGCTGGGGGGCGACGTGGGCAGCTGGGCGTTCTGGCAGGCCGCGGCCAATGCCAAGGCGCTGGCCGCGCCGGTGTGGGAGGACATCACCAGTGTCATGGACATCGGAATCGTGTTGGGTGCTTTGCTGGCGGCAGGTCTGGCAGGTCATTTCGCACCGAGCCTGAAGATCCCGCGCAGGTCACTGGTGGCTGCCGTGATCGGTGGGTTGCTGCTGGGCTATGGATCGCGTCTGGCCTATGGCTGCAACATCGGCGCGTACTTCAGCGGTATCGCATCCGGTAGCTTGCACGGCTGGCTATGGCTGGTCGCCGCGTTCATCGGCAACAGCGCTGGCGTTCGCTTGCGGCCATGGTTCTTCCCCGGCGAAGCGCGGGTGGAAAGGCTGACTGGCTGCTGAGTGACAGCAGCACCGCAGCACGTCCTTCGCAGCCAATGACCGCTCCTACGGGATCGTGCAAGCTTCGTAGGAGCGGTCCGTGGCCGCGAAGGGCGCGCCGCAGTTTGTCTGACGCACCGCAGCGCCTGTTTCGCGGCCGATGACCGCTCCTACGGGATGTGCGCAACCCTTGGAGAAGCGCGAAGGACGCGCTGTGGTTTCGATCAGGCCAGTTCGCCGCACAGGTCGAGTTCTACCAGGCGGCGGACTTCTTCCACCGGCAGGCCTGCACCAAGCAATGCGTGCAGCTTGCCCAGGGCCGTCTCGCGGGTCATGCCGCCGCCGGAGAGCACGCCTGCATCGCGCAGACGGCTACCGGCTTCATACACGTCCAGTTCGACCCCGCCTTCCTGGCACTGGGTCAGCGCCACCACCACGATGCCGCGCTCGTGGGCCGCTCGCAGCGTGTCCAGGAACGACGCATTGTCGGACGGCCCGGTGCCGCTGCCATAGCATTCGAGCAGCAAGGCCTGGACCCCACTGTCCAGAACGGCCTGCAACAGCGGCACGCCCAGACCGGGATACAGCGGCACCACGCCGATGTTGGCTGGCTGGCGTGGCTGGCGGTAATCCAGCGCCTCAGGCAACGACGCAGCCCTGACGGCGCCACCGGTGCGGCGCAGAGCGGCAAACGGATTGCGCCCCGAGCTGCGCACCTTTGCGCAGCGCGTCGGCGGCAGCAATGCGCCGTGGAAATGCAGGTGAACACCGGCCTCCAGGCCGCGGGCGAGGTCACCCAGGGCGCCGTTGACGTTCTCCCACGCGTCGCTGTCCGCCACCCCGGCCGGCAGCATGGACCCGGTGAACAGCACCGGTGCCTTGAGCCCCAAGAGCTGGAAACTCATCGCTGCCGCGCTGTAGGCCAATGTGTCGGTGCCATGCAGAATCAGTACGGCATCGCAACCCTGTTCATCCACCGCTTGCACCACGGCCTGGCGCAGACGCTGCCAGTAGGCCGGCGTCATGTTGGCACTGTCGATCAGCGGCAGCAGCTCTTCGAAGCTCCATTTCGGCATCACCAGGTCAGGCTGGGCGCCAAGCTGTTCACGCATGCGCGCTTCGAAGCCGGAAGCCGGAGCCAGGCCGTTGGCGCTGGCCTGCATGCCGATGGTCCCGCCGGTGTACAGCACCCGTACGTGACGGGCAGGGGATGCGATGCTCATGCCAATGGCTCCTTAACGCTGGACGGGCTGGGCGGCCTGGGCCTTCTCGCTGGCAGCCGAAGGGTTCGGCACCGGCCAGGCCTTGGGGTCCAGGTCGAGATCGGCGAACTGCCGGGCATCGAACACCGGTACCTTGATCCCGGCACTGCGCTGCGCATCGTAGTCGCGCAACAGGCGCAGACCGATCTTGAACAGCATCGCCAGGGCAATCAGGTTGACGAAGGCCAGCAGGGTCATGGTGATGTCGGCGAAGGCAAACACCGTCTCCAGGTTTTCGATGGCACCCCAGAAGATCAGCAACAGCACGATCGCGCGGTACACCAGCACAGCCTTGCGATTGTCGCCGATGAGGAAGCGCAGGCTGTTCTCACCCAGATAGTAGTTGTAGAGGATCGAAGTGAACACGAACAGCGACAGGGCGACACTGATGAACACACGGCCCCATTCACCCACCACGTTGGCCAGCGAATTCTGGGTCAGGGCAATGCCATCGCCTTCGAAGCCCGGCGTGTAGAAACCCGACAGCAGGATCACCAGCGCGGTACAGGTACAGATCACGAAGGTGTCGAGGAAGACGCTGAAGGCCTGCACCACGCCTTGGGCGACCGGGTGCTCGACCTGCGCCACAGCGGCCACGTTGGGCGCACTGCCCAGGCCCGCTTCGTTGGCGAACACGCCGCGTTTCACGCCCATGACGATGGCGCTGCCGAGCAGGCCGCCGAACACCGGGTCCAGGCCGAAGGCGCTGCGCACGATGGTGGCGAGCATTTCCGGAACCTGGTCGAACTGCAGGACGATGACGTACAGGCTGACGGCGATGTAAGCCAGGGTCTTGACCGGTACCAGCAGGTCGGCGACCGCCGCGATCCGCTTGATCCCGCCGAAGAACACCAGGCCCAGCAGCACGGCCAGCCCGACGCCGGTCCAGGTGGTGGACAGGCCGAAGGCATCGTTCAGCGAGCTGGTGACGGCGTGCGATTGCAGGCCGTTGAAGGCAAAACCGAAAGTCACCAGCAGCAACACCGCCATGACCATGCCCAGCCAGCGCTTGCCCAGGCCATGCTGGATGTAGAACGAAGGCCCGCCACGGTATTGACCGTCGGGGTCGCAGCGCTTGTAGGCCTGCGCCAGGGTACATTCGAAGAAGCTGCTGGCCATGCCCACCAAGGCGGTGACCCACATCCAGAACACCGCACCCGGGCCACCCAGGGTCACGGCAATGCCGACACCTGCGATGTTACCGGCGCCGACTCGACCGGCCAGGCTGAGCATCAGCGCCTGGAACGAGCTGAGCTGGTCTGAACTGTTGCGCAGGCTGTCGCGGAACACACTGAACATGTGCAGGAAGTGGCGCAATTGGACGAAGCGCGAGCGCACGGTGAAATAGCCACCGAGGCCGACGATAAGCACGATCAGGACTTTTCCCGAGAGGAAGTCGTTGATGACTTCAAGCATGGGGGTTACCTCGTCAAGTTCAAAAGGGCGGCACTATACCCATAGGTGTAAGCCCGCGCAGCTTTTTGGTGCATAGGACTGGGCATATTCATCTTGTGGGATGTCTGACCCAGGGCGTTACAGCGGCACAAAAAAAGGGCTCCGAAATTGCTCTCGGAGCCCTCAAAAGGTGAGAGGTGTCTAGTCCCTCGACCTGGTGAGCGTACGGCCGGCTCAGGCCTTCAGGGGCACGAGGCGCGGCGCGATCATGTTTTCCGGACGCAGGATGTCGGCCAGCATGGTGTCGTCGAGCAGGCCCTCTTCACGTACCAGTTCCAGCACACCGCGGCCTGTCTGCAGGGCGACGCGGGCGATGCGGGTGGCGTTTTCGTAACCGATGTAAGGGTTCAGCGCCGTGACCAGGCCGATGGAGTGTTCCACCAGCTCGCGGCAGCGCTGTTCGTTGGCGGTGATGCCGACGATGCAGTGTTCGCGCAGCATGTCCATGGCCCGCTGCAGCAGGCGGATGGAGTCGAAGATCTTGTAGGCGATCAGTGGCTCCATGACGTTGAGCTGCAACTGACCGCCCTCGGCGGCGATGGTCAGGGCCAGGTCGTTGCCCATGATCTCGAAGGCGCACATGTTGACGGCCTCGGGAATCACCGGATTGACCTTGCCCGGCATGATCGAGCTGCCCGGCTGGCGCGCCGGCAGATTGATTTCGTTGATGCCGGTGCGTGGGCCGCTGGACAGCAGGCGCAGGTCGTTGCAGATCTTCGACAGTTTCACCGCAGTGCGCTTGAGCATCCCGGAGAACAGCACGAAGGCGCCCATGTCGGAGGTCGCCTCGATCAGGTCGGCGGCGGGCACTAGCGGCTGGCCGCTGATGGTGGCCAAGCGCGATACGGCCAAGGCCTGATAGCCCGGGTCGGCGTTGATGCCGGTACCGATGGCGGTGCCGCCCAGGTTCACTTCGGTCAACAGTTCCGGCGCCAGGCTGCGCAGGCGATTGAGGTCTTCGGTCAGCGTGGTGGCGAAGGCCTTGAATTCCTGGCCCAGGGTCATGGGCACGGCATCCTGCAGCTGGGTGCGGCCCATCTTCAGGACGTGGGCGAACTCCACGCCCTTGGCGGCGAACGCCTGGATGAGGCTGTCGAGGCTGGCCAGAAGGGCGTCATGGCCCAGCAGCAGACCCAGGCGGATGGCGGTCGGGTAGGCGTCGTTGGTCGACTGCGCCATGTTCACGTCGTTGTTGGGGTGCAGGTACTGGTACTCGCCTTTCTGATGGCCCATGGCTTCCAGGGCGATGTTGGCGATCACCTCGTTGGCATTCATGTTGGTGGACGTACCGGCGCCACCCTGGATCATGTCGACCACGAACTGATCGTGGAAATCACCGCGCACCAGACGGGCGCACGCTTCACTGATTGCCGCATGCTTGGCGCTGTTGAGATGACCCAGCTGGTGGTTGGCATCGGCGGCCGCCTGCTTGACCATGGCCAGGGCCACGACGAGCTTGGGGTAGTGCGACAACGGCACGCCGGAGAGGCGGAAGTTGTGCACGGCACGCAGGGTCTGAATGCCGTAGTAGGCTTCAGCCGGGACTTCGAGAACGCCGAGCAGGTCTTTTTCAATGCGCAGTGATGCAGCGGAGGACATGATAGAGAAGGTCTCTGTAGGGGCCCGGCAACCACCGGAATGCTGGCAATCCTAGGCTTGCAGAGAATTTCCGGCTAATGCTGATGCTTGCTGGGGTATGCAGAATCGGCATAATGACGCATGTGACGTGCCAGGGCGATCCGGCGTATTCCAGTGCTCCCGGTGTTGTCCGCTGACGCGACTCGCGCCGCTGCTACAAGGGATCGCGTGGGCACGTCAGGCCGTTGCACGCGGGTGAATCCATGAAACGAGAACCGACATGAACCTGGAAAGCAAATGGCTGGAGGACTTCAGCGCCCTGGCGGCCACCCGCAGCTTTTCGCAGGCGGCCGAGCGCCGCTTCGTTACCCAGCCAGCGTTCAGCCGCCGCATCCGCAGCCTGGAGGCGGCGCTGGGCCTGACCCTGGTGAACCGCTCGCGCACGCCGATCGAGTTGACCGAGGCCGGTCAGCTGTTTCTGGTCACGGCGCGCACGGTGGTCGATCAACTGGGTGAGGTACTGCGTCACCTGCATCATCTGGAAGGCGGGCAGGGCGAGGTGATGCAGGTGGCCGCAGCGCATTCGCTGGCCTTGGGTTTCTTTCCCGGCTGGATCGCCAAGCTGCGCAACGAAGGTCTGCCCATCGCCACACGCCTGATTGCCACCAACGTCGGTGATGCGGTGCATGCGCTGCGCGAGGGCGGCTGCGATCTGATGCTGGCCTTCTACGATCCCGATTCGGCCATGCAGATGGACCCGGAGATATTTCCGTCGCTGCACCTGGGCACCACCGAGATGCTGCCCATCTGCGCCAGCGACGCCCAGGGCCAACCGTTGTTCGACCTGGAAGGCGAGGGCAGCATCCCGCTGCTGGCCTATACCGCGGGGGCGTTTCTTGGGCGTTCGGTGAATCTGCTGCTGCGCCAGCGCAGCCTGCGCTACACCACGGTGTACGAGACCGCCATGGCCGACAGCCTGAAAAGCATGGCCCTGGAGGGGCTGGGGATCGCCTGGGTGCCACGCCTGAGCGTGCGCGCCGAGCTGGCTCGCGGCGAGCTGGTGGTGTGTGGCGGGCCACAGTGGCACGTGCCGCTGGAGATCCGCGCGTACCGCTGCGCGCTGGTGCGCAAGGCCAATGTCCGGCTGCTGTGGAAACGGCTGGAGGGTGCGGCGGCAGGCAGTGCCTGACTCGAGTTGGCGGTGCTGCCTTCGCGGCCACTGGCCGCTCCTACGAAAAGCCATCGCGATTCCTGTAGGAGCGGCCAGTGGCCGCGAAGCATTCACCGCCGATTTCGCTGACCTCAAAGTCAATAAAACCGCGCTCCGCAGCCATTTGACGACCGGTCAAGATGGCTGCAATAAATCTTCATTCTTACGGTATACTGCGCGGCCTTCGGCCGGTCTGCTCCGGCCATTATTCGTATAACAAGCCACGCCGGTCTTCCTGCGTGGCTTGTTGTTTTTTGACGCGCCCGCGGGCGCCCAAGAGAAGAGGCTCGACGATGAGTGCATTGGTTGGCGTGATCATGGGCTCCAAGTCCGATTGGTCCACCCTTAGCCACACCGCCGATATGCTGGAAAAGCTCGGTATTCCTTTCGAGGTCAAAGTGGTTTCCGCCCACCGCACCCCGGACCTGCTGTTCCAGTATGCCGACGAGGCCGAAGGCCGCGGTATCGAGGTGATCATCGCCGGCGCCGGTGGCGCGGCGCATCTGCCTGGCATGTGCGCGGCCAAGACGCACCTGCCGGTGCTGGGCGTGCCGGTGCAGTCGTCCATGCTCTCGGGCGTCGACTCGCTGCTGTCCATTGTGCAGATGCCAGCCGGCATTCCGGTGGCGACACTGGCCATCGGCAAGGCCGGCGCGATCAACGCCGCGCTGCTGTCGGCCAGTATCCTGGGCGCCAAGCACCCGCAGTTCCACGCTGCGCTGAAGACGTTCCGCGCCGAGCAGACAGACAACGTTCTGGACAATCCCGACCCGCGTCAGGCCTGAGGTTCTTTGATATGAAGATCGGTGTAATCGGTGGCGGCCAGCTGGGCCGCATGCTGGCCCTGGCCGGCACCCCCCTGGGGATGAATTTCGCTTTTCTGGACCCGGCGCCCGATGCCTGTGCCGCGCCTCTGGGCGAGCACCTGCGGGCCGACTACGGCGATCAGGATCATCTGCGCCAGTTGGCGGACGAGGTTGACCTGGTCACCTTCGAGTTCGAAAGCGTGCCCGCCGAGACGGTGGCCTTCCTGTCGCAGTTCGTCCCGGTGT
The DNA here is from genome assembly GCF_001423465.1 of Pseudomonas sp. Leaf129. Classification (NCBI taxonomy): domain Bacteria; kingdom Pseudomonadati; phylum Pseudomonadota; class Gammaproteobacteria; order Pseudomonadales; family Pseudomonadaceae; genus Pseudomonas; species Pseudomonas sp. Leaf129. The sequence continues at coordinate 334,730 of NZ_LMOC01000009.1, read as the reverse complement.
ACCCCAGTGCCGACGCGCTGCGCATCGCGCGCGATCGCTGGTTCGAGAAGAGCATGTTCAAGGACCTGGGCGTTCCTACGCCGACGTTCGCTGACATCCAGTCCCAGGCTGATCTGGACGCTGCGGTAGCCAGCATCGGCCTGCCTGCCGTCCTCAAGACCCGCACCCTGGGCTATGACGGCAAGGGCCAGAAGGTTCTGCGCAGCGCTGCCGACGTGGCCGGCACCTTCGCCGAGCTGGGCAGCGTGCCGTGCCTGCTCGAAGGCTTCGTGCCCTTCACTGGCGAAGTGTCGCTGATCGCCGTGCGCGCCCGCGATGGCGAGACCCGCTTCTACCCCCTGGTACACAACACCCACGAGACCGGCATCCTGCGCCTGTCGGTGGCGAGCACCGCGCACCCGCTGCAGAGTCTGGCCGAAGACTACGCCGGCCGGGTGCTGGAGAAACTCGACTACGTCGGCGTGCTGGCATTCGAATTCTTCGAAGTGGATGGCGGCCTCAAGGCCAACGAAATCGCGCCACGGGTGCACAACTCCGGGCACTGGACCATCGAAGGCGCCGAATGCAGCCAGTTCGAGAACCACCTGCGGGCCGTGGCCGGTCTGCCGCTGGGCTCGACCGCCAAGGTCGGCGAGAGCGCCATGCTCAACTTCATCGGTGAGGTCCCGGCGGTAGCGCAGGTGGCGGCCATCGACGATTGCCATTTGCACCACTATGGCAAGGCGTTCAAGGTCGGCCGCAAGGTGGGTCATGCCACCGTGCGCAGTGCCGATCGCGCCACGTTGCAGCGCCAGATCGCCGAAGTGCAGGCCCTGATCGCGGGTTGAGGAACCATTGCCGACCCGCAACCCTCTGATGGCTGTACGCCAAGGCCGCTATCGAGCCCTGGCATCAAGCCTGTTCATATCAGAGGGAACATCATGGGAATCATTGGGACTATCTTCATCGGCTTGATCGTTGGTCTGCTGGCTCGTTTTCTGAAGCCTGGCGATGACAGCATGGGTTGGATCATGACCATTCTGCTGGGTATCGCCGGCTCCCTGGCCGCGACCTACGGTGGTCAGGCCCTGGGTATCTACCAGGCTGGCGAAGGTGCCGGTTTCCTCGGCGCTCTGGTCGGTGCGATCATCCTGCTGGTGATCTACGGCATGATCAGCAAGAAGCGCTGATCCACTGCGTTCGATGCCTGTGGCGACGCCACGGGTATCACGCCGCGGGTATTGCAGCCCCCCTCGAGTTCGCCTCGATGGGGGCTGCGTCGTATCCGGGCTGTGGGTAGAATGGCCGACCTTTCATTCTGGGCCCTGCCATGCGCCGATTTCTCCTGCTCTGCCTCGTATTCGCTGCAGCCACTGCGCACGCTGAATTGCCGGAAACCGACTGGCTGCAACTGATGCCCAAGGCCGATCAGGAGGCGTTGGAGCGGATGCCCGAAATCGACCACGACTCGCCCGAGGCGCAGGGCACCTTCACCGAAAAAGGCGGCATGAAGCAGGCCAAAGGTCTGCCCGCGGTGATGTATTCCACCAAGACGGTGGCGGCCATGAACGGCAAGGACATCCGCATCGGCGGCTACCCCGTACCGCTGGAAAGCGATGCCAAGGGCAACAGCACGCTGTTCTTCCTGGTGCCGTATCCGGGCGCCTGCATCCACGTGCCGCCACCGCCGCCGAACCAGTTGATCCTGGTGCGCTACCCCAAGGGCTTGAAACTGGCCGATATCTACACGCCGTTGTGGGTGACGGGCAAGGTCAAGGTAGAGAAGGTCAGCAATGACCTGGCCGATGCGGCCTATGCGCTGGATGCGCAGAAGGTGAGGGTGGTGAAGGAGTCGGATTTGTGAGGTTGTGAGGTTGTGAGGTTGTGAGGTTGTGAGGTTGCAGGTTTGGCCTCTTCGCGGGCAGAGAGCTCGCCGCCCGCCCCGCTCCCACAAGGGTGCATAAGTTGTCCTTGTGGGAGCGGGGCGGGCGGCGAGCCCTCTGCCCGCGAAGAGGCCCGCAAAGCCTGCACAAATCAAAGCTGTGAAGCAGTAAACCTCACACCCATGACACAGGCCGCGCCTGGCGCCAGTGTGGCCACGTCGTCCCAGACGTTCGCCGTCTCGATGCACAGCATGCCCTGCCAGCCGTCGTCGGCCATGTCCGGCAAGGCTGCGGCCCGCGCGGTCCATGGATTCCACACCACTGCGCTGCGTGAGCCGGTGGAGGCGAGGGTTACCCGACGCTGCCAGCCCGGGTCGACGAAGCTCAGCTGCGCCGGAGTGTTCAGGTAGATCCGGTCGGTCTCGCCGGCAAACCCGAGCACACCGGCCTGCTGGCGAGGCTGCCAGTCGTCCAGGGTTTCAATGTAGGTCAGGCCGCCCAGGCACTCGACCGTGGCCTGGCGCACGTCGCTGACGGCGAAGTAACTGTGCAGCGCCTGACTCAGGATCACGGGATGGTCGTCCAGATTGCGGCTGTGCAAGGTGATCTCCAGGGTCTCGCCGAGCACCACGCACAGCTTGACCTCGACCTTGTGCGGCCATCCCGGCAGTTCGCCGCGAGCGGCCTGCGGTACGCTCAATTCGACCTTGATGCCCGATTCGAGCCGGTCGATGCCCAGCAGCTCCCAGTCCACCGTCCGCACCAGGCCGTGAGCGGGCGCTTCGTCGGTGGCGGTACGCATGGCCTGCACCGACTCGGGGTTGCGGGCCAGATTGCCGAACCACGGCCAGCACACCGGCACGCCGGTGCGAACGGCCTTGCCCGATTTGTAGAAGGCAGCGGGGTTGGGCCAGATCAGCGGCTGCTGGCCGTGGCGCTGGTAGCTGATCACCTGGGCGCCTTGCTGCGCGATCAGCAGCTCGGCCTGATCGGTGCTGATGCGCCAGCAATTGAGTTCATCGAGCTTGACCGATTCGACCTGCGGCTCAGACATGTAGAGTTCTCGCTATGGGTTCAAAAAGTCGGGTGACGCGCTGGGGGACAATCAGCGCCGCGGCGGCACCGCGCGGGTGCGACCGCTGCCGTCGATGGCGACGAACACGAACACGGCCTCGGTGACCTTGCGCCATTCGCTGGACAGCGGATCGTCGCTCCACACCTCGACCATCATCTGGATCGAGCTGCGGCCGATTTCCAGGGTCTGGGTGTAGAAGGACAACTGCGCACCGACGGCAACCGGGACCAGGAAGGCCATGCGATCGATGGCCACCGTCGCCACGCGCCCTCCGGCGACCTTGCTGGCCATGGCCGTGCCGGCCAGGTCCATCTGGGCAACCAGCCAGCCGCCGAAAATATCGCCGAAGCCGTTGGTTTCGCGCGGCAGCGCGGTGATCTGCAAGGCCAGGTCGCCTTGGGGAATGGGATCTTCTTGTTCGAGTTCAATCATGCCGGGGGGCCTCTGACCCGTGACGCTTTATTGGAGTGGCGCATCGATCGTCGCCAATGACAAAAGCCTACACGGCTTTTCTTTCAACTGGCGCACACAGGGTACCTCTGCGAAATCGGCTACAACGCTAGCTGCGTTTTCGCACAAAACCCTTCAATAACGCCCAGTATATAGGCGCAGAACCGCTATAACGACCGTTCGCTGTTCAATTACTGCGTTTGCCAATACAGGCCATGTGCTTTTTCTAGCAATTTGCTATCGTGCTTGCACTGCCAAACCCTAAACAGCAACAAAGCTGTGGATTTGTATATAAGAGAACATCAAATGACCGCCGCGCCTTCGAGTATCGCTCCGCCTTCGCGTCCGCTGACCCGCAGTGATTACAAGACACTTTCGTTGTCCGCCCTGGGCGGTGCACTTGAGTTCTATGACTTCATTATCTTCGTATTCTTCGCCGCCGTGGTGGGCAAGTTGTTCTTCCCCGCCGACATGCCCGAATGGCTGCGGCTGATGCAGACCTTCGGCATCTTCGCCGCCGGTTACCTGGCACGCCCGCTGGGCGGCATCATCATGGCGCACTTCGGCGACCTGCTGGGGCGCAAGAAGATGTTTACCTTGAGCATCTTCATGATGGCCGTGCCGACCCTGATCATGGGTCTGCTGCCGACGTACGCGCAGATCGGCATCTTCGCGCCGATTCTGCTGTTGCTGATGCGCGTGATCCAGGGAGCGGCCATCGGCGGTGAAGTGCCCGGCGCCTGGGTGTTCGTCTCCGAGCACGTGCCGGGGCGCAACGTCGGCTATGCCTGCGGCACGCTGACCTGCGGCCTGACCAGCGGGATCCTGCTGGGGTCGCTGATGGCCACGGCCATCAACAGCCTCTATACCCCGGCCGAGGTGTCGGATTACGCCTGGCGGATCCCGTTCCTGATCGGCGGTGTATTCGGTCTGGCGTCGGTGTACCTGCGTCGCTGGCTGCATGAAACTCCGGTCTTCGCCGAGCTGCAGCAACGCAAGGCTCTCGCGGCCGAAGTGCCGCTGCGCACGGTGCTGCGTGACCATCGCGGGGCGGTGGCCATCTCCATGCTGCTGACCTGGTTGCTGTCGGCGGGGATCATCGTGGTCATCCTGATGACCCCGACCATCCTGCAGACCCTCTACGGGTTCACCCCCAAGCAGTCGCTGCAGGCCAACAGCCTGGCGATCGTGTTCCTCAGCCTGGGCTGCATCGGCTCGGGCGCGCTGGCCGACCGTTTCGGCGCCGGCAAGGTGTTCGTGTTCGGCAGCCTTGCCCTGCTGGCCACCTCGTGGACCCTGTTCCACAGCCTGCACGATCACCCCGATTGGCTGTTTCCGCTGTATGCGGTGACGGGCCTGTGCGTGGGCGTGATCGGCGCGGTGCCCTACGTGATGGTCAAGGCCTTCCCGGCCGTGGTGCGGTTCTCCGGCCTGTCGTTCTCGTACAACGTGGCCTATGCCATCTTCGGTGGCCTGACGCCGATGGCGGTCACCCTGCTGATGAAATCCAACCCCATGGGTCCGTCCTACTATGTGGCAGCGATCTGCGTGATCGGCTTCGTGTGCGGGCTTTACCTGATGGCCAAGAAGCGCTGATTCCGACGGCCCCGTTCGCCGGTTCTACCGGCGAACGGGGTCCCGCCGGGGGGATGATGGCCATTCATCCTACTGTCACAATCCTTTCATAGAGTGTTCGCACGGCCCACCGATACTGAGCGCCGATTCAACACCCTTTTCTGGATTTGCTAGGAGCAAGGCATGAAACTCACGCGTTTGATGGCCGCCATGACCTTTGTCGCTGCTGGTGTTGCCACGGCCAATGCGGTAGCCGCCGTCGACCCTTCCATCCCTGCCTACGTCAAGACCACCGGCGTGTCGGGCAACCTGTCCAGTGTCGGCTCCGATACCCTGGCCAACCTGATGACCTTGTGGGCCGAGAACTACAAGAAGGAATACCCCAACGTCAACATCCAGATCCAGGCAGCAGGCTCGGCCACTGCGCCCACGGCGCTGATCGAGGGCACCGCCAACCTGGGTCCGATGAGCCGCAAGATGAAGGACACCGAAATGGCGGCCTTCGAACAGAAATACGGCTACAAGCCTACCGCCATTCCCGTGGCCGTCGACGCCCTGGCCGTGTTCGTGCACAAGGACAACCCGATCCAGCACCTGACCATGGAACAGGTCGACGCCGTGTTCTCGTCCACCCGCCTGTGCGGCGCCAAGGCCGATGTGAAGACCTGGGGCGACCTGGGCGTGACCGGCGACCTGGCCAACAAGCCGGTGCAGCTGTTTGGTCGCAACTCGGTGTCCGGCACCTACGGCTACTTCAAGGAAGAAGCCCTGTGCAAGGGTGACTACAAGCCCAACGTGAACGAACAGCCAGGCTCGGCTTCGGTGGTGCAGTCGATCAGCAGCTCGCTGAACGGCATCGGTTACTCGGGCATCGGCTACAAGACAGCCAGCGTGAAGACCGTGCCACTGGCCAAGAAGGGCAGCAGCGAGTTCATCGAAGACACCGAAGAGAACGCCCTGAACGGCAAGTACCCGTTGTCGCGCTTCCTCTATGTGTACGTGAACAAGGCGCCGAACAAGCCGCTGGCACCGCTGGAGGCCGAGTTCGTCAAGCTGATGCTGTCCAAGCAGGGCCAGGAAGTCGTGGTCAAGGATGGCTACATTCCCCTGCCCGCCAAGGTTGCTGCCAAGGCACTGGCTGATCTGGGCCTGAAGGAAGGGGCCGACGTCGCCAAGCAGTGAACGACACCCTGACTTCGTAGGAGCGGTCTGTGGCCGCGAAAAGCGCGCCGCCGTGAAACCTGATGTACCGCGGTGACCGTTTCGCGGCCACGGACCGCTCCTACGGGATTAACCTACATCTATTCGCCGACGGCCCTGTGCCGGACGGCGATTTTGGCGCGTCACCTCATTGTCATGTTTCTGTCATACAGGATCGCTAGGGTGTGCGCATGAACGATCTGGCCAATTCCCCGATGACCCCGACTTCTCCACCCAAGCGCATCGATTTCAACACCCCCGAGATGCAACGCAAGCGGCGCATTCGTGCGCTCAAGGATCGCTTCACGCGTTGGTACGTCCTGGTGGGTGGCTTGGCCGTGCTGGCGGCGATCACGCTGATCTTCTTCTTCCTCGCCTATGTAGTCGTGCCGCTGTTCAAGGGCGCCGACCTGACCGTGGAGCCGCCTCTGCATCCGGCCTGGCTGCAGGACGCCGGTAAACCGCTGGTGTACGCACTCGAAGAGCAGAACGAGGCGGGCATGCGCGTTTCGGAACAAGGGGTCGCGCTGTTCTTCAACGCCCACACGGGCGAAGAGCTGTCGCGCACATCGTTACCCATTCCAGCCGGCGTGACCGTGACTGCCAGCGCCAAGGACCAGCCCGGTACCCCGTTGGTGGTACTGGGCCTGTCCAACGGCCAGGCCCTGGTGTTTCGCCACACCTACCGGGTGACCTACCCGGGCGGCAACAAGACCATCACGCCGGCGATCGAATACCCCTATGGCGATGCCCCCATCGCGCTCGACCCCCAGGGCCGCGCCCTGGAGCGGGTCAGTCTCAATGCCAGCGACGCCAGCCTGATTCTGGCCGGCTCGACCGGCGACCAGCTCAACGTGCTGCAGCTCACCCGCGAAGAAAGCATGATGACCGGCGAGGTCACCAACGAGCAGAAGCGCATCGAGCTGCCGCAGATGAACCAGGCGGTGAAGGCGATCTTCATCGACCCGCGCCAGCAGTGGCTGTACGTGATCAACGGACGCGCCCAGGCCGATGTCTTCAGCCTGCGTGACCGCAGCATGAACGGCCGCTACAAGCTCAGCGAGAACGCCGACACCCAGATCACCGCCAGCGCGCAACTGGTCGGCGGCATTTCGCTGATCATCGGCGACTCCAAGGGCGGCCTGGCGCAATGGTTCATGGCTCGCGACGAGGACGGCGAGCCGCGCCTCAAGCAGATCCGTACGTTCCAGATGGGCCACTCGCCGATCGTGCAGATCAGCTCCGAACAGCGTCGCAAGGGCTTTACCGCCCTGGACGCTTCGGGCCAGCTGGGCGTGTTCCACAGCACCGCCCACCGTATGTTGCTGGTCGAGCAGGTGGTCGACGGTCCCGGTATCTACGCCTTGTCGCCACGGGCCAACAGGCTCATGGTAGAAGCCAACGGCGCATTGCAGCCGTTGAGCCTGCACAACCCGCATCCGGAAGTGTCGTGGAGCTCGATGTGGAGCAAGGTCTGGTACGAGAACTACGACAAGCCCGCCTACGTCTGGCAGTCGACAGCGGCCAACACCGATTTCGAGCCCAAGATGAGCCTGGCGCCGTTGACCTTCGGTACCTTGAAGGCCGCGTTCTACGCGATGCTGCTCGCCGCGCCACTGGCCATCGCCGCCGCGATCTACACCGCCTACTTCATGGCTCCGGGCATGCGGCGCAAGGTCAAGCCGGTCATCGAGCTGATGGAAGCCATGCCCACGGTGATCCTCGGCTTCTTCGCCGGCCTGTTTCTGGCACCCTATGTGGAAGGCCATCTGCCGGGTATCTTCAGCCTGCTTCTGCTCACCCCGCTGGGCATCCTGAGTGCAGGCTTTCTGGTCAGCCGCCTGCCCGAATCGATTCGCCTGCGTATTCCGGACGGTTGGGAAAGCGCGATCTTGATCCCGGTGATCCTGCTGGTGGGCTGGTTCGCGCTGTACATGAGCCCGTTCCTGGAAAACTGGTGGTTCGGCGGCGACATGCGCCTGTGGATCAGCAATGACCTGGGCATCACCTACGATCAGCGCAACGCGCTGGTGGTGGGCCTGGCCATGGGTTTCGCGGTCATTCCCAACATCTATTCGATTGCCGAGGACGCCGTGTTCAGCGTGCCGCGCGGGCTGACCCTGGGCTCGCTGGCGCTGGGCGCCACGCCGTGGCAGACGCTGACCCGCGTGGTGATCCTGACCGCCAGCCCGGGCATCTTCTCGGCACTGATGATTGGCATGGGCCGGGCCGTGGGCGAAACCATGATCGTGCTGATGGCCACCGGTAACACGCCGGTCATGGAAATGAACCTGTTCGAAGGACTGCGCACCCTGGCCGCCAACGTCGCGGTGGAAATGCCGGAGTCGGAAGTGGGCGGCAGCCATTACCGGGTGCTGTTCCTCTCGGCGCTGGTGTTGCTGTTGTTCACCTTCGTCATGAACACCGCGGCCGAGCTGATTCGTCAGCGTCTGCGCAAGAAATATTCATCGCTTTGAGAAAAGGTAGCCGGCTGTGAAGCAGAACTCCCTGAAAGGCTGGTTCAAGAGCGGCTCGCCCGGTGTCTGGATCAGCGGTGGCGCCGTGTCCATCGCGGTCATCATGACGCTGGGCCTGCTGGCCGTGATCGCCGTGCGCGGTCTGGCGCACTTCTGGCCGGCGGACCTGGTCCACGCCAGCTACAACGTGCCGGGGATGGCCAATCATCTGGTCATTGGCGAGATCGTGCAGAAGGAAGAGGTGCCGCGCGAACGTCTGAAGAGCGCTGGCCTGCCGGTGCCCGACGACGGTCCCGAGTTCATGACCCGAGAGCTGGTCAAGGTGGGCAACCGCGACATCAACGGTGCCGATTTCACCTGGATCGTCGGTGACTGGCTGACCGAACAGAGCACCCCACCCGAACTGCTGGCGCTGGAACGTCGCGAATGGGGCAATTTCTACGGCTACCTGGTCAACATCAAGGAGCAGGGCAAGGTCGTGGCCAAGGGCGAGGGTGCCTGGCCGGAGCTGCAAAGCCGCATCTTGCGGGTCAGCGACCTGGCGGACGCACTCGGCCGACTGGAAAAATCCGACATCGGCAAGGTCAACGCCGGGCTCGAAAGGCTGCGCCTGCAAAGCCGTCGCCTGGAGCTCGAAGGCCAGCTCAACCCCGCCGCTCAGGCCGACATGGACGCCGAGCGTGCCGAACTCGATGCGCGCTACAAGGACATCGAAACCCGCCTCGGTGCGCTGCATGCCCAGGTCAACCGCGACAGCATCACGGTGCGCGACGCCAACGGCAAGGAAATCGAGGTCCAACTGGGCCAGATCGTCCACGCCTATCAGCCTAATGCCATGAGCACGCTGACCAAGCTGGGTTTCTACTTCAACAAGATGTGGGAATTCCTCAGCGACGATCCCCGTGAAGCCAACACGGAAGGCGGGATCTTCCCGGCCATTTTCGGCACGGTGATGATGACCCTGATCATGGCCGTCATCGTCACGCCGTTTGGCGTGCTGGCGGCGGTCTATCTGCGCGAATACGCGAAACAGAATACCGTCACCCGGCTGATTCGTATTGCCGTGAACAACCTGGCCGGTGTGCCGGCCATCGTCTATGGCGTGTTCGGCCTGGGCTTCTTCGTCTATGTGCTGGGCGGCTCGCTCGATCGGCTGTTCTTTCCCGAAGCCCTGCCGGCGCCGACCTTCGGCACGCCGGGGCTGCTATGGGCGTCGCTGACCCTGGCGTTGCTGGCGGTGCCAGTGGTGATCGTGGCCACCGAAGAGGGCCTGGCGCGGATTCCGCGGACCGTGCGCGAAGGCTCCCTGGCCCTGGGTGCGACCAAGGCGGAAACCCTATGGAAGATCGTCCTGCCCATGGCCAGCCCGGCGATGATGACCGGTATGATCCTGGCGGTGGCCCGTGCCGCTGGCGAGGTGGCTCCGCTGATGCTGGTGGGCGTGGTCAAGCTGGCGCCGTCGCTGCCGCTGGACGCCAACTACCCGTACCTGCACCTGGATCAGAAGATCATGCACCTGGGCTTTCATATCTACGACGTCGGCTTCCAGAGCCCCAACGTCGAGGCGGCGCGACCGCTGGTGTATGCCACCGCATTGTTGCTGGTGCTGGTGATCGCTACGCTGAACCTGTCGGCGGTCTGGATTCGCAACCATCTGCGCGAGAAGTACAAGGCGCTGGACAGTTGAGGGGTGTGTCAGCCAGGTCCTCTTCGCGGGCAGAGCCCGCTCCCACACGCCCGCGAAGAGACCCTCACAGCCTTCAGAATATTTCAACTTTGCACCGAATTTGACAGCCTTTGGAGTCTGCCATGCAGCATGAAAACCCATCCCATGGCATCAACCTGTCGGCCCTGGGACGCGACAAGCAGAGCCTGAACCTGGCCAAGGAGACCGTGGCCATCGAAGTGCCCGGCCTGAGCCTGTTCTACGGCGACAAGCAAGCGCTGTTCGACATCGCCATGAACATCCCCAAGCAGCGCGTGACCGCGTTCATCGGTCCTTCGGGCTGCGGCAAGTCGACCCTGCTGCGCACCTTCAACCGCATGAACGACCTGGTCGACGGCTGCCGCGTGCAGGGCGCGATCAACCTCTATGGCAACGACATTTATCGCAAGGGCGAAGACGTCGCCGAACTGCGCCGCCGCGTCGGCATGGTGTTTCAGAAGCCCAATCCGTTCCCCAAGACCATCTACGAAAACGTGGTCTACGGCCTGCGCATCCAGGGCATCAACAAGAAGCGCATCCTCGACGAAGCGGTCGAATGGGCACTCAGGGGCGCGGCGCTGTGGGACGAGGTCAAGGACCGCCTGCACGAGTCCGCCCTGGGCCTGTCCGGCGGCCAGCAGCAGCGTCTGGTGATCGCCCGTACCATCGCCGTGGAGCCCGAGGTCTTGCTGCTCGACGAGCCCTGCTCGGCACTCGATCCGATCTCCACGCTCAAGGTCGAAGAGCTGATCTACGAGCTCAAGTCCAAGTACACCATCGTCATCGTCACCCACAATATGCAGCAGGCAGCACGGGTGTCCGACTACACGGCGTTCATGTACATGGGCAAGCTGGTGGAGTTCGGCGACACCGACACGCTGTTCACCAACCCGGCCAAGAAGCAGACCGAAGACTACATCACCGGTCGCTACGGCTAGGGCTTCGCCGCCGTTGCTGGCATCATCCCGAGCGGACGCACCAAGGATTCGACCCATGATCAGTAAAGAAGGCCTTACCCATCACATCTCGCAGCAGTTCAACGCCGAACTGGAGGAGGTGCGCAGCCACCTGCTGGCCATGGGCGGGCTGGTCGAGAAGCAAGTCAACGATGCGGTCACCGCGCTGATCGAGGCCGATTCGGGCCTGGCCCAGCAGGTGCGCGAGGTCGACGAGCAGATCAACCAGATGGAGCGCAACATCGACGAGGAATGCCTGCGCATCCTGGCGCGGCGACAGCCGGCGGCCTCGGACCTGCGGCTGATCATCAGCATTTCCAAATCGGTGATCGACCTGGAGCGCATCGGCGACGAATCCACCAAGATCGCCCGCCGGGCCATTCAGCTGTGCGAGGAGGGCGAGTCGCCGCGTGGCTACGTCGAGGTGCGCCACATCGGCGACCAGGTGCGCATCATGGTGCGCGACGCGCTCGACGCCTTCGCCCGCTTCGACGCCGACCTGGCCCTGTCGGTGGCCCAGTACGACAAGACCATCGATCGCGAGTACAAGACCGCCCTGCGCGAGCTGGTCACCTACATGATGGAAGACCCGCGCTCCATCTCCCGCGTGCTCAACGTGATCTGGGTGCTGCGCTCGCTGGAGCGCATCGGCGACCATGCGCGCAACATCTCCGAACTGGTGATTTACCTGGTCCGCGGCACCGATGTACGGCACATGGGCCTCAAGCGCATGAAGCAGGAAGTCGAAGGCACCCTCGACAGCGCTAATGTTCTAGACCAACCTGACGATAAGTAAGAGGGTCCGACACGAACGCCCGGCCTTTGCCGGGCGTTTTTCGTTGTGGGGCGAAGCGAGGCAGCCGTGTGGCCAGCCCCGCCGAACGGCACGTGGCCTTCGGCGCGTGGCGATGCCTGCGCGGTTTTCAGGAGCGGTCGATGAGCAAGATCAGTGTGCTGGTAGTGGATGATGCGCCGTTCATTCGCGACCTGGTGAAGAAATGCCTGCGCAATGCCTTTCCCGGCATCGTCGTCGAGGACGCAGTGAACGGCCGCAAGGCGCAGTCGCTGATGATCCACAACAGCTACGACATGGTGCTGTGCGACTGGGAAATGCCGGAAATGTCCGGCCTTGAACTGCTGACCTGGACCCGCGAGCAGGAAAACACCAAGACCTTGCCCTTCATCATGGTGACCAGCCGTGGCGACAAGGAAAACGTCGTGCAGGCGATCCAGGCTGGCGTGTCGGACTATATCGGCAAGCCGTTCACCAATGAGCAGCTGATGACCAAGGTCAAGAAGGCCCTGGCCAAGGTCGGCAAGCTGCAGGCGCTGGCAGCCGGCGCACCGACGCGCCAACAGGCCGCCTCGGCCTTTGCCAACGATTCGCTGAGTGCGCTGACCTCGGGCCGCGCCGAGCCTGCGCGACCTGTAGCCCCTGCGCCTCGGCCGGCCGCCGCTGCAACACCAGCCAGTACGCCAGCACCAGGCGCGCGACCCACCGCGCCCATGGGGCGTGGACAAGGCCAGCTGCGCCTGCCCGGCGGCAGCCAACAGTGCGTGATCAAGGCCTTGAGCCTCAAGGAGGCCTTGCTGGTCGTGCGGCGCACCGACACGCTGCCTCAGGTGCTGGAACTGGCGGTGCTCGATCTGGAGCAGGGCGAGAATGCCGAGGTGGCGCGTCTCAACGGCTATCTGCACGCCGTGGCCGCGTTCGAGCCCAAGCCCGACAGCGACTGGCTGCAGCTGACCTTCCGTTTTCTCGACCAGGATGCGCAGAAACTCGACTACGTCTCGCGCCTGATCGCCCGGGGCTCGGTGCAGAAACATTTCGTGCCAGGCGCCTGACAGGTGGCACATTGCCGCTCTGCAGATACCTGCTAATCTTGGCGCACGTTCCCCTTCAGACATCGTCCCCATGGTCTATCGCCTCCTGCTGATCTGCGGCCTGCTCGCGGCCGCTCCCATGGCTCAGGCCGCGACCGTCTACAAGTTCACCAATGCCGATGGCGTCACTTCCTACACCGACCGGCCCGTGCCCGGCGCACGGGTCTTCGTGATGCGTGAGCGCATCGTCGAGCGGATCGACCGGCAGGTTCGTCTGGAAGTGAAGAAAGGCAAGGGCAGCGCCAACTTCATGGTGCGCAACGATCTGTACGCACCCGTCGAGGTCGAGCTGAAACTGAGCAAGTTGCGCAACGTGCAGGGTCTGCCGCCCAGCAGCATCCGCCGCGTCGTGCCGGCGCGCAGCAGCGTCAGCCTGGTGACACTGACGGCCCAGCAGGTCGGCAAGCCGCTGGGCTATGTCCAGACTCTGGTGTCCTCCATCGGCGACCCGCAGGGCGAGGCGCACGGCTACCGCTACCCCTTCCCCTGGCGCGGCGGGCCCTTCCGCCTGACCCAGGGGCCCAATGGCACCTACAGCCATTTCGGCGCCAAAGGGCGCTACGCCATGGACATCGCCATGCCCGAAGGCACGCCGATCATCGCGGCGCGCGGTGGTACGGTGATCAAAGTGGAAAACAATCAGGACAACCGCGGCGACAACCCGTCGGGCAACTTCGTGCGCATCCTCCACGAGGACGGCACCATGGGTGTCTATCTGCACCTGATGCGCGGTTCGGTGAGCGTCAAGGAAGGGCAACAGGTCAGCGTCGGCTCGGCGCTGGCGCGCTCGGGCAACACCGGCAACAGCACCGGCCCGCACCTGCACTTCGTGGTGCAACGCAACGTCGGTCTGGCGCTGGAGTCGATTCCCTACCAGTTCGACCGGCCACTGGGCGTACTGCCCAACTTCGCCGTCGGCGGCCAATAACCCCCTTGCAGCAACCCCCCCCTGTGGGAGCGGGTTCTACCCGCGAAGAGGCCATCGAGCCCACTGCACATCCTGATCCCCGACGCCCCCCTGTGGGAGCGGGTTCTACCCGCGAAGGGGCCATCAAACCCACTGCACATCCCAACGCCCCACTCGCAGGCAGCACTGACCTGCCACACCTCACTCGATCTTGAGCACCTTGGCCAGGATGATCTTGGGCCCCTTCATCTTCTTGATGATGATGCGCAGGCCTTCCACCTCCAGCAGCTCCTCTTCCTCGGGCACCCGCTTGAGGGTCTCGTAGATCAAACCCGCCAGGGTTTCCGCCTCAATGTGATCCAGGTCCACCCCCAGCAGCCGCTCGACCTTGAACAGCGGCGTATCGCCCCGCACCAGCAGCTTCCCGGGTTGATAGGCCAGAATGCCGCGCTCGGCCTTGCGGTGTTCGTCCTGGATGTCGCCGACCAGCACTTCCAGCACGTCTTCCATGGTCAGGTAACCGATGATCTTGCCATCGGCCTCCTCGACCAGGGCAAAGTGCGCGCCGCCCTTACGGAACTGCTCCAGCAGACGCGACAGCGGCATGTGCCGCGACACCCGCTCCAGAGGACGGGTCAGCTCGGCCAGGTTGAACGACTCGGGCAGGTGGTCGAGCGCTGCCAGTTCCAGCAGCAGATCCTTGATGTGCAGCAGGCCGACGAACTCTTCGCGCTCGGTGTCGTACACCGGATAGCGGCTGAACTTGTGGCGACGAAACATCGCCAGGATTTCCTTGAGCGGCGCGTTGAATTCCAGGCTCACCAGGTCTTCGCGCGAGTTGGCCCAATCGACCACCTCCAGTTCACCCATCTCCACTGCCGAGGCCAGTACACGCATGCCTTGGTCACTGGGGTCTTGGCCACGGCTTGAGTGCAGGATCAGCTTGAGCTCGTCGCGGCTGTAATGGTGCTCGTGGTGCGGGCCGGGTTCGCCCTGGCCGGCAATGCGCAGAATGCCGTTGGCACTGGCATTGAGCAGGTAGATGGCCGGGTACATGGCCCAGTAGAACAGGTACAGCGGCACCGCCGTCCACATCGACAGCAGCTCTGGCTTGCGGATCGCCCAGGACTTGGGTGCCAGCTCGCCAACCACGATGTGCAGGTACGAGATAACGAAGAAGGCGCTGAAGAACGACACGCCCTTGATGACTTCCGGCGACTGCACGCCGACGGCGCCCAGCAACGGTTCGAGGATGTGTGCGAACGCCGGTTCACCGACCCAGCCCAGGCCCAGCGAGGCCAGGGTGATACCCAGCTGGCAGGCGGAAAGGTAGGCATCGAGCTGGCTGTGGACCGTGCGCAGAATGCTGCCACGCCATCCATGCTTCTTGGCGATGGCCTCTACCCGGGTCGAGCGCAGCTTGACCATGGCGAACTCGGCGGCTACGAAGAAGCCGTTGAGCAAGACCAGGAACAGAGCGAAAAGAATCATGCCGAAGTCGGCGAACAGTGACGAAAGGGAGATGCCTGTGGAAGGGTCCATGGTGGCGTTTTACGGTGTCCGTGTGCTGGAGAGGAGTGAGGCGATACCCAGGGTGGGTAATGTGTTTGGCAATGTAACGGCTGGACGGGCCCTTGCCTAGGGGGTGTGCTGATAAGGCAGCCATATGCAGCGTTCTCCCAACACACCGCAGCGTCTGCTTCGCGGCCGATGACCGCCCCCCCGACAGGATCGCGCCCTGCGCGGTTACCGAACCACCACCTGTACCAACGAGAAGTGACACGTGAAGATACTGCCATGGCCCGGCACGCTGCTGATCTCCAGCGTGGCCCGATGGCGAAGCAGCACGTGCTTGACGATGGCCAGCCCCAGCCCGGTGCCACCGGTGTTGGAGGCCCGGCTGGAGTCCACGCGATAGAAGCGCTCGGTCAGGCGGGGCAGGTGCTTGGCATCGATGCCGATCCCCGAATCCTGTACCCGCAGATGGGCGCCCTGGGCGTCGGTCCAGGAGCGTACGCGGATGGTCCCCTGTTCCGGCGTGTATTTCACCGCGTTGAAAATCAGGTTGGAAAACGCGCTGCGCAGTTCGGCCTCGCTGCCCTTGAGCAGCACCTCGTTTTCGATGTCCAGGCTGATCGTCTGGTTGCGCGGCCCGGACAGTGCCCGGGCGTCGCTGACGATACTGTGCAGCAGAGCCGTGACCGCTACCGGCAGGTTGTCCGAGGGGTAATCGGTGGCTTCCAGCTTGGCCAGCAACAGCAGGTCGTTGAGCAGGGTCTGCATGCGCACGCCTTGCTGCTCCATCTGTTGCAGGGCCCGGGTCCAGCGCGGGTTCACGTCCTCGACGTTGTCCAGCAGGGTCTCCAGGTAGCCGGTGATCACGGTCAGCGGCGTGCGCAGCTCGTGGGACACATTGGCCACGAAATCCTTGCGCATCTGTTCCAGCTGATGGATGCGGGTCACGTCGCGCACCAGCATCAGGTGTTCGTTGTTGCCATAGCGGGTGATCAGAAATTGCACACGCAGACGGTCATTGACCGGCGAGGGAATCTCCAGCGGCTCGGCGTACTGCTCCTGGGCGAAGTATTCCTTGAAGCGCGGATGGCGGATCAGGTTGGTCACCGGCTGACCACTGTCCTGTGGGGTCTTGAGGCCCAGCAGGGTCTCGGCCGCGCGGTTCCACCATTCCAGGTTGCCGTCGGCATCGAGCATGATCACGGCATCGCGCAGAGCCGCAGTGGATTCCTGCACGCGATCGATCACGGCCTGCAGACGCCCGCGCGCGCGCTGATCGCGGCGCTGCATGTGATAAATGCTGTCGAACACCTCACCCCACAGGCCATAGCCGTCGGGCGGCGGTTGATCCGGCTGGTGCTCGCGCAGCCAGCGGTGCAGACGCAGCAGTTGTTTGAGCGTCCAGGCCAGGTACACCGCCAGACCCAGCGCCAGACACCAACCGTAATGGCCGGTGATCAGCCCGACCAGCAGGCATCCCGCGACCAGCAACAGCATGTGACGCACGAGGGTGGCATACCAGTCTTGTTTCACGTATCGCGCATCCTATGCTGTGAAAACCTGCCGGTTCAGCTCTTGGTGGAAAAGCGGTAACCGGTGCCGCGCACGGTTTGTACCAGATTTTCGTAGGCGTCGCCCAAGGCCTTGCGCAGCCGACGGATGTGAACGTCCACGGTGCGCTCCTCGACGTAGACATTGCCGCCCCAGACCTGGTCGAGCAACTGCCCGCGAGTGTAGGCACGCTCCTGGTGGGTCATGAAGAACTGCAACAGACGGTATTCGGTAGGCCCCATCTCGGCGGGCTTGCCGTCGATGGTGACGCGATGGCTGATCGGATCCAGCAACAGACCACCGACCTCTATCGGCGATTCGCCATCGCTGGGGCCGGCGCGACGCAGTACGGCCTTGAGCCGGGCCACCAGTTCGCGTGGCGAGAACGGCTTGGTGATGTAGTCGTCGGCACCGACTTCCAGCCCCTGGATCTTGTTGTCTTCCTCGCCCTTGGCGGTGAGCATGATGATCGGGATATCGCCGGTCAGCTCGTCGCGCTTGAGCCGGCGCGCCAGTTCGATGCCCGAGGTGCCGGGCAGCATCCAATCGAGCAGGATGAGATCGGGTTTGCGGTCGACGATGATCGCATGGGCCTGCTGCGCGTTTTCCGCCTCGAAGCTGTCGTAGCCTGCCATTTCCAGGGCTACGGCGATCATTTCGCGGATCGGTGCCTCATCGTCGACGATGAGAATGCTCCTGCCAGCCATTGTGCAAACCTCTTGTCATTACCCTGTCATGCGCCGCATTAGATAACGCAATTATTGCAGTCGTGTGACAGCTGCTCGAGCGTATCAAGTTATTCAGACTGTACTAAGCTGTAAATCCCTGTTCATTGATGACGAGAGGCACCCATGAAGACTCGTACGACTTCGGCCTGGACGGCCCTGTGTGGCGCCCTGGCGCTGACGCTGTCCGGCTTGGCCATGGCCGCCGACCACCCGCGCCTGGAGCCGGGCAAGGCGTTCGTCGACAGCCGCGGCATGACGCTCTACACCTATGCCGAAGACGAAGACGGCAAGTCGACGTGCAACGCCGACTGCGCGAAGAACTGGCCGCCGCTGATGGCCGACAAGGGTGCCGCCGACGACGGCGACTGGACCGTGATCAGCCGCGACGACGGCAGCCTGCAGTGGGCCTACATGGGCAGCCCGCTGTACACCTACAAGGCTGACAAGAAGCCTGGCGACACCAGCGGTGACGGCAAGAAAGACAACGCCTGGCAGGTCGCCCGTCCCGTCGAAGACTGAACTGCACACCTCGATCCGGCGCGACGGCCAGGGAGGGCGTCAGCGCAGGGCGTAGTCGAGCACGATGCCCAGGAAGATCGCCAACCCTACCCAATGGTTGTGCAGGAACGCCCTGAAGCAGGCCATGCGCTCGCGCTCGCGGGTATGCCACCACTGCCAGGCGAAACATAGCGCGGCCACCGCCAGGCCCGCGTGGAACCAGCCGCCGAGGCCGAACCGTGCGCCGGCCAGCAGCAGGCAGGCCAGGGCCAGCCCCTGCAGGATGACAATGATCAGGCGATCGGCGGCGCCGAACAGGATGGCGGTGGACTTCACCCCGATGCGCAGGTCGTCATCGCGGTCGGTCATGGCGTAGTAGGTGTCATAGGCCACTGTCCACAGCAGATTGGCGATCCACAGCAGCCAGGCGGCCGCTGGCAACTCGCCGGTTTCGGCGGTGAATGCCATCGGCATGCCCCACGAGAACGCCATGCCCAGCACCACCTGCGGGTAGTAGGTGTAGCGTTTCATGAACGGATAGCTTGCCGCCAATATCAAGCCGCCTACCGACAGGCCGATGGTCTGGGCATTGGTACACAGCACCAGCACGAAACTGATGCCGACCAGCACGGCGAAGAACACCAGCGCTTCCTTGCTGCTGATCTTGCCGCTGACCAAGGGCCGCGCTTCGGTCCGCTTGACGTGGCCATCGACCTTGCGGTCGGCGAAGTCGTTGATCACGCAACCAGCCGCGCGCATCAGCACCACACCGGCGACGAAGATGACCAGATTGGCCAGCGAAGGCCTGCCTTCCCCGGCGATCCACAGCGCCCACAGGGTCGGCCACAGCAACAGGTAGACGCCGATGGGCTTGTCCATGCGCGTGAGCTGAATGAAATCCCAGGCGCGCGGGTTCAGCCTGTTCAGCGACTTGAGCATGCTCTGGTACATCAACGGTGCTCCACTGGGTTTCGAACGGCTTGCCACACAGGCGGCAGGAAGACTTCGGCGACCAGCACCGCCAGCGACCCCCGGTCGAAACGCGAGCGTCTGGCCCACAGCCCCTCGCAGGCCTGCTGGGCGGGCAGCCACCGGGCCGGGTAGCGGCAGGTCTGAATGGGACCACGAACGAAGGCCGGGTCGCAGAACAGCAGCTCGCCCAGCGAACGGTTGCCCAACGCCTGCAGGTCCAGGTCGCTGGCCTGCAGGCTGCTGCGCGCCGCCACGCTGCGGGCGAACACCCAGGGCTCGCCATGGCCGAGCAGACAGACCTCGCGTACCCAACCCTGGCTGCCTGACGGCACATCCAACGCCAGGCATTCTTCATCACGCAGCGGTTGCCAGTCCTGCAGCAGCACGTGGACGCCGAAATGGTCATCGCTGAGCTGAATCAAACGGCGGGTCAGGGAACCTGGGTCGAACAGCCAGTCGCGTACCAGCGGGTCGGCGTCGGCCAGGCATTGCCAATCGGGGGAGGGGAATCCTGAATGGGGCACGGTAGTGAATCGGGTCGGCTGGAAAGACGTCGACTTTATCATGTTTGCCGGTGCCGATTGGCCGTTCCCGCCTGATGAAGCTTGCATCGCGCGGCGTTGATCAGTACAAACCGCGAGAGCCGGGCGACAACGTCTTAACCATCGAGCGCCCGCCAGATCGCCTGAATACCGAGGGGAAATGATGAAGAAGTGGCAATGTATCGTCTGTGGCTTGATCTATAACGAAGCCGACGGCTGGCCCGAGGATGGCA
Organism: Pseudomonas sp. Leaf129; assembly: GCF_001423465.1. Classification (NCBI taxonomy): domain Bacteria; kingdom Pseudomonadati; phylum Pseudomonadota; class Gammaproteobacteria; order Pseudomonadales; family Pseudomonadaceae; genus Pseudomonas; species Pseudomonas sp. Leaf129. Next base: position 314,600 of record NZ_LMOC01000009.1, on the reverse strand, counting down.
TCGCTGCCGGCACCCTTTGGCAAGACGTGCCCGAAGACTGGCTGTGCCCCGACTGCGGCGTGGGCAAGATGGATTTCGAAATGATCGAAATCGGTTGATGGTGACCCGCATTCGGGTGCCGCATTGCCGATAGGCGCCGTTCTGTCGGAATAACCCGCACTTTGCCGTAACAAACCCGTGGCAGACACTGGCGCGCCCTCGTGCAGCGTGCCATTCTCACTCCGTCTGCCGCAGCGTAGAGCCTGCGGCGAGTTGGGCGTTGCCGTCCACCAGGCAGTCGCCAATAAAAACAAAAACCGCCATAAGAGGCTTCACCATGCGTAAACCAGAGCTCGTAGATGCCATTGCTGAAAAAGCGGACCTGACCAAGGAACAGGCCAACCGCGTCTTGAATGCCGTACTCGAAGAAATCACTGGCGCATTGCACCGCAAGGACAGTGTCACTCTGGTAGGTTTCGGCACCTTCATTCAGCGCCACCGCGGCGCCCGCACCGGCAAGAATCCGCAGACCGGCGAGCCGGTGAAGATCAAGGCCAGCAATACCGTTGCCTTCAAGCCTGGGAAGTTTCTCAAGGACAGTGTGAACTGATCCACCTGGCACCGCGCTGCTCAGCGCCGCCCGCCATGGCACCCGGTCCGCCGGGTGCCTGCGACATACCTGCCGCCATAACGGCCAGATAGCCTGCCCCGCCTTAGCCGGGCTGCCTTGACCGGGCCATTGCCGGTACACTCGCCGCCACTTTCCCGCGCCGAGACTTCGCCATGAAATTCCGCTTCCTGCTCTGGGCCATGGGCCTGATGATGGCCCGCGCCAGCCGCAACAACCCAGCCTTCGCCCAGCAGCTCAAGGACAAGGACCTGGTATTTCAGTTGCAGACACTGGACGGCAAGATCGCGCGGCACTTCATCGTCCGCGATCAACGGGTGAGCAGCCGCAGCGGCAGCGTGGAACAGCCGGCCTTCGCGATTGCCTTCAAAGACGCCAAGTACGGCTACGACACCCTGCAGGCCAGCAACAAGCAACTGGCGTTCATGCAGGGCATTCAGGACAAGCACATCCAGATCAAGGGCAATCCGGCGCTGGTCGTGTGGTTCCAGGGCGCGATGAAATACCTCAAGCCCAGAAAGCGCTGAGGTCACCGCGCACCTGTCAGTCGAACTGGTGGGCCAGCTCGCGCAGCAGTGCTTCGGCTTCCAGCACTTTACTGACTACCGCTTCGGCCTTGTCTCGGCTCAGTTCCAGGCGCTCGAACAAGGCATCCGGAATGTGCTGATCGCCGCTGCCGATGCCGCGGCTGCGCAACAGGCGAATGGCCAGGCACACCAGATTGGCGTAGGCGGCGTGCTCGCCGGTGTAGCTGGGGTCGTGCTGGAACCGTAGCGCGGTGCTCAGTTCTTCCGGCATTTCCCAGTAGCGCATCAGCCAGGCGCCCATCTGCTCTCGCGTCACGCCCAGCAGATGCTGTTCGATGAAATCATGCTGCAGGTGCGGATTGACCTCGAGATGACGACAGATCAGCTGGAAATGCGGCGGAAACAGGTGAGCGAGTAGCAGATAGCCGAAGTTGTGCAGCAAGCCGGCCAGGTAGGTGAGGCCTGCTTCCGGGCGGCTGGCCCGAGGCATGGCACGGGTCAGGCCTTCGATCACTGCAGCCACATAAATGGACTGATGCCAGTGTGGCGTGGCCTGACGCGGATGATCTTTGGGCATGTTCAAGGTCTTGCCCAAGGCCAGACCCAGCGCCAGATTGATTACCAGATCGAAACCCAGCACGCGAACGATGGCGTCCTCCACCGAACGGATCTTGCCCGGTGAGGCGTAATAAGGTGACGCGGCCCAGCTGACCACCTGCGCAGCCAGCGCCGGATCGGTTTCGACCACGCCGGTGATGTCGTCGATGGTGGCATTGGGATCGACGCGCAGCTTGATGATCTTCTGTGCCGTGGTTGCCAGGGGAGGAATCTCGATGGTCGATTCCAGACGCTGTTGGATACGCCGTGCGGTGAAATTCTGCACCGCGCGGGTGATTTCCTTGCCGTCGTCATCGGGACGATCCAGGTTGGGACGGACATTGGCCAAGGGTTGGCCAAAAGAGCCGGAACTGGCTTTGGTCAGCATCTTGCGGAAATCATCGCCGCTCAGTTCGAACCACCCGCCGGGTTCGCCGGAGCTGACCAGCAACGTGGGTTCGAGCATCAAGCGCTCGTCGTACAGGCACGGCGAACTGGTCAGGATCGGCAGGCCCGGCAGCAAGGCCAGCTGGTGCTTGCCCAGCATAGCGGTCAGGCGTTCCTCGGACACGGCCGTGAGCTTGCGCCCGGTCAGCTCGGTCAAGCGATTCAGGTCCAGCAACTGACTCTGGGGAAACAGCACCATGAGTGCCCCGACCTCATCGGCCAGCAGAACCGCCTGGATCGTGCGGCCGGCATCGGCGGCGGTCACCCGTCGCGCATCCACCGCGGTCCAGGCGATGCCCGAATCGTTGAGCATCTTCTGGATCACGGAGGGGACGGGCGAAGTGACGGCTTCCAGCGCAAGTTCATTCATGGTCTGCATCCATTGTCCTACATTCGCCTCAGTATACTCAGCTTGCCCAGGAAACCGAGACCTGTATCACACAAGTTTCTGGGGCGCTTCAGACCTGACCGTATTGCTGCCCATGCCGCAGCCAGCGCTCGAGCAGCGGCGTGACATGGCCGGGCCAGCGTTCGATGAGCACCTGGGCCGCTTCGCGTACCGCCGGCAGCAAGTCGGCGTCGCGCATCAGGTCGGCGACCTTGAACTGCAGCAGGCCCGTTTGCCGGGTGCCCAGCATCTCGCCGGGACCGCGCAGCTGCAGGTCCTTTTCGGCAATCACGAAGCCGTCGTTGGTTTCGCGCATGATACCCAGCCGTTCCCGACCGATCTGCGACAGGGGCGGGTGGTAGAGCAATACGCAGTGGCTGGCGGCGCTGCCACGACCGACGCGTCCACGCAGCTGATGGAGCTGGGCGAGCCCCAGGCGTTCCGGGTTCTCGATGATCATCAGGCTGGAATTGGGCACATCCACCCCGACTTCGATCACGGTGGTGGCCACCAGCAGTTGCAGATCGCCGGCCTTGAACCAGGCCATGACCTCGGCCTTTTCGGCAGGCTTCATGCGCCCGTGGATCAACCCGACCCGCAGCTCACCCAAGGCCAGGGTAAGCTCTTCGAAAGTACTTTGCGCGGCCTGGCAGGTGAGCTCTTCGGACTCCTCGATCAAGGTGCAGACCCAATAGGCCTGGCGACCTTCGGCGCAGGCGGCGCGTACCCGCTCCACCACCTCGGGGCGGCGGCTGTCGGCCACCAGCACGGTGTTGACCGGCGTACGCCCGGGCGGTAGTTCGTCGAGTACGGAGGTGTCGAGGTCGGCGTAGGCACTCATCGCCAACGTCCGCGGGATCGGCGTAGCGGTCATGATCAGCTGGTGCGGACACATCGTTCCGCCCACACCTTTCTGCCGTAACGCCAGGCGTTGCTGGACGCCGAAGCGGTGTTGCTCATCGATGATCACCAGGGCCAACCGGGCGAACTGCACCTCGGCCTGAAACAGGGCGTGGGTACCCACCACCATCGGCGCGCCACCGGCGATACGCTCGAGTGCACCGACCCGTGCCTTGCCCTTGAGCTTGCCGGCCAGCCAGGCCACTTCGATACCCAGCGGTTCGAGCCAGCGCTGGAAGGTGATGAAGTGCTGCTCGGCGAGGATCTCGGTCGGCGCCATCAGCGCCACTTGATAACCCGCCTCCAGTGCCTGCAAGGCGGCCAGGGCCGCCACCACGGTCTTGCCGGCACCGACGTCGCCTTGCACCAGGCGCAGCATCGGCTCGGGCTGGCTCAGGTCGTAGGCGATTTCCGCACCCACCCGACGCTGTGCTCCGGTGGGTGCAAACCCCAGGTTGTCCAGGTAGCGCACCGGCAGGTCCCGGGCCAGCGGCAGGGCAGGCGCGCGTTGGGCGCGCAGGCTTTCACGCAGGCGCTGCTGGGACAGCTGATGGGTCAGCAGCTCTTCGAAAGCCAGCCGGTGCTGAGCCCAGTGATGACCCACCGCAAGCTCTTCGAGGTCGGCATCCGGCGGCGGGCGGTGCAGGTAGCGGATCGCTTCATCCAGAGGGGCCAGTTGGTGCTCGCGCGCCAGCTCCAGCGGCAACCAGTCGGGCAGGCTGCGCGGCCCTAGCAGGTCGAGGGCCTGCTGCGACAGCTGGCGCAAACGCTGTTGGGTCAGGCCTTCGGTGGTCGGGTAGATCGGCGTCAGGTTCTGCTCGACCGGGATGTCCTGCTCCCCGGTCAGGACGCGGTATTCGGGGTGGTAGATCTCAAGTCCCGAGGCGCCGGGCCGTGCTTCGCCATAGCAGCGCACATGTGTGCCGCGCTTGAGCGCTTCCTTCTGGGCATTGCTGAAATGATAGAAGCGCAGGCTCAGCGAGCCACTGCCATCGCCCAGGCGCACCAACAGGCTGCGGCGCTTGCCCATGGACACGTCGGCACCGCTGACCACCCCCTCGATGACCGCATCCTGGCCAGGGCGCAACGCCCCGATCGGGACTACCCGGGTGCGGTCCTGATAGCGCAGGGGCAGGTGGAACAACACATCCTGGAGGTTTTCGAGACCCACCTTGGCGAGTTTTTCCGCCATCGCCTCGCCCACGCCCTTGAGCGCAGTGACCGATACCTGAGCCAGCTCGGTCATGGCGCGTCGCGGCCCACCGGCTTGGCCACCGAGCACAGACGGATCGAATCGGCGAGGATCTCGATGGCCTTGGGCCGAGGAAAGCTGGCGCGCCAGGCGATCGCTACGGTACGGAACGGCGTCGGTGGGGTCAGTGGCCGCACTTCGATGACGCCAGGCGCGTAGTGATGGCTGTCGACGGCCGACAACGGCAGGATCGAAACACCCAGGCCGGACGCGACCATGTGCCGAATGGTTTCCAGCGAGCTGGATTCGACGGTGGTGTGCTTGGCGCCTTCCGAGCCCTTGGTCAGGGTCGGGCAGGCTTCCAGAACCTGATCTCGGAAACAGTGGCCTTCACCCAGCAGCAGCAGGCTCTTGTCGTTGAGCAGGCCCGAGTCGATGGTTTCCTTGCGCGTCCAGGGGTGGTCCGCCGGCATCAGCACGTAGAACGGCTCGTCATAGAGCGGCAGGGTCAGTACATCGGCTTCGTTGAACGGCAGGGCGATGATCACCGCGTCCAGCTCACCATTGCGCAGCTTGTCGCGCAGGATGTGAGTGAAGTTTTCCTCGATGTACAGCGGCATCTGCGGCGCCACGCGGTGCAGTTGCGGGATGAGGTGTGGGAACAGGTACGGGCCGACGGTATAGATGGCGCCGACCTTGAGCGGGGCGGTGAGCTGGTTCTTGCCGGCCTGAGCCAGTTCGCGGATACCCTGGGCCTGTTCGAGCACCTTCTGTGCCTGAGCCACGATGCCTTCGCCGACCGGGGTCAGGCGCACGGCGCTCTTGCTGCGCTCGAAGATCAGCACGCCGAGCTCGTCCTCGAGCTTCTTGACGCCGACCGAGAGAGTGGGCTGGCTGACATGGCAGCGCTCAGCCGCGTGGCCGAAGTGTTGCTCCTGAGCCAGGGTAACGATGTAGCGTAATTCTGTGAGGGTCATAACGTGCGTCCATGAAGTTGCAAGCCCAGCATAGCGGCTGCAACCGATAGACGCACGTTATCAACGGCGCTGAAACGCATCAAATTATGCGAATCAGCGCTTGTCCAGCGAGTAAACGAAGGGCGCGACCACTTCCAGACTGCCATTGACCAGAATCTCGGCCGGTGGCTTGGGCAACGGTTGCGCTCGACGGATCATCTCCATGGTCGCGCGGTCCAGTGCCGCGCTGCCTGAACCTCCAGCCAGGGAGTACGACAGTACCCGGCCTTCGGCGTCGACCACGAAGCGCAAGCGGTTGACCCCGGTCATGCCACGACGGCGCGCGTCTTCGGGGTACTTCTTGTACTTGGCCAAGTGGCGCAGCAGATCGCCTTGCCAGCTGGGCAGTGCGTTGCTGTTGGACGGCACGCTGGGGGCGGGCGCTGCCGGCTTGGCCGGTTGTGGCGGCGCCGGACGGCTGTCCACGGTCTGCTCGGCCGGTGGTTGCTCCTTGGGCGGCTCGGGCTTCTTCTCGACCTTGGGCGGCTGCGGTTTGGGCTTGGGCTTGGGCGGCGTCGGCTTGGGCACCGAGATCGTCGGCTTGGGCGCTTCCGCCAGCTTGGGCAATGGATCCTCGACCACCGGCTCAGGCGGTGGCGGCGGCGTGACGACCTGCGGCGGCGGAGGGGGCGCAGGTTCGGGCAGCGGCGCCATCTCCACCATCATGGCCTGCGGCGGCAGCTCGATGGGCTGCGGCGCGGGCCAGTTCAGGGCAACCACGATGGCCGCAGCGTGCACGCCGAGGACGACCGCCAGGCTGGCAACATAACGCGTCGTTTTCTGGCGCGTGGTGATCATTGCTTGGCTGCCGTCTCGAGGCCGACCAGGCCTACCTTCAGGTAGCCCGCGCCGCGCAGGGTGTTCATCACTTCCATCAGGTCGCCGTAATCCACGCCCTTGTCGGCCTGGAAGAAGATGGTCGTGTCCTTGTTGCCGTGAGTCTTGGCATCGAGGATCTGGCCCAGCTGCGTACGCTCGACCTTGTCGTCACCCACGTACAGGTTCTGGTCGGCCTTGACGCTGAGGAACACCGGCTTTTCAGGCCGCGGCGCCGGCTTGGCGGTCGAGGCGGGCAGGTCGACCTTGATGTCCACCGTCGCCAGGGGGGCTGCGACCATGAAGATGATCAGCAGCACCAGCATGACGTCGATGAACGGCGTCACGTTGATTTCATGGTTCTCGGCGAGATCATCGCCGCCTTCGTTCAGGTGCAGGCCCATAGGTCAGCCCACCTTGACCATCTGCGGCTGAGCTGCGCGCTCGCCTGGCTGGTGATCGAGGTCACGGCTGACCAGCAGCAGCACCTGTGCCGAAGCGTCCGAGACCTGCGCCTTGTAGCCGGCGATGGAGCGGGCGAAGACGTTGTAGATGACCACTGCCGGGATGGCCGCGACCAGGCCCAGTGCGGTGGCGAGCAGGGCTTCGGCGATGCCGGGTGCGACCACGGCGAGGTTGGTGGTCTGGGTCTTGGCGATGCCGATGAAGCTGTTCATGATGCCCCACACGGTGCCGAACAGGCCAACGAAGGGCGCCGTGGAACCGATGGTGGCCAGCACGCCGGTGCCCATGCTCATGTTGCGACCGCAGGCGGCGACCAGACGCTCGAGACGGAAGCTGACCCGCTCCTTGATGCCTTCACGTTCGCGCGCGTTGGCCGACAGGTGCATCTCTTCGAGGGCATCGTGGACCAGCAGGTTGGCCAGGGTGCCTTTGCGCGAAGCGGTTTCGCTCGCCTGCTTGAGGGTGGCGGCTTTCTTCAGCGCGGCGATTTCACCCTTGAGGCGACGCTTGGCGCCCAGCAGCTCGAAGCCCTTGGCGATCCAGATGGTCCAGGTGATGATCGAGGCGATGGCCAGACCGATCATCACGGCCTTCACCACGATGTCCGCGTTCTGGTACATGCCCCACGGCGACAGGTCGTGACCCATGCCCAGGGTGGTGTCTTCGACCAGCGCCTGCTCGGCCGGCGCGGGTTGCTCGGCGCTCGCCGCAGGTGTGGCGGCGGGCTGCGATGCCGGTGCGGCTTGCGCAGGCGCTGCAGTCGCGTTACTGGCAGGTGCATTGCTCGGCGCAGTGGCGTCGGCGAATGTCAGCGGAGCGATGGCCAGGCCCAGCAGCAACGCTGCAATGGCACTCCACGCGCGTGGCTGGCTTGGCGAAGCGGAAGGGTGTTTGCGAATCATGCTGGCCGGACCTGAGAAGAGAAAGAAAAGGGGTGCATGTTCTTCAAGGCCTCGCGAAAGACCGAGAACAGATTGGGGCGGTATTATTGCAAGTAATTCTTGTTAGCAAAAGTAATAATGTAACTTATTTAATACCGCTGGCCGCAAAACCTCGGGTAAGGGTAGGCTCGGAGCCTGACTTTCAGGAACCTTGCGCATGACTTCACCCACTGTATTGATCGCCGGTTGCGGCGATATCGGCAGTCGCGTCGCCCGCCGCCTGTTGGCATCGAACTGGCGCGTGCACGGTCTGCGTCGGCACATCGAGCAGTTGCCTGACGGTGTACTCGGCGTCGCTGCCGACCTGCACCAGGCGCAGTGCCCTGAGGCCTGGCCACGCGAGCCCGTGGATTACCTGCTGTATTGCGTGGCCGCCACGCAACACGACGAGCCGGGCTATCAAGCCGCCTATGTCGACGGCTTGCGCCATGTATTGAGCTGGCTGGCAGAGCACCGGCAGACGCCCAGACGCCTGTTCTTCGTCTCCAGCAGTAGCGTGTATGGACAGAGCGAAGGGGAATGGGTTGATGAAACCTCGCCGGTAACGCCCAGCGGGTTTTCCGGGCGCCTGATGCTCGAAGCCGAGCAACTGGCATTGAGTGCGCCTGAACCGGCGACCGTCGTGCGCCTGACCGGCATCTATGGGCCCGGTCGCGAGCGTCTGGCCGGGCAGGTACGCGAGGGTTATCAGGTCGCGTCGCAGCCGCCGCTGTACGGCAACCGCATTCATGCCGACGATGCCGCTGGGCTTTTGACGTTTCTGCTGGAAGCGGATGCTCGGGGCGTCGGGCTGGATGACTGCTACATAGGCGTCGACGATGCCCCGGCCCCGTTGCACGAGGTGGTGGATTGGCTGCGCACGTATCTGGACGTCACCCAGCGCTCGCAGACCCAGAGCATCCGCCGCACCGGTTCAAAGCGCTGCAGCAATGCGCGTGCACGTGCCCTGGGCTGGACGCCGCAGTACCCCACCTATCGGGAAGGGTATGCGGCCTTGCTGAGCCGGTAGCCTCGCCTCGTCCCGGTGCTACTTGCTGAGCAACCAGCGCCGGGTGCCGGGGACCAGGTTGGGCATTTCATCGTCCTGGGCCTGGTTGAGCGCCTGCAGGATTTCCAGCTGATTGCCGTTGCGACGGAAGATGAAGGCATTGCCGCGCTGTTGCTGTTCCAGCCACATGCTGTCGAACTCGCCGCTCATGGCCGCGCAGTCACCCGCCAGGCACAACGCGTATCGATCCAGGCCCGCCAGGCCATCGATGCGTCCGTCGGGCAGGAAATGAGCCACGCCGCCCTGGCCTGGGCCCTCGACGACTTTCCAGTCGCCGCCCATGTAGGCGGTGTACAGCGCCTGCTCGAAGGTCGCGCCCACCGGCGTGTCCGCACGCGCCGGGGTGGCCGACTTGCTGAACGTTTGCACCGGGGTGTTATCGCTCGCTGCTTGTTGCAGGGTAGCGCCGTCGATTTTCAGGGTGTCTTCACCGTTGCCGTAGAAGTCCACCTTGAATTGGCCATCGGCCTGGGGCACCAGCTTGCCTTCGCCCTCTTCGAAGCCATTGCTGAAACGAGCCTGACCGGCCACGGTGTCGATCGACCATTCCAGTGTCGGGCCGTTGGCCAACAGCGCCTGGCGCAGGCTTGCGCCCTTGGCGGCGGCATCGATGGCTTTCTGATTGATCCAGACGCCGTTGGGGTCGACGTTTTCGTGGCTGGCGCAGCCGCCCAGAAGCAGGGCGGCCAGAGATAGGGCGAGCGCGTGACGCATGAAGGAAGTCCTTGCTGGCGAATGGCGCTGCAGACGATTGCCGCAGCGCGCGGGGCGGCTTATTCGATGACCAGGATAGCGTCCATTTCAACCTGCGCGCCCTTGGGCAGGGCGGCAACGCCAATGGCGGCGCGGGCAGGGTAAGGCTGCTGGAAGTAGCGGCCCATCACTTCGTTGACGGTGGCGAAATGGCTCAGATCGGTCAGGAAGATGTTGAGCTTGACGATGTCCTTGAACGAACCACCAGCAGCCTCTGCCACTGACTTGAGGTTCTCGAACACCTGCACGGTCTGAGCCTCGAAGCCTTCGACCAGCTCCATGGTGGCAGGGTCCAGTGGAATCTGGCCGGACATGTAGACGGTATTGCCAGCCTTGATGGCCTGGGAGTAGGTACCGATGGCGGCAGGTGCCTTGTCGCTGGTGATTACGGTCTTGGTCATGAACAGCTCCTTGAAATGAAGGTTCCGCGCCTCAGGCACGCACGCGCGTGAGGCGGGTGACGCCAGCCAGGGCGCGCAGTTTCTTGATGACGCGGGCCAAGTGGACGCGATCGTGCACGCTGACCACCAGCTGGACCACGCTGATGCGGCCATCGCGTTCGTCCATGCTGATCTTCTCGATGTTGCCGTCGGCGGCGTTGACGCTGCTGGCCAGCAACGCGATCAGGCCGCGCTGGTGCTCGAGTTCCACGCGCAACTCGACGTTGAACTCGCCGGTGACGTCCTTGGCCCAGCCCAATTGGATGCATTTTTCCGGGTTGTGGCGGATTTCGCTGATGTTGCGGCAGTTTTCCAGGTGAACCACCATGCCCTTGCCCGCCGACAGGTGACCCACGATCGGATCGCCGGGGATGGGCGTGCAGCATTTGGCATAGCTGAGCACCAGGCCCTCGGTACCGCGAATGGCCAGCGGCCCTTCGGGGCTGGGCAACTGCTCGCCGCCATCGGTCGCCAGCAGGCGTCGTGCCACGACATAGGCCATGCGGTTGCCCAGGCCGATGTCTTCGAGCAGGTCTTCGATCAGCTCCAGGCGGTACTCGGCCAGCATGGCTTGAACGCGCTCGGCAGGAATCTTGTCCAGCGCACTGTCGAAACCGTTGAGCACCTTGTTCAGCAGACGTTCGCCCAGGTTCACCGATTCCGAGCGGCGTTGCAGCTTCAGGGCATGGCGAATATGGGTGCGGGCCTTGCCGGTGACCACGAAGTTGAGCCAGGCCGGGTTGGGGCGTGCGCCGGGTGCACTGACGATTTCCACCGTCGAACCGCTCTGCAGCGGCTCGGACAGCGGCGCCAGGCGTCGGTTGATGCGGCAGGCGATGCAGCTGTTGCCCACGTCGGTATGCACCGCATAGGCAAAGTCCACCGCCGTGGAACCCTTGGGCAGCTCCATGATGCGGCCCTTGGGCGTGAACACGTAGACCTCGTCCGGAAACAGGTCGATCTTCACGCTCTCGATGAATTCCAGGGAGTTGCCGGCACGTTGCTGCATTTCCAGCACACCCTTGACCCACTGACGGGCACGGGCGTGGGTGCCCTTGGGTTGCTCGTCGTCGCTGGACTTGTACAGCCAATGGGCGGCGATGCCGTTGTTGGCCATCTCTTCCATTTCACGGGTGCGGATCTGGATTTCGATCGGTACGCCGTGCATGCCGAACAAGGTGGTGTGCAGCGACTGGTAGCCGTTGGCCTTGGGAATCGCGATGTAGTCCTTGAAGCGGCCTGGCAGGGGCTTGTACAGGTTGTGCACGGCGCCCAGCACGCGGTAGCAGGTGTCGACCTTGTCGACCACGATGCGGAAGGCGTACACGTCCATGATCTCGTTGAAGGCACGGCGCTTGCCGCGCATCTTCTTGTAGATGCCATAGATGTGTTTCTGGCGACCGCTGACATCGCCTTCGATGCCATCCACCGAGAGGCAATGGGCCAGGGAATTTTCGATCTTGTTGACCAGTTCCTTGCGGTTGCCGCGGGCGCGCTTGACCGCCTGGTAGATGCGCGCCGAGCGCATCGGGTACATGGCCTTGAAGCCCAGGTCCTCGAATTCGACGCGCACGTTGTGCATGCCCAGCCGGTTGGCGATGGGCGCGTAGATTTCCAGGGTTTCCTTGGCGATGCGCCGACGCTTCTCGCCGGACAGCACTTCGAGGGTGCGCATGTTGTGCAGGCGGTCGGCCAGCTTGACCAGGATCACACGGATGTCCCGGGCCATGGCCATGGCCATCTTCTGGAAGTTTTCCGCCTGAGCCTCGGCCTTGGTCTCGAAGTTCATCTGAGTCAGCTTGCTGACCCCGTCGACCAGATCGGCCACGGTTTCGCCGAACTGGGCACTGAGTGCTTCCTTGGCGATACCGGTGTCTTCGATCACGTCGTGCAGCATGGCCGCCATCAGGCTCTGATGGTCCATGTGCATGTCGGCGAGAATGCCTGCCACCGCCAGCGGGTGCGTGACGTAGGCTTCGCCGCTGCGACGGCGTTGGCCGTCGTGGGCTTGTTCGGCGTAGAAGTACGCTCGGCGGACCAGGTTGACCTGTTCCTTGCCGAGGTAGGTCGACAAGCGATCGGCGAGGGCGTCTATGCTCGGCAAGGGGAGACCTCCTGCCGATGTGGGATAGAACCTCGCGCCGTACAGCGTCGACCAGGCATGGACTTAGACGGCCTCGTTGGCCTCGTCTTCGAATGCTGCGAAGAGGGGTTCGTCTTCAACGATTTCAGCTTCAGCGATAGCAGCATAGTCGATCAGGCCTTCGGCGATTTCACGCAGGGCTACCACGGTAGGCTTGTCATTTTCCCACGCCACTTTCGGCTCTTTGCCGCCGGTCGCCAGCTGGCGAGCGCGTTTGGTGGAGAGCATGACCAGCTCGAAACGGTTATCCACGTGTTCTAGGCAGTCTTCAACGGTTACGCGGGCCATGGTCTTCCTCGTAGCAAATGCGATTATGCGCGCGGCCCGGATGGGCGAGCGGACTCGATAGTTTAAAAAATCACCAGCGTTTAGGGAAGCTTTGTTTTCAGGCGAGCAGTTCGGCCAGCAAAGCGCCGTGCTTTTGCTGCTGTGCCTGCTGCTGCAGGCGGTTGGCGCGAAACACCGCTTTGAGGTCTTCCAGGGCCGAGGCAAAGTCGTCGTTGATGATCAGGTAGTCGTATTCGACATAGTGGCTCATCTCGCTGACCGCTTCGCGCATGCGCGTCTCGATGATCTCGTCGCTGTCGGTACCGCGGTTGGTCAGACGCTGGCGCAGCGCCAGTTGCGAAGGCGGCAGAATGAAGATCGAGCGTGCCGATGGCATCAGCCGACGCACTTGCTCGGCGCCCTGCCAGTCGATTTCCAGGATCAGGTCGTGACCTTCGTCGAGGGTCTGCTGCAGATGGCTCTGGGACGTGCCGTAGAGGTTGCCGAACACTTCGGCCTGCTCCAGGAAGTCGCCGTGGCCGATCATGTCGATGAAGGTTTCGCGGTCGACGAAATGATAGTTCACGCCACAGACCTCGCCCGGACGCATGGCGCGGGTGGTGTGCGAGACCGAGACGCGAATGGATGGCTGGGCGTCGATCAGGGCCTTGACCAGGCTGGTCTTGCCCGCGCCCGAGGGAGCCGAAACGATGTAAAGGGTGCCGGTGCTGTGGGTCATGAAAGGGTGGCCTTACTCAATGTTCTGCACTTGTTCACGCATCTGCTCGATCAACACCTTGAGGTTGACGGCAGCCTGCGTACTGCGTGGGTCGAAGGCTTTGGAGCCCAGGGTGTTGGCTTCGCGGTTGAGTTCCTGCATGAGGAAATCCAGGCGTCGGCCGGCGGCGCCGCCGGCCTTGAGCACGCGCCGCACTTCGGTGACGTGGGTGGTCAGGCGGTCGAGTTCTTCGGCCACATCGCTTTTCTGTGCCAGCAGGACCATTTCCTGCTCCAGGCGCTGCGGGTCGAGTTCGGCCTGCAGGTCGGCGCAGCGGTCGAGGATCTTCTGCCGTTGCGCGCTGAGCATCTGCGGCACCAGGCTGCGCAAGGTGGCGACCTCGCTGCTCATGGCATCGAGCCGGTCATTGATCAGCCGGGCCAGTTCGGCGCCTTCGCGTACGCGGCCGGCCTTGAGCTCGGCCAATGCCTGTGCGAACAATTCGTTGGCCGCCGTGCTCAGGGCTTGAGGATCGCTGGCGTCGGCCACCAGCACGCCGGGCCAGGCCAGTACTTCCAGTGGGTTGAGCGCAGCAGGCTGCTTGATCAGAGCGGCAACGGTCTCGGCGGCGGCAATCAATTGCGTGGCGCGTTCGCGATCGACCTGCAAGGGCTGGCCGCTGGTGTCCTCGGTGTAGCGCAGGGTGCATTCGACCTTGCCGCGCGACAGGCCCTGGCGCAGTGCTTCGCGCACCGAACCTTCGAGGTCGCGCAGGGCCTCGGGCAGGCGCAGATGCGGTTCCAGATAGCGATGGTTGACCGAGCGCAGCTCCCAGCTCAGGGTGCCTTGGGCCGCGGCTCGTTCGCAACGCGCGAAGGCGGTCATGCTGTGCACCATGGGGGAGAAACCTCGCAGACGATGGACGATGAATCGAGGCGCGGGATTGTAGCGCAACCTGGCGCCGGCTCCCAATGCTGGCGCGATCTGCGGGGGCGGGACGGGCAATTCATGGTCGAACGCCCTATAATGCCCGCCAGATTTGAGTCCAGTACAGGTATCCCGATGAAACGTCCAAGTGGTCGCGCCGCCGATCAGCTCCGCTCGATCCGCATCACTCGCAACTACACCAAGCACGCCGAAGGGTCTGTCTTGGTAGAGTTCGGCGACACCAAGGTGATCTGCACCGTCAGCGTCGAAAACGGCGTGCCGCGCTTCCTCAAGGGGCAGGGCCAGGGTTGGTTGACCGCCGAATACGGCATGCTGCCGCGCGCCACCGGCGACCGTAACCAGCGTGAAGCCAGCCGTGGCAAACAAGGCGGCCGTACCCTGGAAATCCAGCGCCTGATCGGCCGCTCGCTGCGTGCGGCGCTGGACATGAGCAAGCTGGGCGACATCACGCTGTACGTCGACTGCGATGTCATCCAGGCCGACGGTGGCACGCGGACCGCGTCCATCACCGGTGCCATGGTGGCGTTGGTCGATGCCTTGAAGATGGTCAAGAAGCGCGGCGGCCTGAAGGGCGGCGATCCGCTCAAGCAGATGATTGCTGCCGTGTCGGTGGGCATGTACCAAGGCGAACCGGTCCTGGACCTCGACTATCTGGAGGACTCCGCTGCCGAGACCGACCTCAACGTGGTGATGACCAGTACCGGTGGCTTCATCGAAGTGCAGGGCACCGCCGAAGGCGCGCCGTTCCAGCCGGCCGACCTCAACGCCATGCTGGCACTGGCCCAGCAGGGCATGGAAGAGATCTTCGCCCTGCAGAAAGCTGCCTTGGCCGAGTGACGAAAGCCCTTTGTGGATGCGGGCTCTACATAAGGCTGGCCTCCTATTAGGGCTAGCCTCCTATAAGGCTGGCCATAGGGTTGGCTTTCTGTGAAGGCAGGCTCTGTGTGGGAGCGGGCTCTGCCCGCGAATGCAGGCACTGCGGTGCGTCAGACGGACCGCAGGGCCTGCATTCGCGGGCAGAGCCCGCTCCCACAGAGATTGCGCTGCCTTTGTAGCGGCGCATGTGGTCTGTCTGATTCACCGCAGCGCGGCCTCCGCGGGCAGAGGCTCGCCGCCCGCCCCGCTCCCACAGTGTCCAAACTCTGCAAGAAGCCCACAAAAAAGCCGACCTCGCAAGGTCGGCTTTTTTGTGCCTGGCGATCAGATCGTCAGGGTCCAGTCGTAGTCCACGATGAGTGGCGCGTGCTGGGAAAAGCGGGGCTGGCGTGGCAGGCGCGCGCTGCGCACGAAGCGTCGCAGGCCTGGGGTCAGCAGCTGGTAGTCGAAGCGCCAGCCCAGGTTGAGCATCTCGGCCTGTTCGTTGTCGGGCCACCAGCTGTACTGGTCGCCTTCGCGACTGACTTCGCGCAGCGCATCGACATAGCCCATGTTGCCGACGATTTCGTCCATCCAGGCCCGCTCGGGTGCCAGGAAGCCGGGCGACTGCTGGCTGTCGCGCCAGTTCTTGATGTCGAGTTTCTGCTGTGCAACATACAGCGAACCACAGTAGATGTATTCGCGACGCTTGCGCCGTTGCTTGTCCAGGTACTTGCCGAAGTCGTCCATGAGCTTGAACTTCTGGTTCAGGTCTTCATCGCCGTTCATGCCCGAAGGCAGCAGCAAGGTGGCAATACTGAGTTTATCGAAATCTGCCTGCAGATAACGCCCGTAGCGGTCGGCTGTCTCGAAGCCCAGCCCACTGATGACCGCCTTGGGTTGCAACCGCGAGTAAAGCGCCACACCGCCCTGGGCTGGAACTTCTGCATCGCACGCATAAAGGAAGTAGCCGTCCAGTTGGAAGGCGGCGTCGTCCAGTTCAAAGGCGGAAGCACGGGTGTCCTGCAAGCAGATGACGTCGGCATTCTGGGCCTGCAGCCAACTGAGCAACCCGCGCTCGACTGCCGCCTGAATACCATTGACGTTCACACTGATGATCCGCATACATGGCCCCAAAAATCTTGTGCGTGTATGATACCCGAGCTCTACCTAATTAGCTAAATCCGTGGTATCCGGGACTTTTTCGATGCAGGCCTATCAGCGCGACTTCATTCGTTTTGCAATTGATCGAGGCGTTCTGCGTTTCGGCGAATTCACCCTGAAATCAGGGCGTACCAGTCCTTATTTCTTCAATGCCGGCCTGTTCAACACCGGTGCCGCGCTGGCCGAACTGGCGCGCTATTATGCCGCAGCCATCGTCGACAGCGGCATCGCTTTCGACGTCCTGTTCGGGCCCGCCTACAAGGGTATTCCCCTGGCCGCTGCCACTTCGGTGCAACTGGCCGAAAGGCATCAGCTGGACGTGCCCTGGTGCTTCAACCGCAAGGAAGCCAAGGCGCATGGCGAAGGTGGCAGCCTGGTCGGTTCGCCCCTGGCCGGCAACGTGCTGATCATCGACGACGTGATCACTGCCGGTACGGCCATCCGTGAAGTCATGCAGATCATCCAGCAGCAGAACGCGACCGCGGCAGGGGTAATGATTGCCCTCAATCGCCAGGAGCGTGGCAATGGCGAGCTTTCGGCCATTCAGGAAGTGGAACGTGACTTCGGCGTGCCCGTGGTCAGCATCGTTTCGCTGAATCAAGTGCTGGAATTCCTCACCGACGACGCGCAGCTCAAGCAGCATCTGCCGGCGGTCGAAGCCTATCGTGCGCAGTACGGTATCTAGTCACGTGCGATGGCGTGCGGTGGTGGTCGCAGCGTTCGGCCTGCTGCCGGTCTTGGCCGTGGCCGCGCAGGCACCGGTCATGCTGCTCTATCGCTATGTCGATAGCCGCGGCGTGACGGTGCTGGATCGCCAGGGCGTACCGCCGGAGTACGTGGGCAAGGGTTATCAGGTACTCAACCAGAGCGGTCGGGTGGTACAGACCGTGCCGCCTGCGCCGACGGCCGAAGAAATACGCCTCAAGCAACAAGCCCAAGTGCAGTCGCAAGCCGATGTGCAGTTGCTCGACCGCTATCCATCGCTGGAGGAGCTGGACAAGGCCAGTGCTCGTCGCAGGGCGGAGATCGATGCCCTGATTGCCGTGGCCACGGCGAACGTGCAGACCTTGCAGGGTCAGCAGACAGCGCTGCAGGGGCAGGCAGCGGCGCAGGAGCGGGCGGGTCAGGAAGTGTCGACATCGATGCTCGACCAGTTGCGTGATGTGCAGGCTCAGATCATTGACGCCAAAGCGCGAATCGCCAAACTGCAGCAGACACGCAGCGAAGCGGACGCCGGGTTCGCCCAGCAGCGAACCCGGTTGGTCAAACTCCTCGAATCCCCGCGGTAACCGCTTCGGCGGTCGTCGCGGTGCTTCTGATGCACCCCGCGCGGTCAGGTCAACCGATCTTCTTGTTGCTGATCAGGGTCCCGACACCGCTGTCGGTGAAGATTTCCAGAAGCACGGCATTGGGGACGCGGCCGTCGATGATGTGCGAGGTGGTCACGCCACCCTGGACCGCTTCCAGCGCGCAACGGATCTTGGGCAGCATGCCGCCGTAGATGGTGCCGTCGGCGATCAGGCCCGATACCTGCTCGGTGGTCAGGCCGGTCAGCACGTTGCCTTCCTTGTCCATCAAACCCGCGATGTTGGTCAGCAGCATCAGCTTCTCGGCCTTGAGTGCCTCGGCCACCTTGCCGGCCACCAGGTCGGCGTTGATGTTGTAGGACTCGCCATCCGGACCGACACCGATGGGCGCGATCACCGGGATGAAGTCACCATTGACCAGCATGTTCAACAGATCGGTATTGACCCCGCTGACTTCCCCGACGTGGCCGATGTCGATGATCTCCGGCTTGGTCATTTCAGGGGTCTGACGGGTCACCGTCAGCTTGCGTGCGCGGATCAGCTCGGCGTCCTTGCCGGTCAGGCCGATGGCGCTGCCGCCGTGGCGATTGATCAGGTTGACGATGTCCTTGTTCACCTGGCCACCGAGCACCATCTCCACGACGTCCATGGTCTGGGCGTCAGTGACGCGCATGCCGTCGACGAAATGGCTCTCGATGGACAGGCGCTTGAGCAGGTCGCCGATCTGCGGCCCGCCGCCGTGCACTACCACCGGGTTGATGCCGACAGCCTTCATCAGCACGATATCGCGGGCGAAACCGGTCTTGAGCTCCTCGCTCTCCATCGCGTTGCCGCCGTACTTGATCACCAGGGTCTTGCCGACGAAGCGGCGGATATAGGGCAGCGCTTCGGACAATACCTTGGCGACGTTGGTGGCGGCATCACGTTCGAGGGTCATGCGGGGCTCCAGTGAAACAAGTGGTCAGAACGGTAGGTGCAGATCGGGTGCGACTTTCAACAACTGGGTACGGAAGACGCCCTGGATTCGTTCGAGTTCCTCGGCGTCTTCTGCCTCGAAACGCGTCACCAGCACGGGGGTGGTGTTGGAGGCGCGGACCAGGCCCCAGCCTCTAGGGTAGTCCACGCGCACGCCGTCGATAAGGGTGAGCTGGGCATCCCCCCACTGAGCGCCGTGGTGCAGGGCGTCGATGATGCCGAATTTGCTGTCTTCGGTCACCGCAATGTTGAGCTCGGGCGTCGACACGTCGTCGGCGAATGCGGCGAAGACGTCTTCGGCACTGAGGTGTTCACGGCTGAGGATTTCCAGCAGTCGCGCAGCGCTGTAGATGCCGTCGTCGAAGCCGAACCAGCGTTCCTTGAAGAAGATGTGCCCGCTCATTTCCCCGGCCACCAGCGCGCCGGTGCGCTTCATTTCTTTCTTGATCAGGGAATGCCCGGTCTTCCACATCACCGGGCGGCCGCCGTGTTCCTTGATCAGCGGGCCCAGGCGACGCGTGCATTTGACGTCGTAGATCACGTCGGCGCCGGGGTTGCGCGACAGCACGTCGCGCGCGAACAGCATCAGCAGGCGATCGGGATGGATGATGCGGCCGGTGTTGGTGACTACGCCCACACGGTCCGCGTCGCCATCGAAGGCCAGGCCCAGGTCGGCGCCCGTTTCGCTGACCTTGGCGATCAACGCCTGCAGATTGGCGGCCTTGCTCGGGTCCGGATGATGGTTGGGGAAATGCCCGTCGACCTCGCAGAACAACGGGATGACTTCGCATCCCAGAGTCGCTATCAGCTGCGGCGCTACCACGGCACCGGCGCCGTTGCCGCAGTCGACCACGACCTTGAGTCGGCGGGTGAGAACGATGTCATCGCGGATCTGCGCCACATAGCGCTCCAGGATCTCGACCTTCTCGACGCTGCCCTGGCCTTGGCTGAGGTCGTTGTGCAGCAGGCGCTGGTGCAGGGCCAGGATCTGTTCGTTGGCCAGCGTGTCGCCGGCGATCACTACCTTGAAGCCGTTGTAGTCCGGCGGGTTGTGGCTGCCGGTCAGCATCACACCGGAGCGGCCGCTGAGCACGTGGTTGGCATAGTACAGCGCAGGTGTCGGCACCAGGCCCACGTCGCTGACGTGGCAACCGGCGTCAACCAGGCCCTGGATCAACGGCTGCACCAGCTCGGGACCGGACAGGCGCCCGTCGCGGCCGACGTTGACGTTGGCCTCGCCCATGGCCAGGCTTTGCGCGCCGACGGCACGTCCCACCCAATAGGCGGTGTCGGCATTCAAGGTGCTGCCGACGATGCCGCGAATGTCATAGGCGCGAAAGATGCCGTGGGGCAGCGCTGGCGGCACGTCGCTCGCTTCGACGACAGGCTCGGTGGCGTCGAGCTCGAGCATGTCGATGTCCTGGAAGATCGGATTGGTCCAGTCGTCCACGACCGGCACGGGCGCAGGCGCGGCTGTGCTGCTGTCGGCCGGACGCGCGGCGCCCTCGCGCAGGGACAGGCGCGCCAGACCCTGTGCCAGGCCGTTGAGGGGCGCCAGGCTCAAGCCGAACGCCTTGACCGCCTTGCCGCCGGACAACTCCTCGAGCAACTGCTCAAGCTGCCGCGCGTCGGCCTCGATGCGTGCATACAGTTGGCGTTGGGCCAGACGTACCGCCAGCGCGGCGCAGCCGATGGCGATCGCCGCGGCAAGCATCATCAGGCCCAGTGCACTCCAGGCAAACGGTGGCTTGAACAGTGGCCCGGGACTGAATTCCAGGCGCCAGTTGGGGTTGGCGGTCAGATACGGGTAGCGCATGGCCGACGCATTGCTGCCTTGTTCGACCAGCACTTGCGGCGGGCTGCCCAGCACGCTCTGCTGCAGGCGCAGTTGGCCGAATTCGGCGTCGGGCAGTGCCAGGGCCTGAGTCAGGGGCTGCATCTCGAAGGCCAGTACCAGCGTACCCAGCACTGGGGATGTCGAGCTTTGCTGGACGGTGGCGACGTTGTAGATCCACCAGCGCCCGTTGACCTTGTAGGCCTCGGGCGCAGTGGCAGTACCGCGTTCGGCGCGGCTGATCATGTCCAGTACGGCAAAATTGATCGGCGCAGCACCCTGCTGATCGACCTTGGTCTGCCTCGGCAGATTCAGGCGCACGCCCTGCAGGCCATCGATCAAGGGCACGGCGTCAACGGCCTGAGCGATGAGCGAAGGGTCCTGGCTGGCCAGCGCAGCCGTCAGTGCCGGTGAGTGAGCCAAGGTAGCGGTTACGCCGGCTTGGCGCGCGATCACGGTGTCCAGACCTGCGGTGAAAGGCGCGGCGGCGGTCGCCTCGGCGTTCTGGAAGGCACGGCCGGCGAGCGGCGCGACGACCAGAAACCAGATCAGCAGCAAGGCGACGAGCACGCCGACGACGGCGATCAGCAGTGCCTGGTTACCGGCGGTGGTCCGCGCGTTCGAAGCCTGGCCGTGCTCGGCCGTCTTGGCATTGCGAGGAAATCCTTTCACCTGTCATCTCCGCATTGAACGCTTTGAGGCGGACGGGCATCGCCACGGCCGCTGGGTCTGCATGGCCGTTTACTGCGTGCCGGAGTGACCGAAACCGCCGGTCCCGCGCTGGCTTTCGTCGAAGCTTTCGACCAGTTCGAAGTGAGCCTGCACCACAGGAACCAGCACCAGTTGAGCGATGCGCTCGCCCACCGTCAGGGTGAACTCGCTGTCGCCACGGTTCCAGCACGAGACCATCAGTTCGCCCTGGTAATCGGAGTCGATCAGGCCGACCAGGTTGCCGAGCACGATACCGTGCTTGTGGCCCAGGCCCGAGCGCGGCAGGATCATCGCTGCCAGGCCCGGATCACCGATATAGATCGAAAGGCCGGTAGGGATCAGCAGGGTCTGTCCAGGCGCCAGCAGGGTGTCTTGCTGCAGCATGGCGCGCAGGTCCAGGCCTGCGGAGCCGGGTGTGGCGTAGTGTGGCAGCGGGAAGTCCCGGGCCAGACGTGGGTCAAGGATCTTGGCTTGTAGGGTGTGCATGGATGTCGTTAAACCTGATCGAGGCGCTTGGCGATGAAGGAAACCAGCTGGCGGGCGATCTTGCCCTTGCTGGTCTGGGCGAAAGCAGTGGTCTGCAACTGGCGGTCGATCACGCTGCAGGCGTTTTCTTCACTGTTGAAGCCGATGCTGGGGTTGGCGACGTCGTTGGCCACGATCAAGTCCAGGTTCTTGTCCTTGAGCTTGCGCGCGGCGTAGTCGAGCAGGTGCTCGGTCTCGGCGGCGAAGCCGACGCTGAATGGACGATCGGCGCGACCGGCGATGGTCGCCAGGATGTCCGGGTTGCGGACCATCTGCAACAGCAGGCCGTCACCGCTGCTGGGGTCTTTCTTGAGCTTCTGCGCAGCCACCACTTCGGGACGATAGTCGGCCACGGCAGCAGACGCGATGAACACGTCGCAGGGCATGCCCGCCTCGCAGGCGGCGAGCATGTCGCGCGCGCTGACCACGTCGATGCGGGTGACGCGGTCGGGCGTGGACAAGTGTACCGGGCCGCAGATCAAGGTGACGCGGGCGCCGGCTTCGACGGCCGCTTCGGCCAGGGCAAAGCCCATCTTGCCGGAGCTGTGGTTGGTGATGTAGCGCACCGGGTCGATGTTTTCCTGGGTCGGCCCGGCAGTGATCAACACGTGCTTGCCGGTCAGTGCCAGGTGCTCGAAACATTCGGCCGCGCACAGCGCCAGTTCGGTGGCTTCAAGCATGCGGCCCAGGCCGATGTCGCCGCAGGCCTGGCTGCCAGCGGCCGGGCCGAAGACCTTGAGGCCGCGGCTGCGCAGCAGGTGCAGGTTGTCCTGTGTGGCCGGGTCGCGCCACATGGCCTGGTTCATGGCCGGGGCGATGGCCACGGTGGCGTCGGTGGCCAGTACCAGGGTGGTCAGCAGGTCGTTGGCCAGGCCCTGGGCCAGGCGTGCCATCAGGTCGGCGGTGGCCGGGGCGATGAGGACCAGGTCGGCCCATTTGGCCAGATCGATGTGGCCCATGGCAGCTTCGGCCGCCGGGTCGAGCAGGTCCAGATGCACCGGGTGGCCGGACAGCGCCTGCAGGGTCAGGGGCGTGATGAACTCGCTGCCGCCCTTGGTCATTACCACGCGCACTTCGGCGCCCTGCTCCAGAAGCCTACGTACCAGCTCGGCGCTTTTGTAGGCGGCAATGCCGCCGCCGACGCCCAGAATGATGCGTTTTCGATACAGCCGCTGCATAGGCCTGCCTTTATATCTGGTAATAACACCACGGTGAAACCGCCTTCCGGGGCCGGATCGCCGTGCAAAAAGTTGCGCTAAGATAGCACAGCGCTCGCTATGGAACAGCGAGGCACACAGACAGGGAGTGGGGATGAGTATTCGCGATTGGCCCGAGGCCGAGCGCCCTCGTGAGCGCCTGCTGGCGCATGGTCCGGGCAGTCTTTCCGATGGCGAGCTGCTGGCGATATTCCTGCGCACCGGCGTGGCCGGGCACAGCGCCGTCGACGTCGCGCGCAACCTGCTGATCCGCTTCGGCGGTCTGCGCGCCTTGCTCGAAGCCGACCAGAAAACCTTCAGCCAGCACTTCGGCATGGGCCCTGCCAAGTACGCCCAGTTGCAGGCCTCCATCGAGATGAACCGTCGCTACATGGCCGAGCGGTTGAACCGCGGGCCGGCCATGGAAGATCCGGAGTCGGTGCGCCGCTACCTCAAGGCCAAGCTGCGCCACGAGCGCCAGGAAGTGTTCGGTTGCCTGTTCCTCGACACCAAGCATCAGCCGTTGGGGTTCGAAGTACTGTTTCGCGGCACCATCGACAGCGCGGCGGTTTACCCGCGCGAAGTGGTCAAACGGGCTATCGCCCTGAACGCCGCGGCGTTGATCCTGGCGCACAACCATCCTTCCGGGAATCCAACCCCGAGCCAGGCCGATCGCTCGCTGACCCAGCGCCTCAAGGAATCATTGGCGCTGGTGGATGTGCGGGTGCTCGACCACATCATCATCGGCGAGGGCGAGCCGTTGTCGATGGTCGAGCACGGGTGGATGTAAGGGGCGAGATTCGGCTGTACATGCACCGGCCGCTCCTGCAGGGATCCGTGGTGATACGAAAATCCACTGTGGGAGCGGGTTCTACCCGCGAAGAGGCCGGTAGTGGCAGCCTATTTCTCCACTGAAACCCTGGAGAAATCCTGCCGACCGAATGGGCTGACGGTGTAGCCCTCGACCCCTTCGCGAGCCAGTACGGCGGCGGTGGGGTGGGCCAGCGGTAGCCACAGCGCCTGCTTCTGGATCTGCGCCTGGGCCTGCTGGTACAGCTTGCTGCGCTGGGCCTGATCGGTCACTGCCTTGCCGTCGCTGATCAGCTTGTCCAGGCCCTTGTCGCAATAGCGAGCGAAGTTGGTGCCCGACTGCACGGCTGCGCAGGAAAACTGCGGGGTGAGGAAGTTGTCCGGATCGCCGTTGTCGCCGGCCCAGCCCATGAACAGCAGGTCATGCTCGCCGGCCTTGGCACGGCGAATCAACTCGCCCCATTCGATTACGCGGATCTCGGCCTTGATGCCGACCTTGGCCAGATCGGCCTGCAACAGCTGCGCGCCCAGGCTGGGGTTGGGGTTGAGCAGGCTGCCCGAAGGGCGGGTCCAGATCGTGGTGTTGAAGCCGTCCTTCAAGCCCGCCTTGGCGAGCAACTCGCGCGCCTTGGCCGCATCCTGCTTGTAGCCGGGCAAGTCCCGTGCATAGCTCCAGGTATTGGGCGGGTAGGGGCCGTTGGCAGCCTCGGCGGTGCCTTCGAAGACGGCCTTGAGGTAGCTGTCCTTGTCGAAGGCCAGGTTGATGGCCTGGCGCACTTCAGGCTTGTCCAAAGGCGGGTGCTGGCTGTTGATGGCCACGAACGCGGTCATGAAAGCCTCGGTCTTGATCACCTTCAGGCTCTTGTCGTCGGCGGCCGCAGCGATGTCCAGGGGCTTGGGCGACAGGGTCAGCTGGCATTCGTTGCGGCGCAGCTTCTGCAGGCGCACGTTGGCGTCCGGGGTGATGGCGAACAGCAAAGGGTCGACGGCAGGCTTGCCGGCAAAGTAATCAGGGTTGGCCTTGTAGCGCACCACGGCGTCCTTTTCGAAGCGCACGAATACGAAGGGCCCGCTGCCGATCGGCTGGCTGTTGAGCTTTTCCGGAGTGCCGGCTTGCATCAGTTGGCCGGCGTATTGCGCCGAATAGATCGAGGCGAAGCCCATGCTCAGGGTCGCCAGGAACGTAGCATCGGGATGATCCAGGGTGAACCGTACGGTCAGTGGATCAGGCGCCTCGATTTTCTTGATCAGGCCAGGCAGTTGCATCGACTGGGCGTGCGGAAAGCCGCTTTGCGCCACCTTGTGCCAAGGGTTGGCCGGGTCGAGCATGCGTTGGAAACTGAACAGCACGTCCTGCGCGTTCAGCTCGCGGTCTGGCTTGAAGTAGGCGGTGTCGTGGAACTTGACCCCTGGGTGCAGCTTGAACGTGTAGGTCAGGCCATCGGCCGACACGGTCCAGCTGTCCGCCAGGCTGGGGATGACCTTGCCGGCCTTGGCGTCGAACTCCACCAGGCGGTTCATCAACACGTCGGCCGACGCGTTGGTGGTGGTCAGGGAGTTGTACTGCACCACGTCGAAGCCTTCGGGGCTGGCTTCGGTACAGACCGTCAAAGGCGCAGCATGCACCAGCGCAGAGGCAAACAGGGGAGCAAGCAAGAACGGCAAAGTCGCAAGACGCATGGTGTGTTTCCTTGGCGTGTCGAGGGCCCATCTGCCTATGCAGTCTGGAGAAAAGTCCTACCCTAGAGATGTCGAGCAGCGTTGACTATCCCTAAATCGTTTTTTTGCGCGACGAGTGGTCATGTCGCAGCACGCCCGCCGGTGCTGTGCCTGCGCCGATGCCGGCGCAGCTGGGCGCATCGATTGTGCATCTGGAGTTGTTGCACTGCAGGGTTTCTGGTATAAAGCAGCGCTCTTTTCTAGGGCCCTGTTCCTCTGCCTTCACGGTGAGGCGGGTAAGACCCTGAAGAAACGCGGCGCCGTGCGCCAAATGACTGAAAGATAAGCGGCCAACCCATGCCGGGTTGGGCATGTGGTTTTAGAGGGCTGAGGCATGTCGAGAGTCTGTCAAGTTACCGGTAAGGGTCCGGTGACTGGGAATAACATTTCCCACGCAAACAACAAAACCCGTCGTCGTTTCCTGCCGAACCTGCAGCATCACCGCTTCTGGGTTGAAGAAGAGAAACGTTTTGTTCGCCTGCGCGTATCCGCCAAGGGCATGCGTATCATCGACAAGCGCGGCATCACTGTCGTGCTGGCCGAAATTCGCAAAGCTGGCAAGATCTAAGGGAGCTTTATCATGCGTGAATTGATTCGTTTGATCTCGAGCGCCGGTACTGGTCACTTCTACACTACCGACAAGAACAAGCGTACTACCCCGGACAAGATCGAGATCAAGAAATTTGATCCGGTTGTTCGCAAGCACGTGATGTACAAGGAAGGCAAAATCAAGTAATTGATTTTGGCGACCAGAAAAAGGCCCGCATCGAAAGATGCGGGCCTTTTTTTGTGCCCGGTTTTGCGCAGGCCCAGGCTTTCGATCTAGCGATGCTGGGCTTGGGCGCTGGTAATGGGGTTCAGGGTGGTGACGAAAACCTTGCTCAGGCGCGCGTTTCCTCCTTGTGCAACAACGCTGATGCGCTCCAATGGCGATTTCGTGTAGTACAGCGCAGTCCCTGCCGCGCTGCCTGCGGCACCGAGCAGTTCCAGGCAGGAACGATCGATCACCAGGTGCATGTCCATGGTGCGGGTATCAGGTTGGAAGGCATACGAAAACCGGTCGACGAAATAGCGCTGCTCAAAGCCTGACGCACCGTGTCGGTCGATGAACAAGCCGCCGAAAGGGCCCGCGTCGAATCCGGCCTCAAGGGTTTCTCCAGCCTGATTGGACAGACGGACCGTCACCACGGCACCTGGCTGCAATTCAACTTCCAGACGCACCTCGATCGCCTCGCCAGCGGGCAATGCGGCACTGGCCAGCGTTGCGCTGCCCCATGGCCGGGTGTCGTCGATCAGGACCTTGCCCGCCAAGGGAGCGAGGTCGACGAACTGCTGCACCAGCCGCCAGTCCTTGCCCACGCGCCGCAATCCCAGGGTCCGCGGCAGTGTCATCATGCCTCTGGATGGTGAGGCAGGCACCTCGTTGGCGTACTGCCAGTTGCTGAGCCAGGCCAGGCCCACCGGTGCCCCGGAGTGGTTGGAGAAGCTTTGAAAGGCGTAGAAGTCCTTGCCGAAGTCCATCAGCCGCGTGACGCGGTCCTCGGCGGTGAACTGCCGGCCGTCGAAGTCGCCGATGAAATACTGCACCGTACTGCCGCCCAGGGGGCCGCCGGGGTTGATCGAAAGGATCAGCACCCAACGCTCGCCGCCGTTTTCGACGGGTACACGGATCAGGTCCGGGCACTCGTAGTCGATGCCCAGCAGGCCGCTGTCTGCGAATTCACCGCGCTTGTCCCAGGATTTCAGATCGACCGAGCCGTAGAACAGCACCCGATGCGAGCGTGCCTCGACCACCACCATGATCCAGCACTGTTCCGGCGCGTGCCAGAAGACCTTGGGGTCGCGGAACTGGCTGGAACCGATGTCCAGCACCGGGTTGTGAGCGTACTCGACAAAGCTGCGCCCGCGGTCGCTGCTGGCGGCGATTTCCTGGGTCTGCAGGGTTGCCGAAGCGCGCGTATAGATGGCGACGATGCCGCCCGCTCGTTCCCCAGCGTCTGGTTGTGCCTGGAACAGTCCGCTCAGGTTGTGCTGGTCAACCACCGCGCTGCCGCTGAACGCCTGACCGGCCGGGGTGTTGAACAAGGCGGTGGGCAAGGTCTGCCAATTGAGAAGATCAGGGCTGACGGCGTGTCCCCAGTGCACGTTGCCCATCGTCGTCGCCGACGGGTTGTGTTGATAGTAAAGGTGATATTCGCCGTCGAAAAACACCAGGCCATTGGGGTCGTTCATGAAGCCTGTGGGCGGTGCGTAATGCACCTGGGGCGTGTAGTTGCCGCCGGTCGTGGGGCGTTTTTCGTCAGCCTGGGCGAAACGATAGAAAGCCGCACCGGTAGCCAGCAGGGCGGAGCCGATAGCGAAATAACGTCGTGTCATCAACGGTTGTAGCTCCTGGATCTAGGCATGGGGCGCGGTGCTTATTTGGATTCGAACACCACGTAGATCTTGCGGCACGCCTCCAGCACCTCCCAGGTGCCAGTGAAACCTGCAGGGATCACGAAGCGGTCGCCGGCGCGTAAGGTCTTGCCGTTGCCCTGGTCGTCACGCAGCACGGAAACGCCCTGCACGATTTCGCAATATTCGTGCTCGGTGTAGTTGACCGTCCATTGCCCCACCTGGCCTTCCCAGACCCCCGCGTTCATCTGTCCGCAGGGGCTCTGGTAGTGGTTGAACAGTGTCTGTTCGGGGTCGCCGCCGAGGATTTTTTCAGGCGCCGGGCGGTAGCGTTCCGGGGTGACGCTGTGTTGGGCGAAGTCGACGATGCTGGTGATGTTCATGCAGGAAACCCCTCGCTTGTTGGATAAAACGCACATCCGTGGGCCTATGTGCGCTGGGTGTCAAATATATTGAAAAGCGTCGCACCAGTGGTTTAGGGTGGTTCGATGTCACCCCGCTCAGCCTTGCACGGCCGGGCTTTGCATTCAATCACAGGAGATCCGTATGACCACTCTGACTCGCGCTGACTGGGAACAACGTGCCCAGCAGCTGAAGATCGAAGGGCGCGCGTTCATCAACGGCGAGTACACCGACGCCGTGTCGGGCCAGACCTTCGAATGCGTAAGCCCCGTCGACGGTAGACTGCTGGCCCAGGTGGCCAGCTGCGACGCTGCCGACGCCGAGCGCGCGGTCGAGAATGCCCGCGCCACGTTCAACGAAGGCGCCTGGGCCAAGGCCGCGCCGGCCAAGCGCAAGGCCACCCTGATTCGTTTCGCCGGGTTGTTGCGCGAGCATGCCGAGGAGCTGGCGCTTCTGGAAACGCTGGACATGGGCAAGCCGATCAGTGATTCGCTGAACATCGATGTACCCGGCTCGGCCAATGCCCTGGCCTGGAGCGGCGAAGCCATCGACAAGGTCTACGATGAGGTCGCTCCGACCCCGCACAACCAATTGGGGCTGGTCACGCGTGAAGCCGTCGGCGTGGTGGCCGCAGTGGTGCCGTGGAATTTCCCTCTGATGATGGCCTGCTGGAAGCTGGGGCCGGCCCTGGCCACGGGCAACTCGGTGATCCTCAAGCCGTCGGAGAAATCCCCATTGACCGCCATCCGCATCGCGCAGTTGGCGATCGAGGCGGGCATTCCCAAGGGCGTGCTCAATGTGCTGCCGGGCCATGGCCACACGGTCGGCAAGGCACTGGCTCTGCACATGGACGTGGACACCGTGGTCTTCACCGGTTCCACCAGGATCGCCAAGCAACTGATGATCTACGCTGGCGAGTCGAACATGAAGCGCGTCTGGCTGGAGGCGGGCGGCAAGAGCCCCAACATCGTGTTCGCCGATGCACCTGATCTGCAGGCGGCGGCCGATTCGGCAGCCAGCGCCATTGCCTTCAATCAGGGCGAAGTCTGCACGGCTGGCTCGCGCCTGCTGGTGGAGCGTTCGGTCAAGGAGCGCTTCCTGCCCATGGTGGTCGAGGCGCTCAAGGCCTGGAAGCCAGGCAACCCGTTGGACCCGGCGACCAATGTCGGTGCTTTGGTGGACACCCAGCAGATGAACACGGTGCTGTCCTACATCAGCGCCGGTCAGGAAGGCGGTGCCACCTTGCTGGTGGGTGGCAAGCGCATCCTTGAGGAAACAGGCGGCACTTACGTCGAACCGACCATCTTCGATGGCGTGACCAATGCCATGAAGATCGCCCAGGAAGAGATTTTCGGGCCGGTGCTGTCGGTGCTTACCTTCGACACTGCCGAAGAGGCGGTCAGCATCGCCAATGACAGCGCCTACGGCCTGGCCGCAGCGGTATGGACCGCGGACATCTCCAAGGCGCACCTGACGGCCAAGGCGCTGCGCGCCGGCAGCGTGTGGGTCAACCAGTACGACGGTGGCGACATGACCGCGCCGTTCGGTGGGTTCAAGCAGTCGGGCAATGGTCGTGACAAGTCGCTGCATGCGTTCGACAAATACACCGAACTGAAGGCCACCTGGATCAAGCTCTGAGCCACTGCCGGTCGGGCTGGTCGATCAAAGCATCTTCTCCAGCCCGATCACTTCACTGGCCCACGCATTCAGCCGCCGCCACCAGTCACCCGGTTCGCGGTACAGGGTGTGCATCTGCTGGTGGTCCTCGGTGTCCCACACCACCTGGCCATTTTCCAGGCGCACCTGGTAGCTGCGTGCAGGCGACATGCCCTCACGGGCCAGGTGGCGCATCTGCGCCGCCAGTTCCGGGCTGTCCACCAGCACGCCGACCTCGGTGTTCCACAGCACCGAACGCGGGTCGAAATTGAAAGAGCCTATGAAGGACTTGCGCTCGTCGAAGATCATCGCCTTGCTGTGCAGGCTGGAATCGGAACTGCCACTGAAGCTCAATGTGCCACCCGCATCGTCACCCGGCTGACGGCGCAGTTCGAACAGCTTCACTCCGTGCTCGAGCAAGTTCTTGCGGTAGGGCACGTAGCCGCCATGTACCGCAGGTACGTCGGTCGCTTCCAGGGAATTGGTCAGCAGGCTGACGTCGACACCGGCATCGGCGCGTCCGGTGAGATAGTCGCGGCCAGCTTTGCCCGGCACGAAGTAGGCGGAGATCAGCATCAGCTCATGCTTGACCTGGGTCAGCTCCGGAGCGAGCTGCGTGGTCAGCAGCAGGTGCGGGTCGGGCTCGCCTCGGGCCAGCACCTTGGTCGGCGCATCCCATAGCGCCTGGCCCCAGGCCCAGATCAACTGGCGCCGCCAGACGTCCAGCTGTGGCGCGCTCTGGTAGGTCATCAAGCGTTCGTAGAGGGCGTGATGCTGGCTTCGCGAGGTGGTCAGGGACTTTTCCAGGCGCACCCGCGACGCGGCCAGGTGTTTGGCCGTCGGCACCGTGAACAGAAAATTGGCAATCGGCTGGCTCAGCGCACTGTTCCAGTACTGATCGAAGCTGTAGCCCAGTTGCTGGGCGACCGGCCCGAAGCCGAGCAGGTCGATGTCTGTGAAGTTCATGTCCGGCTCGGCGTCGAAGTATTCGTCGCCCAGATTGCGTCCGCCGACGATAGCCACGCTGTTGTCGGCCAGCCACAGCTTGTTGTGCATGCGCCGGTGCTGCCGAGACAGTTGCAGCAGGCGGCCCACCGCGCGTGTGGCGCCGGTCGAGCGACCCAGGTGGGTGGGGTTGAATAGGCGGATCTGGATGTTGTGATGCGCGGCGAGGGTGGCGATGGTCTTGTCCAGGCCATCACTGGTGGTGTCGTCCAGCAGGATGCGTACGCGCACGCCGCGGTCGGCGGCCTTGAGCAGTTCGTCGACCAGGGCGCGGGTACTGAACCCGTCGTGGACGATGTAGTACTGCAGGTCGAGGCTGACCTGGGCATTGCGGATCAGCTCGGCACGTGCGCGAAAGGCCTCGTCACTGCTCGACAGCAGGCGGAAGCCCGACTGGCCATGATGGGCCTGCACCTGGGCCTGCACCGACCTGCCGAAGGCCGATTGTTCGGCCGGGAGCATTTCGCTGTATTCACGCGGCGCATTCACGCTGGCACAGCCTTGCAGGGCGAGGATCAGGGTCAACAGCAGCGGTAACAGCCTGGGGCAGGGCAAAGCGATCATCCTTGCAGGGAGGGCGGGCGTGCCGTTCGACCTTGGCACGGGCTCAAAGGTCGGCATCGGGGTGCGGATTATCCGCAAGCAGCTGCCGAGCGCAGGTACCCACGGTGCGTACGGCGGCCTCGATGTCGGGCGAAGGCTTGCTGGCGAAGTTCATGCGCAGGCAGTTACGGTACTTGCCCGACGCCGAAAAGATACTGCCCACGGCGATCTGTACGCCCTGGTCGAGCAGCAGGCGGTTGAGCTTGAGGGTATCGAAGCCCTCGGGCAGTTCGACCCACAGCATGAAGCCACCCTGGGGACGGCTGCAGCGGGTACCGACGGGAAAGTAGCGGGTGACCCAGTCGATCATCAGGTCGCGGCTGCGCTGGTACTGGGTGCGCATGCGGCGCAGGTGCGGTTCGTAATGACCACCCTTGATGAACTCGGCGATCGCCAGCTGCGGCTGCGTCGAGGTCGACCCGGTGCCGATGTACTTCATGTGCAGCACCCGCTCCAGATAGCGACCGGGGGCGACGAAGCCGATGCGCAGGCCGGGGGCCAGGGTCTTGGAAAACGAACTGCACAACAGCACGCGACCGTCTTCGTCGAACGACTTGATGGTGCGCGGACGGGGATAGCTGAAGGCCAGGTCGCCATACACATCGTCCTCGATGATGGCCACGTCGAAGCGTTGCGCGAGCGTCAGCAAGGCACGCTTGCGAGCTTCGGGCATCACGTAGCCCAGCGGGTTGTTGCAATTGGGCGTCAACTGTATGGCCTTGATCGGCCATTGCTCCAAGGCCAGCTCCAGCGCTTGCAGGCTGATGCCGGTGAGCGGGTCGGTCGGGATTTCCAGGGCCTTCATGCCCAGGCCCTTGAGTGTCTGCATGGCGCCGAAGAAGCTGGGCGAGTCCACGGCGACGATATCGCCGGGCTCGCAGATGGCGCGGATGCTGGCCGACAGCGCTTCATGGCAACCGGTGGTGACGACCAGTTCACCAATGCCCAATCGGCAGCCGGCATCCACCAATAGCCGGGCGATCTGCTCCCGCAGGGCCTGGGTACCATACAGCGAGTCGTAGTACAGGCCCGGCATCGCCTGGTGCCGACTCAGGCGGGCCAGCTCGCGCAACAACGGTCGCAGGGTCGGACTACTGACGTCGGGCATGCCACGGCCCAGTTGCACCACGTCATCGCGCGGCGCGGCACGCATCAGTTCGACGACCTGGTCCCACTGCGAGATGTCCACGGGGCGCTGCATGGGGCGGCCCACGGCGGGCAGTGCCGGCAGTTCGCGGGCGGTGGGCACGAAATAGCCGGATTTCGGCCGGGGAGCGGCCAAGCCGTGGTCTTCGAGCTGGCGATAGGCTTGCTGCACGGTGCTCAGGCTGACGCCGTGCTCGATGCTCAGGGCACGCACCGACGGCAGGCGATCGCCAGGGCGGTAGAGGCCTTGTTCGATGCGCTGGCTGAGCAACTGGGCGAGGTTCATGTACAGCGTCATGGGCGTGCTCGAACTGATGACCATACAGATGCGTAGAAAATACAGCATTCAGACGCGCTGGTCAGCCTTCTGTATGAAAAACATAAGCGCTTTTTGAATCTGTATTAAGCGGTGTCGGCTGCGGCACCATGGCCTTGCTGTCCAAACACTTCAAGGAGAAAGGCCATGAACGGCTTGAGCGATGTACGTCTGCTGCTACGCACCGAAGAATTGCTGGAAGAGCCGAAGCTGCGCTCGCGCACGCCGTGCGCACCGGCAGGCCTGGGGCGCTGGGCGCTGATGCTGCATCACTTGCGCACGCGTCCGGCCCTGCTCGAACTGGACGAGGATCAGTTGCGCGACATCGGCCTGGACGCGCAGCAGGCCCGTCGCGAAGGCTTGAAGCCGTTCTGGCGTTCGTAGCGAAGCGGTCTAGCCCAGCTCCTTGAACCGGTGCCAGAGCATGCCCAGCGCCAGCAGGGGCGAGCGCAGGTAGCGGCCGCCGGGAAAGGTCATGTGCGGCACTTTGGCGAACAGGTCGAAGCCGCGGCTGGCCTGGCCACTGATGGCTTCGCCGAGCAGTTTGCCCGCCAGGTGCGTGACGTTCAGCCCGTGCCCGGAATAGGCCTGGGCATAGAACACGTTGGGCTGCTCCTTGAGCCTGCCGATCTGTGGCAGACGGTTGGCGCCGATGCCGATCATGCCGCCCCATTGATAGTCGATGCGCACATTGGCCAGTTGCGGGAAC
The DNA here is from genome assembly GCF_001423465.1 of Pseudomonas sp. Leaf129. Classification (NCBI taxonomy): domain Bacteria; kingdom Pseudomonadati; phylum Pseudomonadota; class Gammaproteobacteria; order Pseudomonadales; family Pseudomonadaceae; genus Pseudomonas; species Pseudomonas sp. Leaf129. The sequence continues at coordinate 281,060 of NZ_LMOC01000009.1, read as the reverse complement.
ACATCGAGCATCTTGGGCCGCATGTATTCGGCGATGTCCTTGGGATCGCGCCCCGAGTAGTGACAGGCGCCGCCGAACAGCAGGCGCCGATCGGCGGACAGTCGATAGTAGTCCACTGTCACCCGCTGGTCGCACACCGCTATGTTGCGGGGCAGCAGCTGCCGTGCCTGTTCGGCATCCAGAGGCTCGGTGGCGATGATGTAGCTGCCGGCCGGCAGCACCTTGCCGCTCAGCTGCGGGTTGAGATCGTTCAGATAGGCGTTGCAGCCCAGCACCAGGAAGCGTGCCCGCACCTGGCCTTGAGCGGTGTGCACGCGCACTTGCGGGCCATATTCGATACGCTTCACCCGCGAGTGCTCGAAGACCTGCACACCCAACTGCCGGGCCACTTCGGCCTCACCCAGGGCCAGGTTCAGCGGATGCAGGTGGCCGGAGCCCATGTCGACCAGACCGCCGTGGTAGCGATCCGAGCCGACCACGCTGTGCATGTCCTGCGCCTCGACGATTTGCAGCTCGTGAGCGTAGCCCAAGCTGCGCAGTGCTTCTGCTTCCTCCATGAAACCCTGCAACTGAGCTGGTTTGTTGGCCAGATCGCAGTAGCCCCAGGTCAGGTCGCACTCGATACCATGGCGGTCGACCCGCTGGCGGACGATCTCGACCGCTTCCAACCCCATCAAGGTCAGGTCGCGCACACCGTCGTCGCCGATGATCTTGCGAAACTGTTCCAGATCGTGGCCGACGCCGCGAATCAGTTGCCCACCGTTGCGCCCGCTGGCACCCCAGCCAATCTGGTGGGCTTCGAGCAGGGCCACGCTGAACCCCCGCTGCGCCAGTTCGATCGCGGTATTCAGCCCGGAGAAGCCACCGCCTACCACGCACACATCGACGCTGATCTCGCCCTGCAAGGACGGGTATACCGGCTGCCGATGCAGACTGGCGGCGTAGTACGAGGCGGCGTGCTCGGCGCGAGCGTTCATGTGAGTGGTCCTGGTAGCAATGGTTTGAAAGGGGTGTACGGAAAATTCGACGCAGCATAAGCCGGGGTTTCCCATGGCGGCAACCGCGCGGCACAATGGCGCCTCGTCCACGCGGTGACCGTCATGAGTTGCAACAGCCACAAGCTTCGTTTCCTGCGCGAGCAGATTCCTTCGTTCGAATGCGTGCCGGGATGCCATGACTGCTGCGGGCCGGTGACCACTTCATCCGAGGAAATGGCGCGCCTGCCGCGCAAGACGGCCGCTGAACAGGAGGCCGCGCTGGCCCGGTTCGACTGCGTGCATCTGGGGCCGCAGGGGTGCACGGTGTATGAAGAGCGCCCGCTGATCTGCCGGCTGTTCGGGACCACGCCGACGCTGCCATGCCCCAATGGACGGCGTCCGGTGGAGATGATCGACCCCGCCGTGGAGCATCAGGTGCACAAGCTGATCGCCAGCACTCGCCAGGTGCTGGTCTGAAGCGTCTGGATCAGTCCGGCACCGGCAGGTTCAAGCTCTCCTTCACTTCTTCCATGACGATGTAACTCTTGGATTCGCGCACATGGGGCAGTTTCAAGAGGATGTCGCCCAGCAGCTTGCGGTAGGACGCCATCTCGGAAATGCGTGCCTTGACCAGATAGTCGAAGTCACCCGACACCAGATGGCACTCCAGCACATGAGGCAGTTTGAGCACCGCGCGGCGAAATTCCTCGAAGGTGTCGCCCGACTTGTAGTCCAGGCTGATCTCGACGAACACCAGCAGGCTTCCGCGCAAATGCTGCGGATTGAGCCGGGCGTAATAGCCCATGATGATGCCTTCGCGCTCCAGACGGCGGACTCGTTCGGTGCAGGGTGTGGTGGACAGGCCGACCTTCTCGCCCAGTTCGGTGAACGACATGCGTCCGTCAGCCTGCAGGATCCGCAGGATATTGCGGTCGATCTTGTCGAGTTCGCGTTTGCTCTGGTGCTGGGTACGCACAGGCGATGCCCCTCCGTTAAAGCGTCAATGGCCGAGAATTCTCGCCAAATATAGCCTTGCATACAGTGAAAAGCACTGGTTCGACCTTTTTATACTGCCCACATCTTCGGACCTAACATCTTACGTCAGCGGATTTCCGCGATGAGGGCGACACACATGCGCGTTCTGGTACTCGGTAGTGGTGTGATCGGCACCGTCAGTGCCTATTATCTGGCCCGGCAAGGCATGGAAGTGACCGTGGTCGATCGCCAGCCGGCCGTCGCCATGGAAACCAGCTTCGCCAATGCCGGGCAGGTTTCGCCGGGTTATGCGTCGCCCTGGGCGGCGCCGGGCGTGCCGCTCAAGGCCATCAAATGGCTGCTGGAACGCCATTCACCGCTGGCGATCAAGCTGACCGGCGATGTCGATCAGTACCTGTGGATGGCGCAGATGCTGCGCAATTGCACCGCCAGCCGTTATGCGGTGAACAAGGAGCGCATGGTGCGCCTGTCCGAGTACAGCCGCGACTGCCTCGACGAGCTGCGCGCCGAGACCGGCATCGCCTACGAAGGCCGGACCCTGGGCACCACCCAGCTGTTCCGCACCCAGGCGCAACTGGACAACGCCGCCAAGGACATCGCCGTGCTGGAGCAGTCCGGCGTGCCCTACGAGCTGCTCGACCGCGAAGGCATCGCCCGCGTCGAGCCGGCCCTGGCGTCGGTCACCGGCATTCTGGCCGGCGCCCTGCGGCTGCCCAACGACCAGACCGGCGACTGCCAGATGTTCACCACCCGCCTGGCGCAGATGGCCAGGGATCTGGGTGTACAGTTCCGCTTCGGCCAGTCCATCGAGCGCCTGGACTTCGCCGGCGACCGCATCAACGGCGTCTGGATCGACGGCAAGCTGGAAACCGCCGACCGCTACGTGCTGGCACTGGGCAGCTATTCGCCGCAGTTGCTCAAGCCGCTGGGCATCCGGGCACCGGTGTACCCGCTCAAGGGCTACTCGCTGACCGTGCCGATCACCGATGCGGCGATGGCGCCGACCTCGACCATTCTCGACGAGAGCTACAAGGTGGCGATCACCCGGTTCGACAACCGCATTCGCGTCGGCGGGATGGCCGAGATCGCCGGTTTCGATCTGAGCCTGAATCCACGTCGTCGCGAAACGCTGGAAATGATCGTCAATGATCTCTACCCGCAGGGCGGTGATCTGACTCAGGCCAGTTTCTGGACCGGGCTGCGGCCGACCACCCCGGACGGCACGCCGATCGTGGGTGCCACGCCATTCAAGAACCTGTTCCTCAACACCGGCCATGGCACGCTGGGCTGGACCATGGCATGTGGTTCGGGACGCTTGCTTGCCGACCTGATCGCGCGTAAAAAGCCGCAGATCAGCGCCGCCGGCCTCGACATATCGCGCTACGGACAGCCACACGAAACGGTTCGCCAGGGTCAGTCGGCGCCGGCGCATTCGTAACTGTTGGTCCTGGATCGCCGCCCCGCGCGGCGGCCCCTCGACCTGTACACCCTTCAAACCTTGCAAAAGAAGCCCGCCATGCGTCCAGCCCGCGCCCTGATCGACCTCTCCGCCCTGCGCCACAACTACCGACTGGCACGCCAGATGAGTGGGGCGAAGGCGTTGGCTGTGGTCAAGGCCGATGCCTACGGGCATGGCGCGGTGCGTTGTGCCCAGGCGCTGGAAGGCGAGGCGGACGGGTTTGCCGTGGCCTGCATCGAGGAAGCCCTGCAGTTGCGTGCGGCGGGTATCACCGCGCCGGTATTGCTGCTCGAAGGATTTTTCGAAGCCAGCGAACTGCCATTGATCATCGAGCATGGGCTGTGGTGCGTGGTGCATTCGTTGTGGCAACTGGAAGCCATCGAGCAGGCACGCTTGAGCCAGCCGTTGCAGGTCTGGTTGAAACTCGACTCGGGCATGCACCGTGTCGGCCTGCATCCCAAGGATTACCAGGCCGCCTATCAGCGCCTGCTGGCCAGCGGCAAGGTGGCCAAGATCGTGCTGATGAGCCATTTCGCCCGCGCCGATGAGCTGGACTGCCCCAGCAGTACCGAGCAACTGGCCGTGTTCGACACGGCGCGGCAGGGGCTGAGCGCCGAGATCAGCCTGCGCAACTCCCCGGCAGTGCTCGGCTGGCCGCAGATTCCCAGTGACTGGGTGCGCCCCGGCATCATGCTTTACGGGGCCACACCGTTCGAAACCGCGACCTCTGCCAGTGCCCAGTTGCAGCCGGTGATGACGCTGCAGTCCAAGGTCATCAGCGTGCGTGAACTGCCTGCGGGGGAGGCCGTGGGCTACGGCGCGCGCTTTGTCACCCAGCGGCCGAGCCGGATCGGCGTGGTGGCCATGGGTTATGCCGATGGTTACCCGCGCCTGGCGCCCAATGGCACGCCAGTGCTGGTCGATGGCGTGCGTACCGTGCTGGCGGGGCGGGTATCGATGGACATGCTCAACGTCGACCTGACCGATGTGCCCCAGGCGGGCGTCGGCAGTACGGTCGAGCTGTGGGGCAAGCAGGTGCTGGCCAGTGACGTCGCCCAGGCCGCTGGCACCATTGCCTACCAGATCTTCTGCAACCTGCGCCGCGTGCCTTTGCAGTACGTTTAGCCCAGCGTCTGGGCGCGCCATGCGCCCGGGCCGACCCATCGCCCGCCAATGTGTTGTAAATCCCGAACGCTGTTGCCATGATACCGGCCATCATGAACTGCTCAGCATTCCAGGAGGCTTTCGCATTGGACGTCGGCGAACGACTGCAAGCCATTCGCAAACTCAAGGGTTTGTCCCAGCGTGAACTCGCCAAACGAGCGGGCGTCACCAACAGCACCATTTCCATGATCGAGAAGAACAGCGTGAGTCCCTCGATCAGCTCGCTGCGCAAGGTGCTGGGCGGGATTCCAATGTCCATGGTGGAGTTCTTTTCCGAAGAACTGCAGGCCGAGCGGCCAACCCAAGTGGTCTACAAGGCCAACGAGCTGATCGATATCTCCGACGGCGCGGTGACCATGAAGCTGGTCGGCAAGGCCCACCCCAGCCGGGCCATCGCCTTTCTCAGCGAGGTCTATCCGCCGGGTGCCGACACCGGTATGGAAATGCTCATGCACGAGGGCGAGGAGACCGGCATCCTGGTGGAAGGGCGCCTGGAGCTGGTGGTCGGTCAGGACACCTACGTGCTCGAAGAGGGCGACAGCTACTACTTCGAAAGCAGCAAACCGCATCGCTTCCGCAACCCGTTCGATACGCCCGCCCGCTTGATCAGCGCCGCCACGCCGGCGAATTTCTGAGTCGGCCGGTCGCGCTGATCATTTTCTGGTCTGCTCCGAGCGTCAACTCGCAGGTGTTTGCAGCACATCGAACGCTTGATCACCGAGTTTGAAATCGGCGATGACGTCCATGCCCAGTTTTTGATGGGCCTTCAGCGAGCCAACATTGCTGCGGTTGATGAACAGCAATCCACGGCGCTCCCCCATGTAATGACACAGCTTTGTGTAGAGCGCCTTGGGCAGGCCTTGGCCGCGCATGGAGGCATCCACGCAGATGGGGCCGTAGGCGTAGGCATCATCGATGGCCGGGCAGGCGGCGAACATGGCCTTGACGGGCGGCGCGGCGTCTTCAGCGTTTTCGGCACTGAACAGCACGCCTTTGACCTGCTCGCCGTCGATAGCGACTATGATCGGCGTACCCGTTTCGACCCATGTGCGCACCACGGCTGCAGACCAGTCGCCATACAGGGTGCCACCGTTGGCGGCTGAGTTGGCAATCAGCAGGCGGGAGATGCTCACGGAATCGTCGGGAGTGGCAAGGCGAAGTTCAAGCGTCACGGGCATGTCCTGGAGGGTGTGGTCGGTTCGCTCAACGGCCGGTGGCAGCGGCAGCTGTGCAACAATCCCAATAGGATAGCGGTCCAACCTGCAAATAACAGGTCAGGAGACCAAAGCATGGTGCATCGGTGTTCCATCGAAGTGGCCGTGGACCAGGTGCTGCAGCGTTTGCCCACGCATATCCACATGGGCATGCCGCTGGGCCTGGGCAAGCCCAACCGCTTCGTCAACGCGCTGTATGCCCGCATCAAGGGCCTGCCCGAGCGGCGCCTGACGATCTATACCGCACTGGTGCTGGGCCGCCCGCCCCTGGGCGACGGCCTGCAGAAGCGCTTGCTCGAACCCTTCGTCGAGCGTGTGTTCGGTGATTACCCCGAGTTCGAGTTTCTCGCCGACCTGCGCCGTGACGAGCTTCCCTCCAACATCACGGTACAACAGTTCTTCATGCAACCAGGCAGCCTGCTGGGCAGCACGACGGCGCAGCAAAGCTACATCAGCAGCAATTACAGCCACGCCGCGCGCGACATCAATGCCAGGGGGCTGAATCTGGTGGCGCAACTGGTCAGCCAGGATCCCGAAGATGCCGGCCGCCTGAGCTTGAGCTGCAATCCGGACATCACCCTGGACCTGCTGCCGATGATCGAAAGGCGTCGTGCGGCCGGCGAAACCATTCTGATTCTGGGCCAGATCCACGAGGCCCTGCCGTTCATGCCCGGCAGTGCTGAGATCGACAGCGAGGCGTTCGATCTGCTGATCGACGGTGCCGAGCAGTCGACGCTGTTTTCCACGCCGAACATGCCGGTCGGTGTGCAGGATCATTTCATCGGTCTGCATGCCAGCACACTGGTGCGCGACGGTGGCACGCTGCAGATCGGTATCGGGGCGATGGGCGATGCGCTGAGCGCCGCCCTGCTCGCGCGTCAGGCCGACAATGCCGGCTACCGGGCGTTGCTCGATGAACTCGACCTGTCGCCCTGGCAGGCGTTGATCCAGGCCGAAGGCGGCGTCGAGCCCTTCGCTACCGGCCTGTATGGCTGCAGCGAAATGTTCGTCAACGGCCTGCTGGCCCTCGCCGAAGCGGGGGTGATACGCCGCAAGGTGTACCCGGACGTGGCACGCCAGGCCGCGGCAAACGCCGGTGTGCTGCACGCCGATGAGGACCGGGACGGGGTGGTGGTACACGGCGGTTTCTTTCTCGGGCCGAACAGTTTCTACGAGCGACTTCGGCAGATGCCGGCGGCAAGCTTGGCCCGCTTCGACATGACCGCGATCAGCTACATCAACGAGCTGTATGGCGACGAGCAGCTCAAACGTCTGCAACGACGCGATGCGCGGTTCATCAATACCGTTTTCACGGCGACGGTGATGGGCGCGGCCGTGTCGGACCAGCTCGAAGACGGGCGGGTCATCAGCGGCGTGGGCGGGCAGTACAATTTCGTCGTCCAGGGGCACGCCCTGGAGGGCGCACGTTCGGTGCTGATCCTGCGCAGCTGGCGGGAGTCGGCGGGTGTCATCAGCTCCAACGTGCTGTGGGACTACGGTCACTGCACGATTCCACGGCACCTGCGCGACATCGTCGTGACCGAGTATGGCATTGCCCAGTTGCGCGGGCGCACCGATGCCGAGGTGATCGAGGCGATGATCAACATCAGTGATTCGCGCTTCCAGCCCAGCCTGATCGACGAGGCCCAGCGCGCTGGCAAATTGAGCAAGGATTTCGTGCTCGATCCGCGCTTTGCCAACAACACCAGCGAGCGTTTGCACGAGATTCGCGAGCGGCATGCCTCTCTGTTCCCGGAGTATCCGCTGGGGTGCGATTTCACCGATGAGGAGAAGGACTTGCTGCGCGCGCTGAACTGGCTCAAAAGCAAGTTCAAGCTCAGCGAGATGCTCGAACTGGGCAAGGCGGCGCTGGAGGCACCCGAGGCCAGCCGCTACCCTCTGCACCTGCAGCGCATGGGCCTGGATCAGCCTCAGGGGTTGCGCGAGGAACTCTACCAACGCCTGGTACTGGCCGCCCTGCAGGAGACCGAAAACCCGGCGCTCTAGGCGCCGCGGTGGGTCAGGTCACTCCACGAAGGTCACGACGCCATTGGCCAGCGACTGTACCCGGGCCAGGGATTCCACGCGATAGCCTTGCGCATCGAGTTCGGCGCGGCCGCCCTGGAAGGACTTCTCGATGACGATACCCAGTCCGGCCAGTTTGGCGCCGGCCTGGTTGATGATCGAAATCAGCGCCTGCGACGCTTTGCCGTTGGCCAGGAAGTCGTCGATCACCAGCACGGTATCGTTGCTGTTCAAATGACGCGGCGAAATGGCCACCGTGCTTTCCGTCTGCTTGGTGAACGAATACACCGAGGCCACCAGCAGGTTTTCCGTCAGCGTCAGCGACTGGTGCTTGCGCGCGAAGATCACCGGTACGCCCAGGCGCAGGCCGGCCATGACCGCCGGGGCGATGCCCGAAGCCTCGATGGTAACGATCTTGGTGATCCCGGCATCGGCGAACCGGCGGGCGAATTCGTCGCCGATCTGCTGCATCAAGAGCGGATCGATCTGGTGGTTGAGAAAGGCATCGACCTTCAATACCTGATCGGAAAGCACGATGCCTTCTTCGCGAATCTTTTTGTGCAGAGCTTCCACGGTGGTTCCTCGATGTACCAATGTGCGCAGGCCGGCTGTGGCCTGGGCAGGGTTGAATTCAGCGTTTGAGCATGGCGCGGATATCGGCCAATGCGGTATTGCCGCGCACGGCTTTGACTTCCGTGGGCGTGTCGTCGTTACCTTCCCAGGCCAGGTCGTCGGGCGGCAGTTCATCGAGAAAGCGGCTGGGTGCGCAATCGATGATCTCGCCGTACTGCTTGCGCTTGGCGGCGAAGGTAAAGGCCAGGGTCTGCCGCGCGCGCGTGATGCCCACGTAAGCCAGGCGGCGTTCTTCCTCAATGGTGTCAGCCTCGATGCTGGAGCGGTGCGGCAGGATTTCCTCTTCCATGCCCATGATGAACACGTAGGGAAATTCCAGGCCCTTGGACGCATGCAGGGTCATCATCTGCACGCCCTCGGCGCCGTCCTCTTCTTCCTGCTGCCGTTCGAGCATGTCGCGCAGCACCAGCTTGCCGATCGCTTCCTCGACCGTCATGGCGCCGTCTTCGTCCTTTTCCAGGGTGTTCTTCAAGGCCTCGACCAGAAACCACACGTTGCTCATGCGGTAGTCGGCGGCCTTTTCACTGGAACTGTTGGTGCGCAGCCACTGCTCGTAGTCGATGTCCATGACCATGCTGCGCAGCGCCCCGATCGGGTCATCACCGGCGCACTGCTCGCGGACCTTGTCCATGTAGCGCTTGAAGCGGCTCAGGCGATCGGTGAAGCGCGCGTCCAGATGCTCGCCCAGGCCGATCTCGTCGGTGGCCGCGTACATCGAGATCTTGCGCTCGGTGGCATAGTTGCCGAGCTTTTCCAGGGTCGTGGAACCGATTTCCCGGCGCGGCACGTTGATCACTCGCAGGAAGGCGTTGTCGTCGTCCGGGTTCACGATCAGGCGGAAATAGGCCATCAGGTCCTTCACTTCCTGACGCCCGAAGAAGCTGTTGCCGCCACTGAGCCGATAGGGAATCTGGTGGTGCTGCAACTTCAGCTCGATGAGCTTGGCCTGGTAGTTGCCCCGATAGAGGATGGCGAAATCGCTGTAGGGCCGGTCGGTGCGCAGGTGCAGGCTGAGAATCTCGACGGCCACGCGCTCGGCTTCGGCATCCTCGTTGCGGCAGCGGATCACGCGGATTTCATCGCCGTGCCCCATCTCGCTCCACAGCTGCTTCTCGAAGGCGTGCGGGTTGTTCGAAATGAGTACGTTGGCGCAGCGCAGGATGCGGCTGGTGGAGCGGTAGTTCTGCTCCAGCATGACCACTTTCAGCGACGGGTAGTCGTCCTTGAGCAGCATCAGGTTTTCCGGGCGCGCGCCACGCCAGGCATAGATGGACTGGTCGTCGTCGCCGACCACGGTGAACTGGTTGCGCGTACCGATCAGCAGCTTCACCAGCAGGTACTGGCTGGCGTTGGTGTCCTGGTACTCGTCCACCAGCAGATAGCGAACCTTGTTCTGCCACTTCTCGAGGATGTCCGGATGTTCCTGGAACAGCTTCACCGGCAGCAGGATGAGGTCGTCGAAGTCCACCGCGTTGAACGCGCGCAAGGTGCGCTGGTAATGGCTGTAGACGATGGCTGCGGTCTGTTCCTTCGGGTTGCGAGCCTGCTCCAGGGCCTGGGGCGGCAGTATCAGGTCGTTCTTCCAGGCGCCGATCATGTTCTTGATCTCGTCGACGCCGTCCTCGCCCGAGTACTCTTTTTGCATGATGTCGGTCATCAACGCTTTCACGTCGGCTTCGTCGAAGATCGAGAAGCCCGGCTTGAAGCCCAGCCGCGCGTGTTCCTTGCGGATGACGTTGAGGCCCAGGTTGTGGAAGGTCGACACGGTCAGACCCCGCCCTTCGCCGCTGCGCAGCAGGGTGCCGACGCGCTCCTTCATCTCGCGCGCGGCCTTGTTGGTGAAGGTCATGGCGACGATGTACTGGGCACGAATGCCGCAGTTCTGGATCAGGTGGGCGATCTTGCGGGTAATCACGCTGGTCTTGCCGGAACCTGCACCGGCGAGCACCAAAAGAGGGCCGCCGACGTAGTTCACGGCTTCTTGCTGCCGGGGATTGAGTCGGGACATGACGGGAGTCACTGACGAAATGGCCGCGCATTTTAGCACCGCTGGTCCAACTGTGCCGCGACCGCAGATCCATTAAAATTTGCCGGTTTGTCGACTTTGCAGCAGGATGTGGTTACACGTTGACACGTACTTTGGATTGGGTCTGGCCCGAGCTGTTGCCGAGGCCGTTTTTAAGCGCTATCGAATGACTGTGAAACTGTCCCAAGGAGCTCGTTTGTCTACGCCTGTCGAACCCGCGCGGCTGTTGCTGCTGGCCCAGGATCGCACCTGGGCCACGTCGTTGCGCGAGTGCCTGGCGCCCCTGGGCGATGTGGCCACGTTGATCGAAGCGTCATCCTGGGACACGGTGGCCGGGCAGTTCGACAATCAGCCCGGCACCCTGTTGCTGGCGACCCCCGAGCGGCTGCCGGCACCCGGGCGCTGCGCGCTGCCGGTGGTGCTGCTGCTCACAGAGGAGCCTGCGCAACCGCCGCCCGGCGCCAGCGACTGGCTGGTGCTGGGCGAGCTCAACAGCGATACGTTGCGCCGCTGCCTGCGCCATGCGCGCGAGCGCGGCGTGCTGCAGGACACCCTGCAACGCCTGGCCGAACAGGATCCCTTGACCGGCATCGCCAACCGTCCCGGTTTCCAGACCCTGCTCACCGCCCGCCTGGCCGAACAGGAAGGCCGTGGCGTTGCCCTGGGCCACCTGGACATGGACAACTTCCGCCATGCCAACGATGCGCTGGGACACCAGGCCGGCGATCGGCTGATCCTGCAGGTGGTGGCACGCCTGAAGAAGCAGCTGGAGGCGGGCGATCAGGTGGCCCGCCTGGGCAGCGACGAGTTCGCCCTGCTGCTCGACACCCGCCGCGACCCGTCACGGGCCGAGCGCCTGGCGGCCAACATCATCGAGGCCATGGCCGAACCCTATTACGTCGATGGCGAGAGCCTGCTGATCGGCTGCAGCCTGGGCATCGCCCATGCCCGCGCCGGCGCCGGTGCCGACCCGCTGATGTGGCACGCGCACATCGCCATGCAGCAGGCCAAGAGCACCCAGGGCTGCAGCTACCATCTGTTCAACGAACGCATCAACCGCCATGCGCGCAGCCTGGCCGACCTCGAAAGCGAGCTGCGCCGTGCCTTGCGGCGTGACGAGCTGGAACTGCACTACCAGCCACGGCTGGACCTGAGCGGCAATACCATCGTCGGTCTCGAGGCCCTGGTGCGCTGGCGGCATCGCGAACGTGGCGTGCTCGCACCCGGCGAGTTCGTGCCGCTGGCCGAGCAGAGCGGGTTGATCGTGCCGATGGGCTACTGGGTCATCGCACGGGCCCTGCGCGACATGCAGACCTTGCGCGAAAGCGGCTTCGAACCCTTGCACATGGCGATCAACCTGTCGTTCCGGCAGTTTCAGGACAGTCAGTTGCTCAGCACCCTGGGACGGTTGATCGCCGAGCGCGGCATCGATGCCGGCTGGCTGGAGTTCGAACTCACCGAAACCGCGGTCATGCGCCGCAACGATCTGGTCAAGCAGACCATGGACGCGTTGGGCCGTCTAGGCGTGCGCTTTTCCCTCGACGATTTCGGCACCGGCTTCTCTTCGTTCGTTCACCTCAGCAGCCTGCCGATCGCCTTGCTCAAGATCGACAAGAGCTTCGTCAGCGGCATGGAGCAACGTCCTGAAAACAGCAAGCTGGTGCACGCCATGATCAACCTGGCGCACAACCTGGACCTGAACGTCGTGGCCGAAGGCGTCGAGACGCCCGAGCAGTTGGCGTTGCTGCGCGATTTCGGCTGCGACCAGGTGCAGGGCTATCTGATCAGTCAGCCCTTGCCCCTGGAGCAGTTGCAGGCATTCCTGCGTTTCGGCCAGGCTCAGGCCGTCAGGTCGCCAGCGCCGTAGGCGTGGCCAGCCGGCGCAATCGACGCATGCGCCACTCGAACGCCAGGGTCAGGGTAACGGCCGAACACAGCAGACCCAGCGCCAGCCCCCACCAGACGCCCACCGCGCCGAGCTGGAAATGGAACGCCAGGCTCCAGGCCGCGGGCGCACCGATCGCCCAGTAGCAGAACAGCCCGACCAGAAAGGTGGTCTTGGCGTCCTTGAGGCCACGAATGGCCCCCATGGCGATGGTCTGGATGCCATCGAACATCTCGAACCAGGCCGCCACGGCCAGCAGACTGATGGCCAGCTCGATGACACCGTGGAAGGCCGGATCGGAGCGGTCCAGAAACACCCCGACCAAAGGCCCCGGCGCGAGCCAGAACAGCAGGGCGAAGCCCAGCATCACCACGGCGCCGAGGCTGATGCCGACCCGCCCGGCCAAGCGCGCGGCCAGCAGGTGCCCGGCGCCGTAGTGCTGGCCGATGCGCATGGTCACCGCATAGGACATGCCCGCCGGCACCATGAAGGCCACCGAAATGATCTGCAGGGCGATCTGGTGCGCAGCCAGCGGCGTGGTGCCCATGGTGCCGATGCACAGCGCGGCGAAGGCGAACAGGCCGACCTCCACGGCATAGGTGCCGCCGATCGGCAGGCCCAGGCGCCACAACTCGCGCAGGGCGTTCAGGTTTGGCCGGGCCAGCCCCTTGAGCAGCGGGTAGGGTGCATAGGCACGGTGAAAGCGAATGTACAGGGCCAGGGCAATCGCCATCAGGGTGCTGATGATCGCCGTGACCATGCCGATGCCCACCAGACCGAGCTTGGGCAAGCCGAACATGCCTTCGATGAACGCATGGTTGAGCAGGTAGTTGGCCACGGTGGCGATGATGCTGATGACCATCACCGGCGTGGCGCGACCCAGCGCGGCGGTAAAGCCGCGCAATGCCATGAAGCTCAGGTTGCCCGGCAAGGCGAACGGCAGCAGCAGGAGGAACTGGGTAGCGAAGGCGACGTTGGCCGGGGTCTGCCCGAGCATGGACAGCACCGGCCCCAGGTTCCACAGCAGCACGGCCGCCACGGCCGCCATGCCCCAGGCCAGCCAGAGCCCGGCCTGGGTCAGGCGGGCCACGCCTTGCTGGTCGTCGGCACCCTTGCGGATCGACACCAGCGTACCGACCGCAGCGATCACGCCGATGCAGAAGATCGACACGAAGGAATAGCTGGCCGCCCCCAGGCCGCCACCGGCCAACGCCTCGGGGCTCAGGCGTGCCATCATCAAAGTATCGGTCAGGACCATCAGCATGTGGGCCAGTTGCGAGGCGATCAGCGGCCCCGCCAGCCGAAGCAGGGCTCGAAGTTCGATACGGATCGTGGCATGCATGATGAAGCTCGGTCGGCTCAGGAATGGGACGCTGGATTCTCGGCCTTGTGGCAGCGCAACGCAAATGTACGTGTGCCGGCCATGCCGCAGTATCGCGCTCAAGTATTCGTTCGGATCGCCGATGTAGCAGTGACTATAAGATCAAGGATGACAGGTGCTCGACAGGTCTGGACCATCCCTGGCACTGCCGCCACGCACACGATTCTCAGGAGCTTCACATGTCGCAACCTCGCGCTCGTATCGCCACGCAACTGGGCATCGCCCTGGCCGTGATTCTGGCGATCGTCATCACCGGCAGCACGGCCTTTGCCTTGCGCTCACTGGACATCGCCAACCTGGCCATTCGCGAGCAGCACATGGCCAGCGAGGCGAGGTTGCTGGCCGACCAGCTCAGCACGTTTCACAGCACCTTGCGCGACAGCACCCAGCGCTTGAGCGGGCTGTTCGAGAAGCGCTTCTCTGGTGGTCTGAGTGTGGACACAGGTACGCAGGTCACCGTGGGCAACCAGCAGACGCCAAGCCTGCGCCTGGGCAGCCAGACGCTGAACAACGATTTCACGGAAGTCGACGACTTCAAGCAGCTCACCGCGGGCGTTGCCACGGTCTTCGTGCGCAGCGGCAGCGAATTCGTGCGCATCAGCACCTCGCTGACCAAGCAGGACGGTAGTCGCGCCATCGGCACCGTGCTCGACCATGCCCATCCTGCCTACAAGCGCTTGCTCGACGGCCAGAACTACATCGGTCGCGCGGTTCTGTTCGAACGCTCCTACATGACTCAATACACACCCGTGCGTGATGGCTCAGGCCAAGTGATTGCGGTGCTCTTCGTCGGCTTCGACTACACCGATGCGCAGAATACCCAGTTCGCCAACCTGCAACGCTTCCGCATCGGCGAGACCGGCTCCCTGGCCCTGCTCGACGAGCAGAACCGCTGGTTGGTGCCGCCGGCCAACGTCAACGACCCGGACGCTGCGGCCAAGACCTTGGCCGATCTGGCGCGTCTGGATGGCAAGGGCCGACTGTGGAACGACGGCAAGCAGGACATCTTCTCCGAAGCGGTGACGTTTACCGGGGGACCCTGGAGTGTGGTGGCAAGCATGCCCAAGGCTGAAATCAATGCCGTGACCTGGAACGTCGGCACTCAACTGGCGATCGGCAGCCTGCTGGCGATGCTGATCGCGGTTGGCGCCGCGATCTGGCTGTTGCGCAGCAAGCTGCGACCACTCGGTGAGCTGGTGCGCCAGGCCGAAGCGCTGGGTGCAGGCGATCTGGATGCCCGCCTGAAGGTGTCCAGCCACGACGAGATCGGCCAGCTGGCCAGCAGTTTCAACCACATGGGTGAAGCCCTGTCGAACATGGTGGTGCACATCCGCAACGCCGCCCATGAGGTCAGCGGTCGCGCGCAAATGTTGTCGAGCCTGTCGGCGGGCGCCTATGAAGGCATGGAGCACCAGTCCGGCGAGATTTCCAGCATGGCCGGCGCTGTCGAGGAATTCAGTGCGACGTCCCTGGACATCGCCGACAACATGGGCCACACCCAGCGTCTGGCCCAGGACAACGCCCAGCAGACCCGCATCGGCCGCGCCTCGATGGACGAGGCATCTAATTCGCTGGAGCAGATTGCCGGCGCCCTGAACAGCACCGCTGGGGTCATCAACACCCTGGGGCAGCGCTCGCAGGAAATCGGCGGCATCGTCGGGGTGATCACCTCGATTGCCGAGCAGACCAACCTGCTGGCCCTCAACGCTGCCATCGAAGCCGCCCGTGCCGGTGAGCAGGGCCGTGGCTTCGCCGTGGTCGCCGACGAGGTGCGCAGCCTGGCCTCGCGCACGCGCCAGGCCACCGACGAAATCTCCGGCATGATCGGCAGCATTCAGAAGGAAACCGCCAACGCCATCAGCACCATGGACCAAGGCAACGTGCTGATGCGCGAAGGCCTGACCCGCAACGCCAAGGTCGCCCAGGCGCTCGCCCAGATCGACGAGCAGAGCCGGTCGGCGGGGCATCAGTTCGATGCGATCAGCACCGCGACCCAGGAGCAGAGCAGCACCGCCACCATGCTCAGCAGCAACCTGCAGAGCATTGCCATGACCAATGGCGAGCAGCGCGAAGTGGTCTCCAACCTGGCGCAGACCGCTCGCGAGCTCGAAGGGCTGGCGGCGGAACTGCGTCAGGAAGTGAATCGCTTCCGGGTGGGCGGTGCCCGCTAGTGGCGGGATCAGCTTAGCGAAGACAGGCCCAATGCTTGGGCGCAATCGTCCAGCGAGCGCTGCTGGGTTTGCGCGTACAGCGCGAGCTCATCGAGCACCGCGCGCCCCAAGGCCTGATGAAACGCCTCCTGGCTCGACCCCAAACCGTACTCGGCCTGGGCATCGTCGCCCAGGTTGGATTGGAAGATGCCGGCGGCACTGACCGGCAGGAAGTCTTCGTACACCAACGGTTCGCAACGGATGGCGCCGTTGTCCAGCAGTCCCTGCAGTGTGGTTTCGCCCGCACTCGGCTGGCCGCTGGCGAAGTAGCGGAAGAACGCCAGGTCCTGCTCGCGCATCTGCGTCAGGTCATCGGGAAACTCACCGAACTGCTCAGCCAGAAGGCGCATGTATTCCTCAGCGTTGGTCTCGCTGGGAAACCCGGCCAGTGCGGTGCGCGAAGCGTTCAGCAGGCGGTCGTACAGTTCGCGTCCCTTGGGCGTCAGTGCCGCGCCGCGTTGCTCGATCTCGCCGAAGCGCGCGGTGTGGCTGCCTTCGGCGCCAGCCGTTGGGTCGGTGAACGCAACTTTTTCCTGCAACGCCTTGAAGCTGGTCTGACGCAGCAGAATGGCATGACGACGTTGCGGCGGCCCTTCGATCACGGCCTTGGGCGTGATCCCGCGAGCGGGCATCAGCGCCTGCACTCTATCGATGTCCAGCGTGCGCGGTGTCAGGTGATTGATGTGCGGCCCCTTGAAGGCCACCACGTCGGCGATCAGACGATGGGCGTCGTGCAGGCTTTGATACTGGGCTGCGGTCACCGTGGCGTCGTGGTGCCAGCGGAAGGTTTCCAGGGCCTGCTCGACGAAGGCGTCGGAGCTGGCCTGATCGAGGCCGCCATCACGCTCGAAGCGCTCGATCAACGCCAGGCACGGCTGGGTGAAGATCTGCCGCTGTTCCAACAGTTGCCGGGCCTGTTCGCGTAGCGCCGCGTCTTCGATCAACTCCAGGCGCAGCAGCGAGGTGAACACGCGAAAGGGGCTCATTTGCAGTGACTGTTCGTGTACCGCCCGAAAGGCCGTCGAGTGCACAGGTACCCCCGCCGACGTCAGGTCGTAGTAACCCACCGGCTGCATGCCCATGACCGCGAACAGACGGGCGATGGTCGCCAGTTCCGCGGCGGTGCCGACCCGAATCGCTCCGTGGCGTTCGGTATCCAGGCGCTCGATCTCGCCGGTACGGGCCAGGGATCGGGCCAGCTCCGCCTGTTGCTCGAGGCACTGACGATTGACCTCGCCGACCAGGCTCATCAAGTCGCCGTACAACGGCACTTCTTTCTTGTACATCTCGGACATGGCGCGGGAAAACGCGGCACGGGTCTGGTCGGGACTGACGAAGGGCATGGCGGACTCCAGGCGCAAAGGGCTGGGAGTATGAAAGCGGGGAATGACCTGAACGATCAAGCGAAAAAAAGTGCGGGGGTCATTCCTGCAAGTCGGCATCGCCGCCGATCAGCCTGGGTTGTCAGGACGGGACCTGATCGAGGATCCAGTCGACCAGCGCACGCACTTTCGGGACTTCCGCCGCATGCTCGGCAAACGCCACGAAATGCGCGCCCTGGCTGCTCATGGTGTGCGGCCAGGGCATGACCAGATCGCCGTTGGCCAGGTGGTTCTCCACCAGATAACGCGGCACCAGCGCCACGCCACAGCCGGCAAGCGCTGCGCTCAGGCACATGTAGAAGGTATCGAAACGGGGACCGTGGTAACTGTTCTGGGCGCTCAGGCCCTGCTCCAGAAACCACTCGTGCCACGCTTCGGGCCGCGACGTGCATTGCATCAGCACCTGCTCGGCCAGCTCCTCGGCGTTGCTCAGCGGCTGGTCGAGCAGGTCGGGTGCGCAGACCGGCACCACCTGATCGTCGAACAGCTCGATGCAGGTCGCCCCGGGCCAGGTGCCCTGGCCGAAGAAGAAACCCACGTCCGCCTTGGCCTGCAGCAACGCGAACGGCTCCAGTTCGTTGCGGATGTCCAGATGAATATTGGGGTGCGCCTTGCCGAAACCCTTGAGCTTGGGGATCAGCCAACCCACGCCGAAGCTAGGCTGGGTGGCCACGGTCAGTACTTCGGTTTCATCGCCGTAGGACAAGATGTAGCGGCTGGAAATGTCCACCTGGGTGAGGATCTTGTTCACCTCGGCCAGATACAGCGAGCCCGCCGGGGTCAGTTGCAGGCGTCGGCGAATGCGCAGGAACAGGTGATGGCGCAACATGTCTTCGAGCTGTGCGACCTGCTTGCTGACCGCACTCTGGGTCAGGTGCAGTTCTTCCGCCGCGCGGGTGAAGCTCAGGTGGCGGGCGGCCGCTTCGAAACACTGCAAGGCCGTCATCGAAGGAACAAGGCGTTTTGACATGGAGGCATCGGCGCAAGGTCATGAGGTGAGGGAATGATATATGGAATATTGCTCCGTTGTGGTGGTCTGGCCCGCGGATTAATACTGATCTCAATTCGTTCTTATCGTTAAAGCCTTGTGAGGAGAAAACAATGGTCGATGGCCTGCTCGAAAGCCTGGGTGTTGCGGCGAGTGCATTCAAGGATGGCAACCATCCCGTGCATACCCCGATCGATGGCAGCCAGATCGCCTCGGTGAGCCTGGAATCCAAGGCGCAGGTCGTCGACAAGATCGCTCTGGGGCACGAGGCGTTCCTGGCCTGGCGCACCGTGCCGGCACCGCGTCGCGGCGAGCTGGTGCGCCTGTTCGGTGAAGTCCTGCGCGCCCACAAGGCCCAGCTCGGCGAGCTGGTGTCGATCGAAGCCGGCAAGATCACCCAGGAAGGTCTGGGTGAAGTGCAGGAAATGATCGATATCTGCGATTTCGCCGTCGGCCTGTCTCGTCAACTGTACGGTCTGACCATCGCCTCCGAGCGCCCTGGCCACCACATGCGTGAAACCTGGCAGCCGCTGGGCGTGGTGGGCGTCATCAGCGCGTTCAACTTCCCGGTGGCGGTGTGGGCGTGGAACACCGCCCTGGCCCTGGTGGCCGGTGATTCGGTGATCTGGAAACCGTCGGAAAAGACCCCGCTGACCGCGCTGGCCTGCCAGGCACTGTTCGACAAGGCCCTGGAGCAGTTCGGCGATGCACCCAAGGGCCTGGCTCAACTGATCATCGGTGATCGCGAAGCCGGCGAAGCTCTGGTCGACGACCCACGCGTCGCGCTGGTCAGTGCCACCGGCAGCACCCGCATGGGGCGCGAAGTCGGCCCACGGGTCGCCGCGCGCTTCGGCCGCAGCATCCTCGAACTGGGCGGCAACAACGCCATGATTCTGGCCCCCAGCGCCGACCTCGACCTGGCCGTGCGCGGCATCCTGTTCAGTGCCGTGGGCACCGCAGGCCAGCGCTGCACCACATTGCGCCGGGTGATTGTGCACAGCTCGATCAAGGACGAAGTGCTCGCTCGGGTCAAGGCGGCTTACGCCAAGGTGCGTATCGGCGATCCGCGCAAGGACAACCTGGTCGGCCCGCTGATCGACAAGCCATCCTTCGACGCCATGCAGGGTGCCCTGGCCAAGGCGCGTGACGAGGGTGGCGAAGTGTTCGGTGGCGAGCGTCAGTTGGCCGATCAATACCCGAACGCCTACTACGTGGCCCCGGCCATCGTCGAAATGCCGGGGCAGTCGGACGTAGTGCGCCACGAAACCTTCGCGCCGATCCTGTATGTCTTGAGCTACGAAGACTTCGACGAGGCCCTGCGCCTGAACAACGAAGTGCCACAGGGCCTGTCCTCGTGCATCTTCACCACCGACCTGCGCGAAGCCGAGCGTTTCCAGAGCGCGGCCGGCAGCGACTGTGGCATCGCCAACGTCAACATCGGCACCAGTGGCGCGGAAATCGGCGGCGCTTTCGGTGGCGAGAAGGAAACCGGTGGCGGCCGCGAATCCGGCTCCGATGCCTGGAAGGCCTACATGCGCCGCCAGACCAACACCGTCAACTACTCGCGCGAGCTGCCGCTGGCCCAGGGCATCGTGTTTGATTGATTGATGGTTGAGTGATGTGGTGGCGGGGCTGGCGCTATCGCGGGCGGAACCCGCTCCCACATCTTCGCTGCAATGGAGATCCCTGTGGGAGCGGGCTCTGCCCGCGATAACGGCGGCGCGGTCCGAACCCGATTTCCCTGGCTTGGAATGAGTCATGAGCGAACTACGGCAACAATGTCTTTGGGAACACATCACCGCCAGGCCCCCTCACACGGCGGCTCTGGCCAGTGTGGTAAAGGCGGATGTCTGCGTGATCGGCGGCGGTATCACCGGGTTGTGCGCGGCCATCGAATTACTGGAGCAGGGCAAGCGGGTGGTGCTGCTCGATGCCAGTGAAATCGGCACGGGCGGCTCGGGGCGCAATGTCGGGTTGGTCAACGCTGGCACCTGGATCCCGCCCGACGAAGTCGAGCAGACCCTGGGCAGTGCCGTGGGCGGCCGCCTCAACACCGTGCTCGGCGGGGCGCCGGCCGAAGTCTTCGCGCTGATCGAACGCTATGGCATCGACTGCCAGGCCCACAACGACGGCACCTTGCACATGGCTCACAACGCCAATGGCGTGGCCGATCTGAAATCGCGCTGCGAGCAATGGCAGCGGCGGGGCGCTGACGTAGAGCTGCTCACCGGGGCGCAATGCGTCGACTACTGCGGCACCGAAAAGATCGAAGCGGCCCTGCTCGACCGCCGCGCCGGCACCATCAACCCCATGGCCTACACCCGTGGTCTGGGCGCGGCGGTTCAGCGTCTGGGCGGGCAGGTGTTCCAGCACTCGCCGGTACTGGGTCTGGAACAACAAGCCGGGGGCTGGCTGGTGAAGACCGCCAAGGGCGAAGTCAACGCCGACAAAGTGCTGATTTCCACCGGTGCCTATACCGAAGGCGACTGGTGCAACCTGCGCGGCCAATTCTTCCGCGGCTACTACTATCAGGTCGCTTCCAAGCCCCTGCATTCGACAGCCGCCGATGCCGTGCTCAAACATGGGCAAGGCTCCTGGGATACCCGCCTGGTGCTGAGCAGCATCCGCCGCGACGACGACGGCCGTCTGTTGCTCGGCAGCATGGGCCGGGTGGACAACAAACCCGCCTGGTTCATCCGCCGCTGGGCCGACCGTATCCAGACCCATTACTTCCCGCAACTGGGCAAGGTCGACTGGGAAATGCACTGGACCGGCTGCATCGACTTCACCCCCGACCACCTGATGCGCCTGTTCGAACCCGCTCCAGGGCTGGTGTCGGTGACCGGCTACAACGGCCGCGGCAACACCACCGGCACCGTCGTGGGCAAAGCCTTGGCGCAGTTTTTGTTGCATGGCCAGGCCGACAAGCTGCCCCTGCCGTTCTGCGCCGACAAACCGGTGTCGGCAGCTGGTTTGCGTACCGGCGTCTACGAAACCGGCTTCTCCCTCTACCACGCCGGGCAGGTCCTGCGCGTCGTTCTGTAACCGACAGATACACCGCACCCACCGCCGACGCGGTAATGCATGAATGCCTGATCCCCTGTAGCAGCGGTGCAAGCCGCGTCGGCGGTATCCCCGATTGGCCTGCTGAAACGCAATCATGCTTCTGGCTCCACTGCACATCTCCCGCCACGGCTCACTGCGCCGAAGGCCGATACTGCAACGCTTCCGCAACATGCGCCCGCTCGATATCTTTCGCCTGCTCGAGATCCGCCAGCGTACGAGCCACCTTCAACAACCGATGCGCCGCCCGCAGCGACAGCGTCAACCGCTCACACGCGGTTTCCAACCAGCGCTCGTCCTCGGACGACAACCTGCAATGCTCGCGTAATCCCGGCAGATCGAGAAACGCGTTGGCACAACCCTGACGCCGATTCTGCAACTCACGCGCCTCGGCCACCTTGGTGGCGGCACTGGCTGTGTTTTCCCCCGCCTGTGGCTCATGACTCAGGGCCGTTGCCTCCCGCGCCACCGTGAGATGCAGATCGATCCGATCCAGCAACGGCCCGGACAGCTTGTTGCGGTACCGCTGGATCTGATCGCTGCCGCACTGGCATTTACCGCTGGGGTCACCCAGATACCCGCAGGGGCACGGATTCATCGCCGCCACCAACTGAAACCGCGCAGGAAAACGAATCTTGTCCCGCGCCCGCGCAATCACGATCTCGCCGCTCTCCAAGGGTTCGCGCAAGACCTCCAGCACCTTCCTGTCGAACTCCGGCAATTCATCGAGAAACAGCACGCCGTGGTGCGCCAGGGTGATTTCCCCTGGCTGCGGCCGACTACCGCCGCCCACCAGCGCCGCACCCGATGCCGAATGATGGGGATGCCGAAAGGGCCGCTGCGGCCAATTCTTCAGCGGCACATAGCTGGCTACCGACTGAATGGCCGCTACCTCCAGCGCTTCGCGTTCGTCCAGCGGCGGCAGCAATCCGGGCAATCGACTGGCGAGCAAGGTCTTGCCCGTTCCCGGTGGGCCACTGAACAACAGGTTGTGCGCGCCAGCGGCGGCCACCAGCAACGCGCGCTTGGCCGCGACCTGACCCTGCACCTCGCTCAGGTCCGGATAAGGCTTGCTCACCAGCAGCAGCCCATTGGCATTGAAGGGACTGATCGGGTCGCGCCCATTGAAGTGACTGACCAGCTGCATCAGATCATCCGCGGCAATCACCGTCAGGTTCGAGGCCAGCGCCGCCTCTTCGGCGTTATCCCTGGGCACGATCAGCGTGCGTCCCGCTTCGCGAGCGGCAAGGGCAGCGGGCAACACACCTTGCACCGGCCGCACGGCACCCGAAAGCGCCAGCTCGCCGAGGCACTCCACGTGATCCAGGGTGATCGCCGGAATCTGGCCACTGCCCGCCAGGATTCCCAGCGCAATGGCCAGATCGAACCGCCCGCCGTCTTTCGGAAGATCCGCCGGCGCCAGGTTCAACGTGATCCGCCGCGCCGGAAACTCAAGCCCCGAATTGAGGATCGCGCTGCGCACCCGATCCTTGCTCTCCTTGACCGATGCCTCCGGCAACCCCACCAGGGTCAGCGCCGGCAGCCCATTGGCCAGATGCGCCTCGACCGTGACCGCAGGCGCACCCACACCCACCTGAGCCCGGCTGTGAACGATAGCGAGAGACATGCGTGCTCCATGCGTTGAAAGAGGAACCGCTTCCTGCGGTAGTGGTGCGAGGGTAGTGGATGGGGAAGGGGGCGCCAGTGCGGAAATGATTCACGGTGCTACGGGTGGCAGCAGCAGGCTGGTCATGGTTTCCAGACACTGCTGTTCAGCGACGTGCCCACGACCAGGGCGGGCTTGTAAGATGGGTGACAATTTGTTGCGACCCTACACCACCCCACCCCGATCCCCCATGAACGCCTCCAACCGCGACCGCAACCACCGCTCCGCCGGGTCCGTATCGGTGATGCTCAACCACACCATCGACAAATCCAGGGTAGGCGCATCGAACGGCAGCGGTTCGTCGAACAGATTGCCATGGGCGGCCATGGCGGTTGCGGCGTAGTCGGGCAGGCCGGCGAGCAGGTCGGTGCCGGCGAGCAGGGCGGGGAGGGAGCTGAATTGGGGCACCGACAGTACCACCTGGCGTGTGCGACCGATTTCCTGCAGCCATTCGTCCGCAATACCGCTGGTGTGCGCGGTGGGCGACACCAGCACGTGGGGGCGTGAGCAGTATTCGTCCAGGCTCAGCGGTGTGGCGGACTTGTCGGCGCGCAGTACGCGCGGGCGCATGCGGCGCAGCAGTTTGCGCTTGGCGTTGGCCGGCAGGCCGCGGGTCTGGCTGATGCCCACGGTGATGTCGCCGGACGCGAGCAGGTCGGGGATGCGCCAGTAATCCACATGCTGCACCACGATCACCACCTTTGGCGCCTCGGTGCGCAAGGCGCGCAGCACTTGCGGCAGCAGGCCGAACTCGACGTCGTCGGAGAGCCCGATGCGGAAGGTCATGGTGCTCACGGTCGGGTCGAAATCATGAGTCAGGCTCAGCGCGACGGACATGGCGTCCAGCGCGGGCGAGAGGTGCCGGATGATTTCCTCGGCGCGCGCGGTGGGCTCCATACGATGGCCGATGCGGATGAACAAAGGGTCGTTGAACAGGGCGCGCAGCCGGTTCAGCGCCGAGCTGACGGTGGGTTGGCCGAGGAACAGCTTTTCCGCGACGCGGGTGACGTTGCGCTCGAGCATGAGCGCTTCGAACACCACCATCAGGTTGATATCGGCCTTGCGCAGCTCGTTGCGGTTCATCGAAGCACGTCCCTGCTGTTCAATGGCATGTTCAATGGCAATGCCTGGGAGTGACGCAAAGCGGTGCAGTCGCCCCAGCGACGTGCTGCACCTTGAAGTCAGTCGGCCTTGGCTTCCATCTCGGCGACTTTGGCTTCCAGGCTCTCCAACCGCGCACGGGTACGCGCCAGGACGACCATCTGGCTATCGAATTCTTCGCGACTGACCAGGTCCAGCTTGCTGAAACCGGACTGCAGCAAGGCCTTGAACTGGCTTTCGAGTTCGGCGCGCGGCTGCGCGGTATCGCCGCTGAACAGGCGGGATGCGTGGTCGCTCAGGGCGTCGAGAAAAGCTTTGGGCGCAAGCATGGGAAATATCCTGAGGCAGAGTGGGTTGCAGTGTATCACGCAGCCCCATGCTGAAAAGCAGGCCGGCTGCGCACGGTTTTCGAGCACGAGCGTGCCCATGGCTGCACCCTTGTTGTGCACCTGCTGGCGCGACCTGCTCGCGCAGTCGCACAAAAGCCGGGCAGGGCGGCGAAATCACGCGGTTTGCGTGACATGGCAAGCTTTCTGCTTAGAGCCAAGTGACCCAGGCACTGATGGACTCGCCGTGACGAGAGCAGTGCTGAGCTTCGCAGGATGTGTTTCGTCAGGAGCAGTTTATCTGGTGTCGGTCCGGGGCTGCGGGGTCGACGATGCGTTACAAAGCCAGGCACTGCGCTTAGACTTGATCCGGGTTTGTTTTCCTGGGGCAAGTCCACCAATTCGGGAGAGAGTTTCATGAAGCTAGTCACTGCCATCATCAAGCCATTCAAGCTGGACGACGTCCGCGAGTCGTTGTCGGAAATCGGCGTGCAGGGCATCACCGTAACCGAAGTCAAGGGTTTCGGTCGGCAGAAAGGCCACACCGAGCTGTATCGCGGCGCGGAGTACGTGGTCGACTTCCTGCCCAAGGTCAAGATCGACGTTGCCATCGACGACAAGGATCTGGATCGCGTCATCGAAGCCATCACCAAGGCCGCCAACACCGGCAAGATCGGCGACGGCAAGATTTTCGTGGTCAATCTGGAACAGGCGATTCGCATCCGTACCGGCGAAACCGATACCGACGCAATCTAAAAAAAAGCCGACACAACCCAACGCCCCAGGAGTAAACAATATGACTCTGCGTCAATTCGCAGGGCTAGGAGCCCTGTTGTCCCTCGCAATGCCTGGCCTTGCCTTGGCGGACGAGGCGGCAGCCCCCGTTCTCAACTCCGGCGATACCGCCTGGATGTTGACCTCGACCGCCCTCGTGCTGTTCATGACCATTCCTGGCCTGGCGTTGTTCTACGGCGGCATGGTGCGCTCCAAGAACGTGCTTTCGGTGATGATGCAGTGTTTTGCCATCACCGGCCTGATCAGCATTCTGTGGATGGTCTACGGCTACAGCCTGGCCTTCGACACGACCGGCATGGAACAAGGCGTCGTCAACTTCAATTCCTTCGTCGGCGGCCTGTCCAAGGCGTTCCTCAGTGGCGTCACCCCAAGCAGCATCACCGGCCCTGCAGCGCTCTTCCCCGAAGCGGTGTTCATCACCTTCCAGATGACCTTCGCCATTATCACCCCGGCGCTGATCGTCGGCGCCTTCGCCGAGCGCATGAAGTTCTCCGCGATGCTGATCTTCATGGCCATCTGGTTCACCCTGGTCTATGCACCGATCGCGCACATGGTCTGGTCCGGCAACGGCGGCTTGATGTGGGACTGGGGCGTGCTGGACTTCGCCGGCGGCACCGTGGTGCACATCAACGCCGGTGTGGCGGGTCTGGTTGCCTGCATCGTGCTGGGCAAGCGCAAGGGCTACCCAACCACGCCGATGGCGCCTCATAACCTGGGCTACACCCTGATCGGCGCAGCCATGCTGTGGGTCGGCTGGTTCGGCTTCAACGCCGGTTCCGCCGCTGCCGCCAACGGCACCGCCGGCATGGCGATGCTGGTGACCCAGATCGCAACCGCCGCCGCTGCACTGGGCTGGATGTTCGCCGAGTGGCTGACCCACGGCAAGCCAAGCGCGCTGGGTATCGCTTCGGGCGTGGTCGCTGGCCTGGTTGCCATCACCCCGGCTGCCGGCACCGTCGGCCCGATGGGCGCCCTGGTGATCGGCCTGGCGGCGGGTGTCATCTGCTTCCTCTGCGCCACTACGCTCAAGCGCAAGATGGGCTACGACGACTCCCTGGACGCCTTCGGTGTACACGGTATCGGTGGCATCGTCGGTGCCATCCTGACCGGCGTGTTCGCCGCTCCCGCACTGGGTGGTTTCGGCACCGTCGAAGACATCGGCGCGCAGGTCTGGATCCAGCTCAAGGGTGTCGGTTTCACCGTGGTCTACACCGCGATCGTGACCTACGTCATCCTCAAGGTTCTGGATGCGGTGATGGGTCTGCGAGTCAACGAGGAAGAAGAGGCCGTGGGCCTTGACCTCGCGCAACACAACGAGCGCGGCTACAACTTGTAACCGTTCGGAAAAAAATGCCCGGCTTGCCGGGCATTTTTTTGCCTGCGATTTGTCATCTGCTTCAGTCCCTGCGGGTTTGCCGCCGGGGCGGCCCTTTGCCGTAGCGATCGAGGACGGCGGCTCACTGCAAAACAGTCACGAACAGGCTCTTTGCTTTTTCCCAGAGCGCGCTAGAATGCGCCCCGAACGGACGAGAACGGTATGTGGCAGCAGACCCTCATCACCTTGCGAGCCAGGCCTCGCGGGTTTCATCTGGTGACCGACGAGTTGCTTGCACAGCTGCCGCGCCTGCGCGAATGCCGCACGGGCCTGCTGCACTTGTGGCTGCAACACACCTCGGCGTCGTTGACCGTCAACGAAAACGCCGATCCGGCCGTTCGCCAGGATTTCGAGCGCTTCTTCAACCGTCTGGTGCCACAGGGCTCGGACGGTTTTGAACACAACGACGAAGGCCCCGATGACCTGCCTGCGCACTTCAAGGCCAGCTTGCTGGGCTGCCAGGTGACCGTTCCGGTTACCTCGGGAAGGCTGGCGACAGGTACCTGGCAAGGTATTTATTTGGGCGAGCATCGCGATCATGGCGGCGCGCGTCGGGTCCTTGCCACGCTGTATGGCGAGGACGCTTGACCGCTGGTTATCAGTGGATGTGAATTTTTTCCGGCAGCCGTCGACATAAGGTAAAGCTGGGCTATAAATAATCTGCTTTCGCAAGTCATGAGGTAGAACATGAGCGACGATGATCTGGAAAACGACGACCTCGAAGTAGGCGAAGAAGACGATACCGAGGAAACCCTCGAGGCCGCTGCCGAAGACGTGGCGGACGACGAAGGTGGCGACACGCCCGCACCCGCTGCCAAAGGTAAGGCCAAGGCGTCGGTGTCGGTGGACGAACTGCCGAGTATCGAAGCCAAGAACAAAGAGCGCGATGCGCTGGCGCGGGCGATGGAAGAATTTCTTTCGCGCGGCGGCAAGGTGCAGGAAGTCGAGCCCAATGTGGTGGCCGATCCACCCAAGAAGCCCGACAACAAGTACGGCAGCCGTCCTATCTGACGGTCTGCTGCGCTTGGCGCGCTGACGAAAAAGCCCGCGGTCGCTGCGGGCTTTTTTGTGGGCGTGAGGTGGGCAGTTCGGGCCTCTTCGCGGGCAGAGGGCTCGCCGCCCGCCCCGCTCCCACGGCGGTGACTAGGCTAGCTGGGTTAGCAACGCGGGCAGTTCGGCAAGGCTGGCCACTTCGGCGTCGGGTTTGCCTTCGGCGGTCCATGGCTTGCCCTGCGGGTTGTACCAGATGGCCTTCATGCCTGCCTTCTGCGCGCCGGCGATATCATCACCCGGATGATCGCCGATGTGCACCGATTCATGAGCGCTTGCGCCGCCCAGGCGCATGGCCTCCAGAAAAGGCCGTGAATCCGGCTTGCCCACACCCAGGTCTTCAGCGCACAGCGCGAAGGTGAAGAAGTCGGCCAGGCCCAGCCGGCGCACATCGGCGTTGCCATTGGTGACCACGCCCAGGGTGTAGCGCTGACAGAGGATTTCAAGGGTCGGCTGGGCCTCCGGGAAGATTTCCACCTGATGCCGGGCATGCAGGAATACCTCGAAGGCCTTGTCGGCCAACGGCTCGGCTTCGTCTTCCGGGTAGCCGGCTTCCTGCATGGCGTGCAGCAGTACGCGGCGGCGCAGCGCACTGATGCGATGCTTGAGCGAAGGATCGGCGTCGACCAGGCGTTGGCGGATCTTGAACAGGTGTTCCACCGGCACCGGTCCCAGCTTCGGCGCCTGATCGGCGAGCCAGTCACGCAGGATGGCCTCGGCGCTGACGATCACCGGGGCGGTGTCCCACAGGGTGTCGTCGAGGTCGAAGGTGATCAGCTTGATGCTCATGAGTCGCCGCCTTTGCGTTTGGCCCGTGGATGGGCACTGTCATAGACACTGGCCAGGTGCTGAAAGTCCAGGTGGGTATAGATCTGCGTGGTGGCGATGTCGGCGTGGCCGAGCATTTCCTGCACGGCGCGCAGGTCCTGGGAAGACTCCAGCAAGTGGCTGGCGAACGAGTGACGCAACATGTGCGGGTGCAGGTTCTGCCCCAGCTCGCGCTCGCCGGCGGCCTTGACCCGCACCTGGATGGCGCGCGGTCCGAGACGTCGGCCCTGCTGACTGACGAACACCGCGTCGTCGATCGGATTGCTCATCGGGCGCATGGACAGCCACTGCTCCAGGGCCGCGCGCGCTTTGCGCCCTACAGGCAGCACGCGGGTCTTGCTGCCCTTGCCATGCACTTGCACCAGCCCATCGGCGAGGTCGAGCTGGCCCAGGTCGAGGCTGGTCAGCTCTGACAACCGCAGGCCCGAGGAGTAGAACAGTTCGAGAATGGCCTGATCGCGGTGAGCCAGAAAATCATCTTCCACCGCTCCTTCGAGCAGCTGCAGGGCCCGATCGGTGTCCAGTGTCTTGGGCAGGCGCCGTTCGCCTTTGGGCGGGGCCAGGCCATTGGCCGGGTCATGGCTGCACAGGCCTTCGCGATTGAGGTAGCGGTACAGGCCGCGCACTGCCGAAAGCAGCCGCGCCAGGCTGCGCGACGATTGTCCCTGCTGATGCTGGCGCGCGATCAGGCGCCGCAACTGCTGGATGTCCAATGCCTGCCAACTGGCCAGGCCTTCCTTCTCGCAGAACTCGACGACTTTCGTCAGGTCGCGCCGATAGGCATCCAGGGTATGCACCGACACCTGGCGCTCACTGCGCAGGTGCGTGCAGTAGGCGTCCAGCTGTTCACGCACTTCAGCGCACCGAGCGCAAGGCGCCGGTGTAACGCGGCAATACCCGGCTGAGCACTTCGCCGATGTGGCTGAGGAACAGCGTGCCCACCGAGCTTTTGTAGTGCGCAGGGTCGCGGCTGCCAATGGCCAGCACGCCGTGCAGCCCTTGGTGCAGCAACGGCACCAGCGCGGTCGAGCCGACCTGCGAGGCCTGATCGCTGCCGAACAGGAACGCCAGTTCGTGTTCGCGCAATGCGCCACTGAGCGACTTGCCCTCCGACAACAGGCCGCCGATGGCTTGCTGGGCTTCGCCGCTGGTCACGCTGCGACCCACCGGGGCAGGGATGTCGTTGAACAGGATGAGGCTGACGAACGGCACCTGGAAATCTTCGCGCAGGCTGTCCTCGACGCTGATCACCAACTCATCCAGGGACGTGGCATCGAGCATGGCCAGAATCAGTCGTCGAGTCTTCTCGAACAGGCGGTCATTGTCGCGGGCAACTTCCATCAGGTGCGAAAGACGCTGGCGCATCTCGCCGTTGCGCTCGCGCAGCAGGGTCATCTGCCGCTCCACCAGCGACACCGTATCACCGCGTTGGTGGGGCAGGCGCAGTTGGGTCAGCAGTTCTTCATGCTGCTCGAAGAAGGCCGGGTTGGCGGCGAGAAACTCGGCCACGGCCGAAGCCTCCAGGAGCTCCGCAGGCGCGGGTACTTGAGGCTGATCGGTCATTGGCTGTACTCGCTCATAAACGCACTTGTCCTTCGAAGACCCGCACCGCAGGGCCGGTCATGATCACCGAATGGCCTGGACCGGTCCATTCGATGGACAGGCGGCCGCCCGGCAGATCGAGCAGCAGCGGGGAGTCCATCCAGCCCTGGCTGATGGCCGCGACTGCAGCGGCGCACGCGCCGGTACCACAGGCCTGGGTTTCACCGGCGCCACGCTCCCAGACACGCAGCTGGGCGCGGGTGCGATCGACGACGTGCAGAAAGCCCACGTTCACTCGTGCCGGAAAGCGCGGATGATGTTCGATCTTCGGCCCCAGCGTGTGCACCGGTGCGTTGTTGATGTCGTCCACGCGCAGCACCGCATGGGGGTTGCCCATGGACAGCGCGGCGATCTCGACGCTCTGGCCATCGACCGACAGCGCATAGTTATGCGCCTGGGCGTCAGCCTGGAACGGAATATCGGCCGGCAGCATGCGCGGCGGGCCCATGTCGACGCTGATCTGGCCATCGCTGCGAACGTCCAGGGTAATGATGCCGCCCTTGGTTTCCACGCGAATGATCTTCTTGGCCGTCAGGCGCTTGTCCAGCACGAAGCGGGCGAAGCAGCGCGCGCCGTTGCCGCACTGTTCCACTTCGGAGCCGTCGGAATTGAAGATGCGGTAGCGGAAGTCGACGTCCGGATTGCTCGGCGCTTCGACCAGCAGCAGTTGATCGAAGCCGATGCCGGTATGGCGATCGCCCCATTGCTTGGCATGCTTGGGCAGGATGTGGGCATGCTGGCTGACCAGGTCCAGCACCATGAAGTCGTTGCCCAGGCCATGCATCTTGGTAAAACGCAGTAGCATGGGATTACTCCGGCAACAGGCTTTCGCCGGCGAAAAGCTCAGCCACGGTTTCGCGGCGGCGGACTTCGAACGCTTGGTCGCCATCGACCAGCACCTCGGCACAACGACCGCGCGTGTTGTAGTTCGAGCTCATGACGAAACCGTACGCGCCGGCCGAATGCACCGCCAGCAGGTCGCCTTCGGCCAGCACCAGCTCGCGATCCTTGGCCAGGAAATCACCGGTTTCGCAGATCGGCCCGACGATGTCGTAGGCGCGCGCCTGACCTTCACGCGGCTTGACCGGGGTGACGTTCATCCACGCCTGGTACAGGGCCGGGCGGATCAGGTCGTTCATGGCCGCATCGACGATGGCGAAATCCTTGTGCTCGGTGTGCTTGAGGTATTCGATCTGGGTCAACAGCACCCCGGCATTGGCCACGATGAAGCGCCCCGGCTCGAACACCAGGGTCAGCTCGCGGCCGTCCAGGCGCTCGCGCACGGCCTTGATGTAGTCGGCCACCAGTGGCGGCTGTTCTTCGCTGTAGCGCACGCCCAGGCCACCGCCCAGGTCGATGTGGCGCAGGTAAATGCCGCAATCGCCCAGGCGATCGACCAGATCGAGCAGACGGTCCAGTGCGTCGAGAAACGGCGCCAGGGTGGTCAGCTGCGAGCCGATGTGGCAGTCCACGCCCACCACGTCGAGGTTGGGCAGTTGCGCGGCACGCACATAGACGTCTTCGGCAGCCGCGATGTCGATGCCGAACTTGTTCTCTTTCAGACCGGTGGAAATGTACGGATGGGTGCCCGCGTCGACATCCGGATTGACCCGCAGCGACACTGGAGCCCGCACGCCCAGCTCGGCGGCCACTTCCTGCAGGCGCTCCAGTTCGTCAGTGGATTCGACGTTGAAGCAATGCACGCCCACTTCCAGGGCGCGGCGCATGTCGGCGCGGGTCTTGCCGACGCCGGAAAACACCACGCGATCGGCGCGCCCGCCAGCGGCCAGCACCCGCTCCAGTTCGCCGCCCGAAACGATGTCGAAACCGGCGCCCAGACGCGCCAGGACATTGAGCACGGCCAGGTTGGAGTTGGCCTTCACGGCGAAGCAGACCAGCGAGGAGGTGCCCTGCAGGGCATCGGCGTAGGCGTTGTACTGCGCCTCGATGTGGGCGCGCGAGTAGACGTACGTCGGCGTGCCGAAGCGCTGGGCCACGGCAGACAGCGCTACGCCTTCGGCGAACAGTTCACCGTCGCGGCGTTGAAAAGCGTCCATGGTGTTCCCTTAGTAATGCTTGTGCGGTTGCGACGACTTGGCTTGGTCTTCGGGGGATTTGCTGTCATCGGGCAAGTACAGCGGGCCCTTTTGACCGCAGGCGGACACCAGGCAGGCAACGGCGACGAGCGCGGCCAGGGAAGAGATCAGGCGCTTCATGGCGAAATCCTTTGTATAAGCAGTAATTGCGCCCGAGTATACCCAGCGCCCGGCATGGTGGCTATGCAGGTGGCCTGCCAGCAGTGCCATCGATCCAGACGGGTGCATTATGCTTTGCATAAACCGCTGGCTGCTCGTATCTTGCCGCCCGTAGCGCGCACAGACACTTTCCGAGGTTCCTGCAATGAGTTTGACCGAAGCCCGTTTCCACGACCTGGTCGATGCCACCCAGCAGGCGCTGGAGGAGTTGCTCGAAGACCACGCCGACGACATCGAGATTTCCGCCGGCATGATGACCATCAAGTTCGACAACGGCAGCCAGCTGATCATCAGCCGCCAGGAGCCGCTGCGCCAGCTGTGGCTCGCCGCACGCTCCGGTGGCTATCACTTCGACTACGACGAAGAGTCGGGCCAGTGGAGCTGCGAGAAATCCGAGGAGCTGCTGGGCGAAGTATTGGCCCGGGCCGTCAAGGAGCAAGCCGGCGTCGAGCTGGACTTCGAAGAGATCTGATGATTGTGAGCCAGCCTGCACGCGCGCCCAAGCCTCTCTACAGCAATGTCAGCCCCTCGGTACAGTCACCCTGCGTGAGCTTGTGCCGACTGGACGAAGAGCGGGTCTGTCAGGGGTGTTTCCGCCACGTCGAGGACATCAGGGCCTGGCGCTCGGCCGATGACGACACTCGGCGCGAAATCATCGCGGCTGCCGAGCAGCGCCGGTTGCAGGCGCTGGCGGCGCCTGCGGACGATCGATAAAGCCTCTGCCGCTCAGGCAGGTTCGGCCACCGTCAGGATGGTCAGCAACGACTGCGCATGCTCGGCCGCTTCATGGCCCAGGCTGGTCAGGTAGCCGCCGTCCGGCTTGCTGATCAGTTCCTTGTCATGCAGGCGAGTGGCGGCTGCGATGGCCGCGGGCGACGCGGTGTGGTGGATTTTCAGACCTTCCATGGTGTTGCCGAGGTTGAACAGGGCAAGGATTTCCAGCTCGGCAACCAGTTCCGGGGTGTAGGACGACATAGGCGCTCCCGACTTTCTTATGGAATGAACGACAGCGCCGAATGGCGCCGTGCGCTGTACCCCTGATGCGGTGGCAGCGGGGTTTTTCCAGTGTAGTCAGCCCTGGGCGAACGCGCCTGTGCGGCGTCAGACTTTTTCCGGTGGCAGCTCGGGCAGGGCGCGCAGGGCGGCTTCGTACCAGGCGGTGTCGAAGGGCCGGTCCTGCTCCAGGATGGCGTCGATCTCGATCGCCAACACATGAGCCATCATGTTGAGGATGTCCTCGCGCTCGTAACCGACCAGGGTCAGCTTGTTGAACGTGGCCTTGGCAGCCGGCGGGTTGTCGCTTTCGATCTGGTTCTCGATGGCCTGGGTGAGGGTGGCCTCGGCGAACGCTTCGTCTTCGTCTATCAGGTTGTCGCTCATGGCATGTTCTCGATGGGGTCAATGTCGGATTCTGTGGGGCGCCCTTCGCGGGCATAGACCCGCTCCCACAGGATGTTCAACACCTACTGTGGGAGCGGGTCTCTGCCCGCGAAGAGGCCGGACCTGCCGGGCGCCTAGCGAGCCGCCAGCAATTCCCGGCCACGAGCCACGGCTGCACGTACCTGAGCCGGCGCGGTGCCGCCGATGTGATCGCGGGCGTTGACCGAGCCTTCCAGGGTCAATACCTCGAACACATCCGCTTCGATCTGATCGCTGAACTGGCGCAACTCTTCCAGGCTCATTTCCGCCAGGTCCTTGCCGGTGTCCACACCGTGCTTCACCGCATGCCCGACGATCTCGTGGCAATCGCGGAACGGCAGGCCACGGCGCACCAGGTAATCGGCCAGATCGGTGGCCGTAGAGAAGCCACGCAGCGCGGCTTCGCGCATCATGGCGTGCTTGGGCTTGATTGCCGGGATCATGTCGGCAAAGGCCCGCAGTGAGTCGCGCAGGGTATCGGCGGCGTCGAACAAGGGCTCCTTGTCTTCCTGATTGTCCTTGTTGTAGGCCAACGGCTGACCCTTCATCAAGGTCAGCAGGCCCATCAACGAACCGAACACCCGGCCACTCTTGCCACGCACCAGTTCCGGCACATCGGGGTTCTTCTTCTGCGGCATGATCGAGCTGCCGGTGCAGAAACGGTCGGGCAGGTCGATGAACTGGAACTGCGCGCTGGTCCACAGCACCAGCTCTTCGGAAAACCGCGACAGGTGCATCATGGTGATGCTCGCCGCAGCGCAGAATTCGATGGCGAAATCACGGTCCGACACGCCGTCCAGCGAGTTGCCACCGACGCCTTCGAAGCCCAGCAACTGGCAAGTCAGTTCGCGGTCGATCGGGTAGGTGGTGCCGGCTAGCGCAGCGCTGCCCAGAGGCATGCGGTTGGTGCGCTTGCGGCAATCGACCAGGCGTTCATGGTCGCGGCTGAGCATTTCGAACCAGGCCAGCAGGTGATGCCCGAAGGTCACCGGCTGGGCCGTCTGCAGGTGGGTGAAGCCCGGCATGATGGTGTCGGCTTCGCGCTCGGCCTGCTCCAGCAGGCCTTGCTGCAGGCGGGTGATTTCGCTCAGGATCAGGTCGATTTCGTCACGCAGCCACAGGCGAATGTCGGTGGCCACCTGGTCGTTGCGGCTGCGCCCGGTGTGCAGTTTCTTGCCGGTCACGCCGATGCGATCGGTCAGGCGCGCCTCGATGTTCATGTGCACGTCTTCGAGGTCCACGCGCCAGTCGAACTGGCCAGCCTCGATTTCCTGCTCGATGGTGCGCAGGCCGTCGACGATGGTGTCGCGCTCCGCGTCAGTGAGCACGCCGACCTTGGCCAGCATGGTGGCGTGGGCGATCGAGCCCATGATGTCATGGCGGTAGAGGCGCTGGTCGAAGTCGACCGATGCGGTGAAGCGGGCGACGAAGGCGTCGACGGGTTCACTGAAGCGGCCGCCCCAGGACTGGTTGGTCTTGTCAGTGCTCATGAATAGGCTCGTGCAAGGCGTGAACGGGAAATTGCCGCGATAATAACAAATGCGGCCTGGGTCTGTTGGCGGCATAGTGCAGATGTCTATTGTCTGCGTTGAGCTCTTCGCGGCCGCTGACCGCTCCTACACGTGATCTGCGCGGATTCCTGTGGGAGCGGTGAGCGGCCGCGAACAGGCTTGATACCTTAGCCAGAGCCAGGAACCCCCCATGTTCAGCAAGCCGTCGAACCCTCCCGAGCCGGACTTTTTCCTGCCCGAGCTCTGCCTGCCCCAGGCCCTGCTGATGCTGATCGTACTGGCGCAGTTGCTGGTGTTCGTGCTGGTGCTGGCCGAGCCCATGAATCCGGGCTTCAACTGGGTGCGCCTGGCGCTGACGTCGCTGTTCGTGCAGTGGATCGTCCTGCTCACGGCGGGCCTGCTCTGTACCCTGCGCCCCTGGCTGGCGCGGCTGCGCCCAGGCATGGCAGGTAGCCTGTGCTGCGCATTGGTGGTGGGGCTGACCCTGACAGGCACAGCGGTGATCGACTATTTCCAGTTGGGCGGGCTCGACACGCCGACCGTGGAGGTCAACCGATACCTGCGTCATGCCCTCATCGGGCTGATCATGTCGGCACTGCTGCTGCGTTACTTCTACTTGCAGAGCCAGTGGCGGCGCCAGCAGCAGGCTGAACTGCAGTCGCGCATCCAGGCCTTGCAGGCGCGCATTCGTCCGCACTTCCTGTTCAACAGCCTGAACAGCATCGCCAGCCTGGTGGTCAGCGATCCGGTGAAGGCCGAGCAGGCGGTGCTCAACCTGTCCGACCTGTTCCGCGCCAGTCTCGCCCAGCCCAACAGCCTGGTCATGTGGCGGGACGAAGTTGAATTGGCCAAACGTTATTTATCGATTGAGCAATATCGTCTCGGCGAGCGTCTACAGTTGCACTGGAGGATCGAAACAATCCCGGATGATCTGCCGATCCCTCAACTAACCTTGCAACCATTGTTGGAAAATGCGCTGGTACATGGCATCGCCCCTTTGATTTCGGGTGGGGTGGTCAGCGTGGAGGCCGACTATAAAGGGGGAGAGTTCATATTGACCATCAGCAATCCCTACCAAGAAGCCGCCGCGGGGCACGCCTCGGGCGGAACCCAGCAGGCACTGGCGAACATTGGCGCTCGACTTGCGGCACTTTTCGGTCCGCGCGCAAGTCTTAGCGTGAATCGCCGTGACGGTCGTCACTTCACTTGTCTACGTTATCCATGTGCGAGACTCACGCAGGAATCCAGCGCTATATGAATGTCCTGATCGTTGATGACGAACCCCTTGCCCGCGAGCGCCTGAGCCGATTGGTTGGCGAGCTCGAGGGCTATCATGTGCTCGAACCCGGTGCCAGCAATGGTGAAGAAGCCCTGAGCATGATCGACGCGCAGAAGCCCGATGTGGTCCTGCTCGACATTCGCATGCCTGGCCTGGACGGGCTGCAAGTCGCCGCCAAGCTGTGCGAGCGCGACACGCCTCCAGCGGTGGTGTTCTGCACCGCCCATGACGAGTTCGCCCTGGACGCATTCCAGGTCAGCGCCGTGGGTTATCTGGTCAAGCCGGTGCGCTCCGAACACCTGCTCGAAGCACTGAAAAAGGCTGAAAAGCCCAACCGTGTGCAGTTGGCTGCACTGACTCGTCCTGCTGCCGAGGCCGGTACCGGTCCGCGCAGCCACATCAGTGCGCGAACCCGTAAAGGCATCGAGCTGATTCCACTGGACCAGGTGATCTACTTCATCGCCGACCACAAGTACGTGACCCTGCGCCACGAGGGCGGCGAAGTGCTGCTCGACGAGCCGCTCAAGGCACTGGAAGACGAGTTCGGCGATCGTTTCGTGCGCATTCACCGCAATGCTTTGGTGGCCCGCGAGCGCATCGAGCGACTGCAACGCACACCGTTGGGCCACTTTCAGCTCTACCTGAAAGGCCTCAACGGTGACGCGCTGATCGTCAGCCGACGCCATGTCGCCGGCGTGCGCAAGATGATGCAGCACCTCTAGGGCTCCAGTGGCCGCGCCCAGTCTGGCTGACTGGGCGCGGCCTGCCGCACAGCTGGTATCATCGTCCGCTAATCTTCATACGGATCGATTCATGCCCATTCGCGAAATCCGCATCGCCACCCGTA
The DNA here is from genome assembly GCF_001423465.1 of Pseudomonas sp. Leaf129. Classification (NCBI taxonomy): domain Bacteria; kingdom Pseudomonadati; phylum Pseudomonadota; class Gammaproteobacteria; order Pseudomonadales; family Pseudomonadaceae; genus Pseudomonas; species Pseudomonas sp. Leaf129. Next base: position 243,603 of record NZ_LMOC01000009.1, on the reverse strand, counting down.
AAAGTGCCCTTGCCCTGTGGCAGGCCGAGTACGTCAAGGCTCGACTGGAGCAGGCCCATCCCGGTCTTCAGGTCAGTCTGGTCCCGATGGTCAGTCGCGGCGACAAGCTGCTCGATTCGCCCTTGTCGAAGATCGGCGGCAAGGGGCTGTTCGTCAAAGAACTGGAAAACGCCTTGCTCGAAGGTACGGCAGACATCGCCGTGCATTCGATGAAAGACGTACCGATGGACTTTCCCGAAGGGCTGGGTCTGTACTGCATCTGCGAACGGGAAGACCCTCGCGATGCCTTCGTATCCAATGCCTGGGACAGCCTGGAAGCATTGCCGCCCGGCAGTGTCGTCGGCACTTCCAGCCTGCGTCGTCAAACCCAACTGCTGGCGCGCCGCCCCGACTTGCAGATCCGCTTCTTGCGGGGCAACGTCAACACCCGGTTGGCCAAACTCGATGCCGGTGAATACGATGCGATCATCCTCGCCGCCGCCGGCCTGATCCGCTTAGGCTTCGAAAATCGCATCACCACCAGCATCAGCGTCGAGGATAGCCTGCCTGCAGGCGGCCAGGGCGCGGTCGGTATCGAATGCAGGACGGACGACAGCGAGATCCATGCGCTGCTGGGGCCGTTGCATCATCGCGATACCGAATTCCGCGTCAGCGCCGAGCGTGCCCTGAACAAGCACCTCAACGGTGGCTGCCAGGTGCCCATCGCCTGCTATGCGGTGCTCGAAGGCGAACAGATCTGGCTTCGTGGCCTGGTGGGCGATCCAGCCGGGCAGCGTTTGCTGCATGCCCAGGCACGGGCACCACTGGCCGATGCGCAACAGCTGGGCGTACAGGTGGCCGAGGCGTTGCTGGCGCAGGGCGCCGACGACATCCTGCGTGCGGTGTACGGCGAGGCAGGTCATCCTTGAGCCCTTGGCGAGTGTTGCTGACACGGCCCACCGACGAGTGCGCGCAGCAAACTCAGGCGCTGCGCAAAGAGGGTGTGTTCGCAGCAAGCTTGCCGCTTCTGGCAATCGAGCCTCTGCCGTCGAGTGATAGCCAGCGGCAAATGCTGGCCAACCTTGGTCAATACGACGCAGTGATCGTGGTCAGCAAACCCGCCGCGCGCCTGGCACTGCAGCAAGCACCTGCCAGCCTTGGCCAGACTGCCTGGTTCAGCGTCGGCGCTGGCACGGCGGCCATTCTCGAAGAGCGCGGGCTGCACGTGACGTATCCTGAAACAGGAGACGATAGCGAAGCCCTGCTGAATCTGGCCCAATTGCGCACCGCTTTGAGCGGTCCTCAGCCTCGGGTGCTGATCATTCGTGGCGAGGGCGGACGCGAGGCGCTGGCCGAACACTTGCGCGACCAAGGCGCAGCGGTGGAGTATCTGCAACTGTATCGACGCAGCATTCCGGTCTACCCGCCGGGTACGCTGGCGACCCGTATAGAATCGGAACGCTTGAACGCCGTGGTGGTCAGCAGTGGGCAGGGTTTTCAACACTTGCACCAGTTGGCAGGTGAGCAGTGGCCGGCGATCCGCGCCCTGCCACTGTTTGTGCCCAGCCCGCGGGTGGCGGCGCTGGCGCGTGACGCTGGCGCTTTGAATGTTGTGGATTGCCGAGGTGCCAGCACTTCGGCGTTGCTGGCGGCGCTGCACACGCAGACCGCACCCAGATCGTAAGGCGCGACCGCCAGCCTGGCGGGCGCGCCCCAATGCAAAGGATGGACACGTGAGCGAAACAGCCTTGCCCAAAGACGAGACGCAGAGCGCCCCGAAGGCGCCTTTCGAACAGCCAGCCGCCGTGCCGCCTCAGCGCTCGGCCAATGGCAATGGCTTGGCGATCATCGCGCTGCTGCTGGCCGCCGCTGGCCTCGCTGCCGCGGGTTGGGGCGTGTGGCAGGTGCGCACGCTCACCGCCGGTCATCAGCAGCAGTCGCGGGTGATCGAAGGGCTCGCCACGCAGACGCTGACCCTGGAGCACAACGAACGGCAACTCAGCGCCGACCTGGCGCAGTTGCCTGATGCCAACGAACTGGAAGATCGCCGCCGTCTGGTCGCGCAGTTGCAGGGCGACCAGCAGCGTCTGAGCCAACGCCTGGAAACCGTGCTGGGTGCCAGCCGCAAGGACTGGCGCCTGGCCGAGGCCGAGCATCTGCTGCGCCTGGCCAGCCTGCGTCTGTCTGCGCTGCAGGATGTCACCAGCGCCAAGGCACTGGTGCAGGGCGCCGATGAAATCCTGCGCGAGCAGGATGACCCACAAGCCTTCGCCGCCCGCGAACAATTGACCCGTAGCCTGGCGTCGCTGCAAGGCACAACCCAGCCCGACCGCACCGGCTTGTTCCTGCAGTTGAGCGCACTGCGCGAGCAGGCAACGCAGTTGACGGCCCTGGCCCCGGAATTCCAGGCCGCCGCCGACGCCGCGCAAGGCACTTCGCCTGAAGGGGAAACCCGCTGGCGTCAGTGGTGGAACAAGATTTCCGGGTTCTTCCGCGTCGACTTCAACCCCGATGACAGCATCCGTCCGTTGCTGGCCGGGCAAAGCCTGAACCAGGTTCGCCTGGCCCTGAGCCTTGCACTGGAACAGGCGCAATGGGCCGCGCTCAACGGTCAGGGCAAGGTCTATACCCAAGCGCTGGACGACGCACGCGGCATTCTGATCGCAGGGTTCAATCGCGAAAACGGCCCCACCCAGGCCATGATCGAACAGCTGACCGCACTCAAGAGCCAGCCGGTGTCGGTCACCACACCTGATCTGGATGCCAGCCTGAATGCCATCCAGGCCTACCTGCAACGCCGCCATACACCGGTCGAAGGCCTGCAGAAATCGACCGAAGCCACGCCAGGCGCTGCGGAGAGCCAACCATGAAACGGTTCTACGTGATCCTGTTTCTGGTGATCGCCGCCATGGTCGGGCTCGGCTTGGCCGTGGCCAAGCACCCAGGCTACGTGCTGATCGACTACCCCCATGTGATGCGCTACGAATCCGGCCTGTGGACCACGTTGCTGGCCTTGCTGGTGCTGGTGCTGCTGGTATTCATCATCTATCTGCTGATCAGCGTGGTGGTTACATCCGGTCGCGTGGTCAATCCGTGGTCGGGCCGCAACCGCAGTCGTCGCGTGCAGGCTGCCATCGAAAAGGGCCAGTTGGACCTGGCCGAAGGACGCTGGGCCAGCGCTCAGAAGCACCTGCAGCACGCCGCTGAACACGAACGTCAGCCCCTGCTGTATTACCTGGGCGCAGCCCGCGCAGCCAACGAGCTGGGTCGCTACGAAGACAGCGACAGCCTGCTCGAACAGGCCTTGGCACGTCAGCCACAAGCCGAACTGGCGATTGCCTTGAGCCATGCCCAGCTGCAGAGCGATCGCGGCGACAGCGACGGCTCCCTGCAAACCCTGCAGGCCATGCACGAGCGTCATCCGCGCAACGTGCAGGTGTTGCGTCAATTGCAACGCGTGCATCAGCAACGTGGAGACTGGGCTGCCGTGGTGAAGCTACTGCCACAACTGCGCAAGGACAAAGCCTTGCCAGCGGCCGAGCTGGCCGAACTGGAACGACGTGCCTGGGGCGAGAACCTCAGCGTGGCCGCGCATGTATCGGCACCGGATCAAGGTCAGGGCGAAGCGGGCCTGACTGCACTCGAGCGCGCATGGCAGGCGCTGAGTTCGGCGCAGCGTCAGGAGCCTGCATTGGTCCTTGCCTATGCCGAGCAGTTGCGGCAGGTAGGTGCGCAGACCCAGGCCGAAGAGGTCCTGCGTACCGCGCAGAAGCGTCAATACGACACGCACCTGGCTCGCCTGTACGGCCTGGTCATCGGCAACGATCCGGCGCGCCAACTGCAGACCGCCGAAGGTTGGCTCAAGCAGCACACCGATGACGCCGGGCTGTTGCTGACACTCGGCCGCCTGTGTCTGCAGAACCGTCTGTGGGGCAAGGCACGCGATTACCTGGAAAGCAGCCTGCGTCTGCAGCGCAGCCCGGAAACCTGTGCGGAGCTGGCCCGCCTGCTGGCCCAGCTCGGCGATACCGAGCGCAGCAACCTGCTGTTCCAGGAAGGTCTCGGGCTGCTCGACGAGCGCCTGTTGGCCGCGCCGCTGCCGACCACGGTTCGCCCGCTCTGAAGCCCGTTTCGGCCTGAGTGCTCAGGCTGATGCGCTCCTGTTCCACCACTTGATCGTGGAACAGGGGCGAGGCCCGCAAATCCGGCATTCGTTCCGGTATTGCCACGATTAAACACTTGTATGAACTTTATCCGATGCGTACCTTGATGCCACTGGCGCACGGGCATAATCTCCCCCTGCACGTACATCGACATTCGCCATCACAGGCGGCGAATCGGTCCGAGCCCTGCTTCCTGTGATACAGGAGTGCGACGCCGGGCATGACCCACAAGGGAAGCACTCATCATGTTGGAAAGCTGCAAGAATGCCCAGGAACGCTGGGGCGGAGTTCACCTGCTGATCGATCGCTGGCTGCAGGAACGCAACGAGCTGATCAAGGCCTTCGATGCACTGGGCGACACACCTCAGGCGCTGGTCGAGGATCGCAAGAGGCTTCAGGATTTCTGCGGTTTGCTGGTCGACTACACCTCGGCAGGCCATTTCGAGATCTACGAGCAACTGACCGACGAAGCCAAGGCATTCAACGACAAGCGTGGTCTGGAGCTGGCCGAGACGATCTGGCCACGCATCGACGAGATCACCCAGAAAGCCCTCGACTTCAACGACTACTGCGACAAGGGCGACTGCTCCGATGCCGCCGTCATCCTGGAAAAGCTCAAGGAGCTGGGGCGCTTGCTGCACGAACGCTTCGAGCTCGAAGATTGCCTGATCGAAGTGCTGCACAACGCCCACAAGGAAGAATCCGTCGCTCAGGCGTGATGGGCGTCAGACGCGGCCCTATGGGGCCGTGGCCAACAGTTGGATATCAAAAGTGAGTGGCGTGTAGGGGGGAATCAGATCCCCTGCGCCCTCGGCACCATAGGCGTGGGCAGAGGCAATCACCACGCGCCATTTCGCACCCGTAGGCATCTGCTGCAGTGCCGTACGCCAGCCTTCGATGACGCTGTTCAAGCGAAACCACTGCGGCTGTTTGCTTTGGTCGAACACACTGCCGTCAGGCAACCTCCCCATGTATTGAACCTGCACGCGCCCATCGGCCGTGGCAGGGCTGCCTGCCCCCGGTTCGATTACAGTTATCAGCACCCCGTCCGAGATCTCCCGCACACCAGCCTTGGCCCGCTCGCCGGCCATGAAGCGACGTTCGGCCGCCTGCGCCTTTTCCGTGTCCGGGCCGGTGTCAGCCTTGTCCGTCTGCGCCTGGTATTGAGCCAGCAGCTGGCCCATGCGCTCATCGCTCAAGGCGAGCGGCTCCTGCCGGTAGGCTTGCTGCAAGCCCTTGACCAAGGCGTCCAGTTGAAGGCCGGGGGCATCCTGACGCAGGCGTTCGCCCAAGCTGGCACCCACACTGTAGGCCAGGTCGTGGCCATCATTCGGTGTACCCTGCGCAGCGTGCGCTTGCGACCACACCAGCGACAACGGCACCAAGGACAACGACAGCAGCAGGCGAGACAACATGGGGGTTCTCCAGAACAAGACAGACCGAGCATCGAGCGATTATGCCACCGAGTGCGCAACGGGGGCTGGCAGGTACGGTCAACATGTTCTGGCGGCCCTACGGTCTCAGGTCTAGTATGAGCCTCAACCCATCGGCCCGGAGGTAACCTATGTCGGCTAACAAGAAGCCTGTAAACACCCCGCTGCACTTGCTGCAACAGCTGTCCGGCAGTTTGCTCGAGCACCTTGAAAGTGCATGTTCCCAAGCCTTGGCCGATGCTGAAAAACTGCTCGCCAAGCTCGAGAAGCAACGCGGCAAGGCTCAGGAAAAACTGCACAAGTCGCGCACCAAAGTGCAGGACGCCGCTGCCGCCGGCAAGAAAAAGAAACAGGCCAAGGCGCATGATTCGGTGAGCGAACTCGAGGAGCTGCTCGACGATCTCAAGGAACGCCAGGCCGAAACCCGCGCCTACATCGTCGAGCTCAAGCGTGATGCCCAGGAGAGCCTGAAGCTGGCAGCCGGCGTGGGTCGTGTGCGCGAAGCGGCCAGCAAGGCCATCGAAACCCGTTCGACCAAGCCCAAGGTGACCACGGCATCCGTCACTCAGCCTGCCAGCTCGGCGGCCAAGCCCGCTGCTCGTACCCCAGCCAAAACCAGTCCGACAGCTTCGACCGCGCGTGCCGCAGCCAAGCCGGCAGCGAGCAAGACCACCCGAGCCGCTGCCGCCGCCACTGCAAGCAAACCTGCTGTTTCGCGCAGCACCACGCGCAAGGCCCTCGCCGCGCCAGGCGCAGCGGTCAAGCCCGAAGCGAAGGCGCCTGCCAAGCCTGCCGCCCGGCCTGCAAGGAAGCCTGCCGCCGCCAAGTCGCTGGCGGCAGCCGTTCATACGAGCGCAACCGAGTCAGATGCTCAAGCCGTGGCCGGTCAGCCAGACAAAGGTGGCGCGTCGTCCAGCGAGGCCTGAGTGTCGCGGGCTGCCACGCTCAGTGTCCGCAATGCATCGCTGACGCCTGCAGCCGGCGCCGGTAGCAAGGCGGGCAGCCAAGTCATGTTGGACTGTTCCGCGGCAAGGAGCCACGGAGCGGCTTGGCGATGCAGGCGCTGCAGCAACTGGCGCTCGGCATTGAGTTCCAGCGCCTTGATCGATTCACGCAGCGGCATCAGCTCGGGATCATGCATGGCCTTTGCGCGCCACTGCTGGCGAAGCTCGCGCAGAGGCCGCACGACCTCATCGTGCCAGGGTGTGGCGATCGCCTGCAGCAGCATGACGCGTTCATGCGAACAGGCCACGCCTCTGGCACCCAGCCAGGCGCCGCACAGCAGCAGGCACACATTGGCGCCTTCTGCCTGCAACTGCAGGCAGGCGGCCTCGATGCCCGGTCGGGCATAGAGCTTCAAGGCAAACTCCCACAATTCATCGTGCATCGTGCTACTCGCGCCAGTGGGCAAGGAAGCTGGTAGACTTCGCCGCCATTATGATCCGACTTCAGAACCTCACTTTACAGCGTGGCCCGCAGCGTCTGCTAGAAGATGCCGAGCTGACTCTGCACGCCGGTCAGAAAGCCGGTCTCATCGGTGCCAACGGTGCCGGCAAATCCAGCCTGTTCGCCTTGTTGCGCGGCGAGCTTGCGCCCGACTCGGGCGATTGCTACCTGCCTGCCGACTGGCGCATCGCTCATATGCGCCAGGAGGTCGATACCCTCGAACGCATTGCGGTCGACTATGTGCTCGACGGCGACGTACGTCTGCGCGAAGTGCAGCATGCCCTGGCCGATGCCGAAGCCCGGCAGGATGGCGCCGCCCAGGCTCGTTTGCATGCCGAGCTCGACAGCGCCGATGGCTATACCGCCGATGCGCGTGCACGCAAGCTGCTGGCCGGGCTGGGCTTCAGCAACGAGCAGATGGACCGTCAGGTCGGTGATTTTTCCGGTGGCTGGCGGATGCGTCTGAGCCTGGCGCAGGCCTTGATGTGTCCCTCCGACCTGCTGCTGCTCGATGAGCCGACCAACCACCTGGACCTCGATGCCATCCTGTGGCTCGAAGACTGGCTTAAAGGCTATCCCGGTACCTTGCTGTTGATCTCCCACGACCGCGACTTCCTCGACGAAGTGGTCGATCATGTGGCGCACGTCGAACAACAGAAGCTGACCCTGTATCGCGGCGGCTACAGCGCCTTCGAACGTGCCCGCGCGGAGCGCCTGGCGCAGCAGCAGCAAGCGTACGAGAAGCAGCAGGCGCAGCGGGCGCACATGGAGAAGTACATCGCCCGTTTCAAGGCTCAGGCCACCAAGGCGCGCCAGGCTCAGAGCCGGATCAAGGCCCTGGAGCGCATGGAGGAGCTGTCGGCGGCGCACGTCGACTCGCCCTTCGATTTCGTCTTCCGCGAGTCGGTGAAGATTTCCAGCCCGTTGCTCGACCTCTCCGAAGGTCGCCTCGGCTATGGCGACAAGGCTGTGCTGGACAAGGTCAAGCTGCAACTGGCGCCCGGTGCGCGCATTGGTTTGCTGGGCCCCAACGGCGCCGGCAAGTCGACCCTGATCAAGAACCTCGCCGGTGAGCTGACGCCCATCGGCGGGCGCCTGGTGCGTGGCGAGAATCTGGTGGTGGGCTATTTCGCCCAGCACCAGCTTGATTCTCTGGACAGCAAGGCCAGCCCGCTGCTGCATCTGCAACGCCTGGCGCCTACCGAGCGGGAGCAGGTGCTGCGCGATTTCCTCGGTGGTTTCGATTTCCGCGGTGCGCGCATCGACGAGCCGGTGCTGAATTTCTCCGGCGGTGAAAAAGCTCGCCTGGCGCTGGCCTTGATCGCCTGGGAGCGGCCCAACCTGTTGCTGCTCGATGAACCGACCAACCACCTGGACCTGGAGATGCGCCTGGCCCTGACCATGGCCCTGCAGGAATTCAGTGGCGCGGTACTGGTGGTGTCCCACGACCGGCACCTGCTCAAGAGCACCACGGACGACTTCCTGCTGGTGGCCGATGGCAAGGTCGAGCCCTTCGATGGCGATCTGGACGACTACGCGCGCTGGCTGGTGGATTATCGTCAACGCCATGCCCCGGTCAGCAACACCCCGGTCAATCCCGACAAGACCGACAAGAAAGCCCAGCGCCAGGCTGCCGCTGCCTTGCGTCAGCAGTTGGCCCCGCACAAGCGCCAGGCCGACAAGCTGGAGCGCGATCTGGGTGAGGTGCACGAGAAACTGGCGAAGATAGAAGCCGCCTTGTCCGACAGCGCGCTCTACGAGGCCGCGCGCAAGGACGAATTGCGCGACCAGCTTGCCCAGCAGGCCAAGCTCAAGGTTCGCGAGGGCGAGCTGGAGGAGCAGTGGATGGAAGCGCTGGAGCTGCTCGAAGACATGCAGGCACAACTCGAGGCATTAGGCTGACGCTGCGGCTCGATGCCGGGCCGCCGTCACAGGTCCATAGCCAAATTCGCTGCGCCGCTTTACCTTAGGCTGTCCCTATTCGAGCGTCGAGGTCCGTATGTTGCTGGAAACCTGGTTGGCCTTTTTTGCTGCGTGCTGGATCATCAGCCTTTCACCGGGTGCCGGGGCCATCGCGTCCATGTCCAGCGGCCTGCAGCACGGTTTCCTGCGCGGTTACTGGAATGCGATTGGCCTGCAGTTGGGGCTGCTCCTGCAGATCGTGATCATCGCCGCGGGCGTCGGGGCCGTGCTGGCGGCGTCCGCCACGGCGTTCCAGGCCATCAAGTGGTTTGGCGTGCTCTATCTGCTCTATCTGGCCGTCAAGCAGTGGCGTGCACTGCCCGCCGACATCAGTGAAGAAACCCAGCAAAAGCCGACAGGCAAAGCGTCCAGTCTGGTTCTTCGAGGCTTTCTGGTGAACGTCGGCAACCCCAAGGCACTGGTGTTCATGCTTGCGGTACTACCACAGTTCATCAATCCGCATGCGCCACTGCTGGCCCAATACCTGACCATTGCAGCGACCATGATCACCGTGGACCTGATCGTCATGGCCGGCTACACGGGGCTTGCGGCCAAGGTCTTGCGGCTGTTGCGCACGCCCCGTCAGCAGCGGCGCATGAACCGTACCTTCGCGGGACTGTTCGTGGCCGCTGCGACGTTGCTCGCGACCTTGCGCCGAGTACCTGCCTGAACCCGATCTGTGCGGCGGCTGCACAGATCGTGTTGCGGTTTCAGTCTGGGAGCAGGGCAGTACCAACCCTAGACTGGGCGCTCACTTCTGACACGATACCGCCCATGTTCACTTTCCCCCGCCGTTTGCTGTGTGCCGGTCTGCTTGCCGCAGGCGTCGGCTCTGCTGGCGCAAGCACCGAGACTCCTAACCAACCGACCATTCGGGCAATGTTCGGTGCGGCGCCCGTGCAGCACCTTCCTGCCGGCAAGACGGCGCTGCTGGTAATCGATTTCCAGAACGAGTACTTCACCGGCAAGATGCCGATTCCCGACGGTGCCACCGCTCTGGCCAATACCCAGGAATTGATTGGCTATGCCGATCGCCACCTGATCACGGTGTTCCACGTGCAACACGTTGCACCTGCGGGGTCGGCACTGTTCGCCGAGGGTGGTGAAACAGTGAAGTTTCACCCACGCCTGCAGCCCCGTGCCACTGATCAGGTGTTGCGCAAGAATACGGTCAGCGTTTTCGCCAGTACCGATCTGGACACTCAGCTCAAGGCTCGTGGCATCGATACTGTCCTGGTCGCTGGCCTGATGACTCATGCATGTGTGGCAGGCGCTGCCCGCGACGCGGTGCCGCTGGGCTATAACGTGGTGGTAGCGTCCGATGCGTCGGCGACCCGTAGCATTACCCGTTTCAACGGCCAGAGCGTTGATGACAAGGCACTGCACGCAGCCGCTCTTGCGGAAATCGAAGACACCTTCGGCGATGTGCTGAGCACCGCGCAGATCCAGGCGTTATCTGTACGTTGAGCCCTGAATGAATCAACTGCTCGCAATGCGCATCTTCCGTTGCCTGGTGGAAACACGCAGTTTCACCGGCGCAGCAGAGCGCCTGGAGACCACTCATTCGACGGTATCCCGGCAATTGCAGCAGTTGGAGAGCGAGCTGGGTGCGCGGCTGCTCAACCGGACGTCACGGCAGCTGAGCCTTACGGATGCGGGCAAACGCTACTACACGGCCTGTGTCGATATCCTGCAGCGGGTCGATGCCGCAGCCGAGGAAGCGCGCGTGCACAAGCAGCCCTCCGGTCGCTTGCGTATCAGCGTTCCGCTCGTGTTGGGAACACTGGAACTGCCGTTCTGGTTGCCGGCTTTTCAGGAGCGCTTCCCGGATATCCAGCTGGACATGTCGTGCTCGGATCCCTTGGTGGATCTGGTGGCCGACGGTTTCGACGTTGCCCTGCGCATCAGTGGCCCGCCGTTGTCCGACAGCACCATGGTCGCGCGCTTGCTGACCGTGTCACCCATGGTGCTGGTCGCCTCGCCGGCCTACCTGTATCGCCGTGGATTGCCTCGAGGCGTGGACGATCTGCTGGCGCACAGTTTGTTGGCCTATGCCGATGAAGCACACTGGCAACTGCACACGGTTGAGCAGACGGTGCAAAGTGTGGACGCCGGACGGCAACTGCGCAGCGACAGCATTGCCGCGTTGCACACGGCCGCTGTCGCGGGCTTGGGGATCGCCGCCTTCACCCTGGCAACCGTTGCGCGCGATCTGCGCGCCGGGCGCCTGGTGCGGGTATTACCAGAGGTGACGCTGGGAGCGCGTAGCTACTACGCGCTCTACCCTAGCGCCGCGCATCTGCCAGCCAAGGTCCGCGCCTTTGTCGATTTCATGGCCGATCACTACCATGCGGACCCAGACCCCTAGACCTGCCTGTACAGCAGCACTCAGGCCTGGGTGAGCTCGATCACCCGATCCACCAGTTTATTGATACCGGCAGCGGCTTCGCTGATGGTCTTTGCGCTCATGTAGGCGGGCGTGCTGACCAGCTTGCGCGCGGTGTCCTCGACGATCTCGGTCACTTCGCATTCCTGGTGAGTGCCGCCCATCTTCTCGATGGCCTGCGCGGTATCGGCATCGGTGCCGATGGTGCAGGTCACGCCGGGTCCGTAGATCTTGGCGGCCAGTGCCGGCGAGATGCAGATCAGGCCAACCGGCTTGCGTGCTTCGGCGAAGGCTTCGGCCAGTGCCTGCACCTGCAGGTTCACCGAACAGGCGGCGCCGTCGCTGGCGAAGGAAGACAGGTTCTTTGCCGCACCGAAGCCACCGGGGACGATCAAGGCATCGAAGTCGTCGGCGTTGGCCAGGGCGATGTCCTTCACCTCGCCACGGGCGATCCGCGCCGATTCCACCAGCACGTTGCGCGATTCGGGCATTTCCTCGCCACTGAGGTGGTTGATCACGTGCTTCTGGGCAACGTCGGGAGCGAAGCACTGCACTTCGCAGCCACGTTGGTCCAAACGCAGCAGGGTGATCACGCTTTCCTGAATTTCGCTGCCGTCATAGACGCCACAGCCGGAAAGGATCACCGCAATTTTCTTGGTCATGTCGAACTCCGATTCTGTCCGCTGTTTCAGTAGCATGGATCCCGATCGGCGTCGCGTGTTCAGTTCGAGTCGGCGATCAGGGCTGTTCGTCGCTGGGCGCAGGCGTGACTGCAGGGGGTTGCAGGCGAGCCTGGCGGGCGATGCGGGCCGCTTTGATGCGGCGGCGTATCCACAGCAAGGCGCCGATCAGTACCAGCGCACCCAGCACCCACAGCTCGTATTTCTTCACGTTGCCCAGCATGTGTTCCAGGAACGAGCCGAAATGATAGGCTGCCAATCCCAGTGCGGTGGCCCACACCGCCGCGCCAATGCCGTTGAGCAGCAAATAGCGTCGCGGGGGATAGCCCGACAGGCCGATGGCCACCGGCATGACGGTGCGCAGGCCATAGACGAAGCGAAAGCTCAGGACCCAGATGTCCGGATGCCGGCGGATATGCTCCAGCGCACGGTCGCCTAGCAGCTGCCAGCGGGGTTTGCGCGCCAACAGCTTGCGGCCATGCTTGCGGCCCATGAAATACCAGAGCTGGTCGCCTGCGTAGCTGCCGAAGAAGGCCACCACCACAACCATGTTGATATCCATGTAGCCACGGAACGCCAGGAATCCGGCCAGGACCAGAATGGTCTCGCCTTCGAAGAACGTGCCGAGGAACAGGGCGAAATAGCCAAAATCGTTCAGGAATTGTTGGAGCATTTTATCGATGCTGGCGAAGTGAATGCGCAGCCTAACCCTTCAGGGACATACATGAAAGTGTCCAAATGTGTCTTGTCGTGAACAATGCTTGTCAACCTGAGATCGTAGACAGCATGTGTATGCGGCCAGGCCTGTCATGCGAACGTCATAATCGATGCTTATAACTGTCGCGCCCCCCTTCCAAGCGTGCAGGCGCCAATGGCATCCTGACGCATTACGCGATCCGTGCCGCTCAATTGCAGAGGGCAGTTACGCCCCCGGGAACGCCAGATGAACAACGAAGCCCAGACGCAAGTCGCTCTCACTCAAGACCAGCCGGTGGTCGAAACCCCGGTAGAAGCGCCGTTGGTCATAGAAGCCATCGTCGAACCCGCGCACCCGAGCGAGGCCCTTGCGCCGGCGCCGCACATCGTCGTGCCAGGGTTGGACGACAGCAGTCTGTACATCCATCGCGAGCTGTCGCAACTGCAGTTCAATATCCGCGTGCTGGAGCAGGCACTGGATGAATCCTATCCGCTGCTCGAGCGGCTCAAGTTTCTGCTGATCTTCTCCAGCAACCTCGACGAGTTCTTCGAGATCCGCGTGGCGGGCCTGAAGAAGCAGATCACCTTCGCCCGTGAGCAGGCCGGGGCCGATGGTCTGCAGCCACATCAGGCGCTGGCGCGAATCAGCGAGCTGGTGCATGGGCACGTCGATCGCCAGTACGCGATCCTCAACGACATCCTGTTGCCGGAGCTGGAGAAGCACCAGGTTCGCTTCATTCGCCGCCGGCACTGGACAACCAAGCTCAAGACTTGGGTGCGTCGTTATTTCCGCGATGAAATCGCCCCGATCATCACGCCGATCGGGCTGGATCCCACACACCCGTTCCCGCTGTTGGTGAACAAGAGTCTGAACTTCATCGTCGAGCTCGAAGGCATCGACGCCTTCGGCCGTGATTCGGGCTTGGCGATCATACCGGCGCCGCGCTTGTTGCCACGGGTGATCAAGGTGCCCGAGGACGTCGGTGGACCAGGCGACAATTTCGTCTTCCTGTCCTCGATGATCCATGCCCACGCCGATGACCTGTTCCAGGGCATGAAGGTAAAGGGCTGCTACCAGTTCCGCCTGACCCGTAACGCCGACCTGTCCGTCGACACCGAAGACGTCGAAGACCTGGCGCGTGCCCTGCGCGGCGAGTTGTTCTCGCGGCGCTACGGTGATGCGGTACGCCTGGAAGTGGCCGACACCTGCCCCAAGCATCTGTCCGACTACCTGCTCAAGCAGTTCAACCTGTCCGAGACCGAGCTCTATCAGGTCAATGGCCCGGTCAACCTGACGCGTCTGTTCAGCATCACCGGTCTGGACAGCCACCCAGAACTGCAATACCTGCCGTTCACGCCACAGATTCCGAAATTGCTGCAGAACAGCGAGAACATCTTCAGCGTGGTCAGCAAGCAGGACATCCTCCTGTTGCACCCGTTCGAGTCGTTCACGCCGGTGGTCGATCTGCTGCGCCAGGCCGCCAAGGATCCCCATGTGTTGGCCGTGCGGCAGACGCTGTACCGCAGCGGTGCCAACTCCGAGATCGTCGATGCGCTGGTGGATGCCGCGCGCAACGGCAAGGAAGTGACCGCAGTCGTCGAATTGCGCGCGCGCTTCGATGAAGAATCCAACCTGCAGCTGGCCAGCCGCCTGCAGGCCGCTGGCGCGGTAGTCATCTATGGTGTGGTGGGGTTCAAGACCCACGCCAAGATGATGCTCATCCTGCGTCGCGAGGGCGGTGAAATCGTGCGCTATGCGCATCTGGGTACCGGTAACTACCACGCCGGCAACGCCAAGCTGTACACCGACTACAGCCTGCTGACCTCGGACGATGCACTGTGCGAAGACGTCGGCAAACTGTTCAGCCAGTTGATCGGCATGGGCAAGACGCTGCGCATGAAGAAGCTGCTGCATGCACCCTTCACACTGAAGAAGGGCATGCTCGACATGATCGCGCGCGAAACTCAGTACGCGCTTGATGGCAAGCCGGCGCACATCATCGCCAAGTTCAACTCGCTGACCGATCCGAAGATCATCCGCGCCCTGTACAAGGCCAGCCAGTCCGGCGTGCGCATCGATCTGGTGGTGCGCGGCATGTGCTGCCTGCGGCCGGGCATTCCTGGGGTGTCGCACAATATCCATGTGCGCTCGATCATCGGGCGCTTCCTGGAGCACACGCGGGTGTTCTACTTCCTCAACGGTGGCGAGGAGCAGATGTTCCTGTCCAGCGCCGACTGGATGGAGCGCAACCTCGACAAGCGTGTGGAGACCTGTTTCCCGGTCGAAGGCAAGAAGCTGATCATGCGGGTCAAGAAGGAGCTGGAGAGCTACCTGACCGACAACACCCATTCATGGATCCTGCAGGCCGACGGGCGCTACGTGCGCAACACGCCGACCGGAAACCAGAACGCCCGCAGTGCACAGGACACCCTGCTGGAACGTCTGAGCAACCCGATCCTGCCGGTGCGCTAGCAGACATCACGATCGGCAGTGCCCCCTTCGCGGGCAGAGAACCGCTCCCACAGGGATCGCATTCCAATGTGGGAGCGGGTCTCTGCCCGCGAAAGGGCNCCCACCTCCCACAGGGATCGCATTCCAATGTGGGAGCGGGTCTCTGCCCGCGAAAGGGCCTGCGCGGTCCTCAGCGAACGGTCAGGGTAAAGCCCACCTCCCACAGGGATCGCATGCCAATGTGGGAGCGGGTCTCTGCCCGCGAAAGGGCCTGTGCGGTCTTCAGCGAACGGTCAGAGTAAAACCCACCTCCCACAGGGATCGCATTCCAATGTGGGAGCGGGTCTCTGCCCGCGAAAGGGCCTGCGCGGTCTTCAGCGCACGGTCAGGGTAAAACCCACCTCCCACAGGGATCGCATGCCAATGTGGGAGCGGGTCTCTGCCCGCGAAAGGGCCTGTGCGGTCTTCAGCGAACGGTCAGGGTAAAACCCACCTCCCACAGGGATCGCATTCCAATGTGGGAGCGGGTTTCTGCCCGCGAAAGGGCCTGCGCGGTCCTCAGCGAACGGTCAGGGTAAAGCCCACCNCCCACCTCCCACAGGGATCGCATTCCAATGTGGGAGCGGGTTTCTGCCCGCGAAAGGGCCTGCGCGGTCCTCAGCGAACGGTCAGGGTAAAGCCCACCCGAGTCAGCCATTCGGCTTCCTGGGCGAAATCGGCCTGGGTCAGTTGGTTGTTTTCCAGCCAGCCATCGGGGAACACCACGTCCAGGCTCTTGGCCTTGGCATGCAGGGAAACCGCCGGCATCGCCTGCGTGCCGCGAATGTGGTGGAACAGGATGGCGAAGCGCAGCAGTACGCACAGCCGTATCAGCTGCTCCCCGTCATCACCGAACTCGGCGAACTTGTCCTTGGGGATGTTGCGTCGGTGGCCACGTACAAGCAGCGCAAGCATCTGCTGGTCTTCACGCGAGAAACCGGCCAGATCCGAGTGTTCGATCAGGTAGGCGCCGTGCTTGTGGTAATGGTAGTGGGCGATGTCCAGGCCGATCTCGTGGACCTTCGCCGCCCAGCCCAGCAATTCGCGCCAGACCCCATCTTCCAGCCCCCAGTCCGCTGCTACCTGGTCGAAGGCATGCAGGGCCTTGCGCTCCACGCGCTCGGCCTGCTCGACGTCGACGTGGTAGCGGGTCATCAGCGAACTCAGGGTGCGCTCGCGCACGTCCTCGTGGTGATGACGACCCAACAGGTCGTACAGCACGCCTTCGCGCAGGGCGCCATCGCAGTGGTCCATGCGCTGCAGGGCGAGCGCATCGAAGATCGCCTCGAGAATCGCCAGCCCCGCCGGGAAGATGGTCCGCCGATCCGGCTTGATGCCGTCGAAATCGATCTTGTCGACATCGCCCAGCTTGAACAGCTTGCGCTTGAGCCAGGCCAGCCCGTCGGCGTTGACCTCGCCGCTGCCCTGACCGCCGGCCTTCAGTGCCAGGCCGATGGCGCGGATGGTGCCGGACGAGCCGATGGCCTCGTCCCAACTGAGCCGATGCAGAGCGTTCTCGATGCTCATGATCTCCAGACGCGCCGCCGTGTAGGCCTGAGCATAGCGGGCGGGGGTGATCTTGCCGTCGCGGAAGTAGCGCTGCGTATAGCTAACGCAGCCCATCTGCAGGCTTTCGCGCAGCAATGGCTCGAACCGCTGGCCGATGATGAACTCGGTGCTGCCGCCGCCGATGTCGGCAACCAGGCGCTTGCCCGGGGTGTCGGCCAGGGTGTGGGAAACGCCCAGATAGATGAGGCGAGCTTCTTCGCGGCCGGAGATGACTTCCACCGGATGGCCCAGGATCTGCTCGGCGCGGACGATGAATTCATTGCGGTTGCGGGCTTCGCGCAGGGCGTTGGTGCCCACGATGCGCACGGCGCCCAAGGGCAGGCCGTTGATCAGCTGGGCGAAGCGCTTGAGGCAGTCCAGGCCGCGTTGCATCGACTCTTCGCTGAGCTTGCGCTCCTCGTCGATGCCGGCGGCAAGCTGGACCTTTTCCCCCTGACGTTCGAGGATGCGGATTTCATTGACGTGGGCCTTGGCCACCACCATATGAAAGCTGTTCGAGCCCAGGTCGATGGCGGCGATCAGGGACAGGTTCTTGGCTTTGGTCTGCGGCATGGTCAAAGGATCTCGGTCGTTAACCCCCGCATCGTGCCACGATCAGGCGACGGCGCCAACGCGCCATCCTGATCTTTGCCCCCAGGCCCGAGCTCTGGCGAGCCCAGGCGACCTTCAAGCCGGCTGCATACCGATGAACTGCGCCAGCTCGGGCGTACGCGGATTGACGAACAAGTCCTTGGGGTCGCCCACTTCGTGCACCTTGCCGTGGTGCATGAACACCAGCTTGTCACCGACTTCGCGGGCGAAGCGCATTTCATGGGTGACCATGATCAGCGTCATGCCATCCTCGGCCAGCTTGCGCACCACGCTGAGCACTTCGTTGACCAGTTCCGGGTCGAGCGCCGAGGTAATCTCGTCGCACAGCAGCACCTTGGGCGACATGGCCAGGGCCCGGGCGATCGCCACCCGTTGCTGCTGGCCACCGGAGAGCCGATCGGGGAACGCATCGAACTTCTCGCCCAAACCGACGCGTTCGAGCATCTCACGGGCCAGTTCGCGGGCGCGGGCCTTGGGCACCTTCTGCACCACCTGCGGGGCGAGCATGACGTTCTCGCCCACGCTCAGGTGCGGGAACAGGTTGAACTGCTGGAACACCATGCCGACCTTCTGGCGCAGACTGCGCAAATCGGCGCGCGCGGCGTCCAGGTATTCACCATCGACTTCGATGACGCCGTCGTTGATCGATTCCAGGCCGTTCAGGGTGCGCAGCAAGGTGCTCTTGCCCGAACCGCTGCGGCCGATGATCGCGACCACCTGACCTTCGTCCACACTCAGGTCGATGCCCTTGAGCACATGATGATCGCCGTAGTACTTGTGCAGGGCGGAAATCCTAAGCAGCGGCATGCAGCCTCCTTTCCAGATAACGGGCACTGAGCGACAGCGGGTAGCACAGGGCGAAGTAGCCCAGGGCGACGAAGCCGTAGACCATGAAGGGTTCGAAGGTGGCGTTGGCCAGCATGCTGCCGGTCTTGGTCAGCTCGGTGAAGCCGATGATCGAGGTCACCGCAGTGCCCTTGACCACCTGCACCGAGAAGCCCACGGTCGGCGCCACGGCGATGCGCAAGGCCTGGGGCAGGATCACGTAGCGCAGTTGCTCGGTCCGGGTCAGCGCCAGGCTGGCCGAGGCTTCCCACTGGCCGTTGCCGATGGACTCCACGCAACCGCGCCAGATCTCGGCCAGATAGGCGCTGGTGAACAGCGTCAGGGCCAGGGCTGCGGCTACCCAGGGCGAAATGTCCACGCCCATCAGCGCCACGCCGAAGAACACCAGAAACAGCTGCATCAGCAGCGGCGTGCCCTGGAACACTTCGATGTAGCAGCGCGCTACGGTGCGCAGCGGATGCATGGGGGAAATACGCAGGGTCATCACCAGCAAGCCGATCAGCCCGCCGCCGATGAACGCCACCAGGCTCAGGGCCAGGGTCCATTGCAGGCCGGTGAGCAGATTGCGCACGATGTCCCACAGGGTGAAATCCATCAACTGTTCCTCATGATGAAACGCCGACCCAACCAGTTCAGCAGCATGCGGATCAGGATCGACATGACCAGGTACACCAGGGTGGTCAGCAGATACGTCTCGAAGGCGCGGAAATTACGTGACTGGATGAAGTTGGCGTAGAAGCTCAGCTCCTGCGTGGCGATCTGCGAGCACACCGCCGAACCCAGCATGACGATGATGATCTGGCTGCTCAGCGCCGGCCAGACCTTGGCCAGCGCCGGCTGCAGGACCACGTAGCGGAAGGCTTCGAACCGGCTCATGGCCAGGGCCGCCGACGCTTCGAGCTGGCCCTTGGGTACGGCCTGGATGCCGGCACGGATGATCTCGGTGGAGTAGGCCCCCAGGTTGACCACCATGGCCAGCACCGCGGCCTGCCATTCGCTGATCTGCACGCCCAGGCTGGGCAGGCCGAAGAAGATGAAGAACAGCTGCACCAGAAAGGGCGTGTTGCGGATCAACTCCACGTAGACCCCGAACAGGCCGGCGAACGGCTTGATCTGCCAGGCCCGCACGGCGCCGCCAACGATGCCCACGGCCACCCCGAGCAGCGCGCCGATGGCGGTCAGCTCAAGGGTGAACAGTGCACCCTTGAGCAGCAGGTCGGCCTGGGCGAGCACCGGGGCGAAAGCGAACTGATAGGCCATTGCGTACGCTCGACAATCAGAGATCGGCGGGCAGCGGCTGCTTCAGCCAGGTCTGCGCATTCTTTTCCAGGCTGCCGTCTTTCTTGCCTGCGGCGATGATCTCGTTGACCTTGGCCAGGAGCTCCGGCTGTTGCTTGTTGATGCCCACGTACACGGGCGAGTCCTTGAGCTTGAGCTTCATGGCCGGAATGCGCTTGGGGTTCTTTTCCGAAATGGCCACCATCACCACGTTGCCGCTGGCGATCAGGTCGGTCTGGCCGGCGAGGTAGGCGGCGATGGTCGAGTTGTTATCCTCGAAGCGTTTGATGGTGAGGCCTTCGGGAGCGACCTTGCTCAGCTCGATGTCTTCGATGGCGCCGCGGGTCACGCTGATGGTCTTGCCCTTGAGGTCGTCCAGAGTGGCGATCGGTGCTTCTGGCGGGCCGAACACGGCCAGGTAGAAGGGCGCGTAGGCACTGGAGAAGTCGATGACCTGTTCACGCTCGGCGTTCTTGCCCAGGCTCGAGATCACCAGGTCGACCTTGCCGGTGGTGAGGTAGGGAATGCGGTTGGTGGAGTTCACTGGCGTGAGCTGCAGCTTCACCTTCAACTGATCGGCGATCAGCTTGGCGGTGTCGATGTCCAGGCCACGGGGTTGCATGTCGGGGCCGACCGAGCCGAACGGTGGGAAGTCCTGCGGCACGGCGACACGCAAGGTGCCGCGCTCGGTGATGTCGCTCAGGCCGTCGGCGTGAACGGCCTGAGCGAGCATGAAGCTGGCGGCCAGGGCAGTGAACAGCAGTCTGCAGCGCGAAATCATGGCAGTACTCCGATTGCGATCGAGTCGAGGTTGCCAGGGGTGGTAGCACAGCGCGTGCCAGAATGGGGCAGGGCGCGGATTGCGCTGGCTTGCCATGGGTATTGGCGTGTGGGGGCTGCCCATCCGGGGGCACGGTACGCACCGTTGCGGAGCGCGCTGCACTGCACCTGCGGTCATTCCTGGTGCGTCGAGTAGGGTTCCATTGGCTGTATCACCGATGTTCATAGTGATGATCAATGATCATCGGCTTCCTGTGGCGGCGCTGTGCCGCTATGATGGGCCACGTTTTTCTTTCCGAATATGACCACGGAGACACTCCATGAGCAGCGACCTTATCAAGCACGTCAGCGACGCCAGCTTCGAAGCAGATGTACTGAAGGCTGACGGTGCTGTACTCGTCGACTACTGGGCCGAGTGGTGTGGCCCGTGCAAGATGATCGCCCCGGTACTCGACGAGATCGCCGAAACCTACAAGGGCAAGCTGACCGTCGCCAAGCTCAACATCGACGAGAATCAGGAAACCCCGGCCAAGCACGGCGTGCGTGGCATCCCGACGCTGATGCTGTTCAAGAACGGCAACGTCGAAGCGACCAAGGTCGGCGCACTGTCCAAGTCGCAGCTGGCAGCCTTCCTGGACGCCAACATCTGACACCCGAAAGGCCCCGCATTCGTCGGGGCCTTTTTCTGGCCGGGATACTGGACGCCTGCAAATCCAGGTGTTACATTCGGCCTCGCATTGGTTTCTCCTCTGCCCCCTGCAAGCCGTCGCCGACGCACTCCTACTCGAATCAGTACGCGATCCTGTCGCCTTCTCTGCGGCGCGGCCTCATTAAGCCCAAAGCTTAATTTCTCCCCTCCATACATGATTACGTCATTCCCTTATGAACCTGACTGAACTCAAGCAAAAGCCGATCACCGATCTGCTCGAAATGGCCGAACAGATGGGCATAGAAAATATGGCCCGTTCGCGCAAGCAGGACGTGATTTTCTCCCTGTTGAAGAAGCACGCCAAAAGCGGTGAGGAAATCTCCGGTGATGGCGTGCTGGAGATTCTCCAGGACGGCTTCGGCTTCCTGCGTTCGGCTGACGCCTCGTACCTGGCCGGCCCAGACGACATCTATGTGTCGCCTAGCCAGATCCGCCGCTTCAACCTGCGTACCGGCGACACCATCGTCGGCAAGATCCGCCCGCCGAAGGAAGGCGAGCGTTATTTCGCCCTGTTGAAAGTCGATACCATCAACTTCGACCGTCCGGAAAACGCGAAAAACAAGATTCTCTTCGAAAACCTCACGCCGCTGTTCCCCACGGTGCGCATGAAGATGGAAGCCGGCAACGGTTCCACCGAAGACCTCACCGGTCGTGTCATCGACCTGTGCGCCCCGATCGGCAAGGGCCAGCGCGGCCTGATCGTCGCTCCGCCGAAAGCGGGCAAGACCATCATGCTGCAGAACATCGCTTCGAACATCACGCGCAACAACCCCGAATGCCACCTGATCGTTCTGCTGATCGACGAGCGTCCGGAAGAAGTGACCGAGATGCAGCGCACCGTGCGCGGCGAAGTGGTCGCCTCGACCTTCGACGAGCCGCCAACCCGCCACGTGCAAGTGGCCGAGATGGTGATCGAGAAGGCCAAGCGCCTGGTCGAGCACAAGAAGGACGTGGTTATCCTGCTCGACTCGATCACCCGTCTGGCGCGTGCCTACAACACCGTGATCCCGAGCTCCGGCAAGGTCCTGACCGGTGGTGTCGACGCCCACGCCCTGGAGAAGCCGAAGCGTTTCTTCGGTGCTGCGCGTAACATCGAGGAAGGCGGTTCGCTGACCATCATCGCCACCGCGCTGGTCGAAACCGGCTCGAAGATGGATGAAGTGATCTACGAAGAGTTCAAGGGTACCGGCAACATGGAACTGCCCCTGGACCGCAAGATCGCCGAAAAGCGCGTTTTCCCGGCCATCAACATCAACCGTTCCGGTACCCGTCGCGAAGAGCTGCTGACCGCCGACGACGAGCTGCAGCGCATGTGGATCCTGCGCAAGCTGCTGCACCCGATGGACGAAGTGGCGGCCATCGAGTTCCTGATCGACAAGCTCAAGCAGACCAAGACCAACGACGAGTTCTTCCTGTCGATGAAACGCAAGTAACGTCTGCTGTTCGAGAAGAGCGCCCGTGAGGGCGCTTTTTTTTGTCCCGTATTGTTTGCATCTGGATTGATATTTGCGCGGCTGATAACTTCGCGCCTCCAAGGAACTCTGTCTCGAGAACAGGTAAGGTTTTTTCATGCACACGTTTGGCAATCGCCGTGATATCGACGGATTACGGGCGCTGGCGGTTATCCCCGTCGTACTGTTTCATTTCGGATTCGATGCATTCAGCGGCGGTTTCGTCGGCGTGGATGTGTTTTTCGTCATCTCGGGGTTTCTGATCACCTCGATTCTGTTTCGCGAGATCAGCGCCGGGCGCTTCAGTTTCGTCGACTTCTGGGCACGCCGCGCGCGCCGCATCATTCCAGCCTTGAGCGTGGTCATTCTGGCGACCTTGGCGATGGGTTGGGTGTTGCTGACCGCGAAGGATTTCTCCGAGCTTGGCCGAACCGTGCGGTATCAGTCGCTGTTCATCTCCAACATCCTGTTCATGCGCGAGCACGGCTACTTCGAGCCCGCCTCGGATCTCAAGCCACTGTTGCATACCTGGTCACTGGCGGTCGAAGAGCAGTACTACATCTTCTTTCCGCTGATCATGGTGGTGCTGATCCGCTTTTTCAGGTACTGGTGCTGGATCTTGCTGGGCTTGTTGCTGGTTTCATTCGGCCTGAACATCGCCTGCATCGAGCACAAGCCGGCATTCACCTTCTTTTCGCTGCCCACCCGTGCCTGGGAGCTGCTGTGTGGCGCCATGCTTGCGGTAATGCCTGTGCCCAAGCGGGCTGTGCGGCCTTGGCTCTACCAGCTGGTCGGGCTCGCCGGGATGGTGGCGGTCCTGCTTGCCGTGTTCACGTTCGATCGATCTACGGTGTTTCCCGGTTGGGCGGCCCTGCTGCCGGTTCTGGGTACCACTGCCCTGATCTGGTCCGGCGCGCAGGGTCCGGGCCCGGCGGCATGGCTGCTGAGCCTGCGGCCGCTGGTCTGGGTGGGGTTGCTCTCCTATTCACTGTATCTGTGGCACTGGCCGGTCTACGTGTACGCCAATGCCGTTTCCATCGACGGGATCCAGCCGTTCGAGGCACTGGGCTGGATGGCCCTGGCACTGGGTCTGGCCTGGCTGAGCCTGCGGTATGTCGAATTACCGTTTCGAGAAAAACGTCTGCTGGCAGGGCGCACATCCATATTGGCAGGCGGCTTGGCGGCCATCGTCGTACTGGTGACGATCGGTTCGGCGATTCGCTCCGCCGATGGCGTGCCGGGGCGTCTGAGCGGCAAGGCCCTGGAGTACGCGCAGACCCGCGAATGGCGAGCCGGGCAGATGAAATGTATGGTGGTGACGCAGGACAAGTCGATAGACAAGGCGTGTCTGGTCGGCGGAGAGCAAGACAAGCCGCCGACGCAGGCGTTTTGGGGTGACAGCCACGCCGCCGCATTGATGCCGGCCATCGAGCGCAATGCGCGTACTGAAGGGCGGTCGGTGTGGCTGTTCAGCATGAGCGCCTGCCCACCGATTCTGAGCGATGAGCCGCGTCAGCGTTGCAAGGACTTCAACCAGCAAACCATGGACAAGGTGCTCAGCCTCGGTATCAAGGACGTCGTGCTGGCCTCCAACTGGAGCCTGTACGTCTACGGGCGCGAGGACGGCGACAAAAAGGTCCTGCTCAACGCCCACGACGATACCGCCCAGGCCGAGCAACGCATCGCCGCCGCCATCAAGGCGCGTGTGGCTGCCTTGCGAGAGGCAGGGGTGCAGGTCTGGCTGTTCAAGGAAGTGCCGCTGCAGCGCAAGGGCATCATCGATCGTCTGACCAGTCTGGCGCGGATAGGGCGTTCGGCCGATGGCCTGGGGCGTCCGCTCCAGGAGCATCTAGCGCGGCAGCGCTTCCTCGGCGACTTGTTCGCGTCCCTGAGTAAGGCCGATCCGGGTGTCCACGTCATTGATCCGACGCCGATGATGTGTACCGATGGTGTCTGCAGCATAGAGGTCAACGGAGCTTCGCAGTACAAGGACGAAGATCACTTGTCCGACGCAGGCGGCGCGCGGCTCAGCCCACTGTTTGCGCCCGTGTTGCTGGGCACGAGCCACAACTGAGCGATGCCAGGCACTGACGGGCTGCTGTTTGCCCGTCAGAGCAGGTAGGATGTACGCTTATTTTCTAACTGGCATGGTCGATGAAATTCAAGGATCTTCGGGATTTCGTGCAGCAGCTTGAGCAGCGCGGAGAGTTGAAACGCATTCAGGTGCCCATCTCGCCGGTGCTCGAAATGACCGAGGTGTGCGACCGCACCCTGCGCGCAAAAGGGCCGGCGTTGCTATTCGAAAAGCCTACCGGCTTCGATATCCCGGTGCTGGGCAACCTGTTCGGCACGCCCGAGCGGGTGGCCATGGGCATGGGCGCCGAATCGGTGAGCGAGCTGCGCGAGATCGGCAAGCTGCTGGCGTTCCTCAAGGAGCCCGAGCCGCCCAAGGGTCTGCGCGATGCCTGGTCGAAGCTGCCGATCTTCAAGAAGATCATCGCCATGGCGCCCAAGGTGATCAAGGACGCGCCCTGCCAGGAGATCGTTGTGGAAGGTGACGACGTCGACCTTGGCATGCTGCCCGTGCAGCATTGCTGGCCCGGAGACGTCGCGCCGTTGATCACTTGGGGCCTGACGGTCACCAAGGGGCCGAACAAGGAGCGTCAGAACCTGGGTATCTATCGTCAGCAGGTGATCGGCCGCAACAAGGTCATCATGCGCTGGCTGAGCCATCGCGGCGGCGCTCTGGATTACCATGAGTGGTGCGACAAGCATCCGGGGCAACCTTTCCCCGTGGCCGTGGCCCTGGGCGCCGACCCTGCGACCATCCTCGGTGCGGTGACGCCGGTTCCCGACAGCCTGTCCGAATACGCCTTCGCCGGACTGCTGCGCGGCAACCGCACCGAGCTGGTGAAGTGCCGCGGCAACGACCTGCAGGTGCCGGCCACCGCCGAGATCATCCTGGAAGGGGTGATCCATCCGGGCGAGATGGCCGACGAAGGGCCGTACGGTGATCACACCGGCTACTACAACGAAGTCGACAAGTTTCCGGTTTTCACCGTGCAGCGCATCACCCACCGGATCAAGCCGATCTACCACAGCACCTACACCGGCCGACCACCGGATGAGCCCGCCATTCTGGGCGTGGCGCTGAACGAAGTGTTCGTGCCGATCCTGCAGAAGCAGTTCCCGGAAATCACCGACTTCTACCTGCCGCCCGAAGGCTGCTCGTACCGCATGGCGGTGGTGACCATGAAGAAGCAGTATCCGGGACACGCCAAGCGGGTCATGCTCGGGGTGTGGTCGTTCCTGCGCCAGTTCATGTACACCAAGTTCGTCATCGTCACCGACGACGACATCAATGCCCGGGACTGGAACGACGTGATCTGGGCCATCACCACGCGCATGGACCCCAAGCGCGATACCGTGATGATCGACAACACCCCGATCGACTACCTGGACTTCGCCTCGCCGGTGTCGGGTCTGGGCTCGAAGATGGGCCTGGATGCCACGCATAAATGGCCAGGCGAGACGACGCGTGAATGGGGGCGGGTCATCGTCAAGGACGAGGCCGTGACTCGACGTATCGATGAACTCTGGAATCAGTTGGGAATAGATTGATGCGTGTGACCTTGCAACCTTCGGGCGTGGTGCTGGAAACCCTGCCTGGCGAGGGGATCCTGGCTGCCGCGCAGCGCCTGGGCTACGAGTGTCCGCAGAGCTGCCGCAACGGCAATTGCCATGTGTGCAGCGCGGTGCTGGTGGAAGGCAGCGTTCGCGAGGAAGGTGTCGTGATCGATCATGGCGAGTTTCACACCTGCATCGCAGAGCCGTTGGAGGACTGCGTGATCCTCTGGGACGGTGTGCTTGCCAAAGGCGAGCTGCCGGTGCGCAGCCTCGCCTGCCAACTGGTCGACTGCGTCGATATCGGCGGCGACGTCTGGCGTGTGCGCCTGCGCGCGCCGGCTGGCAAGTCGCCGCGCTACCACGCCGGGCAATACCTGATGATCGAGCGCGACAACGGCGAAAAGTCAGCCTTTTCCCTGGCGTCTGCACCCCATAGCGGGCGCGACCTGGAACTGCACGTGCTGGTGCGCGAGGCCAGCGCACAGAGCCTGATCGAACAATTGCAGCGCAATGGCATGGCCCGTGTGCACATGCCCTACGGCGATACGCACCTGTCCGAGTTGCCCGACGGGCCGTTGGTGCTGATTGCCGCGGGGACTGGCATGGCGCAAATGAACAGCCTGATCGAGCACTGCCGTTCCCAGGGCTTCAAGCACCCGGTGCATCTGTACTGGGGTGTGCGTCGCCCCGAGGATTTCTACGCGCTGGAACATTGGGAGCAATGGAAGCAGTTGCCCAACCTGTTCCTGAACAAGGTGGTGAGCGACCTGTGCAGTTGGGAAGGGCGCTGCGGCCTGCTGCACGAAGCGGTCTGCGAAGACATCGCCGACCTCAGCGGGGTGCATGTCTATGGCAGCGGCTCACCGGCGATGATCTACGCCACGCTCGATGCCCTGGTCGAAGCGGGTATGGATGCGCACCAGATGCGTGCGGATGTCTTCGCCTACGCGCCGCGCCCACTCTAGTTTCTTCGCCACTGCTTCATTTCGTGGCTTGAACTTCTTCACTGCATGGCCGGCGTCGAATACGACGCCGTGTAATCGTGCACAGAGTTTTGTGCCTGTGCTGCTTTGGTGCTTATAACCAATCTATTTGAAGTTGATTATAAGCGCTTGTATTTATTGACCAATCTGCCATACGGTAGGGGCGCGGCAGTTGCAATGCGTTAGAGTAAGGGTTCATTGCAATCTTACGGGGATAACAGGCGACTGCTTATGTCGGTACTCGAAACTGCGCACTTGAATGTGGTCTATCCACCGTCGCTCGATCTCGGGCCACAACTGACCCACGAGCAACTTCTTCATTCACTGAATACGACGATGCGACGTCATCGTGGCGGTCCGGTCTGGCTGTTCGCCTACGGCTCGCTCATCTGGCGGCCTGAGTGCAGCGCCGCGGAGCGTCGTCGCGCTCGAGTCCATGGCTATCATCGGGGCCTTTATCTGTGGTCCCACGAGCACCGAGGCACGCCCGAGCGGCCGGGCCTGGTGTTTGGTCTGGACCGTGGCGGCTCCTGCGCCGGCTTCGCCTACCGCCTGCCGCAGGAAAATCTCGAAGACTCGCTTTTGGCGCTTTGGCAGCGTGAAATGCCCTATCCCTCATACCGTCCACACTGGCTCAACTGTCGTCTGGAGGATGGCACCAAGGTGCAGGCGTTGGGTTTCGTATTGGAGCGGCATTTGCCTAGCTATGCCGGCAACCTCCCCGACAACCTGCTGACGCAGATTCTGGACAGTGCCAGTGGGCGCTTCGGCAGCACTCGCGATTACGTCGAGCAGACCGTCAGTGCCCTGCGCAATCACGCAATGCCGGACAAGAACCTGGAAGCCAGGCTCAAGCGTTGCCATCAGGGCAGCTGCACTCAGGCTTCGCAGCAATTCCTGCCCTGACGGCGTAGCCTGGGTCAATCAGGCATGGCGCTCGGCGCTGGCCACTTGCTTGTGCCAGAGCGTGGGGATCAGGAAGACGATTGCCAGCAGGCAGGCGCCGATCAGCAGGACGAAACCACCGTCCCAGCCGAAGTGGTCCACGGTGTAGCCCATCGCGGCGCTGGCGGCGACCGAGCCACCCAGGTAGCCGAACAGGCCGGTGAAGCCTGCAGCGGTCCCTGCCGCTTTCTTCGGTGCCAATTCCAGGGCCTGCAGGCCGATCAGCATCACCGGGCCGTAGATCAGGAAGCCGATCGAGAACAGCGCGATCATGTCCACGGTCGGGTTGCCCGGTGGGTTGAGCCAGTACACCAGGGTGGCAACGGTCACCAGGGCCATGAACACCACGCCGGTCAGCCCGCGATTGCCGCGGAAGATCTTGTCCGACATCCAGCCGCACAGCAAGGTGCCGGGAATGCCGGCCCACTCATAGAAGAAGTACGCCCATGAGGTGGTGTCCACGGTGAAGTGCTTGGCTTCCTTGAGGTAGGTCGGCGCCCAGTCCAGTACGCCATAGCGCAGCAGGTAGACGAACACGTTGGCCAGGGCGATGTACCACAGCATCTTGTTGCGCAGCACGTACTTGACGAAGATTTCCTTGGCGGTGAATTCTTCTTCGTGGCTGGCATCGTAGCCTTCCGGGTAATCGTTCTTGTACTGTTCGATCGGCGGCAAGCCCACCGATTGCGGCGTGTCGCGCATGGTCGCGAAGGCGAACAGGGCCACCAGCAATGCAACTGCCGCCGGCACGTAGAATGCCGCGTGCCAATCGTTGAACAGGCCCATGCCGAGCAGGAACAGCGGCCCGATCAGGCCACCGCCGACGTTGTGCGCTACGTTCCACACCGACACCACGCCGCCACGCTCCTTCTGCGACCACCAGTGCACCATGGTCCGTCCACTGGGCGGCCAGCCCATGCCCTGGGCCCAACCGTTGATGAACAGCAATATGAACATCATGGTGACGCTTGACGTAGCCCAGGGTGCGAAGCCGAACACGAACATCACGCCGGCCGAAATCAGCAGGCCGAACGGCAGGAAGTAACGCGGGTTGGAGCGGTCGGAGACGATCCCCATGAGGAACTTCGACAGGCCGTAGGAAATGGCGATGGCAGACATCGCCAAACCCAGCTGGCCACGGGTGTAGCCTTGCTCTTCAATCAAGTAGGGCATGGCCAGCGAGAAGTTCTTGCGCAGCAGGTAATAACCGGCGTAACCGATGAATATCCCGGCGAAGATCTGCCAGCGAAGGCGGCGGTAGGTGCTGTCTATCTTGTCATCGGGCAGGGCGGCGCGATGAGGGGCGGGGCGGAAGAAGGCGAACATGCACAAGCTCCATTTATTGTTATTTGCTGTGGATTCGAATGTTACAGTTTCATTACCGAAAATAAAATCGATTACCGCCCAATGGAGTGCGCGAAAATGTTGCAAAGCGAACTTAAGCGGTTCAGTTCTGCTCGCCATTTGGCTTGATGTTCTAGAAGAACCGTTTCAGCTCTTCGGATGCGCACGAGCTATTGAATCACCTGTACTGGCCGATACAGACAGGTAACAGCGCTGGCCGGCATGACAGCCGCGGCCAGGACACGACCTTGCGGAGAAATGAAAGATGAAAGCCTGGGTATCCATAGTGCTGGCGTTGGCCCTGCCAACCGCCGTGATGGCCAATGAGGCGGCCAAAGAAGGTGAGAATGCCGCTCCCAAGGTGGCCTATATCGGCATGACCCCGCCGTTCGTGGGCAACTATGCCCTCGATGGCGGCCCCAAGCTGCACGTGTACAAGGCAGACATTGCCTTGAAGGTGACAGGGGCGGAGGCGGAGGCTGCGGTGAAGCGCCAGGATCCGCTCTTGCGCAATCAACTGGTGGCCTTGTTCGCGCAACAGACTTCCGACTCGATGAGCAATGTCGAGGGCAAGGAAAAGCTGCGCCAGGAAGCCCTCAAGCAATTGCAGCAAGTGATGAACGACGAAGAGGGCAAGCCCATCGTGGAAGACTTGCTGTTCAATAACTTGATTGTGCAGTGAACCGATTGTTCAGCAAGCAGGCGGACAGACGCCTGATATGGGCGTAGGCTGTCTCAAAATCATTGAGTTTTGAGACAGCGATGTTCAAGGTCCCTCCTGCCGTTATCCGCGATCCGCTTCAACGCATTGCTCGAGATTGTCCGGAGCGCATAGCGGAGTACCTGGCGCTCAACGCGCCTCTGGATGGCAAGGGCCGGTATCAGCACTTCGACAAGCTTCGTTTCCGCATTCCCGAGGGATTGAATCACGAGCTGGTCTGGTCGCTGGTGAAGCTGGCACGTGAACGGCAACTGGGTGATGTCGTCGTACTGGGCCAACCTGCACATCAATGCCAACTGCTACTGACGCCAGCCATCTACGCTGCGACTTCGGAGTGTGATCGACACACCACAGGTGCTGCCCTTGAGTGGATGAGCAACAAGATCGGTGAGCAGAAACACGTGACGTACCTGCTCAACGATCTCATTGAGGATGAGGCCATCAGCAGTAGCCAGTTAGAAGGCGCATCGACCACCACCCAAGTGGCCAAGGATTTACTCAAGCGTCGTCGCGGTCCGCGCACTCCCGACGAGAAGATGATTCTGGGTAATTATCGGATGATGCAGTTCGTGTGGGCGCATCGCACACGGCCGCTGAGCGCTGAGTTGATCGCCGAGATCCACCAGGTGGGTGTGGAAAACATCGATGATGAGCATTACTACCCAGGTGTGTTCCGGGTTAGCGATGAGGTCGTGGTTCAGGACGGCGATGGCAATGTCGTCCATACACCACCGCCGGCGCGCGGCCTGGAGTCGCGGCTGGAAGCCTTGGCCGACTGGGCCAACAGTAACCATGGTGAGTTCAGGACCAACCGTTATCTGCATCCGCTGATCAAGGCGATCGTCCTGCACTTCGCCATTGGCTATGAGCATCCCTTCCATGACGGTAACGGTCGGGTGGCCCGCTCATTGTTCTACTGGTTCATGTTCAAGCATGACTTCGCCGCCTTTCGGTACATAGCCATCAGCAAGCTGCTCAAGGCCGCTCCTGTGCAGTACGGCAAAAGTTATCTTTATACCGAAACCGATGACATGGATCTGACGTATTTCGTCGACTACCAGAGCCGGACGATCATTCGCGCAATCGCCGATTTCAAAGAAGCTTACGAGAAGACGCTGGCCGATATGAACTCATTCAATCGCTTCCTCTTCGACAGCGGTTTGTATGCGCAACTGAGCGACAAGCAGAAAACCGTACTGCAGGTGGCTAGCGGTGAGAAGGGGATGGCGTTCACGGCGGTGAACCTGAAAGAGAGCTTGGGCTGCTCTTACAACACGGCAGCTTCGGTACTCAATGGTCTTGTGGATTTAGGTGTGTTTCGAAAACGCAAGAATGGGCGGGAGTGGGTGTTTTCGTTGGTGCCGACGGGGCTGGCCATTCGACGCTGAAAGAGTAAGCCTTATCGAAACAGCGCGCTGTGGTGATACTCACAGCGCGCTGCAGCAGGGTTAGGCAGTGTGGAGATTATCCGACTTGCTTGAAGCCAGGCTTGCCGTTTTGTTCGCGCCATTCTTTCACTTCTCTAATGACTTCCTCGACTGTGCCGTTTTTCCCTGCCGCTGGCCAATAGATAAGGTCAGTGGCAGATGGATGTTCAGAGACGTGCTTGAAGTGCATCAGTAGTGGATCAAGAATGTGATCAGGCTGATCTTCGTTGGCTCTGTAAATTTCTTGAAGGAAATCCAAGAACTCAGACTCTGTGTATTCTTCAAATTTCTGCTTAGTCATGGATTTACCTTTGAGTGAATTTTTTGATGAGCGGCCGGTGTCACAATGCGAATATTGTCCATGTCGTATACTCCGCCATCAGCTGCAATTGGTTGCACATGGTGCAGTATGAAAGATATTTGACTTTTATGCTGTTGGGCAGAAGTTGTTTTAGGCGCATAACCTCTATCTCTCATGCGCGTAAGGTTATTTTCATTGAATTGAGCAGACAAAGCCGGATCAGCCGCTACAGCTTTCCAAAACGCTTCGCGAAAATTGTTGAAGGTTTTGAACTCTCGGCCTATCAGCTGCTCTGCGATCTGCACAGGAATTGCTGCGCCCAGACCCTGACTCTGCTCCCCCAGCCATAACTTTTCAATATCGCCACCATTACCAGTTGCAACCCCCGCCTCTAACCGCCGATCCTTGAACATGATCAGCACACGGTCAAGCCCACTATCAATCGGGAAATCGACGATGATCTGTTCGACACCCAATCCATCGAGTGCCGGATACGATTAAATGTGCGGCTCAATCACCTCAAGCGTTGCGCCGTTGTAGAACGCGGGTTTCGATGGGTCGCTTGGAAGTGCCGTCGATAACGAGGTGTCGGTGCCTGGATCTTTGAGCGGCCGCCACACAAGGGTTCAGGGATGGACGGGAGTGGGTCTCTCCATTGGACGGCGCTGGCCATTCGACGCTGAAAGAGTAAGCCTTATCGAAACAGCGCGCTGTGGTGATACTCACAGCGCGCTGCAGCAGGTTTAGTCAGTGTGGAAATCATCCGACTTGCTTGAAGCCAGGCTTGCCGTTTTGTTCACGCCATGCCTTGACCTCTCGCAAAATATCCTCGGGAGTGTCCCCATGACCTGGGGCTGGCCAAAAAAACAGGTCAGAGCCTGCCGGGTGTTCACTTATGCCTCTAAAATGGTCCATAAGTGGTTTGAGCACCTCATCGCCTTGCACGCCGTTGACGGCGTCGATTTCATAAATCAGTTCCAAGAACTCTGATTCTGTATATTCTGCAAAAGATGTCTTTAAAGTCATGATTTCACCTTGGAATGAATGGTCTGATGGGCCTTCGGCGTGACAACCCTTATGTTGTCGATATCGTACACCGCACCGCCTTGGCTGATCGGTTGAACGTGATGAAGGATAAAGGTCTCAAGCCCCCTGTGTTTTTCCAGTTTTGGAGCCCAAGACGCATATCCTTTTTGCGTCATGCGTACAAGGCTACGGCTTGAAAACTGTTTAGCTAGCTCAGCATCCACCGCGACCAAGCGCCAAAACGTTTCACTAAAGTGATTGAAGGTTTTGAATTCCTTACTCTGAGCTGATCAGCTATGCGCGTAGGAATTACGGCATTCAGCGGCCGACTCTGTTTCACCATTCATAACCCTTCAATTTCTCTGCGCTTGCTTTTGAAGTGCAGAAACGATCGAAATGGGTATTTCCCTAGCACCAATAGAGCAGCGTCGTTAGATGTTGAAAGGTATACCCTGTCCCCACAATGCGCTATTAAGGTATTCACAGCGCATTGTGGGAAGGTCAGGAGGCTTGTATATTATTCGGCTTGCCTGAAACCAGGCTTGCCGTTTTGTTCACGCCATTCTTTGATTTCCTTCAGCACCTCTTCAGGTTCTCCAGTTTTTCCTGTTTCTGGCCAGTAGATGAGATCAGTGCCAGCAGGATGCTCCGTTATCATACGGAAGTGGGCACGCCATTGACGGAATGTTTCCTCGCCTTCCGTACCCTCTATGTAAAAAAGTCTGTTCAGGAATTCAAGGAACTCGGCTTCGGTGTAGTCCGAAATCGCTGGGTAAATTCTCATTTTCCTTCCTTATAGTGGATGGCGTGGTGGGCCTTTGGCGTCACGATACGAATATTGTCAATGTCATATACCCCACCCCCCTCGGAGATAGGAACTCTGTGGTGAAGCACGTATGTGTCTAAACTCTTATGCTGATCAATTGTACGGACGTTTGGTGCGTATCCAGCCATTGTCATACCGCTGAGGTTACCTTTCGAAAACTGTGCGGAAAGCTCTGCGTCGCGAGCCACAGTCTTCCAAAATTCCTCACGAAACTGATTGAAGGTCCTGAATTCCTTATCTCTGAGCTGATCGGCTATGCGCGTAGGGATTGCTGCGCCTAGACCTCGACTTTGCTCCCCCAGCCATAACTCTTCAATCGCTCCACCGTTGCCAGTTGCAACCCCCGGCTCCAACCGCCGATCCTTGAACATGATCAGCACACGTTCAAGCCCGCTATCGATCGGGAAGTCGACGATGATCTGTTCGACACCCAATCCATCGAGTGCCGGATACGATTCAATGTGCGGCTCGATCACCTCGAGCGTGGCGCCGCTGTAGATCGCGGGTTTTGATGGGTCGCTTGGAAGTGCCGTCGATGACGAGGTGTCGGTGCCTGGATCTTTTAGCGGCCGCCACACAAGGGTTCGAGGCGGTGAATCCAGTTGGACCGTGTATAGATTCTGGACCGCATCCAGCTGTGCAGCGACGACACGCACTTTGGAGGGGATGAGTGCGCCGTCGGATTTGGCGACCACGATCTTCGTCTGATCGCCATAAGTCTCGTTGAGCATGACGTAGGGCAGATCAACCGACCCACCTTGAGCGGCAAGGGCGACCCAGTCGACCCCCTCAGGTGGGGAGAGATCCTTGAGCGGTACGCTAAGAGACAGCCGTCGCTCGCTGTCCCCACACTGCCAGGCCATAGCAGAGTCAGCGCGCCAACGACTGAGGCCAGCATCGCAGACGTACCGACCGCCGCTGTCGTTAGCCCTGCGGTGGCGGTTCGGATCGCGGTCTGCAAGGCGTTCAAGGAGGCTTCGCCGACAACAATGGCAGCACCGCCCATGGCGGAGAACGCCGCCAAGGAAGTGGTATCAGGCAGGGCATACCCATTCCTGATTCTCTGTGCCTCGAGTTCCAATCGTGCGGCTTCTTCGGCCTGTTGCTGAGCGAGCAGTCGTGCGGCTTCCTCGGCCTGTTGCTGAGCGAGCAGTCGGACGGCTTCTTCGGCCTGTTGCTGAGCGAGCAGTCGTGCGGCTTCTTCGGCCTGTTGCTGGGCGAGCAGTCGTGCGGCTTCTTCGGCCTGTTGCTGGGCGAGCAATCGTGCAGCCTCTTCAGCCTGTTGCTCCGCACGCTGAACGTTGGCCAAATGCTCGCGCAAGCCAGGCTGCAGGCCTTCGATGTAGCTGATTGCTTCTGTCAGCAAGCGTGCGGAAAACGCTGCCGATAGGCGGCTTATTTCTCTTTCGAAGAACGGCCTTGCGAGGTTGTCCCCCCTGTATGAAGGGTGGGTAACCTCATTGGTACGGCGCATCATATGCGCGACGGCATCTTTGTCACTGCCCAAAGCAGACGTGCCTTCGGCAATGGCAAGCTGCTGGTCACGCTGAGCTGCATTGTCGGCGATCAACTGTTGCAGGATCGCCAGCTGCGCCTCTATCAGATGCGATTCCCGACCAGCACCGTTGGGCAGGCGCTCTTCCAGCAGCGCACGAACACGCAACTGTGTGCGTGTCGGAATCATCGCCGATAAATTTGGATGGTTGCCTTGCATCGATTTGAAAGCAGCTTCGTAGTGCAGCGCTAGCTCAATCTGGGTTGGAGCGCTGTTGATACGTAGCCTCGAATGAATTGCAGAGCTCAGGTTCTTGATCTGGCCTAGATAATCCAGGGGATACCTGGGGTCTGAAGGCTGAAGTTGTGGCCGTCGCCATAAAACCCTGGGCCGTTGAAGCCTTGCAGGTCCAGTGGAGGGATATTGATAGGGTCGGGGGTGATGACCAGCGGGTCGAGGACCACTGGATCGCCTGGTTTCCATTGTGTCATGCAGGATCTCCTTGAAATTCAAGTGATCATGCTGGACGTCTTGGAAACCGATGGATGTCAGCCAACCCCGACTCTGGTGTAGGGCGATTCCTACGCGGCAAGGGGAATATATGAAGCGAGTACCGGATGCGTGACGTCATGGCACGTTCGCTAAAATAAGCCGGCACCGTGCTATGTGTGGCCAATGCGACATGGCCTTCTAGCGCAATCCCAGCACAATTGCCCACTGCTCTGCCGTCACCGGCATCACCGAAAGGCGGCTACCTTTTTGCACCAGGGGCATTTCGGCCAGACCTGCTTGCTGCTTCAGATAACCAAGCCCGAGCACTTTGCCGAAGGTCTCGACGTGCGCGACGTCGACCGAGGTCCAAGGGTTCTTCTCGGCGCTGGCCTTGGCGTCGAAGTAGGGGCTGTCCGGGTCCAGGGCGGTAGGGTCTGGATAGTCGGCGGCCACGATTTTGCCTACACCGGCTATGCCAGGTTCGGGGCAGCTGGAGTGGTAGAAGAAGAATTCATCGCCCGCCGCCATGGCGCGCAGAAAATTGCGCGCCTGGTAGTTGCGCACACCGTCCCAGCGCGTTTGGCCAAGCGTGGCCAAGCCTTGGATGGACAGCTCATCAGGTTCGGATTTCATCAGCCAGTAGGCCATGACAGGGGTTCCTCAGTGATACGAAATGGCCAGCTTTTGGGGGGTTGAAAAGCAGCCGACAATTGGTTGCGCACAAAGTTTGCTTGTCGTTGAAGCTTGCCCCAGAATGCGCGCAAATTTAAGCCCGGCGCTGCTGTTCGGCAGGCCAGAATACCGTTCCGTTGATTCTTGAATTGCCTTGTAGGGGGGCAGCGTCGATGCGCCGTAAGCCGGATTTGTTGTGGACATTGGTGATCTTGTTTGGCCTGGGTGTGGTCACCACCGGATACGCGCAGAGTCTGTGGGCGAGCAAGGCGGATACGGGTGTTGAGTTGACCGTGGTGCAGACTTTGGTGGTGAGCTCGCGGTAACGGCGGCGCGGCTTTCGCGGCCACTGACCGCTCCAACAGGTTTCAAGTCAGATACCAACCCCTGTCCGTGACCGTGCCCTGCAACGGTACATCCCAACTGGCCTGCGCCAGGCGCTCCACCTTCTGGCATTCATGGGCCAGCCCCAGCAGCACCGGGGCCTGCCAGGCCGTGCGCCGAGCGCGATAGGCCAGGCTGCGGTCGTAGAAGCCGCCGCCCATGCCCAAACGCCCGCCTTCGTCATCGAACCCCACCAGCGGCAGCAGGATCAGATCCAGCGCCCAGATGGTGCGTTGGCGGGCGCGCTGGATACGGGGCTCGGGGATGCCAAAGCGGTTGGGACGAAGCTTTTCGCCTCGGCGTACCTGCTGAAACACCATTTTGGTGCGCGGCCAATCGCTGAGCACCGGCAGGTAGGTCCGCTTGCCGCGCCGCTGGGCCTCGCGCAGCAAGGGCCGTGGGTCGATCTCGCCGTCGTTGGGCAGGTACAGCGCAATGTGCCGGGCACGCCGAAACAACGGATGCTGAGCCAGTTGCCGATAGAGGCCCTGGGCAGCCTGACGCTGTTGTGCGGGGGTAAGTGCGCGACGCGTGGCACGCAGCTGGCGGCGCAATTGCTGACGAGACGGTTGTTGACGAGGCAGCGGCGCGGAGGCGGTCATGGGCGCGGTCGATCCTGATCACGGACGCCACCGGGGCTGTGCTGCCCAGCGACAAATGAAAAGCCCACGCCGAGTCGAGCTGGCATGGGCTGGAAATTCAGGTACTCCCCGACGAACCGCTGTCGGTGTAGCCCTTGAACCCGAAAGTTCAAGGTGGAGATCACAGGAGGTTTTAAGGCTTTCCGTCGAGCGGACATGCACACCAACCCCACGTGCAACCCCCGTGGTTGTGCGTATCGGCTCAGGGACATGACCGACTGGCAAGCACTCCAGGGAGTGGCGCCAGTATACAGAAAAGCTTTGCGGATTTCAGCCCTTGGGCGTTTCCGGATCGGTGGCAAGCACCAGATCCACACGTTCGAGCAGATCGCGGACCTGTTCGCGGGTGTTGTCATTGACCGGGAGCGCCGGTGTGTCCTGGCGGTGCAGCAGGTCGTGAGTGATGTTCAGCGCGGCCATGACAGCAATGCGGTCGGCACCGATCACCTTGCCGCTGCTGCGGATCTCGCGCATCTTGCCATCCAGATAGCGGGCGGCGTTGACCAGATTGCTGCGCTCCTGCGGCGGGCAGATGATCGAGTATTCCTTGTCCAGGATCTGGACGGTGACGCTATTGCTTGAACTCATGAGTCTTGCTCCAGGGCCTTGAGGCGCGAAATCATGGACTCGACCTTACGCCGGGCGATTTCATTCTTTTCGATGAGACTTGCGCGTTCCTCGCGCCAGGTCTTTTCCTGCGCTAATAGGAGTCCGTTTTGTCGTTTAAGTTGCTCGACTCGTCCGATCAATGATTCGAGTCGGCTCATCAGCGCTTGCAGGTCGTTGTGTTCCATGGAGTCCCGGTAGGTACGGTTGGAAAAAGTCGCCTGCCGCTGAACTGGCAGGTCCGGTGAAGATGAACACGTAGTTGGCCGCGTCGATAGTCTGGCGCGGTTGCCGGTGCTAGGATACAAGGCCTTCATTCTAGTCATTGCGCCGTCTGGCGCCTAGTTGCCCATGCCTATTCAGAATTCCCCCTATCACGCGTTTGCCACCCTGCTCAACAGCAGCGGCCACACCGTTTCACCTGCCGAACTGCACGGCCTGTTGCTGGGGCGCAGTTGCGCCGGGGCCGGCTTCGAGGTCGAGCCATGGCTGGTCGATGCCGCCGACCTGCTTGGCGCACCCGCCGAAGACAATGTTCGCCAGGCCTTGATCGGCCTGCAGGAAATGGTCAAGGGCGAGCTCACCAGCGACGACATGACCGTGGTACTGCTGGTCCCCAGCGACGAGTCGCCGTTGCCCGAGCGGGCTGCCGCCCTGGGCCAGTGGTGCCAG
This sequence comes from Pseudomonas sp. Leaf129, assembly GCF_001423465.1. Classification (NCBI taxonomy): domain Bacteria; kingdom Pseudomonadati; phylum Pseudomonadota; class Gammaproteobacteria; order Pseudomonadales; family Pseudomonadaceae; genus Pseudomonas; species Pseudomonas sp. Leaf129. Next base: position 204,981 of record NZ_LMOC01000009.1, on the reverse strand, counting down.
GGTTTCCTGGCCGGGTTCGGTCTGACCGCCCGCGACACGGCGCTGAGCACCGAAGCCATGGAAGTGCTGCAGGATCTGGCGGCCATCGCCCAGGTGCAGGACGCGCTGGAAGAGTCCGAAGACGGCGAGACCGACTACATGGAAGTCATGGAATACCTGCGCGTTGCGCCGCTGCTGCTCTACACCGAGTCGGCCAAGCACCCGACCGCGGCCAGCGCCAAGCCGTCGCTGCACTGACCTGACCCCGGAGCCTGCGTCTGCCCATGAGCCACATCCCGAAATCGGAATATGCCCGCCGCCGCAAGGCACTGATGGCGCAGATGGTGCCAAACAGCATCGCCATTCTGCCCGCCGCCGCGGTGGCCATCCGCAATCGCGACGTGGAACACGTCTACCGCCAGGACAGCGATTTCCAGTACCTGAGCGGCTTTCCCGAGCCCGAAGCGGTGATCGCCTTGATTCCGGGGCGCGAGCATGGCGAGTACGTGCTGTTCTGCCGCGAGCGCAACCCGGAGCGCGAGCTGTGGGATGGGTTGCGGGCCGGGCAGGAAGGGGCGGTGCGCGATTTCGGCGCCGATGACGCCTTTCCCATCAGCGATATCGACGACATCCTGCCCGGCCTGATTGAGGGACGCGACCGCGTCTACTCCTCGATCGGCAGCCACCCGGAGTTCGATCGGCACCTGATGGACTGGATCAACAGCATCCGCTCCAAGGCGCGCCTGGGTGCCCAGCCGCCCAATGAATTCGAAGCGCTGGACCATCTGCTGCACGACATGCGTCTGTACAAGTCGGCGGCCGAGATCAAGGTCATGCGCCGGGCCGCTGATATTTCTGCGCGTGCCCACGTCCGCGCCATGCAGGCCTGCCGCGCCGGGCTGCACGAGTACAGCCTGGAAGCCGAGCTGGACTACGAGTTTCGCAAGGGCGGGGCGAAGATGCCGGCCTATGGCTCGATCGTGGCTGCGGGTCGCAATGCCTGCATCCTGCATTACCAACAGAACGATGCGGTGCTGCGCGACGGCGACCTGGTGTTGATCGACGCCGGTTGCGAAATTGAATGCTATGCCAGCGACATCACCCGTACTTTCCCGGTGAGCGGTCGCTTTTCGCCCGAGCAGAAAGCCATCTACGAGCTGGTGCTCGAGGCGCAGCAGGCGGCCTTCGCCGCGATCGGTCCCGACAAGCACTGGAACCAGGCCCATGAAGCCACGGTCCAGGTCATAACCCAGGGGCTGGTGCGGCTGGGTCTGCTCAAGGGCGAGGTCGACGAGCTGATCGCCCGCGACGCGCACCGCGCGTTCTACATGCACCGCGCCGGCCACTGGCTGGGCTTGGATGTGCATGATGTCGGTGAGTACAAGGTGGGTGGCGAGTGGCGGGTGCTCGAACCCGGCATGACCCTGACCGTCGAGCCCGGCATCTACATTGCGCCCGACAACCTAAGCGTTGCAAAGAAGTGGCGGGGCATTGGCGTACGAATCGAGGACGATGTGGTGGTGACCAAGAAAGGCTGCGAAATTCTAACCGGGGCGGTGCCCAAGTCGGTCGCCGATATCGAGGCGCTGATGGCGACCGCGCGGGCCGAGGCATGAGCCGCTTCAATCTGGCCATCATCGGTGGCGGACTGGTCGGCGCGAGCCTGGCCCTGGCGTTGCAGGCTGGTGCCAAGGCTCGCGGTTGGAACATCGTCCTGATCGAGCGCTTCGCCCCCGGCGACGCCTACCAGCCCAGCTATGATGCGCGCTCCTCAGCATTGTCCTACGGCACCCGGCAGATCTATGAGCGCCTGGGCTTGTGGCCGGCGATCAGCCAGCGTGCCGAAGCGATTCGTCAGATCCATGTGTCCGACCGCGGTCGCTTCGGCACCGCGCGGCTTCGCGCCGAAGACGAAGGCGTACCGGCCTTGGGCTATGTGGTGGAGAACGCCTGGCTCGGCCAGTGCCTGTGGCAGGCGCTTGACCGAGAGGTGGTGAGCTGGCGCTGTCCGGCGGAAGTCACCGGCACCCAGGCCTTGGCGGATGGTTACGCATTGACCTTGAACGACGGCACTCAGGTGCAGTGCGACCTGGCCGTGCTGGCCGACGGTGGTCGTTCCGAGCTGCGCGAACAGTTGGGCATTGCCGTGCAGCACACGCGCTACGATCAAGACGCCCTGATCGCCAACATCACCCCCGGCAATCCGCATCAGGGGCAGGCGTTCGAGCGCTTCACCGATGATGGGCCGATGGCCTTGCTGCCGTTGCCCGACAACCGCTGCGCACTCATCTGGACCCGTACGCCCGCCGATATCCGCCGCCTGCAGGGGTTGTCCGATCATGCGTTTCTGCAGGAGCTGCAGGGGGTGTTCGGCTACCGCCTGGGTACGCTGCAGCGCGTGGGCGCCCGACATGTCTATCCGTTGTCGCTGGTACGGGCCGAGGAGCAGGTGCGTTCCAATCTGGTGGTCCTGGGGAACGCGGCGCATGCCTTGCACCCCATTGCCGGACAGGGTTTCAACCTGTCGATGCGCGACGTGCAGGCACTGGCCGATGCCTTGCTCGCCAGCACTGGCCATGTGGGCGAGCTGTCGCTGCTGCGTGGCTATGAGCAACGCCAGCGCCTGGATCAGAACCTGACCGTGGGCTTTTCGGACCAGCTGACGCGTTTGTTCGCGACACCCGATCCATGGGTCGCGGTGGGCCGCAATCTGGGCCTGCTGGGGCTCGATCTGCTGCCGCCGGCCAAGCGCTGGTTCGCACGCCAGGCCATGGGCCTGGGCACTCGGTCGGACATCAAAGGGCAATGAATACAGTGACCCACACCAACGAATTGCGCGCCGGCCTGGTCATCGTCGGCGCTGGCATGGTCGGCAGCGCCCTGGCGCTCGCCCTGCGCGACAGCGGCCTGGACATCCTGCTGATCGACGGCGGGCCGCTGACCGGCAAGCCTTTCGACGCACTGGCACCCTTCGAAGCGCGGGTCAGTGCACTGTCCATGGCCAGCCAGCGCATCCTTCAGCGCCTGGGCGCCTGGGATGGTATCCAGGCGCGGCGTGCCAACCCCTATCGACACATGAGCGTGTGGGACGGCAGCGGCACCGGGCAGATCAATTTTTCCGCCGCCAGCGTGCATGCCGACACTCTGGGGCATATCGTCGAGAACCGCGTGGTTCAGGACGCCTTGCTCGAACGCCTGCAGGACAGCGGAATCCGGCTGCTGGCCAATGCGCGACTGGAGCAGCTGCGCCATTCGGGTGACGATCGTCTGTTGACCCTCGCCGGCGGTCAGACCGTACGCACCCCGCTGGTGATCGCCGCGGATGGCGCGCATTCGGCAGTGCGCCGGCTGGCTGGCTGCGAGACACGCGAATGGGACTACCTGCACCATGCCATCGTCACCAGCGTGCAGTGCAGCGAGGGCCATCGCGATACGGCCTGGCAACGCTTCACCGACGAGGGCCCGCTGGCCTTTCTGCCTTTGCAGCGCGGTGATGGCAAGCATTGGTGCTCGATCGTCTGGTCGACCACGCCGGAGCAGTCCGAACGCCTGATGGCCTTGGACGACGCGGCTTTCTGCCGAGCGCTGGGTCAAGCCTTCGAGGGACGTCTGGGGGAGGTCATCGCTGCCGATCCTCGCTTGTGCGTCCCGTTGCGTCAGCGACATGCCAAGCGCTACGTGGAAACCGGTCTGGCACTGATCGGCGATGCCGCGCACACCATCCATCCGCTGGCCGGGCAGGGGGTCAACCTGGGCCTGCTCGACGCGGCGGTGCTGGCCGAAGAACTGATCCATGCCCGGCAGCGAGGTGAGCGGCTGGCGGGCCTGCCGGTGCTGACGCGCTACGAGCGCCGACGCATGCCACACAACCTGGCACTGATGGCGGCCATGGAAGGCTTCGAGCGCCTGTTCCAGGCCGACCCGCTGCCGCTGCGCTGGTTGCGCAACACCGGCTTGAAGTGGGTGGAGCGACTGCCGGAAGCCAAGGCGTTGTTCGTCTGCCAGGCGCTGGGCCTGGCCGGCGATCTACCGGAGCTGGCGCGCCCCTGAGACAGCCGTTTGCTGCGCTTGCCTGCAACATTTGGTAACGGCTGGCCCCCGAGTTCGGTTGAGAAGGTAAATGTGATTCACTACCATTTCGGCCTCACTCCAACGGCAAGGTTTCCCTCATGATGGTGCGCAAACGTCTTCTCGCTGCACTGGCGCTCTGCCTGCTGGGTGGTAACGCCCACGCTGCCGATGAAGTGGTCGTCTATTCGTCGCGCATCGACGAGCTGATCAAGCCGGTTTTCGACGCCTACACCGCGAAAACCGGGGTCAAGGTCAAGTTCATCACCGACAAGGAAGCGCCGTTGATGCAGCGCATCAAGGCCGAAGGGCAGAACGCCACGGCTGACCTGCTGCTCACCGTCGATGCCGGCAACCTGTGGCAAGCCGAGCAGATGGGCATCCTACAGCCCATCCAGTCCACCGTCATCGACGGCAACATTCCCCCGCAATACCGTGCTGCGTCCCACCAGTGGACCGGCCTGAGCCTGCGTGCGCGGACCATCGCCTACGCCAGCGAGCGCGTCAAACCGCAGGAGCTGAGCACCTACGAGGCGCTGGCCGACAAGCAATGGGAAGGACGCCTGTGCCTGCGTACGGCGAAGAAGGTGTACAACCAGTCCCTGACCGCTACCTTGATCGAGACCCACGGCGCCGAGAAAACCGAGCAGATTCTCAAGGGCTGGGTGAACAACCTTTCCACCGACGTGTTCTCCGATGACATCGCGGTGCTGCAGGCCATCGATGCCGGGCAGTGCGACGTGGGTATCGTCAACAGCTACTACTATGGCCGCCTGCACAAGCAGCAACCGGACCTGGGTGTGAAGCTGTTCTGGCCGAACCAGGGCGATCGCGGTGTGCACGTGAACCTTTCGGGCATTGGCCTGAACAAGTATGCGCCGCACCCCCAGGCGGCCATCGCTCTGGTCGAGTGGATGACCGGACCGCAGGCGCAGGCAATCTTCGCCGGGGTGAACCAGGAGTTTCCAGCCAATCCGGCGGTGGCTCCCTCTGCGGAAGTCGCCAGTTGGGGCGAGTTCAAGGCCGACACCCTCCCCGTGGAAGTGGCAGGCAAGCGTCAGGCCGAGGCGATCCGGTTGATGGACCGTGCCGGGTGGAACTGAGCTGATATCGGTGGTGCGGCCTTCGCGGGCAGAGACCCGCTCCCACAGAAGAACAGGTGCTTTTGTGCTTTCTGTGTGGGAGCGGGTCTCTGCCCGCGAACGGCGCACCACCGTACATGCTGACACAGCGCAGTAAGCTCTCCACAGGAGTGGCTGTCGTTGAGAAAGCCCGCAATCTGAAAACCTCGAGTGATTCCATTGTCCTCTTCCGTCCAACGCCGTTGGTATCCGCTGGTCTTGGCCGTGGTCGGGCTCGTGCTGTTGCCGCTGAGTGTGCTGGCGCTGTCCTGGCAAAGCATCGACCTGCAGATCTGGTCCCATTTGTGGGACACGCAGATGCCGCGGCTGCTGGGCAACACGCTGACTCTGGTGGTGGGCGTAGGTACGGGTGTGACGGTGATCGGCGTCAGCCTGGCGTGGCTCACCAGCCTGTGTGAATTCCCCGGGCGGCGCTGGCTTGACTGGGCATTGATGCTGCCGTTTGCCATTCCTGCCTATGTGCTGGCCTTCGTGTTCGTGGGCCTGCTGGATTTTGCCGGCCCCCTGCAGAGCCTGCTGCGCGAGTGGTTCGGCAACGGCCTGCGCCTGCCGCGGGTGCGCTCCACGGGCGGAGTGATCATTGTGCTGGTGCTGGTGTTCTATCCCTACGTCTATCTGCTGGCACGGACCGCGTTCCTGGCCCAGGGCAAGGGCTTGATGGAAGCGGCGCGCATGCTTGGCCAATCACCCTGGCAGGCCTTCTGGCGAGTCGCCCTGCCGGTGGCCCGGCCCGCCATCGGGGCCGGTGTGGCCCTGGCATTGATGGAAACCCTGGCGGATTTCGGCGCCGTGGCGGTGTTCAATTTCGATACGTTCACCACCGCCATCTACAAGACCTGGTACGGCTTCTTCAGCCTTTCCAGCGCGGCGCAGTTGGCCAGCTTGTTATTGCTGGCCGTGATGCTGGTGCTCTATGGCGAGCGTCGCGCCCGTGGCCAGGATCATGCGGCCAGCGAGCGCCCGCGCGGGCAGGCGCTGTATCGGCTGAGCGGATTCAAGGCATGGCTGGCCAGTGGCTGGTGCGCGCTGGTGTTCGCCTGCGCCTTTGTCGTGCCCATGGTGCAGTTGGTCGCATGGTGCTGGCAGCGCGGACGCTTCGACCTCGACGAGCGCTATCGTGAGCTGATCCTGCATACCCTGTACCTGGGCGCCATGGCCGCGCTGATCACCGTCGCGGTGGCGTTGTTGCTGGCGTTCGCGCGGCGTCAGGCGCCCATGCCGGGCGTTCGCGCCGGTGTGGCGATCGCGAACCTGGGCTATGCCCTGCCGGGATCGGTGCTGGCGGTGTCGCTGATGCTGGCCTTCAGTTTTCTCGACCGCGAACTGGTGGTGCCAGTGTCCAGCTGGCTGGGCGGCGCCGGTCGGCCGTTGCTGCTGGGCAGTGTGGCGGCGCTGCTGGTCGCCTACCTGGTCCGCTTCATCGCGGTGGCCTACGGGCCCCTGGAAAGCAGCCTGGCACGCATTCGCCCATCCCTGCCCGAAGCATCGCGCAGCCTGGGTGTGGGCGGTGCGCGGCTGTTCTTCAAGGTCTACCTGCCACTGCTGCTGCCTGGCACGCTCAGCGCAGCGCTGCTGGTGTTCGTCGACACGTTGAAGGAGATGCCGGCCACTTTGCTGATGCGTCCGTTCGGCTGGGATACGCTCGCGGTGCGCGTCTTCGAAATGACCAGCGAAGGCGAGTGGGCTCGCGCTTCGCTGCCGGCCCTGACCCTGGTGCTGGTCGGCCTGCTGCCGGTCATCGGGTTGATTCGACGTTCGGCGCGCCAGCTGGGTCGAACTCACTGATCCAAGCTTCAGATATCACCACCGCGACCTTGTCGCTACAATGCGCCGCATCCGGCGCAGGCACCAAGGACAATCCGCCTGCGCTTTCGCCACGCCCGGAAGGAGAAACCCATGGGACAGCGTACGCCTCTGTATGACCTGCATCTTGCCCTCGGCGCAAAGCTGGTCGATTTTGGCGGTTGGGACATGCCCCTGCATTACGGCTCGCAAGTCGAAGAACATCATCAGGTACGTCGCGATTGCGGCGTCTTCGACGTGTCGCATGTGACCGTGATCGATATCCACGGGCCGGATGCCCGGGCGTTCCTGCAACACCTGCTGAGCAACGATGTGGGGAACCTGACCGCAACCGGCCAGGCCTTGTACAGTGCCATGCTCAATGAGCAGGGCGGGGTGGTCGATGATCTGATCGCCTACCTCACCGAGGATGGCTATCGCCTGGTGGTCAATGCCGCCACCCGCGACAAGGACCTGGCCTGGCTGAGCACTCACTCCGATGGGTTCGATGTGCAGTGGCGCGAGCGTCCCGAGTTGGCGCTGCTGGCGGTGCAAGGGCCCGAGGCGCGGCGCAAGGTCGCCGATCTGTTGGGCAACCAACGCCGCGAATTGCTGCTGCGATTGGAACCCTTCGAAGGGCGCCACCAGGGCGACTGGTTCATTGCTCGCACCGGCTATACGGGTGAAGACGGCATCGAAATCGTCTTGCCTGCGGCCCAGGCCGCCGACTTCTTCAACGAATTGATCGGCGCCGGTATCTCGCCCATTGGCCTGGGCGCGCGCGATACGCTGCGTCTGGAAGCAGGCATGAATCTGTATGGCCAGGACATGGACGAGGCGAACTCGCCATTGGCGTCGAACATGGCCGGCAGCGTGGCGTGGCAACCGATCTCGCGGGCCTTCATCGGGCGTGAGGCGCTGGAGCGCGAACGGGCTGTCGGACCGGCGATGAAACTGGTCGGTCTGGTGCTCGAGGAGCGCGGCGTGCTGCGTGCGCATCAGGTAGTGCGGATCGCCGGAGTTGGCGAAGGGGAGATCACCAGTGGTAGTTTCTCACCTACGCTGAGCAAGTCGATTGCACTGGCGCGTGTACCCATGGCGACCGCTGACCGTGCGGAAGTCGAGATACGCGGCAAATGGTACCCGGTACGGGTGGTCAAGCCGACCTTCGTCCGGCATGGTAGCACCCTGATCTGAATCGTATGGCGGGCTGGCCGCTGACCCTTGTTGAGGACAATGATATGAGCGATATCCCTGCTGAACTCCGTTTTGCCGAAAGCCACGAGTGGGCCCGTCTGGAAGCTGATGGCACGGTGACCGTAGGCATCAGCGACCATGCCCAGGAAGCCTTGGGTGACGTGGTGTTCATCGAGCTGCCGGAAGTCGGCAAGGTGTTCGTCGCTGGTGATCAAGCCGGTGTGGTGGAGTCGGTGAAAGCGGCGTCCGATATCTACTCGCCGGTAGGCGGTGAAGTGATCGCCATCAACGAGGCACTCGCCGACGCTCCCGAGAGCGTCAATGGCGAACCCTACGGCGCCTGGTTCTTCAAGCTCAAGCCCAGCGCTGCCGGTGAGCTGGACAAGCTGCTCGATGCCGCAGGCTACAAGGCCGCCATCGGCGAATGACGGTCAGCGGGGGCGGCCATTGCCACCCCCGCCCGTTCAGAACGGTCGATCCCCCAATATCGTCGCTCGATGCATCACGCGTCGCTGCGGTCGGTAGTCGTCGATCGCGTAATGCTGGGTCACGCGGTTGTCCCAGAATGCCACATCCCCTTGACGCCATTGCCAGCGCACACAGAACTCGGGTCGCGTGGCGTGGGCGAACAGCAAGTCGAGCAGCGCCCGACTTTCCGCCGCCGACAGCTCGTTGATACGGGTGGTGAAGCCGTCATTGACGAACAAGGCCTTGCGCCCGCTGACCGGATGGGTCCGCACCACCGGGTGCGACAGCGGCGGATGCTGCTGCCGGGTCTGCTCCCAGCGTGCCAGGGCCTGGGCATCGTTGCCGAAGCGTTCGAGCGGAAACGACTTGGCGAAATCATGGGTGGCAGTCAAGCCGTCGAGCAAGGTCTGCAACGGTGCGGACAAGGCCTCGAACGCGGCTATGCCGTTGGCCCAGCAGGTGTCGCCGCCAAAGGGCGGTACCTGTTGGGCCGTCAGTATCGCGCCCATTGCCGGTTCCGCGAGAAAGGTGACATCGGTGTGCCAGATGGCATTGTCGCGCACATCGGTCACGGCGGTGTCGAGCACCAGCACTTCGGGTTGCCCCGGCACGCTGGGGTAGATCGGATGGATATGCAGGTCACCGAACTGGTGCGCCAGCCGGGCCTGCTGGGCCGGCGTCAGTGGCTGGTCGCGCCAGAACAAGACCTGGTGGGCGAGCAGCGCGGCGTCGATCTCGCGTTGCTGCGCCGGGGTCAGCTCGCGACTCAGGTCGACGCCTGCGATGACCGCGCCGATGGTGGGGCTCAAGGGGGTAATGTGCAGAGTCATGTTGGTCAGCTCTGTTGGTGAAATCGGTGATTCAGTGGCTTTGGCCGTGCCAGGGCACCAGCCGTCGTTGCAGGGCGCGCAAGCCCATTTCCAGGCCAAAGGCGATCAGCGCGATCACCAGGATGCCCAGTACCACCACATCGGTGACCAGAAACTGCGCGGCCGACTGCACCATGAAACCCAGGCCGCTGGTGGCGGCAATCAACTCGGCGGCGACCAGGGTCGACCAACCGACGCCCAGGCCGATGCGGATACCGGTGAGGATCTCCGGCAGGGCGCTGGGCACGATCACATGACGAATCAGCTGCGCCCGTGTGGCACCCAGCGACTGCGCAGCGCGCAGCCGGGCCGGATCGACGTTGCGCACACCGGTGGCCGTGGCGATGGCGATCGGAGCGAAGATCGCCAAGTAGATCAGCAGCACCTTCGAGGTCTCGCCGATACCGCACCAGATCACGATGAGCGGCAGGTAGGCCAGCGGTGGAATGGGCCGATAGAACTCGATCAATGGGTCGAGGATGCCTTGGGCAATGCGGTTGTGGCCGATGGCGATGCCCACCGGGATGGCGAACAAAACGGCAAAGACCAGGGCCAGGCCGATGCGCCCCAGGCTGGCACCCAGGTGCTGCCACAAGGTTGCGTCCATGTAGCCTTGGGTTGCCAGCAGCCAGGCTTTGTCCAGCACGGCACCCGGCGATGGCAGGAACAGCGGTTCGATCAATTCGCTGGCGGTGACCGCCCACCAGAGCAGCAGCACGCCGGCCAGGGTCAGTGTGCTGATGGCTCGCGTACTCAGACGCCAGGGTCGGCGCGCAGCGGGCTTGCGCGTGCGGTCGATGGCTTCGGTCGGATAGTGGCTCATGCCAGTGCCTCGCGTGCAGTGGGGCCCTGTGGAGAAACACGCTGGGCGAACTCTCGTTGTGCAGATTCTCGTTGTGCAAATACCTGAGCCAGGACGTGCTCGCGGGTCTCGATGAATCGGGGGTCGGACTTGATCGCCCGGGCGCTCTCGCCTGCGGCGTAGCGCTGGCCGAAATCCAGGCTCAGACGCTCCTCGACATGCCCCGGATTGGGTGCGAGCAGAATCAGGTCGGTGGCCAGAAACACCGCTTCTTCGATGTCATGGGTGATCAGAAATACCGGCTTGGCGGTCCGTTGCCAGACCTGCAGCAGCAGTTCCTGCATCTGCTCCCGCGTGAACGCATCCAATGCGCCAAAGGGTTCGTCCATCAACAGCACCTGCGGATCGGCCGCCAGCGCTCGGGCCAGACCCACGCGTTGCCGCTGACCACCGGATAGCTGCCACACCTGCCGCTCGGCGAAACCGGCCAGATCGACCAACGCGAGCATTTCACGCGCCCGCGCTTCACGCTGCGGCCGGGCGATGCCCGCCAGTTGCAGACCGAAAGCGACATTGGCCAGCACGTCCTGCCAAGGCAGCAGGGCGTCATCCTGAAACACCACGCCACGGTCCGCCCCTGGACCTTTTACCGCGACCCCGTCCAGGGTGATGCGGCCACTGCTGGGCGGCACGAAACCGGCGATCAGGTTCAACAACGAGGTCTTGCCGCTGCCCGAGGGACCCAGCGCCACGCACAGTTGCTGTGGGCCCAGGCTCAGGGAGATGTCCTGCAACACCGGCTGCGCAGCGCCCGGGTAGTGGGCACTGATACGGTCGAGAATCAATTGGGCCACGGTCGAACTCCGTTGGGCGTGCGCGGGATCACTGAACGAACTTGGCGCTGACGTAAGGCGTGTAATCGGGCAGCACAGCTTCCAGCTTGCCCTGTTCCTTGAGGAACTCGGCCGTCTTGGCCACCGCCTTGGCGGTACCGCCACCCAGCAGCGCGTCCGAAGCCTGGGCCTCGGCGTCGGGATAGGTGGAGCCGGCGAGCAAGTCGGGAACATCCGCAGCATTGGCGCCCGTCAGCTTGGCGATCTTGCGCACCGGCTCGGAGTCGGCGGTCCACTGCGCCTGGTTTTTCGCGTAGTCGGCAAACGAATCCAGGGTGACCTTGGCGAATTTGGCGATCACTTCAGGATGCTTCTCGGCGTAATCCTTGCGCGCCACCCAGACTTCGAAGGTCGGTGCGCCCCATTGGCCGACCTGCGAGGCATCGGTCAAGGTCTTGCCACTCTTGCGGATCTCGCCCAATGCCGGCGACCAGACGAAAGCGCCATCGATGTCGCCACGCTTCCACGCGGCGGCGATTTCAGCGGGCTGAAGATTCACCACCTTGACCTTGCCCTCCAGGCCCCAGTGCTTCAGCGCGCCGAGCAGGCTGTAGTGGGACGTGGAAACGAAGGGCGTGGCGATGGTTTTGCCCACCAGTTGCTGGGGGTTGTCGATACTGCTGCCGTTGCGCACTACCAAGGCTTCAGCGGAATTGATCTGCGCCGAAACGATGAAGGCGACGATGGGCAGTTTGCGTGAAGTGGCAGCCGCCAGCGGACTCGACCCCAGGTTGCCGATCTGCACATCGCCCGAGGCGATGGCCGTGACCACTTCCGGGCCGCTGTTGAAGCGGCGCCAGTCGATCTTCTCGCCAATGGCCTTTTCATAGACACCATCGGCCTGGGGCACCTTGCTGGGGTCGATGCCGGTCTGGTAACCGACGGTCAGCGGCGCGGCCTGGATACCCATGGCCAGGCCGGTCAGGGCCAAAGTGGTGAACAGTTTTCGTGCGAAGCGCTGCTTGGCCATGGGTGGCTGCCTTTTGCAAGAGTCAGGGGCGGTGAGTTTCCAGCACCCGCTGTTGGCGAGCGCAAAGTAAGGAGCTGGAATCAGGGAACGAGAAGGAATCTAAACGATATAAGAAACGGCTTTGAAATACCGTTTGGGAATTAGCTTATGTTTGATAACTGGATTGAACTTTTTTGTTTGGAAGGTTGTAGCTGTTATGCGATTAAATTCTAAAAAAACTTGAAACAATTCTTTTTGGTTTTGTGAAAATTTCGTTAATCTCGGCACCCAGAGTTTGGCTTAGACCAAGGTCTCGAATCGGCTTGTAAACATTGACTAACTGGTCACGCTTTAGCGCTAATCGCGCATCGGCGGACAAGGGGCGCCAGACCCCGACCAAAGACACCACAAAAATTAGAAACCAGAGGAGCATCACATGTACAAGCAGTCGCTCGCCGTAGCCATCGCGCTCGCCAGCATCTCCACCAGTGTTTACGCCGCCGATCCGGCACCCTCGGGTTTCCTCGAAGCCAGCAAGGCAACGCTGAGCTCGCGGACCATGTACTTCCGCAACGATACCCGTGAAGGCACAGCGAACGATCAGGAAGAATCGGCTCAAGGCTTCCTCTTCAACTTCATCTCTGGCTACACCCCCGGCACCGTCGGCTTCGGTCTGGACGTACAGGCCATGAGCGGTATTCACCTGGACGGCGGCCGCGGTCACCACCCGAACAACAACAGCTTCTTCCCGAGCGACACCGATGGCTCGGCCGAGAAGACCTGGTCGCGTCTGGGCGCGAACGGCAAGGTCAAGTTCGCCAAGTCCGAACTCAAGGTGGGTAGCGCACTGCAGCCCAACCTGCCGATCCTGGTGTCCAACGATGGTCGCCTGCTGCCTGCTACCTACCAGGGCGGTATCCTGACCTCCAAGGACCTGGACAACTTCACCTTCACCGTTGGTCGACTGAACAAGTCCGCGGGTCGTGCTACCAGTAACTACTCGGGTCTGGGCGTCGGCGGTGCCACTCAAGACACCAACAACTTCCAGTTCGCCGGTGTGGACTGGAAAGCGACCAAGGACCTGACCCTGCAGGTCTACCACGCGCAGCTGGAAGACTTCTACAAGCAGACCTTCCTGGGCGCCGTGCACGTCTTGCCATTGGGTGAAGACCAGTCGTTCAAGACCGACCTGCGCTACTTCGACAGCCGCTCCGACGGCAAGAACGGTGACGTCGGCTACCGCTTCAACAACAACAGCGGCTACGCCAGGACCCCAGGTGAAATCGACAACAAGACCTGGAGTGCCATCTTCACCTACAGCATCGCTGGTCACGCGTTCCTCGCCGGCTACCAGCAAGTGGGTGATGACGGCGGCATGCCGTTCATCAACAACGGCAACGTCGTCGATGGCAACGGTCGTAACGAAGGCAACGGCGGTTCCAGCGTCTATCTGTTCACCGACAGTATGGTCAACTCGTTCACCCGCGCTGGCGAGAACACCACGTTCGCCCAGTACTCCTACGACTTCAGCCGCGTCGGCGTACCGGGCCTGAAGGCTTCGATCGCCTACCTGCATGCCGATGACATCAAGGCAGCCGGTACCGGTGATTCGGACAACTCCGAGTGGGAACGCGACATGCGCGTCGACTACGTGATCCAGAGCGGCCTGCTGAAGAACTTCGGCGCCACCCTGCGTAACGGTACCTATCGCAGCGACGTGGGCACCAACGTCGATCAGACCCGTCTGATCTTCAACTACACGTACGCTTTCAAGTAATACGTGCCGTTGGAAAAAGCCCGCCTCGTGCGGGCTTTTTCGTTTGTGGCGCAGCGTTATTCCAGATTCGCCTAGCACCAGTACCATCCATTCTTTTTGTTTCCCTGCTGCTCGGTGCACAGTCATGCGCACAACAGTCCAGGAGCAGCACCATGACCATTCGACTCGGCGACATCGCCCCCGACTTCCGCCAGGAATCCAGCCAGGGCAGCATCAGTTTTCATCAGTGGCTGGGTGATCAGTGGGGCGTGCTGTTTTCGCACCCGGCCGACTTCACACCTGTTTGCACCACCGAGCTGGGCTTTACCGCCAAGCTGGCCGACGAGTTCGCCAAGCGCAACGTCAAGGCCATCGCCTTGTCGGTGGATCCGGTCGAGTCCCACCAGCGTTGGATCGGCGACATCGACGAGACCCAAGGCACGACGGTGAATTTTCCGATCCTGGCCGATGCCGACCGCAAGGTGTCCGAGCTTTATGACCTCATCCACCCCAATGCCAACGACACCCTGACCGTGCGCTCGCTGTTCGTCATCGATCCGAACAAGAAGGTCCGGTTGACCATCACCTATCCAGCCAGTACCGGGCGCAACTTCCACGAGATCCTGCGGGTGATCGACTCGCTGCAACTCACGGACAACCACAAGGTGGCGACTCCGGCCAACTGGCAGGATGGTGACGATGTGGTGATCGTGCCTTCGCTCAAGGACGAAGAAGAGATCAAGCAGCGCTTTCCGAAGGGCTACAAGGCGGTGAAGCCGTACCTGCGCCTGACCCCACAGCCCAACCGCTGAGCACCTGCCCTGTAGCAGCGGTGCAAGCCGCGTCCGGCGTTTTGCAGTGCGTCAGATGTACCGCGTTTACGGCCCACGCGGCTTGCGCCGCTGCTACAGGGGGCGCAGTGGCTTGGATATGTTTTTATCGAATAACCAAATGAATAAATATGATTTAAAGATATAAATCCTGCCTGTTACTGTTCCCTCCATTCCGGCGACTTCTCCAGAAGCGCTCCGACTTCGCTATTCAAGGATTTACCCCATGCTCGTCGTATCTCTGGGCGGCAGCCCAAGCGTGCGCTCGCGCTCCGGTGTACTGCTGGAACGCGGCAAGCAGTGGCTGCAGCGTAAAGGCGTCGAAGTAGTGACGTTCCAGGTACGGGACTTCCCGGCCGAAGACTTGCTGCACGCCCGTTTCGACAGCCCGCACGTATTGCATTTCATCGAGTTGGTCGGCAAGGCCGACGGCCTCATCGTGGCAACACCGGTGTACAAGGCCTCGTTCTCCGGTGCGCTGAAGACGCTGCTGGACCTGCTCCCCGAGCGCGCCCTGAGCAACAAGGTGGTGCTGCCCGTCGCCACCGGCGGCAGCATCGCCCACATGCTGGCGGTGGACTACGCGCTCAAGCCCGTGCTGGCCTCGCTCAAGGCGCAGGAAATGCTTCAGGGGATCTTCGCCGACGATAGCCAGATCGCCTACGGCGAAGGCAGTGTCGCGGCCCAGTTGGCACCGGCCCTCGAGCAGCGGCTGGAGAGCGCCCTGGAGGAATTCCACGCTTTCCTGCTGCGTCGACCCCAGACCCATGACCCGGCCTTGCTCACGCAAAGCCTGCGCAGCGCCCGCTGGAGCATCTGATTCGAACTGTCGTATCCACCTTACTCGCCCGCCAACGGGCAAGCAGGTGCAACCCAATTCCCTCTGCAAAAGGAGAGTGCCATGCGCACCCTGTTCTTGCGTCGTGGTGTGGTCGCACTGTTTGCTGCGGCTGTGTCGTTCGGCGCCATTACCCAGGCCCAGGCTGAAACCCTGCGCATCGGTTATCAGAAATACGGCACGCTGGTCCTGCTCAAGGCCAAGGGCACGCTGGAGAAGCGCCTGGCCGCCCAAGGCGTGGACGTCAAATGGACCGAGTTTCCCGGCGGGCCGCAACTGCTCGAAGGCCTCAACGTCGGCTCGATCGATTTCGGCGTGACCGGGGAAACCCCGCCAGTGTTCGCCCAGGCAGCCGGTGCCGATCTGCTGTACGTGGCCTATGAGCCACCGGCCCCGACCAGCGAAGCGATCCTGGTGCCCAAGGATTCGACCATCCGCTCGGTCAGTGAGCTCAAAGGCAAGAAGGTCGCGCTGAACAAGGGTTCCAACGTGCATTACCTGTTGGTTCGTGCGCTGGAAGAGGCGGGGCTCAAGTATTCCGACATCCAGACCGTCTACCTGCCGCCTTCCGACGCGCGTGCCGCCTTCGAGCGCGGCAGCGTCGATGCGTGGGTCATCTGGGACCCCTACCAGGCCGCTGCGGAACAGCAGTTGCAGGCCCGCACCCTGCGTGACGGTCAAGGCATCGTCGACAACCTGCAGTTCTACCTCGCGACCAAGCCCTATGCCCAGAAGCACCCGGAGGTGATCACCGCCCTGGTCGAAGAAGTCCGCGCGGTGGGTGAATGGTCCAAGGCCCACCCCGAAGAAGTGACCGCCCAGGTCGCACCGCTGCTGGGCCTGCCGGCCGACATCACCCTGACCTCGGTGAAGCGCCAGGGTTACGGTGCGCAGTTTCTCAATCCGCAGACCGTTGCCGCGCAGCAGAAGATCGCCGACAGCTTCCATCAGCTCAAGCTGATCCCCAAGCCGCTGCGCATTCAGGATGTGATCTGGACACCGCCGGCCAATGTAGCCAAGGCGCCCTAAATCGCCCCGTTTCAACCACCGCACAATTGCACCGGTGCCCCGGCACCGGTTTCGAGCCACGTCAGGAGACAACTCCATGAGCCTCAACATTTTCTGGTTTCTTCCCACCCACGGCGACGGCCATTACCTAGGCACCGCCGAAGGCGCGCGGGCGGTCGATCACGGGTATCTGCAACAGATCGCCCAGGCCGCCGATCGCCTGGGTTACGGCGGCGTACTGATTCCGACCGGGCGTTCGTGCGAAGACTCCTGGCTGGTGGCGGCCTCATTGATTCCAGTCACCCAGCGCCTGAAGTTTCTGGTAGCCCTGCGTCCGGGCATCATTTCGCCCACTGTGGCGGCGCGTCAGGCCGCGACTCTGGATCGGCTGTCCAATGGCCGCGCACTGTTCAACCTGGTCACCGGCGGCGACCCGGATGAGCTGTCCGGCGACGGGCTGTTCCTCACCCATGAGGAACGCTATGAAGCATCGGTGGAATTCACCCGCATCTGGCGTCGTGTGCTGGAAGGCGAAACCGTCGACTACGATGGCAAGCACCTCACCGTCAAAGGCGCCAAGCTGCTTTATCCCCCGGTGCAGCAGCCACGTCCGCCGCTGTACTTCGGCGGCTCTTCCGACGCAGCCCAAGACCTTGCCGCCGAACAGGTGGAGATGTACCTGACCTGGGGTGAACCGCCAGCGGCCGTGGCCGAGAAGATTGCCCAAGTACGCGAGAAGGCGGCCAAGCTCGGCCGCACCGTGCGGTTCGGGATTCGTCTGCACGTGATCGTGCGGGAAACCAATGAAGAAGCCTGGCACGCCGCCGAACGGCTGATCGCCCATGTCGACGACGACACCATTGCCCGTGCCCAGGCCTCGCTGGCGCGCTTCGATTCGGTAGGCCAACAGCGCATGGCTGCGTTGCACGGCGGCAGCAAGGACAAGCTGGAGGTGAGCCCCAACCTGTGGGCCGGCGTCGGCCTGGTTCGTGGCGGCGCCGGCACTGCGCTGGTGGGTGACGGTCCGACCGTGGCCGAGCGGGTCAAGGAGTACGCCGCGCTGGGCATCGACACCTTTATCTTCTCCGGCTACCCGCATCTGGAAGAGTCGTACCGCGTGGCCGAGTTGCTGTTCCCGCACCTGGACGTGCAGCGCCCCGAGACACCGACCGGCGCCAATTACGTCAGCCCCTTCGGTGAGATGGTGGCCAATGACATCTTGCCCAAGGCCGCGGCCAAGCGCTGAGAATCTGTCATGAGTACATCAAGCAAAATCATCCACCGGCTGGCGCCCTGGGCGCTGCCAGTGGGCCTGCTGTTGATCTGGCAGGTGGCGGTCAGCGTCGGCTGGCTGTCGACGCGTATCCTGCCGGCGCCCAGCGCAGTGTTCGAGGCGGGTGTGGCGTTGTTCAAGTCCGGGGAGATCTGGACGCATCTGGCCATCAGTGGCTGGCGCGCCGGCATCGGCTTTGCCATCGGTGGCGGCATCGGCCTGGTATTGGGGCTGATCAGCGGCCTGTCGCGCTGGGGCGAGCGCCTGCTCGACACCTCGGTGCAGATGATCCGCAACGTCCCGCACCTGGCGCTCATTCCGCTGGTGATCCTGTGGTTCGGTATCGACGAGTCGGCGAAGATCTTTCTGGTGGCCTTGGGCACATTGTTCCCGATCTACCTGAACACCTACCACGGCATCAAGAACGCCGACCCCGCGTTGGTAGAAATGGCTCGCAGCTATGGCCTGTCCGGGTTTCGTCTGTTCTGGCAGGTGATTCTGCCCGGAGCCTTGCCTTCCATTCTGGTCGGCGTGCGTTTCGCCCTGGGTCTGATGTGGCTGACGCTGATCGTGGCGGAAACCATTTCCGCCAGCTCGGGCATCGGCTACCTGGCCATGAACGCGCGTGAATTCCTGCAGACCGACGTCGTGGTCCTGGCCATCGTGTTGTATGCGATTCTCGGCAAACTGGCTGATCTGGCGGCGCGTGGGCTGGAACGGGTGTGGTTGCGCTGGCATCCGGCCTATCAAACCAAGGGAGGTTCGGCATGACCGTTCTCAAGGAACAACCGCAGAACCTGCGGCGCGGGATTCCCCTGGCGGTCCGGCAGTTGCGCAAGACCTTTGGCGAGCGCGAGGTGCTGCGCGACATCGACCTGAACATTCCGGCCGGCCAGTTCGTGGCCATCGTCGGTCGCAGCGGTTGCGGCAAGAGCACCTTGCTGCGCCTGCTGGCGGCCCTCGACCAGCCCACCAGCGGCCAGTTGCTGGCCGGCTCCGGTCCGCTCAGCGAGGCGCGCAACGATACCCGGCTGATGTTTCAGGAAGCTCGCTTGTTGCCATGGAAACGGGTCATCGACAACGTTGGCCTGGGGCTGTCCGGCAACTGGCGCGAGCAGGCCCTGCAGGCGCTCGAAGCGGTAGGGCTGGCCGAACGTGCCAATGAATGGCCGGCGGCGCTGTCGGGAGGGCAGAAGCAGCGTGTGGCCTTGGCGCGGGCGCTGATCCACAAGCCGCGGCTGTTGCTGCTGGATGAACCCTTGGGTGCTTTGGATGCCCTGACGCGGATCGAGATGCAGCAGTTGATCGAGAACCTGTGGCGCAAGCACGGCTTCACCGTGTTGCTGGTGACCCATGATGTGTCCGAAGCCGTGGCGATTGCCGACCGGGTGATTCTGATCGAGGAGGGGCGTATCGGTCTGGATCTGGCCGTCGAGCTGCCGCGGCCGCGGGCTCGCGGTTCTCATCGCCTGGCGGCGTTGGAAACCGAAGTACTCAATCGGGTATTGGCGTTACCGAGCAATCCACCGGAGCCAGAGCCCCCGTCACCATTGCCGACCCAGTTGCGCTGGGCGCGTTGAACCGGACGCGGTACGTCAGGTAGTCCGCACATACCGCCGACGCGGCTCGCGCCGCTGCTACAGGGATTGCATATCCAGAAGATACGGTGATCCCCTGTAGCAGCGGCGCAAGCCGCGTCCGGTTGCGACGCGGTGTACCTGCCGCACCGCGGTCCAGGAACCGCGTTGCGGCACCCGGCCGTTACACCGTGTGCAGGTACCAGTTGTATTCCAAATCCGAGATGGAGTGTTCGAACTCTTCCAGCTCGCTTTCCTTGCAGGCCACGAAGATATCGATGTATTTCGGATCGATGTACTTGGCCAGCACTTCGCTGTCGTCCAGCAGGCGCAGGGCATCGCGCAGGTTGGTCGGCAGGCTCTGCTCGTTCTGCTCGTAGGAGTTGCCCGTCACCGGCTCGTTGGGCTCGACCTGATTGGTCAGGCCATGGTGCACGCCGGCCAGAACCGCAGCCATCAGCAGGTACGGGTTGGCATCGGCACCGGCGACGCGGTGTTCCAGGCGCACGGCATCCGGCGTCCCGGTGGGCACGCGCAGCGCCACGGTCCGATTGTCCAGGCCCCAGCACGGGGAGTTGGGCACATAGAACTGAGCACCGAAGCGGCGGTACGAATTGACGTTCGGGCACAGGAACGCCATCGACGCGGGCAGGGTCTCGAGCACACCGCCGATCGCGTGACGCAATGCGGCGTTCTGCTCGGGATCCTCACTGGTGAAAATGTTCTTGCCGTCCTTGTCCAGGATCGAGATGTGCACGTGCAAGCCGTTACCTGCCTGGCCCGGGTAAGGCTTGGCCATGAACGTGGTGTCCATCTCATGGTCGTAGGCGATGTTCTTGATCAGGCGCTTGAGCAGCACTGCGTAATCACAGGCCTTCATCGCATCGGCAACGTGGTGCAGATTGACCTCGAACTGCGCCGGCGCACTTTCCTTGACGATGGCGTCGGCCGGAATGCCTTGTTCCTTCGCCCCTTCCAGAATGTCCTGCAGACAGTCCACGTACTCGTCCAGATCGTCGATCAGATACACCTGGGTCGAATGCGGACGCTTGCCGGAAATGGGTGAGCGCGGTGGTTGAGGGCGACCGTTCACGTTCTCCTGGTCGATCAGGTAGAACTCCAGCTCGAACGCGGCGCAGATGGTCAGGCCCATGGCGTCGAATTTCTCGACGACCTGGCGCAGCACTTCACGCGGATCGGCGAAGAAGGGTTCGCCTTCGAGTTCGTGCATGGTCATCAGCAGTTGCGCGGTAGGGCGCTTCTGCCAAGGCTCGTTGCACAGGGTGTCGGGGATGGGATAGCAGATCCGATCGGCATCGCCGATGTCCAGGCCGAGGCCGGTGCTTTCCACGGTAGAGCCGTTGATGTCCAGAGCAAACAGCGAGGCGGGCAGGTTGATGCCTTTCTCGTAAACCTTGTGGAGGCTGGTGCGTTCGATGCGCTTGCCGCGCACCACACCATTCATATCTGCAATCAGAAGGTCGACGTACAGAACCTCAGGATGTTCCTTAAGGAATGCGTTCGCTTCGTTGAGCTGAACGGCACGCGGGGGTACCGACATGATGCAACACCTTTGTTGTTAAAAATATCAATCATTGGGTTGAGCAGGTTTCAGTCAATCCGAAAGCCAACATGAAGTCAAGCGAGCCAGGTTTTGCCCTGAAAGGGCGCTGTTGAGCCTCTTTTGCTGCATATCAGGGCGCGCGTGACAGGCAATTAAGGCACTTTGCAACTGCATGAAAAGTGCACGATGAAGTTTGCAGGTCGAGAGTTGTGGAAAAAAATGAACAAGGCTAAGCTCGTTTTCAACCCGTCATTTCAATAAGACCGAGGGTGAATCATGGCACGCCTGCCATTATCTGATTTCAGTCGCTGCAGCCGCCGGTTGCCAGCGGCCAGAATAATTGACAGCCCACGGCGTTGCGTCTCTGTTTTTTTGTCCGTCATGTACTGCCTTTGCCCTGAAACCGCTACCCTGAGCCTCACGTTCCGGCCGGGTATCGAAAGGCCGGGCGGGCATCGTGGTGCCCTCGCTTGACCGCTTTTCCAACGACGCCCATGCGTCAACAAGTGCCTGGCTCGCCGCGAGCCGGGTTAATGGCCTCCTGAGGTATTTATGAGTCCCAACCTCGACCAGCTCACCGATTGGTTGAAAGAACACAAGATCACCGAAGTCGAATGCCTGATCGGCGACCTCACCGGGATCACCCGCGGCAAGATCTCCCCGACCAACAAGTTCATCGCCGAAAAGGGCATGCGCTTGCCGGAAAGTGTTTTATTGCAAACTGTGACCGGCGATTACGTGGAAGACGAGATCTACTACGAGTTGCTCGACCCCGCCGACATCGACATGATCTGCCGCCCCGACGAGAACGCGGTGTTTCTCGTTCCCTGGGCCATCGAGCCCACCGCGCAGGTCATCCACGACACCTACGACAAGCAGGGCAACCCCATCGAGCTGTCGCCGCGCAACGTGCTCAAGAAGGTCTTGAAACTGTACGCGGACAAGGGCTGGCAGCCGATCGTGGCGCCGGAGATGGAGTTCTACCTGACCAAGCGCTGCGAGGACCCGGACTTTCCGCTGCAGCCGCCGATCGGCCGCTCCGGGCGTCCCGAAACCGGTCGACAGTCGTTTTCCATCGAGGCGGCGAACGAGTTCGATCCGTTGTTCGAAGACGTCTACGACTGGTGCGAAGCGCAGAACCTGGACCTCGACACGCTGATCCACGAAGACGGCACGGCGCAGATGGAAATCAATTTCCGGCACGGCAATGCCCTGCACCT
This sequence comes from Pseudomonas sp. Leaf129, assembly GCF_001423465.1. Taxonomy (NCBI): domain Bacteria; kingdom Pseudomonadati; phylum Pseudomonadota; class Gammaproteobacteria; order Pseudomonadales; family Pseudomonadaceae; genus Pseudomonas; species Pseudomonas sp. Leaf129. Next base: position 182,766 of record NZ_LMOC01000009.1, on the reverse strand, counting down.
GGCCGACCAGATCCTGGTGTTCAAACGCACCATGCGCGAGGCCGCGCTCAAGCACAACGTGGCCGCGACCTTCATGGCCAAGCCCATGACCGGCGAGCCGGGCAGCGCCATGCACCTGCACCAGAGCATCGTCGATTCGGCCACCGGCAAGAACATCTTCGCTAACGAAGACGGCTCCATGAGCCAGCTGTTCCTGCACCACGTCGGCGGTCTGCAGAAATTCATTCCCGAACTGCTGCCGCTGTTCGCGCCTAACGTCAATTCCTTCCGCCGCTTCTTGCCCGACACCTCGGCGCCGGTCAACGTCGAGTGGGGTGAGGAAAACCGCACCGTGGGCCTGCGCGTGCCCGATGCGACGCCGCAGAACCGGCGAGTCGAGAACCGCCTGCCGGGCGCCGATGCCAACCCGTACCTCGCCATCGCCGCCAGCCTGCTGTGCGGCTACATCGGCATGGTCGAGGGCTTGAACCCGAGCGCCCCGGTCCAGGGGCGTGGCTATGAACGTCGCAACCTGCGTCTGCCGTTGACCATCGAGGATGCGCTGGAACGCATGGAAAACTGCAAGACGGTGGAGAAATACCTGGGCAAGAAATTCGTCGTCGGCTATGTCGCGGTCAAGCGCGCCGAACACGAGAACTTCAAGCGCGTGATCAGCTCGTGGGAACGTGAGTTCCTGCTGTTCGCGGTGTGAGAAAAAGGAGCTACAGATGAGCAACAACAACCCCCAGACCCAGCACTGGCAGGACTTGAGCAGCGCCCATCACCTGGCGCCTTTCAGCGATTACACGCAGCTCAAGAACAAGGGTCCGCGGATCATCACCAAGGCCGACGGCGTGTACCTGTGGGACAGCGAAGGGCACAAGATCCTCGACGGCATGGCGGGCCTGTGGTGCGTGGCCATAGGCTACGGTCGCGAAGAGCTGGTGCAGGCCGCCAGCGCGCAGATGCGCGAGCTGCCTTATTACAATCTGTTTTTCCAGACCGCCCACCCGCCTGCGCTGGAGCTGGCCAAGGCCATCGCCGACCTGGCGCCGGCGGGCATGAACCATGTGTTCTTCACCGGTTCGGGCTCCGAAGGCAACGACACCGTGCTGCGCCTGGTGCGCCATTACTGGGCGCTCAAGGGCAAGCCCGAGAAGAAGGTCATCATCAGCCGCGTGAATGGCTACCACGGCTCCACCGTGGCTGGCGCCAGCCTGGGCGGCATGTCGGGCATGCACGAGCAGGGTGACCTGCCAATCCCGGGTATCGTGCACATCGCCCAGCCCTACTGGTTCGACGAAGGTGGCGACATGACCCCCGACGAGTTCGGTGTCTGGGCCGCCGAGCAACTGGAAAAGAAGATCCTGGAAGTGGGCGAAGAGAACGTCGCGGCGTTCATCGCCGAGCCGATCCAGGGCGCTGGCGGAGTGATCATTCCGCCCGACACCTACTGGCCGAAGGTCAAGGAAGTGCTGGCGCGCTACGACATCCTGTTCGTCGCCGATGAAGTGATCTGTGGCTTTGGCCGTACCGGCCACTGGTTCGGCAGCGATTACTATGACCTGGCGCCCGACCTGATGACCATCGCCAAGGGCCTTACCAGCGGCTATATCCCCATGGGCGGGGTGATCGTGCGCGACGAGGTGGTCAACGTGATCAACCAGGGCGGCGACTTCAACCACGGCTTCACCTATTCCGGGCACCCGGTCGCGGCAGCGGTGGGGCTGGAAAACCTGCGCATCCTGCGCGACGAGCACATCGTCGACAACGTCAGGGCCGAGGCGGCACCGTATTTGCAAAAGCGTCTGCGGGAGCTGCTGGACCATCCATTGGTGGGTGAGGTCCGCGGCCTGGGCATGCTCGGGGCGATCGAACTGGTCAAGGACAAGGCCACGCGCAGCCGTCACGAGGGCCGGGGTGCCGGCATGATCTGTCGGCAGTTCTGCTTCGACAACGGACTGATCATGCGCGCGGTGGGTGACACCATGATCATTGCTCCGCCGCTGGTCATCAGCCATGCCGAGATCGACGAGCTGGTGAGCAAGGCACGCCTTTGCCTTGACCTGACACTCGAAGCGCTAGGTGGCTAAATGCTAGTCTTGCCGAGGCTGACGAATTGATGCCTGCCCCTGTAGGAACAGGCTATGCCCGCGAAGGTTCGTACCCCCTGTGGGAGCGGGCTCTGCCCGCGAATGGCCGCGACACCGATTCACGCCGTTCGCAGACAGCGCCAGCGCCCACAGGGCATCGGCAGCTTCCCCAGCAATCTCGACATCGGATTTCGATAAAATTGGAGCACAACGCATGAAGATATTTGGCAAGACCCTCCTCGCCGCGGCCCTGATGGGGGCGATGGCCAGTGCTGCGCAGGCGGACGACAAGGTTCTGCACGTGTACAACTGGTCGGACTACATTGCGCCGAACACGATCAAGCAGTTCGAGGAGGAGTCGGGGATCAAGGTCGTCTACGACGTATTCGACAGCAACGAAACCCTGGAAGCCAAGTTGTTGGCCGGCAAGTCCGGCTACGATATCGTCGTGCCTTCCAACAATTTCCTGGCCAAGCAGATCAAGGCCGGCGTTTACCAGGAACTGGACCGCTCCAAGCTGCCGAACTGGAAGAACCTCAATCAATCGCTGCTCAAGGCAGTGTCGGTGAGCGATCCGGACAACAAGCATGCCTTCCCGTACATGTGGGGCTCGATCGGCATCGGCTTCAACCCAGACAAGGTCAAGGCTGCCCTGGGCGCCGACGCGCCGACCAACAGCTGGGACCTGCTGTTCAAACCGGAAAACGCAGCCAAGCTGAAGTCGTGCGGCATCAGCTTCCTCGATTCGCCGACCGAGATGCTGCCGATCGCCCTGCATTACCTGGGCTATCCGACCGACTCCCAGGACAAGAAGCAGCTCGCCGAAGCCGAAGCGCTGTTCCTCAAGGTGCGTCCTTCGATCGGCTACTTCCACTCCTCCAAGTACATCTCCGACCTGGCCAACGGCAACATCTGCGTAGCCGTGGGTTACTCGGGTGACATCTACCAGGCCAAGTCGCGCGCCGAAGAGGCCGGGGGCAAGGTCAAGGTCAGCTACAACATTCCCAAGGAGGGCGCTGGCAGCTTCTTCGACATGGTCGCCATTCCCAAGGATGCCGAGAACGTCGAAGGCGCCTACAAGTTCATGACCTTCCTGATGAAGCCGGAAGTCATGGCCGAGATCACCAACAGCGTGCAATTCCCCAACGGTAACGAGGCTGCAACGGCTTTGGTGGATAAAGCCATCAGCGAAGATCCTGGTATCTACCCGCCAGCTGACGTGCAGGCCAAGCTGTATGCCATCGCCGATCTGCCTGCGGCAACGCAGCGCATCATGACGCGCAGCTGGACGAAGATTAAGTCGGGCAAGTAAGCATCGGCCCTGTGGGAGCGGTAAGCCAGTGATGGCCTCATCGCAGGCAGAGCCAGCTCCCACAGGTCTGGCGTTGATCACTCATCCTGCGTCAGTGAAGCCAGGCTGTGACTGGGATTCGCGGAATCAATCATTGCGGCGCAAGGACATGAACGGTAAGTTGCGCGCCGGTTTTATTATATAAAACAGACTATTGAGAGGACCTGCACTTGTCACACTCTTTGTTTCGCAAGGCCATGCTGATCGGTGCGGGTCTGACCCTGGCGCTCAATGCCCAAGCGGCAGGCACCGTGCACATCTACAACTGGTCCGATTACATCGGCGAAAGCACCCTGGCGGATTTCGAAGCCGCGACCGGTATCAAGCCGATCTACGACGTGTTCGACTCCAACGAAACCCTGGAAGGCAAGTTGCTGGCGGGCCATACCGGCTACGACGTGGTAGTGCCGTCCAACCATTTCCTGGGCAAACAGATCAAGGCCGGGGCTTTCCAGAAACTGGACAAGACCCAGCTGACAAATTACTCCAACCTGGATCCGGTGCTGCTCAAGCGCCTGGAAAAGAACGATCCGGGCAACCAGTACGCCGTGCCCTATCTGTGGGGCACCAACGGCATCGGTTACAACGTGGACAAGATCAAGGAAGTGCTGGGTGTCGACAAGATCGATTCCTGGGCCATGGTGTTCGAGCCTGAAAACATCAAGAAACTGTCCAAGTGCGGCGTCGCTTTCCTCGACTCGCCCGACGAGATGTTTCCAGCCGTGCTCAACTACATGGGCCTGGACCCCAACACCACCGACGAGAAGCTGTACAAGAAAGCCGAGGAGAAGCTGCTCAAGGTCCGTCCCTACGTGACCTACTTCCATTCCTCCAAGTACATCAGCGACCTGGCCAACGGCAACATCTGCGTAGCCGTGGGCTATTCCGGCGACGTGTTCCAGGCCAAGTCGCGTGCCGAGGAAGCGGGCAAGGGCATCAAACTGGCCTATTCGATTCCCAAGGAAGGCGGCAACCTGTGGTTCGACATGCTGGCCATCCCCGCCGATGCGCCGGATGCCAAGCAGGGCCTGGCGTTCATCGACTACCTGTTGAAACCGGAAGTGATTGCCAAGGTCAGCGATTATGTCGGCTATGCCAACCCCAACCTCAAGTCCGGCGAGTTCATGGATCAGGATGTGCGCAACGACGAGTCGGTCTATCCGCCACAGGCCATTCAGGACAAGCTTTACGTCAACGTCGAGCTGCCGCCCAAGGTGCAGCGCTTGATGACCCGCAGCTGGACCAAGGTCAAGTCGGGCAAATAAATACTCGGGGCGGCCGGATCCAGAGCCGCCCTCACTCAAGTTTGGGAGTTTCGTGAATGGCTGTTGCCTCCAGCGCCTACAAAAAAGCCCTAGAAGGCAGCCAGCAACCGAAGAAGGTGCTGGTCCGGATCGAAAAGGTCACGAAGAAATTCGACGAAACGGTGGCCGTGGACGACGTGTCCCTGGAAATCAATCAGGGTGAGATCTTTGCCTTGCTGGGTGGTTCCGGCTCCGGCAAGTCCACCTTGCTACGCATGCTGGCAGGCTTCGAACGGCCGACCGAGGGGCGCATCTTCCTCGATGGCGTGGACATCACCGACATGCCGCCCTACGAGCGGCCGATCAACATGATGTTCCAGTCCTATGCGTTGTTCCCGCATATGACGGTGGCGCAGAACATCGCCTTCGGCCTCAAGCAGGACAAGCTGCCGGCCGCCGAGATCGACGCACGCGTGGCGGAAATGCTCAAGCTGGTGCAGATGACCCAGTACGGCAAGCGCAAGCCTCACCAGTTGTCCGGCGGTCAGCGTCAGCGCGTTGCGCTGGCCCGCTCGCTGGCGAAGAAGCCCAAGCTGTTGCTGCTCGACGAGCCGATGGGTGCGCTGGACAAGAAGCTGCGCTCGCAGATGCAGCTGGAGCTGGTGGAGATCATCGAGCGGGTCGGTGTGACCTGTGTGATGGTGACCCACGACCAGGAAGAGGCCATGACCATGGCCCAGCGCATCGCCATCATGCACCTGGGCTGGATCGCCCAGATCGGCAGCCCGATCGACATCTACGAAACCCCCACCAGCCGCCTAGTGTGCGAGTTCATCGGCAACGTCAACCTGTTCGAAGGCCAGGTGGTCGAGGACATGGAAGGCTACGCGTTGATCAGCAGCCCGGAGTTGGAACGCAGCATCTATGTCGGCCATGGTGTGAGTACCGCTGCCGAAGACAAGAACGTGACCTACGCGATTCGTCCGGAAAAGATGCTGGTGACCACCGAGCAACCGGCCACCGAGCACAATTGGTCGCGCGGCAAGGTCCATGACATCGCCTACCTGGGCGGTCATTCGGTGTTCCACGTGCAGTTGCCGTGCGGCAAGCTGGTGCAGTCGTTCGTGGCCAACGCCGAGCGCCGCGGCGCCCGCCCGACCTGGGACGACGAAGTGTTCGTCTGGTGGGAAGACGACAGCGGCGTGGTACTGCGCTCATGAAGCTGCGCAAGATCAAACGCAAGCTCAAGCGGATCATCCCCGACGGGCGCCAGATGGTCATTGGCGTACCGTTCCTGTGGCTGTTCCTGTTCTTCATGCTGCCGTTCTTCATCGTGCTCAAGATCAGCTTCGCCGAAGCCGACGTGGCGATTCCGCCGTACACCGAGATCTGGAGCTACGCCGAACAGAAATTCCAGCTGGTTCTGAATTTCGCCAACTACGCGCTGCTCACCGAAGACGACCTGTACATCTCGGCCTACCTGGGCTCGCTGAAGATGGCCTTCTTCAGCACGCTGATCTGCCTGTTGGTCGGCTACCCCATGGCCTATGCCATCAGCAAGGCGCGCAAGGACCTGCAAACCGTGCTGTTGCTGCTGATCATGATGCCGACCTGGACCGCCATCCTGATTCGCGTGTATGCCTGGATGGGCATCCTGAGCAACAACGGTCTGCTCAACGCCTTTCTGCTGTGGCTGGGGGTGATCGATCAGCCCTTGCAGATCCTCAATACCAACCTGGCGGTGTACATCGGTGTGGTCTATGCGTACCTGCCGTTCATGATCCTGCCGTTGTTCGCCAATCTGGTGAAGCATGACAACAGCCTGCTGGAAGCGGCTTCCGACCTGGGCTCCAGCACGTTCAACAGCTTCTGGAAAATCACCGTGCCGCTGTCCAAGAACGGCATCATCGCCGGCTGCATGCTGGTGTTCATTCCAGTGGTCGGCGAGTTCGTGATTCCCGAACTGCTCGGTGGTCCGGAAACCCTGATGATCGGCCGCGTGTTGTGGCAGGAGTTCTTCAACAACCGCGACTGGCCCGTCGCCTCGGCGCTGGCGGTGCTGATGCTGGCGATTCTGATCGTGCCCATCGTGCTGTTCAATCGCAGCCAGGCCAAAGAGCTGGAGGGCAAGGCATGAAGCGTTTCGGGTTCTCCAAACTGATCCTGATACTGGGGTTGATCTTCATCTATGCCCCGATGTTGATCCTGGTGATCTACTCCTTCAACGCCTCGCGTCTGGTGACGGTATGGGGCGGCTGGTCGGTGCAGTGGTACGTTGGCCTGCTGGACAACGCCCAGCTGATGGGCGCCGTCATGCGTTCTCTGGAAATCGCCTGCTATACGGCGGTAACGGCTGTGGCGCTGGGCACCATGGCGGCGTTCGTGCTGACCCGCATCAGTCGCTTCAGGGGCCGCACGATGTTCGGCGGCCTGGTGACCGCGCCACTGGTGATGCCCGAGGTGATCACTGGCCTGTCGTTGCTGCTGCTGTTCGTGGCCATGGCCCAGGTGATCGGCTGGCCGCAGGAACGCGGCATCGCCACGATCTGGATCGCCCATACCACCTTCTGCGCTTCGTACGTGGCGGTGGTGGTGTCCTCGCGGCTGCGTGAACTGGACCTGTCGATCGAAGAGGCCGCCATGGACCTGGGCGCACGGCCGTGGAAGGTGTTCTTTCTGATCACCATCCCGATGATCGCACCATCGCTGGCGGCGGGTGGGATGATGTCGTTCGCTCTGTCGCTGGATGACCTGGTACTGGCCAGCTTCGTATCCGGACCGGGCTCCACGACGCTGCCGATGGAAGTGTTCTCGGCGGTGCGCCTGGGCGTGAAGCCCGAGATCAACGCGGTGGCCAGCCTGATTCTGCTGGCGGTGTCGCTGGTGACATTCCTGGTCTGGTATTTCGGTCGTCAGGCCGAAGAGCGGCGCCGCAAGGCGATCCAGCAAGCCATCGAGGAAAGTGCAGCCAACTCCTGGCAGCAGCCCAAAGCGCAGCGGCCGGTGGCGTCGGTTTGATGAGGTAGGGCGCTGGATCGTCAGCGCCCTCGAGGGCCTCTTCGCGGGCAGAGGGCTCGCCGCCCGCCCCGCTCCCACAGGTACGGTACAGCGCGGTTTATTGTGGGAGGGGCCTCTTCGCGGGCAGAGCCCGCTCCCACAGGTACGGTACAGCGCGGGTTTATTGTGGGAGCGGGTCTCTGCCCGCGAAGAGGCCCACACAGCCAGCACACGTATTGCCTTGGAATACTCACTCATGCCCCATGCATTCCAACCCGATTCCCTGCGCAACTCCCTGCAACCCCTGAGCGCCCGACAGCCACTGTCAGCCGAGGCCCAGGGCTATCAACGCTTCTACCAGCTCGACCTTCCCGCGCAAAGCTGGCTGGGCTGCTTCAAGGTAGCAGGTTTCGACCTCGTCGCTCAGGTCTGGATACCGCAACAACCCATTGCCACGCTCTTCGTCATGCACGGTTTCTACGACCACATGGGGCTGTATCGGCACGCCGTGCAATGGGCTTTGGAGCGCGGCTTCGCGGTCATTTCCTGCGATTTGCCAGGTCATGGCCTGTCCAGCGGAGAGCGGGCCAGCATTCACAACTTCGCCGATTACCAGGCGACCCTCAATGGCCTGTTCGCCGAAGCGAGCCTGCTGCAGTTGCCCCAGCCGTGGCATTTGCTAGGCCAGAGCACCGGTGGCGCGATCATCATCGACCATCTGCTGTACCACGGGGCACGGTCACCGGCACAGGGGCAGGTGCTGTTGATGGCGCCTTTGGTGCGGCCGGTGGCGTGGGGCCTGTCCAAGCTCAGCTATCGCCTGCTCAAGCCTTTCGTCAACGGCATTGCGCGGCGTTTCAGCGCCAATAGCAACGACGTGGATTTTCTGCCTTTTCTGCAGGCCGATCCGTTGCAACCCCGGCGCCTGCCAACGGCATGGGTAGGTGCGCTGGTTCAGTGGGTGCAACACATCGAAGCCGCGCCGCGCAGTCCGCGGACGGTGGTGATCGTGCAGGGGGATGACGATGACACCGTGGATTGGCGGCATAACCTCAAGGTACTTCGCGGCAAGTTCGCTGAAGTGCGGCTGTTGCAAGTGGCGGGGGGCAAGCATCATCTGGTCAATGAGGTGCCGCCGATTCGGGCGCAGTGCTTCGGGTTTTTTGATCAGAATCTGTAACCGCGTCGCTCCATTCGCGGGCAGAGGACTCGCCGCCCGCCCCGCTCCCACACAGGCATTAGTGGATCCTGTGAGAGCTCTGCCCGCGAATAGGCCCGCGTGGCCACGCTAAGCCCCAGGGCGGCCTTGCGCCTGTCCAACCGCCAATCCTGCCCGTACCGCCTCCAGGGCGGCCTGATAATAAGCCTGCCCGGCGGCAGACTCGGCGAAGTCGACGAACTCTTCCAGTTCCGGATCGGACAGATCGCGGTACACGTACAGCAGCGTGTTGTTCAAATCGATGCCGATCTGCTGCTGCAGCCGCTCACGCTGGCCATCGAGCAAACCCGCGGCCTGACCGGCCCCCAGCAGACCTGGAATCATCGAGCTGAGGCTGTCGGCGGCCACCCCGGCGATCGCCAGGCTGACCTCTGCACCGGCCTGGCGGGCGGGCAGGGCCTGGGCCAGGTGGCCGATCAACAGCGCGCGGGTGGACTCGACCTGCAGTTTCGGCAAGCCCTGGGCGTTCTTGGCCAGTTGGTCGCTGCGGGTGGCGAGCAGTTCGGCGGCGACGATCTTGCGGCCCAATGGCGATTCGAAGAAGGCGAGGGCAGGCTTGGGATCGGCCAACCCCTGGCGCAGCCGCGCTTCGGCACGCTGGTCCATGGCCTGGGCCGCGAAGCGTTGGTCGCTGTTGCTCACCAGTGCCTGAAACACAGCCGGTGGCAGGCTGCTCTGGTAGCGCTGCTGGGCAGCCTTGAGGGCATCGCTGAAATGCGCTCTTTGTTCAGGCCAGCCAGCGGCCTTGTACAGCAAGTCGTGGTCGTCGGCCCAGGCAGGCGTCGTACTGAACATCATCAAGAACACAAGGACGCGGCGCATAGGGACTCCTGTCGGCAAGGGGCCATTGTCCGTGGCATTGCCAGGCTTTGTCGAGAAGTGACACAGGCATCGCGCTTGGATGCATCGACACTGTGCAAGCCTCTGTCGGTTTTGCGGGCGTATGGATACTATGCCGGGCATGCAAATACCTTCTGACCATCCGCTGCTGCTGCGCATCGTCGACGACCTGGCCGAGCAGGGTTGGTCGCAGCAGGAACTCTTCGTGCCCCAGGCGTTGACCCTGGCGCTGGCGGCCGAATGCCGTACCCGTCATGCCCAGGGCGAGCTGGCGCCAGCGGCCGTCGGGCGTGGCCCGTCCCAGGAGATTCGTGAAGGCATTCGCGGTGATCGCATCCAGTGGATCGAGCCGGGCGAAGCGCTGCCGTGCGACACCTACCTGTCAGTCATGGACAGCCTGCGCGAAGCCCTGAACCGGGGTCTGTTCCTGGGGCTGGAAGACTTCGAATGCCACTTCGCCCTGTACCCGCCGGGCAGTGTCTACCTGCGTCATCTGGACCGCTTTCGCGACGATGACCGGCGCATGGTTTCAGCGGTGCTGTACCTGAACGATGCGGACTGGAGCGAAGCGGATGGGGGGCAATTGCGCATGTACCTGCAAGGCGACACGGCGTACGACGTGCAGCCGATCGGTGGCACGCTGGTGGTGTTTCTTTCCGGAGAGGTGCCGCACGAAGTGATGCCGGCACAGCGCAATCGATTGTCGCTGACGGGCTGGTTTCGGCGGCGAGGCAATGAGCCGTTCTGATACACCGCGTCGCCTGGTTCGCGGCTACCAGCCGCTCCTACAGGAGATCTGGGTTGATTGTAGGAGCGGCTAGCAGCCGCGAACCAGACGACGCGGTGTGCCAGGCACACCGCAATCCGGTCGCTATCAGAACAGTACGCGGCAACGAATGGTCCCGGTGACCTGTTGCAGTTTTTCCTGCGCCAGATCCGAGTATTCGGCGTCGACGTCGATCACCACGTAGCCGACCTTTTCGTTGGTCTGCAGGAACTGGCCGGAGATGTTGATGGCGTTCTCGGCGAAGACCTTGTTGATCTCCATCATCACGCCCGGCACGTTTTCGTGGATGTGCAGCAGGCGGTGCTTGCCCGGATGCGCCGGCAAAGCCACTTCGGGGAAGTTGACCGACGACACCGAGGTGCCGTTGTCGCTGTACTTGACCAGTTTCTCGGCCACTTCCAGACCGATGTTGGCCTGTGCTTCGGCCGTGGAACCGCCGATGTGCGGGGTCAGGATGACATTGTCCAGGCCACGCAGCGGGCTTTCGAAGACGTCGTCGTTGGAGCGTGGCTCGACCGGGAACACGTCGATGGCGGCGCCGATCAGGTGCTTGTCCTTGATCGCCTCGGCCAGTGCGTCGAGCTCGACCACGGTGCCGCGCGCGGCGTTGATCAGGATGCCGCCCTTCTTGATGGCGCGGATTTCCTTCTCGCCGATCATCCACTGGGTGGCGGCGGTTTCAGGCACATGCAGGGTGACGATGTCGCTCATGCCCAGCAGGTCGGTCAGGCTGCCGACCTGAGTGGCGTTGCCCAGCGGCAGCTTGGTCACGGTGTCGTAGAAGTACACCTGCATGCCCAGGCCTTCGGCCAGGACCGAGAGCTGGGTACCGATCGAGCCATAGCCGATGATGCCCAGCTTCTTGCCACGGATCTCGAAGGAATTCGCCGCGCTCTTGATCCAGCCGCCACGGTGGCAGGAAGCATTCTTCTCGGGGATGCCGCGCAGCAGCAGGATGGCCTCGGCCAGTACCAGTTCGGCCACGGAGCGGGTGTTGGAGTACGGCGCATTGAACACGGCGATGCCGCGTTCGCGGGCAGCGGCCAGGTCGACCTGGTTGGTGCCGATGCAGAAGCAGCCCACGGCCACCAGTTTCTTCGCGCAGTCGAACAGCTCTTCGGTCAGCTGGGTGCGTGAGCGAATGCCGATGAAGTGCGCGTCGGCGATCTTTTCCTTGAGTTCGGCTTCGGGCAGCGACTTGGTGTGGTACTCGATGCTGGTATAGCCGGCAGCCTTGAGGACGTCCACGGCGGATTGGTGGACGCCTTCGAGAAGAAGGAACTTGATCTTGCTCTTGTCGAGGGAAGTCTTGCTCATCTGCGTAAACCTGTGTCCCGAAAAAAATGGCAGGAAGTGAAGCGGCGCGCACCGGGCCAGAGCTCGATTGGCGGGGTGCGTATGCTAGCATAGCCTCCCTGTCGTACGCCCATCCTGGGTCATGAGCCGTTCTCAGGGTGACTATGAATGGTTCGAGGTTTGACGGGCCGCGAACCGCTCGATTCGTGAAACCTTCACTTCCAGAGTCGCGTCCATGAACAGCCACGCCTTGATCGATGAACTCAAGACCCTGCTCGAGCCCGGCAAGGTCCTCACCGATGCCGCCTCCCTCGACACCTACGGCAAGGACTGGACCAAACAGTACGCCCCGGCCCCCAGCGCCATCGCCTTTCCCAAGACCATCGAACAGGTCCAGGCCATCGTTCGCTGGGCCAACCAGCGCCAGGTCGCGCTGGTGCCCTCCGGCGGCCGCACCGGTCTGTCGGCGGCAGCAGTGGCGGCCAACGGCGAAGTGGTGGTGTCGTTCGACTACATGAACAAGGTGCTCGAATTCAACGCCACCGACCGCACCGTGGTGTGCCAGCCGGGGGTCATCACCAAGCAGTTGCAGAACCTGGCCGAAGAGAATGGCCTGTACTACCCGGTGGACTTCGCCTCGTCGGGGTCCAGCCAGATCGGTGGCAACATCGGCACCAACGCTGGCGGCATCAAGGTCATTCGCTACGGCATGACGCGCAACTGGGTGGCGGGCCTCAAGGTCGTCACCGGCCAGGGCGATCTGCTGGAGCTGAACAAGGACCTGGTCAAGAACGCCACCGGCTACGACCTGCGTCAGCTGTTCATCGGTGCCGAGGGCACCCTGGGCTTCATCGTCGAGGCCACCATGCGTCTGGACCGCGCGCCGAAGAACCTCACCGCGATGGTGCTCGGCACCGCCGACTTCGACGCGATCATGCCGGTGCTGCACGCGTTCCAGGGCAAGCTCGACCTCACGGCGTTCGAGTTCTTCTCCGACAAGGCTTTGGCCAAGGTGCTGGGCCGCGGCGACGTGCCGGCGCCGTTCGAAACGGCCTGCCCGTTCTATGCCCTGCTGGAATTCGAAGCCACCACCGATGACATCGCCGACACCGCGCTGGCCACCTTCGAGCACTGCGTGGAGCAGGGCTGGGTGCTGGATGGCGTGATGAGCCAGAGCGAGCAGCAACTGCGCAACCTGTGGAAGCTGCGCGAGTACATTTCCGAAACCATTTCCCATTGGGTGCCGTACAAGAACGACATTTCGGTAACCATTTCCAGAGTGCCGGCCTTCCTGCGCGAAATCGACGCCATCGTCAGCGAACGGTACCCGGCCTTCGACGTGCTGTGGTACGGCCACATCGGCGACGGCAACCTGCACCTGAACATCCTCAAGCCCGAGCACATGGACAAGGACGCGTTCTTCGCCGAGTGCGCGCTGGTCAATACCGAAGTGTTCGAAACCGTACGCAAGTACAACGGCTCCATCTCCGCCGAGCATGGCGTGGGCATGGTCAAGCGCGACTACCTGCAGTACAGCCGTTCGCCGGTCGAAATCCAGTACATGAAGGCCATGAAGGCCGTGTTCGACCCCAACGGGGTCATGAACCCGGGCAAGATCTTTTCCATTTGATGCGTTCATCTGAGCAGAGGTTCGAGCAATGAGCTACCAGCACCAGTACATCGATGGCACCCGTATCCACTTCCCGCTGGGCAAGGTGGTGTGCATCGGCCGCAACTACGCCGAGCACGCCAAGGAACTGGACAACCCGATCCCGACCGAACCGCTGCTGTTCATCAAGCCCAGCAGCTGCGTGGTGCCGTTGCAGGAAACCTTCAGCATTCCCACCGACCGCGGCGCGGTGCACTACGAGGCCGAGATCGCGGTGCTGCTGGGCAAATCCCTGAGCACCCGGCCCAGTGTCGAAGAAGTCATCGATGCCATCTCCGGTTTCGCTCCGGCGCTGGACCTGACCCTGCGCGACGTCCAGTCACGCCTGCGCGAGAAAGGCCTGCCGTGGGAGATCGCCAAGTCGTTCGACGGCGCCGCGGTGATCGCACCCTTCGTGTCGGCGGCAAGCTTCCCCGACCTCACCAACATCCCGATACGCCTGACCATCGACGGCGAAGTGCGCCAGGACGGCAACAGCAGCCTGATGCTCAACCCCATCGTGCCGATGATCCAGTACATGGCCGGATGTTTCTCGCTGCAGGCCGGCGACGTCATTCTCACCGGCACCCCGGCCGGGGTCGGTCCGCTTGAAGTCGGCGCCGATATCGTGCTGGAACTGCCGGGTGTCAGCCGCTTCGAAAGCTGCGTTCAGTAGTCGCGCCGCGCCTCACTTTTTTTTGACATTCGATCTGGATAATGCCCCCACCCCAGTGGGTGCATCGTCCAGATGTGCCCGCATGAATCCATCTCCAGCAAGGGTACTCCATGGTCCGCGCCGCGCTGCATTCATCCCGCCCCCTGTATAAACGTTGGTACCTGTGGACCCTGCTGGTGCTGCTGAGCGGCTACATCGTCGCCGTGGTCCTGCACTGGGACGACCGGGCCGAGCTGTGGGTGCAGGAGTGGACGCAGAACAGCGCGCAGCGCAAGGCCAGCATCTGGTTGCCCGACTACAAGGCCGTGATCGACGGCAAGCACTTGCCGGGCATGGAAGGCGACGAGGCTTCGGACATCACCTATCACTCTGGCACCCGCACGCTGTTCGCGGTCATGGGCAAGAATCCCTACCTGACCGAATTGAGCCTACAGGGCGACGTGTTGCGCAAGATGCCACTCAACGGCTGGAAAAATCCGGAGGCGGTCACGGCGCTGCCCGACGGGCGTCTGGCGATCATCGACGAGCGCCAGCACCAGTTGACCGTGGTCAAGGTCGACGCCGATACCCGCGAGCTGAACATCGCCGATTTCGCATCGTTCGACCTCGGCCCTTCGACGGATCAGAACAAGGCCTTCGAAGGGCTGGCCTGGGATCCGCGCAACCAGCGCCTGCTGCTGGGTGAGGAGCGACCACCGGCGCTGTTCTCGCTGAAGCTGGGCAGCGATGGCCAGCCCATCGGCGAGAAACAACGCCTGGATGCGTCCGACCTGGACATGCGCAACCTCTCGGCGCTGGCAGTGGATCCTCGTACCGGCCACCGCCTGCTGCTGTCGGCCGACTCGCACTTGCTGATGGAGTATGACGAAGCGGGCAAGCAATGGAGCTTCATGACGTTGCTGGGCGGCATGAACGGACTCAAGGACACCATCCCGCGTGCTGAAGGGGTGACCATCGATGACGAGGGCACCCTCTATCTGGTAAGCGAGCCAAATCTGTTCTACGTGTTGCGCAAGCACTGAGGCGGCGAGCGCGTTTTCAGTACAGTGATGTTGCGGAAACTTCCTACAGGTTTATCCGTAGAAACTTAAGCTTGGCTTCATCATTTAATGGTTTGATGCGCACACTTCATTCAAGAGCCCGACGCGATGCGTTTCTTCGTTCGACCCGTACACCTGCTGCTGATCGCGGCACTGCTCACGCTGATCTGCGCCTTCGCCGCGCTGCACCACTTTCGCTGGCTCGAACGCGCCAGTTTCAATGTCGAGCGCTGGCTGGGCGGGCCCCTGCCGGGTGCGATCGATCTGGACAGCTATCAGGTGGATATCGAAGCGAAGGTGATCGAAGGTCTGGACGACGACATTTCGGCGCTGACCTTCGACCCGTCGCGCAAGACCTTGTTCACCGTCACCAACCAGCGCTCGGAGCTGATCGAACTGTCGCTGCAGGGCAAAATCCTGCGGCGGATCGAGCTGGTCGGATTCGGTGACCCGGAAGCGGTCGAGTACATCAGCCCCGGTGTCTATGTGATCACCGACGAGCGCCAGCAACGGCTTATCAAGATCAACATCGACGACACCACGCAGATCCTCGATGCGCAGCACGCCGAGCAGTTGAGCCTCAACTTCGGTGGCCGAAGCAACAAGGGCTTCGAAGGGCTGGCCTACGATTCGGCCGGCAAGCGCCTGTTCGTGGCGCGCGAGCGCGACCCCATGCTGATCTACGAGGTGCAGGGTTTTCCACGGGGGGTGAGTGACAAGCCGCTGGACGTGCAGGTCACCCAGGACCGTCGGCGCGATGCCGGGCTGTTCGTGCGCGATCTTTCCAGCCTGCAGTATGACGAGCGCAGTGGTCACCTGCTGGCACTCTCGGACGAGTCGCTGCTGGTGGTCGAACTGGACGTGCAGGGGCGGCCCCTGAGCACCATGTCGCTGCGCAAGGGCCACCAGGGTTTGAGCAAGAGCGTGCCGCAACCCGAAGGCATCGCCATGGACGACGATGGCAACCTGTACATGGTCAGCGAACCGAACCTGTTCTACGTGTTCCGCAAACCCTGAGCGGTATTACCGCTCGGGGTGCAGGAATTTATCGAGAAACTGCCGGGTCCGCGCCTGCTGCGGGTTGGCGAACAGCTCACGGGCCGGGCCCTGCTCCACGATCACGCCTTGGTCGAAGAACACCACGCGGTTGGCCACGTCCCGGGCGAACTGCATCTCGTGGGTGACGATGACCATGGTCCGCCGTTCCTGCGCCAGGCCTCGAATGGTCGCCAGCACCTCGCCGACCAACTCCGGATCGAGCGCCGAAGTCGGCTCGTCGAACAGGATCACCTGCGGCTGCATAGCCAGTGCCCGGGCAATCGCCACGCGCTGCTGCTGGCCCCCCGACAGCCGCCTGGGATAGGCGTCCTCCTTGCCGGCCAGACCCACCTTCGCCAACAGGCTGCGGCCCAGTTCGACCGCCTCGGCCATGGCCGTTTTCTTGACCACCACCGGCCCTTCGATGACGTTTTCCAATGCCGTGCGATGGGGGAACAGGTTGAAGTTCTGGAAGACGAAGCCCACTTGCTGGCGCAGCTCGCGAATCAAGCCTTGCTGCTGTGCCACGCGGGCACCGTCGATTTCGATGTCGCCCACGCGGATGCGGCCGCTGGTGGGTGTTTCCAGCAGGTTCAGGCAGCGCAGGAAGGTCGTCTTGCCCGAACCGCTGGGGCCGATGATGGCCACCACTTCGCCGGCGGCGATCTCCAGATCGATGCCCTTGAGCACCGTGTGACCATTGAACTGCTTGGTCAGGCCCTTTACCACGATCATTGCTTCACGCCTCTTGGTCGTGGCGGTTGACCCGCCGTTCCAGGTGATTCTGCAGGTGCGCCAGAATGCTTGCCAACAGCCAGTAGATCAATGCGGCCGCCAGGTACATGGTGAAGATCTCGAACGTGCGTGCTGTGATCAACTGCGCCTGACGGAACAGCTCCGGTACCTGGATGGTGGCGGCCAGCGCCGTGTCCTTGACCAGCGAGATGAAGCTGTTTCCCAGCGGCGGCAGCGCGGTGCGCATGGCCTGCGGCAGGATGGCCCGGCGCAGGGTCTGCGCGCGGGTCATGCCGATGCTGGCGGCTGCTTCCCACTGACCGCGCTCGATGGACGCAATCGCTGCGCGCAGGATTTCACAGGCATAGGCTGCCATGTTCAGGGAAAACCCGATCAGCGCCGCCGACAGCGGGTCCAGCTCGATACCGACCTGGGGCAGGCCGTAATAGATCACGAACAGCTGGACCAGCAACGGTGTGCCGCGGAAGAACGACACGTAGACCCGCGCCGGCCAGCTCAGCAACCGGCTTCTGGACAGGCGCATGAGCGCCAGGCCGAAACCCAGCAGCAAGCCGAAGAACATGCCGCCCAGGCTGAGAAATATCGTGTAGTAGGCGCCCTTGAGCAGAAAGGGCGCCGAATCGAGCATCAGCTGCAGGCTGCTCTCGATCATTGGGTGACGTCAGCGCTGAACCATTGCTTGGAGAGCTTGGCCAGGGTGCCGTCCTTGCGCAGTTTCTCCAGAGCGTCGTCGATGGCCTTGAGCAGCTCCGGTTCGCCCTTGCGCACGGCGATCCCCGATTCCTGACGCGAGAACGCGTCGCCGGCCAGGGCCAGAGTCTCGTTGGTCTTGTTGATCAGGTCGAAGGCCGCCAGGCGATCCACCAGGATGGCATCGATGCGGCCGACGCGCAGGTCCTGATACTTGGTGGGGTCATCGTCATAGGTCTTCACGATGGCGCTCGGCACGTTGTCCTTGAGCCACTGCTCGTAGTTGGTGCCCAGGCCCATGCCGACTTTCTTGCCCCCCAGGTCCGACGCCTGCTTGATGCTGTCGGCGTTCTTCTTGGCGACCACCGCCTGGATACCCGAAATGGTGTAGGGCGTGGAGAAGTCGTACTTCTTCTTGCGCTCCTCGGAGATGGTCACCTGATTGACCACGATGTCCAGACGCTTGGAATCCAGCGCCGCGAGGATGCCGGCCCACGGGGTCGCCTGCAGTTTGACCTTGACGCCCAGCTCCTTGGCCAACGCCTCGGAAAGCTGCACTTCGAAACCGGTCAGCTTGCCGTTTTCATCGACGAAGCTGAACGGTGGATAGGTACCCTCCAGGCCGACGTTGATGACACCGGCGTCCTTGATCTTCTGCAACTGTTCGCCGGCGACCGCCTGGCCCAGCAGCGAGCTGCCCAGAACCAGACCGGCGATCAGCAGGTGTTTGCGCAATGCGGGAAAATTCATGGCGAATCCTTGTTGTAATGGATGATCGTGATGAAGGAGGGGCGCGATCGGAAAAAAGGACTATAGGCACCGCCACGCTGGCCCACAAGTCCCAACGGTAGCCACGGAACGTATGACCCCGGCTTATGTTCAGATGCTCCACGATCGATCCAAAGCGTTCTTTTTGGTGCCAGGATTTTTCCCGTATGGTGGGCGCCTATCGGCGGCCATCGCTGTTTTCGCACAGGGCAGGACATAACCGTGAACGACATTCCTCAGGCACGCAAAGGCCATTGGCAGTTACAGTCCATCGTCGGCCAGTTGCATGAGGCGCGGTCCGATTGGCGTCGGCAGAACGGGCGCAGCTGCGGCATGCAGGGCGGTCGCGAGCTGCCTTCACGCGAGGCCATGGCCCAGGTGCTCGAACAGTTGTGCGGTGCGTTGTTCCCGATGCGCCTGGGGCCGGTGGACCTGCGCGAGGAAAGCGAAGATTTCTACGTCGGCCACACCCTGGACGCCGCGCTCAACGAACTGCTGACCCAGGCTCGCCTGGAGCTGCGTTATGCGGCGCGCAATGGTGACTGCGACCTGCCGGCCGTCGACGCCAAAGCGTTGCAGTTGATCCAGGATTTCGCCGCCGCCCTGCCGGGCCTGCGGCGGTTGCTCGATACCGATGTGCTGGCGGCCTACCATGGCGATCCGGCGGCGCGCAGCGTCGATGAGGTGCTGCTCTGCTACCCCGGCGTGCTGGCCGTGATTCATCATCGTCTGGCTCACCATCTGTATCTGGCCGGCCTGCCGTTGCTGGCGCGCATCAGCTCGGAACTGGCCCATTCGGCGACCGGTATCGACATTCACCCCGGCGCGCGGATCGGCCCGAGTTTCTTCATCGACCATGGCACAGGCGTGGTGATCGGCGAAACCGCCGTCATCGGCGAACGGGTGCGTATCTACCAGCAGGTCACCCTGGGCGCCAAGCGCTTCCCGGCGGACGAGTCCGGACAATTGCAGAAAGGTCATCCTCGCCACCCGATCGTCGAGGACGATGTGGTCATCTATGCCGGGGCGACCATTCTGGGTCGCATCACCATCGGCAAGGGCTCGACCATCGGCGGCAACGTGTGGCTCACGCGCACCGTGCCCGCCGGCAGCAACCTGACCCAAGCCAATCTGGTGCAGCACGACAGCAGCCAGAAATAAGCGTACACGGCGCACGGCCAGCGGCCTGTTCAACAGGACCGTTTGGCCCATCAATTGGCCATCTACCCATCACTCGTGTTTTAATTGAACGCTCGTTCAATAAAACCATGGATCGCGATTCGCGTTCAACAGGAGGCCATCCCTTGCTGAAAACGCCCAGTTTCTTCCATTACCGAACGTGTGGAGTGCACAACGCATGAGTGCATCTTCATCGACACCTAGCGGCAACGTGCGCATGAACCCTCCGGTGTTCTACTTTGCCGCCAGCTTCATTCTGATTTTCGGCATCGTCGTCATTTCCTTCCCGCAGGCGGCCGGCCAATGGCTGCTGGCCGCGCAGAGCTGGGCGGCCAACACCGTTGGCTGGTACTACATGCTGGCTATGACGCTGTACCTGGTATTCGTAGTGGTGACCGCGCTGTCGGGCTACGGCAAGATCAAGCTGGGGGCCGATCACGACGAGCCCGAATTCAGCTATCTGTCCTGGGCCGGCATGCTGTTCGCCGCCGGCATCAGCATCACCCTGTTCTTCTTCTGCGTGTCCGAACCGCTGACCCACATGCTGCAACCACCGCAGGGCGAGGCGGGTACCCAGGAGGCCGCACGTCAGGCCATGCAGCTGCTGTTCCTGCACTGGGGTTTGCACGGTTGGGGCGTGTTCGCCTTCGTCGGTATGGCGCTGGCTTATTTCGCCTATCGTCACAACCTGCCGCTGGCGCTGCGCTCGGCGCTCTACCCGCTGATCGGCAAACGCATCAACGGGCCGATCGGCTACGCCGTGGATGGCTTTGGCATCATTGCTACCATCTTCGGCCTGGGTGCCGACATGGGCTTTGGCGTCCTGCACCTCAATTCGGGCCTGGATTACCTGTTCGGTGTGGCCCATACCCAATGGGTCCAGGTGATCCTGATCACCCTGATGATGGGCGCAGCCATTCTGGTGGCGGTTTCCGGCGTCGACAAGGGCGTGCGGGTGATGTCCGACATCAACATGCTGCTGGCCTGTGCGCTGCTGCTGTTCGTGCTGTTCGCGGGGCCGACCCAGCACCTGCTCAGCACTCTGGTGCAAAACGTCGGCGACTATCTGGGCGCGCTGCCCAGCAAGAGTTTCGACGTCTATGCCTATGACAAACCCAGTGACTGGCTGGGCAACTGGACGGTGTTCTACTGGGCCTGGTGGATTGCCTGGTCGCCGTTTGTGGGGCTGTTCATCGCGCGCATCTCGCGAGGACGCACCATTCGCGAGTTCGTCTTCGGCGTGCTGCTGATTCCATTGGGTTTCACCCTGGCGTGGATGTCGATCTTCGGCAACAGCGCGATCGATCAGGTGATCAATCACGGCATGGCCGCGATCGGCCAGTCGGCCATCACCGACCCGTCGATGACCCTCTACCTGCTGCTGGAAACCTACCCTTGGGCGCGGACAGTGATCGCGGTCACCGTGTTCATCAGCTTCGTGTTCTTCGTCACCTCGGCCGACTCGGGCACTGTCGTGCTCTCGACGTTGTCCGCACGCGGTGGCAACCCGGACGAAGACGGTCCGAAATGGCTGCGGGTATTCTGGGGCGCGATGACGGCGCTGGTCACCAGTGGCCTGCTGTTCGCCGGCAGCATCGATTCGTTGAAATCGGCGGTGGTGCTGACCTCGCTGCCGTTCTCGATCATCCTGCTGGCGATGATGTGGGGGCTGCACAAGGCGTTCCACATGGAAGGCCAGCGCAAGATCGCCCAGTTGTATTCGCTGGCCCCGGTTGCCAGCTCGCGGCCTGGGCGCGGCGGCTGGCGACAGCGCCTGAGCCAGGCCGTGAGCTTCCCCTCGCGTGACGAGGTGTACCGGTTCATGGACACCCATGTGCGCCCGGCAGTGGCCGAAGTGACCGCCTCGTTCGCCGAGAAGGGCTTGGATGCCGTGACCCAGGAGGACACCAGCCACGACAACGTGACGTTCGAAATCGGGCACGGCGAGGAGCGGCCATTCATCTATCAGGTGCAGATGCGCGGTTACTTCACGCCATCCTTCGCCCGTGGCGGGATGGGCAACCAGGAGCTCAAGAACCGCCGCTACTATCGAGCCGAGGTGCATCTGTCCGAAGGCAGCCAGGATTACGATCTGGTCGGCTACAGCAAGGAGCAGATCATCAACGACATCCTCGATCAGTACGAACGGCACATGCAGTTCCTGCATCTGGTACGTTGACCGTCATAGAGGGGCCGCAAGGCCCCTCGCTCGACCTGGTACCGAAAAGCTGCACGCATAAAAAAACCCTCGCACCGATGTGCGAGGGTTTTTTCATGGTCGCGCTGTCAGTTATCGGCGACGGCGTTCTTGGCCAGAATGGCGTTTGCCAGGTCCATGTCGGACGCTTCCAGACCAGGGTTCTGCGCACGGACTTTCTGGATCGCCGCTTCCAGATACGGGCCGCGGATACCGCCTTCGCTGGCCACGAAGCTGCCGGCATCGTCCTGTGCGGCGATGATCAGCTTGTGATCCTTGAAGGTCAGGTAGGAGGAGCCGGTCGTGGCGCCAGAGGAGAGCACGTTGCGCCAGAAGGGATCGGCCATGGCCGAGCTGACGGGCAGGGATAGCAACGCTAGGGTAGCAACAGCGGTTTTGAGGCGCATGATCGAGACTCCACAGTGTGATCCGGTACGAATGTGATCCGGGGCAGTTGTCGTTCTGCTCGTTGGATAGGGTCAATGTCATTCAAGTTCCCCGAGGTGGTCGAGCGGCCCGTAGTGGCGGCTTCACATCGCGTCGATGCGCGGGGTCACGCGCAGTACTTCCTCGAGCGTGGTCAGGCCGGCAGCGATCTGCCGCGCACCCCCCAGGCGCAGGCTGCGCATACCTTCCTTGCACGCCTGACGCCTGAGCGCAGTGAAGTCGGTATTGGCGCCGATGCAGGCTTTCACACCATCACTCAGCAGCAGCACTTCATACACGCCGGCGCGCCCGCAGTAACCCGTGTCTCGACAACGCGGGCAACCGACGGCGCGCTGGGCACCCTCCGGGACAGCCATGCGCCAGGGCCCGATGAGGGCCTGCCAGCTTGTCGGATCGATATGCGTGGGCGCCTTGCAGTCAACGCACAGCGTGCGTACCAGTCGCTGCGCCATGACGCCCAGCACCGTGGCCTTGATCAGGTAATGCGCGACGCCCAGCTCCAGCAGCCGGGTGATCGCGCCCACGGCATCATTGGTGTGCAGGGTCGACACCACGAGATGGCCGGTCAGGGCGGCCTGGATCGCCATCTCGGCCGTCTCCAGGTCGCGGATCTCGCCGATCATGATGATGTCCGGATCCTGCCTCATCAGCGCACGCAAGCCGCTGGCGAAGTCCAGATCGATGTTGTGGTGTACCTGCAACTGATTGAAAGCCGGTTCGACCATCTCGATCGGGTCTTCGATGGTGCACAGGTTGATCTGCGGCGTCGCCAGCTGCTTGAGGGTGGTGTACAGCGTGGTGGTCTTGCCCGAGCCGGTGGGGCCGGTGACCAGCACGATGCCATGAGCCTGGGTGGTCATCTGCCGCCAGCGACTCAGGTCGTCGGCCACAAGGCCGAGCTGGGCGAAATCCTTGAGCAGCACCTGTGGGTCGAAGATGCGCATCACCAGCTTTTCACCGAAGGCCGTGGGCAGGGTGGACAGGCGCAACTCGATCTCCTGGCCCTCGGGCAGGCGGGTTTTGATCCGCCCATCCTGAGGCTTGCGCTTCTCGGCGACATTCATGCGACCCAGGCTTTTCAGGCGACTGACGATGGCCAGCGTGACCTGTTCGGGGAACCGGTACACGCAATGCAGCAAGCCGTCGATGCGAAAGCGCAACGCTCCGAAGTCTCGTCGAGGCTCGATATGGATATCGCTGGCGCGTTGCTCGAACGCGTATTGGAACAGCCAGTCGACGATGTTGACCACGTGCTGGTCGCTGGCGGCAGGCGCGACCATGTCGCCCAGCTGCAGCAGTTGCTCCAGGTTGCCCACATGGCCTGACTGGCCCTGGACCTTAGCGCCGCTGACCGAGCGGGCCAGTTGGAAGAACTGTTCGGTGAAGCGCTGGATGTCGACGGGATTGGCCACTACACGCCTGATCGTGCGCTTGAGCACCTGGGCCAGGTCGGCTTCCCATTGACGCTGCCACGGTTGCGCGCTGGCGATGGTGACACTGTGCTCGTCCACGGCCACGGCAAGGATTCCATGGCGCTGAGCAAAGGCCTGGGGCATCAAGGCCACCACGGTGGGTACGTCGATGCACAACGGATCGATGCGCAGGTACGGTTGGTCGGCACGCTGTGCCAGCCATTGGGTCAGCGCTTCGAGGGTCAGCAATTGTCCGGGTTGGCGGAGATCGGGTAATCGGTAGTCGGCGAGCTGTTGCAGGGGGTGTGTCTGAAGCGGTTCCTTGTAGTCGAGGCTGTCGCGCAGTGCCTGGGCGCGCTCCAGCCCGATAAGGCCGTCGGCCAGCAAGTCGTCGACCAGCTCACGCAAGCACAGGTCGCAGTCAGGGCGATGCCGCAGGGTCGTGGCGACGAGGGTCATGCGGGGGCCTCCTTGGCGGTGCGCGATCTGTCGTGCCACATAGCCTAGCGCCCATGCCGGAAATTGCCCTCATGGCAACCATTGCCGCATTTGTCGCCGACTCAAGCGTACGATTGCACCTGGGCCGGATGCTGAGCATCGGCCAGTTGCACATCAAGGACACTGATCAGGTTGCGCATCTTTTCCGCGATCACCTGTGCGCGATGCCAGCTCAACTCGCTCACTTGCACCTGGATTTCCAGGCTGTCCGCCACCTGGCGGGCCGCGAGCTGACAGGGAATCAGGTACTGCATGGCAAACAGGTTGAGCACCCGGCAAAGCACGTCGGCTTCGATCTCTGCACTCAGGTTGAACTGCACGGTGGTGGTCAGATTGCCAGCGGCCCAGACATCCGGGCGTAGCGGGGTCAGCGATTCAAAGGCAGACATGGGTGATCTCCGTGGTCAATGGGGAAAGTCTCCCATGGCCAACACGGTATTTCTTGCCCAACTTTGCTCGTTATGGGGCTATCTTGAATCAAACAATTTTACAATTCGAACAATGGAGAAATAATTATGCACAGCCCGCTGGATGCTTACGACCGGCGCATTCTGGCGTTGCTGCAAGAGGACGCCACGCTGTCCAGCGCGCAGATTGCCGAGCAGGTGGGGTTGTCGCAGTCGCCTTGCTGGCGGCGCATCCAGCGGCTCAAGGAAGAGGGGGTCATCCGGGCGCAGGTGACCCTGCTGGATCGCAAGAAGATCGGCTTGAATACTCAGATATTCGCCGAGGTGAAACTCAACGCCCACGGCCGGTCGAACTTCACCGAATTCACGGAGGCCATAAGGGGCTTTCCAGAGGTGCTGGAGTGCTATGTGCTGATGGGCAATGTCGATTTCCTGCTGCGCATCGTCACACCGGACATCGAGGCCTACGAGCGTTTCTTCTTCGAGAAGTTGTCGATGGTGCCGGGCATTCAGGAGGTGAATTCGACGGTGGCGCTGTCCGAAATCAAGTCGACCACCAGCCTGCCGGTGGATCGGTGACTAGCGAGATCAGCCGCTCCTACAGGTTCACAACACCCTGCAGGAGCGGCTAGCAGCCGCGAAGAGGTCAGAACAAACACCACAAAGCTTACTTGCGCAGCAACAGTTTCCACGCGCGATTCTGACTCACGGCGATGGCCTGTTGCATCCGCGCATCCAGCACTTCATCGGTGATGTCCAGGCTGGCCAGAGCGTGCAGCTTGTTCAGCTCGCCGAACAGGCGATCGACTTCCGGCACGTCCAGTACGCCACGGGCCAGATGCAGCCAGCTCTGGATCCGCTCGATACGCGGCAACTGCTCGGCCAGATCCTCAGGTTGCTGCTGGTAGCGGGGCAGTTGCAGCGCTGCGCCTTCCTCGGCCAGCAGATGGCCTAGCCAGCTTTGCAGCTGAGCGGCGCCCTGACGGTTGCCGCGGTTGTTGCGCTCGACCGTCCACAGGCGGCCCATCAGCCAGCGCGAGGTGTTCAGCGAGAACTGGCCCCAGCGCACGTCCAGCAGCTCTTCGGCGAACTGCTCGGGTGCGGCCTTGCGCACGTCTTCGTCTTCCTGCCCGGCCTGCACCAGCGGGCGCCAGTCTTCGAGCAGGGCGTCCAGGGCAGTGCGCAGTTCGTTGCTGCTGGCGCGCGGTGCGGCCTGGCCCAGGCTGCCGACCAACCCGCGCAACTCGATGAGCTGTTGCACCCAGTCCTGCAGCAGGCGCCAGTGGCCGTTGAAGCGGTACTGCTCGGCCAGTCGCTGGCTGTTTGCCAACAGGTGCCAGGCCAGGGCGGTAAAGGCATCGTCGAGCGTCGTCTCGGCGCCCAGCTCGGGGGCGGGCAGACTCAGCGCGTAGCTGTCCGGATCGCTGAGGCGATAGCCGCGCTCGGCCTTGCTGATGTCGCAGGGCATCAGGGGCAGTTTTTCGGCCAGCTCGGCGGCCAGCTCCAGCAATGCCGCCGGCTCGCCTTCACGCAGTTCCAGCTCCAGCTCGCAGATCTCTTCGGACTGCTTGCCGACGATGACCTTGCCCAGGTCCAGGGCCGCTTCGATCACCACCCGGGCCTTGCCGCGGCCCCAGGCGATTTCCGCCCGCTCGCGGACGAAGTCGGTGGTGAATACCGGCTTGATGGTCTTCTTGTCCAACTCGGCCAGTTGCTCGGGCCAGCATTCGCCGTCGAGCTTCTTCAGGTCGAGCTTGGCCTTGGGCAGGTTCCAGTCGTATTCGTTGCGCTGCGACAGCCCGGCCACGCTGCTGCCACGGGTCTTGAGGGTCTGGATGACCTCTTCGCCATCGCGGCGCAGGCGCAGCGCGACCTTGGCCGCTGCCAGCTCGCGGGCAGGCGTATCGAAGTACTGGTTGAACAGCTCTCGGCGCTCCCAGCCACTTTTGTTGCGCTTTTTCAGCAGGGGATGCTCACGCAGAGCAGCGAGCGTTTCGCGGCTGACGCGCAGTTTGATTTCGGTTTCTTTGTGCATGAGGGGGCAATCCAAGCGCTGGCGGACAACAACGCGCTGATGACTAGATAAGGCCGTGCAGTGTACAGCAGTCGTGCCGTGGCGGTTTATTCTTGGCGCCCGATGGCTCTATGATGGGGCTCGCCTCGGGAGGATCGCCATGCCATTGCCGTCCATGCAGGAACAATTCGCCGCCCTCATCGCGGCGCCTTCGGTCAGTTGCACCCAGCCCAGCCTGGATCAGTCCAACGGCCCGGTGATCGATCTGCTGGCCGACTGGCTGACCGAGCTGGGCTTCGCCTGCGAGATCCAGCAGGTCGAGCCCGGCAAGTTCAACCTGATCGCCACGTTCGGCAGCGGCCCTGGCGGTCTGGTGCTGGCCGGGCACAGCGACACGGTGCCTTACGACGAGGCGCTGTGGAACACCGACCCGCTCAAGCTCACCGAAGTCGATGGACGCTGGGTCGGGCTGGGCAGCTGCGACATGAAGGGCTTCTTCGCACTGGCGATCGAGGCGGTGCGTGGCCTGATTGATCAGCCGTTCAAGCAGCCGCTGATCATCCTTGCGACTTGTGACGAAGAAAGCTCGATGTCCGGTGCCAAGGCGCTGGCCGCCGCCGGCCGGCCGCTGGGCCGTGCCGCGGTCATCGGCGAGCCGACCGGGCTCAAGCCGATCCGCCTGCACAAGGGGGTGATGATGGAGCGCATCGACATCCTTGGCCGCAGTGGCCATTCCTCGGACCCAAGCCTTGGTCACAGCGCCCTTGAAGCAATGCACGGTGCAATCGGCGAGCTGATGAACCTGCGTCGGCAATGGCAGCGCGAATACAACAACGCGCAGTTCAGCGTGCCCCAACCGACCCTGAACCTGGGCTGCATCCATGGCGGCGACAACCCCAACCGCATCTGTGGGCAATGCTCGCTGGAGTTCGACCTGCGGCCGTTGCCGGGCATGGACCCACAGGTCCTGCGCACCGCCATTCGCAGCAAGCTTGCGCCGTTGGCCGAGTTGCACCAGGTGAAGATCGACTATGCCCCGCTGTTCGCCGAGGTGCCACCCTTCGAGCAGCGTGCCGACACCGAGCTGGTGCGGGTTGCCGAGCGGCTGACGGGGTACACGGCGGCGGCCGTGGGCTTCGGTACCGAGGCGCCGTACTTCCAGAGCATGGGCTGTGAAACCCTGGTGCTGGGGCCAGGCAACATCGCCTGTGCGCACCAGCCCGGCGAATACCTGGAAATGTCACGTTTGCAGCCTACCGTGCGTCTATTGCGTGAACTGATCGAGCATTACTGCCTCGAATCGGTGATTGCCTAAATCGGCCTGCCTGCGGGCCGTCATCCCTGCAAGGAGTGCGCGCGTGTTGCCAAGCCTGTCACGACGATAACCCTCATACCGCTGTGCGCCGAGTGATGCTTTTCGTCCCACTTTTCTACAGGCTTCTGCCGTTATGCCCGACTACGTGAATTGGCTTCGCCACGCTTCTCCCTACATCAATGCCCACCGTGACTGTACCTTCGTGGTGATGCTGCCCGGCGAGGGCGTTGCCCACCCCAACTTCGGCAATATCGTCCACGACCTGGTGCTGTTGCACAGCATGGGCGTGCGCCTGGTGCTGGTCCACGGATCGCGCCCGCAGATCGAAAGCCGTCTGGCCGCGCGCGGCCTGAGCCCGCACTATCATCGCAACCTCAGGGTTACCGATGCGGCCACGCTCGAGTGCGTCATCGATGCGGTGGGCCATCTGCGGATCGCCATCGAGGCGCGCCTGTCCATGGACATGGCGTCCTCGCCGATGCAGGGCTCGCGGTTGCGCGTGGCCGGCGGCAATCTGGTCACGGCGCGGCCGATCGGCGTGGTCGAGGGTGTCGACTATCACCACACCGGCGAAGTGCGTCGGGTCGATCGTAAGGGCATCAACCGCCTGCTCGACGAACGCTCGATCGTGCTGTTGTCGCCGCTGGGTTACTCGCCTACCGGCGAGATCTTCAACATTGCCTGTGAAGACGTGGCAACACGGGCCGCCATCGACCTGGCGGCCGACAAGCTGCTGCTGTTCGGTGCCGAGCCGGGGCTGCTCGATGAAACCGGTCACCTGGTGCGCGAACTGCGCCCGCAGCAGGTGCCGGCGCACCTGTTGCGACTGGGCAACGATTACCAGGGGGAACTGCTCGATGCGGCCGCCCAGGCGTGCAAGGGGGGCGTCAGCCGCGCGCACATCGTCAGCTACGCCGAAGATGGCGCATTGCTCACCGAGCTGTTCACCCGCAATGGTGGCGGTACCCTGGTGGCGCAGGAGCAGTTCGAACAGGTACGCGAAGCCAACATCGAAGACGTCGGTGGCTTGCTGGACTTGATCAGCCCGCTGGAAGAGCAGGGCATCCTGGTACGCCGCTCTCGCGAAGTGCTGGAGCGCGAGATCACCCAGTTCAGCGTGGTCGAGCGTGAAGGCATGATCATCGCCTGCGCCGCGCTGTACCCGATCGCCGACTCACAGACCGGCGAACTGGCGTGCCTGGCGGTGAATCCGGAATACCGCCATGGCGGTCGTGGCGACGAGTTGCTCGAGCGTATCGAAGAGCGGGCGCGGGCGTTGGGGTTGAACACCTTGTTCGTGCTCACCACCCGCACGGCGCACTGGTTCCGCGAGCGTGGCTTCGTGCCCAGCGGCGTCGAACGCCTGCCGGCGGCACGCGCCTCGCTGTACAACTATCAGCGTAATTCGAAGATCTTCGAAAAGGCGCTATAGCGGCGCATCAGGCCGACCGGTGGCGCCTTCTTCGCGGGCAGAGCCCGGCTCCCACATGAGATAAGCACATATCCATTGTGGGAGCGGGCTCTTCCCGCGAAAAGGGCGCTGCGGTGCAGCAGAGATACCGCAGGGTATTGAGCGCTGTCAGTTGCTGATGGCCAGGATGCTTGCCTGATAGGAACCGACGAACACATCGAAATCGCCCACTTCCTCGGCCTCGAGCGTCGCCTGGGCAGCCAGTGAATCGCGCGCCTGCTCTTCGAAGTGCGCCTGGTCTTGGCTGCTCAGGGGCTGTTGCCGGAAGTACTCGGCATGGGCCTGGCTCTGGCTGAAGGAAAACTCGGCGAAGCTCTGTTTCTGCTCGGCCATCTTCGCCAGGACCTGCGCCGATGGCGTCAGCGACGGATCGCTGACTTTGGCGCGCTGCGCCGCCATCGCCTGGGCATGCTCATCGGTACCGGTACTGCGATCGAGCAGGGCAGCGACCGCGTCGATACGCTCCAGCAAATCGCCGGCCCACGCCTTGAGCTCGACCGCCTCGCCATTGCGCTGCAACTGCAGGCCCGGCCGACGACCTTCCTTGACCGTGCTGAGGAAGTTGCCGGTACAGGCCGCGCATTCGTTGCTGTCGATCTGCGGGCTGCTTTCCAGCGCACAGAACAGCAGGAACGCATCGAGGAAGCGCGACTCGGTCAGGTCGACCCCGGTGGGCAGGAACGGATTGATGTCCAGGCAGCGCACTTCGATGTATTGCACACCGCGAGCCATCAATGCCTGGATCGGCCGCTCGCCACTGTAGGTCACCCGCTTGGGACGAATGTTGGAGTAGTACTCGTTCTCGATCTGCAGGATGTTGGTGTTCAACTGCACCCATTCGCCGTCCTTGTGCGTGCCCACCTGCACATACGGCGGATACGGCGTGGCCACCGCCTTGCGCAGGCTGTCGGTGTAGCTGGCCAGATCGTTGTAGCAGGGCGTCAGGCCGGCCTGGGCATTGCTCTGGTACCCCAGGTCGCTCATGCGCAGGCTGGTGGCGTAGGGCAGGTACAGGGTTTGTGCATCCAACTGCTCGAGCTGATGGGCGCGGCCGCGCAGGAAGCCGGCATCCAGTGCCGGCGAGGCGCCGAACAGGTACATCAGCAGCCAGCTGTAGCGACGGAAATTTCGAATCAGCGCGATGTACGCGGAGGACTGATAATCACGATCGGTGCCGACATAGCCATCAGCCTGCTTGAGAACCGGCCACAGCTGCTCGGGCAGGGAGAAATTGTAGTGAATGCCGGCAATGCACTGCATGGTGCGGCCGTAACGCAGGGACAGGCCCTGGCGATAGACGTACTTGAGGCGGCCGATGTTCGAGGTGCCGTAGTAGGCCAGCGGAATATCTTCCTCGGCCGGCAGCGGGCAGGGCATGGAGGGGCTCCACAGGTACTCGCTGCCCAGCTTGCTGTACACGAAGCGGTGGATCTGCTCCAGGCTGTGCAGGGTCTGTGCGGGGTCTTCGAGTGCGGGCGTGATGAACTCCAGCAGCGACTCGGAATAGTCCGTGGTGATCTGTTCATTGGTCAGCGCCGACCCCAGCGCCTCGGGGTGCGGCGTCTGCGCCAGACGACCCTCGTGGTTGACGCGCAGGCACTCACGCTCGATGCCATGCAGGCACTGCGCGAGCAGAGAAAGGGTGGCAGGCTCGCCGAGCAGAGTCAGGCGGCGGTTGAGAAATTCGCTCAAGTTGGATTCCTTCACGCGTCAGTCGCCCCGATATGGGGGTGGAGCGGACGGTCTGCAAGGGTGAAGACAAAAAGGAACCGGCGTCGTCGCCTGGTTTCGATCGGGCAAGGTGCAGGCCGTACTGCGATCGACACCGCCTGCGCCGTGCCGAAATTACCGCAGAACGACCCCTTCGGGCTAGAGAACCACGAAAGTACCTTGTGCCTTTGCCATCAGTTTTTCGCCCTGAAGCACCTCGGCCTCCACCACCATCGTGCGTCGGCCGGCGTGCAATACCTGGGCCTTGCAGATCACCTCACCTTCTGACACCGCGCGAAGGTAATTGATCTTGCATTCGAGCGTGACGCTTTGATTATCGAAACCGTGGGAGGTCGAGCACGCCAGGCCCATGGCAATGTCGACCAGACTGAAGATGGCCCCGCCGTGCATCACCTGGCCGCGGTTGCGCAGGTGCTCGGCCATGGGCAGTGCCACTTCCGCCACACCGGCATCCAAGCGTCGCACCTGGCAGCCGAGCTCGCGAAAGTAGGCGCTCTGGGTCAGATCGTCGTCGATCTGCATCAGCGTTTCTTCAACTGTTTGGCATTGGCGAACAACGACGCCATGGCGCCGTTGGCGGGCGCGGCGGCTTCCTTGACGCGGGTCGGAGCGGCCTGCTGACGGGCTGCGGCACCGGGACGACTGCCCCGTGCACCGTCGATCTTCTCGCCGGGCGTGTCGCCCATGCGCATCGACAGCCCCACGCGTTTGCGCGGAATGTCCACTTCCATCACCTTGACCTTGACCACGTCGCCGGCCTTCACCGCTTCACGCGGATCCTTGATGAATTTTTCCGACAGCGCCGAGATGTGCACCAGACCGTCCTGGTGTACGCCGATATCGACGAAGGCGCCGAAGTTGGTCACGTTGGTCACCACGCCTTCGAGCACCATGCCCAGTTGCAGGTCCTTGAGCTCTTCCACACCGTCCTGGAACTCGGCGGTCTTGAACTCCGGACGCGGGTCGCGGCCCGGCTTGTCCAGCTCCTGCAGGATGTCGGTCACGGTCGGCAGGCCGAAGGTTTCATCGGTGAATTTTTTCGGGTCCAGGCGCTTGAGGAAACCGCTGTCGCCGATCAGCGAACGGATATCCCGATCGGTACCGGCGGCGATGCGCTGCACCAGCACATAGGCTTCGGGGTGCACGGCCGAGGCGTCCAGCGGATTGTCGCCGTTCATGACGCGCAGGAAGCCGGCCGCCTGTTCGAAGGTTTTTTCGCCCAGGCGCGAGACTTTCTTCAGTGCTGCGCGGGTCCGGAACGCACCGTGCTCATCGCGGTGGGCGACGATGTTCTGCGCCAGCGTGGCATTGAGCCCGGAAATACGCGCCAACAGGGCCACGGAGGCGGTGTTGACGTCCACGCCCACGGCGTTCACGCAGTCTTCCACCACGGCATCCAGGCCGCGTGCCAGCTTGAGCTGCGAGACGTCGTGCTGGTACTGACCCACACCGATGGATTTCGGATCGATCTTGACCAGTTCGGCCAGTGGATCCTGCAGGCGCCGAGCGATGGACACCGCACCGCGGATCGATACGTCCAGGTCGGGAAACTCGCGCGCCGCCAGCTCCGAGGCCGAATACACCGAGGCACCGGCTTCGGAGACCATGACCTTGGTCATTTTCAGACCGGGGTATTTCTTGATCAGCTCGGCGGCCAGCTTGTCGGTCTCGCGGCTGGCAGTGCCATTGCCGATGGCGATCAGGTCCACGGCATGCTTGGCGCAAAGTGCCGCCAGCGTGGCCAGGGTCTGGTCCCATTTGTTATGCGGCACGTGCGGGTACACCGTGGCGTGATCGAGCAGCTTGCCGGTCGCATCCACCACCGCCACCTTGCAGCCGGTACGCAGGCCAGGGTCCAGGCCGAGGGTGGCGCGCGGACCCGCCGGGGCGGCCAGCAGCAGGTCATGCAGGTTGTGTGCGAAGACGTTGATGGCTTCGCTTTCGGCGTTCTCGCGCAGCTCGCTCAGCAGGTCGGTTTCCAGGTGCGTGTAGAGCTTGACCTTCCACGTCCAGCGCACCACTTCGCCGAGCCACTTGTCGGCGGCGCGCTGCTGGTTTTTCACGCCGAAGTGCTCGCCGATCATCATCTCGCACGGGTGCAGGGTACCCGGAATTTCTTCGCCTACCTTCAGCGACGAGCCGAGAATGCCTTCGTTGCGCCCGCGGAAAATGGCCAGGGCGCGGTGCGAGGGCATGCTCTTGAGCGGCTCGTCGTGCTCGAAGTAGTCGCGGAACTTGGCGCCTTCTTCTTCCTTGCCTGCCAGCACTCGGGCGCTGAGTACCGCTTCCTGCTTGAGGAAGCCGCGCAGCTTGGCCAGCAGTGTGGCGTCTTCGGCGAAGCGCTCCATCAGGATGTACTTGGCGCCTTCCAGTGCTGCCTTGACGTCGAGCACACCTTTATCGCCGTCGACGAAGCGGGCTGCTTCGGTTTCCGGGTTCAGCGTCGGGTCGGCGAACAGGCCGTCGGCCAGCTCGCCAAGGCCGGCTTCCAGTGCGATCTGGCCCTTGGTGCGGCGCTTCTGCTTGTACGGCAGGTAGAGGTCTTCCAGGCGTGTCTTGGTGTCGGCCTGCTGGATCTCGCGGGTCAGCTCGGGCGTCAGCTTGCCCTGTTCCTCGATGCTGGCCAGGATACTGGTGCGGCGCTCGTCGAGTTCGCGCAGGTAGCGCAGGCGTTCTTCGAGGTGACGCAGCTGGGTGTCGTCCAGGCTGCCGGTCACTTCCTTGCGGTAACGAGCGATGAAAGGCACGGTCGAACCTTCATCCAGCAGTGCGACGGCCGCTTCGACCTGTTGAGGGCGGACGCCGAGTTCCTCGGCGAT
Organism: Pseudomonas sp. Leaf129; assembly: GCF_001423465.1. Taxonomy (NCBI): domain Bacteria; kingdom Pseudomonadati; phylum Pseudomonadota; class Gammaproteobacteria; order Pseudomonadales; family Pseudomonadaceae; genus Pseudomonas; species Pseudomonas sp. Leaf129. The sequence continues at coordinate 148,854 of NZ_LMOC01000009.1, read as the reverse complement.
GCGGCTGTTTATGCTGATCATGATAACCACCTGAAAAATGATAGGTACAAGGTGCAGTCCCCCATATGCCTGGTGTATGGGCACGTTTCGGGCATCGTGGCAGCGGACGCTTTCATGCGAACGTTGCCGCTGACGAGCCGCGCAGTATACCCAGCGATATCGTCTCGGCGCGAACCCCAAGCCTGGACGATGAAGGAATGTGACTGGCGGCCGAGGAAAAATCTGCTAACAATGCACACGGCACGAGCGTCGGCAGCTACGCCATAATGCGCGCCGAGATCAGAGGAGCAACCCATGAGCAGTACCGCACAAGCAGCCGAAGGTGAAAAGATCCTCATCGTCGATGACGACCCGGGATTGAGCAGCCTGCTGGAGCGATTCTTCACCAGCAAAGGCTACCGTGCGCGCGCCGTGCCCAATGTCGAGCAAATGGACCGCCTGCTGGCTCGCGAAGTGTTCCATCTGGTGGTGCTGGACCTGATGCTGCCCGGCGAAGACGGCCTGTCCGCCTGCCGCCGCATGCGTGCCGGCAACAATCAGGTCCCGATCATCATGTTGACCGCCAAGGGTGACGAACTCAGCCGCATCAAAGGCCTGGAGCTGGGCGCGGACGACTACCTGGCCAAGCCCTTCAACCCCGACGAGCTGATGGCCCGCGTCAAGGCCGTGTTGCGTCGTCAGTCGGCGCCTGTGCCGGGCGCGCCAGGCAGCGAGGACGAATCGGTGTCCTTCGGCGACTACGAGCTGTCCCTGGCCACCCGCGAGCTCAAGCGCGGCGACGAAGTGCACATGCTCACCACCGGCGAGTTCGCCGTGCTCAAGGCTCTGGTGATGAACGCTCGCCAGCCGCTGACTCGCGACAAGCTGATGAACCTGGCCCGCGGACGTGAATGGGATGCTCTGGAACGCTCCATCGACGTGCAGATCTCGCGCCTGCGCCGCATGATCGAACCCGATCCGTCCAAGCCGCGCTACATCCAAACGGTCTGGGGCGTGGGTTACGTATTTGTGCCCGATGGCAACGCCGCCCGGTAGACTTCAGGGGTTTTTGTAGGGTCGATATCCTGAATCACATGTTGATTCGGGATATTCGTCATTCAGAATGTCTGCGAGCCTGCTCGCTCCTGCAACGTATGTGACCGCCGCGCAATGAAGACCCCTGTCTGGTTTCCCCAAAGTTTCTTCGCCCGAACCCTCTGGCTGGTGCTGGTCGTCGTCCTGTTTTCCAAGGCCCTGACCCTGGTCTACCTGTTGATGAACGAAGACGTGCTGGTCGACCGCCAGTACAGTCACGGTGTGGCGCTGACCCTGCGTGCCTACTGGGCGGCGGACGAGAACAACCGCGACCAGATCGCCGACGCCGCAGGCTTGATCCGCGTGGTCGGCGGCGGTGTGCCGGAAGGCGAACAGCATTGGCCGTACAGTGAAATCTACCAACGCCAGATGCAGGCCGAGCTGGGCGAGGACACCGAAGTGCGCTTGCGCGTCCATGCGCCGCCCGCCCTGTGGGTGCGTGCGCCGAGCCTGGGCGCTGGCTGGTTGAAGGTGCCTTTGTACCCGCACCCGTTGCGCGGGCAGAAGATCTGGAGCGTGCTGGGCTGGTTTCTGGCGATCGGCCTGTTGTCGACCGCTTCGGCCTGGATCTTCGTGCGTCAGCTCAACCAGCCGCTCAAGCGTCTGGTGTTCGCTGCCCGTCAGCTGGGGCAGGGCCGCAGCGTGCGCCTGCCGGTGAGCGATACGCCCAGTGAGATGACCGAGGTGTACCGGGCGTTCAACCAGATGGCCGAAGACGTCGAACAGGCCGGTCGCGAGCGCGAGCTGATGCTTGCCGGCGTCTCCCACGACCTGCGCACGCCGCTGACTCGGCTGCGGCTGTCGCTGGAACTGATGACCTCGGACAACGAATTCACCCCCGACATGGTCCGCGACATCGAGGACATGGACGCGATCCTCGATCAGTTCCTGGCCTTCATTCGCGACGGGCGCGACGAAAAAGTCGAGGTCGTCGACCTGGGGAATCTGGTGCAGGAAGTCGTTGCGCCCTACAACCAGGCGCAGGAGCAGGTATTGCTTCGCCTGGAACCGATCCCGCCGTTCCCGCTGCGCCGGGTGTCGATGAAGCGGCTGTTGAACAACCTGATCGGCAACGCGCTCTACCATGCCGGCAGCGGTGTGGAGGTGGCGGTCAACGTTTCGGGCGACGACAACGCGCCCTATGTGGTGCTCAGTGTGCTGGACCGTGGCGCCGGTATCGATCCGGGGGAACTGGTTGGCATCTTCGACCCGTTCATCCGCGGCGATCGCGCGCGCAGTGGCAAGGGCACCGGTTTGGGTCTGGCGATCGTCAAGCGCATTGCCGCCATGCATGGCGGCAACGTGGAACTGCGCAATCGCTCGACGGGCGGGCTGGAGGCGCGGGTGCGGCTGCCACTGGGCCTGATGCTGCCCAGGGATGCCGTCTAGGAACTAGCCCTTGCCCTTGGTGCGGGTCATGTTCGGGCCTCTGTTCTTTTCGATGTGCTCGATGATCATCCCGGCCACGTCCTTGCCGGTAGTCACCTCGATGCCTTCCAGGCCAGGGGATGAGTTCACCTCCATCACCAGGGGGCCGTGGTTGGAGCGCAGGATGTCCACGCCGGCGACGCTGAGCCCCATCACCTTGGCTGCGCGGATCGCGGTCATGCGCTCTTCCGGGGTGATCTTGATCAGGCTGGCGCTGCCGCCACGATGCAGGTTGGAGCGAAACTCACCGGGTTTGGCCTGGCGTTTCATGGCTGCAATCACCTTGTCACCCACCACGAAGCAGCGAATGTCGGCGCCGCCGGCTTCCTTGATGTACTCCTGAACCATGATGTTCTGCTTGAGGCCCATGAACGCCTCGATCACCGACTCGGCGGCGGTAGCGGTTTCACACAGCACCACGCCGATGCCTTGGGTGCCTTCGAGCACCTTGATCACCAGCGGGGCGCCATTGACCATGCTGATCAGGTCGGGGATGTCGTCCGGCGAGTGGGCGAAGCCGGTGACAGGCAGGCCGATGCCGCGCCGCGACAGCAGTTGCAGCGAGCGCAGCTTGTCGCGCGAGCGGGCGATGGCCACCGATTCGTTCAGCGGAAAGACGTCCATCATTTCGAACTGACGCAGCACCGCACAGCCATAGAAGGTAACCGACGCACCGATGCGCGGAATGACCGCATCGAAGCCCTGCAGCGGCTTGCCCCGGTAGTGGATCTGCGGCTTGTGACTGGCGATGTTCATGTACGCGCGCAGTGTGTCGATCACGACCATTTCATGGCCACGGGCAGTGCCGGCTTCGATCAGACGACGAGTGGAATACAGACGCGGATTGCGCGACAGCACAGCGATCTTCATGCAACACCTGTGGCAGAGGTAGTAGAGGCCGGGAACACCGGCTTGTCTTGAACGTAGGTGACGCCAGGGTTCACGACCAGTTGGCCATGGACCAGCGCCTTGGAACCCAGCAGCAGGCGGTAACGCATGGATTTACGGCAGGCCAGGGTGAATTCGACCGTCCAGACCCGGTCGCCCAGGGCCAGGGTGGTCTTGATCACGTAGCGCGTCTGCGCATGGCCATTGGAGCTCTTGATGGTCTTCAAGGCCACCAGCGGCGCTTCACAGCGTCTGTGGCGCAGTTGCACCACGGTGCCCAGATGGGCGGTGAAACGCACCCACTTCTCACCGGCACGGGTGAACGGTTCGATGTCCGTGGCGTGCAGGCTGGAGGTGCTGGCGCCGGTGTCGATCTTGGCGCGCAGGCCGGCGACACCCAGGTCGGGCAGCGCCACCCACTCGCGCAGACCGATGACGGTCAGGTGATCAAATGTTTTCAAATTCGGCAAACCGCAAGAGGTAGGGGTGGACCCATATACGCAAGCTTCAGACCGGCGCGGCCCGGATCAATTCAACCCAGCCCGACGCCGCTTGGCAAGCGTGCGTGCACTGTAATCGCAAAGACCGTCGCTTGCATCCGACAGGCACGGTAGTACAGTTCGATGACGGCATTTCGTGAGGTGAGCCTGTGGCACAGAAGCAAAAGCAGGAAGAAGAGGATAAGGTCCGTCTGGACAAATGGCTGTGGGCTGCGCGCTTCTACAAGACCCGTGCCCTGGCCAAGGAAGCCATCGAGAGCGGCAAGGTGCATTACCGCGGCGAGCGCTGCAAGCCGGGCAAGGAGCCGCACGTGGGCGATGAGTTGCAGATACGCACCGGTTTCGATGAGCGCAGCGTGATCATCGAGGCGCTGTCCATCGTGCGCCGTGGTGCGCCCGAAGCGCAGACGCTCTACCGCGAAACCGAGCAGAGCCAGGCCAGGCGCGAAGCCGCTGCGGCCATGCGCAAGGCCGGCGCGCTGGGCGTGACCACCGACGGCAAGCCTTCGAAGAAGCAGCGTCGGCAGTTGTTCAGTTTTCGTTCAGGGGATTGATGGGGCGCAGTGCTGGCCTCTTCGCGAGCAGAGAGCTCGCCGCCTGCCCCGCTCCCACAATGTGCTGTAGGGACTGGGCGGGTAGCTGAGCCCTCTGCCCCCACACCTTCCTTGAACTGCGCTGGCCTGTGGGAGCGGGCTCTGCCCGCGAAGAGGCCAGCACAGACACCGCGTCATCCCGCGACGATACTCAACCGTCCCAGCACCGGCAGCTTCGCCAGCAACCTGAACAATGGCTCGGTGACCCGTACCAGCCACTGCGAAGTATGCGCCGCGAATGGCGTGTAGTAGCCCCAGCCCAATGCCCAGACCGCCATTAGTACACCGCCGATGTAATCGTCCTGCCCCCAGTGGGCGCCGGCAACCAGGCGCGGCAGCATGAACACCAGGGCCAAGGCCCAGATGCACAGCCACTGGCCGATTCGACGGGTACAGACGCTCATGAACAGCGCCCAGATCAGCAGCACCGAAGCATGATCGCCCGGAAAGCTCTGGCTGGAGCGGTCCTTGAGTTCCCAGTGGCGTTCCAGGTCCGGGTACCAGTCGCTGAGCAGTACCGGATCGGTCAGGACCATGCTCGGACTGTCATGGTCCCATCCCATTGCGTGTATCCACTTGGAAAACAGCGCGCGCACCACCACTAAGAGCAGCAGCACGGCCATGAAGCCGAAAAAGGCCTGGCGAACCTGTCCGGCCTTGAACACCCAATTGCCGCGGATCAGCAGCGCCAGCATGATCACACCGACCACGATGTCGAAGGGTCGCAAGCTGCCCAGGGTCCACACGTAACGCCACGCGGCATTGCTGGCCAGGGGCGTGTTGAGCAGGCGAAACAGCCATTCGTCGAATGCTGTACACAAATGATGGCCAATGGGCCATAACCAGAAGCACAACAGCACGATCGGGATTGAATTGCACAGCAGCAAGCCGCTAACGTTCCACCTGGCTTGGAACAGTGGGGCTTTGTTCATAAGATACCTCTACATCCACAGGGCAGTGAGCGATCAAACGAACGCTCTGAAGCGGGCTTTATAAAAGCCGCTACACATTTTGTCACCATTCTCAGATACTGGACTTATGCACGATCTTCCTGAAGCCGATTTCACCCAACGCTTTATTTTCGACGACGCCGATGTACGCGGTGAGGCGGTAGCATTGGAACGCAGCTACGCCGAGGTCCTGGCCAAGCACGATTACCCGCTGCCGGTGCAGTTGCTGCTGGGCGAGTTCATGGCTGCCGCGGCCCTGCTGGTAGGGACGCTCAAGTTCGATGGCTTGCTGATTCTCCAGGCCCGCTCCGAAGGCCCCGTGCCATTGCTGATGATCGAATGCTCCAGCGAGCGTGATATCCGCGGCCTGGCGCGTTTCCACGCCGAGCAGATCAACGACACCGATGGCCTGCCCGAATTGATGCCCGCCGGTACCCTGGCGATGACCATCGACCCTACCGAAGGTCAGCGCTACCAAGGCATCGTGGATCTGGAAGGTGCCGACCTGTCGGCAAGTTTCTCCAATTACTTCGCCCTCTCCGAACAGCTCGGTACGCGCTTCTGGCTCAAGGCCGATGGCCAGCGTGCCCGTGGCCTGCTGTTGCAGCAATTGCCTGCCGCTGTGATCAAGGACGAGGACGACCGCGCCGAGAGCTGGAAGACCGCCATCACCCTGGCCGATACCCTCAAGGCCGAAGAACTGTTGGGCCTGGATAACGAAACCGTGTTGTACCGCCTGTACCACGAGCAGGCATTGCGGCTTTTCGATACCCAGCCGATTCGGTTTCGCTGCAGCTGTTCCAGGGAGCGTTCGGCACGAGCGCTCGTCAGTCTTGGGCACGACGATGCACGCGAATTGCTCAAGGAGCATGGCGGTACGGTGGAAATCGACTGCCAGTTCTGCAACCAGCGCTACTTGTTTGACGCCACCGACGTCGATCAGCTCTTCAGTGGCGCCGGTGTGGACGCTCCGTCAGATACCCGTCACTGAAGCGATTTAGTCTCGCTAAATTAACAAACGGACGCCGGAATAACGCCGTTACCGACAGGAGGACGCTATTCTTTTCGGGCGTTTCTGGCATAATCCGGCCCACTTTTTAGCTGTAGTGGTTGTTGTAAACTTACTACAAAACGTTTGGAGCACTCGGCCCAGAGCCGACGGGGAACCTCATGACGCAAGCCAAGAACGCCGTGTACGCCGATCTGACTGTAGACGATCTGGTTAAAGAAGCCCTGAATCGTGGTGAAGGCGAGCTTGCCGATACCGGGGCTCTGGTGGTGCGTACCGGTCATCGTACCGGTCGTTCGCCAGTCGACCGTTTCATCGTCGAAGAGCCCACTACCCAGGACGCCATTGCCTGGGGCCCGATCAACCGCAAATTCCCCGCCGACAAGTTCGATGCCCTGTGGGATCGCGTCGAAGCCTATCTGGGCGAGCGTGAGCGGTTCGTTTCCCATGTGCATGTAGGCTCCGATCCGGCGCACTACCTGCCGGTCAAGATGACCACTCAGACGGCCTGGCACAACCTGTTCGGGCGTTGCCTGTTCATCAACCCGGAGCAGTACAACGCCGGTGGCAAGGATGAATGGCAGGTGCTCAACGCGCCTGAGTTCGAGTGCGTGCCCGAGCGCGATGGCACCAACTCCGACGGTACCGTGATCATCAACTTCGCGGCGCGCAAGGTGCTGATCGCAGGCATGCGCTATGCCGGCGAAATGAAGAAGGCGATGTTCTCGGTGCAGAACTTCCTGCTGCCGGCCGCCGACGTGCTGCCGATGCACTGCGCCGCCAACATGGGCGAAGACGGCGACGTCACCCTGTTCTTCGGCCTGTCGGGCACCGGCAAGACCACCCTGTCGGCCGACGAAAGCCGTTACCTGATTGGTGACGACGAGCACGGTTGGGGTGTGGGCGTGGTGTTCAACATCGAAGGCGGCTGCTACGCCAAGTGCATCGACCTGTCCGAGAAGAACGAGCCGGTCATCTGGAAAGCCATTCAGCACGGTGCCGTGCTGGAGAACGTCGTGCTCGATGCCGACAAGAAGGCCGACTACGCCGATGACAGCCTGACCCAGAACAGCCGTGCCGCGTACCCGCGTGAGCTGATCGAAAAGCGCGCGCCGAAGAACCTGGGTGGCGAGCCCAATGCCGTGATCTTCCTGACCTGCGACCTGACCGGCGTACTGCCGCCCGTGTCCATCCTCAGCGAAGAGCAGGCGGCCTATCACTTCCTGTCGGGTTACACCGCGCTGGTCGGTTCGACCGAGATGGGTTCGGGCAGCGGCATCAAGTCGACCTTCTCGACCTGCTTCGGCGCACCGTTCTTCCCGCGTCCGGCTGGCGAGTACGCCGAGCTGCTGATCAAGCGTATTCGTGGCTTCGGCTCCAAGGTCTACCTGGTCAACACCGGCTGGACCGGCGGCGGCTACGGCGTTGGCAAGCGCTTCAACATCCCTACCACCCGTGGCGTGATCGCAGCGATCCAGAGCGGCGCCCTGATCGGCACCGAGACCGAGCACTTGGACATCGTCAACCTGGACGTGCCAAAGGTTGTCCCAGGCGTCGACACCAACCTGCTCAACCCACGCAACACCTGGGCTGACCCAGCCGCCTACGACGAAGCCGCCAAAGGCCTGGCTTCGCTGTTCATCGAGAACTTCAAGAAGTTCGACGTGAGCGACTCGATCAAGGCTGCCGGTCCGCAGTTGTAAGTAGCAGCTTGCGAAAGAAACCGCCCCTTTGTGGGCGGTTTTTTCGTTTCTTGGTCTTCGATTTTCACAAGATCAACACGACATCGTTGGCGACAAGATACCCATCCATCTAGCAAAAACGCGGTGTATCCTTGCTGACGTCGACTGACCAAATGGAGGCAAGCATGTCGCCTATGTCATTTCCCATACCTGACGATATGGCAGAGTCTTTGTCGCGCCTCGCGCGTGATACGGGCCATAGCGAATCTTTTTTAGTGCTTGAGGCCATGCGCGAATACCTGCAGCGCGAGAGTTGGCAGATAGAAGAGATCAAGGACAGCCTTCGGGAATTGGAAGCAGGCAACACCGCCAGTGCCGAAGAGGTAAACGCCCTGTGGGAAAAGTGGGGTAAGGGTGCGAATTGAGTGGCTGACCAAAGCCCTCAAACACCTCGATCACGAAGCCAGTTTCATAGCCAAGGACAATGAATTGGCGGCGAGTCAATTCGTATCAGCGGTGCGCGAAGGCGTGGATCGCCTATCCAGGTTCCCGGCGCTGGGTCGCAAGGGCCGCGTGGAGGGAACACATGAGTGGATAATGCCCGACTGGCCATACGTGATTCCCTATCGAATCGAAGCTGATCGATTGATCATCCTCCATATCTTCCATACACGACGGGCGCTGCCAAGCGATTGGTAGAAACTTGATTGCTGCACATAGGCAAGGCTAGGCCTAAAAGCGACTGTGGAGGCATTTGAAGACAAGGAAAGCGGGAGAGGTGTCGCAGGCAGTGGCCATGCCATCTGCCCGCTTGCGTAGAGAAGCTCTCTACCATGATCGTGACTCAGCGATCACGCCAATGCTTGTTGTGGCCGACATGGCGGCCGCGGTCGCGGTGTTTCCATTTGCCGCGGTTGTCGTGGCCGCGATAGCGACGATCGTCACGATCGTCGCGGTCGGACGAGGTGCCCATGTAGTTGCCCAGCGCGCCGCCGGCACCACCGCCGGTGGCGGCGCCGATCAGGCCGCCGGTGCTGCCGCCTACGTTGCGGCCCACCACGTTGCCGCCTGCAGCACCCAGGGCGCCACCGATGGCGGCCTGGCCACGGCTGCGCTTGTCGGCGCCGACTGCGCTACCTGCCGCACCACCCAGGCCTGCGCCAATGGTCGAGCCGGTGCTGCCGCCCAGTTGTTGGCCGACCACCGCGCCCAGTACCCCACCCAATGCGCCCCCTACACCGGCTTCGGTGTTGCTGCCAGCAGAGGCAGCGCCTGTCACCAGGCCGAGGGTCAACAAAAGTATCGAGGGAAATTTCATCGATCAGATCTCAGAGGGATGACGGCGCGACTTTGCTATGCGATCGGTCGTCCGACAAGCGCGATGTGATGGAAAGCACGATGGGTGCGCAGTTCTGAGATTCTGAAGTTTCATGGGGAAACTTTGAGCGGGGAGGGTGGTCGCACGTACTTCCGGAGTTGTGTCTTTTGATGGCGTTGAAGGGGTAAGAGCAAGATCAAGAGCTACGCGGCTTGCGCCGCTGCTACAGGAGTGGCGTCCTTTTGGGGGCGGCCTAGGATCGAGATCAAGAGCTACGCGGCTTGCGCCGCTGCTACAGGGGGGGCGTGCACCTTGGGGGCGTTCATCCTTGATTGGCGCGCATCCTTGGGTGCTGGGTATGCTGGATTGGCGTGAGGGCTTGTCGCGGCACGAGCCGCGACAAGGGTTTGCGTGGGGCCTCAGGCGATGCGGGCGCTTGGGGCGGGTTGCTCCAGGCGAATGGCGACGAACTTCGAAGTTGGCGTGCTGCTGCCGTCGCCAACGCTTTCCAGCGGCACCAGCGGGTTGACCTCGGGGTAGTACGCCGCTGCCTGACCGGCCGGAATGTCGAACGCCAGCAGCGTAAAGCCCTTCACGCGGCGTTCGCGGCCGTCTTCCCAGAGTGATACCAGATCGGCTTTCTGACCCGGGCGGAAGCCTAGGCGAATGATGTCCGCCTCATTGGCGAACAACACGTCACGCTGGCCACGTACGCCCCGGTAGCGGTCGTCCAGGCCGTAGATGGTGGTGTTGTACTGATCGTGAGAGCGCATCGACTGCATGATCAGATCCGGCACCTGGCCAGTGGCGCGTACTCGCTCGTCGATCAGGTCCAGCGGCAGGCGGTTGGGCTTGAAGTTGGCGCGCCCGGTGGGCGTGTTCCAGCGACGTGCGCCAGCGCTGTTGCCCAGATAGAACCCACCTGGATGCTTGAGGCGTTCGTTGAAGTCCTTGAAGCCGGGCAGGGTGTCGGCGATCAGGTCGCGGATGCGGTCGTAATCGGCGATCAGCCAGTTCCAGTCCACCGGCTGCGCACCGAGCGTGGCGGCGGCGATGCCGGCAATGATCGCAGGCTCGGAGCGCATCTGCTTGGACAGCGGCTGCAGTTGGCCATTGGACGCGTGCACCATGCTGAACGAATCTTCCACGGTGACCGCTTGCGGGCCCTCGCTTTGCTGGTCGATGTCGGTACGGCCCAGGCACGGCAGGATCAGTGCCTGCTTGCCATGCATCAGGTGGCTGCGGTTGAGCTTGGTGCTGATCTGCACGGTGAGATCGCAGTTGCGCAGCGCCTGCGCCGTGCGGGTGCTGTCCGGCGTGGCCTGGGCGAAGTTGCCGCCCAGCGCGATGAACACCTTGGCTCGGCCTTCGGCCATGGCGTGGATGGCTTCAACCACGTTGTGGCCGTTGGTGCGCGGCACATTGAAACCGAAGCGCTTCTCCAGGGCATCGAGCAGAAAGGCCGGTGGCCGCTCGTTGATGCCCATAGTGCGGTCGCCCTGCACGTTGCTGTGGCCACGAACCGGGCACAGACCGGCGCCTGGGCGACCGATGTTGCCGCGCAACAGCATCAGGTTGGCGATTTCCTGGATGGTCGGCACCGAGTGGCGGTGCTGGGTGATACCCATGGCCCAGCACATGATGACGTTCTTGCCCTTGAGGTACATGCGCGCGGCCAGTTCGATATCTTCCAGCGGCAGGCCGGATTGGTCGACGATGTGCTCCCACGACGTCTCATCGATCGCCGCCAGGTATTCGAGCACGGTGGCGGTGTGCTCGTTGAGGAAGTCGTGGTCGAACACCGACGGTGCATTGTTGGCCTGAGCTTCGCGCTCCCATTGCAGCAGGAACTTGGCCATGCCACGCATCATCGCCATGTCGCCGCCCAGGGCCGGACGGAAGTAGGCAGTGTTGGTCGGACGGTCACCGTTGGTGAGCATCTCGATCGGGTGCTGTGGGTGCTGGAAGCGTTCCAGACCACGCTCCTTGAGCGGGTTGATGCAAACCACCTGCGCGCCGCGCTGGACCGCTTCACGCAGCGGTTCGAGCATGCGCGGGTGGTTGGTGCCGGGGTTCTGGCCCCAGACGAAGATGGCATCGGCATGCTCGAAGTCGTCGAACGTCACCGTACCCTTGCCCACTCCGACGCTCTGCGACAAGGCCACGCCGCTGGCCTCGTGGCACATGTTCGAGCAGTCCGGGAAGTTGTTGGTGCCGTAGGCGCGCACGAACAGCTGGTACAGATAGGCTGCTTCGTTGCTGGCCCGGCCCGAGGTGTAGAACTCGGCCTGGTCAGGGCTTTCCAGATTGAGCAGGTGCTTGGCGACCAGCGCGTAGGCATCGTCCCAGGCAATCGGGACATAGCGATCGCTGGCGGCGTCATAGACCATCGGCTCGGTCAGGCGGCCCTGGTATTCGAGCCAGTAGTCGCTCTGCTCCAACAAAGAGGTAACGCTGTGCTTGGCGAAGAAGGCCGGGTCGACGCGGCGCTTGGTCGCCTCCCAGTTCACGGCCTTGGCGCCGTTTTCGCAGAATTTCACCATGCCGCTTTCCGGCGAGTCGCCCCAGGCACAGCCCGGGCAATCGAAACCGCCGTTCTGGTTGGTCTTGAGCATGGTGCGGATGTTCTTCAGGGCGTTGTCGCTGCTCAGCCAGAACTGCGTCACGCTGATCAGTGCGCCCCAGCCGCCGGCTGCGCCCTTGTAGGGCTTGTAGCGGGGTACAGGAGTCTTGTCGGCTTGATTGTGAATGCTCACGCTTGATTCTCCAACGCAGGGCTATAGACCCGCGGCGCGCTGTGCTGCGGCAGGTGGATGAGGTTCAGGTTGTGCCGGCGTGCCCATTGCAGGGCCAGGCCGGTCGGCGACGACAGGCTGACCAGGGTCTGGATGCCGGCGCGCAATACTTTTTGAATGAGTTCCAGACTGCAGCGGCTGGTGACGATGGCCAGCCCGCCGGTGCTGTCGATGTTCTGCCGTACCAGGGCGCCGATCACTTTGTCGAGCGCGTTGTGGCGGCCAATGTCTTCGCGGCCCAGCAGCAGGGTGCCGGTAGCGTCCATGAACAGCGCCGCGTGGACCGCGCCGCTGCGCTGGCCCAGTGGCTGGAAGGCACCGATGCGCTGGCGCAGGCCTTCGAGCCATTGCGCTGGCGGCAGGGCCGCGCCGGGTAATACCGCCAGGTCCGGCAATGCCTGTTCGACGGCTTCTACGCCACACAGCCCGCAGCCGCTGCTGCCGGCCAATTGCCGACGCTGGGTCTTGAGGTTCCAGAAGGCACGATTGGCGATCTGCACCTCGGCGTGACGTGCCGAGCCTGCACCGCTGAGCTTGATGTCGTAGATTTCATCGGCGCCAGCCACGATACCGCTGCCGATGCTGAAACCGGTGACGAAGTCTTCGAGGTCGGTGGGGGTGACCAGCATGACGGCCTGGCTGATGCCGTTGTAAGCGATCGCCAGCGCCACTTCTTCGGCCAGTGGCGTGCTGCCGGGTTCGTCCAGGCTCAAGCTGCAGTAACTGTAGGTCTGGCTGGCGGTGGGACTGGCGAGAGGGGCAGCCGAGGTAGAAACGGGCACCGCGCTGGCCGGGTGCTTGGCGTTCATGGGAATGGACCGGCAATGAATTCAGCTTTAAGCCTAGGCGCAGGATTGCCTAGCGTCTAATTGCTATTACCGATGCGACGATAGACCGCATTGATCATGGCGCGTCATAGAGCTTGAAGCAGGCTTCGGCCAGTGCCGAACGGGGCGCCGCGCGGCGCATGATCAAGCCCAGAGGCGCCAGCGTGTGGGCCTCGGCGATGGGTTGCAGGCGCAGGTGCTCGGTCAAGCCTTCGAGCCCGCCCGCCAGCGGCATGATCGCGCAGCACAGGCCACCATGAACGGCCTGGATCAATTGATGGACGGCATCGGTCTGCAGCAGCGGTTGCGGTGCGAGTCCGCGCGAGTGGAAGTTGTGGTCGATGGACTGGCGAAAATGCATGCCAGTGGTGAGCATGCCCAAGGGCAGTTCGGTCAGGGCTTCCCAACTCAGGGCCTGCTCGCCGAAATCGTAGTGACGTTGATCGAACAGCAAGCCCATGCGCGTTTCGCCCAGTGCGCGCGATTCGAAGCGCTCCTGGTCCAGCCGCTCCAGAAACGAGACGCCCAGGTCGATGCGGTTGCTCGCGAGCTGTTCGAGGATCTGCTCGGAGCTCAGCGAGCTGAGTTCGAAGCGCAGGTTGGGGTGCTTGCCGTGCAGGGTGTACAGCAGCGGCACCGGGTCGAAACTGGACAGTGGCACCACACCCAGACGCAGCGTCCCGACCAGGTGGCCGCGACAGGCCGCCGCTTCGGCCTGCAGGCCATCGTAGGCGGCCAGGACGGTACGCGCCCAGGCCAGCACGCGCTCGCCGGGCGCGGTGAACCCTTCGAAGCGCTGGCCGCGTTTCACCAACGGCAAGTCGAGTTCTTCTTCAAGGTTGCGCAAACGCATAGAGAGCGTCGGCTGGGTGATGTGACAGCGCGCTGCGGCCTGGCCGAAGTGCCGGGTTTCATCCAACGCAATGAGGAATTTGAGTTGCTTGATGTCCATGCTCGCTCCTGGGTTGGCGATGCGCAGTATAGCGACACGCGCTGGCGGTAGGTCCCTGGCCAGCCGGGCGGGTCACAAACCCGCGATGAGCTCGCGGTAGTCACCCACCGCCGCGAACTCCTCGGTGTCCTTGGCGCCCTTGCGGCTGTCGGGCTCGCTGACCGCCAGCAGGTGCTTGATCCCGTAGGCCCGGGCGCTGCGCAGCACGGGCAGGGTGTCATCGATGAACAGGCTGCGCGCCGGGTCGAAGCCGATGTCGGCCTGCAGGGCGTCCCAGAACTGCGCGTTTTCCTTGGGGTAGCCGTAGTCGTGGGAGCTGATCAGCCGCTCGAAATAGGGCGCCAGCTCGATGCGCTCCAGTTTCAGCGACAGCGAGTCGCGGTGGGCGTTGGTGATCATGATCACGCGCTTGCCGGCCTGCTTGATGGCGGCCAGGAACGTGTCGGCGTCGGCCCGCAGGGCGATCAGCTCGGCGGTTTCGCGTTTGAGCTCGCGCACCGGGATGTTCAGCTCGCGGGTCCAGAAATCCAGGCAGTACCAGTTCAGCTTGCCGGCGTTGTCGGTGAACAACGGTTGGAGCTCCAGCTGCGCCATCGCCAGACTGACCCCGTGCAGCTGCGCATAGCGTTGCGGCAGATGTTCCATCCAGAAGTGGTTGTCGTAATGCAGGTCGAGCAGGGTGCCGTCCATGTCCAGCAGGACAGTGTCGATGGTGCTCCAGGCGAGGCAAGGCATAGCGAAGATTCTCGGGCAGTGGTGGATCAAGGGTGGCCTGCCGCAGGCCAAGCCACGGTATAGTAACCCGTTCACGTCCAGGAGCTGCCCGATGCGCCAGAAACCCGAAGTCCTCGCCCGCGAAATCGTTGCCAGCAGTCGCCTGTTCCGTGTCGAGGAAGTGCAGTTGCGCTTCTCCAACGGTGTGGAGCGCACCTACGAGCGTCTCGTGGGCCGCGGCAATGGGTATGGCGCGGTGATGATCGTGGCGATGGCCGACGCCGAGCATGCCCTGCTGGTCGAGGAATATTGCGGCGGGACCGATGCTTATGAACTGTCGTTGCCCAAGGGTTTGATCGAGCCGGGTGAAGACGTGTTGGCGGCCGCCGACCGCGAGCTCAAGGAGGAGGCCGGATTCGGCGCACGTGAACTGGAGCACCTCACCGAACTGTCGCTGTCGCCTGGGTACATGAGCCAGAAGATCCAGGTCGTGCTGGCGCAGGGGCTGTACGAGGAGCGGCTCGAGGGCGACGAGCCGGAGCCGATGCGCGTCGAACGGGTCAACCTGCGTGACCTGTCCGGCCTGGCCCAGCATCCGCAGTTTTCCGAAGGCCGCGCATTGGCCGCCCTGTACCTGGCGCGCGACCTGTTGATCCAGCGCGGAGCGTTCAGCCTGTGAGCGACGTCGAACGTCTGTTGCCCGAAGTCGTGGCGCTGGCCCATCAGGCCGGCGCGGCGATCCTGCCGTTCTGGCGGGCCGATGTGCAGGTCATGGCCAAGGCCGACGAGTCGCCGGTGACTGCTGCCGATCTGGCGGCGCATCAGATCATCGTCGACGGGTTGACGGCACTGGCGCCCGATATCCCGATCCTGTCCGAAGAAGATGCGGACATCGCCCTCGCGGTGCGTGAACAGTGGACGCGCTGGTGGCTGGTCGATCCGCTGGACGGCACCAAGGAGTTCATCAACGGCAGCGAAGAATTCACCGTCAACATCGCGTTGATCGAGAGCGGTCGGGTGGTGTTCGGCGTAGTCACCGTGCCGACAACGGGCAGTGCCTACTATGGCGGTGCCGGGCTGGGTGCCTGGCATGCAGCGGGCGGACAACCGGCTCAGCCGATCGGCGTGCGCAGGGTGCCTGCGCCCGGCAGCGCGTTTACCGTGGTCGCCAGTCGGCGACATTCCAGCCCCGAGCAGGAGCACCTGCTGGCCGGTCTGAGCACCGTGGTGGGCCCGCTGGAGCTGGTCAGTGTCGGCAGTTCGCTGAAGTTCTGCCTGTTGGCCGAAGGCGCCGCCGATTGCTATCCGCGCCTGGCGCCAACCTCGCAGTGGGACACCGCGGCGGCCCAGGGCGTGCTCGAAGGCGCGGGTGGCGAAGTGTTGCAGATCGACGGACAGCCGTTTGTCTATGCGGCCCGCGAGTCACTGCTCAATCCGTCGTTCCTGGCGCTGCCCAGCAATGTGCCCTGGCGTCAGTCGCTGGTTACGCTGGCGCAGGCGGGGTGTGCGCAACCACCACGTACTGACCGCTGAACGTGACCGCACAGCGCTCGCCATCCAGCACCTGGGTCTGCAGTTGCAGACGCGCCCGGCCATGGCGTCGGTAGGTCTTGAGAAAGCGCTGCCACAGGGCCTCGTCGATGTTTTCGCACACGGCCAGGGCGTCGCCGGCCACCGGCAGGGGATAGTCGATCTGACCCTGCTGGATGACGATATGGCCACCGTTCAGGCCGGCCTCGCCCAGGCGCAGGTGCAGCCAACCCCAGCCCGCCAGCACGGCGGCGCAGTACAGGCTGCCGCCGAACATCGTGCTCTTGTGGTTGACGTTCGGTGCCAGCGGCACATGCAGGCGCAGGCAATGGTTGTCCCAGGCCCGCACGCGCAGGCCCATGTCGCCGGTCAGCGGAATGTCGTGATGCAGCAGCCGCTCGAGGGCCTGGATTTCACTCATGTTCCTCGCCTCCACCAAAGCTCAGGCCGTGCTTGCGCAGCTTGTCGTGCAAGGTCTTGCGGGGGATGCCGAGGGCTTCGGCCAGGCTGCGAACGGAGGTGTGCGAGCGGCTCATCTCGGCCGCAATCAAGGCGCGTTCGAAATGCTCGACCTGATCGCTGAGCCCGCCCGTGACCGTGCGGGTCATCTCCACCGGGCCGGGCTCGCCGTTGTCCAATGCCAGTTCCAGGCCCAGGGCGAAGCGCTCGGCAGCGTTCTGCAGTTCGCGCACGTTGCCCGGCCAGCTGTGTCGCAACAACAACGCGCGTTGCGCTGCGGAGAGTTCGTTGGCCAGCACGCCGTGGCGTTCGGCCGCGGCATCGGCGTAGTACTGGAACAGCATCAGCACGTCTTCGCCCCGCTCGCGCAAGGGCGGGATGCGTAGCGAGGCAACATTGAGGCGGTAATACAGGTCGGCGCGAAAGCGTCCCTGATCGGCGGCTTGGCGCAGGTCTTCCTTGGTCGCGGCGATCACCCGGATATCCAGGCGGATCTGCTGGTTGCCCCCCAGGCGTTCGACCACCCGTTCCTGCAGCAGACGCAGCAGCTTGACCTGAACGTCCAGACTCATGCTTTCGATTTCGTCGAGGAACAGGGTGCCGCCGTTGGCGAACTCGAACTTGCCGATGCGGCGTTTCTGCGCGCCGGTGAAGGCGCCGGGTTCATGGCCGAACAGCTCGCTTTCCACCACCGATTCGGCGAGGGCGCCGGCGTTGATCGCCACGAAAGGGCCGCTGCGGCGGCTGGACAGGTCGTGCAGGGCGCGCGCTACGACTTCCTTGCCGGCACCGGTTTCGCCCAGGATCAGCACGTCGGCGCGGGTCCCGGCCAGCGCGCCGATCTGCTCGCGCAGGCGCGCCATGGAGGCCGACTGGCCGACCAGTCGCGTACTCAATTGCTGCCGATCGCTCAGAGCCATGCGCAGGCTGCGGTTGTCCAGCACCAGGCGGCGCACGGCCAGGCCGCGGCGTACGCTGTCGAGCAGCGCGTCGCTGGCGAACGGTTTTTCGAGGAAGTCGTAGGCCCCGGCGCGCATCGCCTGCACGGCCAGCGGCACGTCGCCGTGGCCAGTGATCAGCAAGACCGGCAGCTCGGTATCGCGGGCATGCAGTTGTTCGAGCAATTGCAGGCCGTCGATGCCCGGCATGCGGATATCGCTGACCACCACGCCAGGCCAGTCGCGCTCGATGCGTGCGGACAGGCCCTGGGCATCGGCCAGGGCCAGCACCTTGAGGCCGGCCAGGTCCAGGGTCTGGCTCAAGGCCTGACGCAAGTGGGGATCGTCGTCGATCAGCACGACCTGGATCTTGCTGTCGATGGCGCTGTCGCTGGTCATGCCGATGGGTCCTCGGGGGCTTGCAGGCTGACGCCCGGCTCTCCAGCGCGTAAACGCAGGATCAGCAGGGCGCCGCCTTGGGGATGGTTGGACAGCAGCAGTTCGCCGCCCAGTGCGCGCATCAGCGTATCGCAGATCGCCAGGCCCAGGCCAAGCCCTTGTGTGCGTGTCTTGGTGGTGAAGAACGGCTCGCGTGCCCGGGCCATGGCCTCGCTGGTAAAGCCGGGGCCGTTGTCGCGGATGCGCAGCTCCACGCCGTCGGCGGTCTGTTCGGCGCTGAGCCAGAGGCATCGTGGCGTGGCTTTTTCGGTCAGGGCATCGAGGGCATTGGCCAGCAGGTTGCCCAGCACCTGACGCAGCCGGGTTTCGCCGGCCTGGACCCAGAGCGGCGCATCGGGCAGGTCGCGGATCAGCTCGACGGCCATGGCCCGGCGGCGCTTGGCGAGCAGCGCCAGGGCATCGTCGAGGGCCGGCTGCAGGGCGACGCTTTCCAGGGCGTGGCGGTCGCGACGGGCGAAGGCACGCAGGTGCGCGATGATCGACGCCATGCGGCCGGTCAGTTCGCTGATCAACTTGAGGTTGCCCCGCGCATCCTCGATGCGCTCGTGGTCGAGCAGCACTTCGGTGTTCTCGGCGTAGCTGCGAATGGCCGCCAGGGGCTGATTGAGCTCATGGCTGATGCTGGCCGACATGGTGCCCAGCGCCGACAGCTTGCCGGCCTGCACCAGTTCGTCCTGGGCACGCACCAGCTCCTGCTGGGCCTGCTCGCGTTCGAGCACTTCCTGGCGCAGCTTGCTGTTGAGCCCTTCCAGCGCGCTGGTGCGTTCCACCACCCGTGTTTCCAGCTCGTGCCGGGTGCGGCCTTCGAATTCGATGCGCTCAAGGTAGTGGCGGCGACGCTGCATCATCAGACCAAGCAGCAGCATCAATGCCAGGAGCAGGGCTCCGCCCACCGCTACGACGGTGCGCACCGGGCGATCGAGCAAGGTCTTGGGGGCGAGGATGCTGACGTTCCAGCCGGTTTCGGCAATGGTCCGTGTCTGGGTAAGCCAGGCGTCGGCTTCCAGGTTCAGCGGCTGCGGGTCACGGGTGGGGTAGGGCAGGATCGAGACGATGGCCTGACGCTCGCCGTCGCTGAGCGGGCGTGTGGCCCGGAAGCGCCATTCGGGGCGCGAAGTGAGGATGACCACGCCGTTGTGGTCGGTGAGCAGGAGCTGTTCGGGCGTCTTGCCCCACAAGGTTTCAGTGTGATCAAGGTCGACCTTCACCACCAGTACGCCGATGACCTTGTCCTGGTCATGTACGGCAGCGGCGAAGAAGTAGCCGCGTTTTGCCGACGTGGTGCCGAGCCCGAAGAAGCGTCCCAGGCGCCCGGCGACGGCATCGCTGTAATAGGGGCGAAAGGCGAAGTTGCGACCGACGAAACTGTCGCGCTGCTCCCAGTTGGAGGCGGCCAACGTATTGCCGTCGGCGTCCAGCAGGTACATGACTTCCGCCCCGGTCTGTTCGCGGATGTCTTTGAGCAGGTGATTGGCGTCGAGGATCGCCTGGGCGTCACGAGGTGCAGCCAGCAGCGCACGCAGCGCAGGCAGGTCACCGAGGATCTGCGGCAGGGTTTCGTAGCGGTGCAGGGTGCCCAGCAGGTTGGCGACGTAGAGGTCCAACGTCTGCCGGTTCTGGCTGACCAGCTCGCTTTTGTAATAGCGCTCGGCCAGGTGTTCCAGCGGCCACAACAGCGGCGCCAGGCACAAAGCGAGGATCGCCAGGCTGCGCCAGCGGGGTCTGCGAGTGGAGGAAGATCTGGAGGTCATAGGACAACACGCCGGGATGGACCGGCGTATTATGCGTCAGGCAGCTGCCGCGAAGCACGGGTGACATGCATCGCGACGTTGCCACAGGCCGATCACGGAAACACGTCGGCCTCTTCCAGGCGCTTGCCGGCCAGGTCCTTGGCCGAGAGCGATGGCGCTGTATCCAGCTGCCAATCGATTGCCAATTGCTCGTCATCCCACGCGATGCTGCGTTCCGAAGACGGATCGTAGTAGTCGGTGGTCTTGTAGAGGAATTCGGCGTACTCGCTCTGGACCACGAAGCCGTGGGCGAAGCCCGGCGGAATCCACAGCTGGCGGTTGTTCTGCGCGGACAGCTCGACGGCCACCCACTTGCCGAAGTTGGGCGAACTGCGGCGGATGTCCACCGCCACGTCCAGCACTTGCCCTGCAACCACGCGCACCAGCTTGCCTTGGGCATGCTGCACCTGATAGTGCAGCCCGCGCAGCACGCCACGGGCCGAGCGCGAGTGGTTGTCCTGGACGAACGGCAGGTCGATGCCAGTCGCTTCCTTGAAAGCCCGTGCATTGAAGCTTTCGTAGAAGAAGCCGCGCTCGTCACCGAAAACCTTCGGCTCGATGATCAATACATCGGGCAGTTCGGTAGCGATCACGTTCATCGGGTTTCTCCGGCCAGCGCGTACAGGTACTGGCCGTAGCCGGTCTTGCCGAAGTACTTGGCGCGTACCAGCAGCTGTTCGCGGTCGATCCAGTGGTTCTGGTAGGCGATTTCTTCCAGGCAGGCCACTTTCAGCCCCTGACGGTGTTCGATGGTCTGCACGTATTGCGAGGCATCGAGCAGGCTGTCGTGGGTACCGGTGTCGAGCCAGGCGAAGCCACGGCCGAAGCGTTCGACGCGCAGGTCGCCGCGTTCCAGGTAGGCATTGTTGACGTCGGTGATTTCCAGCTCGCCGCGCGGCGAAGGCTGGACGTCCTTGGCGATGCGCACCACGTCGTTATCGTAGAAGTACAGGCCGGTGACCGCGTAGCTGGACTTGGGCTCGGCCGGCTTTTCTTCGATGGACAGTGCGCGACCGTCCTCGTCGAACTCGACCACGCCGAAACGCTCGGGGTCCTTGACCCAGTAACCGAACACGGTAGCGCCGGTAGGGTGCGCCGAGGCGCGCTTGAGCTGATCGCTGAAGTGCTGGCCGTGGAAGATGTTGTCGCCCAGGATCAGGCACACCGGGTCGTCGCCGATGAATTCCTCACCGATCAGGAACGCCTGGGCCAGGCCGTCCGGCGCCGGTTGTTCGGCGAACTGGATGTTGATCCCGAACTGGCTGCCATCGCCCAGCAACTGGCGGTATTGCGGCAGGTCCTGGGGCGTGGAGATCAGCAGGATCTCGCGGATGCCGGCCAGCATCAGTACCGAGATCGGGTAGTAGATCATCGGCTTGTCGTAGATGGGCAGCAACTGCTTGGAAACACCCAGGGTAATAGGGTGCAGGCGGGTGCCGGAGCCCCCGGCCAGAACGATACCTTTCATCATGCGATCAAGTCCTTAGGTTCGGTGAAGCCCAGGCGTTCACCTTGATAACTGCCGTCCTGCACGCGACGACACCATTGAAGATTGTCCAGATACCACTGCACGGTCTTGCGCAGGCCGGTCTGGAAGGTTTCCTGCGGGACCCAGCCCAGTTCGCGCTCGATCTTGCTGGCATCGATGGCGTAGCGCAGATCGTGGCCCGGGCGATCCTTGACGAAGGTGATCAGGTCGGCATAGTGCGCCACACCGTCCGGACGCTGCGGTGCCAGCTCATCGAGCAGGCCGCAGATGCTGCGCACCACGTCGATGTTCTTCTGCTCGTTGTGGCCGCCGATGTTGTAGGTCTCGCCGACAACGCCTTCGGTGACGACCTTGAACAGGGCGCGGGCATGGTCTTCGACGTACAGCCAGTCACGCACCTGCATGCCATTGCCGTACACCGGTAGCGGCTTGCCGGCCAGGGCGTTGAGAATCACCAGCGGAATGAGTTTCTCTGGGAAGTGATACGGGCCGTAGTTGTTCGAGCAGTTGGTGATCAGCACCGGCAGGCCGTAGGTGCGCTGCCAGGCGCGTACCAGATGGTCGGAGGCTGCCTTGCTGGCCGAGTAGGGCGAGCTTGGCGCGTACGGCGTGGTTTCGGTGAACAGGTCGTCCACGCCATGCAGGTCGCCATAGACCTCGTCGGTGGAAATATGGTGGAAGCGGAAGGCTTCGCGTTCGGCTGCGGGCAGCTGCTGCCAGTAGCCACGGGTGGCTTCGAGCAGGGCATAGGTGCCGACCACGTTGGTCTGGATGAACTCGCCCGGCCCGTCGATGGAGCGGTCGACGTGGGATTCGGCGGCCAGGTGCATGATCGCGTGGGGCTGGAAACGCGCCAGTACGGCGGCGACCGCTGCCTGGTCGGCGATGTCGGCCTGGACGAATTCGTAACGGCTGTCGTTGGCGATTTCGGTCAGTGATTCGAGGTTGCCGGCGTAGGTCAGCTTGTCGAGGTTGAGAACTTCGTGCTCGGTGTTGGCGATCAGGTGCCGAACCAGTGCCGAGCCGATGAAACCGGCGCCGCCGGTGATGAGAATGCGCATGTCGAAAGCCTTCTTCCTTAGCTGACAAAGATTCGTTGCAGCCTAGCTTGTGTGGATGGGCGCGGCGGTGCAAGCCCGATTGGTTAAACGAATGTGCAGCATGGTTGTGCAGCATGGTTCAGTAGCCACCGGCCTGCGCGATCGCGTCGCGTCAGACAACGTTGCCGATGGTGGAAATGTCGCGCGGCGAACCGCTACAGTACTTGCAAATCAGGCCATCGAGGTTTCACTCATGCCGCTCGACTCGCTCGTGCAACGTGCCAGTCTTCCCAACCCCGTGGTGAGTATCGAACAGGCGCAGGCATTGTTGTTCGAGCACTACGGCCTGCAGGGCCAGTTGTACAGCCTGGGTAGCCAGCAGGACCTGAACTTTCGGGTCGAAAACCCACAGGGCCGCTGGGTGTTGAAGTTCTGTCACGATGAGGGAGCCCGTCAGGCACTGGCTGCCCAGCATGCCGCGATGCTGCATCTGGCCCGCAGTGGCCTGTCAGTGCCTCATGTGCTGCTGGCGACCGACGGTCGCGACACCGTGGCCGTGACGCTCGGCCAACAGCGCCTGCAGATGCGCGTGTTGAGCTATCTGGAAGGCCAGCCGCTGACCCGTCTCAAGCACCTGGGGCCCGAACCGATCGCCCGCATCGGCAGATTGTGCGGCGAGGTGGACCGCGCCTTGATCGACTTTCAGCACCCAGGCCTTGCGCGCACGCTGCAATGGGACCCGCGCCACGCGCATAAGTTGCTTGATCGCCTGTTGCCGACGCTCGATGACCCACGGCAACGTGGCCGTGTGGTTGAAATGGCGTTCGAGGCCCAGCGTCGCCTGGGGGAGGTGGGCGCCGATCTGCCGATGCAGGCGGTGCACCTGGACATCACCGACGACAACAGTGTCTGGCAGCGCGATGTGAATCTGCACTGGCAACTGGCGGGTCTGATCGATTTTGGTGATCTGGTGCACACCTGGCGTGTGGCGGACCTGGCGGCAACCTGCGCCGCGCTGCTGCATCATGCCCATGGCGATCCGTTCGCGATGTTGCCGGCAGTGACGGCCTATCATCAGGCCAATCCGCTGAGCGAAGCCGAGTTGCGTGCGCTGTGGCCGTTGGTGGTACTGCGAGCGGCGGTGCTGGTGACCAGCAGCGCCCGGCAGTTGAGCGTGGCGCCGGATAACGACTACATCCGGGCCAATGTCGAGCACGAGTGGGAGATCTTCGACATAGCTACCGCAGAACCATTCGAATTGATGGAAGCGGCAATTTTCAGCAGTGTGGGTCGAAGCATACCCGAATCTTCAAGCGATGGCATATTGCCGTTGTTCGTCGGCGTGACGCACTCGACAGTTTGCCCCGTGGATTTGAGCGTGCTCAGCGAGCATTTCGCGGACGGCAATTGGGAGCAAGCGAATATCGACGAACGGCTGCTGATCAATGCTGCAGCGGTCGGTGGCTGGGCCTGCACCCGGTATGGCGAGTTCCGCCTCTCGCGTACCCGCATCGACACCTGCTCGGCATCGGCGACCTGCGCACTGCATGTGCAGGTCCAGGCGCCGCCGGGCACATCCCTGCAAGCGCCCTGGGCTGGCACGCTGCGGCGACTGGCCGATGCCAGCGTGGTGCTCGAAGGCATCTTCGCGAGCCTGCACCTGTGGGGGCTCGATTGTCCTGGCCCAGCCGGGACGGTGCTGGCGGCGGGCGCCCCGCTGGGTCAGGTCGACGGTTCGCTGCTGGTGCAACTGTGCCGCATTCCCGAGCTGAGTCCGCCGCTGTTCTGTACGCCGGCGCGGGCAGCAGTCTGGCAGCGTCTGTGCCTTTCGCCGGCGCTTGTGCTGGGCATCGATTGCGATGCGCCGCCACCTCCGGACGCGGACCTTCTGCTGCAGCGGCGCGACGCCAGCTTCGCGCGTTCGCAGAAGCATTATTACCAGGCGCCGCCGCAGATCGAGCGCGGCTGGCGCAACCACCTGATCGACATGCACGGCCAGGCGTATCTGGACATGCTCAACAACGTCGCGGTACTTGGCCATGGGCATCCGCGCATGGCCCAGGTGGCGGCGCGACAATGGTCGTTGCTCAACACCAACTCACGTTTTCACTATGCCGCGATCGCCGAGTTTTCCGAGCGCCTGCTGGCGTTGGCCCCCGAAGGGTTCGATCGGGTGTTTCTGGTCAACAGCGGCACGGAGGCCAACGACCTGGCGATTCGGCTGGCCTGGGCGGCCAGCGGTGGCCGTGACATGCTCAGCATGTTTGAGGCCTACCATGGCTGGTCGGTGGCCACCGATGCCATTTCCACCTCCATCGCCGACAACCCGCAGGCCTTGAGCACGCGTCCGGACTGGGTCCATCCGGTGATGGCGGCCAACAGCTACCGCGGCACCTTCCGCGGCGCCGACAGCACCGCGGGCTACGTGCGTAGCGTCGACGATACCTTGCATCGATTGGATGCGCAGGGGCGTCAACTGGCCGGTTTCATCTGCGAGCCGGTGTACGGCAATGCCGGTGGCATCGCCCTGCCCGAGGGGTACCTGCAACAGGTCTACGAACGAGTCCGCGCCCGCGGAGGCGTGTGCATCGCCGACGAAGTGCAGGTCGGCTATGGCCGACTCGGCGAGTATTTCTGGGGGTTCGAACAGCAAGGCGTCGTGCCGGACATCATCACCATGGCCAAGGGCATGGGCAATGGTCATCCATTGGGTGCGGTGATCACCCGTCGCGAGATTGCCGAGGCGCTGGAGGCCGAGGGTTATTTCTTCTCGTCGGCCGGTGGCAGCCCGGTGAGTTGCCGCATTGGCATGGCGGTGCTCGACGTCATGGCCGAAGAGGGATTGTGGGAAAACGCGCGGGTGGTCGGCGGACACTTCAAGGCCCGCCTGCTGGCCTTGCTCGATGAGCATCCGCTGGTAGGTGCCGTGCACGGTTCCGGCTTCTATCTGGGCCTGGAGCTGGTGCGCGACCGCCACAGCCTGGAGCCGGCGACCCAGGAGACGGCGCTGTTGTGCGAGCGGCTGCGGGAACTGGGTATCTTCATGCAACCCACCGGTGACTATCTGAACATCCTCAAGATCAAGCCACCGATGGTGACTACCCGGCAGAGCGTGGACTTCTTCGTCGACAGCGTGGCGCGGGTGCTGGACGAAATGGCCTGCTGAATCAGTCGCTGGCGCGCCCTGCGGCGGGTGTGTTTCACGATCCGCCCGACAACCTGTAGAGTGCGCCCATACCTTTTCATGGACCACCGGAGCCCTGACCCATGACCACGCTCGACAGTACCCCTCGCGCCGACGGTTTCCACATGCCGGCCGAATGGGCACCCCATACCCAGACCTGGATGCTGTGGCCCGAGCGCCCGGACAACTGGCGCCTGGGTGGCAAGCCGGTGCAGGCGGCGCATGTCGCCCTGGCCAAGGCCATCGCGCGTTTCGAACCGGTCACGGTCGGTGTGTCTGCCGGGCAATACGACAACGCGCGCGCACGCCTGGACGTGCCCAACATTCGCGTGGTCGAGATCAGCAGCGACGATGCCTGGATGCGCGATACCGGGCCGACCTTCGTCGTCGACCACGGTGGCGAAGTCCGCGGCGTGGACTGGGCCTTCAACGCCTGGGGTGGCTTTCTGGGCGGACTCTACGCGCCCTGGAACCGCGACGAGCAGGTCGCCAGCAAGGTCCTGGACATGGAACGCTGCCAGCGTTATCACACCCACGGTTTCGTGCTCGAGGGTGGCTCCATCCACGTTGACGGCGAAGGCACGCTGATCACCACCGAAGAGTGTCTGCTCAACCGCAATCGCAACCCACACCTGGACCGCGGCCAGATCGAACAAATCCTGGCCGATCATCTGGCAGTGGAGAAGATCATCTGGCTGCCCGACGGCCTGTTCAACGACGAGACCGACGGCCACGTCGACAACTTCTGCTGCTACGTGCGCCCCGGTGAAGTGCTGCTGGCCTGGACCGACGACGCCAGCGACCCGAACTATCCGCGTTGCCAGGCCGCTTTGCAGGTGCTGGAAAACAGCGTCGATGCCAAGGGCCGGGCGCTGGTAGTGCACAAGATGCCGATTCCCGGGCCTCTCTACGCCACTCAGGAGGAATGCGACGGCGTCGACCTGGTTGCCGGCAGCCAGGAGCGTCATCCGTCCGTGCGTCTGGCCGGTTCCTACGTGAACTTCCTGATCGTCAACGGCGGCATCATCGCCCCAAGCTTCGACGATCCGCTCGACGGCGAGGCGCAGGCCTTGCTGCAGAAGCTGTTTCCAGAGCATGAAGTGGTCATGGTGCCAGGCCGCGAACTGCTGCTCGGCGGCGGCAACATCCACTGCCTGACCCAGCAGCAGCCGGCACCTGTGCGCGGTTGAGTTGGCCTGAGTCGCCCTGAAAAGCCCGGCCTGATGCCGGGCTTTTTCATGGGCGTTATTCCATCGCGAGACCTTCTTATAGCCACAAAGTTTCACGAAATTTTGACTTTTGTTGTCCCCCATCGCTAGGATCCGACCCCGCACACGGATCCTCATAGACCCTGCCCCACCGTTCGAACGCCTGTTGCAGAGCGCTGCGCAGGTCGCACGAACGACGGAAAACAAGCGGGTGGTCGTGTAGCGTCCTCACTGGTGATTAGGGAAAACAAGATGTTGAACAAGAAATGGGCTGTCCTCGCCCTGGGCGTGATGGCGGCTACCCAAGCCATGGCCAACGAGCAGGCCGATGCCAAGGGTTTCGTCGAAGACAGCCACCTCAATGTACTGCTGCGCAATGCCTATATCAGCCGTGACTACAAGCATGGCGGGCAGGACAAGGCCGAGTGGGGCCAGGGCGTGATCGCCAAGTTCAACTCCGGTTTCACTCAGGGCACGGTTGGCGTCGGCGTCGATGCCTTCGGTCTGTATGCTCTGCGCCTGGATGGCGGCACCGGTCGCGCCGGTGCTGGCGGCATCGACTTCTTCAAGCGTGGCGGTACTTCGGATGATCCGAGCAGCGCCCCCCACGACCTGGCCCGCGCCGGGGCCGCGGTGAAAGTGCGTATCTCCAACACCGTGATCAAGTACGGCGATCAGATGCCAGCACTGCCGGTGCTCAACTTCGACGATTCACGCCTGTTGCCGGAAAGCTTCACCGGCACCCTGATCACCTCCAAGGAAATCGACGGCCTGGTGCTCAACGCCGGGCGCTTCACCCAGGAAGCGCGCAAGAGCGCCGAAGCCCGCGACAGCGGCGGCCTGAAGAAGATCGACGTGTACGGCGGTAGCTACCAGTTCACCGACAGCCTGACCGGTGCCTTGTATGCCTCGGATGTCGAAGATCGGCTGAAGAAGCAGTACATCAACCTCAACTACGTGCTGGCCCTGCCGAGCGAGCAATCGCTGACGTTCGACTTCAACGGCTATCGCTCGCACCTGGACAAGGACTACGCCAGCACCTTGGGCACCGGCCGCGACAACAAGATCTGGAGCCTGGCCGCTACCTGGGCCTTCGGCCCGCACTCGCTGACCCTGGCACATCAACGCAGCACCGGCGACACTGGCTACAACTACGGTTTCTACCAGAACGCCGGCGGTGTGGGTGACGGTGGCTCGACCATCTTCCTGGCCAACTCGTACTGGTCGGACTTCAACGCCGAAGACGAAGTCTCCTGGCAGTTGGGCTACGGCATCGACTTCCGCACATTCGGCGTGCCGGGCCTGACCTACAAGGTGGCCTACGTGCGTGGCGACAACATCCGCACCCCGACCGGCGACGGTCAGGAGCGCGAGATCTTCAACCAGCTCCAGTACGTGGTACAGAACGGCCCGGCCAAGGACCTGACCCTGCGCCTGCGCGGCTCGTGGCTGCGCACCTCGGACAACGTCCGTGCCTCGGGCTACAACGACGACGGCAACGAAGTACGCGCCTTCGTCGAGTACCCGATCAACATCTTCTGATGTCGACCCGGCGCTGAACAAGAACCCCGCATTCGCGGGGTTCTTTGTTTTGTGAGTACGCATGCGCCAGAAACGAAAACCCCGGCTCGAGGCCGGGGCGGGTGTTTCGTGGTCTTTGCAGTGAGTCGTAAGCTGTCGCCAATTGGAGCTCACTGCCAACCTGTGTACCGATGCTACGGCCGGTTGACACACGTGTCAACCCATCGATATACAAGGGAAAAAACGCGTTGCCAGAAGGAAGCTGAGCATGCCGCATACCGTCCAATACCGACCTCTGCTGATCGATGAGCTGATCAGTGCACACCGAATTGCGAGCTACAGCAGGGTATTTTCCATAAGAAGCGACTCAGAGCTGGTAGGCGCCTATTTATGGAATTCGCACGTTTGTGCGGCGCTGTATCCGTTGCTCGGGGCAGCGGAGATTACCCTCAGGAATGCTATCGATGTGGCCTTGACGGCGGACCTGGGAAAGTTCTGGTGGAGAAAGGGTACGCTGAGATTCAAGAGTTACACGCCTGGGACTTCAAAGGAACCGTATCCGGTAAGTCATTTGGCCGGGAATTTTGCGTCGGCTTACAACGCCGCACAGCGTGAGCGTTCCAGGCGAATCGGCAAGACGTTCAAAGGCGCTCCGGATCACCATGAGATCGTTTCGCAGACCGATTTCTCGACGTGGGAATTCATCCTCGAAAGCGAGTACATGGGGAACCACCTGATTTGGCCCAAGCATCTGGGTGCGGTCTTCAGAGGAGAGTGGCCCACCACGGCCGCCGCGAGCATGCTCAAGCAATGCAGGGAGCGTGTCTCTCTTGTCCGACACTTTCGAAATCGGATTTTCCATCACGAGCCGGCATGGAAACGCTCTGGAATCACCAATGAGCGGCAGGCAGTGACTCACCTTCATGAAAAAATCGCCAGGATAACGCAGCTGCTTTCCTGGATATCGCCCGAGAAAATCGATCTTCTGGAAAAGTGTGGTGCTATCAGAAATGCTTACCGCGCGTGTTCATTGGACGAGATCGAGAGGTTCAAATACCGGTCGAAAACCACAACCATCAACAGCATGCCCAAGCTTGTCAGAGTCGCGCAGGCTGCCAGTGATCACGATGGTGTCATGAAAATCGCAGTTTATGGCAAGCGCAGAGCGATCTACACCTTGCAACCTTGTTAAAGGCTGCTCGAGCTTCATCCAGCGCGCTCAACGTCGAAGGCATCTCATCTTGGTGTGCAGCACGTACCGTCTACGCGGTCTTCATCGACAGGGTAGGACAGCCGGACCGGCAAGTTGCTACTCGCACGTGTGGGCTGTCGCTATCCTTGTGTCATTGAATCAGTGCTCGCGCACTGCCTGCGTGTCGGGTTCGCGGGTGACGGCCTTGACCAGCTTGCCGATGCTCAGGCCTTGCAGCAGGATCGAGGACAGCACGACGATGTAGGTGATGCTCAGCAGCAGGTCGCGCTCCGGGCCGATGGGCAGGGCCAGGGCCAGGGCGACCGAGACGCCGCCGCGCAGGCCGCCCCAGGTGAGCACGCGAATGGTGCCGCGCGGGACGCTGCGAAAGCGCCGCAGCAGCAGAATCGCCGGGGCCACGGTGAGCAACCGCGACAGCAGGATCGCTACGGCGAGCAGGGAGGCCGCCAACAGGTGCAGCCAGGAGAACGGCAGCAGCAACAGCTCCAGCCCGATCAAGGCGAACAGCAGGGCGTTGAGGATGTCGTCGAGCAGCTCCCAGAAACCGTCCATGTAGCGCCGGGTCATGTCGTTCATCGCCAGGTTGCGTCCCAGGTTGCCGATGATCAGCCCGGCCACCACCATCGCGATCGGCGCCGAGACATGCAGCTCGGAAGCCATGGCCGAGCCGCCGATGACCAGCGCCAGGGTCAGCATGACCTCGACCTGGTACTGCTCGATGCTCTTGATCATGCGGTAGACGATGTAGCCGATCAGGCCGCCGAACAGTACGCCGCCCACTGCTTCATGCAGAAACAGCATGGCCGTCGCGCCGACGGTGGGGGTTTCGCCCAACTGGGCGATGCCCAGCAGGACGGTGAACACCACGACTGCCGTGCCGTCATTGAACAGCGATTCGCCGACGATGGTGGTCTTCAGTGGCTTGGAGGCGTTGGCCGTACGCAGTACGCCCAACACTGCAATCGGATCGGTCGGTGATATCAGGGCGCCGAACAGCAGGCAATACAGGAAGCTGACGTGCCAGCCGAACAGGCCGAAGATCCAGAAGGCCAGGGTGCCGATCACGAAGGTGGCGATCAATACGCCGAAGGTGGCCAGCAGACCGATGGGCCAGCGGTAGTTGCGCAGGTCAGCCAGATTCACGTGCAGCGCGCCGGCGAACAGGAGAAACGACAGCATCCAGTTCATCAGCAGGTCGCCGAAGTCGATCTGGTTCATCAGTGCTTCGACGCGATCCTCGAGGCCTGGGTAGCCGATGAAACTCAGGCCTTGCAGGATCAGCGAGAACATCAGGGCGGTGACCATCACGCCGATGGTCGGCGGCAGGCCGATGAAGCGGAAGTTCACGTAGGTGAGCAGTGTGGTGAGGCAAATGAATGTCGCGACTATCTCGAGCATCCGGGCTCCCTGGGTCAGATGGTGAAGATCTATCGATAGAGGGCGCCTATCAAGCGCCCTGCTATGGTTGGATGTTGCCGCATGCCCGCACGGCACACTTCATTTATCCCGCAGCGTTGACCGCCACTGGCCGTCGCTGCCAATAGATGAACACCAATGCCAGGGCAAGCGTACCCAGACCGGTGATGGCGCCGGTCCAGGGCAGGTCCACCAGCGGCGCACCACTGGCCACGACCAGGCCGCCGACCCAGGCGCCTGCTGCGTTACCGAGGTTGAAGGCGCTCTGGTTCAGCGTCGATCCCAGGTTCGGCGCCTCGTGCGCCTGGTCGATGATGAGCAATTGCAGGATAGGGCACAGCGCGAAGGCGAACACGCCCCAGGCCAGCAAGGTGATCGCGGCCGGGATCAGCGAGCCGCTGGTCTGGGTGAACAGGGCCAGGATCAACACCACCGCGATCGCCATGCCCAGCAACGAAGGCAACAGGCGTGAGTCGGCCAGACGCCCCCCGAGCATGCTGCCGATCGTCAGGCCGACGCCGAACAGCAGAAGCATCACGGTGATGCCGTGGGCGCTGACGCCGGTAACGTCCTGCAGGATCGGCGCGATGTAGGTGAACACGCTGAACAGGCTGCAGGAGGCCATCGCGCTCATCGCCAGCGGCAGCAACACGTTGGGTTTGCGCAACACGCGGAACTCGCGCGCCAGGTTGCCGCGCTCCATGGGAATGGCCTTGGGCAGCCAGACGATCTGCGCCAGCAGGGCGATGACGCCGATGACCGAAACCGCCCAGAACGTGGAGCGCCAGCCCGCGAACTGGCCCAGAGCGGTCCCCAGCGGTACACCCAGCACGTTGGCCAGGGTCAGTCCGGTGAACATCAGGGCGATGGCCTGAGCTCGCTTGGTCGGCGCCACCAGCCCTGCGGCGACCACCGAGCCGATCCCGAAGAAGGCCCCGTGGCACAGGGCCGTGATGACCCGTGCACCCATCAGCGTGGCGTAGTTGGGCGCCATCGCGCACAGCACGTTGCCGACGATGAACATCAGGGTCATGCCCAGCAGGGTAGCCTTGCGTGGCAGGTTGGCAGTGAGCACCGCCAGCACCGGCGCGCCGAACACCACGCCCAGCGCGTAGCCGGTGATGAGCAGGCCAGTGTCCGGGATACTGACGGACAGGTCCTGGGCCACATCGGTCAACAGGCCCATGATGACGAATTCGGTGGTGCCGATGCCGAATGCGGCGACGGCCAATGCAAACAATGCAAGTGGCATACGGATTCTCTCGAGTAGGAGGTGAGTTGCCCGAAGAGGGCATGCGCCAGCCTCCGCATGAGCTGCAGAGAACACGATTTATTGGAATGGGTGCGCAAAAAGCTGTAACGATACAGCGGCGCTCATTATAGGGAGACGGCTAAAGTCGGCAAAATTGATAATTGCAATGGAACTCTGCGCCAGCGAACCTTTCACGGCAGTTGTCCTCTTACTCGGTACCGGCCGTGCATGGGCACCTCACGGTGGACTACTTGGACAAGGAACTCTGTATGACCGTCGCCTTCTGGTGTGTCTTGATCGCGTTGATATTGCCCTACGGTTGCGCGTATATCGCCAAGTTCACGGGCGGCCGGTTCGGCCTGAAGCAGAACCATGATCCGCGCACGTATCTCGATGCCCTCGAGGGCCTGCCCAAGCGGGCGCATGCGGCCCAGTTGAACAGTTTCGAGATTCTTCCCGGCTTCATTGCCGCCGTGGTGATTTCCGATATCGTCGGCAATGCGCAGCAGGTGACGCTGGATGTACTGGCAGTGGTGTTCATCACTTCGCGTCTGCTGTACATCATTTGCTATCTGGCCGACTGGGCGACGTTGCGATCGCTGGTATGGTTCGCCGGATTTGCGATCATCGTCAGTTACTTCTTCGTTTCGATGTAGCCAACACGGTACGGCAGTGACGATGGGTCATTGCGATGACCCGCCGTCGCATGTTCGTTACTTGTCCAGTTCATCCATGGCATCTTGCAGTTCCTTGCGGGCCTCGGCAAGTTTGTCCTTGCGCTTGTTGATCTTCTCCGAATCGCCTTTCTTCATGGCCTTGTCCAGATCGCTCTGGCGTTTGCTGACTTCGCGCTTGGCATCGAGCACCTTGCCTTCACGCTCCTTGCGCAGTCCGTTGTCGGTGCAGTTGTTCTGGATCTCCCGTAGCGCGGTGCTCAGCCCGTCGACCTGGTTTTGATTGCCGTTGGCCTTGGCGATGTCGATCTGCGCCTGTACATGCTGCTGCTTGGCGGCGCAGCCGGTGGCTGCAGGTGCCGAGGCAGGAGCGGCGGGTGCTGCGATTGCCGGGCCGGCCAGCACACCGGCGACCAGTACGGCGCACAGCGAGGAAAACGTGTTCATGGTGACTCCGAGAATGTGATTTTGAATAGTTGACGATGAATTGAAGTAGCTGTCTGTAGGACGCGTCTTATTCACGGCTGGATAGATCGAGAGGGTGCAGTCGCCGGCGACGAGATCCACCTATTGAAGGACCTTTTGCCAGCCAGGTCAAAGCGATCGCGCCCTGATCAGTCCCGCAACGTTGGCGCCGACACGAAAAAAAGCCCCGGCCAGTCGCCTGGTCGGGGCTTTTTACGTGGTGCTGCGAGGCGCTTATTTCAGGCCGGCGGCATCGCGCAGGGCGGCGGCACGGTCGGTGCGCTCCCAGGTGAACGCGGTGAAAGTGTCGTCGCCGACGGTCATTTCCACCGGCGCACGGCCGAAGTGGCCGTAGGCTGCGGTGGCCTGGTACATCGGGTGCAGCAAGTCGAGCATGGTGGTGATGGCATACGGGCGCAGGTCGAAGTGCGCGCGTACCAGCTTGACGATCTGCTCATCGCTGATCTTGCCGGTGCCGAAGGTGTTGATCGAGATCGACGTTGGCTGGGCCACGCCAATGGCGTAGGACACCTGGATCTCGCAACGCTCGGCGAGGCCGGCGGCGACGATGTTCTTGGCCACGTAACGACCGGCGTAGGCGGCCGAGCGATCGACCTTGGACGGGTCCTTGCCGGAGAAGGCGCCGCCGCCGTGACGAGCCATGCCGCCGTAGCTGTCGACGATGATCTTGCGCCCGGTCAGGCCGCAGTCACCCACCGGGCCACCGATGATGAAGTTGCCGGTGGGGTTGATGTGGAACTGGGTGTCCTTGTGCAGCAGTTCGGCCGGCAGCACGTGTTTGACGATCAGCTCCATGACGCCTTCGCGCAGGTCGGCGTAGGACACGTC
This sequence comes from Pseudomonas sp. Leaf129, assembly GCF_001423465.1. NCBI lineage: Bacteria > Pseudomonadati > Pseudomonadota > Gammaproteobacteria > Pseudomonadales > Pseudomonadaceae > Pseudomonas > Pseudomonas sp. Leaf129. The sequence goes on along the minus strand of NZ_LMOC01000009.1, from coordinate 114,637 downwards.
CGGGTTGTGCTGGGTCGACAGCACCACGGCGTCGATACCCACGACCTTGCCGCCTTCGTACTGGCAGGTGACCTGGGACTTGGCATCGGGGCGCAGCCACGGCAGCAGGCCGGACTTGCGTGCTTCGGCCTGGCGCTCGACCAGACGGTGCGAGAAGCAGATCGGGGCAGGCATCAGCACGTCGGTTTCGTTGCTGGCATAACCGAACATCAGGCCCTGGTCGCCAGCGCCCTGATCTTCAGGCTTGCTGCGGTCCACGCCCTGGGCGATGTCCACCGACTGCTTGCCAATGATGTTCATGACCGCACAGGTGGCACCGTCGAAGCCGACATCGGAGCTGTTATAGCCGATGTCGACGATGACCTTGCGCACGATGTCTTCCAAGTCGACCCAGGCCGACGTGCTGACTTCGCCGGCGATGATCGCCACGCCGGTCTTGACCAGGGTTTCGCACGCCACGCGGGCGAACTTGTCCTGGGTGATGATGGCGTCCAGCACCGCGTCGGAAATCTGGTCGGCGATCTTGTCCGGGTGTCCTTCGGAGACGGACTCGGAGGTGAAAAGGGAGTATTCGCTCATCTCGACGGTTTCCTAAATTGACCGATGGTGAGTGTCGCCAGCCGGCCGCGAGAAATGGCGGACCTGAATCTGGAAACCATTACGTAAGCCCACGTAGAGGCTCTCTCCGGGAACAAGCCCCGCAGCGATGGCCCAACGGGCCAGATCTTCCTGTTCGAACCCCAACCAGAGATCACCGCAGGCCTCTTTGGCCCAACTCTGATTGTGGCTGCACAATTCTGTTACCAAAAGACTGCCGCCTGGCTGCACCCGCTGCGCCAGATGGCCAAGCGCCTGAGCCGGGTCGCTGAAATGGTGCAGGACCATGTTCAGCACCACGCAGTCGGCGCGCAGGCTGGTAGGGGCCAAGGCATCGGCCAGTTCCAGGCGCACGTTGCTCAACTGCTCGCGCAGGCAGACCTGGCGGGCCAGTTCGAGCATCGCCGGGCTGTTGTCCTGCGCCGTGACGTGGGCAAAGCGTCGGGCCAGCTCGGGCAGAAAGCCGCCATCGCCCGGACCCACTTCCAGGGCACTGGCCTGTTGGGCGAAGCTCAGTTTGTCGAGCAGGGCCAGCAGGCTTTCGCGGTACTGCGGCAGGCCGGCGATGAGGTCCTGCTGGGCGCGGAACTTCTCTTCCATGCGCGAGAAGAAGTCTTCGCTGGCCGCGGCGCGCTGGCGCTGCACCACGGCCATGCGCGCCTGCGCCTCGGCCGGCAGGCTCAACCCGTCGACTTCCTCGAGCAGGGCGCTGTGCAGGCGTCCGCCCAGCACACGACCGTTGGGCAGGGCGCGACGATAGAAAATCGCGTTGCCTTCACGCCGTGTGGCCACCAGATCGGCCTGGGCGAGCACCTTGAGGTGATGACTCATCCCCGACTGGCCCACCGCGAAGATCTGCGCCAGCTCCAGCACGCCGAACGAATCGCTGGCCAGCGCGCGCAGCACGTTCAGGCGCAGGGGATCGCCACCGGCCTTGCACAGGGCGGCCAGATCGTCACTTGCCTGATGGTCGAACGCAGGGGCACGAAGGTTCATAGGCTTGGCAGTCTAGAGAGCGACGGGCGGCGTCGCAAGACCAATATCAAAAAGTTTTGATATTGGTTGTGTCCGTTCATGACCCGGCAATTACCGCTCAGGGCAAATGTCCGATTGCCCAATCCCCCGCCGGTGGGGGAAAATGCCCTCCTTTGTTGTATCCCTGCCTACACAGACCCCAGGAGATAAGCGATGCCCAGCCGTCGTGAGCGCGCCAATGCCATTCGTGCACTGAGCATGGATGCCGTGCAAAAAGCCAACAGCGGTCACCCAGGTGCCCCCATGGGTATGGCGGATATCGCCGAAGTGCTGTGGCGTGACTTCCTCAAGCACAACCCGGCCAACCCGGCGTTCGCCAACCGCGACCGTTTCGTCATGTCCAACGGTCATGGCTCGATGCTGGTCTATTCGCTGCTGCACCTCACCGGCTATGACCTGGGCATCGAAGACCTGAAAAACTTCCGCCAACTGCACAGCCGCACGCCGGGTCACCCCGAGTACGGCTACACCCCAGGCGTCGAGACCACCACCGGTCCATTGGGCCAAGGCCTGGCCAACGCGGTAGGTTTTGCGCTCGCGGAAAAAGTGCTGGCAGCGCAGTTCAACCGCGACGGCCACAAGATCGTCGACCACAACACCTACGTGTTCCTTGGCGACGGCTGCATGATGGAAGGCATCTCCCACGAGGTCAGCGCGCTGGCCGGCACTCTGGGCCTGGGCAAGCTGATCGCCTTCTACGATGACAACGGCATTTCCATCGACGGCGAAGTCGAAGGCTGGTTCACCGACGACACGCCGAAACGCTTCGAAGCCTACGGCTGGCAGGTGATTCGCAACGTCGACGGCCACGATGCGGATGAAATCAAGACTGCCATCGAGACTGCACGCAAGAGCGAGCAGCCGACGCTCATCTGCTGCAAGACCACCATCGGTTTCGGCTCGCCGAACAAGCAGGGCAAGGAAGACTGCCACGGCGCGCCACTGGGTGCCGAGGAAATCGCCCTCACCCGCGCAGCATTGAAGTGGAACCACGGCCCGTTCGAAATCCCGGCCGACATCTACAAGGAATGGGACGCCAAGGAAGCCGGCGTGGCCCTGGAAGCCGAGTGGAACCAGCGCTTCGCCGCCTACTCCGCTGCCTACCCTGAACTGGCCAACGAATTCGTGCGCCGCATGAGTGGCGAGCTGCCTGCCGACTTCTCCGAAAAGGCCAGTGCCTACATCGCCGAAGTAGCCGCCAAGGGCGAGACCATCGCCAGCCGCAAGGCCAGCCAGAACGCTTTGAATGCCTTCGGTCCTCTGCTGCCTGAGATCCTCGGCGGCTCGGCCGACCTGGCCGGTTCCAACCTGACCCTGTGGAAAGGCTGCAAGGGTGTCGAAGCGGATGACGCCGCCGGCAACTACATCTATTATGGTGTACGCGAATTCGGCATGAGCGCGATTATGAACGGGATCGCCCTGCACGGCGGCTTCGTGCCGTACGGTGCGACCTTCCTGATCTTCATGGAATACGCCCGCAACGCGGTACGCATGTCGGCGCTGATGAAGAAGCGCGTGATCTACGTGTTCACCCACGACTCCATCGGTCTGGGCGAAGATGGCCCGACCCACCAGCCGATCGAACAGCTGGCGAGCCTGCGCTGCACCCCGAACCTCGACACCTGGCGTCCTGCCGATGCGGTCGAGTCGGCGGTAGCATGGAAATTCGCCCTGGAGCGCAACGACGGTCCGTCGGCGCTGATCTTCTCGCGTCAGAACCTCGATCACCAGGCACGCGATCAGGCCCAGTTGGCCGATATCACTCGTGGCGGTTACGTGCTCAAGGATTGTGCTGGCGAGCCTGAGCTGATTCTGATCGCCACCGGTTCCGAAGTGGGGCTGGCCGTCAAAGCCTTCGACAAGCTGACCGAACAGGGCCGCAACGTGCGCGTCGTGTCGATGCCGTGCACCAGCGTGTTCGACGCGCAAGATGCAGGCTACAAGCAATCGGTCCTGCCGCTTCAGGTCAGCGCGCGCATCGCCATCGAGGCGGCGCATGCCGACTACTGGTACAAGTACGTGGGCCTGGAAGGTCGGGTGATCGGCATGACCAGCTTCGGCGAGTCGGCACCGGCACCGGCGCTGTTCGAAGAGTTCGGCTTCACCCTGGAGAACATCCTGGCCACCGCCGAAGAATTGCTCGAAGACTGATCCACACCCCTGTGGGAGCGGGTTCTACCCGCGAAGAACACAACACGCAGTCATGTGCTGCCGCAGTGTCCTCTTCGCGGGTAGAACCCGCTCCCACATGATCTGAATGACTTCAGGCGTAACTCTCCATGTCTCAGAAACGCCCCTACAGAGTCGCCCTCAACGGTTACGGCCGGATTGGCCGTTGCGTGCTGCGTGCGTTGTGCGAGCGCGGCGCGCAGGCTGACTTCGAGGTAGTGGCGATCAACGACCTGGCCGACATGGCCAGTCTCGAATACCTCACGCGCTTCGACTCGACCCACGGACGTTTTCCCGGTGAAGTCACGGTCGAAGCCGACCATCTGTTGATCAACGGGCGCCCCATAAGGGTCATCCGCAGCGCCACGCCCGAGGCGATCGACTGGGCTGCGCTGGACATCGACCTGGTGCTCGAATGCTCCGGGGCCTACAACACCCGCGCCGACGGCCAGCGTTTCCTGGCTGCCGGCGCACCGGCCGTGCTGTTTTCCCAGCCCATGGCCAGCGAGGCAGATGTCGATGCCACCATCGTGTTCGGCATCAACCAGGACTGTCTCACCGGGCACGAAAAGCTGGTGTCCAACGCGTCCTGCACCACCAATTGCGGCGTGCCGCTGCTGCGCCTGCTGGATCAGGCCATTGGCCTGGAATACGTGTCCATCACCACCATTCACTCGGCCATGAACGACCAGCCGGTGATCGATGCCTATCACCACGAAGACCTGCGCCGCACGCGCTCGGCCTTCCAGTCGGTCATTCCGGTTTCCACCGGCCTGGCCCGCGGTATCGAACGGTTGTTGCCGGAACTTGCCGGCCGGATCCAGGCCAAAGCTGTGCGCGTGCCGACCGTCAACGTGTCATGCCTGGACATTACCCTGCAGATGGCGCGCGATACCTGTGCCGTCGAGGTCAACCGGGTTCTGCGAGAAGCCGCAGGCAGTGGCCCGCTGCAAGGTCTGCTGGCCTACACTGAACTGCCGCACGCCAGTTGTGATTTCAACCACGACCCCCATTCGGCCATCGTCGATGCCAGCCAGACCCGTGTTTCCGGGCCGCGCCTGGTGAACCTGCTGGCCTGGTTCGACAACGAATGGGGCTTCGCCAATCGTATGCTCGACGTCGCGGGGCACTACCTGCGCGTCATGAACAATTCCAAACGAGCTTGAAAGGACTGAACGCAATGACCGTGTTGAAGATGACCGACCTCGACCTGCAAGGTAAGCGCGTATTGATTCGCGAAGACCTCAACGTGCCCGTCAAGGATGGCAAGGTAACCAGCGACGCGCGCATCCTCGCCTCGTTGCCCACCATCAAGCTGGCTCTGGAGAAGGGCGCAGCGGTAATGGTCTGCTCGCACCTGGGCCGGCCCACCGAGGGCGAGTTCTCGGCCGAGAACAGCCTCAAGCCGGTCGCCGAGTACCTGAGCAAGGCACTGGGCCGCGACGTGCCGCTGGTGGCCGACTATCTGGACGGCGTTCAGGTCGAGCCCGGCTCTGTCGTGCTGTTCGAGAACGTGCGCTTCAACAAGGGCGAAAAAAAGAACGCCGATGAGCTCGCGCAGAAGTACGCCGACCTGTGCGACGTGTTCGTGATGGACGCGTTCGGCACCGCGCACCGCGCCGAGGGCTCCACCCATGGCGTGGCCAAGTTCGCCAAGGTGGCCGCTGCCGGTCCGCTGCTGGCCGCCGAGCTGGAGGCACTGGGCAAGGCACTGGGCGCCCCGGCCAAGCCGATGGCGGCCATCGTCGCCGGTTCCAAGGTGTCGACCAAGCTGGACGTGCTCAACAGCCTTAGCGCCATCTGCGATCAGTTGATCGTCGGCGGTGGCATCGCCAACACCTTCCTGGCCGCGGCCGGGCACAAGGTCGGCAAGTCGCTGTACGAGCCTGACCTGCTGGACACCGCGCGCGCCATCGCTGCCAAGGTCAGCGTGCCGTTGCCGGTCGACGTGGTGGTGGCCAAGGAGTTTGCCGAAAGCGCCGAAGCCACGGTCAAGCTCATCGCCGATGTGGCCGATGACGACATGATCCTCGACATTGGCCCACAAACCGCCGAACAGTTCGCCGAGCTGCTCAAGTCGTCCAAGACCATCCTGTGGAATGGCCCGGTGGGCGTATTCGAGTTCGATCAGTTCGGCAACGGTACCCAGGTGCTGGCCAAGGCGATCGCGCAGAGCCCGGCGTTTTCCATCGCCGGTGGCGGCGACACCCTGGCGGCCATCGACAAGTACGGCGTCGCCGAAGACATTTCCTATATTTCGACCGGTGGCGGTGCATTCCTCGAATTCGTCGAGGGCAAGGTCCTGCCGGCCGTGGAAATGCTGGAACAGCGGGCCAAGGCCTGACGCCCTGTGAGTTTCGAGGAGAAACGGATGCTCAAGGCTGCCACGATGGCGTTGGTGATCGGTCTGCTGGCCGGTTGTTCCGGTGCGCCGGCAACCTCGGTTGACGACGAGCCGGCGGCGACCCCTGGAGGCTGTTCGCAGTCGCAGTGGCAGGCCGAAAGCATCCCGGTGGTCGGCAAGCGCATGGGGCCCGAGGCGTTGGAGCGCTACGAGCCGGAACAGCAGGCGCAGGCACCGGGTTGTCCTTGAGGGCAACCAATGGTGCTCGTCAGGGGTCTTCTGTGGTGAGTTTCACGATTATCACCGCCTTTGGCACAAGGAGTTCACCTTGAAGATCGGTTCCGCGACATTCGGTTCGGCCACCCTGCTGGCAGCGGTGCTGTCCAGTGGCTGCATGAGTTCAGGCGCAGGTAGCGCCTGTGAAGTGTTCAGCCCGGTGTCGGTGGTCACGCCCACCACTCAGGATGACCAGCGCGTGCAGACCAACTCCACCGGCGAGGTGGCCGGTTCCCAGAACACGGCACAGAATTGCGGGTCGTAAGCCTGTGCTGCAAGTGGCCGCAGTGCCCCGCGCTCCGAGGTATGTGAATGAAAGGCGGTATGGCGATAATGGTATTGGCGCTGCTGTCAGGCTGCGCCTATATGGACAAACAGATGCCGGTGTCCCCTAATTGGACACGCTGGCAATGTGACAGCCAGGTCGATGTGCAATGGCGCTACAGCGCCGCCGACAAGAGCGCGATGCAAGTGCGCCTGGCGGGCAGCGACAAGGTCTATGCGTTGACTCCTCAGGCCGGTGCCGAGGGTGAATTGTTCAGCGATGGCGTGCTGGCATTCCACAAGAAAGGTGACGAAGGCCTGGTGTACTGGGTCGCCACCGACGATTTGATTGGCCGGGGTTGCAAGGCTCCGTGACGGCTGGGCCTCAGGGCCTGCCCGATGATAGGCATTACTTCAATAGCGGCCGCCTGCGGTGAGCTGCAACGATCAACGACCCTGAACCGGGAGACATATAACAATGGCACTTATCAGCATGCGGCAGATGCTGGATCACGCCGCCGAATTCGGCTATGGCGTACCAGCTTTCAACGTCAACAACCTCGAGCAAATGCGCGCCATCATGGAAGCGGCCGACAAGACCGACTCCCCCGTCATCGTGCAGGCCTCGGCTGGCGCCCGCAAATACGCCGGTGCCCCGTTCCTGCGCCACCTGATCCTGGCGGCGATCGAGGAATTCCCGCACATCCCGGTGTGCATGCACCAGGACCACGGCACCAGCCCGGACATCTGCCAGCGTTCGATTCAACTGGGCTTCAGCTCGGTGATGATGGACGGCTCCCTGGGCACCGACGGCAAGACCCCGACCGATTACGACTACAACGTGCGCGTGACCTCGCAGACCGTTTCCTTCGCCCACGCCTGCGGCGTGTCGGTAGAAGGCGAGCTGGGCTGCCTGGGTTCGCTGGAAACCGGCCAGGCCGGTGAAGAAGACGGCGTGGGTGCCGAAGGCATCCTGGATCACAGCCAGATGCTGACCGACCCGGAAGAGGCGGCTGACTTCGTCGCCAAGACCCAGGTCGACGCCTTGGCCATTGCCATCGGCACCAGCCACGGCGCCTACAAGTTCACCAAGCCGCCCACCGGCGACATTCTGGCCATCGACCGCATCAAGGCGATCCATGCGCGCATTCCCAACACTCACCTGGTGATGCACGGCTCCTCCTCGGTACCGCAGGAATGGCTGGCGATCATCAACGAGTACGGTGGCGCCATCAAGGAAACCTACGGCGTGCCGGTCGAGGAAATCGTCGAAGGCATCAAGTACGGCGTGCGCAAGGTCAACATCGATACCGACCTGCGTCTGGCCTCCACCGGTGCGATTCGCCGCTTCATGGCGCAGAATCCGGCCGAGTTCGACCCACGCAAGTATTTCGCCGAAACCGTGAAAGCCATGCGTGACGTCTGCATCGCGCGCTACGAAGCGTTCGGTACTGCGGGCAATGCCTCGAAGATCAAGCCGATCTCCTTGGAAGGCATGTTCCAACGCTACGCCAGCGGCGAGTTGAACGCGAAGGTCAACTAAGTACTGACTTCATTTAAACCCGCTTCGGCGGGTTTTTTTTGCCCCTTCGAATAAAAGCCGATTCTATCCTTTGAAGGTGAACATGCTCGTCGTCGCTGGCCCAAGTTTCTTGTATCGATGTGGATGACAATAATATAACAGTGGGCGTGCATAACGGTGCATGAGTGATTTGTCAATATGCATAAGTGCTAGCTTAGGCGTGACCATTTTCGAAGATAAGCTCAAACCTCGTATTCACCATTCGAGGTAAGCCATGAAAACTATTGACACTGCAGATATTGAGTCGCCCATATTCGTTGATGAGTGTGAGGTGGATGATTCGCCTGTTCACACTGCGGCGTTGCTGGATGTCAATCCTGCCGACTTGAACGCGGAGGGGAGTCTCAAGCCGTATATAGCCCCTGTCTTTGAAATGCCTGACCTGCTTTCCTATACTTCGAAACTTCCGCTCGACGGTGTTGCCGTTGCGGGAGACGAATGTCCAGAGGTATCCGTTTTTGAACCGGACAGCATCGTAGATGTACAGCCACGTGCCGGTTGGTGTCCGGGTGGGAGTTGGGCGGGTGGCATATGCAATCCACCCAACAACTCTCGTGACGATTGGATGGCTCGCTACTTTTCGTACTGTGTGTTGCCAATCGAGGAGATGATCCTGCCAGGCGCGCACAACGCTGGCTGCGACAAGAAAGCGCCTTATACAGCCTCCAATGAAACCTGCCAGGATGTGCCGCCTTACGAGCAGATGCATGCAGGCATTCGCGCGTTCGATCTGCGCGTTCAGTTCTTTTCCGGCTATGGCGCTGGCGATCCACGCCGTTTCCAGATTATCCACGGCCTCTCGTCAGGGCGTACGTTCAAAGGCGATATACTGGATGCAATCACTCGGTTTCGCGCGGCCAACGGCGGCCGCGGCAGTCGGGAAATCTTTGTGCTCGACGTCCACGAACGCAAGAACTTCACGGATGCCGGCCAGCGCGAATTCATGGAGTTGATTAAAACCTGGGGACGCGAGGAGTTGGTGCCCTACCACCTGCGTGGATTCGCCATCCCTCAACTCATGGCGTTGGGGAAGAAAACGGTAGTTGCCTTGGCCGGCGGTGTCGGGCCTGATTTCTGGCCGCGGGTAGAGCAGCAGTGGATCGGTTATTCAGTCACCGATCCAAATGAGCTGGAACGGTTTGCCAATCGAGCGGTGGCGGAGAAAAAACCGCGCTACGCATTGCGGGCATTGCAGTATCACAAGCATGTACAAGTGTCGTATGTACCTGACGATATCTCGGATCGAGTCATGAGCCGTTCGGCTTTTTCCAATCCAGCGCAAAAGCTTCGAGGTATCTACATATTGAACACCGACTGGGCGCTGCGTCACCGCATGGTGGATAACTGCATTGCTGGCAATTCGGTGCGGCACAGCACCTTCGGCCAATCCCTTTTAATCAGCTCTCCTAACCAAGCTCAAAACCCTGAAATCATTCCGCTGGCGATGTATTGTATTTTCCGCTCGTACGACGGTAATTATCAGGCGCGCTTGGCGGTGACGAAAGCCACTCATCCCATCGACTCCCACCTGGTTTATATAAATGAAGCGACGTGGGGCGTCGATTTTTCAATGAGCAATATCAATGATAATGGAGGGCTGATCAGCCTACGCATGGAAACCGGTGACAGATTGAGCGTGTGGCGTGACAGAAACAGCCCTCTGGGATGGAATATACGCGCACCGCGATACCTGTGCCCCAACGTCGAGATCGCACAGATCCCCACGCCCGTGCGCGGTGACAAGATCACCTACTTCCAGACCGCCGATGCAGCTTGGGCACCGCGCTTGAGGCTACCAGCGACCGCCCACACCGGAGCCGTCATCATCGTGATGTGCAATTCAGCACTGGCGCTGACCGTTCTGGGCGAGCAGATGAATGACAACCAGCCGGTAGCACTCTCGTCGGGTGCGCAATGCGCGTTGGAGTTCATTGGCCCAGGCAAATGGAAACTGATCGGCCAACGCCATTGATCTGTTCTTGAGCGAAATGCAAGCTGTCGGTGGTCCGTTCAAGTCGCCGACATTTGCCGCCTGGCAGCAGGTTGCAATTTCCTGCTGCCAGCCAGCCAACGCATCCAAATCGCCAACAGGCCGGGCGGGCCTCTGGCGATTTTTTGCGTAGCTGGAGTTTTACCGCTTGTCGGAGGTGTGTCACATTTAACGGTCACTTGGTAATCATGCTTCAGCCTTTTCTGGAACCCTGTCTAGAGTGAGGTCTTCAATGTCTGGGTAGAACCGGACCGAACCATGTAGAACGAGAAAAAAAGCATGGAATGCGCCCCCAACTTGCCCCTTGAAGGTGGCTCTACACTGCTGGTCGTCGACGACTATCCAGAAAACCTGCTGAGCATGAGAGCTCTGCTCGAACGCCAGGACTGGCAGGTGATCACTGCCGCTTCCGGTGTGGAGGCGCTGGGCAAGCTGCTGGAGCATGAGGTCGATCTGGTTCTGCTGGACGTGCAGATGCCGGGCATGGACGGCTTCGAAGTGGCGCGCCTGATGCGCGGCAGCCAGCGTACGCGCTTGACCCCGATTATTTTCCTGACCGCCAACGAGCAGTCGCAGGCCGCCGTGCTCAAGGGCTACGCCACGGGCGCGGTGGACTATCTGTTCAAGCCGTTCGATCCGCAGATTCTGCGCCCCAAGGTCCAGGCCCTGCTCGAGCAGCAGCGCAACCGACGCGACTTGCAGCGCCTGAGCCGGGACCTGGAAGCGGCTCGCGCCTTCAACGCCTCGGTCCTCGAAAACGCCGGGGAAGGCATTCTGGTGGTCAACGATCAAGGATTGATCACCTTCGCCAACCCGGCCATCTCGCGCCTGCTCGGTGCCAGTGTCGAGCAACTGCAGGGTGGTGCCTTGACCGACCATCTGCACAAGCCGCAAATCCCCGTGTGGTTCGAGTCCGACTTCTATCGCGCCTACAGCACGCGCACGACGTACCGCGTTCACGATGGGCTGATGCGAACGGCCAATGGCCAGCAACTGCCGGTGGCCTTGTCGTGCGCGCCGTTGCCCGGCGAGCAGCGTGCGATGGTGGTGACGATCCTGGACATGTCGGTGGTGCGCAGCCTGCACCAGCAGCTCGAATACCAGGCCGTCACGGATCCGTTGACCGGGCTGCTCAACCGCCGCGGTTTCTATCAGGCGGTGGAGAGCGCATTGGTGCGCAACGAGCGTGCGGAAAAGGCCCAGGCCTTGCTGTATCTGGACATGGACGGTTTCAAGCGGATCAACGACCGCCATGGCCATGACGCGGGCGACCGGGCCTTGCGCTGGGTGGCCGAACAGATCAAGGCCGTGCTGCGCCCCTTCGACGTGGTAGCCCGCCTGGGCGGTGACGAATTCACCGCGCTGCTGGACAACCTCGACTACCCCGAGCAGGCCGCCAAGGTGGCCGAAAAGCTCATGGAACGCATCGCCATGGAACAGACCGTGGACGGGGTGGACATCAATCTGGGCGTGAGCATCGGCATCGCCACCTATCCCGAGTGCGGCGCCAACCTGGACAGCCTGCTGCGCGCCGCCGACATTGCCATGTATGCCGCAAAGCAGGCAGGCCGTCAGCAATACCGTTACTACGACCAGGACTTGAACGGTCGGGCGCGATCGCGTCTGCTGCTGGAAACCAGTGTCGGCGAAGCCATCGAGAACCGCGATTTCAGCCTGGTCTACCAGCCGCAGGTGTCACTGCTCGACGGTCGCCTGCGTGGTTTCGAAGCGCTGCTGCGCTGGTGCCATCCCAGTGTTGGCGACGTGCAGCCGGGGCTGTTCATTCCCCTGCTCGAACAGGCGCGGTTGATCAGTCGCCTGTCGAGCTGGATCTACACCGAGGGCGCCGCCCAGCGTCGCGCCTGGTCCAGCCGCTTTCCCGACGAACTGGTGCTCAGCATCAGCCTGAGCAATGCCCAGTTCGCCATGCCCAATCTGGTCTCCGAGCTGCAGCGTGCGATCGCCTTGCACGGCTTGCGCCCGCAGCAGCTCGAAGTGGAAGTGGTGGAATGTTCCCTGATGCACAACTTGACCCAGGCCACCGGGCAACTGGACCAACTACGCAACCTGGGCGTGCGCATCGCCCTGGACGATTTCGGCACCGGCCCGTGCTCGCTGAAACTGCTGCGCGATCTGCCCATCGACACGCTCAAGCTGGACCGTCACCTGATTGCCAAGTTGCCCGACTCGCACCCTGACGGTGTCTTCGTGCGCAGCGTGATTCAGGCCTGCACTGCTTTCGACATCACGGTGATCGCCGAAGGCGTGGAGACCGCCGAGCAATGTCGGTGGCTACGCGCTGCTGGCTGCGAGTGGATCCAGGGCTTTGTCATTGCCCGGCCGTTGACCGCACAGGCCGCCAGCGATTTTCCATTGGTCAGCGCAGGCGTGCAGCCGGCGGCGGTGTGACGCCGGCCCCGGGCAGGCGTTACACTGGTCGCTTTTCTCAAGTCGAAACGGGCATCATGAGCGCGCTGAAGTACCTGCAAGCCTACCCACCCGCACTGCAGGAGCAGGTACGGCAACTGATCGAGCGCGGGCAGTTGGCGGACTATCTCAGCCAGCGCTACCCCGATCGTCACGCCGTGCAGAGCGACAAGGCGCTTTACAACTATGCCGTGGCCTTGAAGCAGGCGCACTTGCGCAATGCACCGGCCATCGACAAGGTGCTGTTCGACAACCGCCTGGACCTCACGCACCGCGCGCTGGGCTTGCATACTGCGGTGTCGCGGGTGCAGGGCGGCAAGCTCAAGGCCAAGAAGGAAATCCGCATCGCTTCATTGTTCAAGGACGCGGCGCCGCAGTTTCTCGAAATGATCGTGGTGCACGAGCTGGCGCACTTTCGCGAGAGTGACCACAACAAGGCGTTCTATCAACTGTGCGAGCACATGCTGCCCGGTTATCACCAGTTGGAATTCGACCTGCGCGTCTACCTGACCTACCGTGATCTGCCCCCGCCGACGTGAAGGATATTCCCATGCAAGTCAGCAAGACCCGCAGCAGTTTCTACCGCCGGCTCTACGTGGCCTGGCTGATCGACAGTGGCCAGGCGGCCACCGTGCCGGCCCTCATCGAGGCGACCGGCATGCCTCGGCGTACCGCTCAGGACACCATTGCGGCCCTCGCCGATCTGGACATTGCCTGCGAGTTCGAGCAGCAGGACGGCGAGCGCAACCACATCGGTCGCTATGTGATCAGGCAGTGGGGTGCGATCGATCGCGAATGGATCGGCCAGAACCTGGGCCAGATCCGCCAGGTGCTCGGTTACCCCTGAGCGGCCCCGACCTCGCGCCGCATGGCGATGTGTGGGATGTTGTCCTCCAGGTATTCCTGGCCTTGGGCGATGAAACCGTAGCGGCCGTAATAGCCCTGCAGGTGGGCCTGGGCCGATAGCTGGATCGGCACCTGCGGCCAGCGTTGGGCGGCCTGCTCCAGTGCCTGGGTCAGCAGCGCGTGGCCCAGTCCGGTGCCGCGGGCCGATGCGGCGGTGATCACCCGGCCGATCACCACGTCGCCGCCCTGGGTCGAGGGATCCAGCAGGCGCAGGTAGGCCACCAGTTGGCCGTTGTCCCGACCCAGCAGATGGCAGGTGTCGGCGTGCAGATCCTGCCCGTCGACGTCCTGATAGGGGCATTGCTGCTCGACCACGAAGACCTCGCTGCGCAGGCGCAGGATTTCGTACAGCTGGTGGATATCCAGCTCGCGGTGGTGCATGCACATCCATTCGATGGCCATGTTTACCTCGTTCCGTGTTTCGATTCCGGCAAGCCGCAGCGCCATCAGGTGACGACTGCGGTCGGCCCTTTGATCAGGTGTGCGGCCAGGGTTCGCAATGGCCCCAATTGACGACAGATCAGCGCCAGTTGGGTCTGCACCAGGCGCTGGCCTTCGTCGACCTCGTCGGGCATCTGCTCCAGCGTGTTGGCCAGCGCTTCCTCGCTGTCGCTTTGCACCTGCACCGGTTCACGCGTGGCCAGGCCCGTGGCGATTTCATCGATGCTGCTCGCCAGGCTTTCGCCGGCCTCGCCGATCAGTTGCTCACGCGCCTCGGCTGGCAACTCGGTGCCACGGTGCGCGCCCAGTCCGGACAGGTAGCTGAGTAAGGTGTGCGACAGCACCAGGAAGCGGAAGCCGACGTCGGCTTCCTTGCGGAAGTGCCCCGGCTCCATGAGCATGTTGGCCAGGGTGGTGGAGAGCGCGGCGTCGGCATTGTGCGCGTTGCGCCGGGCCAGGCGGTAGGCGAGGTCGTCGCTCTTGCCGTTGGCGTACTGCTGCATGATCTGGCGCAAGTAGATGCTGTTGCAGGTCAGGGTATTGGCCAGCACCTTGTTCAGTTTGCGGCCCTGCCAGTCAGGCAGAAACAGGAACACCGCAAGGCCGGCGATCAGGCTGCCGAGCAGGGTGTCGAACAGGCGCGGCAGGAAGAGGCCGTAGCCGTCGCCGGTCTGGTTGAAGCAGAACAGCACCATCAGCGTGATGGCTGCCGTGGCCAAGGTGTAGCGCGTGGTGCGGTTGACGAAGAACACCAGGCCGGCGCCGATGGCGAACAGCGATTGCACGATGGGGCTGGGGAACAGATCGAACAGCGCCCAGCCCACGGTCAGGCCGATGGCGGTGCCGATGATGCGCTGGCCCAGCTTGCGGCGGGTGGCGCCGTAGCTGGGCTGGCACACGAACAGGGTGGTCAGCATGATCCAGTAGCCTTGGCTGGGGTGGATCAGATGGACCATGGCATAGCAGATCACCAGCGCCAGGGGCAGGCGCAGGGCGTGGCGGAACAGCAGCGAGGTGGGCGTGAGGTTCTGCCGAATGCGGCCCCAGAAGTCCTTGAGGGTATGCGGCGAGCGATCCAGCAGGCTGCTGTCGCGGGCGTCGGCGAGACGGTCGGGGTTGCCGGCGTCACTGAGCAGTCGGTCGAGGGTGCCGAGGTTGGCGGCCAGCGCGCGCAGCGATCGCAGCAGACCGCGCCAGGCGGGGTTGCTCTGGATGCGCAGGTGTTCGAGCGAGGCGTGCAGGTCGCTCAGTGCTTCGGCGAAGCTGTCGTCGTAGATGAACGGCTGACGCAACTGGATCGACTCGCCCAACCGCTGGCAGGCGACACCTTGCTGGCGCAGCAGGCGCTGGCAGCGGAACAGCACGTCGCTGTGGAAGAACGCCTCGGCCAGGGCGTTGTACGGATAGTGAGAGGAGCTGGCGCGTTCGTGAATGTCCTGGGCGAGGAAATACAGCTTCAGGTAGCGGCTGACCTTGGAGCCGGGGCGGCCGTTGCCGACCCGGTGCAGGATGATCTCCTTGGCAGCGTTGAGCGCCGCCACGACTCGACCGTTCTGCTTGGCCAGCTCCAGGCGGCGGGCTTCCACATCCAGTTGGCGAATCGGTTCGAACAGGCTCGCCTTGAGCTTGAGGTACTGTCCCAGTTCGCTGAACAGCCGCGCCAGGGCCTGTTGCACCGGCTGGTTGGAAAACAGCACCTGCCACAGCACCGACAACAGGCCGTACCAGGCGGCACCGGCGACCAGCAGCAACGGCTCGCGCCACAGGTTGCTGACCTCGCCACCGCGCTGGTCGACACCGATCATGGTGTACACCGAGAGGATCAGCGTGGCGTAGGCGATCGCTCCGTAGCGTTCGCCCAGCGCGCCGAGCATGGTCAAGGCGAAGCTGGCCACGGCCAGGGCCGTGACGAACACATAGGGGTAGGGGAACAGCAGCTCGACGGCGAAGGCGGCGACGGTGAAGCAGGTCAGCGTGGCCGCGAGGGCGCGGATGCGGCCTTGCCAGTTGTCGTCGGTCTCGGCCAGGGCGCAGGCGATGATGCCCAGGAACAGCGGGACCAGCAGGCGCATCTCGTTTTCATACCAGCACAGCGCCATGCTGCCGGACAGGGCGATGAACACCCGGACGCTGTAGCTGAACTTGTCCAGCGCCCACAAGCGGCGCATGGATTGGCGGAACGACCTGGATGCCATGAAGAGGGAATCGACCTGTAGGCGAGGGAGCTGATGAACGGCGTCAATTTATCATTGTCGGCGGTGGACGGGTACTGCGTGGAGGTGGGGCGGTTTTGACTGCATTGCGATTTACCTGAGACACCGCGCTGCGTTCTTCGCGGGCAGAGCCCCGCTCCCACCTGTACCGCGATTCGTCCGACACCTCGTGCTGGGCTACACGTACTGCGCGGCCGCGTAGCCTGAGGCCCAGGCCCATTGGAAATTGAACCCGCCCAGGTGCCCGCTGACGTCGAGCACTTCGCCGATGAAATACAGACCCGGGCTCTTCAACGATTCCATCGTCTTGGACGATACCTCGCGGGTGTCGACCCCGCCCAGGGTTACCTCGGCAGTGCGATAGCCTTCGGTGCCGGCGGGCACCAGTTGCCAGGCGCCCAACGCGTTCGCCACCGCCTGCAGCTCGGCCGGGGTGTACTGCTTCATCGGCTTGGACACGAACCAGTGCTCGGCCAGCAGGTTGGCCATTTTCTTGGTAAAGACCTCACCCAGCAGGGTCTTGAGCTCCGAATTGGGTCGTTCGGCCTGTTGTTGCTGCAACCAGGCCAGTGCATCGTGATCCGGCAGCAGGTTGATCTCGACGCTGTCGCCAGGCTGCCAGAACGAGGAAATCTGCAAGATCGCCGGGCCGCTCAGGCCGCGATGGGTGAACAGCAGGTTCTCGCGAAACGCCTGATCGTTGCAGCTCACCAGACAATCCACCGACGTCCCGGACAGCTCGGCGCAGATATCCTTGAGCTGGTCGGTGATGGTGAACGGTACCAGGCCGGCGCGGGTGGGCAGGATGCTGTGGCCGAACTGGCGAGCGATCTGGTAGCCGAAGCCGGTGGCGCCCAGGGTCGGAATCGACAGGCCACCGGTGGCCACCACCAAGGACTGGCACGCCAACGGCCCCATTGACGTCTGCAAGCGATAGCCTTCGGCGGTTTTCTCGATGGCCTGCACCGAGGTGTCCATGCGCAGCTCGACCCCTGCGCTTTCACACTCGGCCAGGAGCAGGCCAAGGATGTCGCTGGACTTGTTGTCGCAGAACAGTTGGCCCAGTTTCTTCTCGTGATAGGGCACGCCGTGCTTGGCCACCAGGGCGATGAAATCCCATTGGGTGTAGCGGGCCAGGGCCGACTTGCAGAAATGCGGGTTCTGCGAGAGGAAGTTGGCAGGTTCGGTGTACAGGTTGGTGAAGTTGCAGCGACCGCCGCCGGACATGAGGATCTTCTTGCCTGGCTTGTTGGCGTGGTCGATCAGCAGCACTTCACGGCCTCGCTGTGCGGCGCTCAGGGCGCACATGAGACCTGCGGCGCCGGCGCCGATGATGATGACGGGGGTAGAGCGCACTGCTGGGTCCTCTCGAATCGGGGTGTCAGGGGAGGCCTCTTCGCGAGCCCTCTGCCCGCGAAGAGGCCATACCTGCCGCTTACAAAATCCGCACGCGCAGCGAACGGCCCTTGATCTTGCCGCTGTTCAGACGCTGCAGCGCCTGCTTGGCGATCCCGCGTTCCACGGCCACGTAGGCCTGGAAATCGAAAATGGCGATCTTGCCGACCTGGGTGCCGGGAATGCCCGCATCGCCGGTGAGTGCGCCGAGGATATCGCCCGGACGCACCTTGTCCTTGCGTCCGGCACCGATGCACAGGGTGCTCATCGGTGGCAGCAGCGGCTCGCCGCCCTTGGACGTCAGGCTGTCGAGCTCGGCCCAGGCCAGTGGCGATTTCTGCAACTGCTCGATGGCCTGCGCCCGATGCGCCTCGGCCGGAGCGACGAAGCTGATCGCCAAACCTTTCTCCCCGGCGCGACCGGTACGGCCCACACGGTGGATGTGAATTTCCGAATCGCGCGCCAGTTCGACGTTGATCACCATGTCCAGGGCATCGATGTCCAGGCCACGGGCAGCCACGTCGGTCGCCACCAGCACCGACGTACTGCGGTTGGCGAACATCGCCAGGACCTGATCACGGTCGCGCTGCTCCAGGTCGCCATGCAGCGCCACGGCGCTGATGCCTTTGCTGGTCAGGTGATCGACCACTTCCTGACACTGCTGCTTGGTGTAGCAGAACGCCACGCACGACTGCGGGCGGAAGTGACCCAGGGCACGCACCACGGCAGCCATGCGGTCATCCGGCGAAATCTCGTAGAAACGCTGCTCGATCTGGCTGTCGGCGTGCAGGGCCTCGGCCTTGACCTGCTGCGGATCGCGCATGAACTTGGACGACAGCTGCTTGATCCCGACCGGGTAGGTGGCCGAGAACAGTAGGGTCTGCCGGCGTTCCGGGGTCTGCTCGATGATGTCGGCGATGGCGTCGTAGAAGCCCATGTCGAGCATGCGATCGGCTTCGTCGAGCACCAGGGTGTTGAGCCCGTCGAGCACCAGCGAGCCCTTTCGCAGGTGCTGCTGGATGCGTCCCGGTGTGCCGACGATGATGTGCGCGCCGTGCTCCAGCGAAGCGATCTGCGGCCCGAACGACACGCCGCCGCACAGGGTCAGCACCTTGATGTTGTCTTCGGCGCGCGCCAGGCGGCGGATTTCCTTGGCCACCTGATCGGCCAGCTCGCGGGTGGGGCACATGATCAGCGCCTGGCAGCCGAAATAGCGCGGATTGATCGGGTTCAGCAGGCCGATGCCGAACGCGGCCGTCTTGCCGCTGCCGGTCTTGGCCTGGGCGATCAGGTCCATGCCCTTGAGAATCACCGGCAGGCTCTGCGCCTGGATCGGCGTCATCTGGGCATACCCGAGGGATTCCAGGTTGGCCAGCATGGCGGCGGACAGGGGCAGCGTGTTGAAAGCAGTGGCAATGGTGGTCACGGGACGGGCCTGCAAAACAAAATGTCGCGTAGTGTATCAGCCCCGTGACCTTTCGCCCTAAACCTGCTTAGTGCTCAACCGGAGGTTCCTGACGAGGTGCGCGCCGTCCATCGCTGTCGGACAGCTGCACGAAGATCCCGGCGGCCAGCATTGCCATCAGGCCGATGGTCAGGAAGGTCGCCTGGAAAGCACCCAGCACCGTGTCCACGCCCTCGTTGCCCAAGGACGCGGTGAAACCGCCCAGCAGAGCACCGGCGCAGGCCACGCCCAAGCCCAGGGAAAGCTGCGCCACCACCGACAGCAGACCGTTGCCGCTGCTGGCGCTTTCGTCGTCCAGGTCGATCAGGGTCACGGTGTTCATCGCCGCAAACTGCAACGAGTTCACCGCGCCGAGCAGGCCCAGCTGGGTCAGCAGCAGCCAGTAGGGGGTGGTTTCCGAGACCAGGCCGAGGCTGGCCAGCAACAGGCCCAGCAGCAGGGTGTTGCCGGTGAGCACGATGCGATAGCCGAAGCGCTCGATGATCGGCCGGGAAAACGATTTGGCCACCATGGCCGCCGCCGCCAGCGGAATCATGCTCATGCCGGCTTCCGAAGGCGAGTGACCCAGCGCCACTTGCAGCAGCAAGGGCACCATGAAGGGCAGGGCGCCGCTGCCCAGGCGCGCGAACAGGTTGCCCAGAATGCCGATGGCGAAGGTGCGCGTGTGGAACAGTTTCGGCGAGAACAGCGGGTTGTCGATCTTGCCCGCACGCAGCCAGTAGGCGGCCAGGCAAGCCATGCCGACGAACAGCAGCAGCATCACCCGCAAGTGCGGCAGATGCAGCTCGCCCAGGCCTTCCATGGCGATGGTGATGAGCACCATGGCGGCACCGAACAGCAGGAAGCCGATACCGTCGAAGCGCGTGCGTTCGGCGCCGCGCAGGTCGGGCACCAGGTTCCAGACCGCCCAGCAGCCCAGTGCGCCCACCGGCAGGTTGATGAGGAAGATCCAGTGCCAGCTCAACCATTCCACCATCCAGCCGCCCAGGGTCGGCCCGAGCAGGGGGCCGAGCAACGCTGGCACGGTGATGAAGCTGAGGATGCGCACCAGCTCCGAACGCGGGTAGGCGCGCAGCACCACCAGCCGCCCCACCGGCAGCATCAAGGCACCGCCCAGGCCTTGGATCACTCGGGCCACCACCAGCATCGCCAGGCTTTGAGACAGCGCGCACAACAGCGAGCCGATGCTGAACAGCATGATGGCGCTGAAGAACACCTTGCGCGTGCCGAAGCGGTCGGAAATCCACCCGGACGCCGGAATCAGCAGCGCGACTGTCAGCATGTAGGCGATGATCACCGACTGCATGCGCAACGGGTTTTCCGCCAGGTCGCTGGCCATGGCCGGCAGCGCGGTGTTGAGGATGGTGCCGTCCAGGGCCTGCATGAAGAAGGCAATGGCGATGACCCAGGGCAGCCAGCGAGCGGTAACGGGATCCAGTGTTGGGCGCGTGGACATGGGGCCTCTTGTTGTTTGAGGTTGATGATGAATGTTCATGGCCAGCCGGCAGGAGCGGTCATCGGCCGCGAAACATGCACTGCGGTGTAGCTGACACTGCGTGGTGCACTTTTCGCGGCCACGGACCGCTCCTACAGGGTCAACAGCAATCGCTTCACCAACGCGCCAGGGAGCAAACTGGAATGGGTCTGGCGCTCGCCGTAGGTGCTGGTCGAAAGAATCAGCTCGCGCTCGGCCGTCAAGGCTTCCAGCTGGTCACCCAGGACACTGTAGACGCTGTCGTCGAAACGCATGGTATTGACCGGTGCAACGATGTGACCGTCCTCCACCCAGAAAGTGGCAAAGCGGGTCAGCCCGGTCATGCGCGCCGCTGGCATGTCGGAGTAGTTCAGGTACCACAGGTTGCTGATGTACAACCCGGTTCCGAGGCGTTGCAGCACGTCGGCCACGGGCAGGTCGCCCGCTGCCATCTGCAGCGCGCCCGGCATCTCCGAGTTGTCCGCGCCGTTGCCCTGCAAGCCGTATTCGGCCGCGCTGCGCGAGTCCACCAGGCGCTCGGCGGCGAGCCCGTGGCTGACCAGCGAAAGGTCCTTGCGCGGATAGCCTTCCTGGGAAAACGCCGGGGTCAACGAACCGCTGACGCGCTCCTCGAAGCTCACCTGCGCGCTCAACCGGGCTTCGCCTGCATACAGTCGTTGCAACGGGCTGTTCTTGCTGGCGATGGCCTGCGCCGAGAAGCCGCCCCAGCCCAGCATACCGATGATTTCATCCAGCGCAGCCGGTGCCAGGTAGGCGCGATAGGCGCCCGGCGGCAGCACCTTGAGCGGACGGCTCAGGTGCTCCAGTTGCACGCGGGCCTGGGCCAGGCGGTCGGCGAAGGCCTGTGCCTGCCACTGCTGGCCGGCGTAGTTGGCCTTGACCGCTTCGCCATTGGCATGGAACAGGCTGAAATCGAAATTGAAGCTGTTGGCCTGATGCCAGCCAGTGGCCCCGTCGCTGCTGGCGAAACCCCGGCAGATCGTGCCCGCGGCATAGATGCCGACCAGGTCCAGACCACGGGCCGCCGCGCCGATCTGTTCGACGACTGCAGCCGCGTCGGGCAAGGGCGTGTCGTCGACATGGCGCGTCTGCCATTGCGAAGTGTTGAGTTGCAGGTAAGGGTCCGGTTGCAGCAGCGGCAGGGTCTGGCTCAGCTGGTGCACGGCCTGGGCCAGACGCTGCTGGTCCACCTCCAGATCCTCGGACAGGGTCAGCTGCAACTCGGCCTGGCGGCCATCTTCGATCAACTTCAGCGACACCGTAGCCTGGGCCACCTGTCCCGCCTGGCGCACCTTGGCATGGTTGAAACGGATGAAATCCGAGGCTTCGGCGTTGTAGCTCAGGGTGAAGCGCTGGCTCGGGGCGACGGTGTGTCGCAACCCTTGCACCAGTGCTTGGAAATGCTCGGCATGATGGCTCATGCGTCACCTCCGAACACGTCGATCTGGCTGAACACGCAGCTGGGCGATGCATGCCCCACACGGATCACCTGGTTGGGTTCGCCCTTGCCGCAGTTGGGCGTACCCAGCACCTGCAGGGTGCTGGCGTCGCCGACCGCCCGCAGGTTTTTCCAGAAACTGGCGGAGATACCCCGATAGTTGGGGTTCTTGACCACGCCCTTGAGTTCGCCGTTCTCGATCAGTTGGCCCCACTCGCAGCCGAACTGGAATTTGTTGCGCGCGTCATCGATCGACCAGGAACGGTTGGTGGACATCAGGATGCCGTGCTCGATGCCGGCGATCAGCTGCGCCTGGCTGTGCTCGCCCGGTTCGATGTTGAGGTTGGCCATGCGATCGATCGGGGCCCGGTTCCAGCTGCTGGCACGGCTGTTGGCGACGCCGTCCATGCCGCTGCGGTATTGCGACAGCGCGCCGCCCAGTGGGCGCACCAGCACGCCATCACGAATCAGCCACTGCTTGCTGGCTGGGGTGCCATCGTCGTCGTGTGCGTAGCTGGCCAGTTCGTGCGGGATATCGGGGTCGAAGGTCACGTTGAGCAACGGCGAGCCATAGCGCAGGTGGCCGAAGTCCTCGACCTTGACGAAGCTGGTGCCTGCGTAGTTGCGCTCGTCGCCCAGAATACGGTCCAGCTCCAGGGGGTGGCCGATGGATTCGTGGATCTGCAGCATCATCTGGTCGGGCGTCAGCAGCAGGTCACGCGGACCTTGCGGGGCATTGGGCGCCAACAGCAACTGCAGGGCCTGGTCGGCGACCTGGCGGCCGGCGCCGACAATGCCGCAGCGCTCGATCACGTCGACACCACCTTGCTGGCCGAAGTTCTCGCGGCCCAGGCTGCGGGTCTGGCTGTCACTGCCGTCGAAGGCCGTCACGCTCAGGCCAGGGAAGACGAAGCGTTGCGCCTGGCGAATCTGCGCACCGGCGTTGTTGAGGTAGATCTGTTCGACATCGGTGATGCCCAGGCCGGCATACCAGCTGACCAGCCGCGGATCGTCCGGCACGCGGGCGGACTCGTCGGCGAGCAATTGGTAGCAGTCGGCGAGGTTGGGAAAGGGTTGCTGCAGGTCAGGCGAGAGGTAGTCGAAGCGGGCATCGGCCACGGGCTGCTCGCGCAGGTCGAGCAGGGCATGGGCGGAGATGCCGCGGGCCTGGCTCTCGGCACGCTCGAGGGCCTGTTGCAGACCGGTTTGGGACAGGTTGCCCGTCGCGGCATAGGCTTCCACGCCGTTGACGCGCACGGTGATCATCACGCCTTCGTCGCTGCTCAGGCTGGGCGGCTCGGCGATGTTCTTGCGCACCGCCAGGTGTTGGCTGGATTGGCGCACATGGCGTAGGGAGAAGAATTCGGCGTGAGTGCGCAGGGCGGCGAAGCGTCGTTGCAACAGCGCGGTGGAATCGAACATTCAGAGGCCTCTGTGGTGGGGCAGTTTCGGCCCCTTCGCGGCTGCTAGCCGCTCCTACGGAGGAAACGCGATCCTATGTAGGAGCGGCTAGCAGCCGCGAAGGGGCCGGCATGCCGAGCCGAGTTGAGCAGGCCCACAGCTTAGGCCCCACCGCCGCCATGGGGCAAATCCATATCAGCTGTGAGGCGCACCCACTTCGCGCATCGGCTTGCCACGCACCGGCGCATCGCCTGCCACGTAGTAGGCCGCGGTCGAGCGTGCTTCGGGCTTGCGGCCACGAATACGGTCGGCGATCTTCTCGGCGATCATGATGGTCGGCGCATTCAGGTTGCCGGTGGTGATGATCGGCATGATCGAGGCGTCGACCACACGCAGGCCTTGCAGGCCATGCACGCGGCCCTGACCATCGACCACAGCCATCTCATCGGTGCCCATCTTGCACGAGCACGACGGGTGATAGGCGGTTTCGGCATGCTCGCGGATGAACTGATCCAACTGCTCGTCCGTCTGCACGTCGATGCCGGGGCTGATTTCGCGGCCGCGGTACTGGTCCAGCGCGGGTTGCTGCATGATTTCGCGGGTCAGGCGGATGCCGTCGCGGAATTCCTGCCAATCCTGTTCGCTGGCCATGTAGTTGAACAGGATGCTCGGATAGTCGCGCGGGTTCTTCGACTTGACGTTGACCCGGCCGCGGCTCGGCGAGCGCATGGAGCCGACGTGGGCCTGGAAACCGTGCTCCTGAACACCCTTGGTGCCGTTGTAATTGATCGCCACCGGCAGGAAGTGGTACTGGATGTTCGGCCATTCGAACTCAGGGCGCGAACGGATGAAACCACCGGCCTCAAACTGGTTGCTGGCGCCGATACCGGTGCCCAGGAACATCCATTCGGCGCCGATCTGCGGCTGGTTCCACCACTTCAGCGACGGGTACAGCGAGACCGGCTGGGTGCAGCTGTATTGCAGGTACATTTCCAGGTGGTCCTGCAGGTTCTGGCCGACGCCTGGCAGGTCGTGCACGACGTCGATGCCCAGCGGCTGCAGCACCTCGGCAGGGCCCACGCCGGAGCGCTGGAGAATCTGTGGCGAGGCGATCGCGCCGCCGCACAGCAGAACTTCCTTGCGGGCACGGGCCTGGATGCGCTCGTCGCTGTCACCGACCAGGTAGCTGACGCCGACCGCACGCTTGCCTTCGAAGACGATCTTGTCGGTCAGGGCGTGGGTGACGATGGTCAGGGTGTCGCGCTGCTTGGCCTGGTCCAGATAGCCACGTGCGGTGCTGGCGCGGCGGCCCTTGGGCGTCACGGTGCGGTCCATGGGACCGAAGCCTTCCTGCTGGTAGCCATTGAGGTCGTCGGTGCGCGGAAAGCCTGCCTGCACGCCGGCTTCGACCATGGCGGCGAACAGTGGGTTGTTGCCGGCTTTGGGCGTGGTGACGCTCACCGGACCTTCGCCACCGTGGTAATCGTTGGGGCCGATGTCACGGGTTTCGGCCTTGCGGAAATACGGCAGGCAGTCCAGGTAGCTCCAGTCTTCAAGGCCGGGCAGCTTGGCCCAGCCGTCGTAGTCCATGGCGTTACCGCGGATGTAGCACATGCCGTTGATCAGCGAAGAGCCACCCAGGCCCTTGCCGCGGCCGCACTCCATGCGCCGGTTGTTCATGTGCGGCTCGGGCTCGGTCTCGTAGGCCCAGTTGTAGCGGCGGCCCTGCAGGGGGAAGGCGAGGGCGGCGGGCATCTGGGTACGGAAGTCCAGGCGATAGTCCGGGCCGCCGGCTTCGAGCAGCAGGACGGTGACGCCTGGATCTTCGGTCAGGCGCGTGGCCAGGGTGTTACCGGCCGAGCCGGCGCCGATGATGATGTAGTCGAATTCCTGGGACATGGAGGTTCCCTCTTTGAAAAATGGCAAGGTGGGCAGGGTGTCAGGTCTGGCCTATTCGCGGGCAGAGAGCTCGCCGCCCGCCCCGCTCCCACAAGGGTCTCGGCTCAGAACACCGAAACGTAATCGCCCAGTTCCACCTGTACCGATTTGATCCGGGTGTATTGCGCCAGCGAGCTGATGCCGTTTTCGCGGCCCACGCCGGACTGTTTGTAGCCACCCACCGGCATCTTCGCGTCGGATTCGCCCCAGGCGTTGATCCAGCAGATGCCTGCTTCGAGCTGATGGATCACGCGGTGCGCACGGTTCAGGTCACGGGTGACCACTCCGGCGGCCAGGCCCATCTCGGTGGCATTGGCGCGGCGGATCACTTCGTCTTCGCTGTCGTAGCCGAGGATGCTCATCACCGGGCCGAAGATTTCTTCGCGCACGATGGTCATCTCGTCGCTGCAATCGGTGAACACGGTGGGTGCGACGAACGCGCCCCGACCCAGCTCACCGTCGGTCAGCCGCTCGCCGCCGCACAGCAGCCGCGCGCCTTCGGCCTTGCCCTTGGCGATATGGCCCAGCACGTTTTCCATGTGGGCAAAGCTCACCAGCGGACCGAAATTGGTGTTTTCGTCTTCAGGATCGCCGATGCGGATGCGCTGTACGCGCTCCAGGATCTTGGCTTCGAGTTGCGCCTTGAGGGCATTGGGCACGAACACCCGAGTGCCGTTGGTGCAGACCTGACCGGAGCTGTAGAAGTTGGCCATCATGGCGATGCCGGCGGCCTTGTCGAGGTCGGCATCGTCGAAGATGATCAGCGGCGACTTGCCGCCCAGTTCCATGGTCACTTCCTTGAGCGAAGAGCTCGAGGCGCTGGCCATGACTTTCTTGCCGGTGCTGACGCCGCCGGTGAACGAGACTTTCTCGATGCCAGGATGCTCGGTGAGCCAGGCGCCGACTTCGCTGCCGCTACCGGTCAGCACATTGAACACGCCAGCGGGCAGGCCGGCCTCGGTGTAGATCTCGGCCAGCTTGAGGGTGGTCAGCGAGGTGACTTCGCTGGGCTTGAAGATCATCGCGTTGCCGGCGGCCAGCGCTGGAGCGGACTTCCACAGAGCGATCTGGATCGGGTAGTTCCAGGCACCGATACCGGCGGTCACGCCCAGGGGCTCGCGGCGGGTGTAGACGAAGGACGTGTCGCGCAGCGGGATCTGCTCGCCTTCGATGGCGGGCACCAGGCCGGCGTAGTATTCGAGCACGTCGGCACCGGTGACGATGTCGACGTAGCGGGTTTCCGAGTAGGCCTTGCCGGTGTCCAGGGTTTCCAGCAGGGCCAGTTCGTCGTTGCGCTCACGCAGGATGTCGACGGCTTTGCGCAGCACGCGCGAGCGCTCCATGGCGGTCATCGCGGCCCAGATCTTCTGGCCCTTTTCGGCGCTGGCGACGGCTTTCTCGACGTCCTCGGCGGTGGCGCGCTGGACCTGCGCCAGCACTTCACCGGTGGCCGGGTTGACGGCATCGAAGGTGCCGCTGCCGCTGGCGTCCACGTAGCCGCCATCGATGTAGAGTTTTTGCGTTGGGAAACGGGCCATAAGATCCTCGCGGTGCAGTTAAGGTGGCAGCAGGCGAGGCGCGAAGCTTCAGCGCTGCTGTTTTGCCAGTTGCATGTCCATGTATTCGCAGGCGATGCGATGTGCCTGCGCGGTATCGAAAGCATCGCCCGACAGGGCGCCGCGCAACCACAGACCGTCGATCAGTGCAGCCAGGCCGCGTGCGGCGCTGCGTGCCTGTTCCACCGGCAATTCACGGCGGAACTGGCAACACAGGTTGGAATACAGGCGGTGGTCGTTGATCCGCTGCAACCTGTGCAAGGACGGCTGATGCATGCTGGTGGCCCAGAAGGCCAACCAGGTCTTCATGGCCGGAGCGTTGACCTGGCTGGCGTCGAAGTTGCCTTCGATGATCACCTGCAGGTGCGCCCTGGCGCTGTCGTCGGTCAAGGCCTTTCGGCGCGTGGCGACGTTGTCGATCAGCATGTTCATCAAATGGCGCATGGTCGCTGCGATCAGGCCGTTCTTGTCCTGAAAGTAGTGACTGATGATGCCGTTCGACACACCCGCCAGGCGGGCGATCAGAGCAATGCTGGCGTCACTCATGCCGACCTGGTCGACAGCCTGGAGCGTGGCTTCGATCAACTGTTGGCGGCGGATGGGTTGCATACCGACCTTGGGCATTGCGCGAATCTCCTTGGGCCTGCAGTACGGGCAGTGAGTGACAGCCGACTGAGGCCAGTCTAGTTTATTTTGATTGAACGATCAATCAATAAAAAAGGATGGGGGAATGTGTGCAGGGTTTTTAGAGGATCGGGGAGGGGAAGGCAATAAGGTTTGAGCGGGGGGGTATCAGGGAGATTGCGGTGAGGCGTTCGCGGGCAGAGACCCGCTCCCACACGGCTTGGATCAACCTTGTGGGAGCGGGTCTCTGCCCGCGAAGAAGACGCCGCGGTGTATCAGACCAACCGCGTCAGGGCTCCTGCCAGCGAGGATCAGCCCAGGTTCTTGCCCAGCAGGGCATGGTACAGCTCGGTATCCCCAAGAATACCCACCACCTGTTTGTCACTGTCCTGCAGGACCAGTTTGTGGCCCGTCTGATAGCGGATCTGCAAGGCGTCGCGCATGCCGATGTCGGCACTGACCAGTGTTGGCCGGCGGCCCAGGCCTTCCATCGCTTGCCCGGGCGCCCAGCCTTGCACGTCGAGCACGGTGTCGCCCTGGCGTGCGCTGGTCAGCGAATTGCCGGCGCCCAGGTTCAGCCATGAATCCACGCCCGGATCCAGGCACACCGAACCGTTGACGCGGGTGCACTTGTCCAGGGTGCGCATCAGGCTGCGCCCGCACAGCACGTTGAGTGGATTGGTGTGAGCGACGAAGGTCCGCACGTAATCGTCGGCCGGGTTGAGGACGATCTCCTCGGGCACGCTGTACTGGACGATCCGCCCGTCTTTCATGATGGCAATGCGGCTGCCCAGCTTCAGCGCTTCGTCCAGGTCATGGCTGACGAAGACGATGGTCTTGCTCAATTTGCGTTGCAGCTCCAGCAACTCGTCCTGCAGACCCTGGCGGATCAACGGGTCGAGCGCCGAAAAGGGTTCATCCATCAGCAGGATGTCGGCGTCCATCGCCAGCGCCCGGGCCAGGCCCACGCGCTGCTGCATGCCGCCGGACAGCTCGTCGGGCTTCTTGTTGCGCCACTGGGTGAGACCCACCAGTTCGAGCTTCTCGTCGACCAGCTTGCGCCGTTCCTTTTCCGGACGGCCCTGCATCTCCAGGCCGAAACTGATGTTCTCGCGCACCGTCAGCCAGGGCATCAGGGCGAACTTCTGGAACACCATGGCGATACGCTTGGTGCGCATCATCTTCAGTTCTGCCGGCGTGCACGAGGCGATGTCGATCTGGCGGTCTTCATGCTCGACGAACAGCTTGCCGCGGCTCACCGTGTTCAGCCCGTTGATGCAGCGCAGCAGGCTCGACTTGCCCGAGCCGGACAACCCCATCAGCACGCAGATCTCGCCCTTGTTGATGTCCAGGCTGGCCTTTTCCACGCCAACGATCTGCCCGGTCTTCTTCAGGATCTCGTTGCGGGTCAGCCCTTGGTCGAGCAGCTTCAACGCCTCGCGTGGGTCCTTGGCGAAGATCACATCGACGTTGTCGAATCGAATAATGCTCATGCATCACC
Organism: Pseudomonas sp. Leaf129; assembly: GCF_001423465.1. Taxonomy (NCBI): domain Bacteria; kingdom Pseudomonadati; phylum Pseudomonadota; class Gammaproteobacteria; order Pseudomonadales; family Pseudomonadaceae; genus Pseudomonas; species Pseudomonas sp. Leaf129. Next base: position 85,580 of record NZ_LMOC01000009.1, on the reverse strand, counting down.
CCCTATCTTGACGTCGGGTTGTTTGCAGATACGGTCGAGCATGATCGCCAGCAACACGATGGCCAGACCGGCTTCGAAGCCCAGCGCGATATCGGCGGTGTTCAGTGCGTTGACCACCGGCTTGCCCAGGCCATCGGCGCCGACCAGGGCGGCGATCACCACCATCGACAGCGACAGCATGATGCACTGGGTGATGCCCGCGGCGATGCTCGGCATGGCGTGCGGCAATTCGATGCGCGACAGCAGCTGGCGGCGCGAGCAGCCGAAGGCCTTGCCGGCGTCCATCAGTTCCTGCGGCACGTCGCGGATGCCCAGGTAGGTCAGGCGAATGGGCGCGGCGATGGCGAACACCACCGTGGAAATCAGGCCCGGTACCACGCCCAGCCCGAACAGGGTGAGCGTGGGGATCAGGTAGACGAAGGTCGGTACCGTCTGCATCAGGTCGAGGACCGGCCGCATCATGGTGTAGAACATCGGCTTGTGCGCGGCGACGATGCCCAACGGCACGCCGATGATCACGCAGACCAGGGTGGCGAACAGCACCTGCGCCAGGGTCTCCATGGTTTCCTGCCAGTACCCCAGGTTGAGGATCAGCAGGAACGACAGCGCCACGAACAGCGTCAGGCCCCATTTGCGCTGGATGAAATGCGCCAGCGCAGCGATCAGGGCGGTCAGTACATAGGGGTTGAACCAAGTCAGACCGGCGGTAAAACCATGAATGATCGCTTCGAGCGTGGACGCGATGGCATCGAACGTCGAAGCCCCGTGTTGGGTGAGCCAGTCGACGAAGGCCGCGATGTACTCGCCCAGGGGGATCTTGTGGTCTGTCAGCATGGTAGTGAGTGTCCGCATGCGAGGAAACGAAGGGCCGGCGGGTGAGGCCGGCAACCGCCGGCCCGCCTGCCAGCGTTATTGCGCGAGCTTGGCCTTGACGGCTTCAAGACCCGGCTTGCCATCGATAGTGGTGACGCCCGCGAGCCAGGTGTCGAGCACCTGTGGGTTGTTTTTCAGCCAGGCTCGTGCAGCGGCGTCGGGTTTCTGCTTGTCGTCCAGGACGTTGCCCATCAGCGTGCTTTCCATGGCCAGGCTGAACTGCAGGTTCTTCAGCAACTGGCCAACGTTGCTGCACTCCTGGGTGTAGCCCTTGCGTGTGTTGGTATAGATGGTGGCCTGGCCGAAGTTGGGGCCGAAGAAGTCATCGCCACCGGTCAGGTACTGCAGCTTGAAGCGGGTGTTCATCGGGTGCGGTTCCCAGCCCAGGAACACTACGTCGGTGTTGCGCCGCTGGGCGCGATCGACCTGGGACAGCATGCCGGCCTCGCTCGATTCGACCACTTTGAAACCGGCGTCCTTGAGGCCGAAGGCGTTCTTGTCGATCATGCTCTGGATCAAGCGATTGCCGTCGTTGCCCGGTTCGATGCCGTAGATCTTGCCGTCCAGTTCCTTCTTGAATTTGACGATGTCGGCGAAATCCTTCAGGCCCTTGTCGTACAGCGCCTGGGGAACGGCCAGGGTGTACTTGGCGTTTTCCAGGTTGGCCCGCACTGTTTCCACAGTGCCAGCGTCGCGGTAGGGCTTGATGTCGTTTTCCATGGTCGGCATCCAGTTGCCCAGGAAAACGTCCATGTTCTTGCCGTCGGCCAGGGACTTGTAGGTCACCGGCACGGAAATCATCGTGGTCTTGGTCTTGTAGCCCAGTGACTGCAGCACCGCACTGGTGACGGCGGTGGTGACGGTGATGTCGGTCCAGCCGACATCGGAGAAATTCACAGTGGCGCATCGCGCCGGTTCCGCTGCTTGAGCCAATACAGGCAGGCCCAGCAGGGTGGCCAGCAGAATCGATGTTGGACCTTTCATGGTGTGCTCCTGGTTTTCTCGGCGTGGGGCGCAAGGGCATGCCACGCTTGTTTGAATGCTCGATCGCCCCGTCCGCGACGGGTGCGCCGCCAAGGTGCCAGGCGATCGGGCCGTGAGTGATCATGTACCAGCGCAAATCAGCCGCCTACCGGGTGCGTCGTATCCAGTGCGGGCAGAGTCGCATCCAGTGTCGGTGACGTCGCTTACAGCTCATGGGCTTGCAGCAGCGACCTTACCCGCGACACCTGCGCACATCCACTTATATGAAGTTGCCACACGAACGTGCAGAGGCGAGCTGCACGCCTCTTTTTCGCGCGCAGCTCATCACCGGTGCCTTCGACCGCGCTCCGCAGTGGGCTGCGGCGAACAGCGTGCTTGTGGTGACACTTGGCGGTGCGCGACCCCAGCGGTTGCTACCGAATTGCTCAGACCCCACGGCGGGTATGCTTTTGAGGAGAATCGACGGTCGCCCGCGAAGGTCTTTCGCAGCGCTCTGCATAGCCCTGCGCGACGTCGTTTTCAGGCGCGGTGGAGTTCCCGACCAATTGTCGGCATGGGGTTTGCGTAGCAAAGCAAAGCCCCTGTTAAACAGAGGGCAATAACAAGAGCCTGCCTGAGGCCACCATCCGCTTCGCGTAAGGAGATACCGCAATGACATCCTTCACCACCGGCGCTCAGCCGCAGACTCGCAGTCCTCAGTCCATCGGCTTCCTGTTGCTCGACAACTTCACCCTCATCTCCCTGGCCTCGGCAGTCGAACCGCTGCGCATGGCCAACCAGTTGTCCGGGCGCGAGCTGTATCGATGGACCACCCTGAGCGCGGACGGTGGCCAGGTGTGGGCCAGTGACGGCCTGCAGATCACTCCGGATTCGGCCATGCACAAGGCCGCGCCGATGGACACGGTGATCGTCTGTGGCGGCGTCGGTATCCAGCGTGCGGTGGGTCGTGATCACGTCAGCTGGCTGCAGAGCCAGGCCCGGCAGTCCAAGCGCCTGGGTGCGGTCTGTACTGGCAGTTGGGCGCTGGCCTGCGCCGGTCTGCTCGATGGTTTCGAGTGCAGCGTGCACTGGGAATGCCTGGCCTCGATGCAGGAAGCCTTTCCACGTGTGGCCATGAGCACGCGCCTGTTTACCCTGGACCGCAATCGCTTCACCAGTTCGGGCGGCACGGCGCCGCTGGACATGATGCTGCACCTGATCAGCCGCGATCACGGCCGCGAGCTGTCGGCGGCGATTTCCGAGATGTTCGTCTACGAGCGTATCCGCAACGAACAGGATCATCAGCGGGTGCCGCTCAAGCACATGCTGGGCACCAACCAGCCCAAGCTGCAGGAGATCGTCGCGTTGATGGAGGCGAACCTGGAAGAGCCGATCGACCTGGACGAGTTGGCGGTGTATGTGGCGGTGTCGCGACGCCAGCTGGAGCGGCTGTTCCAGAAATACCTGCATTGTTCGCCGTCGCGCTACTACCTCAAGTTGCGCCTGATTCGCGCCCGGCAGTTGCTCAAGCAGACGCCCATGTCGATCATCGAGGTGGCGTCGGTGTGCGGCTTTGTGTCCACGCCGCATTTCTCCAAGTGCTATCGCGAGTATTTCGGCATTCCGCCGCGTGACGAACGCGTCGGCTCCAATACCACCCAGCAGGTGGCGATGCTGCCGATCCCCCAGGCCATGGTCCTGGCCGGACCGTTGTCGGCATTGAGCCAGGCGCGCAACGAATCGACGTTCGCCAGTGTGAGGATCTGACACCGCGGCGCGACCTTCGCGGGCAGAGGGCTCGCCGCCCGCCCCGCTCCCACAGGTGTGATGCACGCTCTGTGTGATGTAAACCCTGTGGGAGCGGGGCTCTGCCCGCGAAGGGTCCACCGCGATAGGTCAGACTACCCGCCACGCTCCCACAATGGGCTCAGCAGGGGCTGCATTGAAATTCAGGCCCGCTTCGAATGCTGGGCCAATGCCGGCAGCAAGGTCCGGTCGATCGCCTGGCGGACCGCCGGCAGGATGGTCGCGCTGCCGGTCAGCATCTGTTCCACCATCTTGCGCAGGGCCTGGGCCCGGCCGCTGTCCAGGCCGCGCACTGCGCATTCACAGGCCTGCTCGGCCGTGGCGCCTGCGGGCATCTCGAAACCCAGTGCGCGCAGCTGGCCCAGCAGGTCCTCCTGATCAATCAAGTCCGCATGCATCATGATGCTGATCCTTTTTATGGGTGGCGTGACGTTGTCCGGATTCTGGTAGCCGCGCACGCGCTGAGCAAGAGGCGGTGGTCAGCATGGCCGGATTGCACACGAACAGGTCGTTTTTCGCCGTATTCGCAGCGGCTGTAAGCCAGCCATGTAGCAACCGGGTATGGCACCTGGCGGGGCGGGCCTGAATACCCTTGCCGTTCACTTTCAATGGACGGCAATGGACATGCTCGACTTTCTCTCCTTTCAAGGCGTCGGCCCCTCTGCAGCTCTGGGCCCGATCGGACTGGCGCCACGGCTGAACTTCATCACCGGCGACAACGGTCTGGGCAAGAGCTTCGTGCTCGATACGGCATGGTGGGTGCTGACCCGCACCTGGGCCGCAGGCAAGCCGATCAAGGCGCGCGAGTCGTCGGCGCTGCCGGTCATCGATTATCGTTTCACCGGCGCAGACCGCAGCGCCGGGCAATGGGCCTGGCAGCGAGACCGCTGGACACCGGTAGGCGACGCCACGCCGAACCGTTCGCTGGTGGTGTATGCCCATGCCAATGGCACCTTCAGCGCTTGGGATCCGGTGCGCAACGCGGGTGAGCTGGCGGCCTATCACTTCGATGAAAACCAGCTGTGGCACGGTACGTCGATGGCGGGGCAGGGGCGCTTGTGCAACGGCTTGATCAACGACTGGGTACGCTGGCAGCGTACTTACGGCTGCAAGGCGTTCGCCGCTTTGAAGCAGGTCCTGCGCGCACTGTCGCCGTCGCGTGAGGAGTTGCTGCTGCCCGGTCGGCCGTGCCACATCGGCCTGCTCGATGAAACCGAATACCCGACCCTGCAGCGGCCCCAGGGACGGGTGCCCTTGCCTGAAACTTCCAGTGCGATCCGCCGCGTGGTGGCCCTGGCCTACATGCTGGTCTGGACCTGGGAAGGGCACCGCCGCGCCTGTCGCCTGGCCGGAGTACGGCCGAGCGATGAGCTGGTGTTTCTGGTGGATGAGGTCGAGTGCCATCTGCATGCGCAGTGGCAGCGCCGTATCGTCCCTGCGCTGATGGACGTAGTCGGCGCGCTGACTCGCCAGCGCCTGGCGGTGCAGATGATCGTGGCCACCCATTCGCCGCTGGTGCTGGCCTCCATGGAGACCCAGTTCGTCGAGGCGCGCGATGCGCTGTTCACCTTGAGCGTGGAGGAAGGCCAGGTGCAGTTGCACCAGCAAACCTGGGCGGCTCAGGGCGATGCGGTGAACTGGCTGGTGTCCCAGAGCTTCGGTCTGCGCCAGGCCCGCTCGGTGGAAGCGGAAGCGGCGATCGGCGCCGCCGAGGCCTGGATGCGCGGCGAGCGATCGGGCTTGCCCGAGGGGCTGGACAGTGAAGCAGCTATCGAGTCGCAGCTGCTGCGAGCCTTGCCTGCCGGGGATCACTTCTGGCCGGTCTGGGTCGTTGCCAAAGGAGGGGTGCAGGCATGATCGAACTCGTTCATCCACTGCCCGAGCCCCACGGCTTCGACGAGCGCTGCCGCCAGCGCGGCAACGCCTGGTTGCAGGACAATCCTGACGTTGGCAGGCCGCGGGACTACTGGTCGCCGTTCCGTCCGCAACTGGGCGAGGGCTTTGCCAACCGCTGTGCCTTCGGCGCCATGTACATTCCCAGCGGCACCGTGGAGCATTTCATCAGCTGTGATGAGGACCGCGGCATGGCCTACGAGTGGAGCAACTACCGCTATGTCGATGCCTGGATGAACAGTGCCAAGGGCAGCAAGAAAGCCGAGGACTTTCTCGATCCGTTCGAGGTGCGCGAGGGGTGGTTCGAGGTGTTGCTGCCGTCGCTACAACTGGTGCTGACCGACAAAGTGCCGGAAGCGGTGAGGGCGCGGGCCGAGTACACCCTCAAGCACCTGCCATTGCGCGATGACGAGCGCGTGATGCGCGTGCGGCGGCAGTGGTTGCGCTTGTTCAAGGAGGGCAAGATCGGGCTCGAAGGGCTGCGCGAGATGGCGCCGCTGATTGCCGCGGCGGTGGAGCGGCAGGAAGTGCGTGGTGCAGCTTTCGCGGCCGATGACCGCTCCTACGGTGCAACCCAAACTCCGTAGGAGCGGTCCGTGGCCGCGAACCACGCAACACGGTATTCAGCCAGGCAACGCAATCCGTCGCCCGGCATACTCGGCTGCAGGCTGATGCCGCTGCGCCTCGAAAGCCTCGGCCAGCGCCGCGAGCGAAGCCTCTCCAAACACCGCCGACTTCGGCCCCTGCAGATCCACATGCAAGAGCATCTGCTCGCTGGCTGCCAGTACCTCGTCTGCGCCTTGCAAGTGCAGCGTGTGATACACCTGCACCCGCTTGCGGTCATGGGCCAGCACCCGCGTGCGCACCTGCACCTCCGTCCCCAGCTTGACCTCATGCAGGTAGTTGAGATGACATTCCAAGGTGAACAGCGAGTGCTGGTCACGCTGCGGATCGACCCCGATGCGGGCCATGAATGCGTCGGTGGCGTAGCTGAAGATCAACAGGTAGAACGCATCGCGCAGATGGCCGTTGTAGTCCACCCACTCCGCGAGCACGGGCGTCTGGTAAGTGATCATTCGGCGAAACTCATGCCGTGGCGGGCCTTGGTCACCCGTACCGCGTCCAGCACTGCCAGCAGGCAATCGTCGCGGTAACGCTCCAGGGCGCCGATACTGTGTTCCCCCAGTTGCGCCGAGGTCCCGGCCACGACATCGTCGATCAGCGTGTCGGTCAGCTCCGGCGCGGGCAGGTAGGTCCAGGGCAGCTTCAGGGCTGGGCCGAACTGGTTCATGAAGTGCCGCATGCCGGCGTCGCCGCCCGCCAGGGTGTAGGTCAGAAAGGTGCCCATGAACGACCAGCGCAAGCCGGCGCCGAAACGAATGGCGTCGTCGATCTCGCCCGTTGTGGCTACACCGTCGTTGACCAGATGCAAGGCTTCGCGCCACAGCGCTTCGAGCAGGCGGTCGGCGATGAAACCGGGCACTTCCTTGCGCACGTGCAGCGGGCGCATACCCAGGCTTTCGTAAACGCTAATGGCCGCTTGGACTGCCTCGGGTGCGGTGTGTCGGCCGCCGACCACTTCCACCAACGGCAGCAGGTAGACCGGGTTGAACGGATGCCCGACCACGCAGCGTTCCGGGTGTGTGGCGCCCTCGTAGAATTCGCTGGGCAGCAGGCCCGAGGTGCTGGAGCCGATCAAGGCGTCGGGCTTGGCGGCGGCGCTGATGCGAGCGTGCAGTTCCAGCTTCAGTTCCAGCCGCTCCGGCGCGCTTTCCTGGATGAAGTCGGCGTCGCGCACGCAGTCCTCGACGGTGGCCACGAAGCGCAGCCGCGATTGCGCCGCACCCGCCGCCAGACCTTGTTTGACCAAGGCAGGCCAGGCATTGGCGATGCGCTGGCGCAAGGCAGCTTCGGCGCCGGGCGCCGGGTCCCAGGCGACGACGTCCAGGCCATGGGCGAGGGCGCGGGCAACCCAGCCGCTGCCGATGACTCCGCTGCCCAGGGCAGCGAAGGTGTTGATGTGGGTGATGTAGGTCATGGGTTGTTCCTGGAGAAGTGTGTGGGGTGAGGGCCTCTTCGCGCTCCCATAAGATGAGCACGAACCGTGTGGGAGCGGGTCTCTGCCCGCGAAGAGGCCCTCCGGGAGCACCAAAAAAATCACCGCCGAACGAGGCTCATCTTTTGCCGCCCCTCGGCCGGTGTCAGCACCCGTGCCCCGAGCCGGGTCAGAATCTCGCTGGCCCGTTCCACCAGTTGACCGTTGGTGGCCAGCACGCCTTTCTCCAGCCAGATGTTGTCTTCCAACCCGACCCGCACGTTGCCGCCCAGCAGCACGGCCTGCGCGGCCATGGGCATCTGCATGCGGCCGATACCGAAGCCGGCCCACACCGCCTCCGCCGGCAGGTTGTCGACCATGGCCTTCATGGTGGTGGTATCGGCCGGCGCGCCCCACGGGATGCCCAGGCACAGTTGGAACAGCGGATCGTGCAGCAGTCCTTCCTTGATCATCTGCTTGGCGAACCACAGGTGGCCGGTGTCGAAGATTTCCAGCTCCGCCTTCACCCCCAGCTCGGTGATGCGCCGGGCGCCTGCACGTAGTTGTTCGGGAGTGGATACGTAGATGCTGTTGCCATCGCCGAAATTCAGGGTGCCGCAGTCCAGGGTGCAGATTTCCGGCAGCAGCGCTTCGACATGGGCCAGGCGCGCCAGGGGACCGATCAGGTCGGTGCCAGCACCGAAGGCCATCGGCGTTTCTCCGGGGCCGATTTCCAGGTCGCCACCCATGCCGGCGGTGAGGTTGACGATGATGTCGATATCGGCTTCGCGGATGCGCTCCATCACTTCCCGGTACAGCGCCACGTCGCGGCTGAAGCGGCCGGTCTGTGGGTCGCGTACGTGGCAGTGCACCACGGTGGCCCCGGCCTTGGCGGCTTCCACGGCCGCAGCGGCGATCTGCTTCGGCGTAACGGGAACGTGAGGGCTTTTGGCGGTGGTATCGCCAGCACCGGTCAAGGCGCAGGTGATGATGACGTCGTGGTTCATTGCAGGGATCCTTATGGGTCTGTGCTGTGTGGCTGGTGCAGCGCGGTCTTGTCCATCTACGGTGGTGAACCCTTCGCGGGTAGAAATCGCTCCTACAGGCGCCGCTGCTACAGGGATTGCTCAGGAGGCGGGTTTGCCGTCGAAGGTGGTCACGCCTTGCAGCCAGCGCTGGCGGTCTTGCGGGTGGTCCTTGAGCCATTGCCGGGCGGAGTCGAAGGCGTCCTTGTGCTCCAGCAACGGTTGCATCATTCGGCTCTCGTCTGCGGCCGTGAAGGTCAGGTTGCTCAGCAATTTGTCCGCGTTCGGGCAGCGGCTGGCGTAGTCCGGCGCGGTCACCGTCCACACCGTGGCCATGCCTTCGTTCGGACCCAGGGCGTCTTCGCTGCCGGTCAGGTAGGTCATGTCCTGGTTGACGTTCATCGGATGCGGCGCCCAGCCGAAGAACACGATGGCCTCGTTGCGCTTCACCGCGCGGGTCACCGCCGACAGCATCCCGGCCTCGCTCGACTCCACCAGTTGAAAGTCGCCCAGGCCGAAGCGGTTCCTGGCGATCATGTCCTTGATCTGGGTATTGGCGCCGGACCCCGGCTCGATGCCGTAGATCTTGCCGCCCAGCTCCTTCTTGAATCTGGCGATGTCGGCGAAGCTTTTCAGGCCCTTGTCGGCCAGGTAGGTCGGTACGGCCAGGGTGGCGCGGGCGTCCTTGAGGCTCGGTTGGTCGAGCACGCGCACCTGCTTCTGCTCCACGAAGGGCGTGATGGTCTGGGTCATCAGCGGGTTCCAGTAGCCCAGGAACATGTCCAGGCGCTGGTCGCGAATCCCGGCGAAGATGATCTGCTGGGAAGCGCTGGTCTGTTTGACGTTGTAGCCCAGGTCTTCAAGCAGCACTTGGGTCATGGCGCTGGTGGCGATCACATCGGTCCAGTTGACCACGCCCAGGCGCACGTTCTTGCAGCTGGCCGGTTCCGCAGCGCTGGCGATGCTGGTCAACAGTGCGGTACCGGTAAGCATCAGCAGGCAGCAGCTGATCAGTCTGTTCATGATGGCTCCCTCAAGCGGCAGTTCGAATTGTTATGGGGGCGGTGTCTACGCACCGTTTGCATAAGGTACGCAGCCTGCTGCGGGAAAAATCGCACTGCGGCGACCGGCGCTTGCACAGTGGCGACGTGCTGGGTATTAGTGGTGTTTCACAAAGCCCTCTTCGCGGGTAGAGGGCTCGCCGCCCGCCCCGCGCCCACAGGATTGCGCCGCAGAAATCACAGAGCACGCCATGGCCCAAGACTTCCACTTTCTGCTGCTGCCCGGCTTTTCTGCGATGGGTTTCATCTCGGCCATCGAGCCGCTGCGTGTGGCCAACCGCTTTCGTGGCGAGCTTTACCGTTGGCAGGTGCTGAGCCTGGATGGCGGCGCGGTGCTGGCCAGCAACGGTATGTCGGTGAATGCCGACAGCGCGCTCGGGTCGCTGGCCAAAGGCGCGACATTGCTGGTGGTGGCCGGCTTCGAGCCGTTGGCGACCTTCGATGGGGCATTGCGCGACTGGCTGCGCCGTCTGGATCGCGAAGGGGTGACCCTGGGCGGCATCGACACCGGCAGCTTCGTCCTGGCCGAAGCGGGCCTGCTCGAGCGCCACCGGGTCGCGCTGCACTGGGAGGCTCTGGACGCCTTCCGCGAGTCCTATCCGGCGCTGAGCGCCAGCCAGGAACTGTTCGAAACCGACAGCGCGCGCATCACCTGCGCCGGTGGTACCGCCTGCATCGATCTGATGCTCGATCTGATCGGCCAGGCCCATGGCAGCGAGCTGGCGATCCAGGTGTCGGAGCAATTCGTGGTCGGCCGCATCCGGCCGCGCAAGGATCATCAGCGCATGCAGATCGCCTCGCGCTACGGCATCGGCAACAAGAAGCTGGTGCAAGTGATCGGCGAGATGGAACAGCACACCGAACCGCCGCTGAGCACGCTGCAACTGGCGGAGCTGGCCAAGGTCACGCGACGCCAGTTGGAGCGCTTGTTCCGGCTGCACTTGAACGACACGCCAAGCAATTTCTACCTGCGACTGCGTCTGGAGAAAGCCCGGCAACTGCTGCGGCAGACGCCGATGAGTGTGCTGGAAGTCAGCATCGCCTGTGGTTTCGATTCACCGTCGTATTTCACCCGCAGCTATCGGGCGCGCTTTGCCCGCTGTCCGAGGGAGGATCGGCGCCAGTAAAGCCAATGCATATGTACCGTTCCTGCACGCCATGCGGCCGCTAACCTGCGCGCTCATTCATCGATAAAGGAATCATCGAAATGGGCAAGCACGTCATTGCATCGAGCCTGGTTACCGCGGCGCTTCTGACCTTGGCCGGGCCGGCATCGGCCGCCTGGTACGACTGTCGCGTTATCGACAATCAGGCGGCCGACGCCTGGGACAACACGCTGGTGGACCTGCCCGTGGAGGCCGACAACCTGGCGGATGCCGAGGGCAAGACCCGCGCCTTCATGGCGCAGGACCCTGGCAATCCGACCGACATCAGCCTGAATTGCCGGGTAAACGAGGAGGAGTGAAGGGTGGCTGATGCTCCCTTGATCACCGGGCCTTGAGCAATACTGCGCAGGCGGCCTTGTAGGCCTCGTGCTGGTACTTGTTCAAGGTACCCGGCAGCTCGGCCAGCTTCTTGGCCTGGGCGCTGATGGTCTGCGGCGATACCAGCACCGCCTCGCAGCCTTCGAGCAGCTGCAGCACGCCTTCGATCTTGAAGGTGGTCGGCCCGCCGGCGAACTCGCCTTTCTTGCCACGTTTCTTGACGGCGAGCATCTTCAACCCGTTATCGCGGACGAAAGCGGCCACCTGTCCCTGGAACTGCCGCACGTTCGCGGCGATGTCATCGTCTTCCAGGGCAATCTTCTTCAGGGAGGTGGGCAGATGCGCCAACGCGGCATCACCGTATTCCACCACCGCGAAGATCGCTTCGCTGCCCTTGATCTCGACCCCGGCTATTTTCACGCTCACTCCAGGCCCACCGATTGCAGGAACTCGGAACGCTCGTCGCTCTTCTGCGCACGGCAGTCGTTCTGGGCGATTTCATAGGCCTTGGTGCCTTTGCCGGCATTGACCGTGTACACGTCGCAATCGGCATCACGCGACTTGGTCCACAGGTCCTGGGCCGCCTTGAGCTTGTCGGTGAACGCCTTGAGCTCGGGTGAGCCCTTGGGAAACTGGGAATTGATGCGGTCGAGCAGGTCGGTGTACGACTCGCTCATTTCGGTTTCCGACGTCTTGCGGTTGTAGGCCGAGCAATCGTAGCTCTGCTGATCGGTCTCCACGTTGTCGCACGGGGTGGGGCCATCGGCCTCTTCGGCCTGGGCGGCGAAGGACAGCAGGGCAAGCATCAGCAGCGTGAATCTCATGAGGATCTACCTAACCCGTTGAACAGTGATGATTACCGGTGATTCTGTCTCAGGGGCGGGGCAAAGCATAGGGGCAGAGCGATGGCAGGCAGCATTTTTCATGGAGTGGCCGGACGCGGTTCCGTTTTGCGTCGGGCGTTGACGCTTTCGGCAATTCCCCTGTCGTTTTTGCATCCGGTCGCCGTGTCGCGCAGGCATATGCTGGCCCCATGAAGCGCCGGCATACGATTCGGCGCCTGACTTGCCTGATGGGGACCGCCTGATGAGCCCAGCCGAATTGCACGCCGACAGCATCGTTATCGACGGGCTGATCATTGCCAAATGGAACCGCGAGCTGTTCGAGGACATGCGCAAGGGCGGTCTGACCATGGCCAACTGCACGGTGTCGGTGTGGGAAGGCTTCCAGGCCACCGTCGACAGCATCTGCAAGAGCCAGAAGCTGATGCGCGAGAACAGCGACCTGGTGATGCCCGTGCGCACCACCGCCGACATTCGCAAGGCCAAGGAAATCGGCAAGACCGGCATCCTTTTCGGCTTCCAGAACGCCCATGCCTACGAGGACCAGATCGGCTACGTGGAAGTGTTCAAGCAGCTGGGCGTGGGCATCGTGCAGATGTGCTACAACACCCAGAACCTGGTCGGGACCGGCTGCTACGAGCGCGACGGCGGGCTGTCCGGGTTCGGCCGCGAAATCGTCGCCGAGATGAACCGCGTGGGTGTGATGTGCGACCTGTCCCACGTCGGCTCGAAAACCAGTGAAGAAGTCATTCTCGAATCCAAGAAGCCGGTGTGCTACTCCCACTGCCTGCCTTCGGGCCTCAAGGAACACCCGCGCAACAAGTCCGACGAAGAGCTGAAGTTCATCGCCGACCATGGCGGTTTCGTCGGCGTGACCATGTTCGCGCCGTTCCTGGCCAAGGGCATCGATTCGACCATCGACGACTACGCCGAAGCCATCGAATACACCATGAACATCGTCGGCGAAGACGCCATCGGCATCGGCACCGACTTCACCCAGGGCCACGGCCAGGACTTCTTCGAATACCTGACCCACGACAAGGGCTACGCCCGCCGCCTGACCAGCTTCGGCAAGATCATCAACCCGCTGGGCATCCGTACCGTGGGCGAATTCCCCAACCTCACTGAAACCCTGCTCAAGCGCGGCCACAGCGAACGCGTGGTGCGCAAGATCATGGGCGAGAACTGGGTCAATGTCCTCAAGGACGTCTGGGGCGAATAACGCCCGACCTGACACGCCGCATTTCTTATTCCAGCCGCTTACCCCTGTGGGAGCGGGCTCTGCCCGCGAACGCCGCAACCCGGTGTTTGCTCGTGGCAGCCAACTACTGATTCCGGAGTTCAAGCACATGGCCAAGATCGCCCCGCAACTGCCCATCGAAGTCGACAGCGAAACCGGCGTCTGGACTTCCGACGCCCTGCCGATGCTGTACGTGCCACGCCACTTCTTCGTCAACAACCACATGGGTATCGAAGAAGTGCTGGGCGCTGACGCCTATGCCGAAATCCTCTACAAGGCCGGCTACAAATCCGCCTGGCACTGGTGCGAAAAAGAAGCCGAATGCCATGGCCTGGAAGGCGTCGCGGTGTTCGAACACTACATGAAGCGTCTGTCGCAGCGCGGCTGGGGGCTGTTCAAGATCCAGGACATCGATCTGGATAAAGGCACCTGCAGCGTCAAGCTGGAACACTCCTGCTTCGTCTACGTGTACGGCAAGGTCGGGCGCAAGGTCGACTACATGTTCACCGGCTGGTTCGCCGGGGCCATGGACCAGATTCTCGCCGCCCGCGGCAGCAGCATTCGTACCGTCGCCGAGCAAGTCTACGGCGGCTCCGAAGAAGGTCACGAAGATGGCCTCTTCACCGTGAAACCGTTGTAAGTCGAGGAAGACGCCGCCATGGCTTTCGAAGCGATGTTCCAGCCGATCCAGATCGGCAAGCTGACGATCCGCAACCGCGTGCTCAGCACCGCGCACGCCGAGGTCTACGCCACCGATGGCGGCATGACCACCGATCGTTACGTCAAATACTACGAAGAGAAAGCAAAAGGCGGGATAGGCCTGGCCATCTGCGGCGGCTCCTCCAGCGTGGCCATCGACAGCCCTCAGGGCTGGTGGAAATCGGTGAACCTGGCCACCGACAAGATCATTCCGCACTTCCAGAACCTGGCCGATGCCATGCACAAGCATGGCGCCAAGATCATGATCCAGATCACCCACATGGGCCGTCGCTCGCGCTGGGACGGCGAGCACTGGCCGACGCTGATGTCGCCTTCGGGCATTCGCGAGCCGGTGCACCGCGCCACCTGCAAGACCATCGAGCCCGAAGAGATCTGGCGGGTGATCGGCAACTACGCCAGTGCCGCGGCGCGGGCCAAGGCGGGCGGCCTGGACGGCGTGGAGCTGTCGGCGGTGCACCAGCACATGATCGACCAGTTCTGGAGCCCACGGGTCAACAAGCGTACCGACGAGTGGGGCGGCAGCTTCGAAAACCGCATGCGCTTCGGCATCGAGGTGATCAAGGCCGTGCGCAAGGAAGTCGGCGACGACTTCTGCGTGGGCCTGCGCATCTGCGGCGACGAGTTCCATCCCGACGGCCTCAGCCACGAGGACATGAAGGAAATCGCCAAGTACTACAGCGACACCGGCATGCTCGATTTCCTCGGCGTGGTGGGCTCGGGTTGCGACACCCACAACACGCTGGCCAACGTCATCCCCAACATGAGTTATCCGCCGGAGCCGTTCCTGCACCTGGCGGCCGGTATCAAGGAAGTTGTGAACATCCCGGTGCTGCACGCGCAGAACATCAAGGATCCCAACCAGGCCACGCGCATTCTGGAAGGCGGCTACGTGGACATGGTCGGCATGACCCGCGCGCACATCGCCGACCCGCACCTGATCGCCAAGATCAAGATGGGCCAGGTCGATCAGATCAAGCAATGCGTGGGCGCCAACTACTGCATCGACCGGCAGTATCAAGGCCTGGACGTACTGTGCATTCAGAACGCCGCCACGTCGCGGGAATACATGGGCGTGCCGCACATCATCGAAAAGTCCACCGGTGTAAAGCGCAAGGTGGTGGTGGTCGGCGCGGGTCCGGCCGGCATGGAAGCGGCACGGGTGTCGGCCGAACGCGGCCACGACGTGACCCTGTTCGAGAAGAAAGAATTCATCGGCGGTCAGATCACCACGGCCTCCAAGGCGCCGCAGCGTGACCAGATCGCCGGCATCACCCGCTGGTTCCAGTTGGAGCTGGCACGCTTGAAGGTCGATCTGCGCCTGGGCACTGCCGCCGATGCCGACACCATCATGGACCTGCGCCCGGACATCGTCGTGCTGGCCGTGGGCGGTCATCCGTTTCTGGAGCAGGGCGAGCACTGGGGCGCCGCCGAGGGTCTGGTGGTCAGCAGCTGGGACGTGCTCGACGGCAAGGTCGCGCCGGGCAAGAACGTCCTGGTGTACGACACCATCTGCGAGTTCACCGGCATGTCGGTGGCCGACTTCCTGGCCGACAAGGGCAGCCAGGTCGAGATCGTCACCGACGACATCAAGCCGGGCGTGGCGATCGGCGGTACGTCGTTCCCGACCTACTACCGCAGCATGTACCCCAAGGAGGTGATCATGACCGGCGACCTGATGCTGGAAAAAGTCTACCGCGAGGGCGACAAGCTGGTGGCAGTGCTGGAGAACGAATACACCGGCGCCAAGGAAGAACGGGTGGTCGACCAGGTGGTGGTGGAAAACGGCGTGCGGCCCGACGAGAAGCTCTATTACGAACTCAAGCAGGGTTCGCGCAACAAGGGTCAGATGGACATCGATGCCCTGTTCGCGATCCAGCCGCAGCCGTCGTTGAGTACCACGGGCGACGACTACCTGCTGTTCCGCATCGGCGACTGCGTGGCCCAGCGCAACACCCACGCCGCGATCTACGACGCGCTGCGTCTGTGCAAGGATTTTTGACGCCGTCCCGGTGCACTGTGATCTCTGTGGGAGCGGGCTTTGCCCGCGAATTGGACCCCCGCGGTGCCTCTTTCGCGGGCAGACCGGAACGCCGGCCGACCCGCTTCCACACAGTCCGCGTCGGCTTCCCGTTATTGGGACCTCTTGGTCCGCAGGGGCTTCACCATGCTGAATACACTGCTTCCCATCCTGCTGTTCGCCGCCCTGGCCCTGGCCGTTCTGGGCGCCGTGCGGAGAATCAATATGTGGCGCCGCGGCCGACCTTCACAGGTCGATCTGCTGGGCGGCCTGCTGGCCATGCCCAAGCGCTACATGGTCGACCTGCACCATGTGGTCGCCCGCGACAAATACATCGCCAACACCCACGTGGCCACGGCCGGTGGCGCAGTGCTGGCGGCGGTGCTGGCGGTGCTGGTGCACGGCTTCGGCCTGCACAACCGTATTCTTGGCTACGCGCTGCTGTTGGCCACGGCGCTGATGTTCGTCGGGGCCTGCTTCGTCTACGCCCGCCGCCTCAACCCGCCCGCGCGCTTGTCCAAGGGCCCGTGGATGCGCCTGCCGAAAAGCCTGCTGATGTTTTCGGCGACCTTCTTCATCGCCACCTTGCCGGTGGCAGGTATTCTGCCGATGAACTTCGGCGGCTGGGTACTGGCCGTGGTGCTGGGCATTGGTGTGGCCTGGGGCGTATCCGAGTTGTTTCTCGGACTGACCTGGGGCGGACCGATGAAGCACGCCTTCGCCGGCGCCCTGCACCTGGCCTGGCACCGCCGCGCCGAGCGCTTCGGCGGCGGCCGCTCGACCGGCTTGAAGCCGCTGGATCTGAACGACCCCACGGCACCGCTGGGTGTGGAAAAGCCCAAGGACTTCACCTGGAACCAACTGCTGGGCTTCGATGCCTGCGTGCAGTGCGGTAAGTGCGAGGCCGCCTGCCCGGCGTTCGCCGCTGGCCAGCCGTTGAACCCCAAGAAACTCATTCAGGACATGGTCGTGGGCCTGGCCGGTGGCACCGATGCCAGGTTCGCTGGCAGCCCGTACCCTGGCAAGGCCATTGGCGAGCACGGCGGCAACCCCCATCAGCCGATCGTCAACGGCCTGGTCGATGCCGACACGCTGTGGTCGTGCACCACCTGCCGCGCCTGTGTGGAAGAGTGCCCGATGATGATCGAGCACGTCGACGCCATCGTCGACATGCGCCGCCACCTGACGCTGGAAAAAGGTGCCACCCCCAACAAGGGCGCCGAAGTGCTGGACAACCTGATCGCCACCGACAACCCCGGCGGCTTCAACCCCGGCGGCCGCATGAACTGGGCCGCGGACCTGAATCTGCAGCTGTTCGGCGACAAGAAAAACGCCGATGTGCTGTTCTGGGTTGGCGACGGCGCTTTCGACATGCGCAACCAGCGCACGCTGCGTGCCTTCGTCAAAGTGCTGAAAGCGGCCAAGGTCGACTTCGCCGTGCTGGGTCTCGAAGAACGCGACAGCGGCGACGTGGCCCGGCGACTGGGCGACGAGGCGACCTTTCAGCTGCTGGCCAAGCGCAATATCGGCACCTTGGGCAAGTACAGCTTCAAGCGCATCGTCACCTGCGATCCGCACAGCTTTCATGTCTTGAAGAACGAATACGGCGCTCTGGGCGGTCACTACGAAGTGCTGCACCACAGCACCTTCATGGCTGAACTGGTCACTGCGGGCAAGCTCAAGCTCGGCCAGCACAAGGGGGGCAGCGTCACCTACCACGACCCGTGCTACCTGGGTCGCTACAACGGCGAGTACCAGGCGCCGCGCGACGTGCTCAAGGCCTTGGGCATCGAGGTCAGGGAAATGCAGCGCTCGGGCTTCCGCTCCCGTTGCTGCGGTGGTGGCGGCGGCGCGCCGATCACCGACATTCCCGGCAAGCAGCGGATCCCCGATATGCGCATGGAAGACATTCGCGAGACTCAGGCCGAACTGGTCGCCGTCGGCTGCCCGCAATGCACGGCCATGCTCGAAGGCGTGGTCGAACCGCGGCCCTTGATCAAGGACATCGCCGAACTGGTGGCCGAGGCATTGCAGGAAGAGCCTGTTGCGCCAGTAAAGCCGGCTCCGGCCAAACGTGAAGTCGCCGCGGAGGTGAACTGATGAGCGACATTATTCGCCGTGATCCGCGGGCCGAGTGGATCGCCCGCAACCGTCTGCATCCGTTGCACAGTGCCATGCAGCCACAGGCCAGTGTGTGGATGGGGCCCAACGGGGTCATGCGCAAGAACCCCCATGGCATCGGTTTCCTCGGTCCCAACGGGGTCAAGCGAATCGATCGCAGCGGTGTTCAACAAGGTGGTGGCAGCAAGCGCTCGGCGACGACGACCGTGCAACTGCCGCTGCATCAGGTGGCGGCGCCAGCGTTCTATGTTGCAGTGGTACCGGATATGGTCGGCGGTCGCCTGAGCAGTCACGATCGCGATCTGCTGGGCTTGGCCCATCGACTGGCCGCAGAGGGCGGTGCGGTACTGGCGATCGTCTTCGGCGAGCACAAGGAAACCGCCTTCGACACAGCCGGCGTGGATCGCTTGCTGGTACTCGATGGCAACGAATTCGGAGGCTATGCGCCCGAGCAGCGCATTCAGGGCCTGCAGGCTGTGGATAATCAGTTTTCACCCCGTCACTGGCTGCTGCCGGACAGCCGCACCGGCGGTGGCGAGCTGGGACGGCGTTTTGCCGCCCGTCTGGGTGAGCGCCCCGCGACGCGGGTATGGCAGGTCAAGGACGGCCAGTGCGTCAGCCGTGCCGGTGCCGGCCAGCAGGACATTGCCCGACCGCTGCCGCGCTTGATGCTGGCGGCCGCCGAATGCGCCGAACCGGTGGATGAAACCCGTCACGAAGTGCTGCCGGTGGCGTTGTCCACCGCCATGGCGCGCAGCCTGCCGCGCATCGAGGACCTGGGTGCCGTGGCGGTCGACCCTGCGGCCATCCCGATGGCCGAATCCGAATTCATCTTCTCCGGCGGCAACGGGGTGAAGGATTGGGAATTGTTCCACCGCACCGCCCAGACGCTGGGGGCGACCGAAGGGGCTTCACGGGTAGCGGTGGACGACGGCTTCATGCTTCGCGATCGGCAGGTGGGCGCCAGTGGTACCTGGGTGACCGCACGGGTCTATGTGGCCGTAGGGATCTCCGGTGCGATCCAGCATTTGCAGGGCATCGGCGGCTGCGACAAGGTCATTGCCATCAACCTGGACCCCGGCTGCGACATGATCAAGCGCGCGGACCTGTCGGTGATCGGCGACAGCCAGGCGATCATGCTGGCCTTGATCGACGCCATCCAGGCCTATCGCAACCCGGCCAAATGCGACGCTGCCTGAGGCACGACTCGATGAGAGAGGCTCAATCATGAACACCAAGGTCATCAGTCTGGTTTCCATCGGCGCCCACCCGACCTCCGGCCGGCCCCGGCGCGCCGACCAGGACTCCCGCGCGGTAGAACTAGGCCTGCAACTGGCGGGCGACGACTTGCAGGTGCTGCATGCCGGTGACGTCACCGAGCCGGCCCTGCGCGCCTATCTGGGCATGGGCCTGCAACAGTTGCACGTGCTCGAGCAGCCCGAGGGCGCCGATGCGCTGCCGGTGCTGTGTGACTACCTGCAAGGCGCCGGCGCCCAGCTGGTGCTGACCGGGACCCAGGCCGAAACCGGCGAAGGTTCGGGCATGTTGCCGTTTTTGTTAGCCGAAAAGCTCGGCTGGCCGATGATCGTGGGTTTGGCGGAGGTGGAGTCCATCGACAACGGGGTGGCGCAGGTGTTGCAGGCTTTGCCCCGTGGCCAGCGACGTCGGTTGAGCGTGCGCCTGCCCTTGCTGGCCACGGTCGACAACGCGGCGCCCAAACCTCGGCAAAGCGCCTATGGCCCCGCTCAACGGGGTAGGCTGGCGGTCGATGAGGTGGAAGTGATAAACGACGAGCTGTTCGACAGCGCCGAACTGCAACCGGCCAAGCCCCGGCCCAAACGGCTCAAGGTGATCAAGGCCAAAAGCGGCGCTGACCGCATGAAAGCCGCCACGGCCAAGGCCAGCGGAGGCGGAGGGCAGGTGCTCAAGGGCCTGAGCGCCGAAGAGGGCGCGCAGGCGGTGCTCAAGGCGTTGATCGAGGAAGGTGTGGTGCGTTGATCGTATCGCGCGTTGCTGCAGTGCCAACGCGCCGACCCCGGACGCGGTCTTCCAGGTACACCGCATGCACCGCCGACGCGGCTCGCGCCGCTGCTACAGAAACACTGCGATCCCCTGTAGCAGCGGCGCAAGCCGCGTCCGGCCTCAACGCGGTCCTCCAGGTACACCGCATGCACCGTCGACGCGGCTCGCGCCGCTGCTACAGAAACACTGCGATCCCCTGTAGCAGCGGTGCAAGCCGCGTCCGGCCTCAACGCGGTCCTCCAAGTACACCGCATGCACCGCCGACGCGGCTCGCGCCGCTGCTACAGCGGTTGGTAAAGGCGTATCAACAACTGGGTAAACGAAGGCTCCAGGATGCGATTGCCATGGCCGCTCAGATGGTCGGCATCGGCAAACAATGGCTGCGCGTCCGTGTCATACGCCGAGCAGGTCGCGCCTGGGCAAAGCATCGGCAACGGGTCCCAGATTTTCAACGCCGGGTATTCGCGGGCCAACACCGTCAGCAAATGCATTTGCGGCGCGCGTAGCTGCAATACCCGATGACGCTCCACCGTCAATCCAGGTGCGCACACAGGATTCATGCGGTTGAACACATCGGAACAACGGTTCGCCGGTGCCTTGAACACCGGCGCCGGCGCGTCGATCAGCACCGTCAGTCCGGCCGCCTGCAGAGGGGCGAGCACGACGTCGGCGGCAGCCCGAGCCTCTTGTGCCTTTTGCGCGGTGCGCTCGCCGAGCGCCTGGGCGAAGACCGCTTCCTCATCGTCCTGCCAGTCGCGCCCCGCCAGTTCCGGCATGCGCAATGACGCCAGAAACACCACATCCCCAGGCCTGGCGCGCGCCTGAATATCGGCCAGGGCGGCGTCTCGCCAAGCGCTGCAGGCGGGCGGATCGGCCGCCAGCAGACTCACCACCGCGCAGCCGCCGCGTTCGTATTCCATCACCTCGATGCCCAAGCGTAGCGAGACGATATTCAGCATCGTGCGGTAGGCAGCCGTGTGCGAGTCGCCCAGCACGAACAATTGGCGACCTTGCAGGGCAGGGTCCTCGACCGGTTCGATGGGCTCGCGGGGGTAGTGCTTGTAGGCATGCCAGGTGTAACTGTCGGCGACCGTGCTCAAAGACAGGCGTTCGGTATTGTCCACCGTCCACACGGCGGCCCAGGCAGAGAGCCCCACGGCCAGCAGGGCCGCGCCGAGGGTCAGGCTGGCACGACGTTGAAACACGCTGCGGCCACGGCGTATGGGTTGTTCGATCCAGTGGTAGGAAGCGGCAGCCAGACCCAGCACGACCAGCGGGTACAGCATCTGCACGAACAGTGTCTCCAGGCCAACGGTCCAGCGCAGGAACACGGCCACCGGCCAGTGCCACAAGTACAGCGAATAGGACAAGCGCCCCAGGTAGGTCACTGGCCGCGCACTCACGATTCGGTGCAGTAAGCTGGAGCGCTCGACACCCGCGAGCACGATGCCGGCAATCGCCGACGCAGTACCTACCACGGTGACCAGCGCCCAGGGAAAGGGAAAGCTGCGCGCGGGCGTCCACATGAACCCAGCCACCAGCAACCCCAGTCCGGCGCCCAGCAGAATCAACGGCCGCGTTGCCTCGCGCCGAGCACCGGTGGTGTCGCTCAACATCTGAAACAACAGCGCTCCAGCCGCCAACTCCCAAAATCGGCTGGGCAGCAGGTAGAACGCCGACAACGGTGCGGCCTGGGTCTGCACCGCGCACCACAGCAGCGACGCCAGGGTCAGCAGTGGCAATGCGATCCTGGCCAGCAGATGAGTGGCGTGGTAGCGCAGCCAGCAGAAAAACAGCACTGGAAAGATCACGTAGAACTGCTCTTCCACGCCCAGGGACCAGGTGTGCAGGTAGGGATTGAACTCGGCACGGGGTGAAAAATACGTGTCGCTCTGCCAGGCCAGGGTGAAGTTGCTGACGCCCAGAAACGCGGCCAGGCCGGTTTCATCGTTCTGGTTGCTGAGCCACACCGGCGGCACCAACAGGGCGGACAGCATCACGCTGACCAACAGCACTACCAACAGCGCCGGGAGGATACGCAGGGCCCTGCGGCGATAGAACTCCAGCAGGTACTCACGCCCAGGCCGGTCACCTCGTTCGGCCAGGGACTGGCTGATGACGTAACCGGAAATGACAAAGAACATGTCCACGCCGGTGAAGCCCCCCTCAAGGAACCCCAGGAACTCGACGTGGAAGATGATCACGGCAAGTACCGCGATGGCGCGCAAGCCGTCGATACCGGGTAGATAGCTCCCGGTGGATCGATTGCCTGCGCTTGGCAGATGAGAAGTGCATGACATGGTGACGCCCCTTTTTTATTGTTGGGGGGCGACACTAGTTCAGGGAGCCTGTGGGTGAAATGTTCCACAGTGTCTGGATGTTTCCTCTATCGATCCAGGGCTTTCGAGCATGCCCGAATCAAGCTGCCTGCGTCTTGCCTGGATGACGTTGGCGGTACGCTGCTACCGCTGCGCCGGCCTCGTGCAGGCTATCGACCGCCGCACCGAACTTGGCAGCAAGATCACCCAATGTCATGGTTCTTGATGAGGTTTCATTGAGTCCTGGCAGCGGATCATCCGCTTCGCTGGCGCCGTACATTTTCGCCACACGAAGTGTGCGTTCGTACAGCATGGCAAAGGTTTTGTCTGGATCGTCTTCCAGACGATCCAGTTTGGCCGGGTTCTTTTCTTGCTGTGTCTTGACGATTTCAAGGGCCGCCTTACCCCCGTCCACGCCTAACTTGAGCAGGATGCCGTGGGGGCCCAAAGCTTTGGAACCGACGGTTTTGAAGGCTTCGGTCGCAAGGTTTACGCCGTTCTTCTTGTTGTCCGGTACAAAGCCGCGGAATTTGCCGTACGCCTTGCCGATGAAGCCGTTCTTGCGGATCTTGCCATCGTGGATGATCGATGACGCTCCCAGGCTTCCGGTATGCAGGTCCAGCGTCGCATGGTTCCCCGCGTGTTCCATGCCTTTTTCGGCGGCAACACTCGCCAGCTTGCCGACCACCATGCCGATGCCTGTCCCGACCATGGTGCCAGGACCGGGCATTACCATAGTTCCGACTACGGCACCTGTAGCCGCCCCCACGCCTGTGGACGCCAAGTTAGAGACGGCAATCGTTGCCCCGCGCAGGGCTACCGACTTGGCCAGCTCACTGTTGCTTTCCATGTTTTTCAATGCCTGGATGACTCCAGCGCTGCGAGTATGGGTGATTTCGAACGACGCTAGCAGTACCCGTGCTCGTGAGTCCCTGGCGCGGTTGAACCACGTTTTGCAGTGACCTTTCCAGTTGTTGTATTTTCGCGCCTGCTCCTCCTTCGAGCCCCGCCCCCAACTGGGCTGACCGTCCAGATACTCAGCAGTCGGGCCTGCAGCGATCATGTCATCGAGCGTGTCGAAGCGGGTCTTGGCTCGGCCGTCGCTGTCGACCATGGAGACCGGGTTGTTACCCACCATGGCATACAGATTCAAACCATCGATGTCGCCGCCTGGGTCGGGGTTGATCCAGCGCATCAGCCAGGGTGCGTAGTAGCGCAGGCCGTAATAGTAAAGGCCGCTGGCATCGCGCTCCTTGCCCGAATAACGCACGGTCTTGTACTTGGCTTCCACGGCGCTGCGCCCGGCCCAGCAGGCCGTACCGCCGAATGGGTAATACTCTTCACGGCTGAGCAGATGCCCATCCTTGTCGACTTCCAGGGTGCACGAACCCAGATGGTTGCTCAGGTTGTAGCGCAGTTGGTCGTTGGGCAATGCCTCAGGTTTGCCCTCTGCCCAATGCAGCAGTCTTACGGCGCTACTGCCGGCCTGGGCGATGATCACGTGCAGCTGTTCGCCGCTGCGGCTATCGGTACGGATTTCCAGGCCGGGTAGATAACGCACTTCGCACACGCGCGAGCCGCGGCTTTGCAGGGCTGTGGACTGCTTGCGCACCCGAGCGCCGGAAGCGTCATAGCAGTAACGCTCGTAGTCGTTCTGGCCATCGTCTCGGCGCACGGTCGCCACCTCGTGCAACTGGTTGTACTCGTCCCAGGCCAACGCCTGACCTGCCTCCAATGCGTGGGCATTGCCGTTGCGGTCGAACGCGGCAGCCAATTGGGTCTCGTCGGGCAGTTGCCCATTACGCTCTGCCAAAGACCGATTGTTGGCGCGTGCCACAGCGATGAGCTGGGTCCGATTGCGTTGGCCGTTGACGTGTCGAAGTTCGACCAGGTTGCCGGCTTCGTCGTAACTCAGGTGTTGCGTGTAGTTGAGCAGCAGCGAAGCATCCTGGGGCAGGGCCAGTAGAGGAGGTAGCAGCGGCCCGTCGCCGCCGGTGTTGGCCGCTTCGCGGCCGCGGGCTTCGATCAGTTGGTTGAAGGAGTCATAGCGGTAAAGGTTGGTTGGCTCGGTACGCTGATTGGCGAAATACCGGACCGGTTGGGCCTCATCGCTTATCTGAGTGACGTTGCCAATGGGGTCGTACAGGTAATGCAGGTCCTGCAGCACCGTGTTATCGGCTCGCCTGGAGACCGAGCGTCGCAATCTCAGGTCGATGGGATCATATTCATTGCGGCTGGTTACCCCGTTGCCCGTCGTCTGCGACACCACCCGGTCGGCTGCATCGCGTACCGTGGCTCGTAGTAATTCGTGCTCCGTGCCTTGGGCAGTGACCAGACCGGCGGCGTTCTGTGCTCCGCTAACGTCATGACCGAACCGCTGGACATTACCCAGGGCATCGGCATGGCTCAGCAGTTGGCCGGTTGCATCATGTAGATACCTGCTTTGATAGCCAGCACCAGATTCCAGCAAGGCGTCGCGTTCGCTGTGGGCTTGCGGCCAATCGGCAGCGACCTCGCCGGCCAGATAATGGCGGGTAGTGCTGATGGTCTGGCCCTGGATATCCAGCGCTTCGGTGAACACGGTGCCGGCGTCGTCATCGTGTCGGTAAATGGCGCCGCATAGATTGCGTGAAGCCTGCTCGGCATTCGCTGCGGCGTAGGTGACCCGCTGCGCGGTGCGTGGCTGGCCGTCGGCGGTGGATTTGACCGTGGCCACCAGGCGCGCAATATCATCGTAGTGGCAATGAGTCACAATCTCGCGACTGTCCCATGTGGAGGTGGGCATCCCGTTGGGCTCATGCAGCATGATCTTCCAGCCCGAATCGACATTGTGCTGCCGCAAGGTGGCGCCGGAGAGGCTGAAAGTCGTGCGTTGGTTGGGTGTCTCGCTGTTGCCGGCGCAGAACTGCGCGAACTGGCGCGGATCCCATTGAGCGATGGGACGCCCGGCGCAGTCATGCCACTGGGCATTGATACGAGGCACTGCCGGGGTGTCGGCTTGTCGGCGATAGTAGCCAATACTGCGAACGGCTAAACCTCGAGGGTCGCAAACCGCCAGTGCTGGCGTGCGGCTGTGGATGGTCAGTTGCTCGGATAAACGAGGGTGAGGCGACATAGGGGGCCTGCCTTGATCGGATAGATTTCCCTCTTTATCTCCGATCGATCAGCCCCCAACCATGAACACCGATGGTATAGCCCTTCCACACAGTTGCAGTTGCAGTTGCAGTTGCAGTTGCAGTTGCAGTTGCGCCCGGTGCTTCAGCCACTGACGCAGCTTTTGCCGCAGCCAAGGTCACTCGTGCACTGCAACACCCTTGAGATAGGCCGCAGGCTCCGCCCCCAGGTTGCTCAGCAGGCGCTCGCTGTACCAGTCGATGAAGTTCACCACGCCGAACTCGTAGGTTTTCGAATACGGGCCTGGCTGGTAGGCGGTGGAGTTGATGCCGCGTTGGTTTTCCTCGGCCAGGCGCCGGTCCTGGTCGTTGGTGGCGTCCCACACCTGGCGCATGCGCGCAACGTCGTAGTCCACGCCTTCCACGGCATCCTTGTGCACCAGCCACTTGGTGGTGACCAGGGTTTCCTGGGCGCTGATCGGCCACACCGTGAAGACGATGATGTGGTCACCCATGCAGTGGTTCCAGGAGTGCGGCAGGTGCAGGATGCGCATCGAGCCCAGGTCCGGGTTCTTGATGCGGCCCATCAGTTTCTTGCAGCCGACCTGGCCGTCCATGGTCATCGACAGCGTGCCCTTGAGCAGCGGCATGCGCACGATGCGGTTGCGCAGGCCGTGGCTGGCGTGGGCGTAGGGGATCTTCTCGGCATCCCAGGCAGCGGCCGAAGCAGCCACGTGGTCCTTGAAGGCCTGGTCGGCGCGTGGGTCGGTGACGTCGTCCCATTCCAGCAGGGTCTTGAGCAATTCGGGGTGGGAGCCGCCGCAGTGGTAGCACTCGCGGTTGTTCTCCAGCACCAGTTTCCAGTTGGCCTTTTCCAGCAGATCGGTCTGCACCGCGACCTTGGTGTTTTCCATGTCGTACGGTTCCATGTAATGGTTCAGCGTACTAAGGAAGTTGTCGATCGCGGGCGGGTTCTCGGCCAGACTGATGAAGATGTAGCCGCCGGACGTCTTCACGTGCACGGGCTTGAGGCCGTACTGCTTCATGTTGAAGTCGGCGCCCATCTCGGTGCCGGCGAACAGCAGGCGACCGTCGAGTTCGTAGGTCCATTGATGGTAATGGCAGACCAGTTTGGCCACCTTGCCCTTTTCCTTGGTGCACAGTCGCGAACCGCGATGGCGGCAGACGTTGTGAAAGGCATGCACCACCCCTTCGGCACCACGCACCAGGATGATCGGATTGCTGCCAATCTGCAGGGTGAGGTAGTTGCCCTTGGCCGGGATCTCGCACGTCATGCCGGCGATCAGCCACTCCTTGTTGAAGATCTCCTGCATGTCGATCTGGAACAGGCGCTCGTCGTTGTAGAACGGCTGTGGCAGCGAGAAGGTGCGCTCGCGCTCCTGCAGCATCTGGGCGGTGGCCTTGCGTGCGGGTTCCAGTGGATCGCCCAGGCTCAGGGTAGTGGTGGCATCCATCGTGTTGATCCTCATGGCCATGCAATGTGGCCGCGAAAAAAGTGGCGGTTACGGTTGTCGACGCAAGGCGGCTGAAACTGCGTTCAGATGCGGTGGAGTGTGCGACTCGGCGCGTTGGTAACCTTATCCATGGGCGACATGGCCAAATCCATTCCCGACGCTGCAGGCTAGGCCGCATGGGCCTGGTCGCCATAAGCATGCGGATGTCGCGGATGGGAATGTGACAGGGGCAGCGCGCACGCAGAATCGCTGTACGCACCGTCGGCAGTCGACCTTGGAGAACAGCATGTCCAACCCCTTCCTGATGCCCGTCAATACCCAGACTTGGGCCAACGGGCGCCACATCGTTCGTTGCGTCAAGGTGATCCAGGAAACCTGGGACGTGCGCACCTTCTGCTTCATGGCCGACCAACCCATTCTGTTCTTCTTCAAACCGGGCCAGTTCGTGACCCTGGAGCTGGAAATCGAAGGCGAGCCGGTGATGCGCTCGTACACGATTTCCAGCGCGCCGTCGGTGCCGTACAGCTTTTCCATCACCATCAAGCGGGTGCCAGGCGGGCGGGTGTCGAACTGGTTGCACGACACCCTGCACGAAGGTCAGGAGCTGGCGGTGCACGGGCCGGTGGGGTTGTTCAACGCGATCGATTTTCCAGCGCCGAAGATCCTCTACCTCAGCGGCGGGGTGGGCATCACGCCGGTGATGTCGATGGCGCGCTGGTTCTACGACACCAATGCCAACGTCGACATGGTCTTCGTGCACAGTGCGCGCTCGCCCAAGGACATCATCTACCACCGCGAGCTGGAGCACATGGCCTCGCGCGTCGACAATTTCAGCCTGCACATCATCTGCGAGAAGCATGGGCTGGGCGAACCGTGGTCGGGCTATCGTGGCTACCTGAACCACAAGCTGCTGGAACTGATCGCGCCCGACTTCATGGAGCGCGAGGTGTACTGCTGCGGTCCGACGCCTTACATGAACGCGGTCAAGCGCCTGCTGGAAGCCGCTGGCTTCGACATGACCCGCTATCACGAGGAATCGTTCGGCGCCACGCCCCCGGAAGCGCGCGCCGACGCCGTGGAACAGGCCGAGCAGGCAGCCGATGCGCCGGAGGTAGACGTTTCCGAACTGCACCTGGTGGAGTTCACCGCCAGCGGCAAGAGCATCCGTGTGGCACCGGGCGAAACCGTGCACGCGGCGGCGTCCAAGCTCGGCATGATGATCCCCAAGGCGTGCGGCATGGGCATCTGCGGCACCTGCAAGGTATTGAAGCTGGGCGGCGAAGTGGAGATGGAGCACAACGGCGGCATCACCGAGGATGACGAAGCCGAGGGCTACATCCTGTCCTGCTGCAGCGTGCCGAAGGGGGATGTGCGGATCGAGTTTTGAGACGTGCTCTACGGGGTACCTGAACCACCGCGTTGAGGCCGGACGCGGCTCGCGCCGCTGCTACAGGGATCGCGGTGCTTCTGTAGCAGCGGCGCAAGCCGCGTCGGCGGTACATGCGGTGCATCTGGAGGACCGCGTTGAAGCCGGACGCGGCTTGCACCGCTGCTACAGGGGAACGCGGTGCTTCTGTAGCAGCGGCGCAAGCAGCGTCCAGGCGTCCGGGGGTTACACCTTGAAGCGCGCCACCATCGCGTTCAGGTCCACCGCCAGGCGCGCAAGCTCGCCGCTGGCAGCCGTGGTCTGCGCCGAACCTGCGGCGGTCTGCACCGACAGGTCGCGAATGTTCACCAGGTTGCGATCCACCTCGCGTGCCACTTGCGCTTGTTCTTCGGCCGCGCTGGCGATCACCAGGTTGCGCTCGTTGATCTGCACGATGGCGCCATTGATCGTCTCCAGTGCCATGCCGGCGCCCTTGGCGATGTTGAGGGTCGACTCGGCGCGTTCGGTGCTGTTGCGCATCGAATCAACCGCCTGTTCTGTGCCGCCCTGAATGCTGCCGATCATGCGCTCGATCTCGCTGGTCGACTGCTGGGTGCGATGGGCCAAGGCACGGACTTCGTCGGCCACCACGGCAAAGCCGCGGCCGGCCTCACCAGCGCGTGCCGCCTCGATGGCAGCGTTGAGCGCCAGCAGGTTGGTCTGGTCAGCCAGGCCACGAATCACGTCCAACACCTTGCCGATGTCCCGCGATTCGGTGGCCAGATGGCCGATCAGATCGGCTGTGCTCTGCACGTCGCCACTCATGCGCTCGATGGCGCTGACCGTTTCCATGACCAGATCGCGACCATCGCTGGCCGACGTCGTGGCGTCCCGGGAAGCCTCGGAAGTGCTCACGGCATTGCGAGCCACTTCTTCCACCGCACTGGTCATCTCGTTGACCGCCGTGGCAGCCTGTTCGATCTCGTTGTTCTGCTGAGTCAAACCGCGCGCGCCTTCGTCAGTCACGCTGTTGAGCTCCTCGGCGGCAGAGGCCAGTTGCGTCGCCGAACCGGAAATGCGCTGCAGGGTGTCACGCAGCTTGCCCTGCATCTTCTGCATGGCCAGCAGCAGACGCGCGGCTTCGTCGCGTCCCTCTGCGTGGATCGGCTGGGTCAGATTGCCCTCGGCGATGGCCTCGGCCGCGACCAGCGCCTGGTCGATCGGCTTGACGATGCTGCGGGTCAGCAGCCAGGCGAACAGGAACGTCAGCAGCGTGGCCACGATCAGCATGCCCACCACCCAGCTGAACGCCGAGCGGTATTCGTCATCGGCTTGCTGGTTGATCTCGCGGGTCTGCGCGTTGTTGATCTTGACCAGCTTCTCGAGCGCGGCATTGACCTGCTCCGAGTTGCTCAGCATGTCGCTGTTGAGCATCGTGCGCAGCTCATCCACCTGGCCGTTGGCCGAAAAGCCCTTCATGCGCGTCTCGAGCTGACGGTACTGGCTCAGCAGGCGCGTGTAGTCGTCGTATGCCGCCTGCTCCTCTGCGCTGGCGATCATTTTCTCGTAGCGGGCCTGGGCCTGGTTGATCTGTTGATTACGCTGATCGAACAACTGCACGGTCTTCTGCTGGGTATCGGCTTCGCGATTCAACAGCAGGCGGTACGACAGCACGCGCAGGCGCAGAGTCAATTGAGTCAACTCGTCCAGGCTGGTGATGCTGGGGACGGTGTTGTTCTCGATGTTCTGGCCTGCTGCACGGATATGGCCCATCTGGTTCAGGGAAAACACCCCCAGCACGATCATCAGCAGACCAATGAGGGAGAAGCCGAGCAGAGCACGCGGAGCAATGTTCATGTTGCGTAGAGACATGTAGGGACACCGAAGGGTAGGGCGCGGTCCGTGCGACACAGAAAGGAGCATCGCTGCTTATCGGTCGAACGTGAAAAGTCTTGAGGGGCTGGCCTCATTGCAAATGGCCAGACCCCTGAAGACCGATGAACGGAGCGAACCGAATGACGATCGGTAGGTCCATCGAGGTCCTATCAAAGCTGGCCCGAGCGAGATTTTTTCTTTATCGTTCGCGCCCCTGAAAAAGTGTTGGAAATAGCTAATGTTGGAAGCGTCTCTGAATCAATTGGAAAACCTGGTAAACGAGCTGGTGCAACACAACCGGGAACTGGCTGAACGCAATGCCCAACTGTCCGGCGAGCTGGCTCAGGCCAAGGATGACAACGACACGTTGCAACTCAGCCTGCTGGAACATGAAGAGAAGCAGGGCGCGACCACTGCGCGCATTCAGGCCCTGGTCGAGCGCGCTGCCGCGGCAGCGGTATGAACCTTGACGACGGGGTCGAGGTCTTCTCGATTCTGGGCAACGAATATTCAGTGAAAGCGCCGCCCGGCGAACAGCAGGCGTTGCGCCGGGCATTCGATATGCTCGAACGCACCCTGGCACAGACCAAACGAAGTCATCCGACGCTGGTGGGCGACCGCTTGCTGGTGCTGGCCGCGCTGAACCTATGCCAGCGCCAGGTCGAACTTAGCCAAGGCCATGCTCAGGCCATGGACCAGTGCAAAAGCCGGATCGACGCCCTGGTCAGCCGTTGCAGCGACACTGGAAACTGATCCAACCGGGCAGCAGGGCGGGCACCCACAGAGGTCCGCCGCCCACCCCTGGCGGGTGGCGTGTTGCCCTGCGCTCTGCGAAAATCCCTCCACTTTTCTGCCGGATGTTGACATGACTGCCCTCAAGAACGACCGCTTCCTGCGTGCCCTGCTCAAGCAACCCGTCGACGTCACCCCGGTGTGGATGATGCGCCAGGCCGGTCGCTACCTGCCCGAGTACCGCGCCAGCCGTGCCAAGGCCGGTGACTTCATGAGCCTGTGCAAGAACCCGTCGTTCGCCTGCGAAGTCACGATGCAGCCACTGGAGCGTTACCCGCTCGACGCCGCCATCCTGTTCTCCGACATCCTTACCATCCCCGATGCCATGGGCCAGGGTCTGTATTTCGAAACCGGCGAAGGCCCGCGCTTCAAGAAAGTCGTCAGCACCCTGGCCGACATCGAAGCGCTGCCGATCCCCGACGCGCAGCAGGATCTGGGCTACGTCATGGACGCGGTCAGCACCATCCGCCGCGAACTCAACGGCCGGGTGCCGCTGATCGGCTTCTCCGGCAGCCCCTGGACCCTGGCCACCTATATGGTCGAAGGCGGCTCGTCCAAGGACTTCCGCAAGACCAAGGCCATGCTCTACGACCAGCCCCAGGCCATGCACCTGCTGCTGGACAAGCTCGCGCAGTCGGTCACCAGCTACCTCAACGGTCAGATCCTGGCCGGTGCCCAGGCGGTGCAGATCTTCGATACCTGGGGCGGCAACCTGTCCGCCGCGGCGTACCAGGAATTCTCCCTGGCCTACATGCGCAAGATCGTCAGCGGCCTGATCCGCGAGCACGAAGGGCGCAAGGTGCCGGTCATTCTGTTCACCAAGAACGGTGGCCTGTGGCTGGAAAGCATTGCCGACGCCGGCGCCGACGCGTTGGGTCTGGACTGGACCTGCGACATCGGCGAAGCCCGCCGCCGCGTGGGTCACAAGGTCGCGCTGCAGGGCAACATGGACCCCACCGTGCTGTACGCCAAGCCCGAAGCGATCCGCGCCGAAGTGGCACGGATCCTTGCCAGTTATGGCCAGGGCACCGGCCATGTGTTCAACCTCGGCCATGGCATCACGCCGGAAGTGGACCCCGAGCATGCCGGTGCCTTCATCAGAGCCGTGCACGAGTTTTCGGCGCAATACCACGGCTGACATCCTGCCGTGTCGAATCTTGACGCGGCCTGCACCGCTGCCACAGAAACACCGCACACCCTGTAGCAGCGGCGCAAGCCGCGTCGGCGGTGTATGCGGTGCATCCGGACGGCCCGCGTCGAGGCCTGACGCGTTGCCTCCGCTCTAGAGCTTCGACATCCCCACAGGCTGCAACTTCGCCAACTTTGCCGCCACCACCAACGCCACCGTCAACAACCCCGCGATAAACCCGCCCACACCCGTCCAGCCCCCGTAGTGCCAAGCCATCCCGCCCGCAGTGCCGGCTACGCTAGACCCTGCATAGTAGCTGAACAGATACAGCGAAGAAGCCTGCCCCTTGGCCGTCAACGCTCGGCGACCGATCCAGCTGCTGGCCACCGAATGCGCGCCGAAAAAGCCGAAGGTGAACATCAGCATCCCCAGCAGAATCACCGGCACCGGGTTGAACAGGGTCACCAGCAGACCTGTGAACATCAGCCCGATGCTCATCCAGAACACCTTGCGCCGCCCATGCTTGTCAGCCAGGGAACCGACCTGTGCCGAGCTGTAGATGCCAGCCAGGTACACTACCGACAGCAATCCCACCAAGGCCTGGCTCAGGCTGTATGGCTCGGCCAGCAGGCGATAGCCGATATAGTTGAACAGGGTGACGAAGCTGCCCATCAGCAGGAACGCTTCGAGGAACAGCCACGGCAATCCGGCGTCCTTGAAGTGCATGGTGAAGCCTTCGATCAAACCGCGCGGATTCATTCTGCGTGCGCGGAAGTTGCGCGATTCGGGCAGGATTTTAACGAACACCGCTGCCGCGATCAGCGCCAGACCACCCACCACCAGCAGGGCGGTGTGCCAGCTGACGAAGTCGATCAGCACGCCGGTGATCAGGCGTCCGCTCATGCCACCGATGGCGTTGCCGCCAATGTACAAGCCCATGGCCAGGCCGATGTGCTGGGGGTGTATCTCTTCGCTGAGGTAGGTCATGGCCACCGCCGCCAGGCCGCTCAGGCTGAGCCCGGTGAGCGCGCGCAGTAACAGGACACCGTCCCAGCTCGGCATCAAGGCGCTGCCGATCGTGCATGCTGCAGCGCAGAACAAGGCCGCCACCATGACCGGCTTGCGTCCGATGCTGTCGGAGATCGGCCCGGTGATCAACAATCCGATGGCCAGCATCCCGGTCGCCACCGACAGCACCAGGCTGCTCTGGGCGGCATTGATGCCGAACTCATGGGACAGGATCGGCATCATGGGCTGCACGCAGTAGAGCAGGGCAAAGGTGGCGAAGCCGCCGCTGAACAAGGCCAGGACCGTTCGCAGGAACTGCGGGGTGCCTTTTTCGATGTACTGTTCGTTGAAGGAATTGGCGTTTTGATGAGGGGTATCAACAGCTTGCGCAGGAGGCGCGACAGCAGTCTTCACGGTGACCTCGGAGTCGGGGCGGCAGGAGTTGGAAAACTATATAGCTGGCTAATGATTTCTGCCAACATCCTGCGCTCGTTGCAGCAAATTGTAGGAGAAATCCGAGAATGAACGCCCCAGCGCGCTAGCAACTGTAATACTCTGGTCACTACACTCGAGGCTTTGCCTGTCATGGAGAGGTATCGATGCGGCGCGTGGTGTTCAATCAGAAAGGCGGCGTGGGCAAATCCAGCATTGCCTGCAACCTGGCGGCCGTTAGTGCCAACGAGGGCTTTCGCACGTTATTGATCGACCTCGATGCCCAGGCCAACTCGACCCAATACCTTACCGGGCTCACCGGTGACGACATTCCGATGGGCATCGCGGATTTCTTCAAGCAGATCCTGTCGTCCGGACCAGCGAGCAAGAAAGGCAAGGTGGACATTCACGAGACGCCTTTCGATAACCTGCATGTCATCACGGCTTCTGCAGAGCTCGCAGACCTGCAGCCCAAGCTGGAAGCCAAGCACAAGATCAACAAGCTGCGCAAACTGCTCGACGAGCTCAGCGAAGAGTACGATCGGATCTATATCGACACACCACCGGCGCTGAATTTCTATGCGGTATCAGCCTTGATCGCGGCGGACCGTGTGTTGATTCCCTTCGACTGCGACAGCTTTTCCAGGCATGCGCTCTATGGTCTGCTCGACGAGATCGCAGAATTGAAGGAAGACCACAACGAAGGCCTGGAAGTGGAGGGCATTGTGGTCAACCAGTTCCAGCCTCGCGCCAGCCTGCCTCAGCAGATGCTCGACGAGCTCATCGCGGAGGGCTTGCCCGTCTTGCCTGTGTACCTGAACAGCTCGGTCAAGATGCGCGAGTCCCATGAGCTGAACATCCCGCTGATCCACTTGGATCCGCGGCACAAGCTGACCCAGCAATTCGTGGAATTGCACGACCTGCTCGAAAAAGTCTGAATCCGCGCGCCGCTGCTACACAACCGCGATCCCCTGTAGCAGCGGCGCAAGCCGCGTCGGCGGACAAGGTGAGCTGTCTGATACCAAGCGGTGAGACCTGACGCGGCTCGCGCCGCTGCTACACAAGCGCGATCCCCTGTAGCAGCGGTGCAAGCCGCGTCAGGGCCGCTATGCGATTCTTCAGGTTCCTACCGATCAACAATCCCTTGGGCGCGTAGCCATCCCACTAACTGGGGCAGCGGCATTGCACCGCTCTGTCGCGCGACCTCTCGACCGTTTTTGAACAGGATCAGGCTCGGTATCGAGCGAATGCCGAGCTGCGTGGACAGCTGCGGGTTGGCCTGGCTGTCCAGCTTGGCCAGCCGGCAGTGGCCCTGCAGTTGATTTGCCGCCTGTTCGAACACCGGGGCGAAGGATTTGCACGGCCCGCACCAGTCGGCCCAGACGTCCACCAGCAACGGCAAATCGCCTTTGATCTGGCTGGCATAGTCGCCTTGAGTCAGCTCGAAGGGTGTATCGAGCAACACCGCCGCCTTGCATCGCCCGCACTTGGGCTGGTCCGTCAGGCGCGAAGCAGGAATGCGGTTGAGCCCGTTGCAATGCGGGCAGGGGATTACCAGTGAGTCGCTCATGCCGGGCTCCGGTTGCACAGGTGAATCGGGTATGGGGTGGCGTTTCGTCGAGCTGCATCCAAGCAGGGCTT
Organism: Pseudomonas sp. Leaf129; assembly: GCF_001423465.1. Taxonomy (NCBI): domain Bacteria; kingdom Pseudomonadati; phylum Pseudomonadota; class Gammaproteobacteria; order Pseudomonadales; family Pseudomonadaceae; genus Pseudomonas; species Pseudomonas sp. Leaf129. The sequence continues at coordinate 50,329 of NZ_LMOC01000009.1, read as the reverse complement.
GTAACATTGAAGGTTCAATCGATCATGCCACTGCTCGATAGCGCTCGGGTCGATCATGGCTTCACCGTCTTGAGCTCATGCTCAAGGCTGCGCTGCACGAACTGATTGATGCTGACGCCCAGCGCAGCCGCCGCTTCAGTGACCTGGGCATGCAACGTTTCAGGCAGCCGGAGCTGAAATTTCCCCGAGTAGCATTTGACTGGCTCGATCCCTTCCTCTGCGCACACTTGCAGAAATACTCGCAACGACTCGGCGCCTTCGGTCTTCAATGCGCTGACGCTGTCGGCGTGAAAGTCCGCACCGCCATTCAGATTGATGAACTCCCCGCGAAAAGTCCCGACCTCCGGGTCGTACTGGATGACGGCCCGATGGCCGTCGATGATCATGATGTTGTTCATGGTTCGATTCCGTTGACTGCCAGCCAATTGCGGATGCTCGCCACTGCGGCCTTGTCGGTTTCCGGGGACGGATGAGGGCGATGGAACACCCGCACGGTCCCGAAAAGGACTACCGCCACTCGGGAGCCTTCTCGCTCTTGCACCTTGCCACCCAATTCGATGAACAATCGCTCGATGCGTGACCAGCGGATCGTTCCTGACACAGGGCGAGCGTAGATCGCCTCAAGCACGTCAATGTGTTTGAGCTTCGAAGGGTTCATCGTAGCGCTCCGTACTCTAAAATGGTACCAAAAAAAGGTACCGCTTCAGATATGGGTTTCGGGGCACACGATGATGGGCTGATTGCAACGAAACGGCAGTCGGACAGGCTTGAAAGCGATGTAGGCGGTGTCCGATGCATGCCGTTGATAATAGAGAGTCAGCCACCCCTCACGACGAACAACTGATCTCCAGATGCTTGCCCCACTCCGGTGGCCGTTCCGCGTAGCGCTCCATGCCCGGTTGCGCTTCGAACGGATTCGAGAGCACCTGGTGCAGTCGCCGCACCTCGGAGTAGTCGCCGTCTTCGGCGGCATCGATGGCTTTCTGCGCCAGGTAATTGCGCAGGATGTACAACGGATTGACCTGATTCATGCGCTCGGTACGGCCGTCGATCACATCACGATCCATGCGCGCCTGATAATCGGCCGCCCAGGCATCGAAGCCCTGGATATCGACGAAGTCATCGCGCAGCACGGACAGCGCGCCGGCTTCGCCCAGGCGCCGGAAGAACAGGTTGTAATCCACGCCGCTGTTCTGCATCAGGCCCAGCAGACGCTCCAGCAGCAGCTTGTCGCCGTCTTCGGCCAGGGTGAAGCCCAGTCGCCGCCGCATGATGTCCAGATAGGCAGCCTCGTACAGTGGCAGGAACAACCCCAATGCTTCCTGCAGCGCCGGCACCTCGATCAAGGGTGTCAATGACTGAGCCAAAGCGCTCAGGTTCCAGTGTGCCACCGGCACCTGGTTGCTGAAGCTGTAGCGGCCTTCGTGGTCGGAGTGGTTGCAGATGAAGTTCGCGTCGAAGTCATCCAGGAAGGCGAACGGTCCGAAGTCGAAGGTGATGCCCAGAATCGACATGTTGTCGGTGTTCATCACCCCGTGACAGAAGCCGTAGGCCTGCCATTGCGCGATCAGCTCGGCGTTGCGCTCGACGATTTCGCGGAACATGTCCAAGTAGGGTTCGGGCTGGGTCGCACACCCAGGGAAGTGCGCCGCCAGCACGTGGTCGACCAACTGTTTCTGCAGTTCGGGTTGGCGGGTGTAGTAGAAGTATTCGAAATGACCGAAACGCACGTGGCTCGGCGCAAGGCGCAGGAGCATGGCGGCGCGTTCCTGCTTTTCACGCCATACCGGGGTGTCCGACGCGATCACGCACAGGGCGCGGCTGCTGGGAATGCCCAGGGTGTGCAAGGCTTCGGACGCCAGGAATTCGCGAATCGAGGAGCGCAGCACCGCGCGGCCATCGCCTCGGCGCGAGTAGGGCGTGGGCCCGGCGCCCTTGAGATGCAGGTCCCAGTGTTCGCCGGCGTCGTTGTACACCTCGCCGAGCAGTACGCCGCGGCCGTCGCCCAACTGAGGGGTGTAGCCGCCGAACTGATGACCTGAATAGATCATCGCCCGCGGCTCGGTTTCGCTCCACAATTTGTGGCCGCTGAACAGCTCGGCGAACAGCGGCGTCTGGGCACACGCAGGGTCCAGGTCCAGCAGGCTCATGGCTGCATCGCTGGCCACCACCAGCCGTGGGTTGTCGATGGGCTCCGGCAGAACGTGAGTGGAAAAGACGTCGCCCAGGCGGGCGAAGCGGTTGTCGAAGATCAGTTCGTCGAGGCCTTTCATGTGCGTTCTCCGTGGGCGTAGTGCGCTCAGTCAAGTTTCGAGGGGGGCGGCTGGGGTGCGTCGACGACCCGAGGCGTGCTCGGCGGCTCCGCCTGTGCAGGCATAGCGGCCGGCTGCAGGGTGCCGGTGCTCTCGCCTGGCTCGGCGGGCACCAGCTTGTACTCTTTGCCGGTGGTGTTCTTCAGGTAGATCTCCATCTGCCGGAACGAAATATTGATGTTCTGGCGTTTGAATTCCTTGTTGATGAACCGATTGATTTCGTCCAGCACCGGGTTGCGGTCGCCCAGGTCACGCACGTGCATGCGCAGCTCGTGGTCCAGGGTGCTCTCGCCGAAGTTGAGGAAATACACCAGCGGCTCCGGCTCCTTGAGCACCCGTGGATTGTCCCGCGCCGCCTTGAGCAGCAGGGTCCGCACCAGGTCCAGGTCCGAGCCGTAGTCCACGCCCAGCTTCAAGGTCACCCGGGTGATGGTGTCGGTCAGCGACCAGTTGATCAGTTGTCCGGTGATGAAGGTCTTGTTGGGGACGATGATGTCCTTGCGGTCGAAATCGGTGATCGTGGTCGCGCGGATACGGATCTTGCTCACCGTGCCCGACAGGTTGCCGATGGTGATGGTGTCACCGATACGCACCGGGCGCTCGAACAGGATCATGATGCCGGAGATGAAGTTGGCGAAAATCTCCTGCATGCCGAAGCCGATGCCCAGCGACAAGGCCGCGACCAGCCATTGCAGCTTGTCCCAGCTCACCCCCAGGGTCGACAGCGTGGACACGAAACCGACACCGGCAATCACGTAGGACAGCAAGGTAGTGGTGGCGTAGGCGCTGCCTTGGGCCAGGTTCAGCTTGGACAGCACCAGCACTTCCAGCAGCCCCGGCAGGTTGCCGGCCAGTACGATGGTGATACCGATGATCATGGCCGCGCCGATGAAGTCGCTCAGGCTGATCGGCACCATGCTCATGGCGGCGCCGGTGCCGCTGGTGTATTCGTACAGGGTGATGTTGTCCAGGTAGGCGAACACGCTGATCAGGTCGCTCCAGACCCAATACAGCGCGCCGATGAAACCGGCCAGCAAGGCCAGGCGCACCAGGCGCAGGGATTGCTGGTTGACCTGTTCGATGTCCAGGGTCGGCTCTTCGGCCACCGGTTCACCTTCGCCGCTGTCCTTGGCCAGCTGTCGCTTGGCCAGCGCCCGCTGGTAGGCCAGTCGCCGGGCGGCAACGCTCAGCCCTCGCACGAACGCGGCTTCGATGACCAGCCAGATCATCAGCAGGTACAGGGTGTCGATCAGCCGGTCGGTGAGCTTGAGCGCGGTGTAGTAGTAGCCGAAGCAGACTGCCACGAACAGCGCGATCGGCAACGCGGTGAACAGCAGGCCGATGGCGCGGCGAAACAGTGAAGCGCTCTTGTGCGTCGGGCTGCTGATCAGCAACCGTCCCAGCAGCCAGGCCATCAATGCATAACAGGTGAGCACCACGGCGATGCCGAGCACGTCATCGGCCAGCGCCGAGGGTTGCAGTTCGGCCACCGCCACCACTGAGACCAAAGCCAGCACGACGAAGCCCAGGCGGCGCACCCAGCCTTGCAGAAAGGCCACCTGCGCCCGCTCCCAGCGGAAATGCAGCTCGGCCACGCCGCCGGGGGCGAGGATGCGGTACGCGGTATAGAACACCAGCCACGCCTGGGCGATCTGCAACATGGCCGCGCCCAACCCGGCATTCTGCCCGCGGGCATCGATCAACAGGGCATAGCCGCACAGGGCCAGGCCCAGGGCCACAGGCATGGCCAGCAGAATGTTGATCAGGATGGCGGCAGGCGTATGCCACTGGCGGTCGCGCTTGAAGTGGCCGATGTCCTGATGCACCGCATTGAGTTTCTGGTAGAGAAACGCGCGCTTCCACTGCAGCAGGCCGATCACCAGCAGCAGCGGCAGGAACAGCAAGGGTCGCTGCACCAGACCGTCGGTCAGCTCGCTCACGCTGGACGCCCAGGGCAGGGTGGTGACCTGGTTTTCCAGGCGCCGCGGCACCGCTTTGAACCACTCGTCATCCAGCGGCTTGTTGCTGGGGATCCAGAACATCTGCTCGTCCAGCGTGGCACGCAGGCTTTGGGCGGTGCTGAGCAGCTGTTTCTGGTTGAGCTGCAGGGTGATCGATTCGTTGAGAAGCGCGCTGAGTTCCCGATTCAAGCGTTCGAGCAGGTCGCTGCGGGTGACCGCCAGCTCCAGCAGGCTTTTGCGCAACTGCGGCGTGTTCTGGTCCTGTGCCTGATTGGCCAGCAAGTTATCCACATAGGCTGCCGGATTGCTGATGGCTTCCCGCTGTTGGTTGACTTCGAACTGGTACAAACGGATGTCGGCGATCTCGTCGGCCAGGTCGCGGTCGACCTTCAGGTGGGGCAGCGCCTGCTTCTGCTTGTAGAGAATCTTGGACAGCAGCAGGCTGCCCTTGAGCACGCTGATCTGCTCATCCAGGGCCTGGTCGCTCTGGGTCACGCTGTCGAGCTGCTGGCGGGTCCTGAGGTTCTGCTGGGTCAGTTCGTTGAGGCGGTCGGTGCTGCGCAGCAGGTAGTCGGAAAGTTTGACGTTGGTCGCACTTTCAGTGGCCAGCACGCTGCTGCCGCCGGCTTTCTGTGCTTCCAGCGACTGTTTGGTGACCGTTTCCTGGGACTGCGCCAGACGCTTCTGATTGATCAGCGTCTGCAGGTCCTGGATTTCCTGATCCAGCCGAGTGGTTTTCTCCAGCACCAGATCGTGCCGGGCATTACCCAGGTCTTGCAGGGTGCTGTTACCGGCCAGTTCCTGGCGGCGCAGGTTGATCAAGGCACCGATGGAGGCCTGTTCGGCCACCAGTTGGTTGCGGGTGTCGGGCGTCAGCGCCTTGCCGTCGTTCTTGCCCAGCTTGAGGATGCCGTTGATCTGCTGGATGCGGTTCTGGCTGGCGCTGATCTCGGTCTGCGCGCGTTCCGGGCGGGTCTGCGCGGTAATGATCAGGCTGTTGGCATCGGACAGCGCCTTTTGCAGCTCGCCTTGTTCGGTGGTGCGCTCGCTGAAGATCTGCTCCAGCTGCGGCACACTCAAGGTCGCGTAGCGCTGAGTCACCGGGATGACCGGCGCGCCCTTGAGGCGGCTCAGCTCGCGCTGCGCCTCCAGGGTCTGCTTGGGTGCATCGGTGAGTTGCTGCTTGAGATCAGCCAGCTTGCGTTCGTTGTCTTCCTGGTTGCCGATCAGGCCCAGGGTCTGTTCGAACACTTGCTGCAGAGCCTTCTGGTCGGCTTCTGGCAGCTTGCGTTCGGCGATCTTGTCGAGGTTCTGCTGTACCGTTTCGCGGTTCAGCGGGTCGGCAGCCTGAACGCTGGCGACAGCCATGCACAGCCCCAGCAGGGCTGCGGAAAGAAAATTGCGCATAGGTTAAGAGTCGTACAGCTCGAAGAGAGATGGGCAGTTTAGAGGAAGAGCCCAGGCGCTGGACGACTTCCTTCGGGGAATTTGACGCCCACTTTCATGATCCGGTTCCCGTCCATGACCGCGACCGTCCACAGCGTGCCATTCCACTCCACGTGGTCGCCGACGATCGGTGCGCCGCCGACACGCTGCATGATGAAGCGGCTGAGCGGCATCTGCGGATCCAGACCGTCGAGCTTGAGGCCGTAGAGCGCCGAGACAGCGCCCAGTTCGGCGTCGCCTTCGAGCACGAAGTCGCCGAAGAAACGCAGGTCCAGACCGCGTTGTGGTGCGCGGCTGAACAGTTTGCCCAGGGCGGGCAGGTTGTGCTCATGGCCGATCACGCACAGCAGGTCGTCCACTTCCAGCACCGTACTGCCTGAGGGGTGGAGCAGTTGCTGGCCGCGAAACAGCGCGGCGATGCGCGTGCCTTCGGGCATCTTGAGTTCGCGCAGAGCAGCGCCGATGCACCATTTTTCAGCGCCCAGGCGATAGACGAACAACTCCCACTCGCTGGTGATGTGCACTTCGAGGGCCGAGCGGGAGATCGGCGCCGGGTCCGGCGGCACGGTGACCTTGAGCAGCTTGGCCACCCACGGCAGGCTGGTGCCTTGCACCAGCAGCGACACCAGCACGATAAAGAAGGCCAGATTGAAGAACAGCTGCGCATCCGGCAGCCCGGCCATCAATGGGAACACCGCTAGAATGATCGGCACCGCGCCGCGCAGGCCCACCCAGGAAATGAACGCCTTTTCGCGGCCGTGGAAGGCCTTGAACGGCAGCAGCCCGACCATCACCGACAGCGGCCGCGCGACCAGGATCATCCACAGCGCCAAGGCGAGGGCGGGCAGGGCGATGGGCAGCAGGTCGTGGGGCGTGACCAGCAGGCCCAATACCAGGAACATGCCGATCTGTGCCAGCCAGGCCATGCCGTCGAGCATGTGCAGAATGCCGTGGCGGCTGCGGATCGGTTTGTTGCCCATGACCAGGCCGCACAGGTACACGGCGAGGAAGCCGCTGCCGTGCAGGGCGTTGGTCAAGGCGAACACCAGCAGGCCGCCGGCCACCACCAGGATCGGGTACAGGCCGGTGGCCAGGTTGATGCGGTTGACCAGTTGCAGCATGACCCAGCCGCCGCCCAGACCAATCACGCCGCCGATGCCGAACTCGCGCAGCAGATGGCCCAGCAGGCCCCAATGCAGGCCGGTCTGGCCGCTGGCGATCATGTCGATCAGGGTCACGGTGAGAAACACCGCCATGGGGTCGTTGCTGCCCGATTCGATTTCGAGCGTTGCGGTCACTCGCTCGTTCAGGCCCTTGCCACCCAGCAGCGAGAACACCGCTGCGGCGTCGGTGGAGCCGACGATGGCGCCGATCAACAGCCCCTGAATCATGCTCAGGTCGAACAGCCAGGCCGCCACCGCACCGGTCAGCGCAGTGGTGATCAGCACCCCGACCGTGGCCAGCGACAGCGCCGGCCACAACGCCACGCGAAAACTCGAAACCCGCGTGCGCAAGCCGCCGTCGAGCAAAATCACTGCCAGCGCCAGGTTGCCGACCAGATAGGCCGTCGGGTAGTTGTTGAAGATGATGCCGCCACCATCCACACCGGCGGCCATGCCGACGGCGAGGATGATCACCAGAATGGGAATGCCCAGGCGAGAGGACAGAGAGCTGACCAGAATACTTGCACCCACCAGCAACGCGCCGATCAAGAACAGGCTGTTGATGAAGGTGGCGTCCAAGGGCAGTACTCCGTAAGCAGTGGCAGAACCGGCAACATGCAGGCCTCGTGCCAACGGATTCTAACCCGTGTAAACACATGTATGTCAAAGGATTTGCCCGGCGCCGCCCATACGTCGCAGGCAAGCGCGCAGGGTCCGCGGCCCACAAACACAACGGGCGCCCTGAGGCGCCCGTTGTGTCGAACCGATCAGCTTCAATCGGTCAGCATCAGCCGATGCTCATCAGGCTGGCGTTGCCACCGGCCGCTGCGGTGTTGACGCTCAGTGCCCGCTCGATCACCAGACGCTCCAGGCAGATCCCGGTTTCACCCTGGGACAGGCCGTGTACGCCGACGATGGCACCGCCGCGCTTGGCGATCTGCTCGCAGACCGCGCGCAACTGATCGGAATCACCGTGATGCAGCACTGCGTCGAACAGCACCTCGTCCTTGTTCCACTCCGGTACCAGCTTGACCCGTGCCTGGACTTCCTTGGGCAGACGGGCGCGCACGGCCTTGCTCAAGGCATTGTCCGGCAGCACTGCGCTGGAGCCCACGGCCATCACCGCTGCCAGTTGCACCAACAGGTCGGCTTCCACCTCGGCCAGGCACAGTACGTGCTCGCGCGGCAGGATGGTGTAGCTGTTGCGTTCACCGGTCGGGCCATCGAGCAGACGGGTCACGCCGCTCTGCGACTGAATGGCAAATTCGCCGCACAGTTGTGCCAACTCGGCCTGCTGGGTGCTCGCGGCCCAGGCTTGCAGCGCCTGCAACGGCTTGCCCAGGGCATCGCGCAGGCGCACGTCGGGGGCGAGCCCGGCGTCACTGCGCTGGAACGACTGGGCGATGGCATCGTTGGGTCGGGTCGACAGCAGACGGTACAGGTACAGCGGGCCACCGGCCTTGGGACCTGTGCCCGACAGCCCTTCGCCACCGAACGGCTGCACACCCACCACAGCGCCCACGATGTTGCGGTTGACGTAGACGTTGCCGGCATGGACGTTGTCGATCACCTTGGCGATGGTCTCGTCGATGCGCGTGTGCACGCCCAAGGTCAGGCCGTAGCCGGAAGCGTTGATCTGAGCGATCAACTGATCCAGATCGCGACGCTTGTAGCGCACCACGTGCAGCACGGGACCGAAGATCTCGCGTTGCAGCTCATCGAAGCTTTCCAGTTCGATCAGGGTCGGCATGACGAAGGTGCCGCGCTTGATCTCGGCGCTGTCGGCAATGGCCATCTGGTAGACGTCACGGCCTTTGTCGCGCATGCCCTGGATGTGCTTCTCGATGCCGGTCTTGGCTTCGGCGTCGATCACCGGGCCAATGTCCACGCTCAGGCGCTCGGGGTTGCCCAGGCGTGCTTCGGCCATGGCACCTTTGAGCATTTCGATCACGCGGTCGGCGGAATCTTCCTGCAGGCAGAGCACGCGCAGGGCCGAGCAACGCTGGCCGGCGGAGTCGAATGCCGAGGACACCACATCGATCACCACCTGTTCGGTGAGCGCCGAGGAATCGACGATCATCGCGTTCTGGCCACCGGTTTCGGCGATCAGCGGAATCGGTCGACCCTGCGAATCCAGGCGCCCGGCGATGTTGCGCTGCAGCAGTCGCGCCACCTCGGTGGAACCGGTGAACATCACGCCTTTGACCCGCTCATCGCCCACCAGCCGTGCGCCGACGGTTTCACCGCGGCCCGGCAGCAGTTGCAGCACGCCTTCCGGAATGCCGGCGTCGAGCAGCAGGCGTACGGCCTGAGCGGCCACCAACGGGGTTTGCTCCGCAGGCTTGGCCAGCACCGGGTTGCCCGCGGCCAGCGCCGCAGCCACCTGGCCGGTGAAGATCGCCAACGGGAAGTTCCACGGGCTGATGCACACCACTGGCCCCAATGGGCGATGGGCGTCGTTGTTGAAGTCATTGCGCGCCTGCACCGCGTAGTAGCGCAGGAAGTCCACGGCTTCACGCACCTCGGCAATGGCGTTGGCGAAGGTCTTGCCGGCCTCGCGGGCGAGCAGGCCCATCAGCGGCTGGATCTCGGCTTCCATCAGGTCCGCGGCACGCTCCAGCACCGCAGCACGCTCGGCCGGCGGGGTGGCCTGCCAGATCGGGCCGTTGATCAGCGCGCACTGAATGGCGTTGTCGACGTCGGTGACCGTAGCCTCCTGGACATGGCCGACCACGTCGCGCAGGTCGGACGGGTTCAGCACCGGCTGGGCCGGTTCGTTGCTGGCCTCGCAGCCCAGCAGCGGCAGGGCTTTCCAGTCGTTGTGAGCCGTGGCCAGCAGGGCGGACGACAGCGATGCGAGGCGATGTTCGTTGGCCATGTCGATGCCGGCCGAGTTGGCCCGGTCGCTGCCGTACAGATCGCGCGGCAGGGGAATGCGCGGGTGCGGCAAGCCGAACTGACCTTCCTGGGTCGCCATCCGCTCGATGGTGGCCACCGGGTCGGCGACCAGTTCCTGAATGGAGATGGACTGATCGGCAATACGGTTGACGAACGAGGTGTTGGCGCCGTTCTCCAGCAAGCGGCGAACCAGGTAGGCCAGCAGCGTTTCATGGGTACCGACCGGTGCATACACGCGGCATGGACGGTTCAGCTTGCCATCGGCCACCTTGCCCACGACCTGCTCGTACAGCGGTTCGCCCATGCCGTGCAGGCACTGGAATTCGTACTGGCCCGGGTAATAGTTCTGACCGGCAATGTGGTAGATGGCAGCCAGGGTATGGGCGTTGTGGGTCGCGAACTGCGGGTAGATGACTTCCGGCACCGACAGCAGCTTGCGTGCGCAGGCCACATAGGACACGTCGGTGTACACCTTGCGAGTGTACACCGGGTAGCCTTCCAGGCCCTCGACCTGGGCGCGCTTGATCTCGCTGTCCCAGTAGGCGCCTTTCACCAGGCGGATCATCAGGCGATGACGGCTGCGACGAGCCAGGTCGATGACGTAGTCGATCACATACGGGCAGCGCTTCTGGTAGGCCTGGATGACGAAGCCGATACCGTTCCAGCCGGTCAGCTGCGGCTCGAAGCACAGGCGTTCGAGCAGGTCCAGCGACAGCTCCAGGCGGTCGGCCTCCTCGGCGTCGATGTTCAGGCCGATGTCGTATTGCTTGGCCAGCAGGGTCAGCGACAGCAGGCGCGGGTACAGCTCTTCCATCACGCGCTCGTACTGGGCTCGGCTGTAGCGCGGATGCAGCGCCGACAGCTTGATCGAAATGCCGGGACCTTCATAGATACCGCGGCCGTGGGAGGCCTTGCCGATCGAATGGATCGCCTGCTCGTAGGAAGCCAGGTATTTCTGCGCGTCGTGCTCGGTCAGCGCCGCCTCACCCAGCATGTCGTAGGAGTAGCGGAAACCCTTGCTCTCGAATTTGCTGGCGTTGGCCAGGGCTTCGCCGATGGTTTCGCCGGTGACGAACTGCTCGCCCATCAGGCGCATGGCCATGTCGACGCCCTTGCGAATCATCGGCTCGCCGCTCTTGCCGATGATGCGGCTGAGCGAAGACGACAGGCCTGATTCGTTGTGCGTGGACACCAGCTTGCCGGTCAGCAGCAGACCCCAGGTCGCGGCGTTGACGAACAGCGATGGGCTGTTGCCCAGGTGCGGGTGCCAGTTGCCGGTGCTGATCTTGTCGCGGATCAGCGCATCGCGCGTACCCTTGTCGGGGATGCGCAGCAGTGCTTCGGCGAGGCACATCAAGGCTACGCCTTCCTGGGAGCTGAGCGAGAATTCCTGCAGCAGGCCTTGAACGATCCCGGCACGACCACCGGCGCTCTTCTGGTTGCGCAGCTTCTCGGCGATGCGCGCGGCCAGCTTGTTGGTGGCGTCGGCCATGTCGGCCGGCAGACGCGCCTGCTCCAGCAGCATCGGTACCACTTCGGGCTCGGGACGACGATAGGCGCCAGTGATTGCAGCGCGCAGTACCGACTGCGGCAGGATGCTTTCGGCAAATTCTAGGAAGCACTGGTGCGCGTGGTCCGGCAGAATATCGCCCGCGTCGTCATTGCCACTCACCCCGGCCCCGGATAGCTCGGTCAGCGTTGCGCCCCCTTCAAGCTTCTCCAGATAGTTGAAGATCGCCTGCTTGATCAACCAGTGCGGCGTACGGTCGATGGACTGCGCGCAAGCCTTGAGGCGTTCGCGGGTCGGGTCGTCCAGCTTGACGCCCAGGGTAGTGGTTGCCATTTCTTGTCCTCATCAGGGCCACGGTGCGTGGCAATAAAGCCGGCGGCAAGATTAGCCGTGCGCTTTGCGGGGTGCAACTAGGTGCAACCTTGATCTGGATGAAAGTTGCACCGCTCGACGGAAAACCTTTTTGCATGGGTTGAATCTGCACAAATCCGGTGCGGGTGTGTAGCCGTGAACAGGCAAATGCTCCGAAAGGAAGCAGATGCGTCGTGTTTATCCAGATGTTTCCAAAGGTGCAACTTGCTTGCCAAAAGGGTTGCGCCTGTCCGTAATGCCGGCCTAAAGTTCGGCCCCCTCAGGTCAACCCGCACGTTTTGCAATCTGCCGACCTGCGTCATGAACGCCGAAGCGCGCTCGCAGGCTCATAAAAACAAAGCAAGGAGACACCCCATGAGTGTCAGCAACCCCACTCTGATCACCTTCGTGATCTACATCGCTGCCATGGTCCTGATCGGCCTGTTCGCCTACCGTTCCACCAACAATCTTTCCGACTACATTCTCGGCGGTCGCAGCCTTGGCAGCGTGGTCACCGCATTGTCGGCCGGTGCCTCGGACATGAGCGGCTGGCTGCTCATGGGCCTGCCGGGCGCGATCTACCTGTCGGGTCTTTCGGAGGTCTGGATCGCCATCGGCCTGATCATCGGCGCCTACCTGAACTGGTTGTTCGTCGCGGGCCGGCTGCGCGTGCAGACCGAACACAACGGCGACGCGCTGACCTTGCCGGACTATTTTGCCGGGCGCTTCGAAGACACCAGCGGCCTGTTGCGGATCATCTCTGCGGTCGTGATCCTGGTGTTCTTCACCATCTATTGCGCATCCGGCATCGTCGCCGGCGCGCGGTTGTTCGAAAGCACCTTCGGCATGTCCTATGAATCGGCCTTGTGGGCTGGCGCCGCGGCGACCATCGCCTACACCTTCGTCGGCGGCTTCCTGGCGGTCAGCTGGACCGACACCGTGCAGGCCACGCTGATGATCTTCGCCTTGATCCTCACGCCCATCGTCGTGGTGCTGGCCACCGGCGGTGTCGACACGGCGTTCCTGGCCATCGAGGCGCAGAACCCGGCCAATTTCGACATGCTGCGCGGCACGACTTTCATCGGGATCGTTTCGCTGTTGGGCTGGGGGCTTGGCTACTTTGGCCAACCGCACATACTCGCCCGCTTCATGGCCGCCGAATCGGTGAAATCCATTGCCAAGGCCCGGCGCATTTCCATGACCTGGATGATCCTCTGCCTGGGCGGCACCGTGGCCGTGGGCTTTTTCGGCATCGCCTATTTCTCGGCCAACCCCGGGCTGGCAGGTGCAGTGAATGAAAACCACGAGCGGGTGTTCATCGAACTGGCCAAGATCCTCTTCAATCCGTGGATTGCCGGCGTGTTGCTGTCGGCCATCCTGGCGGCAGTGATGAGCACCCTCAGCTGCCAGTTGCTGGTGTGCTCCAGCGCCCTGACCGAGGACTTCTACAAAGCGTTCCTGCGCAAGGGCGCGTCTCAGCGCGAGTTGGTCTGGGTCGGTCGCATGATGGTGTTGCTGGTGGCGCTGGTCGCGATCTGGCTGGCGTCCAATCCCGAGAATCGCGTGCTGGGTCTGGTCAGCTACGCCTGGGCAGGATTCGGCGCGGCATTCGGGCCGGTGGTGCTGATTTCGGTGGTCTGGAAAGGCATGAGCCGCAACGGCGCCCTGGCCGGCATTCTGGTCGGCGCGGCGACGGTGATCCTGTGGAAACACTTCGAGCTGCTGGGGTTGTACGAGATCATTCCGGGCTTCGCGTTTGCCAGCCTGGCCATCGTGATCGTCAGCAAGCTGGGCCGTGGTCCGTCACCGGCCATGATCAGCCGCTTCGAACGCGCCGAGGCGGCTTTCCACCAAGGCAAGTGATGCAGTGCTGGCTACCGTCTCCTCCGTAGGAGCGGTCATCGGCCGCGAAAGGGCCCGTCCAGCCACCGCAAAAATCCCATCCGAAATGCTAGACTCCTGCCCATCTGCAGGAGTCCCCATGAACTATCGTCATGCCTTCCACGCCGGCAATCACGCCGACGTGTTCAAACATATCGTCCTCACCCGGTTGATTGCGCTGATGTCGCGCAAAGAACAACCGTTCGCCTATATCGACACCCATGCCGGCCTCGGCCTGTACGACCTGAGCGGCGACCAGGCGACCCGCACCGGTGAATGGCTCGAAGGCATCGCCCGCCTGTGGCAGGCCACCGACCGCCCCGCGCTGACCGACGACTACGTCAAGGTGATCAACCGCCTCAACGCCGAAGGCGAGCTGCGTTACTACCCAGGGTCGCCCGAGCTGGCGCGGCGGCTGATGCGCCAGCAGGACCGCGTGCTGCTCAACGAAAAGCACCCGGACGATGGCCAGCTGCTCAAGGACAACATGAAGAAGGACCCACGCGTTGCGGTGCACCTGGGCGAGGGCTGGCACGTGCCGCGAGCCTTGCTGCCCGTGGCCGAAAAGCGCGCGGTGATGCTGATCGATCCGCCGTTCGAACAGCTGGACGAGTTGCAGCGCTGCGCCAAGGCCATGAAGGAAACCATCGGCCGCATGCGCCAGACCGTGGCCGCCATCTGGTACCCGATCAAGGACGATGCGCGCGCCCTCAAGCGTTTCTACCAGGAGCTCACCAGCAGCGGCGCGCCCAAGCTTCTGCGCGTGGAGCTGCTGGTGCACCCGCTGGACACGCCACAGAGCCTGAACGGCTCGGGCCTGGTCATTTCCAACCCACCATGGGGGCTGGAAGAAGAACTCAACACGCTGATGCCCTGGTTGGCCAATCTGCTCGGCCAGAGCCAGGGTGGCTGGAAGATGGACTGGCTGATCGCCGAATGACCCTCAGAGTGTGAGGCACACCCCAGTTCCGCCCAGCCCGCAATAGCCTTGCGGGTTCTTGGCCAGGTACTGCTGGTGATACGCCTCGGCGTAGTAGAAGGTCGGCGCCGGTTCGATTTGTGTGGTGATCTCGCCGTGGCCGGCTGCGGTCAGCTCGGCCTGGAAAGCCTCGCGGGTCGCCTCGGCAGCGGCCAGTTGCTGCGGGCTTGTGCAGTAGATCACCGAGCGGTACTGCGTTCCGATGTCGTTGCCCTGGCGCATGCCCTGGGTCGGGTTGTGCGACTCCCAGAACACCTTCAGCAACGCTTCGTAGGACGTCACCTGCGGGTCGAACACCACCAGCACCACCTCACTGTGCCCGGTCAGTCCCGAGCAGGTTTCCTCGTAGGTCGGGTTGGGCGTCATGCCGCCGGCGTAACCGGCCGCCGTGGTGTACACGCCAGGCTGCTGCCAGAGGCGACGTTCCGCGCCCCAGAAACATCCGAGGCCGAAAATTGCCGTTTCCAGTCCCTCGGGAAAGGGACCCTGCAGCGGCTTGCCGTTGACGAAGTGCGCCTCCGGTACGCTGATCGCGGTGTCCCGGCCGGGCAGGGCCTGTTGAGCGGTGGGCAAGTCTTGTTTCTTCACCAGAATTTCCGAACGCAGGACCATCGTGCTGTTCCTCTCTCGTGTGCGGGCAAACCCTCAGACCTGCAGTTTGCCCGAATTCGCCGAGAACGTCAGACCGCCGGGCCGCGGGGGTAGCGTTTGAGCCGTTCGATCAGCTCGGCGCCGGGAATCGGCTTGTCGAACAGATAGCCCTGGCCCACATCGCAGCGCTGACGGCGCAGGAATGCCAGTTGCTCGGCGGTCTCGATGCCCTCGGCCACCACCTTGAGTTTGAGGTTGTGCGCCATGGCGATCACGGCCGACGTGATCTCCATGTCGTCCTGGTTGTCCGGGATCTCGTGGATGAAGCTGCGATCGATCTTGATCACATCGATGGGGAATTTCTTCAGGTAGCTGAGCGAAGAATAGCCGGTGCCGAAGTCGTCCATGGCCAAGGTGAGGCCCAGGCGCTTGAGCTGGTCGAGTTGCTGATGGGTGTCCACGGTGGCTTCCAGCAGCAAGCCTTCGGTCAGCTCCAGCTCCAGCAACGAGGCGTCCAGCGCTTCTTCTTGCAGAATATTGGCGATGGAAGCGACCAGATCGGGGTCGGAAAACTGCTTGGGCGACAGGTTGATCGCCACCTGCAGGCGACCGAGGCCAGCGGCGGTCATGGCCTTGCTCATGCGACAGGCCTGCCGGGCGATCCACTTGCCGATGGGGATGATCAAGCCGGTCTCTTCGGCCACGCTGATGAACTGATCGGGCCGGATCATGCCTTTTTCCGGGTGGTTCCAGCGCAGCAGCGCCTCCATGCCCAACAGGCGACCCGAGCGCAGGCACAGTTTGGGCTGGTAGAACACATCCAGTTCATTCTGGGTCAAGGCGCGCCGCAGGTTGTTCTCCACGAACAGCTTGTAGCTGGCCTCGGCGTTCAGCGCCTCGGTGAACACCTGCACTTGATGCTTGCCGTTGGCCTTGGCCTTGTGCAGGGCAAGGCCGGCGTTTTTCATCAAGGTCTGCGGGTCACGCCCGTGTAGCGGCGCACAGGCCAGGCCCACGGAGCCTGTAACGTTGATCAATTGGTTGTCCACGAACATCGGCTTGTCGAGGGTCAGCAGCACCTGTTGGGCGATACGCTGGCCGGCCTCCAGATCGGTGTCGTGCAGCAGCACGGCGAACTCGTTGCTGGCAAAGCGTGCCAGGCTGCCGGCCGGGCTCAGGCTGTTGCGCAGGCGACGCGACAGGCTGACCAACAGCTTGTCGCCGGTCTGGTGGCCGAGGCTGTCGTTGATCCGCTTGAAATTATCGATGTCCACCAGCATCAGGCTGATCGGCCGGTCGCTGTCGTGAGCGAAGCTTTCGTCCAGGCTGCGGATGAACGCCGGGCGGTTGCCCAGATTGGTCAGGTTGTCGGTATAAGCCAGGCGCTCGATGCGCTGCTGGGCCAGCTTGCTTTGGGTGATGTCCTCATAGATACCGATGTAGTGGGTCAGCTCACGGTCATCGCCGTAGACCTTGGAGATCGACAGCTGGCCCCAGTAGGGCTCCAGGTTCTTGCGCCGGCTCTTGAATTCGCCTTGCCAGCTGTTGCCGTTGGCCAGGCTCGATGGCGCGTCGAACAGCAGTTCGCTGAGGTTCTCCAGAGCGGGTAGATCCGCCAGGCGCTTGCCGTGGACTTCCTCGGTGCTGTACTGGGTGATCGCGGTGAAGCTGGGGTTGACGTACTCCACCACGCCATCGCAATTGACCAGCAGAAAGGCATTGGCACTTTGTTCCACCGCACGTTGAAACAGGTTCAAGGCACTGGTGGCCGCACGGCGGTCATGGTTGTTGATCACCTGGGCGAAGTGGTCGGCGAGCTCGCCGGCAAAGGCAATCTCGTCGGCGCGCCAGGCACGTCCGCCGCCACTCTGCTCAAGGCACAGGACACCGACCACTTGGCCGTCGATGCGGATACTGGCATCGAGCACGGAGCGAACGTCGCGCAGCGCCAGCAACGGCGCCAGCTGGCACGTGCGCCGATCGGTGGCTACATCGCTGGCGTCGATAGCGCGACTGGTGTGCAGCGCCGTCAAATAGTCCGGGTAGTCGCTCAGGTCTACCGCCTGCGGGCAGCCATGGGCCTGGCGCTCGCGATAATAAGCAGTGATGGGCAGCAATTGCTGACCCTGCAAATTCCACAGGCTGGCGCAATCCACGGCATAGATGTCACAGGCGTTGCGCGTGATCAGCTCCGCGGCTTCGAGCAAAGGCTTGTGAGTGCCGTAGCGCTGCTGGGCCAGGCTCAGGATCAAGGCCTGCTGGGCGCTGGCGCGCTCCAGATGCTGCAGTTGTTCGCGTTGCGCCAGCTGGTTCAGTTCAAGCGCCATTTGCAGTGGACTGCTCACGCCGGTCGGCTCCACAGCGCTGTCGAGCACGCTATCGACGGCGTCGTCGACGACCACCAGGTAGCCGCGCAACAGCTGTCGATTGCGTTGGCGAAACGCCTCGCCCAACTCCATCAGGTGCAAGCTGCCTTGGTTGCTGTGCAGGGTATAGCGCACGACGTAATGGGTGCTGTCGACCAATTGCGCCTGAATGGCATCGTGCAGACGATGACGGGCCGCCGGCTCCATCAGGCACGCATACGGCGAGCCGGTCAGGGAGCACAGCTCCGCCGCCGGCAGGCCAAAGACGCGCTCGCAGTTCGGATCCAGGAAAAGCAGGGCCCAACTGGGCTCGTTCAGCCGCTCGAAACGCAGCATGCCCAGGCGCGAGGGCACCGGCAGCTGCGTCACTACCTCGGCCACCATGCGGTTGGCGGCATCGGGCTGGCTTTTCATTGAACACTCGCTTCAAGAGTACTGGTCGCGCAGAGACAACAATCCCTACAGGCTGGTGTCCCTACAGGCTCGCGCGTGGGGCAAGGTTGCATCATGGCGCTCGGGCTTACAAGCGATACAGTGGCTCGGTGCTTCCATGTTGTCGGCAGGCGCACAAAATTCTGGAATTGGATCCGAAAATACCCGGTGATGAAGGCATCTACCGTATGGGTTGCGTGCGAATAATGAACTTCGGGGTCAAATCCGGGGCAAAAAAAACCCACCGCGAGGTGGGTTTTTCTTATCCGGCCAGCCTTACAGCAGCATGGTACGGATGTCGGTCAGCAGCTCGCCCAGACGCTTGGTGAAGCGGGCAGCGGCGGCGCCGTTGATCACGCGGTGATCGTAGGACAGCGACAGCGGCAGCATCAGCTTGGGCTGGAACGCCTTGCCATCCCAAACAGGCTGGATGGTGGCCTTGGAAACACCCAGGATCGCCACTTCCGGCGCGTTGACGATCGGCGTGAAGCCGGTGCCGCCAATGTGCCCGAGGCTGGAAATGGTGAAGCAGGCGCCTTGCATGTCGTCGGCCGAGAGCTTCTTGGTCCGGGCTTTTTCAGCCAGGGCCGCGGCTTCAGCTGCCAGTTGCAGCAGGCTCTTCTGGTCGACGTTCTTGATCACCGGTACCAGCAGGCCATCCGGCGTATCGACCGCGAAGCCGACGTTGACGTACTTCTTGCGGATGATCGCCTTGCCGCTGGGGGCCAGCGAAGCATTGAAGTCCGGCAGTTCCTTGAGCAGGTGCGCGCAGGCCTTGAGCAGCAACGGCAGCACGGTCAGCTTGACGCCGGCCTTTTCCGCCACGGCTTTCTGCGCCACGCGGAACGCTTCCAGCTCGGTGATATCGGCCTGGTCGAACTGGGTCACGTGCGGCACGTTCAGCCAGCTGCGGTGCAGGTTGGTGGCACCGGCCTGCATCAGGCGGGTCATCGGCACCTCTTCGGTTTCACCGAAGCGGCTGAAGTCGACGACTGGAATCGGCGGAATGCCCGCACCACCGGTAGCGCCGGCCGCAGCGGCCGGTGCTTCCTTGGCCTTCTGCATCATCGCCTTGACGTAGACCTGCACGTCTTCCTTGAGGATGCGGCCGTGTGGGCCGGTCGGGCTCACCGCGCTCAATTCGACGCCGAACTCGCGCGCCAACTGGCGAACGGCCGGGCCGGCATGGACCTTGGCGCCGGCGGGCTTGGCCGGTGCGGCAGCAGGCTTTTCAGCGGCAGCAGCAGGTGCAGGTGCGGCAGCTGGTTTCGATTCAGCGGGTGCAGGGGCAGGGGCTGCCGCCTGGGCAGGCGCAGCAGGTGCAGCGCCAGCCACTTTCAGCTTGAGGATCAGATCGCCGGTACCGACTTCGTCTTCCAGCTTGACGCTGATGCTTTCGACCACGCCGGCAGCCGGAGAAGGAATCTCCATGCTGGCCTTGTCCGATTCCAGAGTGATCAGCGATTGGTCGGCCTCGACCGTGTCGCCGGCCTTGACCAGTACTTCGATGATCTTGGCTTTGCCAGCCGAACCGATGTCCGGCACATGGATGTCCTGCACGCTGTCGCCGGCAGGCGCTGCGGCCGGCTTTTCAGCCGGTGCAGGCGCCGCCGCGGCAGGCGCGGGAGCGGCGGCGGCCGGGGCAGCAGCGGGGGCTGCGCCTTCGACCGTCAGCTTGAGGATCAGGTCACCGGTGCCGACTTCGTCGTTCAGGTTGACGCTGATGCTCTCCACCACGCCTGCGGCAGGCGAAGGGATCTCCATGCTCGCCTTGTCCGATTCCAGAGTGATCAAGGACTGATCGGCGGTGACGGTGTCACCCACCTTCACCGAAATCTCGATGATCTGCGCCTTGCCCGACGAACCGATGTCCGGCACGTGGATATCCTGGCTCGAAGCAGCAGCCGGGGCCGAAGCGGGTGCCTCGGCTGGTTTGGCTTCGGCTTTTTCTTCCAGCTTTGGCTCGGCGGCAGGCTCGGAAGCCTGGGGCGCTTCTTCAGCACCCTCGACGTCCAGCTCCAGCAGTTCGTCGCCTTCTTTCAGGCGGTCGCCCAGCTTGACCTTGATACTTTTCACGACGCCCGCCTTGGGCGCCGGCACTTCCATGCTGGCCTTGTCCGACTCGAGGGTCAGCAGGCTCTGCTCTGCCTCGATGCGGTCGCCGACCTTGACCAGCAATTCAATGACTTCACCTTCACCGCTGCCGATGTCAGGTACGCGAATGAGTTCGCTCACAAAAAATCTCCTCAGCAGTCCAGTGGGTTGCGTTTGTCAGGGTCGATACCGAACTTGACGATGGCCTCGGCCACCACCTTGGCTTCGATATCGCCGCGATCTGCCAAGGCTTCCAGGGCAGCCAGCACGACGAAGTTGCGGTCCACTTCGAAGAAGTGACGCAGCTTCTTGCGGCTGTCGCTGCGACCGAAGCCATCGGTACCCAGGACTTTGAATTCCTTGGAAGGAACCCACTGACGAATCTGCTCGGCGAACAGTTTCATGTAGTCGGTCGACGCGATGACCGGACCTTTACGGCCGCTCAGGCATTCTTCGACGTAGGTGGTCTGCGGCTTCTGCCCAGGGTGCAGGCGGTTCGAGCGTTCCACGGCCAGGCCGTCGCGGCGCAGTTCGTTGAAGCTGGTGACGCTCCACACGTCGGCGGCGACGTTGAACTCTTCGCGCAGGATCTTCGCCGCTTCGCGGACTTCACGCAGGATGGTGCCCGAACCCAGCAACTGGACGTGGTGCGCCGCTTCCTTGGTGTCTTCCTCGAGCAGGTACATGCCCTTGATGATGCCTTCCTCGGCGCCGGCCGGAATGGCAGGCTGGGTGTAGGCTTCGTTCATCACGGTGATGTAGTAGAAGATGTCCTGTTGCTCTTCGGTCATCTTCTTCATGCCGTCCTGGATGATCACCGCCAGCTCGTAGCCGTAGGTAGGGTCATAGGTGCGGCAGTTCGGGATGGTCGCGGCAAGCAGATGGCTGTGGCCGTCTTCGTGCTGCAGGCCTTCGCCGTTCAGAGTGGTCCGGCCGGCGGTACCGCCGATCAGGAAGCCACGGGTACGGCTGTCGCCGGCGGCCCAGGCCAGGTCGCCGATACGCTGGAAACCGAACATCGAGTAGAAGATGTAGAACGGCAGCATCGGCTGGTTATGGTTGCTGTACGAAGTACCGGCAGCGATGAACGACGACATGGCGCCGGCTTCGTTGATGCCTTCCTCGAGGATCTGGCCCTTCTTGTCCTCGCGGTAGAACATCACCTGGTCTTTGTCGACGGGATCGTACAGCTGGCCGACGGAAGAGTAGATGCCCAGTTGGCGGAACATGCCTTCCATACCGAAGGTACGGGCTTCGTCCGGGATGATCGGGACGATGCGCTGACCGATTTCCTTGTCCTTGACCAGCTGCGACAGGATCCGCACGAAGGCCATGGTGGTGGAGATTTCACGGTCGCCCGAACCGTCCAGGATCGCCTTGAGGGTTTCCAGTGGCGGGGTCGGAACGCTGAAGCTCTTGGCCCGGCGCTGCGGCACGAAACCGCCCAGGGCAGCACGGCGCTCGCTCAGGTAGCGCGCTTCGGCGCTGCCTTCTTCAGGCTTGTAGAACGGCAGGCTTTCCAGATCCTGGTCCTTGACCGGGATGTCGAAGCGGTCGCGGAATTTGCGCAGGCTGTCGACGTCGACCTTCTTGGTGTTGTGCGCGGTATTCTTGGCTTCGCCTGCACCGGTGCCGTAGCCCTTGATGGTCTTGGCCAGGATGACGGTCGGCTGTTCCTTGTGGTTCACCGCCTGATGATAGGCCGCATAGACCTTGTACGGGTCGTGGCCACCACGGTTGAGCTTCCATATCTCGTCGTCGGACAGGTCGGCGACCATGGCCTTGAGTTCCGGGGTATTGAAGAAGTGCTCACGGACGAACGCGCCGTCCTTGGCCTTGTAGTTCTGGTACTCGCCGTCGATGACTTCGTCCATGCGACGCTGCAGGATGCCGTCGACGTCCTTGGCCAGCAATGGGTCCCAGAAACGGCCCCACACCACTTTGTTGACGTTCCAGCCACCGCCGCGGAACACGCCTTCAAGTTCCTGGATGATCTTGCCGTTGCCGCGAACCGGGCCGTCGAGGCGCTGCAGGTTGCAGTTGATGACGAAGATCAGGTTGTCCAGCTTCTCGCGGCCTGCCAGGGAGATCGCGCCCAGGGATTCGGGCTCGTCGCACTCGCCGTCGCCCATGAAGCACCAGATCTTCTGCTTGCCGGCCGGGATGTAGCCGCGCGCTTCCATGTATTTCATGAAGCGTGCCTGGTAGATCGCCTGGATCGGACCCAGACCCATGGAAACGGTCGGGAACTGCCAGAAATCAGGCATCAGCCAAGGGTGCGGGTACGAGGACAGGCCTTTGCCGTCCACTTCCTGGCGGAAGTTGTTCATCTGGTCTTCGCTGATGCGGCCTTCCATGAAGGCGCGTGCGTAGACACCAGGCGAGGCGTGGCCCTGGAAGTAGATGAGGTCGCCGCCGTGTTCGTCGGTCGGGGCCTGGAAGAAGTAGTTGAAGCCGATGTCGTACAGGGTCGCGCTGGAGGCGAAGCTGGAAATGTGGCCGCCCAGATCCGGGTCGCGCAGGTTGGTCCGGACCACCATCGCCAGTGCGTTCCAACGCACCAACGAGCGAATGCGGCGTTCCATGAACAGGTCGCCAGGCATGCGTGCTTCGTGGGTGACGGGGATGGTGTTGCGGTACGGCGTGGTGATGGCGTAAGGGAGTTGTGAACCACTGCGGGTGGCCAACTCACCCATGCGGGTCATCAGGTAGTGAGCGCGGTCTTCGCCTTCTTTGTCGAGGACCGACTCCAGGGCATCCAGCCATTCCTGGGTTTCGACGGGATCGAGGTCTTGCATGGCTTGCTCCAGGGCGGAAAGGCTTCCAGAATCGAAGCCTGAGTTTGCGACTGGCCTTGTGGGCAGACGATATTGAATTCTTGGATTACCGGCAGCTTTTCCGGCGCGCTGTAGTTTTACTACAAATCCCTGCCCTTTTCATGCCCTTGCGGGTGGAGGGCAGCGGGGGAAACACAGGATACAGGCTTTTGGCCCCCTGTCCGGTTGTGGCTTGCATCGCAACCTGTGATCGAATGTATTCGTCTGCAGGCTGTGCTGGAGATAATTCTGCCAAGTTCAGTCGGGATTTAGCTATTTATCACCTTTGTTCGACAGTTCAGGGACAGATGAACCTGTCTATACAGACCTTTACTGGGCTCTTCACGCTGCACAAGGATAGACCATGAACCTGCCTTTGCTGGTCGAAATTCCGGCCGTTCTCATGCCTTTGGTGCCGCGCAATCGCGAGTCGTTCCAGGCTGCTGTGGTGGGGGCTGAGGGCCTCTTCGCGGGCAGAGCCCGCTCCCACACTCTCCATGGCACTACTGGGATTCATGTGGGAGCGGGCTCTGCCCGCGAAGAGGCCCCCCCAGTCACCACACATTTGGACTGGCCCACCGACCGCTGGCAACAATGGGACCGCGTCACCGCCGCCAGCGACTTCGTCCTGCAGCAAGCCATCCAGAACCCCGCCATGCTGCTCGACCTCATCGCCAGCGGCGATCTGGACCGGCCCTTCAAGCCTGGTGAACTGCGCGAACAGATCGCCCAGGCCCTGGCCCAGGCAGACAGTGAAGACGAACTGGCGCGCACCCTGCGCCGCCAGCGTGCGCGGCAACAGGTGCGCATCATCTGGCGTGACCTCAACCGCCTGGCCGACCTGGTACAGACCTGCCGCGACCTGTCGGACATGGCCGACGCCTGCATCGACCAGGCCTACCAATGGCTGTACCCGCGCCACTGCCAGCAGTTCGGTACGCCGATGGGCCGGCGCAGCGGCGAGCAACAGCACATGGTCGTGCTGGGCATGGGCAAGCTGGGCGCGGTGGAGCTGAACCTGTCGTCCGACATCGACCTGATCTTCGGTTACCCTGAAGGCGGCGAAACCCAAGGGGTCAAGCGTCCGCTCGACAATCAGGAGTTCTTCATCCGGCTCGGCCAGCGCCTGATCAAGGCCCTGGACCCGATCACCGTCGACGGTTTCGTCTTCCGCGTCGACATGCGCCTGCGCCCCTATGGCTCGTCCGGCGCTCTGGTGCTCAGCTTCAACGCGCTGGAACAGTATTACCAGGACCAAGGGCGCGACTGGGAACGCTACGCCATGATCAAGGCGCGCGTGGTGGCCGGTGACCAGCAGGCCGGTGCGCAGTTGCTCGACCTGCTGCGACCGTTCGTCTACCGCCGCTACCTGGACTTTTCGGCCATCGACGCGTTGCGCACCATGAAGCAGCTGATCCAGCAGGAAGTGCGACGCAAGGGCATGGCCGACAACATCAAGCTGGGCTCCGGTGGCATCCGTGAAATCGAGTTCATCGCCCAGGCGTTCCAACTGATCCACGGCGGGCGTGACCTGAGCCTGCAGCAGCGACCCTTGCTCAAGGTGCTGGCGACCCTGGAGGGGCAGGGCTACCTGCCGGCTGCGGTGGTCGATGAGTTGCGCGAGGGCTATGAATTCCTGCGTTACACCGAGCACGCCATCCAGGCCATCGCCGATCGGCAGACACAGATGCTGCCCGATGACGAGCTGGACCGTGCGCGCATCGCCTTCATGATGGGCTTTGCCGACTGGTCAGCCTTCCATGAGCGCCTGATGCACTGGCGCAGCCGCACCGCCTGGCATTTCGCGCAGGTGATCGCCGACCCGGATGAAGACGCCGAGGCCAGCGATGCTCTGGTCATCGGCGGCGAATGGCTGCCGTTGTGGGAAGAAACCCACGACGCCGATTCGGCCTGCCGACAACTGCAGGAAGCCGGTTTCAGCGACGCACGCCAGGCCCTCAAGCGCCTCGAAGATTTGCGCGCCAGCCCGCAACTGCGCGCCATGCAGCGCCTGAGCCGCGAACGTCTGGATGCCTTCATCCCGCGGCTGCTGGCCCAGGCGGTGGAACACGCCGACCCGGACCTGATCCTGGAGCGGGTCTTACCGCTGGTGGAAGCCGTGGCACGGCGTTCGGCGTACCTAGTGCTGCTGACGGAAAACCCCGATGCGCTGCGTCGCTTGCTGACTCTTTGCGCAGCCAGCCCGTGGATCGCCGAGCAGATCGCCCGCTTCCCCTTGCTGCTCGACGAATTGCTCAACGAGGCGCGCCTGTTCAACCCGCCATTGGCACCGGAGTTGGCGGCCGAGCTGCGTGAACGGCTCACCCGCATCCCCGAGGACGACCTGGAACAGCAGATGGAAGCGCTGCGTCATTTCAAGCTGGCGCACAACCTGCGCGTGGCGGCCTCGGAAATTGCCGGTGGGTTGCCGCTGATGAAGGTCAGCGATTACCTGACCTGGCTGGCCGAAGCGATTCTGGAGCAGGTGCTGGCGCTGGCCTGGCGTCAGACCGTGGCCCGCCACGGGGTACCCAAGCGGCCCGATGGCAGCGACTGCGATCCGGCCTTCGTCATTGTCGGCTATGGCAAGGTCGGTGGCATCGAGCTGGGGCACGGCTCGGACCTGGACCTGGTGTTCATCCACGACGGCGACCCGAGCCTGGAAACCGATGGCGCCAAGCCGATCGACAGCGCCCAGTTCTTCACCCGCCTGGGACAGCGCATCATCCACCTGCTGACCGCGCAGACCAACTCCGGCCAGCTGTACGAGGTCGACATGCGCCTGCGCCCCTCCGGTGCGGCGGGGCTGCTGGTCAGCTCGGTGGCGGCGTTCTCGCGCTATCAGCAGACCGAGGCCTGGACCTGGGAGCACCAGGCCCTGGTGCGCGCCCGGGTGCTGGTGGGCTGTCGCCAGACCGGTGCAGCGTTCGAGCAGGTGCGCGGCGCCGTGCTGGCCAAGCCACGCGACCTGGACACCTTGCGTGCCGAGGTCAGCGACATGCGTGCGAAGATGCGCGATAACCTCGGCACGCGTCAGACCGCGGCAGGGCGAGGCGCCAATGCCTTCGACGCTGGCCAGCGCTTTGACGTCAAGCAGGACGCCGGTGGTATCGTCGATATCGAATTTATGGTGCAATACGCGGCTCTGGCGTGGTCGGGCAAACACCCGGACCTGCTGCGTTATACCGACAACATTCGCATTCTCGAAGGCCTGGAAGAGGCCGGATTGTTGCCCGCCGCCGATGCCGGATTGCTGCGCGAAGCCTATAAAGCCTACCGCTCGGCCGCCCATCGCCAGGCCCTGCAGAAGCAGGCCGGGGTGATCCCGGGCGACCAGTTCATCGATGAACGGCGCGAGGTGATGCGGATCTGGGGTGAGCTGGGGTTGAGCTGAATTCGATGGTGCCTGTGCGGGCCTCTTCGCGGGCAGAGCCCGCTCCCACAATAGAGCCTGCTCCACAGTTGACCTCATGTGGCGCGGGCTTTGGTGGGAGCGGGCTCTGCCCGCGAAGAGGCCCTCATGAACACCCCGACCTGCAAACCAGCACCACCCGACTGACTGTTCTGGAAAACTATGAGAATTCTGATCATTGGGCCTAGCTGGGTCGGTGACATGGTAATGGCACAGACCCTGTTCCAGAGCCTCAAGCAACGGCACCCCGATTGCCTGATCGATGTGCTGGCACCCGAATGGAGCCGCCCGATCCTGGAGCGCATGCCGCAAGTGCGCGCGGCCTTGAGCTTTCCGCTCGGCCACGGCGCGCTCGAACTGGCCACGCGCCGACGCATCGGCAAAAGCCTCAAGGGTCAGTACGACCAGGCTATCCTGCTGCCCAACTCGCTGAAATCGGCGCTGGTGCCGTTCTTCGCCGGCATCCCCAAGCGCACCGGCTGGCGCGGCGAGTTTCGCTATGGCCTGCTCAACGACGTGCGCACGCTGGACAAGCAACGCTACCCGTTGATGATCGAACGCTTCATGGCCTTGGCCTTCGAGCCCGGCGCCCTGCTGCCGCAGCCGTATCCACGCCCCGAGCTGCGCATCGACCCGGCCAGCCGCGACGCCGCGCTGGCCAAGTTCGGCCTGGCCCTGGACCGTCCGGTACTGGCCCTGTGCCCCGGCGCCGAGTTCGGCGAGGCCAAGCGCTGGCCGTCCGAGCACTACGCCGAAGTGGCCGAGATCAAGATCCGCGAAGGCTGGCAGGTCTGGCTGTTCGGTTCCAAGAAAGATTTCCCGGTAGGCGAAGCCATTCGCGAGCGGCTGATTCCGGGCCTGCGCGAGGAAGCCTATAACCTGTCCGGCGAGACCGCGCTGGCCGAGGCCATCGACCTGATGTCCTGCGCCGACGCCGTGGTTTCCAACGATTCGGGCCTGATGCACGTGGCCGCCGCGCTCAACCGACCGCTGGTGGCGGTGTACGGCTCGACCTCGCCCGGCTTCACGCCACCCTTGGCGGAAAAGGTCGAAGTGGTGCGCCTGGGCCTGGACTGCAGCCCGTGTTTCGACCGCACCTGCCGCTTCGGCCACTACAATTGCCTGCGCCTGCTGGAACCCCAGCGGGTTGCCGATGCGTTGCAGCAGGTGGAAGGGCCGGCCACGGTCGAACTGACAGTCAAGGCGGAATGAATTGCGGGTACTGCTGATCAAGACCTCGTCCATGGGCGATGTCATTCATACCCTCCCGGCCCTGACCGATGCGGCCCGAGCCGTGCCGGGCATCCGTTTCGACTGGGTGGTGGAGGAGGGCTTCGCCGAGATTCCGAAATGGCATCCGGCCGTGGACACGGTCATCCCGGTGGCCATCCGTCGCTGGCGCAAGAACCTCTGGCAGGCCTACAAGAGTGGCGAGTTCAAGCAACTGCGTCAGCGCCTGCGCGCCAACCGCTACGACCTGGTGATCGATGCCCAGGGATTGCTCAAGAGCGCCTGGCTCACACGCCTGGTCAAGGCCCCGGTGGCCGGCCTCGACAAGGGCTCGGCGCGCGAAGGCCTGGCCGCCCGTTTCTATCACCGGCGTCTGGCGGTCGCGCGCGGCCAGCATGCGGTTGAACGCGTGCGCCAGCTGTTCGCCCTGGCGTTGGGCTACGACCTGCCCGAAGGCACCGGCGACTATGGCCTGAATCGCCTGCAATGGCGCGATCTGATTCCCGGCCCGGCGTTCGTGGTGTTCCTGCACGGCACCACCTGGGACACCAAGCACTGGCCGGAAATCTACTGGCGCGAGCTGGCCGAACGCCTTGGCCATGCCCATATCCAGGTGCGCTTGCCGTGGGGCAACGAAGCCGAACAGGCGCGCGCGCAACGCATTGCCGCCGGCCTGAAGAATTGCGTGGTGCTGCCCAGATTGAATCTGGCCGGGATGGCGCAGACCCTGGCCGAGGCCCGTGCCTGCGTGGCGGTCGACACCGGCCTTGGTCATCTGGCCGCAGCCCTGGACGTGCCGACCATCTCCCTGTTCGGGCCGACCAACGTCGGCCTGACCGGCGCCTACGGTCGCAGCCAGGTCCACCTGGCCAGCGATTACCCGTCATGCGCACCCTGCATGCAGAAAAAATGTACCTACCAGCCGACGCCGGATGACCAGCGTCGGTTCGATCTCAAACGCGAGTGGCCGCTGTGTTTCACCCGGCTCAATCCCGAGCGCGTGGCAAGCCGATTGAGCGCCGTGTTACTGGCCGAGGATCTTCGTTGATGCAACTGGCATTCGTGCTCTACAAATATTTTCCCTTCGGTGGCCTGCAGCGCGACTTCATGCGCATTGCCCTGGAATGCCAGCGCCGT
Organism: Pseudomonas sp. Leaf129; assembly: GCF_001423465.1. NCBI lineage: Bacteria > Pseudomonadati > Pseudomonadota > Gammaproteobacteria > Pseudomonadales > Pseudomonadaceae > Pseudomonas > Pseudomonas sp. Leaf129. The sequence continues at coordinate 21,750 of NZ_LMOC01000009.1, read as the reverse complement.
GGCCACAGCATCCGCGTCTATACGCTGATCTGGGAGGGCGAGGTGCCCGAAGGCTTCGAGGTGCAGGTCGCGCCGGTCAAGGCGTTCTTCAACCATCGGCGCAACGAGAAACTGCTGAGCTGGATGCAGGCCGACCTGGCCAAGCGTCCGGTCGACCGCCTGATCGGTTTCAACAAGATGCCCGGCCTGGATGTCTACTACGCCGCCGATGGCTGCTATGAAGACAAGGCGCAGAACCTGCGCCATTCGCTGTACCGCTACTGGGGTCGCTACAAGCATTTCGCCGACTACGAACGCGCGGTGTTCGGGCGCGACGCCAAGACCGAAATCCTGATGATTTCCGAAGTCCAGCAACCGCTGTTCATCAAGCATTACGACACCCCGCTGGCGCGCTTCCACCTGCTGCCGCCGGGCATTGCCCAGGACCGCCGTGCGCCGCCGGATGCGGCCTTGATCCGCGCCGAGTTCCGCGGTGAATTCATGCTCGAAGACGACGAGCTGCTGCTGGTGCAGATCGGCTCGGGGTTCAAGACCAAGGGCGTGGATCGTAGCCTCAAGGCCATGGCGGCCTTGCCGGCGGCGTTGCGCAAGCGCGTGCGGCTGATGGTCATCGGCCAGGACGACCCCAAGCTGTTCCAGGTGCAGAGCGCAGCGCTCGGCCTGGGCGACCGGGTGCAGTTCCTCAAGGGCCGCAGCGACATCCCGCGTTTTCTGCTCGGCGCCGACGTGCTGATCCACCCGGCGTACAACGAGAACACCGGCACCGTGCTGCTCGAAGCCGCCGTGGCCGGCCTGCCGGTGCTGGTGTCGGCGGTGTGTGGCTATGCCCATTACATCGCCGAGGCCGACGCCGGGCTGGTGCTCAGCGAACCCTTCGAGCAGGAAGAGCTCAACCGCTACCTGCAGCGCATGCTCGAAGACGACGACGCGCGCGCCGCCTGGTCGGCAAATGGCCTGGCATTCGCCGACAGCGCCGACATCTACAGCATGCCCGAGCACGCCGCCGACGTTATTCTGGAGGCGCGACCATGAAGCTGGTGCTCGACGAGCCGTTCAAGACGCTGTGGGCCGGGCGCGATCCGTTCGTCGCCGTCGAAGCGCTGCAAGGCGAAGTGTTCCGTGAACTCGAAGCGCGTCGTACGCTGCGCACCGAAGTCGATGGCAAGGGCTATTTCGTCAAGATCCACCGCGGCATCGGCTGGGCGGAGATCGCCAAGAACCTGTTCACCGCCAAGCTCCCGGTGCTCGGCGCTGGCCAGGAATGGAAGGCCATCCAGCGTCTGCGCGAAGCCGGCGTGCCGAGCATGACGGCGGTGGCCTACGGCGAGCGCGGCAGCAACCCGGCCGATCAGCATTCGTTCATCATCACCCAGGAGCTGGCGCCGACCATCGACCTGGAAGTGCTGAGCCTGAACTGGGTCAAACAGCCGCCTGCGCCTGCGCTCAAGCGCGCGCTGATCGCCGAGGTGGCGCGCCTGGTCGGCATGATGCACCGCGCCGGGGTGAATCACCGCGACTGCTACATCTGCCACTTTCTGCTGCACACCGACAAGCCGGTCACGGCCACGGATTTCAAGTTGTCGGTGATCGATCTGCACCGCGCGCAGGTACGGCCGCGCATCACTCGTCGCTGGCGCGACAAGGACCTGGCCGCGCTGTATTTCTCGGCGCTGGACATCGGCCTGACGCGCCGCGACAAGCTGCGTTTTCTGCGTGACTATTTCCAGCAGCCGCTACGCCGCGTGCTCAAGGACGAAGCGCAGCTGCTCGGCTGGCTCGACGGCAAGGCGAACAAGTTGTACGACCGCAAGCAACGCTATGGGGATGCGCTCTAATGGCCGGCTGGAATCTGGAGGCGGGCTATGAACACCTGCAGACCGACTTCGGCAGCCTGGAAGCGGTGTTCGCCCTGACCGGCGAGCGTCTGACCCGCGACCCGTTGTCCGAAGTGATTCGCGTCCAGCGCGGCGGCGTCACCTATTACGTCAAGCGCTACGTGGGCGCAGGCAAAGGCTTGCGCGCGCACCTGGGCAAGCCCCGGGTGAAGGCCGAATGGCAGAACCTCAAGCGTTTCGCCAAGTGGGGCATCCCGACCGCCGAGGTGGTGGCCTGGGGCCTGGAGCGCAATGGCGCCAGCTATGACCGCGGCGCGCTGATCACCCGCGAACTGCCCAACACCCAGGATCTGCATCACCTGGCGCAGAGCGGTGATCCACGCCTGCGCAACCGTGCCTGGGTCGACCACATCAGCCGCCAGCTGGCGCAACATACCCGTACCCTGCACGACAACCACTTCACGCACAACGATCTGAAGTGGCGCAACCTGCTGGTCGACGACAAGGACGTGCTGTACTTCATCGACTGTCCCAATGGTGCGTTCTGGCGCAGCTTCATGCTGCGCTATCGCATCATCAAGGACCTCGCCTGCCTGGACAAACTGGGCAAGCGCGAGCTGTCCAACACCCAGCGTTTGCGCTTCTACCTGCAGTACCGCCGCCGCGAAAGGCTCAATGCGTCGGACAAGCTGCGCGTGCGCAAAATCGTCAAATTCTTCGAGGGCCGCGAATGAGCGACTTCATCGCCAGCGAGGAGCGCGCCTTGCTCGAGCGCCACGGGCTGGCCGCGTTCGACGCATTGTGGAACCTGCAACTGGACGCCGTGGATGAACCCAACACCGGTCGTGGCGGCTGGAGCAGCGTGTACCGCCTGGATCTGGAAGGCCGTGGCTTCTACCTCAAGCGCCAGAGCAACTACCTGACCCGGACCCTGGCCCGACCGTTTGGCGAGCCGACCTTTGCCCGCGAGTTTCGCAACATCAGCCGCTATCGCAAGCAGGGGATTCCGGCCTTGCAGGCGGTGTTCTACGGTCAACGGCAGGTTCAGGGCGATACCCGCGCCATGCTCATGACCCGCGCGCTGGACGGCTGGTCCGACCTTGACGCGGTATTGCAGCAATGGCCGACCTTGGCCCCCGATACGCGCCGCGCGGTGCTGGTAGCGGTCGGCGAGCTGGGGCGCATCCTGCATTCGGCAGGGCAGGTGCATGGCTGTTTCTACCCCAAGCACATTTTCCTGCGCGCCACGGCGAGCGGGTACCAGGCGCAGTTGATCGACCTGGAAAAAACCCGGCCATTGCTGTTCGGCCAGCGCGACCGCGCCAAGGACCTGGAACCGCTGCTGCGCCGCGCGCCGCGCTGGCAGGCGGCGGATATTCGTGTGTTGCTCGCCGCGTATCTGGCCCAGCCTGAAGCCAGCCCTTTGGTCGACGCCTGGCTTCAACGCTTGAGCCGCCGTCGCAGTCACAAGGAAGGGCGGTAGATGTATCTCGCTGCAACTGGCCTCTTCGCGGGCAGAGGGCTCGGCCGCCCGCCCCGGTCCCACATAAATATCAGGCGCACTATCAACTCTGTGGGAGCGGGCTCTGCCCGCGAAGAGGCACACCGAGTAATACCTGCTGCAACGCAGTCCCCTCTGCCCGCGAAGAGGCCCTTCCTGCCAGCCACCCATCCAGCGCCCCACCTTACCTACAACAAGAGGCCCGCCGATGCGCCTGTCTGAACTGACCCAAGCCGGCCGCACCCCAGCCCTGCCATTGAGCATCACCTTGGCAGACGCCGCCGGCCCTGCCGAGCTGCAACTGCTGACCCTGCTGCGCGTTCTGCCCGGTCAGCGCTACGTCGGCGCCGGCATCTGGCGGGGCCGCACCGTGCTCGCCAAACTTCTGGTCGGCAGCAAAGCCGCCCGGCATTTCCAGCGCGAACTGGCCGGCGTGCGCCTGCTCGCCGAACAGGGCCTGACCACTCCCCAGCTGCTCGCCGACGGCCTGCAGGAAGGCGAGGGCGGCTGGCTACTGTTCGAATACCTGGAAAACGCCCACAGCCTGGCCGACGAATGGGCCCGCGTGGAGGCCCTGCCGCCCTTGGCCGACGAACAGACCGCCGTGCTCGGCGAAGCCCTCGGCGTCATCGGCCAGATGCACGGCAAAGGCCTGTGGCAACAGGACCTGCACCTGGACAACCTGTTGCGCCACAACGGCCAGGTGTACCTGATCGACGGCGCCGGCATCCAGGTCGAAGAGGCGGGCAAGCCCCTGTCGCGGCAAAAGGTGCTGGAAAACCTCGGTGTGTTCTTCGCTCAGTTACCCAAGCACTTGGAACCCTTCACCGAAGAGCTGCTGGTCTACTACCTGCTGGCCAATGGCGAGCACGGCCTGCCCATGGAAGCGCTGCAGAAGCAGATCGACAAGGTCCGCGCCTGGCGCCTCAAGGACTATCTGGGCAAAGTCGGCCGCGACTGCAGCCTGTTCAGTGTCCAGGACAATGCCTCCAGCCTGCGTGCCGTTCGCCGCGAAGAAGAGGCCGCCATGCTGCCCGTGCTGGAGCGTGCCGACGCCCTGCTCGAACAAGGCCACATCTACAAGACTGGCGGCGCCGCCACGGTCGGCCGTGTTCACAGCCAGGGCCGCGACCTGCTGATCAAGCGCTACAACATCAAGAACCTGCTGCACTGGGGCAAGCGCTTCTGGCGCCCCAGCCGTGCCTGGCACTCCTGGGTCGAGGGCAACCGCCTGCTGTTCCTCGGCATCGCCACGCCCAAGCCCCTGGGCGTGCTGGAAAAACGTGTGCTGTGGCTACGCCGCGAGGCCTACCTGGTGACCGAGCACTTGAGTGGCCCAGACCTGCTCGAGGCCTTCGCCCCCCATGTCGACACAGGCGACCTGCCCGAAGCCCAACTGCTGGCCCTGGACCAACTGTTCGCCGATCTGATCCGCGAGCGCATCAGCCATGGCGACCTCAAGGGTCACAACCTGTTCTGGCACAACGGCCGCTGGGCGCTGATCGACCTGGACGCCGTGCAGCAGCACGGCAGTGACAGCAGCTTCGCCCCTGCCCACCAACGCGACCGCGAAAGGTTGCTGCGCAACTGGCCCGAAGGCAGCGCCTTGCGTACCCTGCTGGATCAGCGTTTGCCCTGAGGCCTCGCGCCGCGGTGTAGCCCCTTCCGGGAAATCAGGACTCTTCCTGCATCTACGTCGGACTAGTCCTACAGACGTGTGTCCATCACTCCCGGAAACTCCTTTCGCTTTGCGGTCCCTCGCGGGCCATGGGCACAGCAGGGGACTTGGACATGACTGTAGGCTACTTCATCCGCTTGGGTGACAAGACATCGTGCGGCGGCACAGTGCTGGGTGGTGAGCGAGGCGTCACCTTGCTCGGCGTTCCGCGCTCGCGCGAAGGTGATCGCGTGTCGTGCGGAAAGAGCACTGGCGAATTTCACATCGTTGGCGGCGTCGACCAGCTCAAGAGCAACGGTCGGCGCGTCGCTGGCAGTCTCGACAGCACCAGTAGTTGCCAGTGCAATGCGCTGCTGATCCCGTCGTCGTTCAGCACCCAGTACGAGTCCGTACGCAAGGTCAAACACCGGCCGGCCGCCTTGCCGCGGCCAGACACGGCGTTGAACTGTGGCCATCCAGACCAATTGCTGTCGATCACCACCTACCTGGCGAGCGAAATCAACAGCAACGTCCGCCACCCAACCATCGTCAAGATCGGCCAGCTCAATTGCTACGATGCCACTCAGGACACGCGCACCTACAAGGCGCTGCCCTGGCACGCACGCTTGTGGGCGCGCGACCCTCAGGTAGTGGCCAAGGCTTGCAGGGACGAAGCCGTGGCCCTGTGGGTCGAGCAGATGGACGACAACCGCGAGTGGAATTACCGCGCCAAGGTTGCGCACTTGCAAGGCTCCACCTGGCACAAGCAAGGCCGCTACCTCTATCACGTCGGTCTTTGGGCGGGCATCCACTACGGCTACCTGGGCATGGCAGTGGGGCTTCGTCCCGGCGAGCTGGTCGACGGTATCGATGAGCACACCCCCCTGGAGCAGCGCCGCACCTTGCGCCACTGGCGCACTCCCGCCGATCGCCTGGCGATCAATATCGGCGTGGAGCTCTACAAGCGCCATCCCGAAGGCGTCGTGACGGGCAAGGCGCTGCTCAACGTGATTCTCGCCGCCGACCAGCACGCTTGGGGCGCAGGCAGGCGCGAGCATCGCTGCGGCTCACGTCTGCGACAGTCCGGCGCGTCGGCTCATGCTTCGGCCTCGTCCCCGCTGCGGGTGCCAACCATGTAGGCAGCCCTGCTTGCGCGGCTGCTTAAGCTAGGCCTCCCGAACCTGTGAGGCAAGACCATGAGCGAACCGGAATCCACCTCCGCCCCTTCAGCGACCGTTACCGACAACAACACCGTTCAGCCTGACCCCATCGTCTCCAACATTCTCTTCTGGGAACGCAAGATCGCCGAGCTGATGCAACAGTACCCTGACATCGAACGTGCCGCGCTGCAGATCGCCCGACAGGTGCTGGCCAGGGCAGGGCTGTTCGATCTGGACCCCTACCAGGTGCATTGGCACTGGTTCGACTCGGCCAACTCCAGCTCGCGCACCTACACTGGCTGGGAGCACTACGGCACGCCCAAGCAATCGATGACCCTGGTCGAGCTGGTGATGCGCCGCTTTGACCTGGACCAGCAACGCAACAGCGATCTGCTGGCGCAGATGGGCGGTTTCTATCGTGTCGATCAGTCGGCCCACGCCTTCAACGAACATAACGAAATCCGCCTGGACCCGCGCCAGGTGCATGCGTATTTCTGGCGCATCGACTTCGCCGCCTACTACGCCTCCAAGGTACGCGGCTTCTGGATCAACAACCATGGCCTGTACTGCATGGTGTCCAAGCTCAGCATGCTGTGCAACGCCATCCTCAACTGCCAGAAAGGCCTGTTGCGCATCGAAGATTTCATCGAGGTGTATGCCGCCGTGGTGAATGATTCCAGCACGCCTTTCCGGCCGGAAAAGCTCATGGGCGATGTGGCGATGTCATCCAGCACTACGGTGCACAGCTTCGATATCGAAGGCATCGTCAGCCACACCATGTTGCGCTTTCGCACGGCGTCGGGCCGCGAGATCATCTACTGCGCCATGCAGGACCCAGCCTTCGTGGTCTTTGCCAACGCCCGGCAAATGTATGAGTGGGTACGAAGCTACCTGCTGACCGAAGAGGGCCGGCGCCGTTTCGGCTTGCAGTTCGCACGGCCCGAACACGACAGACACGGCCTGTGGAATACCCTGCAGGGTCATCTGCGCGACATCGCCAGCACGCCCTGGAACCTGCGCAAGACCCGGCTCAACGCAGAGGAACAAACGCTGGACGGCTATGCCTTCACCTTCCTGACCGATTGCCTGAAAACCGACATGGAGAACGATGCCAGTTACCTGCTGATTTCCAATAATCAGCTCAGCAAAGGCATGTGGCTGGGTTATCTGGAAGCCTCATTCAAGCTGTACAGTATTTTCAGCATGATGGGCTGGCCGATTGCAGCCTTGTCCATCGCTGCCGGCCTGGGCGCGGTGGGGCTGTACGCCGACAAGGCCATCAACGCGGTGAACGAACGCGAGCGCTCCGAGGCCATCCGCGGTGCGGTGCTGCAAGCCTTGAACGTGTTTCTCACGCTGCCCTTGCTGGGCGACCTCACGGCCATCGGCGACTATGACGAAGCCGGCATGCAACTGGAGCTGGAAACCGATGGCGAAAGCGTCTGGGGCGGCGTGGTCGAGGACACCGGTGATACGTCCAGCGGTGGCAGCAGCAGTGGCGACGATTTCGATCCGCTCTATCTGGGCAGCGACGAGGACCGTTCCAGCACCTCCACCTCCAGCGACTCGCCTTCGCCCAGCCATGGGTCCGTCGCCAATCGCTTGCTCGAATGGCGCCCGGCCGTGGTCCGCGGCCGCGACCTGCAGGTCCAGACCCGCGGTCCCATGGCCGGGCTCTACGTGCGTCAGGGCAACCAGATCTATGCCCAGGTACAGAATGTGCTGTATCGCGTGCGCTACAGGGTCGCGCTCAAGCAATGGGCGGTGGTCGATCCGCTCAACCCCTATGCCGCTGAGGAATGCATCCCGCTGACCCTGGACGCCAAAGGTGTTTGGCATCCAGGTGAACGCATCGCCGCAGCGTCGGTAGCCGAGGCCCAGCGAGTGACGGCCTGGGATGTACTGCGCACCGACCTCGCCAGCGACGTCCACGTACCGCCGTTGGCCACGCAGATTCGCGTGACCGTGCCACTGGACGGCGTGGAGAAAATCCTCGATCGCTACATGGTCCGTATCCCCAGCCGAGGCTCGTTGCTGGCCCTGTACGACGCCGACGAACAGACCTGGCGCCTAAACCACCTGGGCAACACTGACTACCTGTGGCTGAGCGCCGATGGCGATTGGCGCAGCGGCGACCGCCTGCAATGGCAGGCCGCTGCGAAGGATGCACCGGCGACCCGCGCCACCAAGAGCATCGTTCTGCCACCTCTGCCCATACCGCCTGCCGGCGCGTCGGCGATCCCGCGGGTGGTGCATTACATCTGGGTAGGCCACGAGCTGCCCAGCCAGGCCCTGTTGGACAATGTGGTGGGCAACGCCGCAGCGATGCAAGGCTGGCGCACGGTCCTGCATGTGGACCTGGAAAGCGAAACACTGCTGACGCAACTCAAGGGCATCTTTGCCGACAAGCCTGACGTGGCGATCACGCCTCTGGCCGATCAGGACTTCTTCCAGACCCTGCTGGCGGGCGACAGCGGCCCTCAGTACCGCGCCTGCCGCAACGGCCAAGCCAGGAACTATGCCGCCGCCAGCGACGTGCTGCGCTACCCGTTGATCGATGCCCACGGTGGGCTGTACATGGACGTGGACAACAGGTTCACCACCGTCCATGCCGACCTGCAACTCCACGCCGGCCCCGAGGATGTACTGCTCGACGACGCCGTGGTGCTGGCCGACGTGCCCTACAGTGGCTACAACAGCCACGTGTTTGCCAGCCACGCCAACAACCCGGTGCTCAAGTCCGTGACCCGCGCCATGCAGACGCGGTTCAAGGCCAAGCCCGATTTCTACGCCAAACCCCGGCCCGTTCTGAAAAAGGACGCCAGTACCCGCGAAACCCTGACCTTCTGGCGCTACGTCAAAGACACCTTCGAAATGACCGGCCCGCAACTGCTCGACGACGTCCTGCGCGAAACCCGTCCGGACTACTACGACCTGCTGCTGCGCGCCGACCTCAAACAATCATTGGGCATCAGCTCGCAGGCTTACGAGCGCCAGCTGACCGCCTGCGTGGAGCATTACTTTCCGTTTGCAGGCAGGCTGGAGGTGGAGGTCGGGAATCTGCACTCCTGGACCTCCACACGCTGATCAGGCCTGGCTGTTCAGAAGGGCGAAGTGGAGGGGCCGGGCGCACGAAGGTGGCAATACCGATGCGTGATGGCTTCAGAAGTCATAGCGCGCGCCCAGGCTCAGGCCCCATGGCTGCTCCATGTTGCGACCCTTGGCGTACTCCAGATCGGTGTGCAGTTGCAGTCGATCGGAAAGCTGGACTGCCGCACCGATGCCAAGCTCCGCCCGGGAGCCGGACAGGTCGTTGGAAAACCGATTGCCGTTGATCTTTACCTGATTGTTGTCGGCAAACTCGTGGGCCAGGGCTGCCTTGGCGTAGTAGTCGAAGCGGCCTCCACTGTCTATCTGGTGGGTTTGCCCCACTTGGGTACCCACCTTGCCAAGCAGCGAATCAGCCTTGTTGCTGCGCGCCTGCATGCCGTTATCCAGGCTGTACTTTTCGCCCTGCACCCACAGCGCCGATACTTGCGCGAAAGGACTGACGAACACACCATCGTCCAGCTCGAAGCGCTTGCCCGCTTCCACCGATACACCTACACCGTGGTTGTTGTAATTGCCAGCACTGCGCTGGCCGTCGCTCATGCTGACGTCCGCTTCGTTCTGGAAGCGGTTGAGCTTCATCAGGGCATCGACGTAGTAACCGTCATCGGCCAGCCACGTGCCATAAAGCCCCAGGTAATAGCTGTCGACGCTGCCGGTGGTGCCGGCTGCCAGGTCCAGATCGGAACGGCTATAGCCCCCCGTCACACCCAACAGCATTCGACCGTTGTCCAGAGCCAGTGCACCGTCGGCACCCACGCTTACGCCCTGTTGGGTCTGTTGGTAGTCGACACCGCCTCCAGCGGACACATCGTAGCGATTGCCATATGCGCGGCTCCATACGCCGCCTTCGCCACTGCCCATTCGCAATTCACCCATGCGTGAGCGCAGCGTCGAGGCTTCGCCGTACCACACGGTTGGTGCGGCGCTGAACAAGCCCAGCACCGAGCGCGTGCCGGGCGCGACCACTTCGCCTGGGCGCTGTACCAGAAACCAATCGTTACCTTGCTTTTGCAGGTCGTAGACGTAAGTACCCAGATCCACTTGGCCCCCCACGAGATCGAACTGAGCAGTGCCGCCGCCCGTTCTGACCACTTCATGTGGGGCCTGCCCCTCGGCGACGTCAGTGCCGGTGTTCCTGATCGCCAATTGGTGATTACCGGCGGCCTCACCGCTGATCACCAGTTTGTCACCCTGCCCGGCGGCCAGGTCGGTGTTCAGGCCAAATATGCCCTTGCCCTGGAGGGTGTCGAGCTCGAGCTGATGAAAAGCGCCATCACTACCACCGAGATCGACGCGGCCATTGTTCAAGGTCAGGTTTTTCACGTTGGAGTCTTGAGTGAGCCTCCACAGGCTGCCGTTGTTCACGCTCATCTCGGTCAAGTTGCCGATGCCCCCAGTAAGACGGGCCTGGTCATCCAGATTCAAGGACACCACCGAATCTGCGCCTACCACGACGTTGCCTACCAGGGAGCTATTGTCCACGGTGACATCGGCACTGGTACCACCGTTCACTTCGAGGATTACACCGTTGCCCCCGGTCAATGTGGAACCATTGGTAATCCTGATGTTGGCGTGGGCGATACCTGCGCCTGCGGGCGCATCGACCCTGATTGCGCTGTCTTTGAGCCCAAGGAGGTGAGCGTTGTCGAGCAGCAGGTTGGATTCGCGACCCGCAATGCGATCAGCGATGATCATCACGCCATGCTTGTCACCCGTCACCTGAGTATTGTTGTCGAGCTGTGCATTGCCGTTGACCAACGTGAGGCCGAAGCCACCGCTCATTGTGTTGTCCTGGCCATCATCTCGTCCATAGACTGTGGTATTGCTAAGAACCGCCGTGGAATTCCAAGCCACATTGACGCCCCGTGCGATACCTTCGATGACGCTGTTGGAAACCGATACCGTGCTACTGCGCGTCACATTTAGGGCGGAACGGGCGCTACTGGTCAGGCGGCTCCCGTCGATACTGGCCTGGGATTGCGTCAGATGCACTGCAAAGGTGGAGTTGGAGTTCGCCGCAGCGCCATTCATGATTACCGTGGAATCGCCACTGACGATGCCCTGGGTGATTCCGCCAGATTCGACAGTTAACACCGCGCCATCGCTCAGCTTCCAGCTCTCCACCGGAGCACCGAGGCCGACCGTGGCGGTATCGCCGTTCAGTTCTCTGGCCATGGACGTGGGTCCGGTCACCATGGCGAAGGCGATGGCCCATGTAAGGCGTGATAAGTTGGAAACAGTGATAGCGTGAGGCACGGGTTTATTACCTTGGTTTGCGCGGATCGAACGGCAGTGGAGTCCTGCTCATTAAGCGGCGCAGTGTAAGGTAGTTGCTCGCAGTCGCTATGTAGGACGCTTCCTACATACTTGTAGGAAGCGTCACTCTGTTAAAAAGGCTATCTAAAAAATATCTGACTTACCATGCATAGCGTAATCCCACGCTCACTTCAGCAGGTACTTCGATGTTTTTACCGCGGCTATAACCGTAATCGGCATGCAGCTGCAAGTTGGAGGCCAATTGGGCAGCGATACCCACGCCCAGTTCCACTCGGTTGCCTGACAAATCATTGTTGAATGAGTTGTCATTGACGCGTACTCGATTGGCATTGGCAAACTCATGCGCCACCGCTAGTTTTACATAGGGCTGTACCGTTCCTCCCTTTTCCAACTTCAGGGTGCGACCTACATGGGAGCCTACTTTGCCCAGCCACGAGTGGGCATTATTGCTATGGGCCTGCATACCGTTATCCAAGCCGTAACCTTCACCCTGCACCCAAAGTGCCGAGCCTTGCAGGTAGGGTTCAATGAACCAGTCGTTGGCAACAGTAATGCGTTTGCCGACTTCCACTGACGCACCTACACCGTGGTTGGTGTAGTCGCCTTTGGCGCGCTGACCGTCGCTCATGGTGACGTCAGAGCTGTTTTTGAAGCGATTGACTTTGACTACGGCATCCAGGTAATAGCCCGACTGGTTCAACCAAGTGCTGTACAAACCAGCATAGTAGCTGTCGACGTGGCCGTCAGTGCCGGCCTTGAGGTCCAGGTTCGAGCGACTGTAGCCAGCCATTACACCGAGTGTCCATTGATCGTCCCCGGCTGGCAGAGGTGTGTCGATGCCGAATGTGATGCCTTGTTGCTGTTGCCCGTACTCCACCCCTCCAGCCGCCGACATGTTCGACCGGCCACCGTACGCGCGTACCCAAGGCCCGCTGATGCCATTACTTGCCCGAATGTCGCCCATGCGGCTGCGCCACGTGGTCAGCTCGCCGTACCAGACGGTGGGTGCAGCACTGAAAAGGCCCAACACGGCGCGCGCGCTGGGGGTGACAACGGGGCCACCGGGTTCTCCAGGCGTACCCGGCTCGTCAGGGCCGCCAGGTTCTACGGGGTCGATGGGGTCACCTCTGCGCACCAGAACCCAGTCATTTCCCACGTGCGCCAAGTTGTAGACGAAGGTACCGGCGTCCACTTGTCCGCCGCGCAAGGCGAAGGCTGCCGCCCCTACACCAGCGGTACTGACCAGCACCAGGCCGTCATTGCCTGACGGCGGCTCGATCCCGGTATTGGCCACGGCCAAGACATGGTTCCCTTCTGCTTCACCCGTTACCGCCACTTTGTCACCTTGCAGATTGGCAATATCGGTATTGAGGGCAAAGGCGCCAGCACCCGCCAGTCTACCCAAGGTCAAGGTGCGAAAGGCCCCGACAGTGCCCCCGAGGTTTATCTGGCTGGCATCGATGTCCAACGCCTCGACCTGTGAATCCTGGGTCATGTTCCATACCGACCCTGCGCGCATGCTCAGCAGGCTGGCATTGGTAATTCGACCGGTCAGCGTCGAGCCATCGCCCAGGGCCACCGTCGTCGTAGCGCCGGTGGCAGCGATATTGCCGGTCATGGTGCTGGCATCCAGACCCAAGGATGCTGTGCTGCCGGCCTCGGCGTAAAGCGAGCCGGCAAGATTGGCGCCGTTACGAAACGCCAGAATGGCAGTGGAGGTATCCAGCACATTGATGTCGCCGGACAGAGAGCCTGCCTGGGCGTTCAACTCCAAACGCGACTGTTCGCTGGCCTGCAGATTGCCGATGATGCGACTGTCGAGCAGCGTTGCATCAAGTGTGGATGCCCCTGTAGCCAGGATGCCTCCATTGAATTGAGTGTCCGCTGCTGTCAAGGTTGCGGCAGATGCGCCGACCAGCTCCACAGCCAGGCCGTTGCCTCCCGTCAAGGCCGCACCGTTACGCAGATCTATCATCGCAATGGCCGACCTGTCCACTCTGGTGCGGCCAATGATCAAGGCGCTCCCGGTCTGCCCTTGAAGACTCGAATCGTCGACGGTCAAGGTGGCGATCCGGCCCGGTTCACCTGTAGCCGGCCCGTCCGGTGTCAGCAGTGCCCCATGATCGACCCCGGCCAGTGCACTGCCGTTGGCGATCGTCGCGGTACCCCCAACCACGGTCACACCATGACCCCCTCCCAGAAATGACCCAGCGCCATTGCTCGAGGCGGTAACCTGGGTATTGGACGCGGTCAGCTGGCTCCCGGTCGAGACACTCAATCCTCGGCCCGCCGTCACAATAGTGCTGTCGCTGATGCTGCCCTGGCCGCCGAGCGCGACCACATAGCCGCCGTTACTGCTGCTCAACGTGCTGTCAATCACACTGCTGACTGCGCCCAGACCGCTGGTCTGCATAGCCGACTGTGCTGCACCATTGATCGTTGCTCCAGTCACCGTGCCACTTGAGTTCTGCAACCTGATGGCCAACGTTTGTGCCCCGGGGTTGACGGTTAGCACCGCGCCATTGGTCAGTGTCCAGAAATCCGCCGGACTACTCGCATAAACGTTGACGTTGCCCGGACCTGTAACATTTCCAGCCAGTGCATCGAAGCTTCCAATCGACACGAATGGCATTGCAACCAGTATCGCTATCGGATGCTTCACCGCAAATAATAGAGTCATCATATTCTCCAGCGCCCTCTGGAAAATAGGCGGGGCGTTCAAGCACAGTAGTTGGTTACTTATGAAAATTTATATTCTTTTCGATGTGGTCTGGAAGGCGGCGTACACAGGGGGGTTTAATGAGTGTAGAAGTGTCTCTATATTTTCAGTTCGAATGTTAATGGTATGTTTTATTCACGATTATCCCGTGTTTTATAAAGACCAAATGATCTATGCATCTCGTGGTGGTGTCGCAAAAGCTCTGCTAGTTTTTCAAGGGTGTCGCCAGGGATCAAGTGAATGCCCGGTGACGTCGTTGAGTCGGGGTCTTCCCGAATCACTAATTAAGACGTGTCGGCTGGATATATAGGTCCGCTTGCACTTCAAAGGAGTTGGGTTTCATGGCTCAGTTAAAAGCGACACCTGGCGTATTGGCGGACGATGACATTGTCCTGGCTGCATTGGATGTTCCGATCACCCTGCCGGGGAATGGCTACGAAGAGGGCTTGGTGTCAGCGCCGGCTTCTATGGCGCCGGTAAATGTGATCATTCCCTGGAATGAAAAATTTGACGCTCAAGACCTTCTGAAATTGAGCTGGAATGGCAGGGTCCTGGAGGAGACTGAATACGAGATTAGCGACGACGATGTCGCGGCTGAAGGCCCACTTACCCTCGAGTTGCCGCTTGGACCAGCGGATGGATTTGAGACGGGGCCTAAATCGCCCGCCAAGCTCTCATACCAGCTCGAGGGCTACTACAGCGAAGCGATTACCAAATGCCTGATCAATTTCAATATCTATATCGACCGCACAGCGCCCGGTGGCTCGTTGCTTGGGGAGTTGGAGCTGCCCGGTGTGGGCGCCGACTATGTGATCAACCCTGTCGACTTGGACCCCATCAAAGGGCTGCTCGCAAGGGTGCCCACATACGGGGGCCAGCATGCAGGCGATGTCATCGTGCCGATGATATCGGTTGCCGATGAGGCAAACGGTGACCCTATCTGGATCCCGCTCCCCAGCAATTCAGTCACACTTCCGCCAGGAGCATCGGAAGTCACCGATGTCTCCATCTACTTTCCTGCCCCCGACCTTCTGGCTCAGGGCGATGGGCCACGCAAGCTGGGCTACTTCATCACTGATCGCGCGGGCAACCGTTCCACGGTGAACGGTGAGCCCCGGCCGGTGACGCTGCTGCTGAGCGATGTGCCTACCGATCCTGATCTGTTCGCACCGGTCATTCCCTTGTACGCCGATTCGATCATCGATGAGGCCGACGCGCGAAATCTGACCGTCATCATTCCCAAATTTGCCCATGCCAACAATGGCGATTCGGTGGACTTGTTCTTGGACGGTGTTCTGGTCGGCACTACGATAATTTCCGATAAGAACGCTGAGCCCATTCTGACTTTTTCCATTACCTACGCGCAGGTCATAACCGCCAGTAAGGGGGTATCTCGCTTTTCCAGCGACTTCGAATACACCGTCTCCCGTACCGGTCACCAGATGGCCTCCTCGCCCATCTTGCGCGACGTACTGTTCGACATCACGCTGCCGGGCGGCCCGGACCCTGATCCAGAGACTCCGGAAGACGAAGCCTTGCTGGATCCTTGGATCTTGGGCAAAGACGGTGCTGTCAAGAACGTGATTTACGCATTTCAGTATGGCGAGCCTGCCCAGATAACAGTGCCTTGGCCACCGGGTGCTGCTGCAAATCGGTGGCTCAAGGACGATATCATACAGATTACGTACGGCACGCTTGATCTCACACCCTACCGGCTCTCAGCGACGGATGTAGCAAATAAGACAGATTTGAAGTTCACCTTGTTGGGTAGCCAGATGTCCGACGAAGGTACCGGAACGTTGAAGCTGAAGTACACCGTTGCTCGCGTTTTTGCTGCGGCAGGGTCGCTCCCTGAGTTCACCAATGTCGCCAAATCCAAGACTGTCGATGTGGATGTCATCGGCGCCGACGAAGTACCTGGAGGTGGTAACGGTCTGCCCAGTGGCCGGTGGGTTACGCTCACCGACAGGGGCGCGCTTACCTTTGAGAATACCCGTGGCGGCGCGGAGTATGAGATCAAACTCGACTACATCAACGTCTCTCGGGGTGATAAAATCACTCTCAAATTAGCAGGTTACAAACCTCGTACGAACGCAACGCCAACGCCTGGTACGGCGTACGAGGTAACCAGTGATCCGCTCACCCCCACCGAAATTGCGCGCGGTACGTACCGGTTCCGGGTACCGCAGACGTATTTCACGTTGACGAACCTGCCACGCACCCATTACCTGGATCACAGCCATCAAATCGTCAACGATGCTGGCGGCACAGGCAATACATTGCCGCTGCCGCCGACTGCCAGGACACCGGTGGATTTGCAGAATCCTACAGCAGGTTCAAACGCGACGAGTGGGACGGGTACCAGCGGCTTTTCTGCAACCTCGCTTGACGACGGTAGTCACTCTCAGCTCAAGGCTCATATGAAGCAGCTCGAATAAGGTTTTCGCCAGAAACAGTCGAGCGTTTTGCACAAGCACACAGTTGCGCAAGCGGCTGTGTGCACCTTTGCCCTTTGCATCGAGGTGCCTTATGAGTGCTTATTACTACAAATCGCTGCAGCGAAGCGCTGTGCTCGCCAGTCACGTCGGCGAGCCTGCTTCGCTCCCACCGCCTGACATCCCCGCCATCAGAGTCGATGGTGGACTCAACTATTCGCACCTGGTCGACCCTACCCGCGGGGTACTGGTACAGCTATTCATCACCGGTGACATAATTCCCGGCGACACGGTCGCGCTGTTTCGCGATGACGTAGCGTTGCAGAGCCTCCCGGTCGAGGAGGGAATGGAGCTTCTGACATTTCGTGTTTACCCTCTCGATATTCCCGATGGCGATATAAACTTCCATTACCACGTCTACGGGTTGCTCTCCGATAGCGATGAGGCTTCGCACCCGATCAAGGTCAAGGTCAAGCGTAGCGTCCCCGGAGGCTTCGATCCCGACCCCGAATCTGCCGATGTCAACGATCGGCTTCTGGCTCCGGTGGTTGGGGCAATCTCTTCCGGTATGCCTGTAACCGTGACGATCCCGGTGTACGAGAACATGTACGCCTTCGATAAGATCACCCTGTCCTGGGGTGGGATATTGATCACCCGCACGGTGCAGGAAGAGGAGGTGGACAGCCCAGTGACAATCATTGTCAGTGCGTCCATCGTGGGCCAGCAATCGGGTGATGATCTGGTGGTGCGCTACGAAGTGCGCGATACGGTCAACAACTGGTCGCGGTGGAGCCCCAGCGCGTTGGTCCAGGTGCCGGATCCCAATGCTCTGCCGGCACCGCAGGTACCCAAATCGGTAGCCGGCGTGCTGGACTTGAACGAGGTCGGCACCGCCGACGTCGAGATCATCATCCCTACGGGTGCTCTTGTGGCGTTGGAGCAGATCGTGCTGGTATGGCGCGGCCAGCCGGCGCAAGGCCCGCAAGTCGAGTATATCTCGCCACCTTACCCAGTGAAGACCGAAGACATCGGCTTCGGTGTCAGACTCAATGTGCCCAATAGCGCAGTTGTCGGTCTGGCTGGTGGCAGTGTGACAGTCTCCTACAGGGTCACCTCCAGTCTGAGGCCACCGCGTACATCGCTGGTCAAGTCGTTGACGGTCATCGGCCAGCTAAAGGGGTTGGAGCCCCCCCGAGTGTTGCATGCTGTAGGCGATCGACTAGACCCCGCCAGCGTACCGGCCAGTGGCACCACCGTGTATGTGCCCGCATGGGATGTCATGGCCGAGGGTGACTATCTGCTTCTGGAGTGGGACGGTCTTACAGAAGCCGGCACGTCGTTCTATGACAGTTTCGAATACGACTTGGCCGACACTGACCTGGATCATGATGTGCCGTTCCCAGTGCCTCAAGGCCACGTGACCCTACTCGCTGGTGGTTCGCTGGAGGTGTATTACAGCGTCAAGCCGATCAACCGGCCTGGTACAGTACTCAAGTCGCCGCGTTTGTCGCTGGCTGTGGTGGGCGGTGGCGGTGGTGGGGGACTGATACCTCCTGAGGTCGTGGGTGCGGTCGCCGGAGTGCTGAATCCCCAGACGGCCACCGAGCCGGTGCAGGTCAAGGTTCTCCAGTACCAAGGCAAGCTGGTCGGTGATCGTGTGACGTTGCATTGGGACAGCTCGGTCAGCAGCCCTTTCGTTTCCTCGAAAAAGGTCACCGATAACAACGTCAACAGAGACTTGGATTTTTTGATCAACAAGGCCAACAACGTGGTGCCCAACCTGGGTACGGTTGTGAACGTCTGGTATGGAGTGGCGCATGAGGCAGGCGGCAGTGCGATTTCTTCCAAAGTGCCAGTACGGATCGGGGCCCCCGTCTCCACAGACTTTCCGCCACCGGTCGTCGTAGGCGCCAGTCCTCCTAACGTGCTGAATCCGGTACTGGCTGAGAACGGTGTTACCGTCCGGGTCGCCTACACTCCAATGTCGCCGAACGATCTGATTGCGTTGGTATGGCAAGGCACTGCCGGGCCAGGCACTCCTGACATTGAGACCCAGAACGGCAGTACCTCGGGTGTGGTCGCGTTCTCCGTGCCCGCCTCCGCCGTTGCCGCCAATCTAGGCAAAACGGTCGAGCTGGCCTACTTCGTGGTCAGAGGTATCGAGCAGTTCGGCCCGTTCGAATTGTCCCTGAACGTCAGTCCGATGCCGCAGAGTGCCTTGGATGCGCCAACCGTACCGCAGGCGGGCAATGCCCAGTCTGAACTGGACCTGACCAGTTTTACTGGAGACGCCCAGGTGGTTCGCGGTGAATGGCCTCTGATCGGTGCAGGCCAGAAGATCTGGCTGACCGTAGAAGGTGTCACAGCCCAAGGACCGCTGACGCTTACATTGGCCAGTGCCCGGCTGATTACACCTCAAGAAGTGACAAGCGGCCTCAACGTGCCGTTGTTGCGGACCGAACTGCAACGCTTCTCACCAGGCAGCGAAATCGTAGTGCGCTTGAAGGTCAGCTTCGATGGCAGCAGCGTGGCCAGCAACGCCACTGAGTTCTTGTTGCGTCGGCTGCGCATCAAGGCCGCCAATGCTGTTATTGCGCAACGATTGCGGATCCCCCAGGCGCCTGGCGATTACCTCAATTTTGCTGACATCTACGAAGCCTCTTCGATCACTGCGCGGATCCCGCAATACACCGGCATGGACCTTGGGCAGTCGGTCATGGTGCGCTGGCAGCATGACTCGATCGTATGGCGTTCTGCAGCCATTCCGGTGACACGCGTTGCGCCGATCGACGTAGCCATCCCGCGCATGGAGGTGGTGGACATCATTGGCCGCCAGGCCGAGATCGAGTACACGGTTTATCTGGGGCAACAGCAACTCGATCGGTCAGACCCGATGACCTTGCGCGTCAGCCCGAATCCCGTCGACCTGCCTGCACCGCGAGTCAGCGGCGACTCGCGGACCGCAAGTATTCCTACCACCAACTTGCGTAGCGGGCACACGGTACGTCTGCGTTGGGGCGGGGTAGTGGAGCGCTTCGGTGCAGAGATCAATGTAAGTGCCACAGGTACGCCAGTGTCGGTGAGCATTCCTTCGCAGTGGGTGACGGAAAGCCGTGGTACCAAGGTATTGGTCAACTACAGCGTCTACCGACGTGTGTCAGGTGAGCCTTTCCTGTTCTCGCGGGTATGGCGATTCACCATCGCCTGAGTGTGCACTGGGCAGGCGGCCCTGGTGCTGCCTGCCCACGCCTTGAACTCTTCACCGCCGCCTTTGGCCGTCAACGTTCGTATCGCCACGAGATGGGGATACGCACCTGGGCGACTGATAGGGCGTTGGCGTTCGATTTTCATCCGGAAGGTGGGGCAATTGCGCTCCGAGCTGCCCGACATCAAAGGAATGTGATCATGGTCATCAATAAGTTGTCGATGTTGCTGTTGAGCCTGACTTTGGGCCTGACTTCCAGACAGCGGCTGTCGATCGCCAGTATCACAACGAAATTATGCTTCAGGTATGGGGGCAGAACCTGCACCGGCAATTGCCGCTTGAGGCCCTGTTCTACCGCACCCAACGCAACCCTGCCTCGGGCCTGGCCAGCGCCAAGGTCATTGTTTGCCAGCGACCGGCATTCGGCACTGATNCAGGTATGGGGGCAGAACCTGCACCGGCAATTGCCGCTTGAGGCCCTGTTCTACCGCACCCAACGCAACCCTGCCTCGGGCCTGGCCAGCGCCAAGGTCATTCAGCGCGACTACTTCAATTGCACCGGCAGTGTCCTGCCCATCCTGCGCTTGTTCCTGGGTGACGGTGCAGCCTCGGCGTTCAGCTTTGCCGCAGCGGATCAAGGTGTCACTGCAACGTCCGTACCGGACCAGGCCGCATGCCGTGCGAAGGAAAGCAGATGAGTGAGTTGCGCGCGTCTGCAATGGGGTTTGGCGTTGCCATGCAAAGCGAANCCTTTGCTGATGGTCTTTCAGGATTTGCCGCAGCGGATCAAGGTGTCACTGCAACGTCCGTACCGGACCAGGCCGCATGCCGTGCGAAGGAAAGCAGATGAGTGAGTTGCGCGCGTCTGCAATGGGGTTTGGCGTTGCCATGCAAAGCGAAYGTTGAGGGGCCGCGGCCCCCACGAAACCAGTGACGAGGCGCACGAGCGCCTGGACCAAGTCACTCAATGAAGGTCGATGCTACCGRGAAGGATGTGAGGTCGATATGTCTATCRAAAAGCTGCCGGTTCTGCTGTTGAGCGTGATGTTGRGTTTGGTTGCCTGCGAAAGCCGTACTCCTGAACCGCAAGCTGTGCAGTCCGAGCGCTTCACGTTCGGCGCTCGCGCCATCGAGTCACGTTTTTCGGTGGTGGAAGCGCCGGAGGGCGTTCTGGATCCCGARGTAATCACCGATAAAGCGACAGTCGAGGTGTATTACCCAATGGGCCCGCGCGACAAGGTGCGCGTTGAATGGCTAGGCAGCCAGACCCACAGCACGGCGGTACAAACGGTGCTGATCGCCAAGGTCCTGAAGTTCGACTTGCCCAAGCAGTGGATCGAGGAGAACGCGGGGCAAACCGTGACGCTGACCTACTGGTACCAAACGGCTGGCGCCGGACCCGAGGTCAGTTCGGCACCTTTGACGTTGAGAATCGCTGGAGGCGCGGTGAGCCCAGTCTTCAGCGTGGTGGAGGCCGGGACAGATGGCACGCTCGACGCCGATACCTTGGGCGCCACTGCCACGGTTCAGGTGCTGCACCCGGGGATGGCACTGGACGATACCTTGCGCGTGACTTGGGGTGGGTCACCTTCACGCAATACCGAGATCAAACCAGTGGTCGATCGCGCCGCACCGGTGGACTTCGCCGTGCCCAAATCCTGGGCGACGGAAAATATCGGCAAGACGGTACAGGTTTCCTACACCTATCAAAAAGCAGGAACGGGCACGGCCGTCCCCTCCAGTCCGATGTCATTGCGCATCACATCCAGCGCGCCCGTGGTCAGTCCAGTGTTCAGGGTCCTGGAAGCGAAGGCGAATGGCACGCTCGACCCCGCTACCCTAGGCGCCAA